>NZ_JAQMWQ010000001.1 GCF_030403775.1 Paenibacillus sp. BSR1-1
AACGACTAAACCATCGTGCTCCAGTTGAATATCGGATCACGATGGCTGCATAGTCTTTTTAGAGCTGTCTACTTGACGGGGTTAAGTCCAAATCAAGGGCTTTTTTATTTGAAAAAAATAAGTTTGGATGCACCCTTTAATAAAAGACAGTTGCTCCAATGATAATTAATAAAATAAACAAGACAACAATTAAGGCAAAACCTCCGCCATAACCAAAGCCGCCCCCGTAACCGAAGCCGCCACAGCCACAACCGCCAAAACCTCCATATCCGAACATATATATCCCCTCCTTTAAATGATTATTATTTAATTAATAAAAACCGCCGTATCCTCCGCCCATAAAGGACGCTCCTATAATAATAAGAAGGATAAACAATACAACGATTAATGCGAAACCTCCACCAGCTCCTACACCGTCCATTTAATAACCTCCTTTACATCTATTCAATACAAAATATGATTAATTCTAAAAGGTGTTAGGGCTCCTGCGAAAAACAAAAGCGCAATCTCTAACATTTATTACAAGAAACTGCATTAAGCAAGAAAAAAGACCACTTATTTAAACAGATGCATAATCTAGAAGGCAGCTGCTATAGACCTTTTTCAAGCATAAACATTGACCTTAAAACAGGGATCAACCCAAAAAAGCCCTACAAGAAGGGCTTTTTTAGGTTCTTCTTAGAAACAAATTACTGCCCCATACCAGAGACAAAAAGTACAAAAATCGCATTTCACCTACTTTTGTAGAAAGGCAGGGGCGCCATTTCTTGAATATCAGTTTGAGGATAAAAAAGGCCTTGAAAAGGCTTAATATCCTCCAAGGTCTTTTGTTCTAACACTATTGCCTGAAAGTGAAGGTCTCAAATCCATCTTTCATTAATTGAAAGTCTTGGAATCCAAAAGGAATTTTTTTATCATAAACGAAGCAGCTCCGAGGGCGGCAGCATTTCTATTGAGTTTGGAAATTAAAATCTCATTTTTTAGCGGTATATACCTTGATACCCTTTTTGAAACCGCCTTTTTAATTGATTTTAAAATGATTGGATTAGCCTCAATCAAGTTGCTTCTCAAGATAATCACGTCTGGGTTGAAAGTATTGATCATATTTGTTAAACCAATTCCTAATAAATGACCCAATTTTTCTATTTCCATCAATATATCCGCATCGTTTTCCAGAATCATCTTATTGGCCTTTTCGAGTGTCATTTCCGCTCCATTTTTTATCTTGGAAAGATTCTTGAAAAATGCACTTTCAGATGCATACAGCTCCCAACATCCTTGGTTTCCGCATCCGCATTTTTTTCCATTGAATTCAATACTCATATGTCCCATTTCGCCTGAAACTCCATCAGATCCGCGGTAAAGCTTGTTATTTACAATAATCCCGAGACCAATGCCAGTTCCAACACTTACATAAATGCTATTATCAGAATTCTTGATTTCACCATATAATTTCTCGCCAAATGCACCGGCATTTGCTTCATTATCAATGAATACAGGAAAGGTAAAATGATCTTCCAGCAAATTTTTTATGTCAACTTTGTCCCAATTTGAGTGGGGAGTAAATACTACCGTTTGATTCTCATTAACAAATCCGTGAACCCCAACCCCGATTCCAATAATGCCATACGGAGATTCCGGTGCGTGATTAGCAACCAGCCTAATTCTTTCAATTAAAATTGATTTAAGCGCTTCCATTGACTCGCTTACAAATTCAAAATAGTCCGAAAAAAACTTATTCCCCTCTAAATCAATTAAAATTGTTAAAATGTAATTCGCCGCAAGTTCAACTCCTATAGCATATCCAACATTCTTATTAAAAACTAGCAATATAGGTTTTCGGCCCCCGCTCGATACTCCCATCCCAATTTCGGATACGAGATGTTTTTTGATTAATGAATGCGTTTGCAAAGAAACGGTTGCTTTGTTCAGGTTCGTTAATTCCGAGAGTTTTGCCCTAGAGATGGGGTAGTTTTTAATAATTGTACTCAGAATAACTTTTTGGCTATGCAATTTAACATCGTTTCGATCCACTAATTCCACTTATTCTCTCTCCTCCTCTCATTATTTATTTATCGATTCGAACCAATTACCTATTCCTTTATTTAATTGTTTTTTATTATATCGCAAAAATTCGTAAAATTATATATTGTTCATTTTTAAAATATGTGTTAGCATTAAATCACAACTTAGTTTATCCTATCAACAAACTAAGTTTGGTGAATGCTTTTGATTTTTAAACGATAAAATGTAGACGATTTCAAATTTTAATTTACTAGTTAAAGAGGTGAAATAGCTTTAAACGCACTATATTTACAGTTTTCATGATTTTAAGTTTGTATAGGATATATTAAATTTGGTTTAAAACTAATTGTTAGTTTATTTATGAAAACAACCTAAGTGAGCAAATGATTATTTTTCAACCAATAAGAGATTCCTTATATGGGAATATTTTTAGTTAGGTAATGAATGCACTAATACACTTTATTAAGTATTTACCTACTTTTATGGGTTGGCTTAAAGGGTTTCTATTTTTTTACCATCGCTGAAAGCGGTTACCCTTAATTTTTTGTTCATAAAAAATCGAGAGGCTCATTTTTTCAAATAGACGATTTTACCAATGTCTAAAATGTAAGCGGATAAATCGATTTGAAATTTAACTGAAAAGGAGATCTGTGATATGGCTTTAAGGGAATCAACAGTTCAACTAATGAATGAAAACACACAAAACATTCAACAAAATGAGTATCATAAGCTCAGCCTTTCTGAACGTATCGGTTACGGTCTTGGGGACTTTGCCCAAAACCTCGTATTTGGTACAGTCGGAGGATTTTTGGCTCTCTATCTTACTACCGTTAATGCCATTGGTACAGCAGCAGCTGGATTCATCTTCTTGTTTGTCCGAATCGTCAACGTATTCTGGGATCCGATGGTTGGTACCTACGTCGATAAACATACATTCAAGAACGGTAAATATCGTCCTTGGCTTTTGATTGCAGGTATTCCAATGATTATCTTAGCAGCGATGCTCTTTGTTCCAATTCCAGCCATTCGTGGATCAGTGCCAATCGCCTTTATCACTTACTTCCTGCTCGACTTGGTTTATTCCGTGGTTAACATTCCTTACGGTTCACTGAATGCATCACTCACACGTGACCCTGAATCCGTAGATAAAATCACAACTACTCGTATGATGCTGGCTAACATTGCTAACCTCTTGGTTTACACATTGTTTCCAATGTTTGTCCAATTGGCAGCCCCATTAGACCGTTCACCAAAAGACACAGGTTTCTTTGGTCTTAAGCTCAACATGGGTACTTATACAGATGCATCTGCAAGTCACGCTTGGTTTGGGGTTTACATGGTTTACATGATACTTGGCGCTGTAGCTTTGTTCTTCTGCTACCGTCTCACAAAAGAACGCGTTGTCGCAACTGCGAAACAATCTGCAGAAGTGAAAGCAACCGACTTGTTCCTTGAATTGAAGAACAACAAACCACTCGTTATTCTTGGTTTCTTCTTTATGCTTGCATTCACCTTCATGTTCTTCATGAACACAGTGAATGGATTCTTTAACCAATACACGGTCAACCACTCAGACTGGATGGGTGCAGTAGGTCTCATCGCCTCTATCCCTGGTATCGCTTTCCCAGTCTTTTGGCCAAAATTGAGGAAAATCTTTGGTAAAAAGGGTTTCTTCCATTTCTTCCTAGGGATGTTTGTTGTTGGTGAAATCCTTACTTGGGTATGGTCGTTAGATGGCATGCACGATTCACTTTTCCTTGCTTATGTGTCAACTTTCATCAAGCAATGGGGTCTTACTTCTGCAACTGGTTTCATGTGGGCACTTGTTCCTGAAGTTGTCTCTTATGGTGAAATGAAGTCTGGCAAACGTAACGCTGCTATCATCAACGCAATCATGGGTCTCTTCTTCAAGATTGGCTTTACTCTTGGTGGTGCTATTCCGCTTTGGTTCCTTGCGGCATACGGATTCGATGGAAATGCAGCAAAACAAACAGCTAGTGCTCTTTCCGGTATCAATATCACAGCTATCTGGATTCCAGCAGCTCTTGCAATCGTTTCGATGATTGTTATGGCTCTTTACCCACTTTCAGATAAAGACGTCGTAGACATCAATAAGAAGCTCGATGCTTCTCGTGCCAAAGCAAAAATCAGCTGAATAAGATATTAGCATTAAAACTCGTGAACATAAAAGTTCACGAGTTTCTCTTTTTGTGTCTTTTTATTTTGTTAAGATTTGTCATTTAAATAACAAATATATATTACCTATAAAAAAGAGGCGGACCCACAATGGTCCTGCCTCAAAAATGAAAGTTATTGTTCCTGTAAATACAGATGCCCTTGCTGCCGTTTAAATTTCGCTATAAAAAATGTTAATGTAGCAGCCAGGAATAATGCAAGGAAAATAGCAATATGCGCAATGTTCTCCCACATAAAACCGAAGTCTCCAGTTGAAATAATCGCCCTAAAACCAGAAACCGAATAGCTCATCGGTAAGTAATGATTGATCGTTTGCAGGAATTTCGGACTAAGTTCTATCGGGAACGTTCCTGCACTGGATGTTAATTGCAAGATCAAGATAATAACAGCAATAAAGCGTCCAGGATTATCAAGAACTGCCACAAGGAAATGAATAATGGCCATGAATGTCCAGCTAGTAAAGATACTAAACATAATAAAGTAAGGAACACTCTTCACTTCGAGCCCCAGTCCCATGAGCAGCACCGCATCCGCGATTAATGCCTGAGCAATTCCTACTGCTAAAATAACGCCGGCTTTTCCGAGAAACCAGCTAATTCCGCTCTTCGGTTCAGTGGCTGGATTAAACATTGGAAAAATAACGGAAAGCATTAGAGCACCAACGAATAGACTTAATGCCAAGAAATAAGGCGCCAATCCGCTTCCGTAGTTTGGAACTTGATTCATTTTGTAATCTTTAACATTGACTGGCTTTGCAAACATATCATATACGCTGTTGTTGGCCTTTACATCACTGGCATCTTTTGCCCCGTCACTTAATTGATTGCTCAATTCCTTTGAGCTATCTGTAAGTTTAGCCATTCCGTCCTTTAAATCTGTCGAACCACTTGCAAGGCTGGTCATTCCGTTCTTTAAGTCTGTTTCACTCATATAAAGGGAAGTGGTACCTGTGGTTAATTGTGCCGCTCCCTGTGCCAGCTTATCCGTTCCATCTTTCATAAGAACAGAGCTGGATGCCAATTGCCCTAACCCGGTTGTAAGGCTGCTAGAGCCACTTTCAATTTGACTAAATCCTTTTTGTGCTTCATCTAAATTCGCACCAAACTGGGCAAGACCTTGAGTTATCTGACCTTGGCCATTTACTAGCTGTTTCGCCCCGCCTGATAATTGATTGATGCCCTTAGCCAATCTCTGCTGTCCTTCGTTTAACTGATCTGCACCATCTGCTAATGAATCAGAGCCTTGCTCTATTTGCCCGGCGCTCTTTGCCAAGTCACCTACACCAGAAACGACCTGCTGGTTTCCTTCCGATAATTGGTTCAAGCTATTAATCAATTTTTCCTTCTCGGCAGGATCAATCGTACTATCTGACATGGCAGTTACTTGGTCAAGCAATTGCTTCAGCCCAAGGTTTACCGAATCAGCACCGGACTTTGCTTTAACTGCTCCTGCTCCCCATTGTTCTAAGGAAGTGGACAGTTGAGAAGAACCTTCCGCAAGCTGTTTTGAACCTTTCTCTAGTTCAGGCAGACTTCCTTCAGCTGACGCTAAGCCATCAGACAATTGCTTTGTGCCAGCTTCAGCTTGGTTTGCACCTGCTAACAGCTTAGTGTTCCCGTCTTTCATTTGAGTCAGGACAGTATTAAATTGCTGTAATCCGTTATGAACCTGCTCTGAACCGTTTGAAGCAGATACTACCCCATCAGAAAAAGCAACCGATTTAGCTGCCAATGTTTCAAGTTTTTGCTTGATTGTCTTGGCGCCAGAATCAACTGATTTAGCGCCATTTGCTAACTTTTCTGCACCGCTGTCAGCAGTGGCAATTCCTTCTGCTAGGCTGCCGGTACCATCTTTGGCTTCGGCGATTCCGTTATAAAGTTCACCTGCACCGTCACTTGCTTTTTTCACCCCATCAGCTACATCCTTTAAACTATCAAACATGGATTCCGCATATGTCTTCGTAACCGAGGCCGCCACTTCTTCCTTAATTTTTTCAATGGCTGAATCGCCTATTTTCGATGATAGATAGTTATTGCCTTCATTTACGGTATAGACCAGATTTAATTTCTGAGGATTGGTGCTTTGTAACGTCGTTGCATTTTTTGAAAAATCTTCAGGAATTTCAATCATTAAATAATAATCTTGATTCTTCAAGCCATGCTTTGCTTTACTTTCACTGACAAAGTCCCAATTAAATGTTTTCTTCTCTTTCAAGTTATCAACTAAATCCTTGCCAATGGTCAACTGCTCTCCATTGTATCTGGCGCCATTGTCATTATTGACAATCGCCACTGGCATTCTGTCTAAATGGGCATATGGATCCCAAAATGCCCACAAATAGGTTGCGCTGTATAGCACAGGAATTATCATCACACCGATAATGGCGATAAGCAATGTGCGCGTACGAATAATTTTCAGAAATTCGCTTTTCATATTTGCAAAAGCTTTCATGTTGTTCACCCCTAAAATATGTTTTTTTGCCTAAAATGACTAATACTCTCATTTGGTCATTTGATTCTAAAAAAATATCCACTACTTGTTGACCGTTTTAGTATTTTAGTCATTTTTGATAAAACGACTATATCACATCTTATTATTTGGTTCAACATTTTTGTTTATAAAAACATTCATAAGATCACTGAGGAAAATTATAAACGGGTCCTATAAACGAATAACAAATCCATTGAAGAATCCCGGAATCAATGACAACATTGGCAGCCAAATGGGACCAAATGAAATACCGAAAAGATGAGAAAAAAGATAAACATTAATTACCAATAAATGAACGATAATAATTGATATCAATAATGACATTTTAGATTTAAATTAAACGATTCTTTCAAAACTCGAATTCGTGTCGCATGAAATGGAACAATTTCCGTGATTTTTTGAAACCTTTTCCAGTTCACAGAACAACCTAAATAAGGAGAGAAGACTCCAATAGAAATAGGCCCCTCTCCCCAATTTATCAAACAATCCTAATTGATGGTGTCAATTCATATAGCGATATTCTCTCAGACTATTTAAAATAGAGATTTCCTGTAATAATTTCTCTCCAACATTCGTTTCTTTAACCTTTTTTCTCTTTAATTCTTTATCCACCAATCTTTTTATGGATAAAACATCTGTCCCGTTAAGCAGAACTTCTTCTTTTGAATTAAAATGCTTATGGGCGACCAATTGCATACCGTAGGAATTATACAGTAACGTATATCCTGCTATACCTGTTGTTGATTGATAAGCTTTGGAGAAACCTCCATCAATCACGATCATCCTACCATTTGCTTTAATTGGATTTTCTCCCTCAATTTCTTTAACAGGTGTATGGCCATTTATAATATGACCCTGGTCAGGATTCAAATCAAATTCTGTTAGGATTTTGCGGCAAATTTCTTCATTTTCACGTAAATGGTAGTATGGGTTCTTTCTCTCTCTATGGGTTGCCTTGTCCTTAATAAAGTACCTCTCAAAAGTTGTCATTTCTCTTTTACCAAAGAGTGATGAATATTCTCCTGTCCATAAATACCAGACCATATCTGTCGCAAGATCATCTGTCTCTTCGGGATGTGCAAAAGCATGCCGTAAATAATGTTCAAAAACATCAAGTAAATCACGACCTGAATAAGTTTTATTTTCAATAACCATTTTTTCCATATCCCCTTTTTCATCTAAAGGAATACAGCCATGTATTAATAGGTTGCCGTTATATTTTAAATACAGACTCCCTCTCTTCATAAGGAAATTCATATGTCTAGCCAGCTTTTCTGAATGCTGGACTGAAAATAATAATCTTTCTATAACCTGCTTTTCTTCTTCTAATAATTGATCCGGCTGCTCTGGATTTACCGTTGCAAAGCAAATATTTTTTAGAGGGTAGGTTTTCCCATAAATCGTTATTTCGTTCTTGTCATAATCAATTTTCTCAAGCAAAAGCCTTTCTGACATATTAAAATACGGGCGTCTCTTTATAATAGGCATTTCGAGTTTGAACTGAATCATCGCAATTGCTTGATGAATTTTTGTTATTTGTAATTTTTCATGTTCAGATTGTTTCTTATCTGAATGTACCTTAGGTCTGAAAGCTGGATTGTCCTCATAGTATTTCTCCGCAAGATTCAGCAGGGGTCTGAGATTGATTCCATATATATCTTCAATAATATCCAGATTGTCGTATCTTGCGCAGATACGAATGATATTAGCGAGACAAACCATTGAACCAGCAAAAGCTCCTAGCCATAGTACATCATGATTTCCCCACTGAATATCAACGGAATGATAATTAATCAGAGTATCCATGATTTTATCAGGTTCGGGTCCACGATCATAAATATCCCCAACTACATGAAGATGATCGACAACCAATCTCTGAGTTGTATACGCAAGCCCTGTTATGAGTTTATCAGCCTGACCTAAGGAGATGATCTGCTGGACAATTTCTGTATAATATCGCTCCTTATTTGTAGATTGATTCGTTTTGTATAGCAGCTCTTCTATTATAAAGACAAACTGACTCGGCAATGCTTTTCGTAATTTCGAACGTGTATATTTGGAGGAAGCTTTAGAAATAAGCCTTATCATCCGCTCGATGATTACTATATACCATTGGTTTAATTCTTGTTCATTGGCAAAATGATTTTTCATTAATTTTAATTTTTCTTCAGGATAATAAACTAATGTCGCAAATTCATTAATTTCTTTTTCAAATAAAACATCTTGAAACAAGTCCCTGATTTTCTCTTTTACATTCCCTGAACCATTTCTTAACACATGTTGAAAAGCTTGGTACTCCCCATGTAAATCACTGACGAAATGTTCTGTCCCCTTTGGTAAATTTAGAATGGCTTCCAGATTAATAATTTCAGTTACTACTTTTTCTTCACAATCATATTTTTGGACAAGTAAATCTAGATATTTTGAGTTCAAAATTATGTATCCCCTTTCAAAATTCACCATTCAATTTCTATCTAATAAATTGAGATTAATTATTAATATTATCAGACAAAACTTAAATAATAGTTATTTTACTATTTAGAATCTCTCTGTCAACAGATCAAAAACCCAGAAATATTTCGTTGAATTTTTTGATTTTGAAGAACCTTTAATAAAAATTTAATATTAAATTTAAATTAATAGGTAAAATTCACCCACAATTTTTTTTTTTAACTTATATTTGTAGTTTTCAAATTTAAACTATACAAGTAGAAAGGATATAAACGTTCAAGAATAAAAATCGTTAATCTCTGCGTAAACTCATTACCTATATAAAAAGAGGAGAATATTCCCCTCTTTTTTGACTAGAATTGATTTACTACCATGATATAACTTTTTCCCATAGTTTAGGGTAAAAAGCGACAATTTGATCAAGCTCGGAGTTGTTCCCCAAAATCTTGATTGACTTCCTTTTTATTATTTAAAAAACGTGATAAACCAAATGTTGTAATACTTGCAAACACGATACTTAACGAACTGAACCATGTAATGGAAGATAATGATATTTGCCCCACAATTACTCCACCTAAACCTGCCCCAACCGCAAAACCTAATTGCATCATCGATTGGTTTAGACCTAGTAACACATCTGAGGATTCAGGTGATATCGTTGCTAAATTATATTGCTGAGTTGCACCTGATGACCAGCCTGCAAATGACCAGACTGTCAATATAATAAATACTGCAATAATTGAATGTGATATGAATGACAGCACGACTAAAGATGTTACGTTTACAAGTAACCCTCTTTTTAATGTAAAAATTACGCCTCTTTTATCTGCACTTAATCCGCCTAGTTTAGAACCAAATAAGCTCGCAACTCCAAGAACAAGTAAAGTAATGCTTAAAAGATGCTCACTCATACCTACAGAATTTACAAGGAATGGAGATAAATAAGTAAAAATAATCCCGTACCCTGTCATTAAAAAAAAGGTGATTGATAATGCCAAAGCAATTTTTGGTTTTTTGAACATAGCAATTTGTCTGGTTAAAGGGATTGAAGCATCACCATTCATTTTTGGTATTGTATTTAAAACAATAAAAATGACAAGTAAAACTAATAATGCGATACCAATAAATACAAATTTCCAGCCATACGTAGATGTAATGAAACGTCCAATAGGAACACCAATGATTAATGATGCGGTAAATCCCATTACAACTGTTGCAATTGAACTTGCCTTTTTATTAGCAGGTGCAATCTTTGCTGCGATACTTAAAACTGTAACGACCGCTACACCTGTACTTAAAGCCATAATAATGCGGGCAATTAAAAATAATCCATACCCTGGAACAATCACTGAAAGTAAATTTCCTACAATAAAAACAAATAACGTATAAATCAGTAGTTTACGTCTTTCCATTTTAGCCGTTAATACCATTAATATAGGTGTACCGATGGCATAGGCTAATGAAAAGACCGTAATTAATTGACCAGCCGCTGCAATTGACACTCCTAGAGCATCTGCCATTTTATCCAAAATACCTGAGATGATGTATTGTGATGTACCAACTAAAAAACTTATTAATGCTAAAATATAAATCTTAGCTGTATTTGACATGTCAAAATTCCTCCTCATTATCATAATTAATTACTATATTTCCATAAACACTGAAATAGATAACAAAAATGAAAGAAGCTATTTAAGCTTCTTTCTATTCTAATGCTTTAAATTAATGTATAAAGATGCTTCTTAACATTAAACCATTTTTTAAATTTCCCCACGAATTTGTTTCTTTGATAATTTGAGCCATATTTTTTCCCCCCCGTTCATTTATTCGGTATTTCTATAAATACTGAAATTAATTTAAAAATTAATCCGCTTTAACATTAAAGTAAAGCGGGAGCGTATTGTGCAAGGACTTCTCGTTGTAAACTGTAATATCTGAAGGTTCCCTCTCTGCGAACGGCTAATAATCCGCAATCGAGTAATGGCTTTAAATGATGTGTCAATGTTGAATTGGCAGGCACTTTTAATTGATTTGCCATTTCCGAGCAAGCTAACTCTGATTGCCCTGCAAGTAATTTTACGATTTGTAAACGAGTCGATTCACCTAGTGCCTTATAGACTTTTACTGCAATATCATCATTCACCGATCAAAACCTCCTTTCAGCAATCCTTATTTCAGTATTTCTAGAAATATTGTATTTAATTCGATATGCTCTGTCAAGTGATTGCTTTCCCATTTTTTAATTCAAAGGCTGGTTAGCTATTACAAAATAAATTATTATTTGGCTCTGATTATAATGATCTTGTTTTAGTATTTGCACCAAAAAAACGGTAAACCAATTCAAACAACCGAAAAGGCAAGGAATTATCGTAAGATGGTAAACAAAAACGGCTTACCCTATATTAGGTTCCATGATTGTCTGTGATACTTGAAATCGCCAAATCATGACGTTAATGTTTCCCCGTTATGCAAATTAGCTGAAGTTAATCGATCACGACAAGATATTCTTTGTCTGGAAATTCCTGCCTTTTCTTTTGGATTCTTGCAGGATGTCGGTTCCCTTTCTTTCATCTTGCTCCTTGTTAAAAGAGTTGCAAATCATTTTACCGGGACATTCCTATTTTAATCATGAATTGAAAGCCTGCACCAGTAGTTGAAAAGAAATGACATTTTTCCCTCATTTGCAATCATATATTATTCTCACAGGAAGATATTTCTTTCAAAATAAACAATAGTTTAATAAAATTATATTTGGGGGATATTTTTCCAGTTTGGGAGTTCTAGAGGAAAATTTTTCTCTACTAAATTTATACAATGAGGGAGGAGTAAAACGAATGCAAGAAAATGGTAACATTGGAAAGTGCCCGTTTCACGGCAGCGCTACTAGTACAAAATCTAGTGGTACGTCAAACCGAGATTGGTGGCCAAATCAGTTAAACTTAAACATTCTCCATCAGCATGACAGAAAATCGAACCCTATGGGAGAAGAATTTGATTATGCAGAGGAATTTAAAAAGTTAGACTATAATGCGCTTAAGCAAGATCTCCAAGAGCTCATGACAGACAGTCAAGATTGGTGGCCTGCTGACTATGGCCATTATGGACCATTCTTTATCCGTATGGCTTGGCACGCTGCGGGTACATATCGGACAGGCGATGGCCGCGGTGGTGCTGGAACGGGTAACCAACGTTTTGCTCCTCTTAACAGTTGGCCGGATAACGGCAACCTTGATAAGGCCCGTCGACTGCTATGGCCAATTAAGCAAAAGTATGGAAACAAGATATCATGGGCTGATTTGTTTGTTCTAACAGGTAATGTTGCGATTGAATCCATGGGTGGCAAGACATTTGGTTTTGGAGCAGGACGCGCTGACATTTGGCATCCAGAAGAAGATATTTACTGGGGTACTGAAACAGAATGGCTGGGTGATAATCGTTACTCAGGAGATCGTGATCTGGAAAACCCACTTGCTGCCGTACAAATGGGGCTTATCTATGTGAACCCCGAAGGTCCAAATGGCAAACCAGATCCCCTTGCAAGCGCTCGTGACATTCGCGAAACCTTCGCACGTATGGGAATGAACGATGAAGAAACAGTGGCACTAATAGCCGGCGGCCATACTTTTGGTAAGGCGCACGGTGCAGGGGATGCAGCCCTTGTAGGTCCAGAGCCGGAAGCGGCTCCGATTGAAGCGCAAGGCTTAGGCTGGTTAAGCACAAACGGCAGTGGTAAAGGCCGTGATACCATTACCAGCGGTATTGAAGGTGCTTGGACTGCTAATCCGACCCAGTGGGATAATGGTTACTTTGATCTTTTGTTTGGCTATGAATGGTGGCTTACAAAGAGTCCTGCAGGTGCATGGCAGTGGCTTGTGGTAGACCCTGCAGAGGAACATCTTGCACCCGATGCAGAAGATCCATCCCTTAAAGTACCTACGATGATGACCACCGCCGATATGGCATTGCGTCATGATCCGGTATACGAAAAGATTGCCCGCCGATTCCATGAAAATCCAGAAGAATTTGCCGAAGTGTTTGCCCGTGCCTGGTTCAAACTTACTCACCGTGACATGGGCCCTAAAGCAAGATATCTTGGTCCAGAGGTTCCTGAAGAAGATTTGACCTGGCAAGATCCTGTACCAACTGTTGATTATGAATTATCCGATTCAGAAGTAGCAGCGCTGAAAGAAAAAATCCTGAACTCAGGACTTACAGTAAGCGAATTGGTCACCACTGCTTGGGCATCCGCCAGTACCTTCCGCGGATCGGATAAGCGAGGAGGTGCTAATGGTGCCCGCATACGTCTTGCTCCACAGAAGGATTGGGAAGTGAATCAGCCGGAGCTGCTTGCCAAAGTACTTCATGTACTCGAAGACATTCAAAGTACTTTAGATAAGAAAGTCAGTCTTGCCGATTTGATTGTCCTAGGTGGAAGTGCTGCGGTAGAAAAGGCTGCACGAAATGCGGGCTTTGATGTAACGGTTCCTTTTGCTCCTGGACGCGGCGATGCAACACAAAAACAAACGGACGCGGAAAACTTTGAAGTATTGGAGCCTGTTGCTGATGGGTTCCGTAACTACCAGAAGCAGCAGTTCAGTGTAAGTCCAGAAGAGCTCCTGGTAGACAAGAGCCAACTCTTAAACCTTACTGCACCAGAAATGACAGTACTTATTGGCGGTATGCGTGTTTTAGGTACTAACTACCGAGGTACTAAACACGGAGTTTTCACTAATCGTGTTGGCACACTTACTAACGACTTCTTTGTTAACTTGCTCGATATGGGAGTAGCTTGGACTCCTGTAGAGGGAGGCGTATATGAAGGACGTGACCGCAAGACAGGTAAAGTATTACGGACAGCAACGAGAGTAGACCTCGTGTTCGGTTCCAACTCTGTTCTTCGGGGCATTGTAGAAGTCTATGCTCAGGACGATAACAAAGAGAAGTTTGTGCGCGACTTTATCGCAGCATGGGTGAAAGTAATGAATGCTGACCGATTCGACTTGAAGTTGAAGAAGGCTGTGTTAACTGGTAAATAAATTAATAAAGCGTGTAACTTAATTAATAACAATAGACTTTAAGGAGAGTGATCTTTCACTCTCCTTTTTACAACCGATTTTAAGTCGTCATATTCACATTAACAAACACTCCGACTTCCCTCTCAAACACCATCTTAACCGTTCCAACCGGGCCATTTCGCTGCTTTGCAATCTCAATTTCAATAATCTTGTTTTCTTCATTTTCTTTATTGTAATACTCATCTCTGTAAAGGAGCATAATCACGTCTGCGTCCTGTTCGATGCTGCCAGAATCTCGGAGGTCAGACATCCGGGGGCGTTTATCCATTCTTTGTTCCACTCCCCTTGACAATTGGGATAATAGTATTATCGGAACCTGATATTGTTTAGCAATCCGTTTCAATTCCTACGTGATACTGCCAATCGCCAAATCATGACGGTCATGTTTCCCCGTTAAAGAAATTAGCTGAAGGTAGTCGATCACGACAAGATAATCGCTGTCTGGAAATTCCCGCCTTGTCTTTTGGATCTTTGCACGGATGTTGGAAACAGTTTGTTGGGCATGGTCATCGATTTGGAAATTCCATTTGTAATAAATCTCAAGCGCTGTCGTTGCTTTTGCACGGTCCTCCTCCGTAAAAAGCCGGTAAGAATTCCTCCATTTGGCGCTATCTATTCCCGTTAGGTTGCTTAACATCCGTTTAACTAGCTGCTTGTTAGGCATTTCAAGGGAAAACACGTCAACAACACCGCCTTTTTTACAGCAATTCATGGCTAGGTTCAAAGCAAAAGCCGTTTTCCCTACTGAAGGCCGGGCAGCCAGTATAATTAAATCCCCTTTGTTCCACCCACTTGTCATTTGATTAAGCGAAACAAACCCCGTATCGATTCCCTGAAGGTCACCATGGTCTTCATACAATTCATTGTAAATATCCAAAATGGTATCCTGTTTCGTATCCTTATGCACCCGGCCGAGCTCTTGCATGTTGATATAGGTTTGGTAGAAGCGTTCCGCGTCCTCCATACTTCCATTATATAAAAAGTTAGCTGCGACCCGCTTCAACTCTCGATTTTTATAATGTTCCAGCATGATCCTTTGATACTCTTCGACATTAGCAGCCGACGGACATGTACCAGACAGCCGGGACAGGTAACTGATGCCTCCAATGGATTGGATTTTCCCAATACCTAGTTGATCCAGCATCGTAATCATATCAATCATCCGCTCTTGCTGTCGAAGTTCCAACATTGCTTTAAAAATGATCTGATTACCTCTCTGGAAAAAATGTTCTGGTTCCAGAATAAGTTCATGTATGATGGCCGGCTCCAAAAAGACCGCCCCCAAAACCATATTTTCTGCCTGAAGTAGTTCCGTTTGTTCATCGGCATAATATCCACTCTGGCAAAGGTTTCCTGACTGCATATTGTTCGTCCCGTTCAATTCGTTCACTCCCTTCCTGTTCCCATTGTTTCATCTTACGGCAAATGGATTTCTTTTTTCACAAAAAGCAGCAATATCTGAAATGGTGGGGGGGAACGGGCTTTTTGCTATGTACGACATCAGTTTTTGCAGTACCCGGTTGTAATCCATTCCACTTAGGGTTTTTATCCATAGAATGATCGCTTCATCATTTATTCTAAACTGGGTATAGATAGATTCAATTTTTTCTAGGATTTGATTTGCCTCCATATGATCCATCACTGGCACCCCTTACCAATTCGTCCCTGTTCTTCTAGGCGCTTGATTCTTTCCTGCAGCGTTTCAGGTTTACTATGATTTTTCTCTTTACTTTTATGTATTCGTGTTACTATTGCAGTTTCGTAATATACCATGCTGTTAATTGTTCCATTTGGGGTATTCTTTATGTAATTGAAATACGTCTCATCCATCCAGTCTAGAATCTTCTCTAACGGAATATTATGCGTAGCCACTCTCTCCAAGGCATTTATGTCCTTTGCAGACAAGAGCCTGCCCCGGTTTCGAAGTGTAATAAACCGTTCCGTGATGGCATTCTTTCTCGATTCATATTTCCCTCCCGATTGGAGGGAAATTTCCTGATTAACATCATTTTTTACTTTCTCTTTATTCTCTCTTTCTTGATTTAGTTGCACATTCGTTTCGTGCACGTTTCCCGGTTGTTGCATCATCGTTCCGCGAATGGGAGGGCAAAAAAAATCAATATTTCCGCCATGTTGAATGTCCTCATACCGCAGCACGGTAAATAAAGTTCCGATGCTTAATTCTTCTCTGGCGATCAAGCCTTTTTTGACTAGTTTATCAGCAGCCCGCTTAATGGTACTTTTTGAATACAGCTTCTCTCCTCTGCCTTCCCGGTACCCAAGGTCTTCTACAAGTTTCGAATACGCCCTGATGTATTGCCCTTTTTTTAAAGGAATCCCGCATTTCATCTTCCCGGAATGCCTGCATTAACAACAGCAAAAATAGTCGAAACGGAACAACTTCTTTCCACAATTCAGTCTCCAGCACATCCCGATATAATTTCACCCAACCGCACATATCCTGTCACCTCTTATTTATTCATTCATCCTTTATATAGATAGAAGGAAAGGAAATAGTTAGGGTAATGGAAAATATTTTTTTTGACTTTTTTGTGAACTAGAGATAGTGGTAGCCGAGAAACAGCACTATTTTGAAAATAAAAAAATTCCGCTAAGATTTATTGATTAGCGGAATGAAATAAATATTTATCTATATAGCTGCTTTAAATAAAAAGGTGTGAGAGCTTTACACCTTTTTTCCAAAGCTTTTCAAATACGAGAAGCATGATATAAAATGAATAAAATTACAAGCCCAATTCCAACAACATAGGCAAGAAAAACGGGATTTAGCAAAATAGGATGGCTTCGAGTCTTTTCATTGATTTCGGCATCAAACTCGCTTTGCCTTGCAGTTACAAATCTTCCAGTTGTTAGTGTATATAGTAGTCCTCCTACCAATATTAACAAAACCAAACCAGACAAAATTAAATACATGTCAAACAATATAATAACCACCTTTTTTTTCTATATTGTTTGAGAAAACAAGTTGTACTATTCATCAATTTTTTTCACAAAAAAAACAGCAGTGCAAATTAAATTGCACTGCTGTTTGAGGAACCTCTTCATACCCTGCTCGAATGCTCCTTAGTATCTTCAGTTATGGACTGCAATCTTACTATCTCTCGATTTTTCAACAACTACGCCATCAAATGCAGCTTTATAAATGGTATAGATATCTTCTTTTAATAAATTCATTGGACTACGAGCTAAAATACGTTTTTGCTCAACCGCATCATTTGTTAAACTTTCAAGTGCATCCTCAGCAATTTTAAATCCTTTTAAAGAAGATGGAATATTTACATCTTCTACTAATCTTTTTAATTCGGCTACACATCTATATGATGCTTCCTCTTGTGAAAGATTTGCAGAACTAAAGCCCATTGCATCGTAGATATCTTTCATCCGTTTTTCACAACTTTGGCGAATATAGCCAAATACATATGGGAGCAATACGGCATTTGAGTCACCGTGTGCAATGTGGAATTGGCCCCCGAGAGGATAAGCTAATGCGTGAACACCAGCAACCCCGGCATTGAAGAAAGCAAGACCTGCAAGGTAACTTCCGTAGCTCATATCTGTACGAGCTTGTTTGTCTTGACCGTTCGATACTGCTGTACGAATCGAGTTGCTGATTAGGCGGATCGCTTGCAATGCTAACGCATCAGACACCACACTCGCATTTTTAGAAATATAAGCTTCCACCGCATGTGTAAGTGCATCAACGCCTGTTGCTGCTGTTACTTTTGGAGGTAAGGAAATCGTTAAAGCAGGATCCACAATAGCTACATCAGCTAATAAGTAGTCATGCGTTACAACATCCTTAGTTGTTACTAGTGATAAAACGGAAATATTCGTCACTTCTGAACCGGTTCCTGACGTTGTAGGAATTAAGATCTTAGGAAGACCTTTTTTCGTAATCTTTTTCGTACCAGTTAAGTTTAAATAGTCTTCTACTTTACCTTCATGGGAAGCTAATACTCCTGCGAGCTTCGTTAAATCTAACGCACTTCCCCCACCTACTCCAATGACCATGTCGAATTGATGATCACGAGTGTAGGCAACCAATTTTTCACCGATTGCCAATGGAGGCTCAGGTACAACATCGGTATAAATTTCTGTTTCATAGCCTGCTTCTTCAAGCGGTTCCACAACTTTATTTGTCAATCCAATGTCTTTTAGGAATGGGTCGGTTATGACAAGAATCTTTTTCACATCAAAGCGTTTTACTTCATCTAAAAGGTGTGCTAGCGAATCCCATCCAGTATAACTAAGTGGTGTAAAAGTAATTTTTTCAGACAATCTTGGTCACTCCTTAATTTTGATTCCAAACGACAAGCTTCGTTTCAGTCATTTCATGGATTGCATATTTTAATCCTTCTTTACCCGTTCCGCTTTCTTTTACGCCTCCGTACGGCATTTGGTCAACACGGTAAGTCGGGATATCGTTAATCATGACACCGCCAACTTCAAACTCTTTTGAAGCTTTGAATGCTGTTTGAATATCATTTGTGAAAATCCCTGCTTGCAGTCCATAATTGGAGTCATTAATGGCTGCAATGCCTTCTTCAACAGATGAAATACGATTTACCACTACAATCGGCGCAAAAACCTCCTGACAGGATACTTTCAGAGCAGAGTCTACATTCGTTAAAATCGTTGGCAAAAAGACTCCATTTTCAATCACGCCGCCTGTCACAATTTCTGCACCGTTCTGGGCAGCTTCTTGTACCCAGCTTAACGCCCTTTCTTGTTCATCAGGATTAATCATCGCGGAAATATCCGTTGTTTCTGCAAGCGGACTGCCAATGACTAACTGCTTTGCAGCAGCTGTAAATTGCTCAATAAATTCATCAAATAATTCATCCATTACATAGGTACGTTGCAATGAGATACAAACCTGACCTTGGTTTGAAAAAGCTCCAGCAACACATTTAGGAACGATTTGGGACAAATCAACATTTTTATCGATAATTAAACCTGCATTGGAGCCTAATTCTAGGGCGACTTTTTTCAAACCAGCCTTGTTGCGGATCCCAATGCCTACAGAAGGACTGCCTGTGAATGTGATCATTTTTACTTTGTCACTGGTAACCAATGTATCACCCACGGTTCTGCCACTACCCGTAATCACGTTAAAGGCACCTTTAGGCAAAGCCGTTTGATCAATTAATTCAGCTAAAAACAGGGCTGAAAGTGGTGTTTGTGACGCAGGCTTAAGAACGATTGTATTACCGGCTGCAATCGCAGGTCCCACTTTATGTGCTACCAGGTTTTGCGGAAAGTTAAATGGTGTGATCGCCCCAATGACTCCAAGTGGCTGCTCGATCGTGTAACCGAAGCGATTGGCTCCGTTTTTCGCTGCATCCATTGGAATCATTTCTCCTGTTAAACGTTTAGCTTCTTCCGCTGCAAATTTATAGGTTTCAATGGTCCGATCGATTTCCCCTAAGGCGAATTTCATTGGCTTTGCTGCTTCTAACGAGATAATTTCAGCGGCCTTTTGTCGATTCTCAATGAATAGTTGGGCAATATGCTCTAAAATCGCTGCACGCTCATAGGCTGTCAGTTCTTCCATTTGTTTTCTAGTGTTGTAGGCGATGTCAATTGCCTGGTCTACTTCCTCACGTGTTGCTTGTGGAATTTGAGCGATTACTTCTTTAGAGTATGGAGAGTGGAGATCTGCAAATTTCTCTGCAGTCTTCCAATCACCGTTTACGTAATATTGCTTTTTCATTTAACTTACCTCTTTCATTTCTTCATTTTTAGATGAATCCAAGGAATCTTTGACGAATGTAGCATCAACTTCTCCTTTGAAGAAGTCTTTACCATAAATTAAGAAGCAAAGCAGGATTCCAACTGCAAATGCCCATGCAGCACCTTTGATGACAAGGAGGGCAGCCACAATTCCGGCTATTCCTAAATCACGCTGACTCCGTGCCTGCATGATCCCAATCCGGACACTTACATAACCTTGGACAAGCAATGTCAAAGCTAAAGCTACACCTAGAATCGGCTGAACTAAGCTGACGATTGGCAATAATAAAAGGGCCGTATTTGTACCCCAACGGAAAGATCCAATTCCCCCAAAAAAGGAATTCATCGCTTTTTTTCCTTCTTTATAGCGTTCAATGGCGACCACCTGCATCGCGGCCCACATTGGACCACACATGGTAATATCAGGACCAATGATACTCATCAATGTGTTTCTGCCGCCAAAAATTAAATGGGCCCGGTTTGGATTGTAATCCACTTTTTCATCGGTTCTAACTGCATCGGATTCAGAAAGCAATGCTTTCGTTTTAAGAACATCACCGAATACCACCAGATACGTAGCCAGCACGGCAGGGATTGCTTTTAGAAAAAAGGCTACCGCTGGAAATCCTAATCCGAAAACAGTGTACTCCGCAAACAGGGTCGAAAAATCTGGTTTACTAAATCCCCATTGAATATCAGGCCAGTTTGCTTCTCCAAATAGAGGGGCAACAATAACGGCGAGAAAAATGGCCGGAAGAATGCCAAGATTACCTAATAGAGTGAATAAAAATCCTTTATTATTTTTTCTAATGCGTTCAAATGACTTTGAAAAAGTAAGGTAAAAGGCAAATCCGATACAAATCGAAATGGTGACCGGGAATTTTTCAAATTGGCCGCCTGCTCCAAAAACAGAAGTAATGGCTCCAATACCCGCTCCAAGAATGATTCCTGTTTTAATTGCATTTGGAACCATATAAACTACTTTACTGGCTAAGCCCGTTATTCCTAGAATAATAGATAAAATTCCTAATGTTAACTGAAACGCAATCAGAGCATAAACCCGATCCGGACCCTCAGGAAATTGAGTAACAAACAAGACAATCAGCGGAACCGCCGGTGTAATCCACCCCGGAATGACAGGATCGCCCAGTATATGGTGAAATAAATACAATAGCCCGTTCAATACAACAACAGCTAAAGCAACCTCAAATGGCATGTGCAAATGTTGGCCTAATAGAGTAATAGCCCCCAAGTCAACTGCACACATTAATAGACCTTGAACATAATCTGGCCATTCAAACCGGTAATGAATAAAAGGCAGCCTAATCTTAAAAGGCCCTGCTGGCATGAATGGTGATTCATCCCCATGACGACGATTTTTCCATTTCATAAATCATTTTTCCCCCTTTTGGTTGTAACCCCTTTCAAATCTCAGTGAAAATAACACCCCTTTTGTAATACTCACTTATGAATACGTAACCATTTTTGTGAAAAGTAAATTCATTCTTTCAACCTTACCTTCTTAGTGAAAAGTTGAAAGAATATTAGGTTATGTACCATTTAAAATGGTTACGTATTCATTTTGAAGCAAAATAGAAAAACAAACCTTATTGTTTATTTTCTATTTTTCTAGTTGTTCTTCTGTTGAATATTTTAACAGGTTCAGTTATTTTAATGCAATCATTTTTTTTATTTTCGATCATTTCAATTAATTCAGAGATTGCCAAGAGTCCTAGATTTTGCTGTGAGATACTGCCTACAGTCGTCAGTTGGATCAATCCATGCTGACTAATGTCTACGTTATCAATCCCAATAATACTTAGGTCATCGGGTACTTTGAAACCTTCACTAATGGCATCGTCTAATAAATTTAATGCCAAAGAATCCGCACCAGTACAAATGGCGGTAGGACGATGCTTCAGTTTCATTAGGCAATGAAAAGCAGTTGAAATTTCTTGTTTAGAAGTATCAGTATTGAAGATATATTGTTCAGACAATGGTAGGTTATAATCTTTGATTGCTTGAAGAAATCCAGAATATCGGTTGTTAAATGAACTGACTGTCAAAGGTCCGCCAACCCATGCAATGGTTTTATGACCTAGCTCAATCATGTGTTGTGCCGATAAATATCCAGCTTGAAAATTGTCAATTTCAACAAAGTTTTCATTTTTTTTATGCTTTCGATTGTAAGTAATGAATGGAATATCCATTTGTTTAAGCTTTTCGAATATTGGATCATCAATCAAAATACACGATAGAATGATACCATCCACTTTATTTTCAAAAGCAGTCGCATATGCTTCAGGTAATTTATGATCGTTTACGTACTGTACGTTAACCCGGTACCCCATTTCATTAGAATAATTTATAATCGCGGAAGTTGTATCAACAAAAAATGGGTTGTGCAGTGGTCCGGATAAAAGAGCAATTGTATTTGTTTTATTTTGGACAAGTGACCGCGCATGAGCATTAGGTATATAGTTCAACTCGTCAATTGCTTTCATCACTTTATCAAGGGTAGGTTTTTTAACAAATTCTGGCGTATTTAATACACGAGAGACAGTAGTTTGGGATACGCCTGCGTGTTTTGCGACGTCTTTCGATGATACCAAGGCGGTACCTCCTTTTTTGTATAAAGATTAATGAAATTAAACACCTACGTATTGGTGAAGACGGAGGTACATGGAACTCCACGTTTCTTACCATTTACATAATTATATAATATCTAGAGGCATTTTTCTTGTGTGTTTTTAATATACAATTATTCTTTATGATTCTAATAAAAAAGACCATTTTCGGAAAAATGGTCCCATTTTAATTTATTTATTTGTCTATGATTACCTACTTGTTCTTATTAATATAGAATTCTAACTCAGCAACATTACCATATAATAACGATCAACCTTCGACATACATCGAGGATAGCCGGGCACGAACTTCAATACCCTCTGTTGCAAGTGCTGAACGAATATTGCGGGCAAATTCAAGGGCATGCAGTCCATCCCCATGAATGCAAATCGTATCTGCTTGTACTTTGACGTCATCCCCTTGCACTGAGCGGACAACGCCTTCTTTTACCATACGGATAATCTGTTGGACAGACTCTTCGTCATTGGTCAGTAAGGCATTGGCTTGTTTTCTCGGCGTTAATGTCCCATCTGATTGGTAGCTTCTGTCTGCAAATACTTCATGGGCGGTGGGCAGGCCCAGTTTTTCTCCGGCTTTGACCAGCTCACTTCCTGCAAGGCCAAATAAGATTAAACCTGGATCTGCCTTAAAAACAGCTTCAGCAATCGCCACCGCTAGCTCCGGATTTTTGGCTGCCATATTGTACAATGCTCCATGCGGTTTAACATGCCGTAAGCTTCCCCCTTCTGCATGGGCAAAAGCATGGAGAGCTCCGATTTGGTAGAGAACGATATCATAAGCTTCCTGTGGAGAAATATCCATGTTCCTGCGGCCAAATCCTATTAAATCCGGCAGTCCGGGATGAGCACCAAGGGCAACACCTTTTTCTAATGCCATCTTAACCGTCTCTCTCATCGTTGAGGGGTCTCCGGCATGAAAACCGCAAGCAATGTTGGCGGACGTTACATAATTTAAAATTTCCTTGTCATTTCCTTTTTGGTAAGTACCAAAACTTTCACCCAGATCACAATTTAAATCAACAAACATCTTTATTTCCCCCTGCCTTGATACAGTAATAAAATCACCAAGCCTGCCTCAAAATACAAAAATGCGTCTCCTATTCACGAGCGAGTCGCATGGCGGGTGATCAAATCGATTCCACGGGAGAACGTTTTAATCATTCCCTCTACTTTCATCATCTCTTGCTGTGCTTCCATCAAAGAAATTTCCTTAAATCTGATTGTTGTTCCAGGTTTTCGCTGAGCTAAAATCGGTAAATCAACAGAAGCAACGAAACCCAGCTTTGGATAACCACCCGTGGTTTGCCTGTCTGCCATGAGGATAATTGGCTGGCCATCAGACGGTACCTGAATCGTTCCTGCCGTTACAGCCTCAGAAAGGAGTTCGAGCGGCTGCTCCAATTCCAGCCTGGAGCCGGATAACCTGTAGCCCATTCGATCAGATTGCGGACTAATTTGGAATTCTTGTTGAAAAAAGACGCGTCTGCTTTCTTGTGAGAATTGATCGAACTGCGGTCCTCGAATGACACGAACGATTGATTTTTCATAAGAAGGAAGCATGGTTTCACCAATGTACCAGTCTGCAGCCACAAACGGGAACCTGTCACGTTTATTTGCTAGCAGACCAATAAGCTGCATGCTGTTGTCATTAGGCTGGTTCATTTGCAGGGAATCTCCTTTTTTTAGTGGACGCCCTTTAAACCCGCCAATCTCTGCCCGTAAATACGTGCTCCTGCTTCCAAGGACTTGGGGCACATCAATACCGCCTGCAAAGCTAATATAGGCGCGACAGCCTTTTTTCGCTTGACCGAACTCGAGGACACTTCCTCCACTCACCCAGACGGGACGCCAGGAAGGGACCGGTTTTCCATCAATCATTGGGGAGAATACCCCGCCGCATATGGCAATCAGCTGGTCTTCGTGAAACTTTAATTTCGGTCCAAGAAGCGTGATTTCCAGGGCAGCATCGTTCTCAGGATTACCGACAAGTCGGTTAGCAAGCCTTAATGCAAGTGTGTCCATCGCACCGCTCACGATGACACCATGCTGTTGATGACCGAATCTCCCCATATCTTGTACGGTAGTGCATAGTCCTGATTGAAGTACTTCCACACTCATCAATCTGCCCCTCCCAATGCAACGTATTCTTCCTGTGTAACCGGCCTGAAACGAACAATGTCTCCGGCGCGTAGTAGGCTTGGCGGATTCTCATCTGGCTGAAATAAGGCCAACGGAGTTCTCCCGATTAGCTGCCAGCCGCCAGGACTTTCAATGGGATAAATCCCTGTCTGTTCCCCGCCAATTCCCACACTCCCTTCAGGAATAGCTAAGCGTGGCGAACGACGGCGGGGTGTACTGATCCGTTTGTCCATGCCTCCTAAATATGGGAATCCGGGAGCAAAGCCGATCATATAGATAAGGTATTCAGCCTCGGAATGAATGCGAATCACTTCGTCTGGTGTTAGACCATTATGGCTGGCGACTTCCACCAAATCCGGGCCGAAATCTCCTCCATAGCAAACAGGAATCTCTACCCTTCTCGCTTCTCCTGCCTTCCTGCCCGCGAATTGCGAGACCATCTCCTTCAATTTGCCAAGGACCCATTCATACGGAAACGAAACCCCTAAGTGAAACAACCTGATGGGGTCATAATAAACAACCACCGTCGTAAAGCCGGGGACAATTTCAACCATCCCCTCAAAAGGATGTTCCTCTAAATAACCTAATAATGCCATTACTTTTTCATGTGTCCTACTGTCAATACCATCGCCCAACGTGACAACAATTCCCGAATCTCCAAGCGGACAAAATGGGTCGAAATCCATCCAATCCCCCTCCTTTGTCCTGTTACATAGAATGAACTAAAAAAAGAGGAGTTTTGCATCCCCCTCATTTATTAGCTGATTTGACCGCCAAGAGCAACAATGTCTTTTTCAAAAGTTACAGCTGTCTCGATTGCTACCTTTAAACCATTTACAATGGTTTCTAACGCCATACTTGGCTGCCCCGGATATTTCACCGCCTGTTCAGGAAGGAACGGTATGTGAATGAATCCTCCAATTATAGCATGATTTAATGATGCAAGCTGATGCATTAACCCATAAAACAAGTGATTGCACACAAACGTTCCAGCTGTTTGCGATACGGAAGCAGGAATCCCTTTATCATTCATCTCTTTTACCATTGCCTTGATCGGTAAAGTAGACCAATACCCAACGGGTCCATCCTCCACGATCGCCGTACCGAGGGGCTGGTTGCCTTCATTGTCCGGAATGCGGGCGTCATCGACATTGATCGCCACCCGTTCGACCGTAATATCGGATCGGCCACCCGCCTGCCCGACACAAATGACGATGTCAGGCTTTGTCTCATCGATTGTTCTTGCTAAATGATCAAGCGATTTATAGAAAACCGTAGGAATTTCAGAGACTAAAATTTCATATTTTTCCGTAACGGTTCCTGCCAGTTCTTTAACAGCTTCTAACGCTGGATTGACAGTTTCACCACCAAACGGATCAAAGCCAGTAACTAATACCCTTTTCATCCTTCTCCCTCTTTCTTTGTTGATTGCAGGATTATTGGTTTCCTTCCCGGTAGCCCAATCGGGAAGATATTTCCCTTGCAGCATTTTTGATTAAGTCAATTAATTCCGGTAGGCGATCGGCCCCAAAGCGTGAATCAGGACCAGCAATGCTGAGTCCGGCTGCAAGAAAGCCGGTATGATCAAAAATCGGTGCCGCAATGGAAACCGTATCATTTTCCAATTCCGAATAACTGATGGTATACCCAGATTTTCTTGCTTCCACCAAAGCCTGCTTCATTCGCTCCTTATCCGTAATCGTCCCATTGGCGATTGCCGCCAGTTCTGTTTCTTGTAAATAGTGTTCTTGTTCTTCTTCAGTTAAAAAGGCAAGAATAATTCTCGAACAAGCCCCTGCATATAACGGAGATCTTCGGCCAACCTTTGTATATAGCCGAACAGGATGCGGCGTGTCCAATTTTTCGATATAGATGGCATCATTACCATCCTTGATAATCAAGTTAACAGCCTCTTTTCCCGTATCCCTAAGTTCTTTCATGATGGGCAAGGCGAGCTGCCGGATATCCAATCGATCGGCAACTAATTGGCCAAACTGTAAAAATTGCAGTCCAAGCAAATATTTGCCCTCATTGTTTTTTTGCAAAAACCCCATCGTTTCGAACGAACCGACCATCCGATGTACAGATGTTTTGGGCACTTCCAAAAGGTCGACCATTTCATTTAATGACAGTTCCGAATGTTGTAAAAAAAGATTCAACACATCCATCGATTTCACAACTGTTATATTTTTGTTTTGCATCCCTTACTCCTCTATTTAATCAATCTCATTTTATTATAGCGAGAATAAATACATTAACAGAGTATTAACTCCTAAAATAATCAGTGCAGTTGGAACTTGTACCTTAATAACTTGATATTTATCCTTTAAATCCAGTAAGGCGGCAGGAACAATATTAAAGTTTGCACCCATCGGTGTCATCAAGGTTCCACAATATCCGGCAAACATTCCGATTGCTGCCACATGGTTGGCGTTCACACCAAACTGATTGATCAGTAGAGGTACGGCAATTCCGGCTGTCATGACCGGGAAGGCGGCAAAGGCGTTCCCCATAATCATGGTAAACAAGGCCATTCCAATACAATATGCAAACACGACCCAGAAAAGAGAATGGGTTGGAATCACATTGCCTACCAGCTTTGAAACAACGGTTCCCACACCAGCCGTTGTAAACACAGTTCCTAACGTAGCCAGCAATTGCGGAAGTACAGCAGCCCAGCCAATCGATTCCATCAATCTCCTAGACTCCTTAATAGCAGTGCCAGGTTTGTTTTTAGTCATCACCAAGCCGACAATGAGCGCAATGAAAGCAGCAGCCCCTAACGATACAAGGGTCAGACTCGTTTGATCAAGCACAAATGTGCCGCCTATTTTGACCCCTTTTAAGCCTACTGATCCCGCCACCGTTAAAATTGGAATTAATAGTGCAGGAATAAAGAGCTTATTTCCTAAGCGTTTACGGTTATTCTGTCTTTCTTCCACACTAGCCTCATTATAACTGCCAATCTTTAACCCGCCGAAGCCAGCAATTAGAACAAGCACGATTGCAAGAAGCCCCATATAAAAAGGTGGAATGACCTTTCCAAATAGCAGCGTTACCCCATATAGGCAATAGAAAAGTCCTGATGTGATACGACGTGAATTTTTTCGGTCCAAAAAGGTATAAATACTTCCTGCGATTGTGATGATTCCTAGAAAAATATAAACATCTTCAAGAGAAATAAACATGGATTACGCCTCCTTTTTCTTCGGAGTATTTTTGCTTGCTTTGTTACCAAGAGTGCGATCGAGTGAGCGATCCAATAGATATAACCGAATGGCATGGACGATTAATGCGGCAATCGCGGTTGGAATCGCCCATAAGGCCATCTTCAATGGATCTGAATGAATATGGTTTTGTTCGAAGAATCCTTGCATCAATAATATGGCACCGACGGCGACAAACACATCTTCCCCGAAAAAGACACCGATATTGTCTACTGCAGCAGAATGGGCACGGATTTTGTCCCTTACTTCTTCAGGAACCTCTCCATATTTAGCCTCGGCAGCACCTTCTGCCATTGGCGCAACAAGCGGACGAACCATTTGTGCATGACCGCCAATCGAAGTAAGACCAACGGCTGCAGCCACTTCACGAATAATAAAGTAAACTGTCAAAATGCGTCCTGTCGTTGCTGCTTTTATTTTGGACACAACATGTTCAGCTTGCTCACGCAAACCATTACGTTCCAGCAATCCGATAATCGGAAGCGTCACAATAAAGACCGCCATATAGCGATTGGTCGTAAACGCCTGACCAAATTGCGTAATAATCGAATAAAGGGACTGATGGGCAACAAGCCCTGTAACAAGGCCTGCCAGTGTAACAACTAATAAAGGATTTAAACGGATAATAAAACCAATAATAACGATGACAACTCCTATTAAAACCATCTTTCCAACTCCTCTGCATTATTTTTTCTTGTTGTTAATACTATGTTTCTTGCTTTAGGCTTTAAAGCGGGCGAATTCGTTCAAGCCCGATTCGGATTGTTCCATTTTTTAATGGTTCAGTCCTAAGCTGAATGTTGACCGCTCTTTCGTTCATCCAGTCAAGGATTGCCTGATGAACGACATGGTGGGCATGCTTACATGCAGCCAATTCTTTGTCATATACCGTTTCGTCATTCACTTCAGTCATTAAATCCGCAGTTACCCACTGACTGAATCGTTCAATGAAATCATACGATTCCTGATTTGATTGGCTTTCTCGTGTATATGCAATACTTCCATGTGATAATTCCACAGGGAAATGGACAGCATCGAAATCGTTCCCCCAACGTCTGTACGTGCTTACCCACATGGCATTGTCTTCTGCCACGGTTTGGTCTTCATCCAGTCTTTTCGTTACGAATGAACGGAGAGAAGCATGTGCCTCACGGTGGTGAGGGGCAGCATCCGTCAATTCACGCCAAATTGTATACATCCTACTGATTGGAATCCAATAGGAGACCGGAAACCTTGGCGGGCTATTATAGCCGCTGAAAGGCTGGATCCATTCATGGGATGGAATCCCATGGTCGTCGAGTACAACATCCGGCGCCCAGCGCTGCCATACGATTGGATAAACTCTTGCTTCGCCAAACGGGGCATCTTGCTGGAAGCGATACTTTGCATACTCCAAACCGCACGCATTATATCGGGCGGCATGCAGCTTCCAATAAGGATGCTCGGCTGCCATATCAGCATGTAACGCTGCTCCGTCGACATTTTCAAGCGGAACAACGACAAGGTTGATGCGGTTTAATAGCTTTGGGTCATCTGCCAGCTGCTCAATGAATTGAAGTGCAGCATTCGTGCTTGAAACCTCATTGGCATGGTGCCTAGCATTAAGGAAAAAGGTCGGTTTGTACAGACTGTGCTTTTGGAAGGAGGAGATCGTTTCCCCTGTTCTCCCCTTCGCAAACAGCTCGACAAACCAAATCCATTGCCCATTAAAGGAAAAATCAATCGGAACAGCTTGTCCAGGCAGCCGCGATTTCCGTGCCTCTAGCCATTTTTCAATATCTTCGTTCACGAATACATCGGTGTCGAGCGACTTTTCGTTCAAGCTTTCTGCAGATCTCGTAGACTTTTGAAGGCCCGGCACTGCATTAGCCAGCCACTCTCCACACGATTTTTCCAATTGAGCATGGGGTAATCCGCTAAATAAAAAGGACAATTTCCCCCTAGACTTCGTTACCGCCGTAACTCTCCCCGGTTTCATGATATCTGGAGGATACGGTTGAATCGTCTGTTGTTCTCCGTTTTCATAAACAAGCACCGCTTTATGTTCAACGGGCATTGGGTATAAAGCAATCTCCGCTTTCGGCTTCTCTCCAATTTTTTCATGCATGAATGGGAAAATGCCCCCAGGTGCATCCCAGCCTGGATCTCTAACCCGTTTCCCATGGTCATGTAACGCATGGAGAGTGAAGAAATAAATGTCTTCATGCAGCGCTTCCAAAACCGAGCTAACTTCTTCAAGGTGCGAAAGCCTTACATCTACCGCATCCATTTCGACGTGGCACTCAAGACGGGAAAATTTAGGAACACCTTCTTGATTCCCAATTTTCTTGATCAACTGCGGCAGCACTATCTCCTGGTACCATATCCAGAATCGATAAGGATTGGTTTGGAAGGATTGACCTGCAAGCATTTTGTCAAATTCTTTTTGATAGATCCGGCATCCGGCAAAAGGGACCATCACATTTCCACGTTCAGGCTGATTCAGCATATAAGGACAGCTCTCGACCCAACCTTCCCAGCTAGACGAAATCAGTTCCCGGCCTTGCTTATCTTTAGCAACCACTTGAAACATTGGCGCTGAGCGCTCATCGTTCAATTGCAGCTGAATTCTTTCTAACGGCAAAGACAATTCCGCAGACAAAATCGCATCAAACGGATACAGCTCTTGCAGGAATCGGTGAACAAGATCAAGGTGCTTTTTCTCCGGCTGAAAGGCCATAGCCTGGATTTCAATACTATGAATCTCTTTTTCTTGTTTTAGCTTAGGCAATACTTCTTCCATCGCCCAATGCAAGCCGGATTTATTGGCATCCCGAAAAATAAACTCGGCTCGAATTCCCAAACGGTCGTTCAGGATGGTTTTTAACCGATGACTCCACTCATGGAAACTATCTCGACTTACAGTTGTCGTGATTTCAATAGAAAGCCCCTTGTCTTTTGGATCGAGCAGTCCAAGGTTTTCCAACAAATAGGCTTCCATATCCACCAATTCCCCGGAATCCTCCCATTGGGCGGTCCAAATGGGCTGATCTTCTGTAACGGATAAAGTAACGGAAGGAGACCCGCTTCCCTTTTTAGTTAAGTACCGATTCCACAGCTCGGCAGGATAAGCCAAATTCTCAGAGACATTGAACCGATTGACTTTCTTGAATTTTAATTCTACAAAAGCTTGCATCGCCAGCTGAGCCCTGGAGCTGATGTCTTTATTCAAACTTTTAAGTGCCGTAAATCGCTGTGTCCATGTATCTTGTTCTCCACCAGTTGATGGAAACCATTCACGGATCATTTCCCGGGCCGCTGGAACAATTTTGTCGGCATGGGCACGTATACGAAGTGCCGGAGTGCCTGCCAACTCAGCAAGTTCCCATTTGGTTTGATTACTGGCCTCGTCTGTCGTTTCACACGAAATAAAGAATCGCCCGCCATTATCCTCACCCATACAACTTGTCATCGGAAAACACACATATCCCGCTGACAGAGCCAGTCTTGCTGCCAATTCAACATTAGCAATCGTTAGATCTAAATGAGAATTATTTATTTTTAATAAAACATCAAGGGTAGGAAGTATTTCTCCATCTTTCTGCTGATAAAGCCCTTCCGTTGTAAAAAGCGTATGTAGCGAATAGGTCTCAAGTAGTTTCACGCTTTGCTTTAAAGAAGATTGTGGCAAAACATTCGTTTCTTTCGAAATAAATAGAAAAGACTCTCCTTCTTTGTAAGCTTCCATAAAATGATCTGTTACAAGTGATCTTGCAGCATGCAAAGTCATTTCCGGTGAGGTACCAGTAATGACAAGCAAAGTCTGATCTTTGTAGTCACTAACATATAAAATTCCTGACTCCTCTAGATGCTCATTTCGGACGGTTAGAAGAGCCTCTGACCTTTTTCCGAGAACTTGAGCTAAGTATTCGCTTTCATAACCAATCACCACATGAAGGTTTGAAGTTCCTCCGGCAGGTGATGGATCTAATTGATCAACGATGAACAGATGGTCGAAAATTGGAAGGGGCAGCTCAGCTAAATGCAAGCCAATTCTTCCGGCTATCTCCACCATAGCAGCAGTCTCCCAGCTTGTTCGATGAGATGAAACAGTAATTCGCGCTTGAATTCCACATGGAGCTGCTTGCTCATCAATGGAATAAAAGAGTCCGTTATTACTCCATAATTGTCGAATATCTATCATGTTCTTCCCAACTTTCGGTGTTCCGTTTTTCGGAATCGCTGTTCCGAATTATTATTTAAATCATAATATTTATAAAATTAAAAATCAATATGATTTGTTATAAAAATAAGAAATGGATAGAATTACACAATCTTAGAATCTAATATAGAAGATCATCGTTGATATATTTGAGTTCACACATCAAAAAAACTCACAGCCGAATCTACCATGAGTTCTGTTACATACATCTCTTAATTACTGATTGTATGTTTCGTTTCTATCCTATTTAAAAATAAAGAGACCCCTTCACTTTAATATCCGCGAAGAGGTCTTTACACATTTTTTTAATTTTTACCGTTTGTTTTATTTCTGACAACTCTCAATAACATCTTCACCAAATATCCCTACCTGATGCTAAAAACTCTCCTGGAGACATTTCACCCTATTGTCTTCCACCATGGATAAAATGCAGGCATATCTGTGCTTGCTTTCATGGTGAAGTTAGGATCTCTTTTTTCTATAAAAGACTGTACTCCTTCCTTAGCATCCGCTTGAGCACCTAGCCAATGAATCATTTTCGACTCAATTTGATGTGATTCCACCGGATGATTGGCACCAAGCATTTTCCATAACAATTGTCTGGTTAGAGCAACAGAGATACTAGACGTATTTTTAACTATTTCTGAAGCTATAGAAACTGCAGTAGGCAATAGTTCCTCTGGAGAGACAAGTTGGCTGATAAGTCCTCCATCTAATGCTTCTTTAGCTGGAAAAATTCGTCCTGTCAATGTCCATTCAGCCGCTTTGCTGATTCCGACCACTCGTGGTAAAAACCATCCGCTGCATGCCTCAGGTACGATCCCCCTGCGAGTAAACACAAAACCCATTTTTGCATTCGCAGATGCGATACGAATATCCATAGGAAGGGTCATTGTGATTCCAACTCCAACAGCAGGACCGTTTATCGCAGCAATCATCGGCTTTTTCATTTCATAGATTCTTAAAGTTAAGCGGCCTCCCCAATCGCGAAACTCATCGATAGGAATTTCTTGATTTGCAAAAGGATCATCCCCTTCCAAATCAGCTCCGGCACAAAAACCCTTTCCATTGCCTGTAACAATAATGGCTTTTACCTCATCATCTTGGTCTGCCTGGTTAAGGATAGCAATAAATTCATTAATTGCATTTTCGGTAAGAACATTTAATTTCTCTGGACGATTAATTGTAATCATCAAAATATTATTTTCCAGAGAACAGATAAAATTATTTAACATACTCCTTTCACAGTAACAAAGGCTTATTATTATATGCAAAAGAAATGAAAGTAACAAATAATGCTACTCTCATTTCTGGTAATCTATCAATTAAAGTTAACCTTTTTTTAGTTAAAGATGGAAAACTTCATTATCGATGTTTAAAGGCTGGAGAACCCAATGGTAGCTTTTTCATAATTTAACCAGTGACCTCAACCCTGTCAATTATGGATTTACGTTTTAGGATTATAACAGTTTAATTATGAAAATTATTGATATAATGAAGTTTTAATTAGTTATTTTATGATTGAGTTTTTGTTCGGACTAATCTTACACAATTTCATTTTTTATCCAATAATAACTACCTATACTTAAATATTTCCTCTGAGTTCAGGCGTTTCACTTCATAAAAAAATACTTGAATGAATTTTTTCGTATTTACTCGAGTTTGAGTTGCTTGTATGATTGTATTTTTTTGCAATTCCTTGATCCTTTGGTGGACGACGGTAAAATCAAAAAATTTTGAAGCATAATTTTCAAACTTTTGATTTGAAAAATCTGTTAAGCCTAGAGACGCAAAATGATTTAACGAATGAGTAATCGCCCTGCGAATGCGTTGTTCGGAAGCTTTTATCTCTCGATTAATCTCAACTTGTGCAGCTGATAGTCCAAGTTTTTTTTCCGATATTTGTACAAATATCTCTTTAAGGGTTGGAAAATGTTGTTCAAAAGTATGTGTAAGTTCATACTTAAATAAATATAGTAGAATTTCTAGTAAATCTTTATGCCCATTTTCTCCTACGATCCCTAATTCAGCCAACAGAAATTCCCCGACCTCTAGAATTCTTTTTTCATTTAAAACATTGGATTTGTCCACTTTTGGCTGATTCAAATTTAATAAACTATTTAATGAGGTTTGGATAACATTAATCGATCTTTCTAAATTGATCTTTTCCATCACTTTTCGAATAACTGTTACTACTTCAATACGATTAATTGGTTTGCTAATATAATAATCGATCCCGAGAGAGAAAGCTTCCCCAATTAGTTCTTTTGATTCAACTTGTGAAATCATGATAATTTTTCCTGAAAACTCACCTTTTATATGACGAATTGTTTCAATACCATCGCGCATTGGCATTAATAAATCAATAAATAAGATATCAATTTGTTTTAAATTCAAAATGTGTCCTTCTAATAGGCAGCCATCTTCTGCTTCCCCCACCACTTCTCCCAGATCTTCGTCTTCAATTATTTGGCTTAAGATTGAACGAATAGCACTATCATCATCCGTTATAAAAAAACGCATGAAACCACCCTTACCCTTTCTGTATCAAATTCATAATTGGCAACTCAATTGAAAAAACAACGCCGTTGCTATGATTATTCTGGAGCTGGATCTCTCCTCCAAGGTCTTTCACCACTTCTTTTACATAGGAAAGTCCAATCCCTGTTGAAGGTGTTCCTAAATGATCATACTTCGAAGTAAATCCAGGCTGAAAGATTGCATCCTCATATTTTTCAGGGATGCCAGGTCCAGTATCAGCAACTTGAAATACAACCGTATCACTAATTTCACGCAGACTTAAACGAACGCTTCCCTTTTCTCTAATGGCTTCCACTGCATTCGCTACTAAATTATTGATGAGAGATAACACGGTATAAACATGATAATGGGGATGGTTCCCTTCTACGGAATATAAAAATTGAATCTCTTTTCCTAAAGAGTCGGCATATTTTTCATTGATTTGTATAATTAATCGAATTAATTCAGCAGCATTCATATAGTCTTGAAAACTTTCATTCGTAATTAATTTTGAGAGCCCTGCAAAAATTCGTTGGTTATCTTTTTTAACTTCATGAATTTCACCAGCAATACGTAATAACTTTTGACTATACTGCTGGTTTAATACATGATGTCGTTGTTCCTGTTCTTTTAAATGGCGATATAAATGATAAGATTCCTTAGTAATATTCTCTATATTTTTTAATGTTTTTTTTAAATAAACCTTTTCCTCATATAAATTGGAAATAAGCATGAACATATGTTCATTTTGTTTTCTAGTTTGTCTTTCCCTCTTCTGTACTTCATACAGTTTCATCATATTGAAAAAGCTAAGAACAATAAAACTGTGGGTGAACGCGATCATGATGATCTCACTTAGTTTCGTGAAGGTTATGGTTGTTTCTAATACGAAATATTGAATCATTAGTTCAACCATGTCGGACAAAATTTCGATTAAAAGGCCAATAAAGCCGATCATCAAGGGTCTATTTTGAAAGCGGTTGGTTTTCACTAAAAAAAAGAGCAAAGAATAAGTGAAATAATAGAAAAAGCTGGGATATTGGGCTTGGAAGGAGGATGTCCAGTCAAAATTCTCCTGCTCAATAAGGTCTAAAAGAATGCGAAAGCTAACAACCGCTGTTCCTGTTAAAAAACCCGGTAAAACTGCTGGTGTTTTCTGCAGCAGTAACAATAAAAAGAAAAATGCCGGGGCACCTAAGCTTATTCGAAATGTTTCATTTAACGGATAAAACTTTATTTCACCTGCTAGTGGAACGGTTAACATCATTAGAACAAGAATATAGACATCTTTTTTAACTATAGTACTTAGGTTCAAGGAGTCACCTCCCTAGTTTTATTTGAAATCAGTATACAGTCTCATCGACCTCAATACAACGCTAAAATGATTTATAAGAAATCTCTTACTAATTGGGCTCTTCCCATATTTGAAATATATTTTTAGTTATTTTGTAGTTTTCCGTCAGATTATATAGTTCTAATCATAAATTAAAGCTAGGTTTTTACGGGAATATTCTGAAAGCGCTTAAAGGAATTCAATTTTCATGTCTTTATACCAGTCTATTATTATTTTTTCTGCAGAAGGTATTAAAGGCAGGAAGTTTTCATTCAAAAAATAAGAGAGGTGGAAGGATATGGTTGAAGGGATGATTAAAGATCAAAACGATAAGCTTTATAGCCAAAGGAATGCTTTCTTAGATGAATGGGTTGCACATTATAGATCCTTTGCTGCTAAAGGGCAAACCGCCAATTATATTCCTGCTTTAAGAACGAAAAACGTATCGCATTTAGGCATTTGCATCATAAGACCGGATGGAACAGCGATAAAGTCAGGGGATTATGAAGTATCTTTCACATTGCAAAGTATATCAAAAGTGCTCAGCTTTATAGCCGCATGCTTGAGCTGTGGAATTTCTTATGTGTTAGAGAGAGTTGATGTAGAACCAACTGGGGATGCCTTTAATTCCATTATTCGTTTAGAAATGCATAAGACGGGAAAGCCGTTTAACCCAATGATTAATGCTGGGGCGATTACCATAGCTTCACTCCTGCCAGGAGAAACTTCGAACAAAAAATTAGAAGTTCTTTATCAATTAATCGAAAAACTGATAGGAAAACGTCCGGCTATTAATGAGGAAGTGTATCAATCTGAGTGGAAAACATCTTACCGCAATAGAGCTTTAGCTTACTATTTAAAGGAAACGGATTATTTAGAATCGGATGTAGAGCCAGCTTTAGAGGTTTACATGAAACAATGTTCGATAGAAGTAACCACAGAAGACATAGCTTTGATTGGACTGATTCTTGCACATGATGGATATCATCCTATTCGTCAAGAACAGGTCCTGCCCAAAAAAGTAGCTAAATTAGCCAAAGCCTTAATGCTTACTTGCGGAATGTACAATGCTTCGGGTAAATTTGCGGCATTTGTCGGGTTGCCAGCAAAAAGTGGTGTATCTGGGGGCATTATGGCACTAGTTCCTCCAAACGTCAGAAGTGAACTGCCTTTTCAAGATGGATGCGGTATTGGTATATATGGACCAGCTATTGATGAATATGGGAATAGCCTAACAGGGGTTATGCTATTGAAACATTTAGCACAAGAATGGGATCTAAGTATTTTCTAATAAGCATATGCAGAAACTTTGCTTCTGCCAAGTAATAAAAGGAAGACTCTAAGTCGTTAGATCTTTATATTTTGATATCAAAACTACTAAACTTTTACTGGAGTGATGAACATGCAACAATTACTACATGCCATTATTAGCTTTTCAAATGATTTTCTATGGTCAAAGTTATTGATTATTATGCTAGTTATATTCGGTCTTTATTTCACATTTAAATCGAAATTTGTTCAGTTTCGAATGTTGAAAGAAATGGTCCGTGTTTTAATGGAAGGGAGAGCTGGTTCTAAAGAAAGCATTTCCCCATTTCAAGCATTCTGTGTTGGAATGGCAGCACGCGTTGGAACAGGTAATATAACAGGAATTGCCATTGCGATTGCTTTAGGCGGTCCTGGAGCGGTATTTTGGATGTGGATTATTTCGATTATTAGCTCAGCTTCTAGCTTTATTGAAAGTACGTTAGCACAAGTATATAAAGTAAAAGATAAACACGGGTTCCGCGGCGGCCCATCCTATTATATGGAAAAAGGATTAAACAAACGTTGGATGGGAGTATTATTCTCCATTTTAATTACGCTTTCTTTTGGTCTTGTATTCAATTCTGTCCAATCAAATACGGTTACATTTGCTTTTGAAAATGCATTTGGTACAAATCGTTTAACTGTAGGGATTATCATGGCACTAGTTTTCGCTGCGATCATCTTTGGCGGTGTGAAGAGTATTGCAAAACTGGCTGAATACAAGGTTATGCTTTTAGCTGTGTTATACCTTGGAATTGCATTGTTTGTCATAGCTACAAACATAACAAAAGTTCCGGAAATTCTTACTCTAATTGTGAAAAACGCGTTTGGCTTTGAACAAATGGCAGGTGGTTCACTTGGAGCTGCTCTGATGAATGGAGTTAAACGCGGCTTATTCTCGAATGAAGCTGGTATGGGGAGTGCGCCAAACGTTGCCGCAACAGCAACAACAAGCCATCCGGTCAAACAAGGACTTATTCAAGCTTTTGGCGTATTAACTGATACACTGATTATCTGTACAAGCACAGCATTTATTATTTTACTTTCTGATGCTTACAAACAACCAGGGCTAAATGGAATTGCACTTACACAAGCAGCATTAAGTGAACATATCGGATCATGGGCATCCGGCTGTCTTGCCATCTTTATTTTACTATTCGGATTCGGTGCGTTAATTGGTAACTATTATTATGGGGAAACAAACATTCGCTTTTTACATACAAGTAAAGCATGGTTGATGCTTTACCGAATTAGTGTATTCGCCATGATTATATTCGGTTCAGTTGCAAAGATTCAACTTGTATGGGATTTAGCAGATTTATTTATGGGCTTCATGGTGATTGTAAACCTAATTGCCATTCTTCTATTATCAAAAGTGGCATTTAGTGCATTAAACGATTACATGAAACAGAAAAAGGATGGTAAAGATCCGGTATTTTATAAAGATACGATTAAGAATCATGAGAACATTGAATGTTGGGAACTCTCTCAAGATGATTCAACCTTAGAAAAGGAAAAGGCCGTATAATCATAAGACGTTTAAACACATGATGGTCTGAATATCTTTAGATTTTTTCTGATAGAATCCTGCGTATTTATCTAAAACAAATCCACTACTTTGACATTCAAGTAGTGGATTTTCTAGTTATCATGATAAGGTTCTTAAACAGTAGCTGAAGCAAAACAAGGATCATTAAAATAAATAATCTCGGAAAGAATCTTGCATCCTTTCATATTCTTGAAAGCTTCCCTTGCCTCTTTTTCTGTAGTAAATTCGAACATTGACGTATTTCCGTTTGAATAGAGAGTGATGATCCACATTTAAAAATTCCCCCAATAAAAGAATTACTGTTCCTCTGTTTCATTGACTGATAGACTTAATTTATAATAGGACCTACACAATCATACAGAAGAATACACTTTTATGTTAATTCAAGGGTTAGTATGTTAGTTAAAAAAGAGGCTAGTTCTTTATATTTCTTTCTATATGATTCATCGTTTTCATATTTTCTTTTAATTAATCGAGTAAGTTTTCGTGCACGATATTCTTTGTTTCTATAAACCTTTTCGCATTATATCCACCCCCGGTAACGCGAACCTTCAGCCGGTTTTCTTATTCCAACCATATATGCTGCTAAACGCATATCAACTTGACGGGTCTGTGATGTTTGATAAATTTCTTCGAAGGAAGCGACCATTACGTTTCTCAGTTTTTCAGCAACCTCATCCTCTGACCAATAATATCCTTGATTGTTTTGAACCCATTCAAAGTAAGAAACGGTGACACCACCTGTACTTGCCAGTATGTCGGGTACAAGGAGGACTCCTCTTTCATCCAAAATTTTTGTCGCTTCAAGGGAGGTTGGTCCATTCGCCGCCTCCACCACAATCGCTGCTTTAATACGACCAGCATTTTCTGCTGTAATTTGGTTTGAAATGGCAGCTGGTACAAGAATGTCACATTCTTTTTCAAGCAATTCTTGATTCGTAATGACATTAGTAAATAAATTTGTTATTGTACCGTAACTATCGCGTCGTTCAAGTAAATAATCAATATCAAGTCCTTCTGGATCATATAGAGCACCATTTGCATCTGAAATACCAATCACCTTTGCTCCGGCGTCATGCATGAATTTGGCCAAAAAGCTTCCTGCATTTCCAAAGCCTTGAATGACGATTCGTGCACCTTGCAATTCGATGTTTCTTTTCTTTACAGCTTCTTCAATACAAATTGTTACGCCGCTAGCTGTTGCTGTTTCACGACCTAGTGATCCCCCTAATACAACCGGCTTACCCGTAATAAAACCAGGAGAATCAAATTCACGAAGACGACTGTACTCATCCATCATCCACGCCATGATTTGAGAATTTGTATACACATCGGGTGCCGGAATGTCTTTTGTCGGGCCAACAATTTGGCTGATTGCACGAACATATCCTCGACTTAATCTCTCCAGTTCCCTAAACGACATGGTTCGCGGGTCACAAATAATACCACCTTTTCCACCGCCGTAAGGGAGATTTGCAATCCCGCACTTTAGACTCATCCAAATCGATAACGCTTTTACCTCAGCCTCATTGACTTCAGGATGAAAACGTACTCCACCTTTTGTCGGACCTACTGCATCATTATGTTGTGAGCGGTAACCGGTAAATATTTTAATAGACCCGTCATCCATTCGTACTGGGATACGTACCGTGATCGTTCTAAGTGGTTCTTTTAGCAGCTCATATACATCATCGGTATACCCTAATTTTTGAACCGCCTCTTTTATGATCAACTGAGTTGAACTTAATAAATCTATTGTTTCACTTTGCTTTTCACCTGGCTTTTGGATTTGTTCACTATTAACAAGTACTGTCATTTTTCTTTGCACCTCTTAGTCTATAAAATGGTTAATTTGAACCCAATCATCTAATAGAATTCTTTCATGCTGAAGTATGAAATTTGGGAAATCCCCACCTCCTCAATCCTAAAAATGAAATGAACAAAAAAGTATTTGAAGCCTTGTTTTCTTCACCAGCTCTACTCAGGTTAACTCTATATTAAACGCTTTCACATTTTCTATTAAAAACGTAGCTTTACTTTATAATAGGAACTACATAATGATACGGAAAAATACAAAAATAAGATGAATTTTTTTAAGACTTTACAGATAACACCATCCTAGGAATGCTCTAATTGAACCCTTCCATGCTTCCTCACACTTTTACGCATACAAAAAACCTTCAAATATAATAATTTGAAGGCTCTGAACACACACAGTTTCATACTTCCCTACTCACACAGTGTCGCTCAATATGAACAAAAGACTGTGGAGGTGAGAAATTATGTAAATGATTGAAAATCTTAATTTGGCGGGACTGCGTGGGAATCGAACCCACCAAGACCTGGCACGCAGGTCTCAAGCAGTTTTGAAGTTTGCTGGCACCTGTTTTTCTAGTATCTTGATGTACCCTCAAGTACTGATAAATCAAGGTTTCTTGCATCCTAGTGTTTCCTATGATCTGTAATTTTAAAAATTTGGGCACCAAGCATGGCACCATTAACTCCTGGCCACATCAAATGTAGATGTGGCCTTTTTATCTTTTCAAATACGTTAAAAAAGTAACCAACAACTAGTTACAATATTTCTAGAAGAAACTTAAAGAAAAAACTTTTCAGATTAAATTACTGATTATAATATATGTCTGAATTATCACTAAATCGTTTATTGAGTTCATTAAATAATAAATTAATAAAATCATTACTTAGATTGAGCTCAATAGCATTTTTGCATGCTTCTACTAATTTTTCAGTACTAAGTTTATGCATCTTTTTTCACTCCATTTAATTACTGCATAATACAGCAACCTATTGTCCCGTAATTATTATATTACTAAATCTGTTTTTTTTGAAAAACTGTGTTTCCCCTCGATAAAGCGAACTGTCCCTGATTTAGCACGCATGACAACAGAATGTGTTGTACCTAAATTCCCTTTATATTGTACACCTCTTAAAAGTTCGTCATCAGTAACTCCTGTTACTGCAAAAATGGCATCATCCCCTTTTACAAGGTCGTCTAGTAAAAACTCGGGTAGCTAACCCGAGTTTTTTAAAATTAATACATCTTTTGGTTCAATTTCTATTTCATTTTCTAAAATCTCTCCATTAAATAAATCAGTGTATGAGTTTTTTCCAAGTGATACCTTTTGTAAAATATTGCTGTGGTTTAATATAAATATATATTCATTATTTTCCTTTACTCTTCTAGTTATCTCTACCTCTGCATCTGTTTTAAATATAGGTTTAATATTCTTTTCTTCGCAATATTTTTCAATTAATACTTTTATTAAATTGTCCTCTGGTTCCGATGCCACATATATGGCCTTTCCACTTCCATAAGAATTCTCTGTTATTGCAGGAAAGCCTTTATAGTAATCTTCTGTGAAGGTTCCTAGTACAATTGCATTTTCATTGTGAACTACTTCGCATATTAATTGACATTCAAAGGTTTTCTCATTTTCCTCCAGCTGCTTTTCTGCCCTTATTCCATTCTTCATATCAGGATATAGTGCATCAACCTCTTCTACCCATATACCAAGCAGTTCCTTAAAGGCACCTGGATATCCACCAAGTCTTACAATATCATTTTCATCAACAATGCCACTAAAGAATGTTGTTATGAATGTACCGCCCCTACTTACAAAATTATTAATATTTTCTATAGAGGCATCACTAACCATATATAAAAGAGGAGCTATTACTATTTCATATTTTGATAAATCTGAGGTAGGTTCAACTATGTCTGACGGTATATTTAAATCATATAAGGCTTTGTAGTATTTCATTATTCTATCAATATATGTTAAATCTACACTAGGTCCACTTGAATATTCTACTCCCCACCAATTAGCCCAATCCATAATTATTGCTACCTTTGATTCAGTTCTAGAATCAATTATTTTATCCTGAAGGTATTGTAACTCCTTGCCTAATTGGCTTAGTTCTTTTCCCATCCGCGTATTTTCATGTCCAACATGAGGCACCATAGCAGCATGAAATTTTTCACTGGCTCCTAGAGATTGTCTCCATTGAAAAAACATTATTCCATCTGCACCGTGGGCTATACATTGATAGCTTAACAGCCTCATTACCCCTGGTCTTTTTTGAGCATTATAGGCTTGCCAATTTTGCTGACTAGGTGTTTGCTCCATTAATAAAAAGGGTTTTCCTTTTTTTAATCCTCTTATCACATCATGTCTAAAAGCAATTACACTTGGATGATCTTTATTTGACGGATAACTATCCCAAGAAGCAACATCACATTGTTCTCCCCAAACGGAAAAAGAGGATATTACCAGTGGCGTTTACCTCGGAAGAGCATTTTCCTGTTTTACACAAAAAAGGGCCCTAAGCTTAAGCTTTAGGTACCCACATCTTTTTTGCTTTAAATAAAGTTATCTTTCCAGTCTTCCCTAATCATACACCTTGACTTTCCACTCTTTTATAGTCATAGCGAAACCGCATAGTAAAGTACGTAAGAGAACATAGCATGAACATCGCTATAAAGAGAATAAGGACTTCTGCGTTTTTCCACATCATTCCAATATCCACATTTGAAATAACATCTTTAAATCCTCGAACCGAATAGGTCATTGGCAAAAATGCATTGAAATGCTGCAGGAATGTTGGAGTTAATTCAAGCGGGAATGTCCCGGCACTTGTTGTTAATTGCAAAATCAACAGTATGATTGCCACAAAACGCCCCGGATCCCCTAATGCAGTAACCAGAAACTGAATGAGTGTAATAAAAGTCAAACTTGTAAGGATTGTAAACAAGATAAATCTTGGCGTACTTTGAACGTCCAATCCTAATCCAGTAAGCACAATAAAATCCACAACCAAAGATTGGATGATTCCAATCATCGATATGATGATTAGTTTCCCAGCAAACCAGCTAAATCCACTTGCAGGTGAAACGGCTGGTTGACGCAATGGAAAGACAATCGAGATTAATAATGCACCGACAAACAATCCTAATGAAATGAAATATGGCGCAAATCCTGTTCCATAGTTTGGAACTTTGTTAATTTTTTCATTAGATAGCTTGACAGGATCGGCCATCATATTATAGGTTTTCTTATCTGCATGCACCCTTGATGCATCTTTTGAGCCATCTGCCAATTTTCCGGCTAGTTGCTTTGAACCGTTTGACAGATCATTCGTTCCATTTGCTAATTGTTTCGAACCATCAGCTAACTGTCCTGCTCCTGATGTCATGGCTTGAGCTCCTGATGCTAACTGTTTCGTTCCGTTTGATAAGCCTGAAGCGCCCTTTTCTAGATTCTGAGACCCATTGGACAATTGCCCAGCTCCAGAAACAATTGCACTAGAACCGTAGGCTAACTGGGTCATACCACTTGCTAAATTGCTGCTTCCAGCCGTTAATTGATCTCCTCCGGTTTTTGCTTCTGCAAGCTTCTGCCCAAATAACTGCATTCCTGCAGTATAGTCTCCTTCTCCAGCAGCAAGTTTATCAGCACCAGCTACAAGCTGAGGACTACCGTTTGCAAGATTGGCAATTCCTTCCTTCAATGCAACTTGACCTTGATTAACTTCGCCTAACTTTTCGGCAATGGTCGAAGCACCGCTTGAAAGCTGTCCGGCAGATTCATTTAAACTTTTTGTACCAGCTGCTAAATTAGCACTTCCTGTTTCCAAATCCTGTAATCCTTTAGCCAAAGCAGCTTTTTGGTCTGCTGGGAATGCTGCGAAAGCAGGCGCCTGCATCAACTTTTCCAATTGTTGTTTCAAAGCCACAATTCCTTGATTAACTTGTTCTGCACCCGTCAATGCTGCATCTGATCCTTGCTGCCATTGATTTAAGCCCTTTGACAGATTTTCAGCACCTGTTTGCAGGTCAGCCGTCCCTTTCACCAACTTAGGCATTTGGCTGTTCATCGTTTGAATTCCCTCATCAGACTTTTTCAAATTATCCGCTAATTGTTTACTTCCCTCAGCTAATTGGCCCGATGCTGCCTCTAACTGACTATGACCGGTCTGTAACTGTCCAAGGCCGTTGGTTAAATTTTTCGAACCGCTGGCAACCTGACTGGCTCCGGAATTAGCTGTTTGCATGCCAGTATTAAATATAATTGATTTTTGAGCAAGAGTTGCCAACCCATTGTTTAATTGATCAGAGCCTGCAGCGAGTTTTTTCGCACCGGAATCGGCCTTCTGCATGCCATTGTCAAACACAATTGATTTTTCAGCAAGTGTGGTCAGTCCGTTTTTTAAATCCTTTGCTCCATTGTTTAGCTTAACAGTACCATCCTTCAGCTTCCCAGCACCATCACTTGCTTTTTCAATTCCGTTAGCAAGCAACTTCACTTTTGAGAACATCGTTTCAGCATATGTCTCTGTTACTTTTTGGGAAACCGCCGTTTTAATTTCTCCCGTAGCTGCTTTACCAATTTGCGAAGACAGGAAGTTGTAACCCTCGTTCGGTACATAAATCAACTTCAATTTTTTCGGGTTGTGATCAAGAAGCGTTGTTGCATTTTTTGAAAAATCCTTTGGAATCTCAATCAGCATATAATATTTTTCATCTTTAAGCCCCTGATAACCTTCTTTTTTTCCAACAAAATGAAATTTAAAATTCTTACCATCTTTAAGTTCTTTCACTAGATCATTACCAATCTTCAAATGATCCCCGTCAAAATTTGCCCCTGCATCGGAGTTGACGACAGCGACCGGCAATTTATCCAACTTACCATAAGGATTCCAGAATGCCCATAAGAACACTCCGGCATACATAACAGGTACAAACAACACAGCAATAATCGGGATTAATATTTTTTTATTTGTAAATATCTCCCTTAATTCTGCTTTTAGTAGAAAGTTTTTCACAAAATACGCCTCCTTGAACAAATGACCATAAACGGCATTTGGTCATTCTAATGCTTAAAAATAGGAATATCTTAATTAGATAATCCATGGAAAATATTCATCTCAAAAACTCTTAAAATTTCTTCTTTTTGCAATGGATTATGGTGTTTTTCCCAATCAAAAATAAGTGAAATGTACAATTTTAGTATGATAAACGCCGTTAACTCTGGATCACATTCATTGACTTTTCCATCATTAATCGCCATTCTTATCTTTTGAGTAATATATTGAACAACTTCCTGTTCAAGTTTCTCCATACTTTCTAGAACAGCTTTCGTTCCCATTTCTTTTTCTTCTTGAATTAGTTTAATTGTCAATTGGTGCTTTAGTCGAAATTCAAGAATACGATAAAGGGAATTATGAAGATTATTGATGAAAGATAATTCCGGATTAAATGCTTTTTCCGCCTCCTCCTTTATTTCGATGATCAAGGATTTTATAATCTCATCAAGCAATTCTTCTTTACTTTCAAAAAAATTATAAATAGTACCTTTACCTACATTGGCCAGTTTTGCTACCTGATCCATTGTTGTTGCCTTGTAACCAAAGATTGAAAAAGAATGTGTCGCAGCATCAATAATATTTTGCCTTCGATCGATCAACACGTTGAACACCTCTTTATAGTGGTCAAACATAGCTTTCCTACCTTTGAGCCCACCCTAATCATACCTTTCTATTTCTTTCCATAAAAAAAACTAGATACAAAGACTCAATCAAACTAACCTTAAGCGAGTTGCTGGCGGCCATATCTTGAATAAAACCCTAAAAAACGAAATCTCCTGAAGAGCAAAATATAGTAGTTACCTCCTTTTTTGCAAACATAAAAGCTGTTTGTCATCCTATACTACTTGCTCCACCGGTGATAACAGCTACTGTAGATTTCATAATTCCCTCTCCTTTGCAAGTTTAATTCTCATTGACATTCCATAATTCTTTTTACTATTAAAGCAGCCCCATTAGTAATTAAAGCATATATTTGGAATTTAAAATGAGGTTATATATATAGTAACAAAGATATTATATAAAATAAATTTAATAAAATTTAATTATTATTAAATTTTATTTAACTAATGATAAACTTGCATTTGTCCTTTGAATTCATGGCTTTTTTCTTTCAAGAACGTAAAAAGCGACTAAGTATCTGCTTAAATAGTTAAATACTTAATCGCTTAATATTATTTTCATTAAAATCTTTATTATCAGTTTTAATCGAGGTACGTATGTATACTAATATAAAATTTTGTTAAAATAAATTTAACAAAAAATAATCAGATTAAATATTATTTAAGGTGAAGGAAAATGAATATAATACAACTTCAATACCTCATTGATGTAGGTGAGCTAGGCTCTTTTACAGATGCTGCAAAAAAGAACGGCATGACAGTTCCTGCCATAAGTATTTCGATTAGTCAGTTAGAGACCGAATTGGAGGTATCACTCTTTTCTCGTTCAAGGAAAGGTGTCGTTCCAACAACTGAAGGAAAAAGAGTCATTCAACATGCTGTTGCCATTCTAAAAACTGTCGATAAAATGAAATATGATATTTCTTTATCGAAAAATATAAAACATGGCAATATAATCATTGCCACAATCCCAGGTATGGTTCAACAAGTAATCAACACTACTTTGGAATTCCGAAAGATGTATCCCTATATAAATGTTCAAATGGTGGAAGGAGATACGGCTGTGGTTCTAGATCATGTTAAGAACGGACATGCCGATATGGGATTTGTATCATTTGGTACGAATAATCATGATGAGACTTTAAACTGGGAACCAGTAATGCGAGATGAAGCAGTTCTGGTAGTACCTAAAAGCTCTGCATTACAGTTTAACAATAGTATTTCGAGTGATGACATAAAAAATGAAACGATTGTTTTATACAATGATCCTTATGCAAAAATAATTGCTGAAAAACTATTTTTAGATGATCTAACGAATAGAATTGCTTTAATAACTAATAATCTGGATGCTTTATTACAAATGGTTGTTCATGGGAATGCAATAACCATTGCAACAAATTATATCGTTCACTCAATGCCTTCTCATATACGAAATAAAGTCGTAACGATTTCAATTAATGAAAACACTACTCTTTTCAATTACCTCTGGAGATTAACCAGAAAAAATGCGGAGGTATCTAATATTATAGAACAATTTACGAGTAACCTTTTATCCGATTTAAAAAGGAATTAATAAAGAAGCTAATATTCATGATTTATCCATCCTAAGTAGACAGTGTAAAATGCTCACTTTTCATAAGTGGGTATTACACTATTTTTGGAGGAGATAATATAAAAGATGGGCTTTTTCTATTTGGGGTAACTACACACATCCATCAACCAAACAGATTCCTTAGCGTTTTTGCCTGATCCGTAATCGGTTCTTCCTCCTCATGGAATAACCGCGTACCAACGGTCCTTTTTCCTTTTCTTTTGCCTTGTTCTGCCATAAAAAAGCCTCCTTTGCTAATTGGGGGTTTCCACATAGCAAGGAGGCTCCACAGTCTGTTTGATAGTACCCTCAACAGTCTAGGGGTAAATCATTTCATTGTGCCGAATATTTACAAACACTCAAAAACGTTGGTGTGATAATACATTTGGCGGGACTGCGTGGGAATCGAACCCACCAGACCTGGCACGCAGGTTTGAAGTTAGAAGGAAGGTGTACTTCTGTATTTGTTAGTTAATATTAGTTATCGAGAATCTTTGACAGTCCTCAGACTACCTAATCCAAACCCCGTTCTTATCAAAGAGGTAGGATTTGCGGCCGATGGTTAAAGTGCCTGTTGCCATGACGCCGTTACTGTTGAAGTAGTACCATACATTGTCGATTTTTAACCATCCGACCTGCATCACACCGCTGCTCTTAAAGTAATACCAATTCTTTCCGCTTTTCAACCAGGCTGTCTTCATGGCTCCATTATCAGCGAAGAAGTACCACACCGTGCCAACCTTCAACCAGCCAGTCACCATCGCACCACTGCTGTTCATGAAATACCAGGTCGAACCGACCTTATACCAGCCAACCTTCTTCTGGAAGGTCGTAGTGTCGTAATAAACCCATTTACCATTTTCCTTAACCCAGCCTGATTTCTTTGGTGGTCCTGGTATTACTAATTTTGAATTAACATACAATCTTCCTTTAGACAACATGGTCATTTCATTTCCATTATTATCCTCAACCTCTATCTGTCCGCCGTTTAATACAATGTCCTTTTCCTTTGGAACAATCCATTGTCCAAGTGGTAAAACAAACCATTTCACCAATGGGAAAGATTAAAATATTAGGATAGGCAAGGTTACTCACTTGGGTTTTTTTATGGAAAATTTAATCTTTGAAGTGTTAAGAAGGATATCTCACCACTACATGTAACACGGCCTCTTCATCACAGATATTCTTATAAAGATGTTTGCTCGCAGCTTCAAACTTAATGGAATCAAACTGTTTGAGTTGGTATACCCTCTCCTCTACTTTAAAGCTGATATTTCCCCTCATTACCGTTACAAATTCCATTGCTCCTTTATGATGCGGCTCCGGCGAGTACATGGCTTGCGGTTCAAGAAATGCTCGATATATTTCCATTGTTGGTCCATCTGTACTCCGAAAAACTGTCTCTACTCTCCATGTTTGGTCTGGCCCATAAATCATAAAGCCCTCTCCACATCTCGAAAGATCGACATGATCGTCCATTACTAAAATTCTTGTTAAAGGGATCGATAACCCTTCTGTAATTTTCCATACAACTCCTAATGTGGGATTAGTTTCTCCCCTTTCAATCTTTCCTAACGTAAGCTTGCTAACACCTGTTTTTTCGGCAAGCTCCTTGAGGCTCAATTTTTGTTCGCTTCTAATTTTCCGAAGCAGCCCGCCCATTTGTTGAATTAATTTTCTTGTTTGTTCATCTCCTAATCCCATCATTCCGTCCTCCATATTTTTTGTATATTTTTGTATATTTTTATATACATTTTATCAGTTATAATATATTATACTATACTGTAGCTTATTTTAGGAGTGAGTACTTTGTGGAAGAAGAATATTGTTGAATTTCCCCGATTATTATCGATTGGAAATATTTCAAATGGTTTTGTGGCCTGGCTATTCGGCGCAACTGGACCATTACTGATTGTTTTACAAGCAGCTTCGAAAGGCCACCTATCTGATTCAGCGATTACATCCTGGATCTTTGCTATTTATGGAATTGGGGGATTGCTATCGATTGGTCTCTCCTTTTATTACCGCCAGCCGATTGGATATGCTTTTTCGATTCCTGGTGCAATTCTTGTCGGAGCATCCTTATCTCATTACACATTTAGCCAGGTAGTTGGTGCCTATCTCGTGACAGGCATCGTCATTTTTCTTTTAGGAATATCTGGAATGATCGATAAATTAATGAAGGTCCTTCCTATGCCAGTCATGATGGGAATGGTTTCCGGCGTCCTTCTTCCTTTTGGTACAGATATGTTTCGTTCTGTTCTCGACTATCCCTTGTTAAATGGAATTCCTTTTCTAGTATTTCTTGTTCTTTCTTTTTTCGGAAAGCTGTCAAAAAAATTCCCTCCCATTGTTGGGGCTATTCTCACATCTATTGTTTTATTAAAAGTATTACCAGGAATTCAAGTTCATGGTGTATCATTTTCTTTGGCGGTACCGCACGTGGTCTTTCCTTCCTTTAATCTATCTGTGATGGGAGAACTGGTTATTCCGTTAGTGCTTACGGTCATCGCAATACAAAATGCTCAAGGAATTGCTGTTCTGGAGAGTGCGAATTATCTCCCGCCCATTAATTCTATGACGAGTTGGAGCGGGATTGGATCGATTCTCAATGGATTTATGGGCGGCCATTCTGCTTGTATTGCCGGTCCAATGACTGCCTTATTAGCAAGTGAAGAATCTGGATTGAAAGAAAATCGTTATGCCGCTGCAATCGTATTAGGAATTTTGTCATGTTTATTAGCGATTTTTGCACCAATGGCGGCAGCCGTTCCCCATTTGATTCCCTCCTCATTAATTAAAATGCTGGGCGGGCTGGCCATGATTAATGTCCTGATTGACTCTTTGAAGACGAGCTTTTCAGGGCGTTTTAAAACAGGTGCTTTATTTTCATTTTTGATTACGATTTCTGGAATTTCTCTCTTTCATATCGGGGCACCTTTTTGGGGATTGGTTGGAGGAACCTTAGCTTCCTTCTTCATAGATCGAACAGATTTAAAACCTTCTGCTTCACAGGATCAAACAACTCAATCGGTTTAATAGTCACAAAAAATGGCTTGGAGTTTCCTCCAAGCCATTTACCATTATTCCCCTTTTGTGATATCTGCCAAAATTTCATGAGAACGAAGGCGGGCTTGGTGATCATACACCTGGGCAATCGCCATATTTTCATCAGCCCCGCTTTCCTCTAGCCCTTGCTGCCGGCCCAAGTGGAAGTACGCAGAACCATGACCTTCTATATATTTACCTTTAGCTACCAAACTAGTATCTTGAGTAATAATTTCATCCAGCAGCTGTTTCCTATCCATTAATGGCAACATGGTAACAGACTTCCCCTTATATTTGATTACGTCAAATATATTTAAAAGTTCTGGAAACTTGTTTGTAACCTCATTTTTGTGTCTGGTATATAGCCTTACCTTATTATCAAACTTTGAAAGTATGAGCCGAATACCGTCCAGCTTAAGCTCTGTAAATAGGCTTCACCTTATATGAAACAAACTGCCCCCCAATTGATAGACAACCTAAAAATTGGAGGAGCAGTTTTTCTATGGGCGGAACCCAAAGTTTTCCCTCCGAAAGTAAAACAAATAAAGGTTGCCAATCACCAAATCCAAGTCTGGTGCTTGACACCCTAAGTTATAAACAACTTAATCCTGATTTATGCTAATCCATTCCATTCAATTCGATACAAATCATGTCGTCGATCGCGTAATTGGCGCAGCGAACCAGAATTCCGAGAACGTCTCAGCTTCTCAAGGTCTACGTCACCAACAACTACAGTGTCAATGTTAGCATCACATTCCCCTACAATCCCATCCCTTGCAAACTCAAAATCGGAAGGCGAGAAAATTCCAGATTGTGCGTACTGAATATCCATATTCTCAACATGCGTTAAGTTGCCCACGGTTCCAGCAATACAGGTATATACTTGGTTCTCAATCGCACGTGCCTGGGCACAGTAGCGAACACGGAGGTACCCCTGACGATCCTCCGTACAAAAAGGTACAAATATAATGTTCGCACCCTTATCAACAGCAATCCTTGCGAGTTCCGGAAACTCGATGTCGTAAGAAATGTGGATAGCAATCTTTCCGCAATCCGTGTCAAACACATGAATTTCGTTTCCTTCTGAAATACCCCACCACTTTTTCTCGTTTGGTGTGGCGTGAATTTTGGACTGTTTTTCTATCGTGCCGTCGCGACGGAATAGAAAACCAACATTGTAGACATCCCCATTTTCTTCAACAAAATGTGATCCACCAACAATGTTGATGTTATATCGTACTGCGAGTTGCGTAAACAGTTCAATATATTGATCTGTATAGGTTGCCAGTCGTCGAACTGCCTGATCCGGCCGTTTTTCATCGAGAAATGACATCAATTGGGTTGTAAATATCTCCGGAAATACAACAAAATCAGATCCGAAATCAGCCGCGACGTCGACATAGTACTCAATTTGCCGATTAAAATCCTGAAACGAGTCAATTTTTTTCATCATGTACTGAACCGCACAGATTCTAACCGGGAACGATGTGCGATAAATTCGCTTATTCTTTGGACGATAATCGATGTTGTTCCATTCCATCAAGGTAGCCATAGAATCAGATGCTTTGTCATCTGGCAGGTAGCTTGTGTTGATACGTTTAATGGTAAACCCCTGCAGGAGCTGAAAGGACAAAACTGGGTCATAAATACTGTGCTTCTCAACTGCAGCAACATACTCACGAGCCGACATTTCATTCTTGTATTTGTGGTAATTTGGTATTCGTCCGCCGATAATGATGCTTTGAAGATTTAATCGAACAGCGAGTTCCTTGCGCGCCTCGTAAAGACGGGCACCTAGTTTCATACGCCGGTATCCTGGATCGACCATCACTTCAATCCCGTACAAATTTTTTCCAATGGGGTCGTGATTCGTGATATACCCGTTGTCCGTGATAACGTCCCATGTGTGCTGGTCGTCATATTCTTCAAAATTGACGATTAAACTTGAACAGGAACCTACAATCTTGTCCTCATATTCCACGCAAAATTGACCCTCTGGGAAAATTCGAATGTGACTAACCAATTGCTCCCGCTTCCATGGGTCCATGTTAGGGAAGCAAACTTTCCCTAACTCTAAAATTTCATCAATGTCTTCGATTTGTATGTTGCGAATGATTATTTTCTTCTCGTATTTCGACATATCTGTCTCTGACACGTTCTCACACCCTCGTTCTAGTTGTAAAGCTATGTAGTTTCCTTGAAAATATCCTAGCTTCTATTAAAATGCCATTATTCATTTATGATTCCCTTTAATTACATAATTAATGATGCATATAAAAGTTATCCTGAGTCAAAAATTCCATTTTCCCCTTAACCTTGCGAATGATTGATCTTTTATATTAACTCCATCTACTAATACCTCACACTTGGTGACATCATCTCCTTAGCAAAAGCAGTAGGATGGTGCTTATTCCACCGCTTAGTCATTCCAATTGTAATGAATAGATACGTTATTAAGAGTAATCCTGTTTTAATTCTTTGTCACGTTAAACGAAAGACTGTAAGTTAAGCCATTCCACTGCATGGTTGAATTTCAAGATTTAATGAACGGAATTGAACCGATACGGATTTCTTGCTCAAGCAGTCTCTAGACCCGCTCTATACGCTCTGAGATTAAGTCACGTTTCATCTAAGTTAGGACAGATAATTGAAAAAAACGACAAAAAAAGATAAAAATGGATTAATTTTTCTTTTATATTTTCATAATTAGAAGTATAAAAGTTTTCCTCATCAAGTGATCCATGACTAAAAACTCTCATAAGATTCATTTTATATAGCAGTGAGGGGAGGAGAAACCTTGAATAATCGATTATTCGTTTTACGCAATTATGAAACAATCGTAAGTTAGTTTGTTTGTTGTATCTGCTTACCTTGTGTTTTATTTAAATATGAATGGAGTGTATTTCATGATTTTCAGCCAACAGGATTTCAATGTAAAAAAATTAAACAACTCGATTTGATCTGCTATTAAAAGAGACGCAAAATATTTGTATAAATTAATATTACAGATTAATGGAGAAACCAAAAATATGGACCTTGAACAGGGAGAGGCGTTCATAGACCATAACTTTATCTCGGAACAACGAAGGTCGACTCGTCAAATTCGTTGAACGGAGTTTTAATTTCAGTAACAGTTTAAGATTCAATAGTGTCTTCTTCTGTCTTCATTGGCTTAAACTTCTCTTGAATTGAAATATGAAAAAGGTTTTCAAGATAACACCAACGCAGAATACTCTCATTGTTCTTACACCAATATTGACAAAAACAAAGACAAAAAGCCGTTCTCTGTAATTGAGAAGGGCTTTTATTGTGGAATAAAGCTAGCATAACCATCCTGGGTTAATTGTAATTTCCTCTAATCCACCAATATCCTCCTGCACAATCCTCAACAACAATGCATCCTTCTTTCCAAGAAAGATGCATTCCACAACCTTAGTATTTCCTCCATCTAACAACATCCTTCGCCAACATCTGATGTCTGGCCCATCCATGCGCAAGAGTAATCATTTTCTCAATCATCCCTGTAGACCGAGCCAGCAGCCTCAAAATCACTCCTCCCTTCGGCAAAGTGGACAATCCGAAACAAACGTCTTCCTGAATATCCTCCATGACTTCATATAAACCATCCAAAAAAACTTTATCTGCTTGATTATGAAAGATGAGGAGGGTCCCAACATGGGTATACCCCTCCATTTGCATAATCCCGTTCAACTGATCGTCCGGCTTAAGCAGCAAATGATCAAATAAAACGAGCTTGTCATTTTTATAGACTTTTAATTTCGAACGGATCCAGTCATAGCGAAACAAGCTCCCATCCTCTGCCCATCCAGGTGTGATTATATCGCTATAAAAAAAAACAGCTTCCTCCTCCATCCGAACATTAGTTTCTTGTATAAAACGCGCACCCTCATAAGCGATTAATGAATCCGGAAAATATTCAAGCACACTTCCCTTGCCCACTTTCAAATTTGTTTGCTGAACAACAGGGTTTTTCGGCGTTTTATATACTTTTGTAGCGGATTGCGTAGTAACTGCCAATTCCGCTCCCGCCTCAACAGAAAGGTCAGTCAAATAGGTATCGCCGTCGACATAGCCGCCCCCAACATGAATCAGATAAACGGTTGGCACATGCTCCTCCAGGTAAACCGGGCGGGTTAACTTCAATGCCCCCTCATAATAACAGCTGGATACAATACTTTTGGACTGCCTTCTGATTGCAGAAAGCTCCAATACACCGGTGTAGCTCATGACTCCAATCCCAGTAATAGAGCTTGTTTTTTAATCCAATCGATCACTTGATCAAGGCCTGTTCCATCTTTTAAATTTGTAAAAATATAAGGCTTATCCCCTCTAGCAGCGATTGTATCCCGCTCCATGATTTCCAGACTTGCCCCAACGTAAGGCGCCAAATCAATTTTGTTGATGATGAATAAGTCTGACTTAATCATCCCTTGTCCGCCTTTGCGCGGAATTTTTTCCCCTTGAGCCACATCAATAATATAAATGGAGAAATCAACAAGCTCCGGACTGAATGTTGCCGCTAAATTATCGCCGCCGCTTTCGACGAAGATCAATTCAACATCAGGGTGCCTTTCCCTTAATTCATCGATGGCCGCAAAATTCATCGAGGCATCCTCACGAATCGCCGTATGCGGACAACCGCCAGTTTCCACCCCGATTACCCGATCCTGAGGCAGCACTCCGTTTTTCATGAGAAATAACGCATCTTCCTTTGTATAGATGTCATTCGTGACAACGGCCATGCTCAGTTCTTCGTGCATCGCCCGCGTTAATTTTTCCACAAGCATCGTTTTTCCTGCGCCAACAGGTCCTCCAATTCCTATACGTACTGGTTCCATTCTCAACATCCCTCTTTTTCTAAAAAATTTAAGACATAAACAAGCGTACATGTAATCGTTCATGACGCATTTGGGCAATTTCCAATCCCGGGCTGACCGCCCCAAGATCATCCTTAGACAACAACAAAATCTTCCGAACGGCTTTCTTTAAAAGCGGCTGGATGTTGACCAACAGCTTTTGACCATCTGTCTGTCCGAGGGGAATGCTGCGGACTGCGTTTTGAATCAGTGAAGAAACAGCTCCATATAAATACGCGCCAATGGCAGTTTCTTTTCCCACTTGTAAGTGGCAGGCAACGATCGAAAAAACCAAGGCAGAATGTCCATAGGCCTGCTTTTCTTTGATTTTATCGAGATAATCATCGAGAATCGGTGATGGATATAGGCCTGCACATAGTTTTGCCATTCGTTCCCCAATTCGGCGATTTCCGATCCTCGTTTCTTCCGCAAGGCTCGCTGCAAATAATAATTGATCTAGCTCGAATAGATCCGCCATCCTGTTTTGCCCGACCCCTTCAAAAGCAAGCCGGCACGCTAGTCCCTCGACAAAAACAAGCTGTTTTTCGATATATACGATGATAGCTTCAGAAAAGCTTTTCGTATCCGTAATGACTTGTTCCTGAATGTAGGTTTCCAATCCGAACGAATGCGAAAAGGCTCCGGATGGAAAGTTGGAATCACACAACTGAAGCAGCGGAAACAATTCATTAATCATGGCGGTGTCCAATATGGCGAAACGCCTGCTTTACCTTTCGATTTTCCCGCTTAAAAGGAATTTCTAATTGCTGGAGAAGCTCTTCGACTAAATAATCATACTGAACAAGCATTTCATTTCCTTCAAATTGGGCCGGGAGATGACGGTTCCCCAGTTGGTGGGCAATTTCCCCCATCTGCTGGATCGACGTTGGCTGGATCACCAACAAGTCATCATTTTTAACGGAGATTACGATCATATTTCGTTCATCTATATATAAGACATCACCGTCGATTAAGTCACGATTGTCTTTTAAGCGAATCCCAATCTCCTTGCCATGGTCGGTGACAACACGCTGAATCCGTTTAACCAAGTCATCGCTGTTCATGTACACCCGTTCTGTATGCGGTGCTTTTTTTTCTATTGTCGCAACATTTCCAATTACTTTTTCAATAATCATTTTTTTCTCTCCTTAAAAAAGAAATAGAGTAGGGCGTTACAGAATAAATTTCTCCAAACTTGGTGAATGTTTCGCGAAAAAAGAATTTATTTCGCCAAACAAAATAGAACCCTTCAAACAAGTAAGGATGTGTTGTACCCTCCTGGGTTTCGGCAACTCAAACACCTTAAAACAAGAAATAGCGCTGTGCCATTGTAACTACTTCCGCCGGCTCACAGGTTATTAATTCACCATTTACTTTCACTTCGTATGTTTGCGGATCCACCTCGATTTCAGGTGTTTCCCCATTAAAAACCATCGATTTTTTCGTTAACTGGCGGATCCCTGACACAGGTTTGACGATTTTCTTTAGCCCAAGTGTTTCATGAACCCCTTTTTTAAAAGCAGCCTGGGAGACAAATGTCATCGACGTTTGATATTTAGCACTTCCAAATGAAGCAAACATCGGACGATAGATAACCGGCTGCGGCGTTGGTATGCTGGCATTTGGATCTCCCATCAAACTGTGTGCAATCATGCCGCCTTTTAAAATCAACTCTGGTTTCACACCGAAAAACACCGGATCCCAGACAACCAAATCCGCGACCTTTCCTGTTTCAATCGAACCGACATAATCGGCAATCCCATGTGTTAAAGCAGGGTTGATCGTATATTTGGCAATATACCGCTTGACCCGGAAGTTATCGCCAACGCCTTGATCTTCCGCCAGTTTTCCGCGCTGTTTTTTCATCTTATCCGCCGTTTGCCACGTACGGGTAATCACTTCTCCCACCCGTCCCATTGCCTGCGAATCTGAGGAAATCATACTGAATACACCGATATCGTGCAGGATATCTTCTGCGGCAATCGTTTCTTTGCGAATCCGCGAATCAGCAAAAGCAATGTCCTCCGGAACCTCTGGATCAAGATGATGGCAAACCATCAACATATCTAAATGCTCTTCCAGTGTATTAATCGTATAAGGCCTTGTTGGATTGGTCGATGACGGCAAGATATTAGGGAAGCTGGCAGCCTTAATAATATCCGGTGCATGTCCTCCCCCGGCGCCTTCCGTATGATACGTATGAATCACGCGTCCATCAATGGCAGCCATTGTATCCTCAACAAATCCACCTTCGTTAAGGGTATCGGTATGAATGGCGACCTGCACATCATATTGGTCAGCCACTTTTAGACTCGTATCAATGGCTGCAGCCGTTGTTCCCCAGTCTTCATGAAGCTTTAAGCCGATTGCTCCCGCTTCAATTTGTTCCTTTAACGGAGCTTCATCCGAAGCATTTCCTTTTCCCAAAAAACCGAGATTCATTGGGAATTCTTCTGCTGCCTGGAGCATCCGGTGGATATTCCACGGGCCTGGGGTACAGGTGGTTGCGTTCGTGCCTGTAGCCGGCCCTGTCCCCCCGCCAATCATCGTGGTCACGCCAGAGGAAAGCGCCGTTTCAATTTGCTGCGGACAAATAAAGTGGATATGGGCATCAATGCCTCCGGCGGTTACGATTTTTCCTTCTGCGGCAATCACTTCGGTTGACGCACCAATGACGATATCCACCTTGTCCATCAGCAGCGGATTCCCAGCCTTGCCAATCTCCACAATCTTCCCATCTTTCACACCAATGTCTGCTTTATAAATCCCGGTATAATCAACAATCATCGCATTGGTTAACACAAGGTCCACACTTTCCGCCCTTGTCACAAGCGGGTGCTGCCCCATTCCATCACGAATCACCTTGCCTCCCCCAAACTTCACTTCATCACCGTAGGTGGTGTAATCTTTTTCTATTTCTATTAACAGATCAGTATCTGCTAAACGGACAGCATCACCAACCGTTGGACCGAACATATCGGCATATTGTTTTCGCGGCATGTGAAAGCTCACTTACTTCTCCTCCTTTATGACGGAACCGTTTGTTAATTTATTTAAACCGTACACCCTCTGTTCCCCCGAAAAAGAAACGAGCTCTACTTTCTTTTCATCGCCAGGCTCAAACCTTACGGCCGTTCCCGCCGGAATATTCAAATGCCTGCCAAATGCGCGACCTCGGTCAAATTGCAACGCTGTATTGACTTCAAAAAAATGAAAATGCGAACCGATTTGGATCGGACGATCGCCCCGGTTTAACACAGTAATGACTAGCGGCTGCTTATTTTCATTACACAAAATTGGCTCCTTTTTTAATCGATATTCCCCAGGAATCATTGCTTTCCCTCCTATATAGTTTTGGTTTGGGTATGTAAAATCGGGTTATCGAATCGGGGTATGTACAGTGACCAGTTTTGTACCATCCGGGAATGTCGCCTCGACCTGTATGTCCGGAATCATTTCAGGTACACCTTCCATCACATCTTCTCTTGTCAGAATGGTGGTACCGTATTGCATAAGCTGTGCCACTGTTCGTCCATCCCGCGCCCCTTCGAGAACTTCATAGGTAATGATGGCGATGGATTCAGGATAGTTAAGTTTTAAGCCTCTTTTTTGCCGGCGGCGCGCCAGGTCAGCAGCCACCACAACCATAAGCTTTTCCATTTCACGTGAGGTCAGTTTCATCTTTTTCATCCTTCCTTTTTTCCTGTAACCGGAGATTTCCATTCATAACGTAGACTGATTCTACATTTGCTCCTCGTGATTCAACATGAATACCAAAGCAGCCAAGAACAGCTGCTTTGGTGACCAATCATTCTATTTCCCTTTATCGCTTGTATTCCTTATACAGCTCAATAAATGGCCGAATGGTGATAAAAAGAGCGGCAAACACCAGCCAGCCAAATGCTAGATAAACCCAGCCCGTGAAAAAGGTGAGACTATAGATATACCCTGTCGAAAACATAATTCCCGGCCAAATGACGACAAGTACTAAACTTAACCCCAATGCCCAACGAGTGTACAGCTTCGTCTGTTTTTTTAACTCCAAATCATTCATCCCAAATTCTCCTTTCTTGCCATACTATTACTTTCATCAAAACTCTTAAACTTGTCTTTTAACGACTCAAAATGAAATTCCTCAGAAGAGATGAGTGCATGCCCAATCGAAATCACTCCACTAATGACAAATACCGCCAGATTACCAAACAGCATCGGGTAGAGCCCGCCCAGCGATTCAACGTTCACATGCCCAGCTGTTACATAAGCAGAAATAAGCCAAACTGTTACGCCGCCAATCATCCCCAACAATGCACCGTAAAAGGCTCCTGCATTTGTGGCCCGTTTCCAAACGAGCCCAAGTGTGACCGGTATAACGGCTGCACTAACAAAAATCCCCATTGCCATATAAACAAAGCCAAGACTGATACCTAAATAGAATAGTAGGATTGAAAAGATTCCCATCGATAATCCAAACCCTAATGTAACCAAACGGGAAACACGCAATAGTTTCTTACTGCCGGCATGTGGGTTGATCGAATGACGATAAATATCCGTAACGATAATATTCGTAACAGCTGTCAATTCTGCAGACCCCGCAGACGTAACTGCCATAAACAACATGGTCAAAAACAGAACAGATCCAACCGACCCAAGGATGTGTGAGGCCATAATCGGTGCAACAGAATCAGGAGAAGAAACTGAAATTCCAAGACCGGCCGCACTAACACCCAAAATCGTAGCTACCGCAAAGGGAATCGAAAACCAGGAGATCCCTCCGTATATGTACGCTTTCGAAGCGGCTTTATCAGTACTAGCAATCGCCCGCTGCCAATAGGCTTGATCGACAAAAACGGTTCCGAAATTCCCAACAATATTAATAATCCCAAACAACAGCCCTGGAATAGATGCCATCGTCAGCATTTGCTTGGATTCCGGTAAGGCACGCAGCCCCTCATAGATATTAGAGATGCCAAATTTATAATAGACCGCAACCCCAAAGATCAATAGAACAACAAATAAGATCACCGTGTGCAAATAGTCCGCAATAAATGAAGCTTTTAGTCCGCCAATCATTGTATAAATCGTGAATGTAACAGGGATTAAAAAGGCTGCTACATATAAATTCATTCCTGTTAACTGATTTAACGTGATCGCGCCGCCGAGAATGATCATCGAGGTCACGATAATATTCGTCATCAGCGCAAATACGAGCATTAAGCGGTGATTTTTTTTATCAAAGCGCTGTGAAATAAACTCTAAAAACGTATGAGCGTTTGGTGCTTTTCTTTTTAAATGAACAGCAAGGATCGCAAATAATAAGATTTGGATCGTAGCACCAGCCGCATACCAAAATGGCCCGCTGATTCCATATTGATAACCAGTCGAGGATGACATCATGATCGTGGCAGCCCATGTCCATGCCGCTACGATTGAGGCGCTGGCCAAACCAACCCCTACACTTCTTCCGGCAGTGTTAAATTGTTCCGCCGTCATTTCTTTTCCTTTACGTTTGGAATCCATGCGGTGAATAACAGCCGTTACTCCCGTAAACAAAACTCCAAAAATAATTAAAATAAGATACCCTGCACTTGGTGTTAACATGCTACCCCTCCATTTCCTAATATTACAAATATTTCTAGAAAGTTTCACCGCACAGTATTATTGTCAGAAAATTCTAGAACAGTTTTAAATATAGACACAATTTCTCTTTCTATCTACAATCACGTTAGATTTTCTGACATGGTTTTCGAGGTTAATCGGATTCTAGAACGACCTAATAGTCTTATGAATCAGTCTCAAACAGTTCACTTATACTGAGCGAAATATTAGTTATTCTAAAGTCGAAACTTATTTATTCACAATCTGACCTGACTCAAAAAAACAAAAACATTAAAAACAGAAAACTTTTCAGGCTTGTGCTTCTTCTTTTAAAACTATCTCCGCAACTGCTTTACAATGACCTATGTGGTGATGCAGAAATAAATAGATTTAGTAGAGTTTACCTTACAGAATGAGCACATCCTTATCATTTTATTTGTTCCTCCAAATCGAAAAATTCTTTAAACACCTGTTCTTCATTGGTCCTCACACGAGTCTCTAAAACACTACCGAAAGCTTAGACCTGATGAGTTGAAAAGACACCACCAACAATATTCTCCTTCTATTTATTTTGCAAACTAGTACGAGTTGACTAATTTGAACTAGAACTTTAATAAGAAAATTAGTAACAAGTAATTATGATTTTTTAATGTACAACTTCAAATACCATCCCTAAGTGAAAGATGTAGGGGAAAAACTCTTAAATGAAAATGCCCGCGTGATGATTAATCATCACGCGGGCATCTTTAATTTATAGGAGATGATTTACCGGACTAAACTGATGATGTTGAGATTTAATATCTTCACCATTCATTTGAACGTATTTTCGTACCATATTCATTGTCGAATGATCTAGAATACGTTGCAACGTAAATGCATCCCCTCCATTTAAAATAATAATTTTGCAAAAGTATGGCGAAATGTATGGGGAGAAACTTGAACATTTGTTATATTTCCTTTTATTCCGTATTGCTTTATTCTTGCTCTTACCCAACTAGGGTCAATTTCATCTCAATAATTTGATAAGTGGACGTTGGTCAAATATCGGACTTTATAAAACAGCTAAAAGAAAACCTTCACCAAGTTGGACTTCCAAAAGAACAGCAAGCAGTAGTTGAGTCCGAGGTTGAAACAATATCAGCTGAATTAGTATCAGCACAACCATAACCTACTGTAATTCAACAATCCTTACAATCAATAAGAACAATGATTGAAGGAGCTGGAGTAAACCTAATAACCAACGGTTTAATGTTCATGATTGATAAAATACATTTCTAAGAAACAAAGGAGCTTCCACACTGGAAACTCCTTTTTTATATTTGATTTTTCACCAATTCCGTTACATCCTCACCGTTGCAAATGACCTTTCTCAATTCCAAAGTCTGTTGCGACTCTTTCTTATTTGCTTCCAGAACTCAAGAGCAACGTCCTCTCTGGTTCTCCCCTTCAGTGGAAACTCTCCAGCTTACAGAACTTTCTGTTCAAACTCAAGAGACTTATAATAAATTTCAATAACTACTGTCCTCATAAAATTCTCCTGTCCATTTTCTGCTTTCATTGTACTTCCTAACTTCTAGTAAGTCACTCAATTCAGTTAGGTTGAGAGCTTCCATGATAGTCAATAAATGATTCTTGTTATATGCTCCTCTGGTGTCATTAACAAGTTCGGAAATTGTTGCTTCTCTTAGTCCAGTCATTTGAGCAAGTTCCTTCTGTTGAAGACCTTTACGTTCTAACACTTCCTTCAACTTGAATTTGAAGTAAAGTTCCATTGGTAATCTCCTCTCATTTTGAATTACTTCTTTTCGTAATCAATATATGCAGAGGAGGACTTGTTTCAATACAAAAGAAAAGACCTCCATTATTGAAGGTCTACAGTTACTCTTTTGGTGAATTAATCCAGTAAAAATTATTGATGCTCCAATAGCTGTATGAGATTCTTTGTCGTCAAACTTGGTCTTATAAATCGAGAACAGACCATAGTTCTGTTTAGAAGTGAACGTATTGACGAATTATGTTGTCTTTTAACGTCCATGCTGGTCATGTTCACATACTTCCGAGTCATAGACATGTCTGTGTGACCAAGTATCTTTTGAAGTGAAAAGGAGTCTCCACCATTTGTAATGTAAAGTAAATCTCCTGTGTGTCTTAAAATGTGAGGTCTTACAACTTTCTTTACACCAGACAAATCAGCAACTTCATGAAGTCGAGTTCTCCATGTATTACTCAACATTTCTCGTCTGTCATACGTAAGAAATAACAAATCTTCTCCAAAGTCTTCAGACTCATTCATGTACTCCTTTAAGAGTTTCATTGTCTTGGTGGATAGCGGTACTTCACGAGCTTTTCTGGTCTTAGTGTTCATTGCTTCAAGTTTGATAGTACCAGCTTTAAAGTCTACATTTGACTGCTTCATTGCTAGTAATTCGCTTATTCTAACCATTGTATCAAGCAAGACCAAGACCATGACTTTATCTCTGAAACCAACGAAAGTAGACTCGTCAAAACCGTTCAAAAGCGACTTAATCTCCGCAACCGATAAAGGTTCTATCTGTTCATCTGCAACCTTGATTGGTTTAAACCGTTCATGAATTGGTTCCTCAATTAAATTCTCCATGTAGCACCAGCAAGAAAAGCTCGCATTGTTCTAACCCTAATGTTAATTGTCATTGGCTTCAGACTTTTTCATTTCGCATAAAGTCAATCCAACCTAAAAAGACTACCAGTGTGATTTCTTCTTTCGGTAAGTCTTGACCTAAATAATCACATAGCCACTTGAAGTGAATCTCGTATTCTTCAATGGTTCTCGGAGCAAGACCTTCAGAGTTTTTAAACCATAGGAACCGCTCAAACATTTCAACCAGCGTAAATGACTCTGTAACTTTCTTAGTTGCTGTAACTCGATTAAGCTTCCTAACACCTTTTCGCAAAATAAAAAACCTCCAAATATGGTAATTTGAAGGTTCTGAACTCACACAGTTTCGTATTCTCGGTTTCACACAGTTTCGTTTAAAATGACCAAAGACTGTGTGTGTTTGAAATTGTTCGTTTGACAAGAATCTCAAGGTTGGCGGGACTGCGTGGGAATCGAACCCACCAGACCTGGCACGCAGGTCTCAAGCAGTTTTGAAGACTGTGGAGGACACCAGTACCCCATTCAGCCCCATGTCTTAATCGATTATTCGTAATTATATTACATTGGTATACTGTATTTTACAATAGAATTGCCTTATTTGTCACTTTTTCGTCAACCATTTAGTCCTTCACATGTTGCAGATCAAGTTTAAGTAGAAAATAACTTAAAAGGAGTTAACTTGTCATTATTATCAAAAACATACTATAATAAGTTGAAAAATAGTTTTTTGTAGGTGAATAAGATGCTTCATGGTTGGTTTTTATGGTTTATTCTTTTCTGGGTCGTTTTCCTGGTTGGTTCGTTTGCCATCGGGGGATATTTTATGTTTCGAAAGTTTTTGAAAAAGATGCCGAAGGAAGATGGCAAATCCGTAATGGATTGGGAAGAACATTATGTAAATGAAACACGTCATTTGTGGAGCGGCGAAGAGAAATCCCTTCTAGAAGATTTAGTTAGTCCGGTGCCCGAGCTTTTCCGTGATGTGGCGCGTCATAAAATTGCCGGTAAAATTGGCGAATTGGCTTTAAAAGAAAATGCTGCTAAAATTACAGAAGAACTGGTCATCAGAGGCTATATATTAGCAACACCCAAACGAGATCATAAATTTTTGCGTAAAAAACTGTTCGAAAATAGAATCGATGTTGCTCCATATGACCACTTATTTTAAGCCGTTCCATTCGAGAACGGTTTTTATTTTGACCACAAAAATTGCCCTGACAGCATAGCTGCCAAGGCACACTTTTTCATCGAATTCCAGCCATATCCGGACTAATATGGAGATAATATCTTGAACCTTCAAAGCTCAGCCAACTGGATACCAATCCATCATTATTGCCTAGATAATATCTATTTCCTGTAAATGTTACCCATCCGTTCCGCATGGATTCGGTATTTTCATAGAATTTAAACTGGCTCATGACGGTTGTTGCTGCCGTGTTCATTACACCACCATTGGTATCTTGATAATACCATTTACCATTAAAATTAAACCAGCCCGTATCCATTGCTCCACTCTGATTGAGATAATACCACTTGCCTTCGACTTCCACCCAGCCAGTTTTCAAAACACCGTCATGATCTAAATAATAGCTTTTTTCACCTAACGACTGCCAGCCGATTTTCATCTCTCCCGTTTGGGGATCAAGATAATACCACTTGCCATTCTCAACAAACCACCCTGTTTTCATCACCCCTGTTTGATCAAAGTAATATCTTTTACCGCTTTTCTCTACCCAGCCATTTTGCTTGACCCCTTTTTCATCCAGATAGTAGGTCTTTCCGCCATCTGTCAGCAGCCCTGTTTTCATCACACCATTGTTATCAAAGAAATACCATTTGCCGCTATCCCCTACCCAACCAGTTTGCCTGACCCCTTTTCCATCCAGATAATAAGTCTTGCCGCCTAGAGACAGCCAACCTGTCTTCATGACACCATTATTATCAAAATAATACGATTTACCGTTAACGGCCAGCCAGCCGGTTTTTGCCGTCCCATTAGTATAAAAATAGGTTTTACCGTTCGTCACGACCCAGCCATTAAGCGGTGCCGGATTCTCATTGTCTATTCCACCAGTAGCAGGAATGCTCACACCATAACCATTCGCTTGAGCAATCTCGTCAAAGCTGCTGTTCGAATAGGTGATGACCACGGTTGTAAACATTTGGACCTGGTCAAACAGCCAGCGAACTTCCTCATTATGCATCCGGACACAGCCGTGACTGACATATTTACCAATGGAATTTTCATTATTATTGCCATGAATCCCGTAGGTTGTGCCGTATGTACCTCTTGCTTCAAGCCCCATCCAACGGTTTCCTAAAGGATTTCTGGGATCCCCACCGGCAATATGTTCTTTATAGTAGGGCCGATTTACGATCTTGTTGACAATCCTAAATTTCCCTTCCGGTGTCAAATCTCTTGTTTTCCCCGTTGCCACTTTAAAGGTCCTAACCAAATGACCGCCATCATAGAAGGCAAGTGTATTCGTCCTTTTATTAATGATAATAAACTGGGAATTGCCGGCTGCTTCTATTTGGATTGCGGGTAACAAAAGGCCTAGTAACAGAACAAAAATAACCGATACTTTTCTCATTGGTATCTCCCCAATCACGTTGTCATCCGTAAAACACATGAGATATCGGAGGATTATGTTAAACCAACACGAGACAATAGCAAAAGCGGTATACAAAATTATAAGCTTAATAATTTTTATTAAGCGATTTCACTTTATATTCATTAGCAGAGCATTAAAAAAACACAGACCCAGGAGGAGTCCGTGTTTATCCATGTAATTGCTTATGGAGTTTTTTAAAATCCCGATACATAGCCACACGCCATGGCACGATCATGCTGAATGCAAGCAAGAAGAACATGCCGCTAAGCTGGCCAATATCGATTGTACTGCTTAAAATCGTTTTTAAAACAACGCGGACCACTAATAATCCGACTAAAATAAATATAAACGCCTTTGATCTCTTTAAATAAATGTCATTGTCACGAATTTCAAATTGTGATGTTTTAATCAACAAGATCGAAAAAAGCATTCCGACGATGACCGCTTCCAAAATTTCCATCGGAGTTAACCGAAATTGCGGAGAAAAGTACATAAGTGCACCGCTGGACATGAAAAAAGGCGGTAGAATTATCTTTCTAAGATTTGTGGGTTTGTTAGCTGCCTTCATGCGTATGAATAAGACAAAAAAGCCCATAAAAACTGCTCCGATTGAAGAAACAACAACGTAGTTCATTGGATTCTCTTCCTTATCTAAGAATTTACTTACATATTATACAACAGAATATAAAAATTGAACAAAATTTAATGTAAATTTTAGAATCCAGTAAAGCCTCCGAACAACCCGGAGAAAAGTGTAATGATTTTGGTCATCCAGTCAAAGAATAGGACGATCCCCATGACAATCATGATATAGCCGCCAACCTTCATAATCTTGCCGCTGTTCTTTTTAATCCATTTCATTCGTCCAACAAAGAATGATAGGATGAGAAACGGAATTGCGAAGCCAAGTGAATAGGCCAGCATATATAAAACTCCTGAACTAGGGTTGGTTGCCGCAAGGGAAATAACGATTGAAAGAATTGGACCCGTACAAGGTGTCCAGCCCGCTGCAAAGGCCATCCCGATTAAAGTGGAACCAAAGTAACCCGCAGGACGATTTTTAAACTCGAAACGGCGGTCCTTCATCAGAAAATCCGGTTTAAATACTCCAACGATAACAAGTCCAAAGAATACAATAAAAATACCGCCAAGCTGACGAATGAGATCTTTATACGATAAGAAAAAGCTGCCAAGGAAGGATGTCCCAAAGCCGATGGCAATAAAAATAATCGAAAATCCTAATAGGAAAAACAAGGTGTGAAGCAGACTTCGCTTTTGCAGTAAAGCATTTTCACTTTGTAATTCCCCTACCGACATTCCAGTGATGTACGATAAAAAGGCGGGATAAAGCGGCAGACAGCATGGTGAAATAAAGCTCAAAAATCCCGCTCCTAAAGCTAAAAATATATTTACATCTGACATATTAACACTCCCACTATAGTCGATACCCTTTCATTCTAACAAAACTTTGACCTAAAAGATAATGATTATCATGAATATTTTGTGACTCTGCTCATTCTATTTTCTTTCAACATACTCCCTATTTTCAAAATTTATGTCCGTCGTGATTGGATAATTTCTTACAATTTCCTTTGAAATTATTTACATCATAGGTTATACTAGTAAAACAATGCCTTTTGGTAGTTTAGTAGTATTTTTCTACCAAAAAATTTGGAGATTATCCGGAAAGGAACTCGCCCGTGATCAAACAAGATTTAGTAGCCTTAATTGAAAAAAAGCGAGCTGAATTAATTCAAGTCGCGATCACCAACGGCTTGACCTCCTCCGTTGCCATTCGCTACAGCCAGGAGCTAGACAATCTATTAAATGAATATAATCGTATGTATATAAAGAAAGTATCACACTCTACTTATTAAATCATGCAAAAAGCCTGGCAGCACGCCAGGCTTTTTTTCTATATATTCATGACATCCTCATATCTTTCCACTGCTCCATTTTGCAAAAGGAACATTTTGTGATACAAACCGCCTAGTGCCAGCAGCTCTTGATGCGTGCCGCGCTCTACGATTTCTCCCTGATGCAGCACAAGAATGAGATCCGCATCCTGGATGGTAGATAGGCGGTGGGCAATTGCAATGGTGGTTCTGCCCTTTCGCATTTTGGACAGCGCCGTTTGAATCGCTTCTTCGGTTTCTGTATCTATATTGGCCGTCGCTTCATCGAGAACCAATATTTTCGGATTTGCGGCAATCGTTCTCGCAAAGGCAATGAGCTGTCGTTGACCGCTTGAGAAGGTTGCACCCCTCTCTACTACTTTATGGTCCAATCCATCATCTAGTTTTTCAATGAAGGTATGGGCCTGGACAAACTTTGCCGCCTCCTTTACCTGTTCATCGGTCATGTCTTGATTATGAAGGCGGATATTATCCTTAACCGTTCCATAAAACAAAAACGGATCCTGGAGGACAAGTCCCATTTTTTCACGCAGCTCCGGTTTTGTATATTGACGAATCGATTCCCCATCAATCAAGATCTCACCCTGTTCATATTCATAGAAGCGCATCATTAAATTAATAATCGAACTTTTCCCACTTCCGGTATGGCCAACGAGGGCAACCGTTTCGCCCGGATTGGCGGTAAAGGAAATATTTTTTAACACATTCCGCTTACCGTCATAGGAAAAACTCAAATCTTTAAATTCTATTTTTCCCTTTTCGATTGTCCTTTCTTTATCTTCGTTCTGAGCGGGTGCCAGCTCCTGTTCATCCAGTAATTTAAAGACTCGTGAACCAGCCACAATCGCTTGCTGGTACAAAGAGAGTCTCATCATCATTTGATTAACCGGTTCAAAAAAACGGTCCAAATAATTGATAAAGGCATAGATGACACCAATTTCAATGCTGTGTTGGAAGGAAGTGATGCCAAAGTAACTCAGCACAATGATAAGGGCAAACGTATAGATAAGGTCAATGGCCGGCCTTAACAGCAAACCGTCAATTTTTATATTTTTCATTCCGGCAGTGTAGTGCTGATTGTTAATCTCACCGAACTCATTACTCAGGCGTTTTTCCTGGCGAAACACTTGAATGATCGACATACCCTGAAGAGACTCTGCCAGCTTGGCGTTTAATTGGCTCAGCCTCTCCCGCATGGCAAGGTAATAGCGTGAACTTAATTTTCGGTACAAGGCCATTACGTATATAAGGATGGGAATGATGATGACGCAAAATAAAGCTAGCTTTACATTCAAAATGAACATCGCAATGAATATACCTGACAGCAGGAATCCGCTTTGAATAAACGTGGATAGTACCGTTACAAACATCTCTTTAATGGCTTCTGTGTCATTCGTTACCCGTGAGACAATGCTTCCGGCAGGGGTCTTATCGAAATACTTTAAACCAAGTGCCTGCACCTTGGAAAAAACATCAATTCGCAGCTGCTGAATAATATAAAGGGCAATTTCCTGAAACTTCACTAATTGAAAAAAGAACAGGATCGCTTTTACGATCTGGATTCCCATGTAGATGGACCCCAGAATAAGTAATGGCCGAAACGCCAGCTTCCCCGGCGTCAAATAATCATCGATAAAGATTTTAACCAAGATTGGGAGAACGATATCTCCTATCGTTGTTAACAGCAGTAAGAAAAAGGCAATCCCGATGATTTTTTTATGCGGTTTTGTATAGGAAAGAAGGCGGTATAAGACTTTTCGTTGCTCCCGTTCGGAAAGCTGTACTTTCTCTTCCATATTAATGCCCCCCATGCTCAACCAACTCTTCTAGCTGCTGGTGTAAATACATTTCTTTGTACCATCCGTCAAATTCCATGAGTTCTTCATGGGTACCTCTCTCGATAATTCGGCCATCCTCCAGAACTAGAATCAGATTGGCGTGTTGGATGGCGCTCAAACGGTGTGAAGTGATAATGGTTGTTTTTCCTTCTCTATTTTGCTTTAATGACGAAAGGATCGCTTCCTCTGTTTTGGCATCTACCGCTGATAAGGAATCATCAAGAACCAATACTTCCGGATTCATCAAGAGTGCTCTGGCAATCGAAATACGTTGCTTTTGCCCGCCAGATAACGACACTCCCCGTTCTCCGACGATCGTTTGATAACCATCTGTAAATTGAAGGATATCTTTATGGATATTGGCTAAGGCTGCGGCCTTTTCAATTTCCTCTTTTTCTGCTGAAGGATTGGTAAAGGCAATATTTTCTGCCACAGTCGCTGAAAATAAGAAATGATCCTGTGGAACATAGCCAATCGCTTCACGTAATTTTACTAATTTATAGTCTTGCAGTGCTTTTTCCCCAAAAAGAATTTCTCCATGATATCCTTCAAACTCGCGAATAAGCAGCTTTAACAAAGTTGTCTTTCCTGCACCTGTTTTGCCGACAATTCCTAGAGTTTCACCTTTATTTAATGAAAAAGAGATATCTTTTAGGATGGGGCGTGATTCCCCAGGGTAAGTAAATTCTGCAAGTCTGTATTGAATATCACCGCACGGAACCATGTCCAGAGCATTATCTTTATCGCTGATTTCTACTTTTTCTCGAAGGAGTGCCGCCACCCTGTCATAGGAAGCACGTCCGCGTTCCACGATGTTAAATAACCAGCCAAACGCCAGCATCGGCCAGATTAATAAACCTAAATAGGTCGTAAACGAAATTAATTCGCCAATCGTTAACTCGTTGTTGAGAACATATTTTGCGCCAAACACAATGGATAGGAAGAAGGAAATACCAACTATAATTGAAATGGTAGGGTCATAAAGGGAATCTATTTTTCCCACTACAATGTTTTTTTGTACAACATCTTCCGATTGTTTGCGGAAATCTTCTATATCCTCTTGTTCCTGCCCGAAGGTTTTGATGACTTTGATTCCTGTAATACTCTCCTGTGTTTTATCGTTTAGTGATGAGAAGGCTTCCTGAGCTTTATGGAAGCTTTTATGTAACATGGTCCCGAACCAATTGGTCAAGATCGCCATAATCGGCATGGGAATCAAGCAAATCAACGTTAATTTCCAGCTGATCGTAAATGCCATCGCGATGATGACAAATCCACCGGTTGAAAGCGAGTCAACCAGCGTTAAAACACCGGCACCGGCTGTTTGTTGAATCGCTTGGAGATCGTTTGTCGCATGGGCCATTAAATCACCGATTCGGCTTTTTTGATAGAAGGCCGGCGACATTTTTGTAAAATGCTGAAACAAGCGATCCCGGAGGATCTTGCTTAGTTTGACAGATGAACCAAAAATCATAATTCTCCAAAAATACCTTAATACATACATCGATAGACCAGTGCCAACAAGGACCAGCATCCACTGAAACAGGATCCCCTTTGTCATCGTTCCATCGTGAATATGGTCTGCAATAATTCCGATTACTTTTGGCGGGACCAATGTTAAAAGCGCTACCAACATTAAAAGAAAGATCCCGGATATGTATGCCTTTTTCTCCTGCTTAAAAAACCACCCTAATTCTAAAAATACTTTCATTCAAACGCCCCCAAAGGATGTTGTAAAAAATGACCATCCGACATGCTGAAGTTATATTTTATCAAATATTTGTAAAATAATAAAGATTCTTATTTTTTCATAAAAAAAGAGAGGAATCCCTCTCTCATATGTCATATTTCCAATTAAAAAAACACTTAATAGTTGAGTGCTAAGTGTTCTTGATTCATTATTTAAATTTAGTCCAATCATACATGGTTTGCTTTTGTTTTCTAATTCTTTCAAGTTTCTTGCTTTCCACTTGTTTTTCTTTGGTAAAGTTCATGATATAACCACATTCTTCACAAATATAAGAAAATAAGTTTACTCTCTCGGGAATTCTGTTTAATGGATTGTCCTCTTCAGATTCCAAATAAAACTGCACCCCTCCTTCAGTCTTAACATTCCACTTAATTTTCTCATCAAATTTTTCGTAATTGGCAACAAAATAACCTTTTCGAAAATGTGTTCCTTTACAGACAAGACATTCAAATTCACTAACATTCTTTTTCACTTCCAGCACCTCCAATAAATTTTATGAAGGTTCACGACTTCTAATAACACATTAGCAGAAAAAGGTATATCGGTTTAATTTATAAGACTAGTATATTATGTGTGTGCTTTCCGTCTTGTAATGACAAATAAAAAACCATCTCCCCATTGGTTAAGTTTCCAATAGAAAAATGGTTTCGGATTAGTTTGATGAAAGATTAAGCAAAAATAATACAAATTTATGATGAAAGATTCACTCAACAACAAAATGTTGTATGAAAACTTGTCCTATATTTGCTTATAAATTATATTCAAACCGTTGATACGACTGGGTTTTATTTAGATTGCTGCTTGTTCATAGCAGCCATCATTTGGTTGATCTTCTTCTGTGAAGGCTTCATACCCATTTGCATCATCATCATTTTAAGCATTTGCTCATTGATTGGCGGATTTTTCTTTAAATAGCTCATCATATAACGGCGAGCAATGAAAAATCCTAGTGCTACACCAGCAACTAATGCTAGTATACCAACTAGAACGTACATCATAAAACTTCCTCCTTCATGTTGTCTACCATACTACAGTGTACTAAATAAACCGGCATAAAACAATATCCTCTTGCAATTAGATTAATTTTCTTTCCTTTATCGGCTTTAGCCATCCGAAGCGCTGATGTTCAAGATCAATCGCCAAAAAGGAAGATTCACATTTTCGAAGCACTTCAAAATAAGCTGTCTCTGCCTCATAGCTTCCTTGCGCCTCGACTGTTATTAAATCTTGAAAAACTTCTAATTTTGCCGTACTTAGTTTTCCACTTAATTCAATATAGTATGCACCATGATCGGCTTTAAATCCTTTAATTCTCCCTAGCTGCTTTTGAATCAAATTGTGGATTTTCAATACCTCCACTTTTTTGGTTATATAGTCAATTTGTTTTTTTGTAATAAATTGAAACTCACCGTTAGCATGTTGATGTTCCTGAAAAAGCTGAAAAAACAGTCGCTCTCTTCCGAAGTAATGGGCGGCAAATTCATCTTCTATTAAATATAGTTGATATTTTCTCACACAAACCTCTCCTTCGCTGTCAACCCTTTTATCTATTATAAAAAATCAGAAACGAAACATTTGTCTTACGGCGGCAAAAACTTTCACTATTTTTGTCGATTAAGAGTTTCCTTACCAAATTTATGAATTCGGCATTATTTTTGAACTTCCTTTTTTATTTTAAAAAGTTCAAATTTTCGTAAAAAATTATATTGTGAATTCTGAAACAAAAAAAGAGAACGGGTTAACCGTTCTCCTCTTAAAAAACTATTTTACTTATGCAAAAGTGCTTTTACGCGGGCAACTACGTTGCTTACTGTGAAGCCGTATTCTTCCATAATCTTTTCACCTGGTGCGGATGCTCCGAATTTGTCAATCGCTAATACATCGCCTTCATCACCAGTGTATTTGTGCCAGCCGAAGGATGCACCTACTTCGATACCAAGACGTTTTTTCACATTCTTAGGAAGTACGGAGTCCTTATATTCTTGGGATTGTTTTTCAAAACGATCCCATGATGGCATGCTTACAACAGAAACGTGAACACCTTCACCTGCTAGAGCTTTTTGGGCTTCAACTGCAAGGCTTACTTCAGAACCAGTTGCAAGTAATAATGCATCTGGAGTTTCTCTTTCAGATGGAGAAACTACATAAGCACCTTTTGAAACACCCTCGTATGCGTTAGTGTCAGTACCCTTTAATGTTGGTAGATCTTGACGTGTTAAAACAAGTGCTGTTGGAGTGTTTTTAGATTCAACAGCTAGCTTCCATGCTGCAGCAGTTTCATTTCCATCTGCAGGACGAATGATTGACAAGCCTGGCATTGCACGTAGTGCAGCAAGCTGTTCGATTGGCTCGTGTGTTGGACCATCTTCCCCAACCGCGATACTGTCATGAGTAAACACATATGTTACCGGTAAGCCCATTAATGAAGCAAGACGAATCGCTGGACGAAGGTAATCAGAGAATACGAAGAAAGTACCTCCAAATACTTGTACACCGCCATGAAGAGCGATACCATTCAGAGCAGCACCCATTGCGAATTCACGAACGCCAAACCAGAAATTACGGCCATCGTAAGAACCTGGCATATAATCTTTTGTTCCCTTGATCATCGTTTTATTGGAACCGGCAAGGTCAGCAGATCCACCAATAAAAGTAGGCAGGTTTTTGGCAATTGCATTTAAAACTTCACCAGAGGAAGCTCGGCTTGCAAGGGCTTTGCCTTCACTGTAAACTGGAATATCCTTATCCCAGCCTGCTGGAAGTTCATTATTTAAAGCCTGCTCAAGTTGATTAGCCAATTCTGGAAATTCATTCTTATATTGCGCGAAAAGGTCATTCCATTCTTTTTCCTTTTTCTCACCTGTTTCCACAATTAGCTTTTGGAAGTTATCATATACTTCCTGTGGCACATGGAAATCTTCTTCAAATGTCCACTTGTATGCTTCCTTAGTCAATTTTAACTCATCAGCACCTAGTGGTGATCCATGAACGCCAGAAGTACCGGCACGGTTTGGTGAACCATAACCGATTACAGTTCGAACTTCAATCATAGTAGGGCGGTCAAGGTCGCTTCTTGCTTCTTCTAGCGCCTTTGCGATTTCTTCTAAATTGTTGCCATCTTCTACACGTACATATTGCCAGCCGTAAGATAAGAAGCGGTCTTTTACACTTTCAGAGAATGATTTATCTAAGTCACCATCAAGTGAAATATCATTTGAATCATAAAGTACAACTAAACGTCCTAATTTCAAGTGACCCGCAAGAGAAGCAGCCTCGGCAGAAACACCTTCCATTAAATCTCCGTCACCACAGATGCTGTATGTATAATGATTCACAAGTTCAAAATTGTCTTTATTATAAACACTTGCTACGTGACGTTCTGCCATTGCCATGCCGACTGCCATTGCGATACCTTGACCAAGCGGACCAGTCGTTGCCTCTACACCTTCAGTGTGGCCATATTCTGGGTGTCCAGGAGTTTTACTTCCCCATTGACGGAATTGCTTTAAATCATCCATAGATAAGTTGTAACCGGATAAATGAAGCATGCTGTATAACAACGCAGAACCGTGGCCTGCAGACAATACAAAACGATCGCGGTTAAACCAATGTGGATTCTTCGGATTATGGTTCATGAAGCGAGTCCACAATGTATAGGTCATAGGCGCAGCACCCATCGGCATTCCCGGATGACCTGAATTTGCTTTCTCAATCGCATCTATGGAAAGAGTACGAATGGAAGTAACGGATAAATCATCAATAGTATTAAACATGAATTACATCCTTTCTGCATCACTTGAATACATTCTTAATATTATATTGCTACCGAAATTAATTCAACCAATAAACTTAATAAATGAAATTAATTTTCGTTTTGTTTCTTATTTTGATTCAAATAAAAAAGGAATACAAAAATAGTATTCCTTGAATTAATGAAGATTATTTTTCTTTCTTGTTTTTAGTTTTTCTGGTGTAACATCGTTTCCTAATGGGTCAACGAACTTTGTATTGGTTAACGTATCAAGCATATTGGAACGAAAAGTTGCTAGATACTCACTTCTTAGTTTGGATTGCTCTTTTGCTTCTAATTCCGTTAATCCGGTTGCTTTCGCTTTCCTCGCAAGCTCATTAATTCTTGCCATTTTCTCTTTGGACAGCATTTAAACACCAACTTTCATAAAAAACTGTGTACATAGCAACTGATTTTACTAAAAAAAAGACCTTCTGACAAGGCAAAAGGTCTACTCATCTTGTGATTCCATATATTCCTGGTATCTTCGATGAACGGTCGCTTTGGAAATATTATAACCAAATCCTCTTAAAACAGCGGCTATTTCATGGAAAGTTAAATTGTTCTTTCTTAATCTTACAATTTCCTCAACAGGAACTTCTATTTTTTCTCGGCCTGAGGCTTCTCCGAGGTTTTTTAAATTTTTTTGGGGATTATAGCCCTGTTCAACAGCCCTTCTCATCCCACGCTTAATTTTTACATTATGGAGCTTTCGCTGGTACTCTTCCACCATACTAACAATTTTCAATACCATGGAATCCGACTCTGAAAGTTGTAATTCGCCATTGTGGGAAATACTATAAAGTTTAATTCCCTCTTTTAAGATGCAGTGCAAGAGTGCAATTTTGGCGTTTCCCCTTCCAAGACGTGTTTCATCTTGGATTAGCAGGGCTTGTACTTTTTTATCCTTTATCCGTTCTAAAACATGAAGGATACCATCTCTTTCAAAGTCATAGCCGCTTGCCTGTTCTTTAATTATTGAATCAATTTCAAAATGATGCTGTTTTGCAAGTTGGATTAGTTCTTCTTCCTGACGCTGTAACGAGGTTTCCTGCGTTTCTTTATTTGTGCTGACCCGGCAGTAGATGATGGCATTCATACCATTTATTCCTCAATGGCACTTGCAAATTGTGTTGTATCTGGCGCTTCGTTGTTGACTGGGATCAGAATTTTATCTCCGGGGAAAATTTGATCGCCCACATTTTTATTGTGCTTTTTCACCCAGCTGACAAACTCTTTATTGGATAGTGAGTGCTGGCCGGCATATTGGTCGGATAGCTCCCAAAGTGAATCTCCTTCAGAGACAGTTACTTTTATAAAGTTATCCTTTTCATTGGAATTTGACTGAATAGATAAAATTAAGGCAAATGAACAGCTTATAAACATTAGAATAATAGCAAATGAGTATTGGTTCCAAATCTTTTTCATGATTAACTCCCCTTAATAGAATATACGTTCGCTTTTGATAGTTTCATTATAATTCGAACGTTTGTTTGTTGTCAACCATAAATTCGAACTTATGTTTGTATAAAAGGAGCGAACATGATATAATTAAGACAACATTAACCAGGCGAGGTGCATTTTATCATGGTAAAAATATCAAAGCGGCAGCAGGATATCCTGGATTTCATAAAAGGTGAGGTTAAGAGCAAGGGCTATCCTCCATCCGTACGTGAAATTGGCGAAGCGGTTGGACTTGCATCCAGTTCCACTGTACATGGCCATTTAGCTAGATTAGAAAGCAAAGGTCTTATTAGACGAGATCCAACAAAACCTAGAGCAATCGAAATTTTGGAAGTAGATGAGCTTGCTCATATCCCAAGAAATAATGTTGTCAATGTTCCAGTGGTCGGTAAGGTAACAGCGGGATTACCTATTACTGCCATTGAAAACGTGGAAGAATATTTTCCACTTCCAGAAAGACTTGCACCTGCTGATGAACACGTATTTATGCTAGAAATCATGGGTGAAAGTATGATAGAGGCTGGAATTCTTGATGGGGACTATGTCATTGTTAAGCAGCAGCAAACAGCGAATAATGGAGATATAGTTGTAGCAATGACAGAAGATGATGAAGCTACGTGTAAGAGATTTTTTAAAGAAAAAGATTTCATCCGTTTGCAGCCGGAAAATTCAACCATGGATCCTATCATTTTACGAAATGTATCTATTCTTGGAAAAGTTATCGGAGTATATAGACATATTCATTAAAAATGAGTCGGCATTTCACTTGCCGGCCCTTTTTTTCCTTGAAATAATTGTTGGGAAAATTTTTGATAAATAATTTAAATGATGTATGAATTTGGAAAATTCAGTATTTTTTCCCATGCTCAAGAGTTTCTAAGTTTAGTATAATGGTAATACACCAAGATTTACCTTAGGTCAAAAAAATCCAGGCTTAAGGAGAGTGAGAAAGAAGTGTTCATTGACATTATTTTCTCTTTAGTGATTGGTGGGACGGTTGGGATTATTGGACATGTTCGTAAGCATGGTAAAATTATTATGCCTCGGAAAACAAAAAAGTTCCTTTATCTCGGTTTTCTAGAAGAAATGCTTCTAGGTGCAGTTGCAGCCCTTCTTCTCGTTTTGTATACAGCTCCAAATTCCTATGTTGAGAATATTATTTTTTCCCTTGTTGCCGGGATTGCAGGTGATGCTGCACTTTCGGGTTTTAAATTGATTAAACAGAAAAGTGAAGAGAAATAAAATTTGGTATAAACCAGCATCTTAATTATAAGATGCTGGTTTTTTGTTTAGAGAAGGTCTTGTTTATTTTCAGTTTTGACGGTTCATTGACCGACTTGCATGAAAATGTGACTCTTCGGGAAATGAAACTCCGGTTCCGAACGAAGACTTCTTTTTTAAGAAATAAAAAAGTCTTGACGCTATAAAAGCGACAAGACTTTCCAATCTTAATACATTGACATATACTGATCGCGTTCCCATTGGTGAACGACGGTGCGGAACATATCCCATTCGATCTCTTTTGCTTCTACAAAGTGTTCTAAGATGTGCTCGCCAAGACCAGCTACGATAACTTCGTCTGATTTTAATTGGTCTAAAGCTTGAGCTAGAGTTGCAGGCAGATCGATAATGCCTTCCTCTAATCTTTCTTCTCTGCTCATTACATAAATGTTGCGGTCTACTGGTGCTGGAGGAGTTAAGTTGTTCTTAATTCCGTCAAGACCTGCTTTTAATAGAACAGCCATAGCAAGGTATGGGTTAGCAGCTGGGTCTACGCTACGTACTTCAACACGAGTGCTTAGTCCGCGGGAAGCCGGGATACGGATTAGTGGTGAACGGTTTCTAGCAGACCATGCTACATAACAAGGTGCTTCATAGCCAGGAACTAGACGCTTATAAGAGTTTACAGTTGGGTTAGTAACCGCTGTAAAGTTAGGAGCGTGCTTTAGGATACCTGCGATGAATTGACGTGCAGTGTCGCTCATTTCAAGATCGCCAGTTGGCTCATAGAATGCGTTTTTGCCATCTTTGAATAAAGAAAGGTTGCAGTGCATACCAGATCCGTTAACACCGAATAATGGCTTTGGCATGAATGTTGCGTGTAAGCCATGCTTACGAGCGATTGTTTTAACAACAAGCTTGAACGTTTGGATTTGGTCACATGCTGTTAAGGCATCTGCATATTTGAAATCGATTTCGTGCTGACCAGGTGCCACTTCGTGGTGGGAAGCTTCAATTTCGAAGCCCATTTCTTCTAGTTCAAGAACGATATCGCGACGGCAGTTTTCCCCTAAATCTGTTGGAGCAAGGTCAAAGTAACCGCCTTGGTCGTTCAATTCTAGTGTTGGCTCCCCTTTTTGGTCTAATTTGAATAAGAAGAATTCTGGCTCAGGTCCAAGGTTAAAGTTAGTGAAACCAAGGTCTTCCATTTCCTTTAACACTCTTCTTAAGTTATTGCGCGGGTCCCCTTCAAAAGGTTTTCCTTCTGGAGTGTAGATATCACAGATTAAACGGGCAACCTTTCCTTTTTCAGCTGTCCAAGGGAATACTACCCATGTGCTTAAATCTGGATATAGATACATATCAGACTCTTCAATACGGACAAATCCTTCGATTGAAGATCCGTCGAACATCATTTTGTTATCAAGTGCTTTTTCTAATTGACTAATAGGAATCTCTACGTTCTTAATTGTTCCTAGAATGTCAGTGAATTGCAGACGAATAAATTTAACATTTTCTTCTTTTGCAAGACGTTGAATATCTTCTCTTGAATACTTTGGCATTTTCAATCCCCCTAATTTTTTCATAAAAAAATTTTAATGGAAAAAGCGTGACATATCACCTTGACGAAGTGAGGAACGATTTAATCTATTAGAATGAATCAATTCGTTTCGCAGCAATTTTCTTAACTGATCATCTGTTAACTCGCGTTTCGCCTTTTCGGCATGCTGCTCAAGAACATTTGCTTGTTCCTGTTTGACCAAGAAAAGCTGTTTGATTCCTGCCATATTGACTCCTTGGTCAATTAAATCTTTCACTTCTAAAAGCCTATCAATATCATTCAAGCTAAATAGCCGTCTATTCCCCTCAGTTCTTGCTGGAGAAATCAATTGGTGTTCTTCATAATAACGGATTTGCCTAGCTGTCAGCTCAGTTAGCTGCATGACAGTTCCGATGGGGAACAACGGCATGGAACGGCGAATTTCCTTTCCACTCACCAAATTTCTCCTCCCTTACTATCTATCATATTGTCATTATATTTGACGTTAGATAATATGTCAATCTTATGTAAGGAAATCTAACATGATTTTTATACAAAAAGGACAGAGCATGTAAAAGTCTGTCCTCCGTTTATATTTTCCTACTTCACTTCGATTAATCCTTTTTCAATCAATTGATCAATAGCCAGACAGACAGCCATTTTTACATGGGCATAGGTTAAACCGCCCTGAACATAGGCTACATACGGCGGTCTGATCGGACCGTCTGCTGTTAGTTCAATGCTTGCCCCCTGGATGAAGGTTCCCGCCGCCATAATGACGTCGTCCTCATACCCAGGCATGTAGCTTGGATGCGCGGTAACATAGGAATTAATCGGTGAGGCAAATTGGATAGCCTGGCAAAAAGCGACCATTTTATCGCGATCATCAAATTGGACCGATTGAATTAAGTCTGTCCGCTTCACATCCCATTTCGGCGATGAATTCATTCCCAATTTTTCAAGGGTGGCAGCAGTAAATACAGCTCCTTTTAGTGCTTGAGCAACAACGTGCGGAGCTAGAAAGAACCCCTGATACATTTCCAGCAGGCTATATAGAGATGCACCTGCTTCGGCTCCAATCCCAGGGGAAGTCATTCGGTAAGAGCAGGCCTCGACCCACTTCTTCTTGCCAACAAGGTATCCCCCCGTTTTCACGATGCCGCCGCCCGGATTTTTAATAAGAGAACCTGCCATCAAATCTGCTCCAACATGACAAGGTTCCAACTCTTCAACAAATTCGCCGTAACAGTTATCTACAAATACGACGACGTCCTGTTTGATTTCCTTTACAAACGAAATCATTTCCCCAATCTCAGAAACCGTGAACGATGGACGGGTAGCATACCCCTTCGAGCGCTGAATTCCAATCATTTTTGTATTCGGTTTGACTTTTTTCGCCACTTCATCCCAATCAATCCCGCCCTCATTGGTCAAGGAAACACTATCATAGGAAATGCCAAATTCCTTTAAGGAACCGACACCATTTCCGCGAATCCCTACGATTTCTTCAAGCGTATCATAGGGCTTACCCGTGATATAGAGAAGTTCATCACCTGGGCGAAGGACGCCAAATAACGCAATCGATATCGCATGGGTTCCGGAAATGATTTGCGGACGGACAAGACCCGCTTCACCGCCAAACACATCCGCGTAAATGGATTCCAACGTATCTCTGCCAATATCATCGTATCCATATCCGGTTGACGGGATAAAATGCGAGTCACTTACCCTGTGTTTTTGATAGCTTTTTAAAACGCGAAATTGATTGGTTTCCGCTCTTTCGTCGATTTCTTTGTGTACCCCAGCAATTTGCTGTTCCACTTTTTGGACAAGCGGCTGAAGCTTCTCCCCATTCATTAACTGTTGAAACATGGTGTAACTCCTATCTATATTTTATATTTCTGTAACTGTCCTGTTATTTGATGGTCTTTTAAGGTGTAGCCCTTGCAACGATACAACTGGTCTTCTTCCTCAAAGGACAACTCTTTTAAAATTGTTTCATTTTTTAGCTGTGAAAGAAGCTTTCCTTCTGTTGAAGGTACTTTCACCTCATAAGCATTCATCATTTCGATGATGGTCTTTTCCATTTTTACCTTAAGGGCATGGCGGTCTTCTTCATTAAAAGCACTAATAAACGCCGTCGGTGTGTCGGCAGTCGGAACAAAATCAGGATGCTGGATATCTTTCTTATTATAAACCGTTAATTGCGGGATATCTTTTACATCCAGATCCTCGAGCAGTTTATTAACCGTTTTTTCGTGTTGAAAATAATCCGCATTCGACATATCCACAACATGGAGAAGCAAATCCGCTTCTCTTACTTCTTCCAGGGTGGAGCGAAATGCTGCGATTAGAGCTGTAGGCAAATCCTGAATAAACCCAACTGTATCGGTAATTAAGGCTAAAAAACCGCTTGGTAAAATTAATTTTCGGGTCATCGGGTCAAGTGTGGCAAACAATTGATTTTCCTCATACGACTCTGCTTCAGACAGACGGTTAAACAATGTTGATTTACCAGCATTGGTGTAGCCGACAATCGCTACTTGAAAAGCTTTATTTTTCTTTCTTCGTTCCCGATACCGTTCCCGGTGCTGAACGATGACCGCGAGCTGGGTTTTAATATCATCGATTCGGCGGCGTATGTGCCGGCGGTCTGATTCTAATTTGGTTTCCCCTGGGCCTCTGGTTCCGATACCTGCCCCCAGTCTTGAAAGTGCGATACCTTGTCCTGCTAAACGGGGAAGTATGTATTGAAGCTGCGCAAGCTCGACCTGTAGTTTTCCTTCTTTGGATCGTGCTCTTTGGGCAAAAATATCTAAAATAAGCTGTGTCCGGTCGATAATTCTGGCATCGATTTCAGAGGCAAGATTCCGCTTTTGACTCGGAGATAGCTCATCATTGAAAATAACGATATCAGCTTCAAGCTCTTCCACTAAAGCGACAATCTCTTCCACCTTTCCCTTGCCGATATAGGTTGCCGAGTGAAGACGATCTCTTTTTTGCACTACAGACACTAATACTTCACCCTGCGCGGTTTCTGTTAATGAGGCTAACTCCTCCATCGAATATTGAAAGCGCAAATCATCATCAGCTATCGTTTGACAGCCGACCAGAATGGCTTTTTCTTTCGTATCTTTTTGTTCCAATAAACATCATTCCCTTCACAAAAATGCTCTACCTCTAATCATAACAAAAAAGCTTTTTAATCTCTATTTTTCCCTATAACAACCTTATTAAAAATAATTGTTGTATTTTTATTGATCCGTGGTAAAATTTTAGTATTTGATGAAAGACAACAAGGGGAAAATGATTATTATGACATGGGAAGTTTTAAGTATGATTGGCACAATTGCTTTTGCGGTCAGCGGTGCGATTGTGGCCATGGAAGAGGAATATGATATTTTAGGAGTTTATATACTAGGAATTGTAACCGCTTTTGGCGGCGGCGCCATTCGAAACCTTTTGATTGGTGTGCCCGTTTCGGCTTTATGGGAGCAGGGATTATTTTTTCAAATTGCTCTATTATCGATTACAGCGGTGTTCTTATTTCCATCAAATCTTCTTAAGCACTGGCAAAAATGGGGCAATTTCTTCGATGCTATCGGATTGTCCGCCTTTGCCATTCAAGGTGCAATATACGCGGCAAAGATGAATCATCCACTTAGTGCTGTAATTGTCGCTGCAGTGCTAACAGGAATCGGCGGTGGTATTATCCGTGACTTATTAGCCGGGCGAAAGCCGATTGTCCTAAGATCGGAGATTTATGCCGTTTGGGCGATTTTAGCTGGGGTGATCATTGGACTTAAAATTGCTTCAAGCTCATGGGAATTATATACACTATTTATCCTGATCACCGTATTACGAGTTCTTTCTTATACCTTTGATTGGAAACTGCCGATACGGAGGCTGGGAGCGCATTAAAAAAATCGACGGAATTTGACCCGTCGATTTTTTTTAATCTTCTTCAAACACCAAATCATTGCTTCGTATTGTCATCAAATCATGCCTATCATAGCTATTTAGCATTAAAAGCCTCATCGCTTGAGCACGAATCGATTTTTCAATAATATTGCGGACATAGCGGCCATTTGAAAAACTGCTCGGACTTAAAACGGCTTTAACCCAGATTAAATGTTCTTTTAACTTTTTTTCAGCCTCATGACTAAAGGTGTATTCTCGTTCCACAATCATCCTGCCCGCAATTTCCATCAGCTGCTCAATATTATAATCAGGAAAATCAATGACCAACGGAAACCGTGAATGGAGACCAGGATTTAGCGTTAGAAAATAATCCATTTCTTGTGAATATCCCGCAAGAATTAGAATAAATTCATGCTGTTTATCTTCCATATGCTTGACAAGTGTATCAATTGCCTCTTTGCCAAAATCCTTTTCCCCGCCGCGACCTAACGAATAGGCCTCGTCAATAAATAAAATACCGCCTTGAGCCTTTTTGATCAAATCACGTGTTTTTTGGGCGGTATGTCCGATATATTCACCAACGAGATCGGCACGTTCCGCCTCAATTAAATGCCCTTTGGATAAAACACTCATTTTTTGAAACAGCTTGCCAATTAACCTGGCAACGGTCGTTTTACCAGTTCCAGGATTCCCTTTAAACATCATGTGCAGCGCTTGTTTTCTTGCCTTTAAACCCATTTCCTCGCGTTTCTTGTTTACATAAATCCAGGCATAAATTTCCTTTATCATTCGTTTCATTTCATCCATACCAACCAAAGCTGCCAGCTCTTCTTCAATTTCTTTTAAAGCCGTATGCTCTGGGGGAATGACCTTTGGAACAACTTGAAAGTCAGGTAATTCTTTCGTTACAGTTTCTCTTTTTTGAGAATTGAGAACAACTTTTATTTGGCCGTTGCTTTTCATTCGCATACGTTGGTCCAAAGCTTTCACCTCTCATTCTGCAGACAGTATACGTATGATAGGGTTTTTGTTAGCAAGTTTTTCACCAAAAATTTTCTTTTTACTAAAAAGGAATACATAATCCTTCATTTTATATGTATTCAAAGCCAATGCATTTCATTAAATAAAGTTGAAAAATAAAAAAGAGCCCTTCCAATATGGGCTCAAATTTACAAAAGAAGTTATTGATTATCCAGGTCAAGCTGTACATTACGCTGAGGTGCAAACGTTGAAATAGCATGCTTAAATACTAATTGCTGTTTCCCCTCTGACTCAAAAAGAACTGTAAAGTTATCAAAGCCCTTAATTTGGCCTCTTAATTGGAATCCGTTCAATAGGAACACCGTAACGTGTGTGTTATCTTTACGGCACTGGTTTAAAAATTGATCTTGAATGTTAATTGTGGTTTTCATTTGTATATCCTCCTCTTTTATCTCTACTAATATGTATTCGATTTTACTTGAAGCTTTCCTTCAACATAATGTGAAATTTCCGTTATTTTTTTCGTGAAATCGTTCACATCTGTCATATCAAACCATTTTACATCCATTTTGTTGCGAAACCAAGTTAATTGCCTTTTGGCATATCGCCTGGAATTTTGCTTTAAGGTTTCAACAGCATCATCAAGGGAAACTTTCCCATCCAGGTAATCATATATCTCTTTGTAACCAATGGCCTGAATGGATTGACAATCCCGAAGGTCTTGGTGATACAGGCTTTTTACTTCATCAAAAAGTCCTTGTTCCATCATTAAATCTACGCGGGCATTGATCCGCTCATAAAGCATGTCTCTTTCCATTGTCAGGCCAACGAGTGCCGTATCATACATTAAATCCGGCTCCTGAGTCCTTTGAAATTCTTGCATAGTCTTACCTGTAAGATGGTAAATTTCCAAGGCGCGTATCACTCTTCTGACATTATTGGGATGGATTTGAGCTGCGCTTTCTGGATCCACTTCACATAATTCCTTATAAAGTGCCTCATTGCCAATTTCTTTTGATCGCTGTTCTAACTGCTGGCGAAATTGTTCATCCCCTGAAACATCGGAAAACTGATAATCATAAATGACAGATTGAATATAGAGTCCAGTTCCACCGGCAATAATGGGGAGTTTTCCCATTTTGGCAATCTCTTCTATCTTTGCCCTGACAAGCGATTGGAATTCAGCAACGGAAAAATTTTCGTTAGGCTCCTTAATATCAATCAAATGGTGGGGTATTCCCTCCATTTCCTCTTGAGTTATTTTAGCCGTTCCAATATTCATGCCACGATAGATTTGCATCGAATCACCGCTAATAATCTCACCATTAAACTGCTTGGCCATTTCAATACTCAACTTGGTCTTTCCTACGGCGGTTGGTCCGATGATGACTAATAATTTTTGTTTTGAATCCAATATTTTCACACTGCCTTATACCTTTTTTAAATGGAAGGAGTTCATTCGGTGACCTCCCACCCCTTCATCGTAACACAATTTTGAAAAGCAGTTGAACATCAAATAAGTATATACAAAAAATTTCTTTTCTATGCGTTTTGGGTCGAATGAATATATATTTTTCAATTTGATTACAATCTGATGAATTTTTCGTCCAAATTTACAAAACGATAACGGTTCTTTTACAAACCGCTTTTCACCCCCAAATTCATGTTAGGCTTAATCGTACACTATTTTGTAAAAATAGCTCACAATTTGTCATGTGGGTGTTGAGTAAATATTTATAAATTAGGAAATTAGGTGAATAAAATGCTATCAAATTTATCAAATTTTGATATTGGTATTGATTTAGGAACTGCAAATATATTGGTATATAGTAGGCATAAAGGGATTGCACTTAATGAGCCATCTGTAGTCGTGGTGGATACCACAACTAAAAATATTGTTGCGGTCGGCGCGGAAGCATATGAAATGGTCGGAAAGACGCCAGAAAAATTTGTCACCATTCGTCCATTAAAAGATGGTGTGATTGCCGATTTCGACATTACTACCGAAATGTTAAAGAATATCTTGCGAAAGGCTTCTAAAAAGCTTGGTTTTGCTCTACGTAAGCCAAATGTTGTCGTCTGTATCCCTTCTGGTTCTACTAGTGTAGAGAGAAGGGCGATTCATGATGCTGTGAAAAATGCAGGCGCTAAAAAAATCACCCTAATCGAAGAGCCAGTTGCGGCCGCAATTGGCGCTGGCATGCCAATTGATGAACCGGTTGCCAATGTCGTAGTGGATATCGGCGGCGGAAATACAGAAGTTGCGATTATTTCCTTTGGCGGCGTAGTATCTTGTCATTCCATTAAAATAGGCGGTGACCGTCTGGATGAAGATATTATTCAATACGTTCGTAAAGAATACAATGTGTTGATTGGGGAAAGAACGGCCGAAAAAATCAAAATGGAAATTGGTTACGCCTTAATAGATCACGAGGAGCAATTTATGGAGATTCGCGGACGTGATTTAGTATCTGGATTGCCAAAAACTATTAAACTATCATCCTATGAAGTTAGAAATGCTTTGAAGGAACCTTTATTGCATATTTTAGAAGCCATCCGCGCCACACTTGAGGATTGTCCTGCAGAACTAAGCGGCGATATTGTCGACCGTGGTGTTATCCTTACAGGAGGCGGTTCATTATTGAACGGCATGGAGGAATGGTTAAGCAAGGAGATTGTAGTTCCAGTGCAATTGGCGGAGAATCCTCTTGAATCTGTAGCCATCGGAACTGGAAAAGCAATACCATATATGAATAAGCTGCAAGCTGCAGTAAAATAGTTAAAAACAGGCTGCCTGACAGCCTGTTTCTTTTTATACATTCTGTTGTTTTCGCATTCGGTTGAAGTATAGGAAGATTGGAAAAGGTATTACGATGAATCCAAGGCTTTTAATAATTTGATTTTTTGCACTTTCCTTAACCCGGTTTTTTTCATCTTTCACGGTTTGTTCGTACCTTGCTCGAAGCTCCTTCTCCGTCAACACCTTCTCGTCTTTCACTTTATTATCTTCCCTAATCTGTTTAAAATCTTCATAACTCTGGTAATAACTTGGCGGACTAATTAAATCGGCTGCCGCCATAAAGATGGATATTCCACCGCCAATGACCATCATTAGAGTAGCAAATAAGACTAAATACGTATAAAGATGGCGTATCACTGCTTCTTCCCCCTTTTCTTTATTTTTCACGGCATAAACAATTACAAAAATAATGATAACGATGGGTAAAAATGCACTTAATAGGCTAAATGCGATCAAGGACTCAACCCCCCTCTTACCAACATTATACAATGATTGGTGTAATTTTACACAATTATTTATTGATATAAAATAACAAACTTTTACATAATCAGCGATTTTCGTTTATGTGAAAAAGATGCCATTCTTGAATAGTTTTACGGCACGTAAAACTTCTTTACGTTACCCAATTCGTTTCTTCGGGCCTTTTTCGGGCACGTAGAACCTCACTACATTACCTAATTCGCTTCCTGGGATCCTGTTCAGGTACGTAGAACCTCTTTACGTTACCCAATTCGCTTCTTCAGAACCTTTTCAGGCACATAGACCCATTCTACGTTACCCACTTCGTTCCCTCGACCGCTTTTCGGGCAAAGTAGAGCATTTCTATCCATCAATTGATAATAAAAAACAAATTTATATGTTGACAGGAACGCTAGATGTAACTATTATAGTTACAGGTAATCATTTTAATTACAACCGCAAAATTCATTTATAAAAACAACCATTGGAGGAATAATTATGAAAATGCTCATTACAGGTGCAACAGGTAAATTGGGAACGAAGGTAGTAGAAACGCTTTTAAAAACTGTTCCAGCAAGTCAATTGGCGGTAAGTGTCCGCAATCCTGAGAAAGCAGCGGGATTACAGGCTCGGGGCGTTGAAGTTCGACAAGGAGATTTTGACCGTCCAGAAACATTGGATGCGGCTTTTGCAGGTATTGACCGTTTATTACTTATTTCAGCGGATGGGGACAATGAAACTAGAATTCGTCAGCACACGGATGCGGTTGCGGCGGCAGAACGCGCAGGGGTAAAATTCATTGCTTATACTAGTCTGGCGAATGCAAGTGAAACCACGATGTTCCTTGCCCCTCCACACGTTGCGACGGAAGAAGCAATTTTGAAAACAGGTATTCCTTACTCCTTCTTGCGCAATAACTGGTACTTGGAGAATGAAATTCCAAGCATACAAGGTGTCCTCGCAGGAGCTCCTTGGGTGACATCCGCAGGTTCTGGCAAAGTCGGCTGGGCACTTCAACAAGACTACGCAGAGGCAGCAGCAGTGGTATTGGCTGGAGAAGGCCACGAAAATACCATTTATGAGCTTTCTGGCAAGCCAGTGTCACAGGAAGAACTGGTTTCTGCCCTTAGCACTGCATTAGGGAAAGAAGTCCCTGTTCAACAGGTGGATGACGCTACTTATGCCAATATTATGAAAGGTGCAGGCTTACCGGATTTCCTTATTCCATTCCTAGTCGACATCCAGAAAGGCATCCGCGACGGAGCATTAGAAATTGAGAGCAATGATTTTGAAAAGCTTCTTGGCCGTTCGGCTACGCCAATTAATAAGGCATTGCCTCAGATTGTTAAAGGAATCGCTTTAGGTAAATAAATTGTACACACTTAAAAACCGACCTTTATAATGCAAAAAAGGTCGGTTTTTTTTTATGATTGGCAGTTCATTACCCGCTTGATTCAGAAGAAGCCTCTTCCGGTAAATGAAATGGGATTTCATTGCCCGCTTTATTCAAAAACTTGTTTACTCGGTAAATGAAACGGCATTTCATTGCCCCATATCTTCAAAAACTAGCTTGCTCGGTAAATGAATCAGCATTTCATTGCCCCATATCTTCATAAACTAGCTTGCTCGGTAAATGAATCAGCATTTCATTGCCCCATATCTTCATAAACTAGCTTGCTCGGTAAATGAATCAGCATTTCATTTACCCAATTTCCCAAAAACCAGCTTGCGTGGTAAATGAATCAGCATTTCATTTACCCAATTCCAAAACCAGCTTGCGTGGTAAATGAACGATTGTTTTTTCCATCAACAGAAAAGGCACGTAGGTCAAATCTACGTGTCTTTTCTGTATTGTATCGCAAGTCCGCCACAATTTACATGACCCTCTTAAACATCTTCTCCATTTCATAAACCGAATAATGCACAATAATCGGTCTTCCATGCGGACATGTAAATGGATCGGATGCCTTACGCAAATCGTCCAGCAGCGCCTGGATCTCATCGTTGCGTAAATGGCGGTTTGCTTTAATCGAGGCTTTACAGCTCATCATAATGGCTGCTTCCTCACGAAGCTTTTTGATATCCACTTTTTTCATCAAAAGTAACTGTTCAATCATCTCTTCAATGATTTGTTTTTCCTCACCCTTAGGAAACCATTGCGGGTGGGAGCGGACAATGAAACTATTCATGCCAAACTCCTCGAGAAAAACGCCAACCTTTTCTAGCTCACTCGAGTATTCATTTATCTTCAGGTATTCGTCAGTTGAATACTCAAACGTTAATGGCACGAGCATTTCCTGCAGCTCGGACTGCACCTGCCCTACTTTTTCACGGAAGTATTCATACTTAAGTCGTTCCTGAGCAGCATGCTGATCGACGATATATAGACCATTTTCATTCTGAGCAAAAATATACGTTCCATGCATTTGCCCGATTGGATACAAACGGGGGACCCGGCTCTCGTCTTCAACAGGCTCGGGTTTGGGCTCAGTATGTGGCTCAACCCGAGATTCAATTCGTGTTTCAACCAAACCAGAACTAGGATCATCCATATCCTCATTAGTTTCTACAGGTACCTCACTAAAAGGATTAACGGACTCCCAAGTTTTTGGTTCAGAAATCGGCTCTTTTTGTTCGAAAGCAAAAGGTCGTTCAACTGTTACTTCAGGCGCTTTATAAATGACAGGCTCCTTCTTCACAAACGTTGTATTCAATAGCGGAGTACCTTCATCCAAAACCAACGAAGTTTGTTCCGATTTTGGCATTTCTTTTTTCACAGGAGTATAGGCAGTTGGAATCAATACCTTCGATTTGAAAGCTTCTTTAATAATAGAAGTAACGAGTTCATTCAATTCCGCTTCCTTACTGATACGGACCTCCATCTTAGATGGATGAACATTCACATCCACAAGTAAGGGGTCCATTTCGATATTCAGAAGCACAATCGGGAAACGGCCAATAGGAAGCAACGTATGATACCCTTCCTGTATCGCTTTTGCCAATGGATAGTTTTTGATAAACCGGCCATTGATCATGGTTGAAATATAGTTTCTCGATGCTCTTGTCACTTCTGGCATCGAGGCAAATCCAGTAATTTTATAATCAAGCGACTGACCAGAAATGGGCACGAGCTGTTTGGCAATACTCATTCCATAAATCGCCGCTAACACCTGACGAACATCGCCATTCCCATTTGTCTGCAGCAGCTTCCGCTCATTATGAATCAGGCGGAAAGCTACTTCCGGATGCGATAGCGCCAGCCGGTTCACCACATCCGTGATATTGCCAAGCTCTGTGTGAATGGTTTTCATATATTTCAAGCGGGCAGGCGTATTGAAAAATAAATCAGTAATCGTAATATCCGTGCCGCGTCTGCTGGATGCTTTTTCAAAGGTTTCTACCTTGCCGCCTTCAATGACGACCAGATTTCCAGCACCCTCTCCGGTAGATGTCTTCATTTCAAGCCTGGAAACGGAAGCGATACTTGGCAGGGCTTCGCCGCGAAATCCGAGAGTGCGAATTCGGAATAAATCATTTTCATTCTTGATTTTAGAAGTAGCATGCCGCTGAAACGCTAGCAGCACGTCGTCCTCTTCAATACCGTTCCCATTATCGGTAATGCGAATCTTCGCAAGTCCTGCTTCTTCTACCTCAATTTCGATGACCTTGCTGCCGGCATCAATGGCGTTTTCCACTAATTCCTTCACGACAGAGGCAGGGCGTTCGACTACTTCCCCTGCCGCTATTTTGTTTGATAAGGCGTCATCTAACTGGATAATCTTGCCCATACGTGCTCGCCTCCTACTTTAACTTTTTCTGGAGCTCATACAGCATGTTAATCGCTTGAAGTGGTGTCACATCTAATAAATCCAGTTCTTTGATTTTATCCAGAACTTTTTTCTCCTTAGAAGATAGTTCTGGCTTTTTTGGTTCCTGCGGTTCATCGAAAAAGGATAACTGTGCAGGCTTTTCTTCCACTTTTGTTTCCAATTTTACCGGAACAGGCTGAACTACATCAGGCTGCTCAAGTGCGGTCAAAATTTCATTGGCCCGTTCAATTAATTCAGCAGGCAGCTCTGCCAGCTGAGCGACGTGAATACCGTAACTCTTGTCAGCAGGGCCTTCCTTTATTTTATGAAGGAACACAACCTTGCCATTGTGCTCAATCGCACTGACATGGATGTTTTTTAACTTCAATAGTTCGTCTTCCAATACGGTTAATTCATGATAGTGGGTTGAAAACAGTGTTTTCGCCCCAATCCGGTTATGAATGTATTCAATGATGGCCTGTGCAAGGGCCATCCCGTCATATGTTGATGTGCCTCTTCCAATCTCATCAAATAAAATCAAGCTGTTTTGCGTCGCATTGGCAATTGCATTTTTCGCTTCTAACATTTCGACCATAAAGGTACTTTGGCCTGAAATCAAATCATCCGCCGCTCCTATTCGGGTAAACACTTGGTCAAAAATCGGCAGCACTGCTTGAGCAGCCGGGACATAACATCCGATTTGCGCTAAAATGGCCGTCAAGGCAATCTGGCGCATGTAGGTGCTCTTACCGGACATGTTTGGCCCCGTAATCAACAGAACTTCCCGGTCGCTGTCCATAAAGCAATCATTTGGAACATATTCCTGGGCGTTTAACACCTTCTCAACAACCGGATGACGTCCATCTTTAATTACCACACGGCGTTCCGTTGAAAATTGCGGTTTCACATAGCGGCGTTCTTCACTCACTTGTGCAAAGCACTGGAGCACATCGAGCTCGCTGACGGTTTTGGCTAGTGCTTGCAGGCGTGGAATTTGTTCTTTGACGATTTCGCGAATTTCCGTGAATAACTCATATTCGAGCTCGCCGCACTTTTCTTCCGCTTGTAAAATTAATGCCTCTTTTTCCTTTAACTCCGGAGTAATAAAACGTTCCGCATTGGTTAACGTTTGTTTACGTTCATACTGACCTTCCGTTAAAAGATGGAGATTGGCACGGGTGACTTCAATATAATAGCCAAATACCCGGTTATACCCTACCTTCAACGATTTAATCCCGGTTTTCTCGCGTTCCTCACGCTCTAGCTGGGCAATCCATGTTTTCCCATTCCGGCTGGCATCGCGATATTGATCTAACTGGGCATTGTAGCCGTCACGAATCATATTTCCTTCTTTTAAGGAAAGCGGCGGATTCTCCACAATGGCCTGCTCCAATAAATCGGTCACTTCTTCACAAGGGTCTAGAAGATCTGCGATTTTATTCACTTCTTCATTTTGCATGCTGTTTAAGATTTGTTTTAAAAATGGTATCTGAATTAAGGAACGTTTTAATTGAACTAAGTCGCGAGCATTCACATTTCCAAATGCAACCCGGCCTGCTAAACGTTCCAAATCGTACACTTCTTTTAATTTTTCACGAAGTTCCTGACGCTCAAAATAATGGTTCATTAGCACTTCTACTAATTTATGGCGGTATTCAATCTCGTCTTGGACAATCAATGGACGGTCAATCCAGTGCTTTAACATCCGACCGCCCATTGCGGTCATGGTTTCATCCAGCAGCCATAACAGTGAGCCTTTTTTTCCTTTTGAACGAATCGTTTCGGTTAATTCCAGGTTCCGTTTTGAAAAATAATCTATTTTCATAAACTGATGAATTTGATAGGTAGTTACCGGTTGAAGATGGTCAAGGCTTCTTTTTTGCGAACGGTATAAATAGTTAAACAATCTTGCCACTGTTTGTTTGAGCTTGTTCTGATTTAACCCTTCCAGCAATTGAGCAAAATTTAAATCTATTGAACTATTATCTTCAAACGAAATTGCAAGGACATCTCGTTCACGCATTTTCTTTTGCAGGTCGCCATCAAAACTGCTGGCAACGACCACTTCCTTTGCACCTAATACGGCCATTTCATTCAGTACTTCATCAAAGTTATTGGATAACAAGGTTACTCTGCTTTCACCTGTGGAAATATCGTTATAGGCAAATCCGTACGTTTGGTCGTCAAATGCTGTAATCGATGCAATATAGTTATTCTCTTTATCTGATAAGCCTTTGCCTTCCATGAGCGTTCCTGGTGTGATCAATTGAACCACTTCACGCTTTACCATGCCTTTTGTTAGTTTGGCGTCTTCCATTTGCTCGCAGATCGCTACTTTATATCCTTTTGAAACGAGCTGCTCAATATATCCAGGGGCTGAATGGTAGGGAACACCGCACATCGGGATCCTGTCTTCCGAACCACCTTCGCGGCTTGTTAATGTTATCTCTAATTCTTGTGATGCTTTAATCGCATCCTCAAAAAACATTTCATAAAAATCACCTAAGCGAAAAAATAAAAAGGCATCCTGATAATCTGCCTTAACGGTTAAGTATTGCTGTATCATCGGCGTATAACCAGCCATAATGACCTCCACTGTTTTAATCTTTCGAGTATCTTCGACAAACTATTATACCATAAATAGAGGGTGAGGCACTCAGCGATTACTTCCAATTCTTTAGGACAAAAAAAAGAGCTTAATTTTAACTTAGCCCTTTTAATGAATCTATTCTTGTCTAATAGTATTTTCTCCAGCAAACAACCCATCTTGCCATAGTTGATATATGTAAAGCGATATAGAGATTAAAGTCATGAACAAAATCCCTTCAAGAGGAGACAGGTTCCCCCCGCTAGTAGTAATTCCAAGTTTCTTCCACAAAGCTCTGAAACCGAAAGAGTAGATACAATCTGTAATCAAATTAACAACGAAATAAAGCCAAAATTTACGGAAGGTAAAATAAAAAATCCAGATCGTCCCTACCAAAAATACACCATATACGGTATGTACTTGTGCTACCTTATCCCACGAAAAAAGAGTTTCTTTGTATTTCCACCAGCCATAAGTCCAAGCAATTTGGTAAAAGATTGTGTTAATAACCGTTGCAAACAAAGCAACAGGCATATACCTGCGAATTGCGGAGTTTTTTAAAAAGAATAAAGAGAGCCATGGTAATAAAAAGAAGGCCCATAAAACGATTTTTATCATAACTAAAATCTCCTTTGGGGTATTTTTATAAAATACCCAAATTCCATTGATAAATTCTTCAGGAATATAAGGTTTCCTATGAAAATTACAATTGTTGTGCATATATTTATTAAAATGACTAAAAATCTATTATTGAGTGAAAAATTATTTTTAAAATATTCCGATTAATCAAACCCCATCTTTTACCAGACCATGATATTATTTAAATAAAGGTGGTGAATTTATGGAGTGGTTTGGCAGAAGTAATAAAAATTATGATTTTGATATGTTCTCAGTTAGTCACTTTGTTATTATGACCATCTTATTTTTGGGTGCCATTTTAATTTTTCTCTATAGAAATAAACTGAAGGATGAGAAATGGCGCGGGATTGAAATTGGAATTGCTGTTTCCTTAATTGCAATTGAATTAACCTATCATATTTGGATGGCTGTCAATGGAAGCTGGGATGTAAGTCATGCATTTCCGTTGGAATTATGCAGCATCAGCTTGATCCTAACGGTCATTTTATTGCTGACTCGAAAAAAATTAATCTATGAGATTTTATTATTTACGGCATTATTAGGTGCCACACAAGCCATGTTTACACCACTGCTCACATACGATTTCCCCCATTTCCGATTTTTTCATTTCTTTTATACTCATTTAATGGAGATTTGGGTTCCTTTGTTTTTCACTTGGGCAAAGGGATACCGCCCGACCATTTGGTCCGTTTTGAAGCTGTTTGTTTTCTTGAATATTTTAATGCCAATTATTATGTTGATTAATAAACTGACAGGCGGAAACTATATGTTCTTAAGCCATAAACCAGATGGTGCCAGTTTATTAGACGTTCTGGGTCCATACCCTTTCTATATCCTCTCAATGGAGGGGTTATTGATCACCCTTAGCCTCATCGTCTGGCTTATTTTCCGTGAGAAATCGCCCAAAAAGTTGGTGGAGTCAGACCGAGATTTGTCCATTCCATAAACAATCCAAATTTAGAGATACCGGGCATTGCCCGGTCCTTTTTTTGTCTAGCGAATATTTCTTTAACCTTCCCTTTCTGTTCTACTATTTTTTTAAAATTTCCGAATATTTATTGTTTTTAATTTTAATTTGTGCTATTTTTATATTCATTAAAAAGAAGTTTATACTTCATTTCATACATAATTAAAGGAGAGACTTCTCTTGAAGGAACAAACCATCAAGGACAGGATTGAGCTGCATTTTAATAAACTATCGAAGGCACAGCAAAAAGTGGCAAACTTTGTGCTGAAAAACCCAACCTTTATCGGTGTCCATTCTGCAGCCGAAGTTGGTGAGAAAGCTGGCATAAGCGAGACAACTGTTATTCGCTTCTGCTATGCAATTGGGCTCGAAGGATATTCCCAGCTGCAAAAAGAAATTACCCTATTTGTTTTTAACCATACATCTGAAAGTACACTGGGGAATTACGTATCCTCTAAAAAAGAGCTTTTTAATGACCAGTGCCTTGTCGAAAAAGGAATGAACAAAGATAGCTCTAAAATTATCAGAATTGCCAAACAAATTGATAAGAAACTCTTTAATGAAGCAACACATACATTACATGAAGCGAAACATATTTACATTGTGGGTGCCGGTGCATCGGAGTTTGGTGCTCAGTGGCTGCATTTTACGATGAATATTCTTCGGCCAAATGTCAGGCTTATCCAAACGCAAACAGCAGAACTGATTCGAACCCTCCAGGAAATCGATGAACAAGCGGTGGTAATTGTCATTTCACTACACCGTTATTTTAAAGAACCAATACAAATAGCCAAGGCACTCCATGAACGGGGTATTACGATTCTGGCTGTTACAGATTCTAAACTTGCTCCTATAAATAATTATTGCTCCTACACATTTATATTAGAACAACCTGAGCTATCAACCATTGATCTTATGCCTTCTCTCATTTCCTTTTTAAATATATTAGTTACAGGGATGATGACATTTGATCCAGTTTACTACAACAATCAACGGGTTAAGTACGATGATTTTCAATATAGCTTTATTTCGGAGAGGTGGAGTTGACAATGGTAACAGAACAAACATTAGCTGAACGTTTACATTCAATTTTCGAACATTTACATAGGAATCCGGAGGTCAGTTGGGGGGAAGTTGAAACAACCGCATTTATTGCAGACTTTCTTCGAAAAGAAGGTTTTGAACCAAATACATTTGAAAATATGACTGGACTATATGTAGATATTGGCGAAGGAACTCCCATGGTTGGATTCCGTACGGATATCGACGCTCTATGGCAGGAAGTGGACGGTCAGTTCCGCGCCAATCATTCATGCGGACATGATGGGCACATGACAATGGCACTTGGTACCATTCTTTTACTAAAAGAACTGGCCCCAACCCTAACAGGAGCAGTGCGTATTATATTTCAACCCGCTGAGGAAAAGGCCCAAGGGGCAAAGGCACTTGTGGAGGAAGGTGTTGTTGATTCTCTTCACTATTTGTTCGGGACACATGTAAGACCGCATTTTGAACTACAAGACGGGACGTATGCACCGGCACTTTATCATGGAGCTGCAAAACTTTTAACCGGAACCATAAAAGGAGTGGAAGCACACGGATCCCGGCCTGAAAAAGGGGTAAACGCAATTGAGGCAGCAGCCGCTTTAATTGACGGGTTAAAACGTGTTTGGATTAGTCCGGCTGAAACTGCTTCTATTAAAATGACGCAGCTTCAAGCAGGCGGCACCTCAACAAATATCATCCCTGGTAAGGCAACCTTTGGTATTGACGCAAGGGCTCAAAATAATGAAACGATGGAGGCATTAACTGCCGGGTTTGAAAAAGTTATCACGGCCGTGAGTATGATGTATGGAGCTACAATTGATTACCAAGTGGATGCCCATATTGCCGCCGCTCAAGTGGATGAAACGGCAAAAGCGATTATGCAGCAAGCGATTATCGATGTAGCAGGCAAGGAACATTTAGCACCGGAAATTGTCACTCCGGGCGGAGAAGACTTCCACTTTTACGCTTATAAAAGACCAAAACTAAAAACAACGATGCTCGGACTTGGCTGCGGTGTCACCCCCGGGTTACATCATCCACATATGACGTTTAATCAAAAACGGCTCCCGAAAGGGGCTCAAATTATTACGAGAGCATTAGTATTGGCATTACATCAAGTTGAAAGAAGCGAGAATCAATGATTATCATACGAGAACTGAAAACAATTGAAGAAATGGAACAAGTTCAAGAACTGGAATGTAAAGTATGGGAAATGCCCCCCACTCCTTCACACCAAACGTTAACAGCAGTAAAAAACGGCGGCATTATGGTCGGTGCCTTTGACGGAAGCCGATTAATCGGTTTTAGCTATGGCTTTGCCGGCTTCCGTGATGGCCAAAGCTATTTATGCTCACATATGCTTGGAATTGACGAGGATTACCGTTCCCACGGCATAGGTGAAAAACTTAAGCTTAAACAACGCGAAATTGCCATTACTAAGGGCTATGACACGATTCACTGGACATATGACCCGCTTGAAACCCGAAACGGATATTTAAATTTAACCAAGCTTAATGGGATTTGTGACACTTATATAGAAAATTGTTACGGTGAGATGAAGAACGTCTTCAATCAAGGACTGCCGTCAGACCGTTTTGAAGTGCACTGGCATTTAACCAGTCCTTATGTTGTTGAAAAGCATTTACCAATGATGGATCGGCCAGCAGCTATAAACACCATTTCATTTAATGAAGAAGGCCTGCCTGTTTACGTTGCGGGCATTGAGCAGGATCTAAACAGTCCGGCCTATTCATTGGCTGTACCAAAGGATTTTCAAGCCTTAAAAGCCGCCAGCCAATCTCTAGCGATGGACTGGCGTACACAGACGCGAACACAGTTCCAACGCTTATTCAAAGCAGGGTATGCCACTGTTCAATTACAGCCAAATGAAACACACAATAGATACATTTTTGTAAAAAAAGAGACGTTAGCACTTGGAGGAGAAACAAAATGAAGATTACAGACATTACGATTCGCCATTTAAAAATGAAATTAAAAGCACCCTTCACTACTAGTTTTGGAACATTTACAGACAAGGATTTTCTGTTACTCGAAGCAAGAGACGAAGATGGAACTATTGGATGGGGCGAGTCGGTAGCCTTCCACTCCCCTTGGTACAACGAAGAGACATTACAAACAAATTGGCATATGCTAGAGGATTTTTTAATTCCATTACTATTAAACAAGGAAATGAACCATCCTGATGAAGTGAGTGAACTTTTTGCCCCAATCCGAAAAAATAATATGGCAAAGTCGACTATTGAAGGCGCCGTTTGGGATATTTATGCGCAGCAAACCAATCAATCTCTTGCTTCTGCACTCGGTGGAAAAAAAGAAAAAATTGAAGTTGGGATTAGTATTGGCATTCAAAAATCAATTGACGACTTAGTAGCGTTAGTCGATGAATATGTAAACGAAGGCTACAAACGGATTAAAGTGAAAATTAAGCCGGGCTGGGATGTTGAAGTAATGCGAACATTGCGCGAGAAGTTCCCTGACGTTGCGATTATGGCAGATGCAAACTCGGCATACCGTTTGGAAGATGCAGAGCTTTTAAAAAAGCTGGATGGGTTTAACTTAACGATGATTGAACAGCCTTTAGCATCGGATGACATCATCGATCATGCGAAGCTGCAAAAAATGCTAAAAACTCCAATTTGTTTAGATGAAAGCATTCATTCTGTTGAGGATGCACGTAAAGCGGTAGAACTGGGCAGTACAAAAATTATTAATATTAAAATCGGACGAGTCGGCGGGTTGACGGAAGCAAGAAAAATCCATGATTACTGTAAGGCAAATGGGATTCCAGTATGGTGCGGCGGCATGCTTGAGTCTGGGATCGGACGAGCCCATAATGTTGCATTAACCACTTTATCCAACTTTATTTTACCTGGCGATACAGCAAGCTCAAATCGTTACTGGGAAAAAGATATTATCCTGCCTGAAGTTGTGGCGGAAAACGGATACATTCAGGTACCTCAAACTGCCGGCATTGGCTATGAAGTTGATCTTGATGCAGTAGATGAATTTACAGTGGCGAAAAAACATTACAAATGATGAAGTGAGTAGGATAGCAGGTTCTATTCCTACAGGGAACCAAGCTTTTTTGAATTTCAATAATCAATAATTAACATGAACGAAATAACAAATCCCTTCATATATATATAAATAGATTTTCTGATTTCCCCATACATTAACTATTTATTATTGACGTTTTGCAATTAACTATTTATAATAAATAACGTTCCTATAATAAGTGTCCCGATAGCTCAGCAGGATAGAGCAACAGTTTCCTAAACTGTAGGTCGGAGGTTCGAATCCTCTTCGGGACGTCAAAAAACCCTTGCGATTGCAAGGGTTTTTCTATTTTCATTACTTTATACTAAGTTTATCTGCTTGTATCGGAATCGAAGTAGATGTAACATGTTCTTTCTTGATCGTAAAGACAAGTAAAAAGCAGATGAATAGGACAAGACTAAGAAAATATAAACCCATTTCTACTCTTCCAGTAGTATCCATTACAAAACCAATTACATATGGACCGATGAATCCGCCTAAATTACCAATCGAACTAATAATTGCTATACCTACAGCTGCTTCAAATTCAGTGAGGAATAATGAAGGAATGGCCCAAAACGGTCCGAATATACTGTATATCCCAACAGTGACCATCGAGATCATCATAATAGAAAGAATTGGATTTGTTGTCATCACGCAGCCCAAAAGTCCAAGGGCACCTACAAGCGGCGGAAGTGCAGTGTGCATTTTTCTTTCTCCTGTACGATCAGAATGACGTGCCCAAAGAACCATTGCTATTCCGCCTAATAAATAAGGAATCATCGTGATTAAACCTACTTGAGTATTTGTTAAAATATTTGAAAAACCTTTGATAATCGTAGGCATCCAGAATCCAATTCCATACAAACCAGTTACAAGGGTAAGGTAAATAAACGATAATCGCCAAACTCTTGTGCTTCGAAACATTTCTTTCAGCTTTTGATTATGGTTATGGTGCGGGGATTTACCCTGATTATCTTTTTCAAGTTCAGATACTAGCCACTTTTTCTCTTCTTTTGAAAGCCACTTTGCCTGATTAGGGCGATCAGTTAAATAGAAGATAGTGACGATTCCTAAAATGATGGCTGGGATTCCTTCAATAATAAATATCCAGCGCCATCCTTCCATTCCAAACCAAGTAATATTATCCATAATCCAAGTTGTAACGGGTGCTCCGATGATATTAGATACTGGCAATGCCATCATGAATAGAGCTACAGCACGAGCCCGCTCCTTCCCGCGGAACCAATACGTAATATAAAGAATAACGCCCGGGAAAAATCCAGCTTCAGCAATTCCGAGGATAAAACGCAGGATATACAAATGATTGGCATTTTGTACCCAGGCTGTTATGATAACCACAATACCCCAGGAAATCATGATTCGACCAATCCATTTTCTTGCTCCAAACCGGTGCATTAGCATATTACTAGGTACCTCAAATAGAAAGTAACTAATGAAGAAAATCCCAGAAATAAGCCCCATAACGGATGCAGTTAACCCAAGGTCCTTATTCATATCAAGGGCAGCATATCCTATGTTCACTCTGTCTAAGAAAGCAATAATATATAATATAAAAATATACGGTATAATTCTTCTAGATACTTTTTTTAAGGTACGGACTTCTATTTCAGACTTTTGCATATTAAGCACCCCTTGTTTTCGGTTAACACATCTCCTATTACGATGAAACATGCTTTTTAACGCCCTTAATATTTCAACGCCACATTCTTCACTTGCGTATAATTTCGCAGCGCCTCCAACCCTTTTTCACGTCCGAATCCGCTTTTTTTGTATCCGCCAAATGGCTGCGCTATGCCTCCACCGGCCCCGTAGTGATTAATGAATACTTGGCCGCATTGAAGCTGGCTGGCAACACGGTGAGCTCGCCCGCCGTTTTCAGTCCATACGCCAGCAACAAGTCCATACTGTGTGCCATTTGCGATTTCGATTGCTTCCTCCTCCGTTTGGAAGGTGGTAACTGTCAATACTGGCCCGAAGATTTCCTCCTGTGCAAGATAATGACTTTCAGGAACATTATCCAAGATGGTGGGCTGAAGATAGTAGCCGAGTTCGCACCCTTCTATCAACTTACGTTCTCCACCTGTTACAATCCGAATTCCGTCCTGTTTGGCTAAATCAATAAAACTTTGGATACGATCGAATTGCTTTTTGGAGAGCACTGGTCCTAAATCATGATTCTTTATTCCAGGGCCGATCGAAAGTTTCTCCATTGCTACTGCAAGCTTCCTTATGAAGTTTTCTTTTATTGATTTTTCAATGACCAAACGGGAGCCCGCAGAACATGTCTGTCCTGCATTTTGCACAATCGACTTCAGCACCCACTGAAGCGCCTCTTCCTCATTACAATCAGCAAAGACAATATTCGGGGATTTTCCGCCGAGCTCAAGGGTAACGGGAACAATATTTTTTGCTGCTGACTCCATGACTCTTTTCCCTGTCTCTACCGAACCAGTAAACGTAATATGATTTATTTCAGGGTGGTCTGAAAGTGCTGCACCTGCTTCATGGCCGTAACCGGTTACAACATTCAAAATACCTTTTGGCAGCCCTAATGGCTTCAGTAATTCAACTAGCTTAAGCGTCGTCAACGGAGTATCCTCTGCTGGCTTCAGTACAGCAGCGTTCCCTGTTGCTATCGAAATAGAAATGCTTCTTGCTGCAATTTGCAGCGGATAATTCCATGGAATAATATGTCCTACAATCCCAATCGGTTCGCGAACCGTGTAATCGATGATTCCTGGTTCAATTGGAATGGTCTCCCCCAAAATTTTATCTGCAATACCGGCATAATATTCAAAATAACGTGCAGCAATCTCAACATCTACAGCGGATTGAGCAAGCGGCTTTCCGACATCTGCCGTCTCTAATTTTGCTAATTCTTCTTTATTCTCACGAATGATTTCTGCTGCCTGATAAAGAAGCTTCCCCCGATTATAAGGACTCAACGTCTTCCATTCTTTTGAATGAAATGCTTTTTTTGCAGTTTTTATGGCAAGGTCAATTTCTTCCTTGCCCCCTCTTGGAACAAAAGCTAAAATTGAACCGTCCCCTGGATTCTTCACCTCTATTAATCTCTCAGTATTTGGGACGATCCATTCACCGTTTATGTAACATCCTTGTATTTGAACATCTGCTGCCTTCATGTGCTAAATCCCCCTGCCGCCATCTACATTTATAACAGAACCTGTCACAATGGACGCTTCCTTTGAACACAAATAAACGAGAGAATTGGCAATATCAATAGGTCTGATTAACCTTCCCAATGGAACACTTTTCTTAAAAATACTTTCCTTCGTTTCTTCAATATCCGTATCCTTAGCCGAAAATTCCCCAAGCATTTTCGTATCAGCCGGACCTGGGTTCACAACATTTACCCGGATCCCATACTCGGCTAATTCGATGGCCAAGGCTTGCGAAAATGAAACGGCCGCTCCCTTTGAAGCGATATAAGCATTTAAGCCGGGCCTTGGCCTCACCATGGAAATAGAAGCGATATTGACAATCACTCCACCACCATTGTTTTTCATATAAGGTACAGCAGCACGGCAAGTTAAAAAGGGAGCTGTTGCGTTTACACGCATAATTTTCTCCCAATCTGCCAAGCTCACTTCTTCGATAGGTGTTGCTGACTGGGCGATACCTGCAATATTAACAAGACCGTCGATACGCTCAAATTTCTTAAAGGCAGATGAAAAAACATTCGCCACATCCTCTTCCCTAGTTAAATCCGCAGCAATCGGCAGGAGATGTTCGCTTTCCTCTACTCCGTCCACATTGAGATCAACAGCGACAACTAAAGCTCCTTCTTCTAAAAATCTTTTAACCGTTTCTTTCCCCATTCCGCCCTGTGCACCTGTAACAACAAACACTTCATTTTCTAACCTCATCATTATCGACCCTCTCTAACTAATAGTAAATGTTGTAAAGCATCACATATTGCTGAACCCATTTCACTTGTCGTTGAACTGCCGCCTAAATCAGGTGTTTGTACTTCATTTTGTACTAGGACCTGTTCAATTGATTCTAAAATGACAACCGCTAAATCCTTTCTCCCCAAATGCTCTAGCATAAGTGCTGCCGACCAAATCTGTGCAATGGGATTAGCGATGCCTTTGCCCGCAATATCAGGAGCAGAACCATGGACCGGCTCGAACATGGAAGGGAAATCTCCTTCCGGATTTAAGTTTGCAGATGGGGAAAGCCCAAGCCCTCCTACAACTGCAGAGCCTAAATCACTCAAAATATCCCCAAACAAATTGGAAGCAACAACTACTTCGAAATCCTCCGGCCTGGAAACAAAATAGGCGGCAAGGGCATCAATATAATAGCTTTGCAGATTAATAGCCGAAAAATCTTGTCCAACCTCTTTAACAGCCTCGTCCCATAGTTTCATTGAATGGATAATCGCATTCGATTTTGTCGCGCTAGTGACCGTCCTTTTGCCATGATTTTTAGCATATTCAAAGGCAAATCTTGCAACTTTTTTCGTGCCTGTCCGAGTGAAAATCGTATTTTGTATGGCAATCTCCTGTTCCATACCTGGGTACAATCTGCCGCCGCTATTAGAGTATTCACCTTCTGCATTTTCCCTGACAATGACAAAATCGATACTTTCACCTGTATATCTGCTAGGCGCACCCTTCAATAATTTAACCGGGCGTAAATTAATGTACTGATTGAATTTTTTCCGTATTGGCATGATTAGCTCCCATACCGTCACATCATCAGGCACTCTCTTGTCACCGATCGCCCCGAATAAAATTGCATCATATCTTTTTAAAGTATCAAGGGCATCGTCTGGCATCATTTTTCTATGCCTTAGATAATACTCGCTGTTCCAATCAAATGTATCAAATTCGATTTGAAATGAAGGGTCCAGCTTTTTGAGCAGTTCAAGGACTTTAACTGCTTCATTCATTACCTCCGGGCCGATTCCATCCCCAGGGATAACAGCAATCTGATAATTAGTCATTTTTTCCACCCCTTATTTATTATCATTAAATTAGTTGAGTGTATTAAGATACTACCAACTAAAATAGAACGCTTTCAATAAAGAATAAATAATAAACATTTTTCCTAATTAGTTCCAGATTCATCTATTTTTGCTGAAAAAACCTTTTCAGGTAATTCAAGGTGGTTACGCATAATTAAAGAAGCCTTCTGACTATTTCCATTTAAAATTTGAAAATAAATGATTTCATGCTCCATTAATATCTTTTCAATAACCCCTGGAACTTGAAAAAATTTGGATATCTCTGAACGATAACTATCAATAAGAAGCGTAGTAATTTTTTGCAGTACTTGATTATTTGAGGCTTTTGCTACTGCAATGTGAAATTCAACATCCCACTTAGCAAAATTTTCATAATCATTTAAGCTTTCCTTCATTCCCTCGATTGTTTTTTCAATTTCTAAAAGATTGTTATTTGTTCTTCGTTTAGCGGCTAATGAGCTTGTTTCACTCTCAACTATTTGTCTTGCTTCCACTATTTCAAGAAGGTTATTGATATTATGGAAAATTAAAGATGAAAATTCAGGCAAAGCAAACGTTTCTCCTTCTGATTTATTCAGATATGTACCTTTACCTTGATGAAAACTTATCATCCCTACAGCAGATAATTTAGTCAGAGCTTCTCTAATAACGATTAAGCTGACCTGATAACGGGTTGCCAATTCCTTCTGGGAAGGCAATTTATCACCATATGTGTATACTCCATTTTCCACATCTTTTAAAAATACATTAACGACATCATCGACGAGGGATTTACGTTTTAATGCCAAGAGTTGCCACCTTCCTTTAACTCTTCATATGATATGTTAACTTAAGAATATTTTACGACCTAAATTCTGAATTGTCAAATAAGTTGTAATTTTAAAACTAATCTTATAATTATGAGTCTCCTAATATAAGTAAAGATATAATTGAATCTTATTGGGATATTGCAATTCAAAAGAAAAAGGAATCAAAAATTTATAAGCTCCTTGTATTAATTGATATTTTTCTTAGTTATCGCAATTAATTAGATTAAATGCTGCCGCCAATCTGCCACCAAACATTACATATTACTGCAGAAAGCTACCAAATTTTACCTTGCACCAAACAAAAAAAAACCTTATAATGCTAAGTATTTCGTCTTGCAATACAGTTCAAATATACACATTCCTAAACTGTAGGTCGGAGGTTCGAATACTCTTTGGGACGTCACATTAGAAAAGCGCGATTTATCGCGGTTTGTTATCCGTTAATCAATACGGTGACAATGCGGTGACATGGCGCTTTTTTTTGTTGTCTGTAGGACGTCATTTTTGACACTGTAGGACCTCGATAGATGAACGTAGGACACTAGCGGCTGAATTACAGGAGAAGTTAAAACCGCATGAAACGTAAATTTATTGGCGAGGACAAATAAAAAAAGTAGACCATTTAGCTCATACAAACAAACGCTCAGTAATTTCTTTAATTGTCGGTATTTTATAATTACTTATCCCTATATATGGTTTTATCTTAGGTATTATTGGAATAGTATTGTCATTAAAAAGCTGTAAAACAGATTAATAAAACAAATGAAAATGGAACAGGATTAGCAATCGCAGGTTTAATTTGTAGTATAGTTGGAATTATTCTTCAACTTTTAATGGTACTGGGGTTTCTTGCCTTTTTCAAAGTTAAAGTAAGCGGTTAAAATATATAGCTAAATAAATTGATAGTAAAAGTGGTGAATATCGTTTTGACACTCACCTCTTTATTTTTGGCTAAAATGAACATGCATTTCAGATGTTTATATTAGAAAGTAATAGTCTTAGCCTAGAGTGGTGATTTTGTCTATTTGAGCCTTATGTGAAGTTTTAGATAGTGTTATAAGGATATAAAGTCTAGGAAATACGAGATATAGGTACGGTAAGGATTGCTACATATCCGGGTAGATAACGGAAACTATGAAGCGCTAGTGACGGATTATGAGGATGGGATCGGAGTAATTGGACGGCGGAGAAAGCGAAGAAGCTGCAATCGATAATGCTTTCGAGTCAGTTAAAGTTTCGGAGTAGGTATGGTAGAGGTGTTCGGCTTGCGTTGAGTCGGGCACTTTTTATATGTACGTACGGTGATGCTATCGAAATAAAAAAAACGAAGAGCAAATTACTCTCCGTCTGCTACTACGATTTCGTATCCGAGTGGCTGAAGTTTACTATCGAATAATTCCCGTGAAACAATAAAGAACGTTTTGCTGCCGTCATCACTTACGACTAATTCATCCGGGCTCTTATCGACCTGGGCTTCGATTAGGTTTTTGTAACGCATACCGAGTAATTCCGAAATGTTCAAGCTTATCACCTCCGCATTATAATATCAGAATTTTCGGGAATGTAAAGATTTTTTAGGCACCTGAGTTCGAAAAATTATGCGCAAGTTAGAAACGTCAAAAGAAAGGCCTGGCCGGAATGCATAACGACAGAGTAGTCGGAATGATGGCTGCGACCTGGTATCTGGTATGATCGAACAGACCCCTGAGATTTCGGAACGTAAAGTTTCCTAAACTGTAGGTCGGAGGTTCGAATCCTCTTTGGGACGTCAAAAAGCCTTGATTTTTCAAGGCTTTTTTTTTCTTAAAAATATGCAAATCAACAAAATGCTTTTGGATACTATTTAGTTTCAACCCAGACAATTTCGTTAACAATTGGAATTTCCTTTGTTAAAAGTGTTAATAGAGTTTCTTCGGCATGATTATCAATTTCGCAAATTGTGATTGCCGGGCCGTTTATTTTTGAACGTTCATTCGCCATCCGAGCGATGTTAAATCCGTTTTGGTAAAGAACAGCCGATAATTCGGAAATAACCCCTTTTCGGTCTTTATGGCGGATCACAAGTGTCGGCCGTTCGCCGGAAAATTTTAACGGGTAATCGTCCAGTTCCTGAACCTCCACCTTGCCCCCACCCAAAGAACTAGCCAATACCTTTACAGTACGTAAAGCCCCTGATATTTCTACAAGAACAGTGTTAGGGTGATAACTTCCAAGCACCCTTTTCGTAAATTCATATTGTAAGCCCTGTTCTTCGGCAATTGCCTTTGCATTTGGAATGCCATCATCTTGGGTCGATAATCCCATAACACCAGCTAACAGGGCTAAGTCTGTTCCGTGCCCTTGGTAGGTTTCAGCGAAGGAGCCCATTAATGAGAACCTCACATATAATGGTTTTTCATTCAACAGCTGGTAGGCAATGTTCCCAATTCGAACAGCCCCGGCGGTATGCGAACTTGAAGGGCCAACCATTACAGGGCCGATAATTTCATAGGCACTTTGGTATTTTGCCGGGCCACAGCCACTCGCTTTTTCGTTGAAAATCTGTTCTTTTAATTTCTTGCCTGTTGGAGTTTCGGCAAGACCGCCTATCCCTGTTTCTCTCAACGATTCTGGCATTTGCTGTCCTACCTCATGCATCACATGGACTACCTCATCCGGAGGGATAATGCTGACTACCCCTGCTAACGCCATATCTGCTGCAGCTTGTGCGGTAATCGCATGTAAACCATTCCGAATAATGCATGGGATTTCCACCAGCCCGGCCACTGGGTCACAGACCAGCCCTAGTGAATTTTTCAAGGCGATTCCAACAGCATTTCCAACCTGCGTCGGTGTTCCACCGGCCAGCTCAACAAGGGTGCCGGCTGCCATTGCTGTTGCAGATCCGACTTCGGCCTGGCACCCCCCGGCTGCCCCTGAGATTGATGCTTTATTCGCAATAACCAAGCCAAGGGCGGAGGCAGTAAACATGGCCTGAACAATTTGCTTACGGGTAAAATTTCCGCTATCAAGGGCATGAACCAGTACAGCCGGCAGGATTCCTGCTGATCCTGCTGTCGGTGTTGCCACAATCCTCCCCATCGCCGCATTTACCTCTGAAACCGCGAGCGCATTCGCTGCAACATTTAATGTCGTAGGGGTGACAAAGGAATTCCTATTTTCGGCATATTGGTGAAGGCGGTGCCCATCCCCGCCTGTCAAACCGGTCCGGGACATTACGGGACTCATCGTCCCTTTACGGACAGCCTCCTCCATCACTGCAAATTGCTCAGCCATTTTTTCAAGTATCGTATCTCTAAGATCACCTTTCTGTTGTACCTCTGTATTTATCATTAAATCCGCGATAGTTGTTTTCTCTTTTTCAGCAAGTTCCATTAATTCTCTTAAACTCGTGAATGACATATGCTCACTCCCTTTAAAGAAGACGGTCCCTACGCCTGAAGCATAAGAACCGTCTCTCTGTTTCCTGCCTGCTTAGGAAAAATTCACATAGATTGCGATTTATCAATTCCACTCCTGAATTTTATATTGTTTGATACACCTTTTGTTTATATTGAGGAGGTGTTAGTTCTTTAGGGATTAGCGACTCATAGGTTTCTCCTTCAAGCCTTTCTGCCAATTCCTTCTTAGCCTTTTCAAGTAATTCCGGGTTTTCAAGAGCCGAAATAGCTGTACACGCAATTGCTTTTCCTGCTAATAACATGGCATCATGGGCGTAGCTTTCTTTACCTTGCGCGACAGCCTGCCAAGTATGAAACGGTGTTCCAAACGCCCAGGTGGAAGTAACACATTGCGCCGTTGGTACATTCCAGCTAACATCGGCAACATCCGTAGAACCTCCCATAAAGGTTTCTTTTTCAGAAAATGGGGCGATAAAGTCGGCAATAGGCCGTTCAGCTAATAGAGAAGCTCCCTGTTTCCCCACTTGTAAAGCTGCCGCACGCTTCTCCTCGTCCGTCAAAGTTTCATAGATGGTTTTTGCATAGTTAATATTCTGCTCCGAAGCAAGGGGAGCTCCTATTTCTTGCATATATTGGTGCATCACTTTTTCAAGAGTTAGGTTAGGAATTAAATTATGGCAGGAGCCTTGAATTTCGTAATCTACCTTCGTTTGCGTCATAAGAGCTGCACCACGGGCACAGTCTACTACCCTGTCATAAAGCTCTTTTACCTGATATGGTTTCGGTGCACGGATTAAATAAGTCACTTCCGCCTCTGCCTGAACGACGTTTGGAGCCAATCCACCTGTATTGGTAACAGCATAATGAATCCTAGCTTCATCAATCATGTGTTCTCTCATATAATTGACACCGACGTTCATAAGTTCGACTGCGTCTAATGCACTTCTCCCTAAATGTGGTGATGCACCGGCATGGGCACTTCTCCCTTTAAATTTAAAGTGTGCATGGATGACCGCATTGGCAGTGGAGTTCATGACAGCATTCATCGTGGCAGGATGCCATGAAAAGGCAGCATCCACATCTTTAAAAAGACCGTCTCTTGCCATAAAAGTTTTCCCATATCCACTTTCTTCTGCCGGACAGCCAAAATATTGTACGGTTCCAGCAAGCTTATTTTCTTTCATATAATCTTTAACCGCAATTGCAGCCGCTAACGAACCTACTCCCAGTAAATTATGTCCGCAGCCATGGCCATTTCCATTTTTCATAATGGGCTCAAACGTATTGCTGCTCGCTTGTTGACTTAGCCCTGCCAAAGCATCATATTCACCCAGAATCGCAATGACCGGATGACCCGATCCATAGGAGGCAATAAAGCCTGTTTCAAGACCAGCTATCCCCCTTTTTACGGCAAACCCTTCATCTTCCATTGCTTCACAAAGCAAATCAGCTGAACGATATTCTTCAAATCTAGTTTCTGCAAGCTCCCATATTTGATCACTTAGCTCTTCAAACATTGGACGTTTTTCATCTATTAAACTTGTAATTTTTTCTGATAGAGCAGTCAATTTTTCCATCTCCTAACTTGCATTTTTTTTGAAAGAAGGAACCTCTTTCTTAGAGCGAATCAAAAATAAAGATCCCGCACACAATAGCGCAAACATAATCAGCATTATAAAAGCCACTGTATAAGAACCGTCAAATGCATCGACTAAAAATCCTATTAACATCGGAGTAAGAACACCAGCGAATTGTGCACCTGTATTAATAAAACCATTTGCTGTTCCTACAACCTCTTCTGATAACATTTTTAATGGAGCTGAGATGATTAGAATAATATTAAACGACATGAATACAGTAACAACACTTTGATAGACCGCAAACATTGCTATGTTTGGCGCAAAAGCCATTAAATAAAGAAAAACCGCCGTTAATACTGCAAATATCGCTGCAATTACCTTATCTTTCCCTTCAGGTAATTTATCTAAAATATAGCCACTTGCAAGCATCGCGATAATTCCTGCAACCGCTGGAATAGCTGAAATATACCCAACGGATGTTAAGTCGAGATGTCGTGCCTTTACTAAATAAGTTGGCATCCATGCCATTAATCCCCATTGCACGGCATAAATCGCAAAATAGGCAAAGAACAAATTCCATATAATCGGAGTTTTTAAAACGTCTCTTAATGGCGCTTTATTTTTGGAAGGGTTTTCAATCTTTCCTTCAGTTGAACCTTTCTGCTCTTTTAAGAAAAAGACGTAAAGTAAGGTAAATATAATACCAATAGCACCTGCAATATAAAAGATCATTCTCCAACCGATCGTTTGCATAGACTGGGTACCAATGATTGGTGTTATTACTCCCATTATCGTACCGGAAGTAAGCATGAAGGACATAGCCCGGCTCCGTTCATTTTGCGGAAACCAACTCGCAATACCTTTTGATGCAGATGGAAAAAAGCTTCCTTCCCCAATTCCAAAAAGAAATCGAATGAGGATTAAAGACATGAATGACCATGCCATTCCAGACAAAATCGTGAAAACGGACCATGCAAGAACAGCCATGACGATGATTTTTCTGAAACCAAAACGATCTGCGAGCCACCCACCTGGAATTTGCATTAATGCATAACCTGCAAAAAAGCTGCTTAAAACAATTCCTGTCTGGGAGGCACTTAATTGGAGATCCTTTGAAATACCTAAAATCGCATAATTCATGAAAAATCGATCAAAGTTTCCAATTGACCATCCTAAAAATAGCAAGATGATAATGACATACTTCCAGTTCTGCGATAATTTGGATACCATAACGTTCCTCCTTGCGAAATTTGTTGAATTCTATTTAAGTATAAAAAATTTGGACTATTCAAACAATGTTCAGTCCTATATAATAATTACATAAATTATGTTGAGTTCTACATATAAATCCTATAGGGGAGTGTAATAGTGGATACCTTAATGGGAATCAAACAATTTTTAATAGATAACTGCTCCCTCTCACATTTTGAGGTGTGGCAAAGTATAAAGGGATTAGATTTTTCACTTGCATTATCCCATCATTTTGATAAAGAAACTCCCGTACCAGGTAGATTTTTCAATGAAGAAATACTAGCCCATGAAAATTTCACCGATATTTACTATCATTATTCCAATCATACAACCATAGTCATCAGAATTAGTAAATCTTCCGTACTAAACAATGAGAGCAAGCAAGAACTTAAACCGATCATAGATTTACATTACTTGCAAATAATGCTAGATCGAGAAAAATATATTAGGAACAAAATGATGGAGAGTATCCGTGATATCTCCGTACTCGAAGATTTAAATGACTTGTTAAAGAAAATATTAGAAAATGCCATATCTGTTATTCCTGCAGCAGATATGGGAGTTCTATGGATGTACGAACCAAGCTTAGATGTGCTATTTCCTAAAGCTTGGACGGGCGGTCCTAATGAAGAAATTAAAAAAATGAGGATGAAGATTGGGGAGGGAATTATTGGGAAAACATTTAAAGATAATAAATCTTTTATTCTTACAAATATAGATGATATTATCTCAGAATCCTCTAATATTTCAGCTGATAATCTTTTTTATCTGTATAATTCTGTCCAATTTGACGATTTAAAATCCATTATTTCAGTTCCAATAAAGGTTGAGGAGAGTACTTTATGTGTATTGATTGTCTATCAAAATGGTCCTTATCCCCTTTTAACAAAAGATGATCAACAACTGTTAGAAAGCTTTTCTGATCAGGTCTCGATTGTATTAAGAAATTCGAAGCTTTACCAAAATCTAAAAAAACAAAATGATCTTTTAATTCAACGAGATACCATACACAATACGTTAATAAAACTGTCGCTTCAAAATAAGGGTTTACAAAAAATCGCAAATGAAATAAAAAAGATGATAAACCATCCATTAATGATCGTAGACTTAACAGATCATCAGCAATACTCAAGTCCACCCCAACGGAAATGGGAACTTCCTCTAGAGATAAATACAAAATTAAAAACTCAATCTTTTTTTACTGAGTCTTTAAATAATCAGTCATTATATATTCACCCTATTATTGCGATTGATGTACCGATTGGAATAATGGCAGTGGATATGGAGGAGGATGAACTTTTTCCTTTAAACAAAATGATTATTGAACAGGCAAGTTCCGTGATTGCATTAGAGATTATCAGAAATCAAACATTAGTGGATTCTTATTATCAAAAAACAAATGATTTATTTAATGATTTTATTCAGTGCCGAGAATATAATCTGATACGAAAGAAGGCCATGGAGCTTAGAATTGTTGATCATCCCTATTATTTGGCAATCGCAATTCATATACATCCTCATGCCGACTTTCACTTTCTTAATATGCAAATGCATAAACTAATTGCCCAAATAAAAAAACATTTAGGAATATATGTTTCAATCGCTTTTGGTTATGGACATAAAGTCACGTTGGTATGCCAATTTAATCACTATGCAGATCAGGATTATGTAAAAAAGAAAGTAGCGCTGATTCATTCTAATTGGATGAATGCTCATGAAGAATCGCTAAAAATAGGGATTGGTACTTGCTACCCAAGTATGGATAATATAGCAAAAAGTTACTCCGAAGCAGATAAAGCCCTTTCTTTTCTTATCTCCAGGCAGCTAAAAAGCATCGTAAATTATCAAGATATTGGCATTAATCATCTATTTATTCACCAACCTATGGATGACTTGAACTCTTTTATTAATGAAATTTTTAATCCGCTACAATCTGATAAAGATGGTACGTTAGATTTAGAACAAACCCTGCTTGTCTATATGGAAAACGACCGTCAAGCTACACAAACAGCTAAACTTTTGCATATCCATGTTAATACCTTATATCAAAGGCTAAAAAGGATCGAAGAAAAGCTTCAAATTTCCTTTTCGAACCCAGAAGACATTTTAAAAATTCAGCTTGCATGTTACTTAAGAAATTCAATAGTCTGACTTAGCAATTAACATAAAACGAGAAAACGCAGAATTAACGCTATTAACCATTGATTTATTTTGGTTAAAATAAGACGTTAATTCAGCGTTTTTTTGCTATTTTTTCACTACCGCTTCATCATGACCGACGGACAACTAGTCTTTTTTTATCCTATACTGCCATTTTGCCTTGTCCATAATCTTCTGCCCCGAATATATTATAGAACCAATCATCTTAAGGTAAGGTGAATCGCATATTATGAAATTTTCCCCAGATAAACTCCTCATTTGCTTCCGTACTTATGTTTCTAATCTGAAACGGCTTGAAATCCATCAAGAAATTGGAGCGACGTTGATTGACCATATTACAGAGTTGAATGTCGATATTGTCTCTGTTAAACCCGATCAATTGACTGCAAGTTTGTGTCGTTATTCCGCTTGTAATGAAGTGGAATATGCAGAACGCAACTGGATCGCGAAAGCAACCAGCAAGCCTAATGGATATTCCCACAACGACTCTCCTTCTCTTCTGCAATGGGGACATTTAAAAATTCAGGCTCCGCAATCCTGGAGTAAAATTCCTTCTGAAGTCCTCAATCCCAATCTTTCTCATAATCAGGAGTTAAAACCAGTTGTTGTAGCGGTTCTAGATTCAGGAATAAATAAGCATCACCCTGACTTGTCACAAAAAGTTGTGCTGAATAAAAACTTCTCGAATTCCTCTACAAAGGATGACTTGTACGGACATGGCACTCATATCGCTGGCATTATTGATGCAATTACAAATAATAGAATAGGTGTGGATGCTGCTACCTTGAATGCGGTTAAATTGATGAACGTGAAAGTATTGGATGATAATGGACAAGGTACCATCAGTCGCACTGCGAAAGGAATTATCTTTGCTGCTAATCACGGTGCAAAAGTTATTAATATGAGCCTTGCCTCTCCAGAAGCAAATAAAACGTTACACCGTGCTGTGCGATATGCTACAAAAAAAGGAGTAGTGTTGATTTCATCTGCAGGAAACTATGGAACAAGTCAGAAACACTATCCAGCGGCTTTTCCTGAAGTGATTAGTGTCGCTGCAACCGATGAAAACGATCAACTTGCAGGCTTCTCCAACTATGGGGGCTCATGGGTGGATGTTGCAGCACCTGGTGTTTCTATTTGGTCAACACTTCCTACTCATTCTAATCCTATGGGAGGAATGGATACAGGACCTCTTAGCGGAACATCCCAGGCATCTTCGTTTGTAAGCGGACTGGCTGGTCTAATCTTGGCAATTAATCCAAAATCTAAAGTAAACGTAAGGCGAATAATAGAATCGAATACTGATCCAATCCCAGGGCAAGGCACTTTATATAAGTTTGGACGAATCAATGCATTTAAAGCGGTCAAAAATGGGCCGTAAATTTCACGGATCATCTAAACGGTTGCATGGGCTAAAACTAACAATAATCCATGTATTTCTTTTTAATAAAAGAGCTTCATGCATTACTTAATTATGAAAAAATTGATTTTTCCAAAGAAACAAATAAGAATAAAGGTTGACTCAAAAGGTCGTTGAATGACGGCTCTTTTGAGTCGTTTTTCTTTCTGTGATAAAAAGCAGAAAAAATTTACGGACGAACTACACACCATTTCTAATTTGATTGCGGTAAACTTCCACAAGCTATCTTTGGATAAAAAATAGCGCCTAAAATTATTTATAGGCGGCTATATATAAGGATAAATAAATCTGCTAAAAAGTTTTCGTTGCGGGACCTCAAACTGCTCAATCTTAAGTTTAGCCCTCTTAAATATTCCTTTTAAGAGCATCCCCATTAAAACTCCTGGAATCACGCATAACATTGGAAACCAAACTGTTCCCAACAAAACTCCAAATAACTTCACTCTAGCAGAATACATAAGGCCCACAGTCACAAAATAGGCGGAAAAAACAAACGGCAAATAAGAATAGGGTTCCTTGCCTCCACCAGCATCTTTATAAGCGTCCCACATTGCAAAAAAGTAAACACAAGGATAAAACATAAGCCATTTATATTCAGTATGGTCAATGGCTCTCACAATTTCACCATTAAAACTATGTAAGATTAAATCATTAAAATGAGATTGAACATTAATAACAAATTCTAATGCAATTAAGATAATCCCTTTAAGGTAATTTCCATTAAGTAATGGACCAAATCCAGGGAGAGCAATACTCCATAACAATTTTTCTTTTGGATTCACATCTGTTTAACCTTTTTCTTTTAGAATTTTGGGTTACACATGCTTTACTGTTGGTTATACATCACCTTGATAACTTATTTCTCTCAACTGCATAGGGAGGCTGCTCCATCCAACCGTTCTCAACCATAAGCCTTGCAGCATCTTCAACAAATCTTGAAATGTTCAATAATGACTTTGAGTACATGAGTGCCATATCATGTCTCCCACTTACTGCCTCAGAATTTCCAAATGCCCTAATTTTCATGGCGAACATGTCCAACTTATGAAACAACATTAATTTATCTGAAAATGGAGAAAATGTTGATTTTGTTACCAAATGATCATGAAGAGATGGTGCGGGCAAATCATTTTCATGGAGTTTTCCCATGTATATTTCGATGTGTTTATGAGTAAAATTTTTCCCTTGTATAAACAATTCTCGAATCTTTTCTGATTTAACAACTTGGCTAAATGCCATAATGAGTGCTTTGCTTGTTGTGTTATTTTCGATATTATCGTAAAGATGAGTAATTTCTAATGCGTGTAATGGTCGTACATCTCCAAAAAAACCATTTAAAAAATCTTTATGTACAAATTCCACTTTATCGGGGACTGGAATAATAGGTGGTTTGATAATAAACCCTTTCCCCATTAATATATCTTTGATTTGTTTCATCAAAGCCATAGTGGACTCCATACAATTAATAAAAAACTCTTCTACATCCTTTCTATAAACGAGTGGTACCGCTACGTTATAAATACTCATCCCAGCCTTAGCAGCATATTTTAAGTAATGTACGTAGAATTCATCTTGAAACAAACGAGGGGCCTCAGCATTTAGGTCTTCATCTTCTGAAAAACCTTTCGGAATAGGAAAATTATCTTTCTCGAAAATCCCTTCTGTTGTTTTTAGGAACTCCGTACTTAATTTTAACGCATTTTCCAACAGGGTTTTAATGTCTGAGTCTTCCACATGTTGAAGAAAATACTTTAAAATACATTTTGACATGCTATTTCCCATATAGGTGGCCCATAGTTTCCCCATTTCGGCTGCTGTGAGTTCTTCACTTAGGTCCGATTTTGCTGAACTTATATTAATTGGTTTTAGCGAGTCCATAGAAAAATCTCCCTTTAATGTTTTAATTAGTATTTTCCTCCATTCAAAATCTATTCTGCTTTAAAGCTATCAAGTATTAAGTTCTAGGTTTTAAGAAAAACCAAACACAAAATAAGCGCACTATAAAAAGTGAAATAAAAATGGTAATCCAACTGATATACCATTCCCAATGTATGTAAATAATGAGGTGGGTGTATTTTTCTATAATTACTTCACCGAAAGTCAAAACCGTACTGAAAACGAAATAATAACCTAATTGAACAAGGGGTCTTCGATGATTTGGATACCATACATTAAAGACTGCACAAGTAACTGGAAAGATATAAAACTCATAATCAAAGCTAGTTCGATTAATTGATGCAAATGACCGAACTGGATATTCAATCAGTCCCAGCTCTACGACACATAGACCTGTAAGAAAAGTAATAACCTGCATGAACAAAAATGCTACTACCGCAAGTCGAAATCTATTTTTAGGCATGAAAAAAAGGACACCTGTTGCTACTGTATACACCGATAACAAGATCCACCATTCAGTCTTCATTAGTGCCTCCAACGTATGACTTAATTGGAGGTTTTTCCTTATAGAACCAATTACAGCAGATTAGGCTTATGTAAAAAAGAATTCCAATGTAAATCCACATCCCAAACCAATTCAGGGATCCATATTTTATTAAATCTGTATATATCTCGAGAATGTTATCATATATCGTGATGACAGATATCCATATGCAAAAGTATGTAAGTCTAAACCATCGATTGTTCTTTGCATTCCAATGTACATAAAAAATAGCAAACAATACAGGATAAAAAAAATAATTAATGGTGACCGTGAGGTCTGTTGCTTTAGGGAACAACCTGACGGGCGCACTTAACAAACCAAATTTAAAAGAAGGCATATCACACAGCCAAATGAATGCTTGAAACATTATGGCAGCTAATATCCCCTTGCGGCGATCTTTGTGTGGAATGAACAGTATAAAGCCAATAAAACCGAATAGCCACATTGCTGCCAAAATCATATACTCCATTAGCATCTATCAGAAAATTCCCTTCTATCAAGGTAAGCATTAATTACAGTAATAGTATTTTGCCACTAAAGTTCATTTTTTAATTGTATTCAGAAGTATTTTGTTTCCATTAGGAACACCACTACGAAAACCCTTGCACTGCAAGGGTTTTTCTGTTGTGTCCATAATATTTTTTATATTTAAAACATCCAGTTTACCTCCAATTTGCTTATTAGAGTTTTCTACCTTTTTGCACCTGCTTGAAGGAGAATCTTCTCAATTTCTACGAAGTTTCTTTCGCTCGCATGTTGAAGAGGTGTTACACCCTCAGAATCTGGTATGTTAACATCTGCACCGTGATCTATTAACACCTTGATGGTTTCCTGCTGTTTCTTTCCGCCGTCATTTAGAACAATAGCCTCCATTAATGCTGTCCAGCCTAAATTGTTTATATGATTAACATCTATTTCTGTTTTATCTAGCAGTTCTTTTACAACATCAATATATCCATGTTCGGAAGCTGGAATGAGGGCTGTTCCACCATACCTGTTTAAAAGTTTTGGATTGGCCCCCGCCTCAATAGTAAGTCTTAATATCCCAATATACCCTTCTGCACCAGCATAAAGGAAGGGATTATTTTTCAGATGATCCTGAATATTAACATCCGCCCCCTTATCAATTAAGACTTTGGTTGTTTCTATATCATTCGCATAGGCAGCAATCATGACCGCTGTCCTTCCCCTACTATCTTGGCTATTTATACTTACTCCCTTATTTAAAAAACTATTAATCTCGTCTATTTTTCCGTTTTCTACAGCCTTAAAAAATTGTTCTTTCATATTAACCGCCTTTTCTACCGGAACTTCACTTGACTTTTCAACTATTTGGGGTATTTGACAACCTGTCAAAATAAGGAACATGAAACAAAAAGGAAGTGATTTACGTATCGTAACAAACCATATCATTAATCAATTGATAGTTGGATTAGTTTATTTATTCTTTTTTCGTTTGACAATCCAACTTGTTCATAGATTTTTTTTGCTTGCAGCGCGAGAGGATTTCCTTCCATCGGATTGGCAAAATAAATCTTATTCATATTTGCAAGATAAATAGCGCTTAAACACATGGGGCACGGTTCACCGCTTGCATACAATTCACATTCTGATAAATCTTCTGTCCCTAAAGAACGTGAAGCTCTACTGATTGCCTGAAGTTCTGCATGTGTTGTTGGATCGTGTGTGGCAAGGACATCATTTACTCCTTCTGAAATAATAACTCCATCTTTTACAATAACCGCCCCAAAGGGTTTACCGCCTCTATCCGCATTATTTTTTGCCAGATTGATGGCATATTCCATCCATTTTTTATTACTCATTGAAACCCACTCCTATCAATTATTTAGTTTACCTCTATTAACTTAAACCGATATCATATAGCCTGCGCCCCAAACTGTTTCGATATATTGAGGATTGGAGGGATCCTTTTCAATTTTGCCGCGGATTTTTCTAATGTGCACTGTAATGGTGGTAATATCCCCAGAGGAATCAAGACCCCAGACGGTTTCGAAAAGATCCTCTTTGCTAAAAACACGATTTGGATGCTGTGCTAAATAAAGTAATAGATCAAATTCTTTTGCCGTTAAAGTGACCTTCTGATTGTTCACATAAACCTTTCGAGCCATTTCATCAATGACCAGCCCTCGTATTATTATTTCCTTTTTTGTTGTTTCTGTACTCCCTATTAAACGCTCATAGCGTGCCAAATGGGCCTTCACCCTAGCAACAAGCTCCCCTGGACTGAATGGCTTAATAATATAATCATCCGCTCCAAGACCCAAACCTCTTATTTTATCTATATCTTCCTTTTTAGCTGAGACGAATAAGATGGGGATATTCTTTACAGCTCTTACTTGTTTACAAATTTCGAATCCATCTACCTCTGGCAGCATGACATCGATAATTAATAAGTCATAATCTTTATTTAGTGCACGTTTTAATCCTTCTTTGCCAGAGGTTTGTAACTCAGCATCATAACCATTAATCTCAAGGTAATCTTGCTGTAGTTCTCCAATATCAAGATCATCTTCTACGATTAAAATTTTTTTCAATGTATTCACCACTCTATTTCGACTTCTTCAATGTAAAGAGGATACTCGTCCCTGCTCCTAATTGGCTTTTCACCCAAATATCACCGCCATGCTCCGTGATAATCTGCTTAGAAATGGCAAGACCCAGTCCGCTTCCGCCAGTCGATTGATTTCTTGATGCGTCCACACGATAAAAACGCTCAAAAATAAATGGCAGTGATTTAGGCTCGATTCCGGCCCCATTATCGCGGACTTCGATTTCAACAAAATCTACCTCTTCATTTATTAAAATGCTTATGATTTTTTCGGGCTTTTTCATATGCTTTACGGAGTTATCTATGATATTGGTCAGTACCCTCCTTAATTGATCCCGGTCAGCAACTACTATTGAAGCGTTTTCTGTCTGATTTTCTACAGTAATCTTAATACCTTTTTCGTCTAAATCAAAATTTATTTCCTCAACAAAGTTCTTTAAAAAACGGAATATATCAATGTCCACAAAGGCAAACGGAAGCTTTTTTAAATCAAGCTTTGAAAAAAGAAATAAATCATCAATTAATTGATCCATATCTGCAGCTTTACGTTTAATGGTAGAAAGATATTTCTCCAATTTGCCCTGTGAAACGGCAACGCCATCCTGAATACCTTCAATATAGCCTTTAATAGCGGTTATAGGGGTTTTTAAATCATGAGAGATATTAGAAATTAATTCCTTTCTGCTTTCCTCATATTGAAGTTGCAGGTCAATGGACTCTTTTAATTTTATCCTCATTTTGTCAAAGGAATCGCTCAGCTGACCAATTTCATCCTGCCTTGAATGATCAATCTTTACATTTAAATTACCTTCTCCCATTTGTTCTGTTGCCTTTTTCAAAGAAAATAACGGCTTAATAATACTCTTGGAAACAAAATAACTTAATAGACCATTTACAAGAATTAAGGAAAGAAATAATAATCCGAATATCAATGGAAATAAACTTCTGGACAGTTCAACAAAAGGGCTTACTTCCCTCATGATGACAACACTGCCTTTTTCCTGATCTGGAAAATAAAAATCGAATTTAACATATAAAAAAAATTGATGATCTATACTTATGGTGTCTCTTACTTTAATATTTTCTGGTTCAAATGAAGGGAGCTTTTTTACGTCCTTTAGAGAATTTAATATCTTTGAGGAATGAACAATTTTTTCTCCTTTGCGGATAATTAATCCAGAAGCAACTGGATCCAACTTTTGATCATATTGATTTAGCAAGGTTTCATTTAACAATTGATTTGGTTGTTTTTTAGCTAAGTATTTAACATCCAGGAATACATTTTCCTCTGGTTTTGTTAAGGGCTTAAGTGCATATTGACGTGTATACAAATCTTTTATACTGCGGATATCACCTGTAATCGCCACTGGAATTAACATAGCACTTATAATGAATAATACTAGTGTTACGATTAGCATAGTTGTATGTGAAATTAATAGCCGCCACCGAATGGACATAAGCGTGCCTCCTGATCCGAGGTACAGTTTTAATTTAATTTACCGAAAAGGGAACAAGGTTGTCACCTGTTCGTAGACAACCTTGTTTCAAATTCCATCGTTCCTTAAAAACCAAATTTTGGTTTTAGATTACCATGATATGGTTCATGTTCCACGAATATCGTAATGTCCTTACCATCTTTGTCTTTCCCCGTTCTTTTATAAGTAAATTTATTTTGATTAAGCTCTGTAAGCTCAAGAGCGGCACCATACTTCCTATCACCAATTGAAACATGGGCTCTTATTTTATTTCCGTGGACAACATCGAAGTAGCCATAATCACCGCGTCTTTCGCCTGTTTCAGCATTGAAAAACTCATATTTATTCGTCTTGGCATCAAATTTTGCCAGACTTATAAAATTTGAATTATACATTGTTACATCATTGCCTTTTTCATCTAAAACATTTGTCCCGTGCCAAAGGGTGCTGCCTAAAATTTTATCTCCATCAACGTTTTTCACGATATCTCCTGTAATCGTGTCCAGCTGCTTGTCAGGATCATTAAAAGATAGTACATTTTCTTTATAGGGAACATGTTCAACAAATACCTCTACATCGTTACCATCAGCATCTTTCCCCATTCTTTTATAAGTGAATACATCTTTATTTAGTTTTATCATGTCGACAACCGCTTGGTAATTCATTGATTCTGAAATTAATATTCTTTTCTTCCCATCATTGGTGATAAAGAAAGTTCCTTTATCGCCGCGACTCTTACCCGTTTTAGCATCAAAAAATTCATATCTTCCTGATTTTGCGTCATATTTCGCAAGACCAATGAAGTTTGCATTCTCTTTTGTTAAGTCATTCCCCTTTTTGTCGTATACTCTTGTACCTTGCCAATCTGTACTGCTAAGTATGTAGGCCATTTTCTGACCTTTAGTCAGTTTATGTTCAGATTGCTTTTGTACAGTTGTTATTTCTTTCTTTTGTTCATTTGCGTTAACTGGCGTACTTGTACTAATAGCTGCTATTGCTATTGTCACCCCGAGTAAAGATGATATTAATTTAGCTTTATTAATCATTTTTTCATCTCCTAGTTTTGATTGACTTCGTCGACGTAAATTGATTGTACCTGACAGAACTTAACTCCCTATTTAAAAAATATTAACAAAGTCTTAACTTTTAAGTTTTAAACCTTAAATCGTTGTTTATTACCGTTTTCGCTGATTTGATTTTTTTATTTTCATTAACTTTGTTGGCGGCTGCTTTCGAATCCATTTAATGAAGCGGTTTAGTTGATTATCTTCGCGAAGCTCCTTTAGGGTTGACAAACGGGCACCAATTTCCTCATTTGTATATAGTGCATGTATTTGTTTATGACATGGTATACACAGATTGGCAGTGTCCCCAAAGGTTCCTCCCATTACTTTAGGAAGGAGATGGTGAATTGTAATTTCAACCTCACTTCGCCCGCATAACTCACATGTACCCACCTGACTACCTACTTTCAAAAATAATCTTTAAGACCAGTTGCAGTTAAAGGAAAAACCTACTTACCCGAATGTAAGTAGGTTTTTCCTTTACTATTCACTGTCTTGGGTAGTATTAAAAAATTCTCTCTGATCATTTTCGTCAGCTTTTACATTATTGTTGGCCTTACCCATTTTTCCATCTGATTCATAGCTTAAATTCTGTGGTGTTTTTATATTCTTTTCCATAACAATCCCCTTTCAAAACTAGTATGGTCTCCATCATTTTATTGTCTGATTACATTTGAAAAATATACTCTATTATAAAGTACAGTTGCCTCCTGTTTTTAGTCCTGACGGGTTTTATGAACTGCTCTTATCGACCATCGCCTCCATTTTTTAGTGCTGTCGGGCTTTATGAACTGCTTTTATCGACCGTCGCCTCCATTTATTAGTGCTGTCGGGCTTTATGAGCTGCTCTTATCGACCGTCGCCACTATTTTTTAGTGGTGTTGGGCTTTATGAAACGCTCTTATCGACGCTCATCTCTATTTTTTAGTGTGATGGGCTTTATAAGCTGCTTCTGGGATATTTGAGAATATTAAATATCACTTAATAAAGTAAAAAAAGCGTCAAACCCTGAATAATCAAGGTTTAACGCCGTTTCTAGACGAACATATTTCATGGCACCTTTTCTGATTTAATAGGTTAAGCCATGACCAAGTTTATAAACATTCCCATCGGTATCATTATAGGCATATTGAAGTCCTTCAGGCATGTATTGGTCCTTGTCGTAACCTGGTACATCGTTTCTTGATACACAATTACCATCTTCATCTACAGCAATCACTTCTTCACTCGCAGGCAATGTCAACGGTAATACCCCTACTGGACGGCTATTGCCCGCCATAACTTCATACTGCGCCTTATAGTAGGTATCGTAGCCAGCGATCATTACATCTGCAAGAGGTTCAACATTACCAAGGATCCACGGCAGAATGACATTCACACTTACAATCACTTTTCCTCCACGGATATGGATGCTGTCTGCTACTTCCTTGAGATGATTCATTCCAGTCAAAGTCGTTTCTTGATACGTAGAACCGTCTAAAGCAGTTAAGGTTTTATCCTCGCATATCTCAAGTTCTAAAAGTCCAGGTGTCGCGTTGAAATAAGCACCGGATTTTGGACTTAAAAACAAAATAGCTGTGTCGGCTTCTTCATAGTTATCTGTTAAAGTAAACTGTCCGAGCTCTTGGCAATCTTTCCTTGCTTTCTCAGTGTAAGAAGCCGCCCGTTCTGGTTCCTTGTGAAAAACTTCGATATAAACCTTCTTATTATCAAGCTTTTCAGCTGTTAATGGCAAGGTTTGATTATGGTTTTTTAGAACAGTTACTGATTTTTTATGGGCTTCATAAGCAGCATCCCAGTTAGCCGAATTACTAACTACTTCCGCAGCATGATCTGGTGAAACGTAGGTGCGATCATCGAATAGACCTAAAGCAAACATTTCTGTAAGGAGACGTTCATTTGCTTCATCGATGCGTTTTTCACTGATCCAGCCGTTTTCGATCGCTTTTTTAAGATTTTCAACATCATTTGTATCTGAAACAAGATCTGTCCCGGCATTGATCGCTTTTGCAAAACGTTCTGCTTCGCTTAAATTTTCAACGCCCCAGCTCATTTTATTTGTAACACCGCTGTCACTATTGATATAACCTTTGAACCCAAGCTTTCCTCTAAGAATATGATTTAAGAAATAATGATTAAATGTAAAGCCCACCTCTTCAAAAGGGATGTCTTCACCTTGGAATTCTTGTACTACACTTTTTTTGATGCTTGGAATAGAGTAATATGGCATAAACGATGAAGTTCCATGGTCTGCCGCAGCCTGAAACGGAGGCAGATGATACTTTTCTAAGCTTCCTGGCGTAGGGTATAGATTCCACTTACCTTCTTCATAATGAGGATCAAATCCATTTTCCCTTGCTCCGCCGCCAGGAAAATGTTTGGTTGTCATCGCAATACTATTGTTTCCTAATTCCTCGCCTTGGAATCCATCAATGAGACGGCCGATCGCATCGGAAATAAATTCCGGGTCTTCACCAAACGTACCATAGATTCGCTGCCATCTTGGGTCTGTGACGGTATCAGCCATATACATGTATCCCTTTCTAAGCCCTACCGCATCCCACTCATCATGGGCTATTTCGGCAAATTGGCTGATAAGGGAGGCATCCCCGCCATTTTTAATCTCCCCTTTTGCTGCAGCAGCAAGGCCTAACGTTCCCGGCCAAGTTGAGAAAATCCCAGCTGCATCATTCATACCAAAGATAAATTCTGTATTTTCATTTCTTGAATTCGATGCAATTAAACAAGGTATACCAAGACGTGTTCCCTCACATACCTCATTCATGGTATTGACCCACTCTGCCATTTCAGCCGGGCTCCAATTATCGCGTAGAATGAAGTGCCGCAAATGCATGTTTTCAATGGTATGGGTTGTTCCCCATATTTTTGAAGCAGCAAAAATATTTTCACCTTTCTCCACAATACCTTCATCCAAAACGCCATCATGGCTTGTCTTACTCTTATCTTTTTGAGAAAGTCCCATCTGACGAGTATTGATAAGCATCATACCGACCTTTTCATCGATATTCATCAATGAGACTAGATTCTCCGCACGTTCTTTCGGACTCAATCGCCAATCCTTATAAGGATCCAGTTTCCCATTTCCATTCAAATCTTTAAATTTTAATCCGTCAATTTCAATGATATTCTTGACTCTGACTTCTAGATTTGGCTGTTTATGTTTTTGTTCCATAATTAACGCCTCCTAAGCTTGATGCACATCTCTTAGATTCATATTAGCGTTTTGAACACGGTTTCACACCCAAAATTGCACACTTTTATATAAAATCGCCTGCTGGTAATAACTATTTTTCTATTTTTTTACCGCCTTGATAAAATCTGAAGCGGTCATTCCTTTTACCTCTTTAAATATTTTACAAAAATAGTTGTAACTGCTATATCCCACTTGCAAGCCAATGTCAGTAATAGATAACTGCCCTTGTTCCATAAGAAAAACGGCCTCATTAATTCGCTTTTGGTGAAGATAATCAATCAAACTAATATTCATTTCTTGTTTAAATTTCTGCGCGAGGTAGGACCGATTAAACCCAATTTCTTCTGCTATCCTTTGCAAATTGATGGGTTCCTGAAAATTGAGATTGATATACATTAACGCTTTCCTTACCACTTTGCTGTGCCCTTTAACAGCAAAATTCTTAACCGCCTCACAATATTCATCTACCATATTGAAGCTCAGCGTATCTAATTCGGCCATTGTAACCGCTGCCTCAATCTTAAGGGCAAATTTTTCCGAAATAGCGTGTAAATACTGAGGTTCCACCCCTCCCTTTGCAGCAGCCAACCGATTCATCGTATTGCTTGAAAAGCTAAGATTCTTTTTAGCCCTTAAAGGATTCCCCGGAACTCTGTAGGAAAAATCGCCTGTAAAATCAATCAAAGCTTTCATTGCATTTTCTTTATCTCCTAATTCGATAAAATGCAAAAATTTCTTCTCAGCCTCATACCTTAATTTAACTTCAAACCCATTCATATCATAATTCTGCGGCTGTACATCCGGCTGGTATGCCTCATTGCTTTTTTTCGTCGTAATAAATTGTGAGGCAACCCTTGGGTTAACTAATAAATTTGTGATTAAATCCCCGATTGCCAAGTAGGATTGTCCCAAATAAGGTAATGATTTATAAAATATCTCAATTGGCTTTAACCAACTATTTTCAAGATGATTTTCCTTCAGGACATTCCAGATCAATTGGTCCGTTACCCGCTCATTCAAAAAAGGTCCTGCTATAAATATCCCCCGAAACTGTCCTTCCTCTTGCAGGCCAACTGCCAAATAGGAAAGCTGAAAAGAATCTGTATGAAAACAAAAACTATATTGATTTGACTCTTCTACCGCTTTTTGAATATCCACATACATTTTCTTTCGGCTTTCAATAAATATGTAGGGCTCACTGTCATCTGATATGTGCACCATCGTTTGTAATTGATGATCCACTACTTGTACATCTATTTTAAAGGCATTTTTAATTAGCCAGCATTTACTTAATAGTTCATCCACTTTCATCATCCTTCAAATTCTTTCCTACCTCTTATAATGTGAAAAAAAGCAAGGATTAATTTCTCCTTGCTTTTTTCAATGACGAATAAATTTATGCGCCTATCCTATATGTCCTGATTTTGTTACTTTCGTTTGTAAGTACTTTTTATTGTACTCGGATAGATCTCCCCATAAAGGGGTTCTTCCGGAAACAGGAAGCCCCGCTGCTTTCAATGCCTTAAGTTTTTTCGGATTGTTGGTAATGAGTGTTACCGGTTTTGTTCTTAATGCTTTCAGGACCTCGATGGCATCATCGTAATTCCTTAAATCATCCGCAAAACCAAGCTCCTCATTCGCCTCTACGGTATCGAAGCCATTTTCCTGGAGTAAATAGGCGATTGCCTTGCTAAATAAGCCAATCCCTCTGCCTTCATGGTTGGCTAAATAAAATAAAGCCCCAGTTCCATGTTCGGTAATCATTTTCATCGATTGTTTAAGCTGATAGCCACAATCGCAGCGCTTGCTGCCAAAGATGTCTCCTGTATGGCAGATCGAGTGCATTCTAATTAATGCATCCTCGCCATATTCAAAATCCCCGTAAACTAGCACACTTGATTGCTGATAATCTGCTAGATTAGCAGATGATAGTTGATCAATCACAAGCTGAAGATCTTCCGTTGCATTTTCGCTCTTCAGCCAGCTATACCATTTAAACTCGACTGTTTTCCCATATAAATTAACAGGCAGCTTGATTGGTCCAACCAGATAAATGGCTTCACTGCCTTTCTTTATCATCTTTATTTTATCTTCTAATAAAGAGAAAACATTTGAATTTAATTGTACTTGTTCCATTATGATTTCCCCCGATTTCATATATTTATAGATTATAATACCGAAACGACAAAATTATCTTGATACGTTCTCTCTTTCACAAACTGCTGCATCTGTAGTCGTTCGACATCATCACGGCGAGTTAGTTCAAACTGTTTTAATTGAGCTGCTCTTACATCCTGTTTATCCAGTGCTTCACTTAGGATATCAGCTAAAACATCCGCATCCATTAAGGCACAATTAATGCCAAAGGCTCCAGTTGGACTCATCGTATGGGCTGCGTCCCCCATAATGACCACTCCGTCCTTCACCCAAGTTGGACATTGACTGCTTTGAACCTTTAATAAAATAAAATCGTTCCAGGATTGAATTCGCAATCGCAGCGTTTCCGTTAACTCTGGAAAAGCCGCCATTACTCGCTCTATAAAGGGAGTGAAAGATTGTTTTTTCAAAGTTGGATACGAGTTCTCTTCAATATTCCAGCCAATCTGGATATACCCGCCTGCCTGGGTAAATAATGCAAGCTGCTGTCCATCGATAAGGGCATTTTTAATGACCGGCTCCCATCCTGCAGGGCTTGGGATTTTCGCCCATAGCAGATCATACCCGTGTTTCATTGTTGTAAATGAGAAGTCTGCCAGTTTTCTTATAGACGAAAACCGCCCATCCGCACCCACAACAACCTTACTGCGAATGGTCATTTCTTGGTCACCATTATTAGCCTTCAGACCTGCAACACTGCCAGCTTTATCAAACATTAACTCTGTTACTTTTGTCCCCATCAACAATTTGAAATTAGTAAAGGATTCAGAAGCTGTAATCAACGCACTTAACAAATTCTTTTGTGGAACATGGATACCGACATGCTTCTCTCCATCAGCTGGTGTGACGGTCTTGATTACCTCTCCGTTGCAGCTATATTCGATTCGGTCCATTAAAAGCAGTCCAGCTTGCTCGACTTGATGATAAAGACCATGTTTTTTTAAAATTCGTTCTCCGTCCTGGTTAAGATGTTCGCCCCTGAATTCCTTGTCTATTCCCTCATGACGTTCGAGAACAATCGTTGAAATACCTTTTTTTGCAAGCAAATATCCTAAAAGGGCGCCGCCGGGACCTGCACCAACAATGCAAACATCCGACTCCATATTCATGTTTGAAAACCCCTTTTTACATTATGTTAATGACATATTGATAAAACCAATTGGTTAGAGTAAAATGAAATTAGTTAGTTACTTTATGTAAGTAATTATATTTTTAAAACTTACTTATGTCAAATTAATTTGTTATGTATTGTAATTATACAATTAATAGTAAAATACTAATAAAGGGTGATGAACAATGAATCAGTCTATCATTTGTCCTCGATTCGAAAAAGCGATGGGAATTTTGAGCCAACGGTGGACAGGTCTTGTCCTTTATCAGCTTTTATCAGGACCGAAACGCTTCTGTGCGTTAGAATCTTCTATGGGAATTAGTGGGAGAGTTCTTTCGGAGCGACTTAAGGATTTAGAAAATCTTGATATCGTTAAACGCGAAGTATTCCCCGAAACACCAGTACGAATTGAATATTCCTTAACCGAAAAAGGGAAAGCTTTACAACCGATTATTAAAGAAATAGAAAAATGGTCCCAAACCTGGCTGCCAATTGAATCAAATCAATAATAATAAAGGATGAATCTAAAAGGCTTGTGCCCTCAAGATTCATCCTTTCTTCATTCCAACGGTTTAAAACCTTAAAGGTTTGCCGCTTTAAAAGTATCTCCACCCTCAATTTTCCCATTTTCAAAGCCCTTATTAAACCATCGTTTTCTCTGCTCTGAGGTTCCGTGGGTGAAGCTTTCAGGAACGACATATCCCTGTGCTTTCTTCTGAATATTATCGTCACCGACAGCCTTTGCAGCATTTAATGCCTCTTCAAGGTCTCCTTTTTCAAGATAGCCTTTCCCTTCAGCATAATGAGCCCAAACACCCGCCAAATAATCGGCCTGCAATTCAAACCGGACCGAGTACTCATTCGATCGTTTCTCGGCTGGTGAAGCTTGATCTCCTAGATGCAGAAGGGTTTGAACGTGGTGTCCTACCTCATGGGCGATTACGTACGCCATCGCAAAATCTCCTGGTGCCTGGAATTTTTGTTTTAACTCTTCATAAAAACTTAAATCAATGTAAAGTTTATGGTCAGCAGGACAATAAAACGGCCCTACTGCTGAACTGGCCGACCCGCAGGCCGACTGGACACTGCCCCTATACAAAACAAGCTTAGGATTTTCGTATGTCAGCCCTCTCTTCTTAAATTCCTCTGACCATACATCCTCTGTATCAGCCAGGACAACAGATACAAAGCCAGCTTGTTCCTTCTCTTGTGCTGATTCATCGTTAGAAACATTTAAATTTGAATTATTATTTGATGATGTGTTACTAATTATTTCTCCAGGGTTTCCTCCTAGCAGTGTAAAGAGGATGAGAATAATCACTCCGCCAATACCGCCGCCAATCATGGTTTTTCCGCCAACACCCATACCTCTTCGATCTTCAACGTTCGTGCTTTGCCGTCTTCCCTTCCATATCATATTTTTACCTCCCAATGCTTGAGATCTAACTTTAACTATTTCCATTATGTTATTCCCACATTAAAGAGAAATAAAAATGCTTTTATTCTGGTAATTACCTTATTAAAAATAAAAACCGCCTCCCGAATTTTTTTGGAAGCGGTTTTTTATAGTATAGATAAACACAAAATAATGCCTTAGTTATCATGAACAATTGGCTGGTCAATCACATCAGTATCTACTGTGTTGGTTGTACTAGGTCCATTAAAATTTAGGATATTAACACCAGTATTTGAAGCGCCTGAACCATGTATACTCTTTAAGGCATTTTTTGGGGAAACAAATACGGCGCCGCCAAATTGTACAACTCCACCCGACACTGTATCAATTTTAACCTGAATTGGAAAACCGGACATATAGACCATCCTTTAAAGTTAAGTTCCTTAAATCAAAGTATGCCAGGTTCCAACATTTTGTTCATGCATATAAATTAGCACTTCCTAATGTTGATCCCTCTTTTTGATTAGCTTAAGAAAACTTTCTGTTTATTTTTAGAAAGCAGCGGCCGGTTATTGTCCCATAATACATTGACAGGAAGCCCGAAGAAGTGAGTGAGATTTTCACTGGAAATCATTTCTTGTGTTTTTCCCGCTGCATAAACCTGCCCCTCTTTCAATAATAGTGTTTTATTGAAAACAGGGAGGATTTCTTCCACATGATGAGTAACGTAGATAATGGTTGGCGCATCTGGCTGTGCCGCAATACTTTCGATCGCTTCCAACAGCTGCTCACGAGCAATAAAATCTAATCCGTTTGTTGGCTCGTCCAGTATGAGCAAGGATGGATCAGCCATTAGGGCACGGGCAATGAGAACCCGCTGCCTTTCTCCTTGAGATAAAGCTTGATAATTTCGGTTGGCATACGCGTTGCAGCCAAGCACCTCTATTAGAGAACCTGCCTTTTCTCTCATTTCATCTGTTGGAATTTCGTATAGTCCAATGGTAGCAAATGCTCCGCTTAGAACCACTTCAAAGGCATTATCTCCGGAATGGAATTTTTCTTGCAGGGAGGACGAAACAAACCCAATTTGCTTTCGAAGCTTCTCACCGAGGTAGGTTTTTCCGAATTCCATTCCTAGTACATTAATTTTCCCTTTAGTTGGGAAAAAGTACGCATTAAGGAGATTTAAGATGGCTGTTTTACCGGAGCCATTTAAGCCAAATAATACCCAATGGTCCCCTTTTTCAATTTGCCAGTTCACATTTTGCAATATCCACTTTCCATCCCGTTTCAACGAGACGTTATCAAGTTGTACAATCATCTTGTTTCTCCTTTCCTAAAATTGTTTGGTTCCAGAATATTAACCAGGCTCCCCTTCAGGATCTCACCTTTTTCCTAATACGGATTCAATTCAAGTGTGAATAGGGTCTATTTTGAACGAACAAGGTTTAGGCTCTTAACCACTTTATTTGTTTGCTCGCCAAGATCAATTTTTCCATTTGTACTTTTTATTTGGCAGCGAATGGTATCCCCATCGTTTAGGTATTTACCGCCCTCTAATTGCTTCTCCACAAGCAAGTCCAGCTTTTGCTGAAATGGGACAGACAAGTTTGATAGCAGCGCATTTACTTCTGTTGAAAGATTCAGTGCTACCCCGCCGCCAGTGCCGGTTACGATCAAATCCCCTGGAGATAGATCCATAACCTCTGAGAGTTCGGTTAGGGTTTCTGCAGGTTTGTATAGTAGTTGACTAGAATTGCAGGACTGCCTTAATTCATCATTTACCCAAAGGTTGAGCTGAAGGTCGTGAATCAGTGGCAGTTCATCTTTTTCAAGCAAGTAAAGATAAGGGCCAACAGGACAAAAAGTACGAAAGCTTTTTCCTTTTAGCCATTGGCCCTGAGGCAATTGAACATCACGTGCAGAAACGTCATTAACAATCACTAGACCGGCAATATAATGATGAAGATTTTCGTCTGTCACTTCCACTTGTTCCGTAATATCCGTTCCAATTACCAGGCCTAGTTCAAGTTCATAGTCCAGCAGTTTTACATTCAATGGGCGAATAATTTCACTATATGCACCGCACAAAGAACTATCGGCCTTACTAAAAATCATATTAAAAGGCGGCCTTGCTTCTTCCATTCCTGTCTCTGAACGATGTGTAGCGTAATTTACACCCTGACAAATTATTCTCGCCGGCTTGGTCACCGGACTCAACAAGGTTACTTCATTTAATGAGATGCTCTCTGCCTTTACCTGTTCTTTAATTTTTACTGCTTCCTCTTTCCCCTTTTCCAAAAAATCAGCTAAGCTGTTATATGTACCTTGTAATACACTAATATTTTCGCCTGAAAGAACTCCCCATCGTTCTTTTTTGTCTTTTTCAAATCTTACAACCTGTATTCCCATTTTCCTGTCTCCTCCAATTATTCAAAATTTAGTTAATATAAAGACTCCTTACATTCTGCATACAAGGAGTCTTCATTCCACTTCCTATTTAAACGTTGCAGATACTGAACCAAGATGATCAAATTCTGCAGTGAAAGTGTCACCAGGTTCGAGGCCAACAGCCTTTGAAAGTGCTCCAGCTAGAATGAATTCTCCTGAATGAAGAGAAATTCCATAGCTGCTGAGCGCATTGGCCAGCCAGGCAACCGCAAGGGCGGGATGTCCCATTACCTCTGCTCCGACTGCAGAATCAAAAAATTCACCGTTTTTATAAACTCTCATCCCAATTCTCGCGAGGTCATGACCATTGATTGGGGTCGTTTTTTTACCGATTACCGCACCTGCTGATGAACCATTGTCAGCTACTGTATCCTCGAACTTGATTTGCCAGTCCTTTATTCTGCTATCGATGATTTCAAGTGCCGGAACAACATAATCTGTTGCATCGATTACATCTTTTAAAGTAATTCCAGGGCCCTGTAAATCTTTCTTCAAGACAAAGGCAATTTCAAATTCGACTTTCGGCTGAATAAATCGATCTAGCGGAATGCTCTCACCATCGTCAAAAATCATGTCATTTAGAATATGGCCATAATCAGGTTGATTTACATTAAACATATCCTGCATGGCTTTACTTGTAAGGCCAACTTTTTTTCCAACAATCACCGAACCATTTTCTACCTTCCGACGGATTTGCTGAAGCTGGATTTGATAGGCATCATCAACAGAAATAACTTCAGGTGATGATGTGAAAGGCTCAATCGGTTTTTTGTGGATTTCCGCCTCTAATAAGGCAGTTGCTGCTTTTTGAATATCCATTAGTGATGCCCCCCATTAAAGCTTATAACTAAACTGTAACAGTTTTTTCTTCAGCTAATGCGCGATAACGTCCGCTGTAAATAGTATGTTTTGCTGATAAAACATGTCCTAACTTTGCAATTTCTGATAGACTCATATAATGACCCTACTTAAATTCTAAAATATTTTTAATAGAAAAACTATAGGGAATAATCAAAAAATTACAGACAGATTTAAACAAAGTAAGAATTCTGTTCTTGTCCAGATAAGTCTCTTCCATATATTTCAATTAAACTATAAGGAGTAATGAAACCATGTGTAAACATCATTATTTCTCAAAACACAAAAAATGCGCCTGATTTATCGGCGCATTTTTCGGAATTAGGTTTCAGGTAAAATTATAGTTGAAAGACTTTTTCTAAAATAGAGATTATTCCTCTGTTAATTTCCGATACTTTCCACTGAAATAAATAAGCGGCTCTGAATCCTCTATGTTAATTTCTTTTACTTTCCCAATAAACAATGTATGGTCACCCTCTACATGAGCAGCTGAAACTTCACAGGTAATTTGCGCAAGCGATCCATTTAAAACGGGTATTCCTCCCAGCCAGTCAAACTGTACTTCACGATGTTCTTTTAGTTGCCCGGCAAAAATCATCGACAAATCCTGCTGATCAGCAGTCAATATATTCACCGAAAACGATTTGCTTTGTTTTATTTTTTCCAGCATAGATGCTTTTTCAGCTATTGAGATAACTACGAGTTTGGGATTAAGGGAGACAGACATGAAGGCATTTGCTGTCATTCCATGCACTTTGCCATCCACTTGTGCAGCCACCACTGTTACACCTGTAGCAAATTTCCCCATTGCGTTACGAAATTGACGATCATCCATCTAATCGACCACTCCCTGTTTACATACTATTTAATGAATATGTTTACAGTGATATTGTAATGATTAAATAATCAATTTAGTGCCCATTGAGAAGATTCAAACTATATATTGGAAATGAGGATTCCAAAACAAGCGGAAAATAACAATATATTTAACCCAATCCCAATTAATGCCCCCTGCCCCATTCGTTTCTTCCCCTTGGCGAAACAAACAATCGGGATCACCAAAAGTGCGATGGCGGCTATCACCACATATCCCAAAAATATTGGTGAGCCTAATAATAATACGAGTAATCCAAAAAGATAAATACCAAGTGTGATCCCAATTCCAATCCATAGGTCTTTTAAGGAGCCGCCCTTCTGATTCCCCTGATTTTGACTCAAATACGTCCACTCCCTTTTTATTCAGCGTTAATGAAAGTTTTCCCCTCAAGCTCAGCTCGAATTTTTATAAGCTCCTGCTCTTTATCATCGCGGTAAAATAAATTATAGGTGTCAAACGGAATGATTCGGCCATCTGGATGTGCGATATGAACACAGGATTTCTTGACTGAGCGGACATCGAAATTATAGGCATCTAAGAATTGCATAATGATGACGCGGAACACATTGTCATAGCCAATCGGTCCAGGCATTGCTACCTTTGGCAGACAGCATAATAAATCTTTCAGTGACAAAGCCGAAGAATCTGGTGAATGATTTAAAGAGAACAATTTAAATATCATATTTTTAATATTATCGTCCTGCTCAAAAACGATTGTATTCCGTTCTCCTTCAAGCAGAATGTTTGGGTCAATTAATCCTGTTAACGGGGTTACTGTTTCATTTAGTTTAAGCGCGTAACCCATGGCAAGACAATCCGGGTGACATGGAACAGGAATTATATCCTTTGAGCCAAACACATTTGATTGGTCGATAATCATTTGCCGGACTTCACTTAACGTTAAGCGATTGGTTGACGGATCATAATCTTCCAACCGGCCAGCTGCTTGAATTGGTTGGAAAGTGACTCCTCTGACACACTTTTGTTTCAGACCATATTGAATGATCTTTCCTACTTCCTGGTCATTCAACCCCTTTTTCAAAGTCACAACTAACGTCGTCGAAATATTATATTCATTTAAATTCTCGATCGCTTTTTGTCTAACATCTCTTAAATCTACTCCCCTTAATTCCTCAAGTGCTTCTTTTTCAAAACTATCAAATTGAAGATAGATTTCAAAGCCTGGAGAATAGGCAGCCAATCGCTTCACAAATTCTTTATCATTTGCAATACGGAGCCCATTAGTATTCACCATGATATGCCTGATTGGTCTTGATTTTGCCATATCAAGTATTTCAAAAAACTGCGGATGTATAGTCGGTTCTCCGCCGCTAATCTGGACTATATCAGGATTGCGTTCATTTTTAATAATGTTATCTAGCATAAATTCAATTTTTTCCAGACTTCGGAAGCCTCCTTTATGGGGAGATGACTCGGCATAGCAAATGGGACATTGGAGATTGCATTTCTCAGTAATTTCTAGCAAGGTCAAACAGCTGTGCTGTTCATGGTCTGGGCATAGGCCGCAATCATACGGACAACCATATTTTATTGGGGTATTCCAGCGGTACGGCATTTCCGAAGGCTTGATGAACTCACGGCACCATTTATAATATTCGACATCCGTTGAAATCAAAACCTTTTCTCTTCCATGGTGGATACAGTGCTTCACGAGGAAAACTTTTTCGTTTTCAATAATAACTTTCGCTTCCACCTTCCGTAAGCAGGTCAAACAAATACTGTTTGTTAACTCATAAAATAAATAGGGACGGTTAGGCATGGATTTCTCTCCTTTTTTCTGTTAGTTTTTTATGTATAAGCCATATGTAATATGCGATTCCTAGTAAACTGGCAAGCTGAATATTGTTAAGAATCCAATATGGATGCGGAGTTGGTTTGATAAAATCAATCATAAAGCGAAACACGAGGTAACTTAACATGAATAGCTGGAACAGCAATCCTTCCCAGCCGATATTCATCTTTTTCATTCGAAAAAGCAGCAGGGCTACAATCCCTAGGAAGACAATCTCATATAATTGAGTTGGATGGCGCTTGATACCATCCCCAAAGTCAACACCGGTTATCCATGACGTAGCAACCCCATAAGTATGGTCATCCAAACCAGTTAAAAAGCAGCCAATTCTCCCAATCATCATTCCAACCGCTAATGGGAGAACAAAATCATCACCAGTGGATCGAGTCCAGCCGATCCATTTTTTCGCTATTTCAACCCCTATTAATCCACCTAACAAACCGCCCACAATAGTTTTCCCTTCAATTAGATAAACAAGATTATCCCAGTTTTCCAATGTTTTGTTCGGATCCTCCAGCCAATAGAGAAATTTCGAACCAATGGCAGCACCTAAAGTGGCACCAACAATAACCCATAAGGCTTTATCCAATGGTATTCTTTCTTTATTTCGTGTGTATAAATACACACGAAAACCAATAAAGTATGCTAATGATTCAAATAACCAATGAGGATGGATGCCGAAAATATAGAAAGGGAAATTCACATTTTCCCCGCCTTTCGAAAAAATTTCCTGTATAAACGGTACCCTTTTCTAATACCATCCACAACATAAAAAGGAATCGAAGGATGGTATTTTTTAAGAAAAGGTCTATAAATCTTGTAATATGCCTTTTTCAAATCATCCCACTTACTGCAATAGCCCTGCTTGTAGAAATCTGACACATCCACGATATATCCGCGTCCGTTTGACATGACGACATTTTTCCCGTGAACATCGAAGGGATTCAATCCGACCGATCGAGCATATTCCAGCCCATTATCAATATCCTCAATTACACTTTCAGGAATTGGTACACCCTTTACTAAAGCGTCAAATAAAGTAATCCCGTCAATTTTTTTTAAAACTAAATAGCTGTCACTGTATGCATAGAGATTAGAGTATGCTTTATGGTCCCCTAGTTTTTTATAGACATCAATTTCCTTTTTTAGCTCATCATGATCTCTTCCGTAAACCTTTACAACCAATAAAGGATTCATATCGTTCGAAAAAACGCCAGCGTAATTACCGCTTCCAACCGTTTTCCAAGAGCTTGAACGATTTTCGACAATGATAGGATCAAAAGGGCTCGGAGTCGTTAGAAAAATTTGCGGTAATAACTCGGTCTCTATTAATGATATATATTTGCCTATCTTCATTTACACACCCTCAATCCAAGAAAAAATAAGACTGCCATCTTTTGTTAAGGCTCTTTTCGTCCTTTATTGCTTTTGGAACCTAATAAGGTTCATTTACTAAGTTCCTAGGCAATTTTCGCAAAGAGTGCTTACGAAAAGATGCCACGACGCTTCTAGTTATACGGGTTTATAAACTTATACGAAAAACAACAATTTATGCGAAAATAGCCTTTGTTAAAATTATTTTCTCATCTTATCTTACCTTCAAGCAAGAAAAAATGTTATTCCTAGATTGATAATATCTTTATTTTTAATACATCACCCATTACACTGATACATAAGGGGTGATAACATTTGAATTTTCCCACTTTAGGAACGAAAAGACTGAAATTAATTGAAATAACGCATAAACATATGGATAGCATTTATGAGATTTTATCATTAGAAGAAGTTACGAGATTTTATGGGACCGACCCCTTCATTTTACAGGCGGAAGCTACACGATTAATTGACATGTTCCAGAAAAACTTTCATGAAAAGCGCGGGATCCGCTGGGGAATCAAACTGAAGGAAAATCAAAGGATTATTGGTACAATCGGTTTAAATGTCCTGAATTTGAAAAATAAACGCGCCGAAATCGGCTATGAATTGCATCCAGCCTTTTGGAAAAAAGGGTATGCCTCCGAGGCAATTAATGAGGTACTAAGTTTTTCATTTGGCCAGTTGGACTTATATCGAATCGGGGCCGTTGTATATCCAGAAAATGAGGCCTCCTTACATCTCCTAAGAAAAATTGGCTTTACGAATGAAGGGTTGCTGCGGGGCTATATAAGACAAAATGACCAAAATCATGATACATATGTATTATCATTGCTAAAATCAGAATGGACAAAAAGCCAGGAATAAAGTTATCCTGGCTCCTCTTATTCTTCGAAATATTCCTTAAATGCTTTTGGATTTTTTACATCCTCATTATGATAATATGGATTATTTTCGGTTGGATCCTTCGGGTCAAGATTTGTTTTGATGACTAGCATGGGCTCTGATGAGCTTTCTGCGATTATTCTGTCATTTAGCTGATTAAAATCAGCTATTTTCTTATTTCCAGGCTGTCTCGGTTCCATTTTTGCACCTCCTAGAATTAAGGTGCATCCTTTTGCTGGAAAAAATTCACGTATTAAAAAGAAAAAAACTAGGAAGTAAAAACCTCCTAGTTCATGTTATTCTTCTTCCCCGCCGACTAAGAAATCTGGATTTAATTCTTCAAATTCCTCGTCGTCAACATCAGGTCCCCAGTCATCGTCATCACATTTATGGCTTTTAGAGACGGCAACACAAATTTTTGTTTCGCCAATCACTTCAACAAGGAATTCCCTTTCCACATGTACAATGATGCGATTGCCATTTGGGGAGATGACTGCTTCCGTACAATTTGGCTGCTGCAGCACGCGAGCAACAATCTCATTGTCATCCAAGCAGTCATGATCACGGTATTTTAACTTAATGACATCTGTATAAGTTACACGTTCAGTTACTACTTCTGTTTTGGTGTTATCGTTAAAAGAGTACCAAACGTTAATGTCATACGAACCGTGTATCTCTACAGTCTTGCCGACTTTCTTCGCGTTGTATTTATGGTTGATAATCCAACAGCCAAGGATGCTGGTTGGACTGTGTGCCGGGCTTATTGTATGATTGGACTGGGTAAATTTACGTCCTTTCGCTACGACGGCTTTTGCAAATATCTCTCTGTAATCTCCCATTTCGCGCGAACCCTCCTCATTCAGTTTCAATTCATCCTATGCTAATTTATAGACTAGTGTGATATATAATTTTGGAAATACTGGTTAAATGTTTAGATATGATTCATTTTATGCGCATTAACTAGGTATGTGCCTTTTTGCCTTGTACTTTAAAAATGGTAAAAAAAAATAGAGCCGGCTTATTATATAAGCCTGGCTCTATTGATTAATGATCGTGATCGCAGTCGTCGTGGCTGCTGCATTCGCCGCCATGTTTCATGCTCGCACCTGTTTCCCCCATCAATACATTCCCACCAGTGGAAATGATGATTTCGTCGGTTACAGTATTCGAAATGGTCGAAGCAATAATCTGGAGCAATTCATTTACATCCATTTGAGATTGCTTAAAGTCCTGAACAACTGGAATTTCATCCAACTCTTGTTCAATAGATGCAATTTTGTCTTCCACCTTTTTCAATGCTTCTGGCTTCCCATAATGCTGAAGATTTACTGCTTGCTTTTGCAAACCTTTAATATCTGAAATTAATGTTTTAACCTTTGGGTTTTCATGAATTTGTGCTTCTGCCCGTTTAAAAAAGTCCACTTCTTCTGTTTCTGCAATCATACGTGCTAATTCTGTAGCACGAGCGACGATATCATCTTTCGTATACTTCGCCAACTTATTTCACCTCTGCTGCTTCTAATTCTTCAACCATTTCTCCGTTTAATGACCATGTTTTAGCTTCTGTAATTTTTACCTTGATGATTTTTCCGATAGCTGTTTTAGGAGCTACGACGTTAACAAGCTTGTTTCTTGAAGTGTAACCTGCAAGGACATCAGGGTTATTCTTACTTTCGCCTTCGATAAGTACATCAAGAACCTGACCCTCGTGCTTTTTCATTGCTTCGAGTGAAAGTTCATTTACAAGAGCATTTAAACGCTGTAGCCGCGCTTTCTTCACTTCCATTGGAACATTATCCTCCATTTTGGCAGCAGGAGTTCCTTCCCGTGGAGAGTAAATAAATGTATAGGCTAATTCATATCCAACTTCTTTATAAAGAGACATCGTTTCTTCAAACTGTTCATCCGTCTCATTTGGATATCCAACAATAATATCTGTAGTCAAAGCAACATTTGGAATGGCAGCTTTAATCTTTTTAACAAGCTCTAAATATAGCTCTCTTGTGTATTTACGAGCCATAATTTTTAATACATCTGTTGATCCAGATTGAACTGGTAAATGGATATGATCCATTAAATTTCCGCCCTTAGCAAGAACTTCAATCAAGCGATCATCAAAATCACGTGGATGGCTCGTCGTAAAACGAATTCTTGGAATATCAATCTTACGCAATTCATCCATCAAGTCGCCTAAACCATAGTTTATGCCATCTAAATCTTTACCATAAGCATTTACGTTTTGACCAAGTAAGGTAACTTCCTGGTAGCCTTGTGCTGCCAGATGGCGCACCTCTTGGATAATTTCCTCTGGACGACGGCTTCTTTCTTTACCACGTGTATACGGAACAATACAATACGTACAGAATTTATCACAACCGTACATAATGTTAACCCATGCTTTGATATTTCCGCGGCGGACCTTTGGAAGGTTTTCAATAACGTCTCCTTCCTTAGACCATACTTCAATTACCATTTCCTTTGACATATACGCTTCATGCAAAATATTTGGTAAGCGGTGAATATTGTGAGTTCCAAAAATCATGTCAACTTGTTGATACGTTTTCAAGATCTTATTAACTACAGATTCTTCTTGAGACATACATCCGCATACACCTAGTAGTAAGTCCGGCCTTTCCATTTTCAATGCTTTTAAGTGGCCAAGTTCGCCAAATACTTTGTTTTCCGCATTTTCACGAATAGCACAAGTATTTAGAAGGATAACATTTGCATCCTCTGTGTTGTCAGTTGGTTCATAGCCTAATGCTAAAAAGATTCCGGCCATAACTTCTGTATCATGCTCGTTCATTTGGCAGCCATATGTTCTAATATAGAACTTTCTGCCTTCACCCATTCCTTTGAATTCCTCAGGAATAGCAAAATCATTATGATATTTAACTTCTTCTTTACCACGTTTTTTTGCATCTTTTAAAGAAGGTGCGGTAATGACTTGCTCAAAGTATTTGCTGTAGTCCTTGGCGGATTTTTTGTCCGAAGAATTAGCAGCTGCTACTTGCTGACCTTCTAATCGTTGCTTTTCATTCATGTGTAAAGACCCCTTTCATTTAAAAATAAAATACGTCTATAAGATTATTGTTTGTCATTATTTACCTGTGCTATAAAGATAGGATGCCGATTGCTCTATCTGCACATTATTATAGTATAAAGGTTTACAAGACTGAAAACAATAGCAATCCCTGTAAACACGCTGATATATAGACAATTATGTATTTAAAATAACGCCGCCAAATAATAATGATAATGGAAAATTTACACGTTATATGTGATGTTTTTCACTTAATTAATAAAAAAAATCCCGAGAAATACATTTTCCCGGGATTTTCATAATTATTACATAAATTCTGCAACTAATTTATCGAAGTGTGCTTGATCAAGATTTAATTCTGCATCCACTAACGGAGCTTCTGAGTATCCAGTTAGTAATTCTTGATAAGATGGACGCTCTGTGTTTTGGTAAATGAGCCCAGTAACTAAGCCGTTATGCTTCATTAATGTCTGCATTGCCATTTCACGGTTTGATGCATCATATCCCTCAACATCACTTAACTTTGTTAAGTTTTCTTTAAACCAGTCGTAGGTGTTTACTTTATTATAGGTTACACAAGGGCTGAATACATTGATTAATGAGAAGCCTTTGTGATTAATCCCCGCTTCAATTAATGCTGTTAGGTCTTTTAAATCAGTAGAGAAACTTTGTGCAACAAAGGTTGCCCCAACTGTTAAAGCCAATTCCATTGGTGAAATGGATTGTTCGATCGATCCCATCGGAGTAGATTTTGTTTTAAATCCAACTGCCGAACGTGGAGATGTTTGTCCTTTTGTTAAGCCATAAATTTGGTTATCCATAACAATGTAAGTAATGTCAATGTTACGGCGAATGGCATGAACGGTATGAGCCATACCAATTGCATAACCGTCACCGTCACCACCGGAAGCGATAACTGTTAAATCACGATTGGCCATTTTAACACCTTGGGCAATCGGTAGTGAACGGCCATGGATTCCATGGAAACCGTAAGCATTAATATAACCAGAGATACGACCAGAACAGCCAATTCCTGAAATGACGGCTAAATTTTCCGGTACTAGACCAACATTTGCCGCCGCACGTTGCATTGCAGCCTGTACAGAGAAGTCGCCACAGCCGGGACACCAGTTCGGTTTTACATCATTTCTAAAGTCTTTAAAAGTGGCCATTTAGAACAACTCCTTACATTTTGAATGAACTTCGTGAGGCAAAAATGGATTCCCATCATATTTTAAGAATTTATTAATTTTTTCTGCATGACCAATATTCATTTTCATGATATTTGCTAACTGTCCAGTCGCATTGTTTTCCACAACAATCACTTTTTTGGCAGAACGAACAAGTGGAAGCACTTCGTCTGAAGGGAATGGATGAATTAAACGAATTTGAGCATGGTTTACTTTCAATCCATCTTTTTCTAAGCGTCCCATCGCTTCTTCGATCACACCGCGTGTTGAGTTAAACCCAACGATTAACAGATCTGCATCCTCGTGTGGCGCATTTTTATAAACAGGTGTGTTAAAACGAATATTTTCAACCTTACGGAAACGTTTATCCATTTGAGCATTACGGTTTGTTGCAGATTCAGATGGTTTTCCTGTTTCAGCGTGCTCAACTCCAGTAACATGGTGAATACCATTTTTCATACCTGGGATTGTTCGTGGAGAAACACCATCTGCTGTAACTTCATAACGCTTGAAATAACCTTTGTTTTCAATTTCAGGAAGTTCTTCACTTACGAGCTTACCGCGTCTAATTTCTACTTTAGACATATCAAGCGGTTCAACTGTTTGCTTTCCTAATGATAATTGAAGGTCAGATAAAACGATGACTGGGCATTGATATTCTTCTGCAAGATTAAACGCTTCTGCAGTATCATAGAACGCCTCTTGAACAGTACTTGGAGCCATAACGATTTTCGGAATTTCACCATGTGTACCATAAATCATTGCCATTAAATCTGATTGTTCTTGTTTTGTCGGAAGCCCTGTTGATGGACCGCCACGTTGAGTGTCCACAATAACAAGCGGAGTTTCTGTAATACCAGCTAGTCCAATTGCTTCCATTTTCAATGATAATCCAGGACCTGAAGAAGCAGTAAGAGCACGTACCCCACCGTAGCTTGCTCCAATTGTCATAGTAGCAGCTGCGATTTCATCTTCTGTCTGGATAACTGTACCGCCAACAGCAGGTAATTTCTTAATAAGATATTCCATGATATCTGATGCAGGTGTAATAGGATATGCAGCCATGAAACGGCATCCAGCAGCCATCGCGCCTAATGCAATCGCATCATTTCCAATCATAAACATACGATGTTTACCATCTGCTTTTTCAAGTACCATTGTTGGAACATTTGCATCCATTTTTTCTTTCATATAATCAAAGCCCGCTTTGATGGCATCCATGTTTTTCGCAACAACTTGATCGCCCTTTTTGCCAAAAATCTCGCGAACTACTACTTCAAATACATGAATATCCAGGTCTAATACTGCAGATGTTGCACCAATAGCAACCATGTTCTTCATTAAAGAAGTCCCTAGCTGAGTAGCAATCTCTGTAAATGGAACCGCATACATGGATGCTTCAGTATCTTCAGGCTTTTTTGGATCAAATTTTGCATCAGCAAGGATAACACCTTTACTGTGAAGTTCTTTGTAATTTAAATCAATTGTTTCTTGGTCAAACGCGACAAGGATATCAAGATCGTCAGAAATAGAACGAACCTCTGTTGTGCTCACGCGAATCTTATTGTTTGTATGGCCGCCTTTGATACGAGATGAAAAGTGACGATAACCATACAAGTAATATCCCAGGCGATTCAGTGCGATTGCAAAGATTTCCCCAGTACTTTCAATACCTTCCCCTTGTTGTCCGCCAACTTTCCACGAAAGTTGATTGATCATGACTTACACCCCTTTGGATATGTAAAAAATAAGTAATTAAACATTAATAGTGTAGCACTTTTCCGAGTAAATCACTAGAATTTTGTTATTTTAATGCTTTAAAGACTTAAAATCTAGAAAAATGGATACGTACTAAACGCTTTCAATTCTAGACCTATGGACTCAAAATTGCAACCCTTTCAAGCGAAATATTGTCAAAACTATGTATATTTTTTTATTATTTCAACTTTGATATTTACTACAACCTTAGTCAAATAATTAACAACAGTTCAATCCTCTTTTTTTATGCAGTTTTTCGATTATATCCACTTCTTAAGCTACATTCCAATGGATATTCCAATCCCTCGTTGTACTATATCAAAATAATATTTTTAAAATTGTAATAAAAAAGTATCAAAGCAAAAAATTAGTATCCATTTTTGTAAAAAACTGTAAAATAAAAAACCTGCTGGATGTAACCCAGACAGGCTTAGGTAATGGTGCTTCGTTTTCTCCGCGTTTTGTATACTGAACTTCCTTTTAACGCGGCTCCACAATTAACTTTATAGCTGTGCGTTCTTCCCCGTCAATCAAAATATCGGTAAACGCAGGGACACAGATCAAATCAACTCCGCTAGGTGCTACAAATCCTCGAGCAATGGCTACTGCCTTTACGGCTTGATTTAATGCACCCGCACCAATGGCCTGTATTTCCGCTGCACCTCTTTCACGCAGAACTCCGGCAAGTGCACCAGCTACAGAATTAGGATTAGATTTTGCTGAAACTTTTAATATTTCCATCCCTAGCTCCCCCTTGTAAAATCCCGATCCCGCATGAGCAGTTTCATGAACAAATCAGGTATATAGCATTCCACTGCTACTATATTCAATTAGAAATTGACATATTCCGGCTTGGACGATAAAAAGGAAAATAAAAAGAGCAAATCTGCTGATTTGCTCTTAAGAATAAAATGGATGATCATCATTTATTAGAATTGGTTGAATCTTTTTAGCAAGACCTGTTTTTCGGTCTAAATCAATTAATACGGCACTAAGCTGGTTTCTTCCCCCGGAAGGCACTTCAAACCGAACTGGAAGGCTGGTCAGGAAGCGTTTAAGGACGGCTTCTTTTTCCACCCCTAAAATACCGTCATATGGGCCAGTCATGCCCACATCTGTTAAATAGGCCGTTCCCCCTGGCAAGATACGATTATCAGCTGTCTGGACATGTGTGTGGGTTCCCACAACTGCAGATACCCTTCCATCTAAGTACCAGCCCATTGCCTGTTTCTCGCTTGTTACTTCCGCATGAAAATCCACAAATATAAAGGGAGTTCTTGCTTTTGCAAGGGTAACGAGTTCATCTGCTTTTTGGAAGGGACAATCAATAGGATTCATGAAGGTGCGTCCCTGCAGATTAATGATCGCCACTTCTAACTCATTGATTTTTAGAAAAACAATACCTTTCCCAGGTGTATCTTTAGGAAAGTTTGCCGGCCGTACCAAATATTTGGCTGTATCAATAAACTCAAAAATTTCCCGATTATCCCAGGCATGGTTTCCCAATGTTACAGCCTGAGCACCTTGTTCTAAAAACTGACGGTAAATTTTTTCCGTAATCCCTTTTCCACCTGCTGCATTTTCGCCATTGATAATCGTTAAATGTGGACGATATTTTTCTTTAAGCTTTGGCAAGTACTCCTTCACCATATCTCTTCCAGGTGAACCGACAACATCACCGATAAATAATAAATTCATGTTATTGCCCTTTCGTAAATAAAAATAGTAATGATTAAATTGTATCACAGTTGCCCAGTATTTAATCGCATAAGAGTCCTCAAAAAATAAAGCGGTGCATGCGCACCGCTTTATTTTGCATATTCTACAGCCCGTGTTTCACGGATAACTGTAACTTTAATATGTCCTGGATAATCGAGCTCTTCTTCGATTCGCTTGCGAATATCACGTGCAAGGCGATGTGCTGCAAGATCGTCAATTGTATCTGGTCTGACGATAATCCGCACTTCACGGCCTGCCTGAATAGCAAAGGATTTCTCAACACCTTCATAGGATTCTGAAATCTCTTCAAGCTTTTCAAGACGACGAATATAGTTTTCAAGCGTTTCACTACGAGCACCTGGTCTTGCAGCTGATAAGGCATCAGCAGCAGCAACTAAAACCGCAATGGTTGAAGTTGGCTCTGTATCACCATGATGTGAAGCAATACTGTTGATAACTACAGGATGTTCCTTGTATTTCGTTGCAAGTTCTACTCCTATCTCAACATGGCTTCCTTCCACTTCATGGTCAATTGCTTTACCGATATCATGAAGCAATCCCGCACGTCTAGCTAATGTTTCATCTTGACCAAGTTCAGCGGCAAGCAACCCGGAAAGCTGTGCCACTTCCATGGAATGCTTTAACACATTTTGACCGTAGCTTGTACGGAACTTTAAGCGGCCAAGAATTTTAATAAGATCTGGATGGAGTCCATGAACACCCACTTCAAATGTGGTTTGTTCACCCACTTCACGGATATACTCATCCACTTCGCGACGAGACTTCTCAACCATTTCCTCAATTCTTGCAGGGTGGATACGGCCATCTTGTACAAGCTTTTCAAGTGCTAAGCGGGCCGTTTCACGACGAATAGGATCAAATCCTGATAGAATTACAGCTTCAGGAGTATCGTCAATGATTAAATCAATTCCTGTTAATGTTTCAAGTGTACGGATGTTTCGACCTTCACGGCCAATGATACGGCCTTTCATTTCATCATTTGGAAGGTTGACGACAGAGACTGTCGTTTCCGCAACATGGTCAGCAGCGCAACGTTGGATTGCTAACGAAAGGATTTCCTTCGCTTTTTTATCAGCTTCCTCTTTTGCACGATTTTCGCTTTCCTTGATCATAACCGCAGTTTCAACGGATAGTTCTTGTTCCATGCGGTCTATTATGATCGACTTAGCTTCTTCGCGAGTTAAGCTCGAAATTCGTTCAAGTTCTGTTTGTTGTGTTCGTACCAACTCGTCCACTTTGCTTTCCATCTCTTCAATATGCTGTTGTCTTTGGTTTAGAGAATCATCCTTCTTTTCTAATAGAATTTCACGCTTATTTAACGCTTCATCCTTTCGATCTAAATTCTCTTCTCTTTGCAGTAAACGGTTTTCTTGTTTTTGCAGTTCATTTCTTCGTTCACGAACCTCACGCTCCGCTTCAGTTCGAAGCTTGTGAATTTCATCCTTTGCCTCTAACAGGGCTTCCTTTTTTAATGAATCAGCATCACGTTTCGCATCTTCAAGAATCTGCTCTGCAGCATTCTTTGCTCCTGCTATTTTTGCTTCAGCAATGGATCTACGAATAAAATAGCCAACAACGGCACCGACGATAAGGCCAAGCAAAATGGAGATGATAGTAATTGGTTCCATCGTTACACCTCCTCTTGCTATGAACTTTTGTTACATTTTTTAAGTGTCGGCATGTACATTGTTTAGACTCAACATACAGCAAGCACTAAGGCTTTTCGAATTGTCATATTTCCAAAAATGTAAAATATACATGTTAATTGTAATTGTGGGAATATACATTGTCAAGGTTTTGTCCAAATAGCTTTTTGAAATATTTCGAATTCGACATCTCTTCTTCAATTTTATTGCTTGGGATTGTGTTCATAATAATTAGTTTTTATGTATTTTTATCCACTTTGTTTAAAAAGAGCAAAACCCTTTTCTGGGCTTTGCTCTTCATTTTATTGATCTAGTAACTCAAATTGGTCGTCATCATCAGCTTCAGTCACTGTTTTATCGCCATCTAAGCCATAGTGATCACGTATCTTTTGTTGAATTTCAAGGCGGATACTAGGATTTTCCTTTAGGTAAAGCTTAGCATTTTCACGGCCTTGGCCTAGTCTTTCATCGTTATAAGAATACCAAGAACCGCTCTTAGAAACGATATCTAGTTCGGAACCTAAATCAATGGTTTCGCCTTCTTTTGAAATTCCTTCTCCATACATAATATCGACTTCTGCTGTACGGAATGGAGGGGCAACTTTGTTCTTTACGACTTTAATTTTTGTTTTGTTTCCGACTATGTCATTGCCTTGCTTGAGGGCTTCAGCACGGCGTACTTCCAGACGGACGGTGGAATAGAACTTGAGGGCGCGTCCCCCTGGAGTTGTTTCTGGGTTCCCGAACATAACACCGACTTTTTCACGAATCTGGTTGATAAAGACAGCGATAGTTTTTGATTTATTAATAGCACCTGAAAGTTTACGAAGTGCTTGAGACATCAAACGAGCTTGTAAACCTACGTGTGAGTCTCCCATTTCGCCTTCGATTTCTGCTTTTGGTACTAGAGCAGCTACTGAGTCAATAACAATAATATCGATTGCTCCGCTTCGTACTAGTGCTTCAGCGATTTCTAACGCTTGTTCACCAGTGTCTGGCTGGGATAATAATAGTTCGTCAATGTTAACGCCTAATTTTTGGGCATATGCTGGGTCTAGGGCATGTTCAGCGTCGATAAATGCCGCTTGTCCGCCTTTTGCTTGGACTTCAGCGATGGCATGAAGGGCTACTGTTGTTTTACCAGAGCTCTCTGGTCCATAAATCTCGATTATACGTCCTCTAGGATATCCGCCTACCCCAAGTGCGGTATCAAGTGCTAATGATCCAGATGGAACAGTGGAAATTTTTGTTTCTGTTTGCTCACCCATTTTCATAATTGAGCCTTTACCAAATTGCTTTTCGATTTGTTTTAGCGCCATTTCTAAGGCCGCTTTACGATCACTCACGAATTATTTCCTCCCTTATCTATATAAACACAAGCTTAGTACTTAAATCTATCAAGTAAAACCTATTAATAATATAACCTCTTTTTGGGTATTTGTCGAGCAAAAAATCGAACATTCATTCGACCTTTTTCTAAACTATTTATACTGGAAAAACAGACAAATATGCCCATGATAAACGGTTTTTCTTGATGTTTTTGCAGAGAAAACTACTTTTCGTGAAGTTAACTGAAAACTGATTTTCAAGGTGTAAGATCTTTCATTTACCGTCCGAACACTTTTTCACCGCTCTTGGGCAATAAAACGCAAACTTAACCAATAAAAAAAATCACAGAACCTTATTAAGCATTCTGTGATTCTTTCAACTTCTTTATTAAATAATAGCATCCATACTTAACAGCACGGACCCTGTTTGCTTCCCGAGTGCCAGCAAGCACAAGCTTTTCAACAGCTGTTGGCATTCCTTTTATCGCGATCCCTATATAAACCGTACCTACCGGCTTACCCTCTAATTCATCAGGACCGGCTACACCCGTAAAACTAATCCCAATATCCGCACCAAAAATCGACGCTGCGTTTTCCGCCAATTCCAAAGCACATTGTTCACTTACGGCGCCAAACTTATCAAGTGTCTCAGCTGAAACCCTCAAAACCTGATGCTTTACTTCGTTTGAATAGCATACTACACCGCCGTTAAAAACAGAGCTAGCTCCTGATACGGAGGTAATTTCCTTTTGGAACATCCCGCCTGTTAAACTCTCAGCAGCCGTTATTGTTAATTTCTTCTCTTTTAACATTTTGGTCAATTCATTCAAAAGAGAAGTATTGTCATAGCCATATAAAAACTCGCCAACGCGCTGATTTATTTTACGTTCCACATCATCAAGCATAGAACCCGCAACAGTTTCATCCACATGCTTAGCTGTTAGCCTTAAGGTAACTTCTCCATCTCCGGCAAGAGGAGCAATCGTTGGATTGCTTTGCGCGTCTATTAAATCCAATATCTCCGTTTCCAATGCCGCTTCCCCTATACCGAAAAACCGTAAAACTCGCGAAACAATCTTCTCATTGGAATCCCCATCAGGAGAAAGTGCTTTCCTTCCATAATGAAGGAACATCGGCTCCATTTCCTTTGGAGGCCCTGGCAGAAGCATATATATATGTGCGCCCTGCTCGAGTACCATCCCAGGCGCCATCCCATGGTCATTCGGTAAAATATGCGACCCCGCTAATACAAGAGCCTGCTTTCGGTTGTTTTCCGTCATTACCCGGTTTGTCCGCTTGAAATAATCCTCAATCGAAGCTAAAGCCGTTTCATCCATTGCCAGTTCTTTGCCTAAATGGCGGGCAATCGTTTCCTTCGTCAAATCATCTTTAGTCGGTCCGAGACCGCCGGTAAAAATAATGATTTGCGAACGCTTTTCAGCAATTTCAATCGCCTTCTTAAGCCTGTCCGGATTATCACCAACGACTGTATGAAAATAAACATCCACACCTAGCCCAGCTAATTGCTGAGACAAAAAGCGCGCATTCGTATTCACAATTTGACCGAGCAACAGCTCCGAACCAACCGCGATAATCTCAGCATTCATTATAAACCGCCTCCAAGTCTATTTAGAATTTTTTAAAACATGACTGTTTTTAGCAAAATAGTCCCATCCGGACCAAATCGTAAAGATCATTGCAACCCATAACGCAACGATATCAAAACGAAATGGAATCATAGCAAAAATAATATTATGTAATAAAAGCGAAGAAATCGCGATAATCTGAGTCCAAGTTTTAATTTTTCCAAGCATATTCGCTGCCACTACTTCCCCTTCTCCTGCAAGCAAGAGGCGCAGGCCTGTTACAGCAAATTCCCTGCTGATAATAATGATGACAATCCATGATGGTGCATAAATATCATTAAGCTCAACGAGAACAATAAGCGCCGCTGAAACAAGTAATTTATCAGCAAGCGGATCAAGAAATTTCCCCATATTCGTGACAAGGTTCAATTTACGGGCATAATGACCATCAACCCAATCGGTTGTCGACGCAATGATAAAAATCAACGCTCCAACAAAATGAGTTACTGGCATATCTGCTCCAAGAAGATTCATGTCACCCCAATCAAAAGGGACAAGCATGACAATCAAGAACAAGGGTATTAACAATATTCTTGAAACCGTAATTTTATTAGGTAAATTCATTTGTGTATCCTCCTATATAAGCAACCGCAACAACCATTAGGCACGCCAAAAATAGTCATCACTAGATGACTATTGGGTTTTGGGAACATATTGAATCGTAATGTTCTGTACATTTTGCGTAGGTGCGACCGCGTACTCGAGCTTTTGGTCATTCACATAGATTTCAACGCCAGATGCGTTCCCAACCCGAATTACAGCATTGCTTTCTGCTGTTAAATCTACTGTTTGGCTTGGAAGCTTATCTTTATCAAGAGTCCATTGATTAACCATTTTCCCCGTGCTATTTTTAACACCAACCCAAGATTTCCCGGTTGCTACCAATTTCACAATAAACTTTTCTGCATTTTTCAACGAATAAGTAGAATTCCTTCCACTGCTTTGAACAACTGATAATTCCTGCTTAGGTGCTTCTACGACTGGGGTCTTCTCTTCTTCTTTTTTAGTTTCCTTCACTTTTTCAGAATCTTTCTTCTCAGGCTCATTGGCTTTTGCTTTTTCGAGATTCTCTGATTTAACGAATTTAACTTGTTCGTTATCTTTGCTTAACGATTCATTGGAATCCTTACCAGCATGATTATAAAGAAAATAATATAATAGACCAGCAACGCCAATGACAAAAACACCAATTAATACTTTCGGAAGGATATCAAAGATTTTTGAATTCCCTTCCGAAATAGCTTTATGGGTTTTAACCCTAGAAAGTTGAGGGATTTCATCATTTAAGCTTGCAGGGATTTCACTTTTATATGTTTCAAAAATTTCATCAGGATTTAGGTTAAGTGCTTCTGCATACTGCTTAATGAAAGCACGGACATAAAAATTCCCAGGCATACTTGAATAGTTGCCTTCTTCAATGCCGATTAAATATCGCTTTTGAATTTTCGTCATCGTTTGTAAATCATCTAAGCTAAATCCTTTTTCTATTCGGGCTTCTTTTAGTCGATTCCCTAGTTCAGTCACTTTATTAACACCTTCCAATTTTTAAAAATCAAAATCTCCAAAATCAGATCCGGAGAATAAATTATTTTGGTCCACAACCTCATATGTAATCTCTTCATCAACATTATTCCTCAACTCGATAATATAGTCAAAATCATCAAGAGTGTACTCAGAGTTTTGGACAAAGATATCAGGGTGTTCTATTACTTTAACAGATGGCAATCGCATAATTTCACGAACAAGCTGCCAATGGCGTTCGTTTGCCCGGCGTGTAGAAACGATTCCATCCAGAATGAATAGGTTGTCAGCATTGTACTCATCTTCAATTAGTTGATTCCGAATTGTTTGTTTTAAAAGGGTAGAAGATACGAATAACCATCTCTTGTTGGCACAAACACTTGAGGCGACAATTGATTCTGTTTTTCCGACACGAGGCATGCCGCGAATGCCGATTAGCTTATGCCCTTCCTGCTTAAACAATTCTGCCATAAAATCAACTAATAAGCCAAGCTCATCCCTTACAAAGCGGAATGTTTTTTTATCATCCGCATCTCTCTGAATATATCGACCATGTCTAACAGCCAGCCGATCCCGCAGTTTTGGTTCCCTTAGTTTTATTAATTTTATTGTGTCCATTGTATTTAAAATTGACTCAAGTCGTTTAATTTGATCGTCATCTTTTGCTAAAATCAAAAGACCGCGTCTGCCTTCATCTACTCCGTTGATGGTTACAATATTAATAGAAAGCATTCCTAAGAGGGATGAAATGTCGCCTAAAAGTCCAGGCCGATTTTTTTGAATCTCATATTCTAAATACCATTCTTTTTTCATAAAACTGCTTACCCCCTAAAGAAGTTTCGACAAATTTTTCATATATCTTTATCTAAACCTTATCATAAATGATTTTGATGTAAGATGAAAGAAAAAACATGGAATATATTTCTGAAATAAAAAGAGAGGAGCAGCCTCCTCTCTTTTTAATGATTATTCATTATTCTTAATAAGTTTAACCATCATATTGGCAATTGCCTGCTGCTCTTGTGGGTCAGCAACTGACCAGAGGTCTGATAGAATTCTTTCTTGCTCATTTTTTGGCTCGACTTGGTTTGCTAAATAATCACCAATTTGATAAGCAAGTTTGCTAATTGCCCCCTCACTCATTCCCTCCTCTTGCGCATGATGGAGACGGTTAGCAAGAAAGCCTTCCCACTGTTTCCAATTATCTAAAACTGACATAGTAAATTACCTCCTTTAAAATGGTACACGGTTATTTTGTGATGGGGAGGCATGAACTATACATCGAAACTTGTGAACTTTTATGTATACCAGCCGCCATTAACGGCAAGGACTTGGCCGGTGATATAACTTGATTCTTCTGATAGCAAAAAGGCTACACTTTTAGCAATTTCCTCAGGCTGCCCCAATCTTCCCATTGGAATTTCAAATTCAATTCCTTTTACCTCATCCTCTGAAAACCCTTCGATCATTGGCGTATTTATGGCTCCAGGGGCAATGGCATTAACCCGAATGCCATTTAAGGCTACCTCCTTACTAAGCGCCTTTACAAAACCAATCTGAGCACCTTTGGCCGTTGAATAGGCTACCTCACAGGCAGCACCTGTTTGTCCCCAAATGGAAGAAATGACAATAATACTGCCTGACCCTTTACTTAAAAGTTTGGGGAGAAGTTCTTTAGTCAGCATTAGCGGATTAAGGACATGTACATTTAATAAGGCTTCAGCATCCCTTTGTTCCAAATCAACAAGGAGGCCGTACTGACTGTTCCCGCCGCAATGGATCATCGCATCCAGCGAAAAGATGTGCGGGCAAATTTGTTTATAACCATCCGGTGTAGAAAGGTCAGCACCAATCGGCATGTATTCACCGCCAAATGGAACGAGCTTGTCTAATAGTGCTTTAATGGAAGCTGCATTCTGATTGTAATGCAAGTATAAGCTGTACCCATTTGCCGCCAGATTATATGCCACCGCTTGGCCGATTCCGCCGCTTGCTCCCGTGATCAATGCATATTTTTTCATTCTCGTCACTCTCTCTAAATAATTGACAAAGCGAAAAAGCGCCTGCTTGTGCGGCGCCTCCGCTTTTCTTATTTCTTGTTTTTCGGAATTACTTGGCAAACAGAAAAACGTTCTTCCGAAATAACCTCTGATGCCAGTGATTGTACATCCTTTAAGGTGATTTTTTCAAGCGTTGGGACAACATCAAATAAATTCATATCGTTAAATGCATATCGTGTAAATTGATTGGCAATGTATTCTGGTGAATTGACGGCGCGTAAAAATGCTCCGATTTTTTTCTTTTTGGTCCTCTCTAACTGTTCTTCCGTGAAGGATGCTCCATTCTTTGCCTCGATAAGCATTTTTTCTAGCTTTTCAGCAAGCTGATCAGGTTCGCCAGTATCTCCGCCAATCATTGCAAAGCCAAAGCCTTGTTCCTGGGTATAATCATAGGAAAACGTTTCATCAATTAATCCTTCATTATAAAGTTGTTCAAAATTTGCTGAGCTTTTGCCGAACAGCAAATCAAGAAGGACATTCATCGTCAATTCATTTTTTAACATTTCATTTCCGGATTGATTCACGTGAAGCGCTTTAATTCCCACTAAACATTTAGACGTTTGCACATTCATTTGCAGCACCTGTTTTTTCTCTGCTGCATCTGATGGTTCTTCATCAAATTTACGCTTGATTTCTGGCATATCTTTGTATTCTTTTTTGGCCTGGTTATCTCTTACCTGGGTCATAAAGCGTTCCGGGTCCACTGGCCCGACAATAAATAGCAGCATGTTGCTTGGATGATAAAAGGTATTGTAACATTCATAAAGCCAATCCTTCGTGATATGGGAAATCGATTCGATCGTTCCGGCAATATCAATTTTAACTGGATGATTCTTATAAAGGTTTTGAATTAAACCAAAATATAAGCGCCAATCGGGGTTATCATCATACATGGTAATTTCTTGACCGATAATTCCTTTTTCCTTTTCCACTGTTTTTTCAGAAAAATAAGGATCTTGAACAAAATCAACCAATGTTTCTAGGTTCTTTTCGACATCTGATGTACTTGAGAATAAATATGCCGTTCGGGTAAACGAGGTAAAGGCATTGGCAGAAGCTCCCTGCCGGCTGAATTGCTGAAATACATCCCCGTCTTCCTTTTCAAATAATTTATGTTCTAAAAAGTGAGCAATTCCATCAGGAACTGTCACAAACTCTTCCTTGCCCAGTGGGACAAAGGTATTATCGACCGAGCCGTACTTTGTCGTAAAGGTTGCATAGGTTTTATTAAAACCCTTCTTTGGCAAAATATAGACGTTTAAGCCATTGGGCAATTTTTCATGATAAAGCTCTTCTTGAAGCTGGTCAAAATTAATTTTTTCCATTATGCACCCGCCTCCGATCCTGTTAGGAAATAAATCGTATCAAGCTCAATTTTTTTCGCTACCGCCGTAATCTCTTCCTTCGTAGTCTTTTGCATTTCAGAAAGCCACGTGTCAAGGCTAATATCCGAATCCGAAATGACATTATGATATAAAATTTCCGTTAACCCTCTAGAGGTATCAATGGTTTCAAGAATTTGATTTTGGATTACAGCTTTCGTTTGATCCAATTCCTGGTCAGTAAAATCTCCATTTTTCATTGCTTCCATTTGTTCGTTAATAATACCAACTGCTTGATCATAGTTCTTTAAATCAATCCCTGACATAACCATCATCAAACCTTTATGACTTTCAAGCCTGCTAGCTGCATAATAGGCAAGACTAGCCTTTTCACGGACATTGATAAACAATTTGGAGTGTGAAAAGCCACCGAAGATGCCATTGAACACTTGCAGGGCAAAATAATCAGGATCACCATAGACAATATTGGTTCGATAGCCCATATTTAGCTTCCCTTGCTTTACATCCTGCTGTTCCTTAACCTCATTGACCTTTTCAGTTTTTGATACTGCCTGTTTTGCACACTCTTTTGGTTTCCGATTTTCAAATTGAAGCAATTCTGAAGCAAATTTTTTAACCTCTTCTTCTTTTACATCACCAATAATATAAAGGTCCATTTCATCTTCTAAAAAGACTTGTTTATAAAACTCATATAAATTTTCTGGAGTAATTGCATCAACATCCTGAGCTTCTCCATTTACCTGAAGGGCATACGGTTCACCCTTGCACATTTCCTCTAATAACCGAACATTCGAGTACCGCATTTTATCATCATATACGGATTGGATCCTCTGCTTTAGCGTTCGCTTTTCTTTTTCAACGGTATCTTTATCAAAGGCGTTACCTGAGGTGTTTGGTTTTGTTAATACTTCCGCCAATAATTCAAATCCCTTTTTTAATAAAGGCTCTGAATCACTTAAGAATTTCTCATTGGCGATTTCCAAAGAGAAGCTCATTACATGGTATTCGCCTTTCTTGGCTAAATCCACGAACAAAGTGGCACCATAAAGTTCATCTAAATAAGAACGTAAGGCTGTCGTGGAAGAATATTGGGCCGTGCTGCTTTGTAAGACCTGTGGCAGAAGCGCCCTTTTTGTCACATCCTCTTTTGTTAAAGGAGCTTTCATCCTCCATACAAAAGTGTTGGTTTTATATTTATCTGTTTCAACTATATGGAGTTTATAACCTTGCATTTCGATTACTTTTTCAACTGCACCCTCCATTAACTTTCCTCCTTTATATGTAAGAACAGTTTTCTTTATATCTTTTCCTTTCAAAAGAAACCTATACTTTTTACTATAATTTGCCAAGCTTGGTCAATTCAAGCATTAACTCTTTTTTTTGAAAAACAATGTTAAACTAAGCTGTTGATTTCCGCTTCAGGCGCGAGCGGTTCGCGGGCGGTCCGGGGAGCCTCCTCGGCGCTAAAGCGCCTGTGGGGTCTCCCCGGACCCGTCCTCCCGCAGGACATTGAATTGCATCCTCGAATCCGCCCACGCACGAAGGAAATGCGATAGCATTTTCGAGGAGTCTCGCGCCTTCCGCTCCAATCAAACGCGTTTCAAAACTAAGAATTTCATTAAACTTCTTTATAAAAAAAATAAACCCACAGTTCACATGGAACTGTGGGTTTGAATTTGTTTTAACGGCTTCCTTTAATATAGTGTGTACCAACTGCTTTTGGTGCATCGGCACGACCGATGAATCCTGTTAATGCTAAGATGGTTAACACGTACGGAGCAATTAACAAATATACATTTGGAATTTCTTTTAGGAATGGCAAACTTGAACCGATGATACTAATACTTTGTGCGAAGCCAAAGAATAATGCCGCACCAAGCGCACCAAGCGGATGCCATTTACCAAAAATCATTGCGGCGAGCGCCATGAAACCCTGACCACTAATCGTGGAGTGACTGAAGTTTGAAGTAATGGATTGTGCATATACAGCACCGCCAATTCCGCCGAGAGCTCCAGAAAGGATAACGCCAAGATAGCGCATTTTAGTAACGTTGATTCCCATTGTGTCTGCTGCCATTGGGTGTTCACCGACTGAACGAAGACGAAGACCGAATGGAGTTTTAAATACGATATACCATACAATGATGGCAACAATTATTGCTAAAAAAGATGTCCAATACGTATTTTGGAAAAAGATTTTTCCGATAACAGGGATATCCTTTAAGATCGGGATATCTATCTTTCTGAAGCCTTGGCTGATAATGCCAGTCTCACCTTTATCATAAATTAATTTGACCAAGAACAGGGTAAGTCCTGTTGCAAGTAAGTTAATCGCAACACCCGAAACTGTATGGTCAGCACGGAATGTGATTGATGCAACGGCATGAAATAAGGAAAATACCGCACCTGCTGCCATGGCTACGATTAAAGCAATCCAAGGAGTTGCACTGCCGAAGGTATCTACAAAGGTTAAGTTAAAAACAATCGATGAAAAAGCTCCGATTACCATTAAACCTTCAAGTCCAATATTAACTACCCCTGAACGCTCCGAGAAAATTCCGCCTAATGCAGTGAAGACAAGTGGAGCTGCCCACAACAACGTGGATGGAACAACAATCATTAAGATATCCATTAAACTCAACTTACTTCACCTCCTTTTTACTGAATCGATCAAGAAAGATTCTTATGATGTAGCTTGATGCTACGAAGAATACAATTAAGGCAATAATGATACTTACAAGTTCATTTGGTACACCTGCTTCGAGAGGCATGTTCAAAGCCCCAACCTCTAAAATCCCGAATAAGATAGCGGAGAAAAATACACCAAGAGATGTGTTAGCCCCTAATAGAGCAACAGCAATTCCTTCAAAGCCGACACCGGTAAAGCCGCCTTTAACTGCAGCATAGCCGAACGTGCCCAGCCCTTCCATTGCACCTGCAAGGCCTGCAAAGGCACCTGAAATTAACATGGAAAGTATAATATTTTTATTAACACTCATCCCTGCGTAATGTGCTGCATGCTGGTTAAATCCAACAGCTCTTAGTTCAAAACCTCTTGTTGTTCTTTCAAGTAAAAACCACATAATAATACAACAAACAATTGCAATAACAATTCCCCAATGAAGACGAGAGTAATCCGTAATACTTTGAAGAAATTCTGAACGCAGTGATGCGGACTCATGAATTTGTTCCGTTTTGTCACCGCTTTTTGCAGCAAGTACGTTTCTAATAATATAGTTGGTTGTATGAAGAGCCACATAGTTCATCATGATTGTCACAATTACTTCATGAACACGGAAACGTGCTTTTAAAAAGCCAGGAATAAAGGCCCAAAGTGCTCCCGCAACCATCGCTGCTAAAATAGCAAGCGGCAAATGGATAACACGCGGAAGATCAAACGATACACCGACCCATACGGAAGCCAGCCAGCCTACAATAAATTGTCCCTCAACCCCGATATTAAATAAGCCTACACGGAAAGCAAATGCTACCGCTAAACCAGCTAAAATGTATGGTGTGAATTGTCTGATTACTTCCCCGATATAATAGGTTTCTCCAAATGCCCCATTCCATAATGCGGTGTAGGCGTCTACGGGATTATACCCGCTTGCTAGCATAATAATCGTTCCGACAATAATACCCAATAAAACTGCAATAATTGGCGTTAAAATGCCTGTTAAGCGTTTAGACATGCGTTCCTTCACCCGCTTCCTTTCTATTCGATCCAGCCATCAATAATCCTAATTCTTGTTCAGTTGTTTCTTTTGGATTAACAACAGCTACGATTTTCCCCTCGTATATAACGGCAATCCGGTCGCTGACATTCATAATTTCGTCTAATTCAAAGGATAGCAGCAAGACTGCTTTTCCATTATCCCGCTGTTCAATTAAACGTTTGTGAATAAATTCGATTGCACCAACATCCAAGCCCCGGGTTGGCTGTGCAGCAATTAGCAAGTCTGGATTGCGGTCCACTTCACGTCCTATGATCGCTTTTTGCTGGTTTCCTCCTGAAAGAGCACGTGCTAAGGTATATTCACTTGGTGTTCGAACGTCAAATTCACTAATAATTTTCTTAGCTTGTTTATATATTTCTCGGAAGTTAAGAACTCCATTTTTGGAATATGGCTTTTTATAATAATTCTGTAAAACTATGTTCTCGCCAATTGGATAATTTAAAACTAGTCCATGTTTATGACGGTCTTGAGGAATGTGACCAACACCAGATTCGGTAATTTTTCTCGGTGTCAGATTCAATAATTCTTTTCCATTTAACTTGACGCTGCCACTTTCTGATTTGCGCAGTCCAGTAATGGCCTCAATTAATTCTGATTGACCATTTCCATCAACCCCTGCAATTCCGACAATTTCTCCAGCTCTAACGTCAAGTGTTAAGCCGTTAACGATTGATACCCCGCGGGTATCCTTCACGACTAAATCATTCACTTCTAGAACATTTTGTTTTGGTGCTGCTTCTTTCTTTTCCGTTTTAAAGACAACCTCACGCCCTACCATAAGACTTGCGAGTTCATTAGGATTTGTTTCACTTACATTTACCGTTCCAATCCCTTTACCTTTACGAATAACGGTACAGCGATCTGCTACCTCCATGATCTCTTTTAACTTATGGGTAATGAGAATGATGGATTTTCCTTCCTTTATAAGCGTTTTCATGATTTGCATTAATTCTTTGATTTCCTGAGGAGTTAATACAGCGGATGGCTCGTCAAAAATGACAATTTCCGCACCACGATATAGGGTTTTTAAAATCTCAACCCTTTGCTGCATACCAACAGTAATATCAGAGATTTTGGCTTGCGGATCCACCGCTAATCCATATCGTTCAGAAATTTGCCGTACTTCTTGTTCTGCTTTTTTAATATCAATTCGGCCGGCAGTTGTAACTTCCCGTCCAAGGATAATATTTTCGGTAACGGTAAAGGTATCCACAAGCATAAAGTGCTGGTGCACCATTCCAATCCCTAAATCATTCGCGATATTAGGATTGGTAATGTTAACTGGATTACCTTTTACTCGGATTTCACCTTGTTCTGGCTGATAAAGTCCAAAGAGGACGTTCATTAAAGTGGATTTACCCGCTCCATTTTCACCGAGTAAAGCATGAATTTCTCCCTTTTTCAATTGAAGGGTAATGTTATCATTCGCAACGAAGCCGCCAAACTCTTTACGGATGTTAAGCATCTCAATTACATATTCCATTTTTTCTCACTCCCTGTGATAAAGGTAAAAGGAAATTTCGACCAAGAGTAGTAAGAGGTCAGACCTTTCAAATGTTTTAAAAAAACAGGGAAATTCTCCCCCATAAAATCTTAAATGAAAAGTAGAATATCATTCTACACTTCAGTTAGGATTTTCATTAAGAAGGAATAAGCAGGAGGTTTTTATCCCACTTATTCCTTTATGTCAATTATTTTGCGCTAAAATTCTTTAATTCATCACGAGTTCCAGGAACTTTTACAGCACCTGATTTAATTTTTTCAGACCAATCTTTGATGGCTGCTTCAATAGCATCTTTGTTGGAAGCTTTGCTGTTGATTGGAGCTAAGCCTACACCATCCTCAGCCATACCGTAAAGTGCGATTTCACCGCCAGGGAATTTGCCGTCCATAGCCTTCTTAGAAAGGTCTTGCACCGCTACGTCTACACGCTTAAGAGCTGAAGTAAGAACTACATCTGGACCCATGTCGTTTTGGTCACGGTCTACACCAATGGCCCAAATTTCTTTGCTAGGGTCTTTGGCCTTACGGTCAACTGCTTCTTTGAATAATCCGTTTCCAGTAGCGCCAGCTGCGTGGAAAATTACATCCGCACCAGAAGAATACATTTTAGATGCGATGGATTGTCCAAGTTCCGCTTTATCAAATGCACCAGAATACTGAACATCCACTTTAACCTCTGGTTTAGCTGCCTTTACACCAGCTAAGAAGCCAGATTCAAAACGTTCAATTACAGGGATTTCCATACCACCGATGAAACCGATGTGGTTAGATTTTGTTTGAAGTGCAGCTGCTACACCAGCAAGGAATGCTGCTTCTTGCTCTTTGAAAAGTACGCTCGCAACATTTGGTTGTTTAACTTCAGCATCGATGATGGCGAACTGTGCATTCTTTTGCTGTTTCGCGATTTCTTCAACTGCAGACTGCATTAAGAAGCCGATTCCGTATACTAAATCGAAATCTTGACGTACAAGAGTGTTTAAGTTTGTAGAGTAATCTGCGTCTGATTTGGATTGAAGGTAATCATAGCCGCCCTTACCTTTTTTCATTCCGTTGTCTTGACCGAATTTTTGAAGACCTTCCCATGCAGATTGGTTAAAGGATTTGTCATCGACACCGCCGACGTCAGTAACCATTGCTACAGAGAATTTCTTTGTCTTTTCTCCACCTTTAGATGTTTCGGTACCTTTGTTATTATCACTTTTTCCACAAGCACCTAAAAGTGTTCCAGCAGCAAGAACTAATGATAGCGCCATTCCAACTTTACGCATTTTCAAGGTATTGTACCCCCTAAGAAATTTTTGATTGGTTTTTAGTAGAAATGTCCGAAAAGCAAGACTGTTTGCGTTTTCATGATCCTGTAAAAAATTTTTAAGTTCTTTTTCTTAAGACATGAAAACTAAACTTATCAGCTTTAAAATAGTTTACCGAAAATAGGATAGGTTCATCCATTTCATCGAAATGCATTTGTTTTAAAACCAACAATGCTGTTTCCGGATCACATTCTAGAATAGGAGAAATTCGTTCGTGATATCCGATTGGCTCGATTTTGGCAACCGCATATGTAATCCTGCGATTTGCCTCTCCCTCCAATATGTTGAAAAGAGATTCTTCACCATGGGAAAAGGTGTCTGGCAAAATACGTTCAGGTACTTTGTCGATACAATAAACAACAGGTTTCCCATTTGCCGTCCTGACCCTTTCTATCACGACCATTTCCTCGTCAGCAGAACATGAAAACCTACGAATATCCTCTTCGGTTGGACCCTGTGTTGATGAACTTAAGAAAATCGTTCCAGGTTTCATACCAGCCTGTTTAATCATGTCAGTGACACTATTAAGTTGTTCAATCCCTGAGGTAAACAATGGCTTTGCATTAACAAAAGTGCCAACCCCATGGCGCCTAATTATAACGTTTTCCTCTTCAAGGATGCGTAGTGCTTCCCTGAGGGTCGCCCTGCTTACACCAAGTTGTTTCGCAAGATCAAATTCAGAGGGTAATTTTTCTTTTTCTTTATATTCCCCTCGTTCAATATCCTGCTTTAAACGATCGATCACTTGCAAGTATAAATGCCGGTTATCTGACTTAATAGACATTGCTGTTTCCTCCAGCTCTTTTCCTAAGACATCAGACCTCTGATATCATTCCTACTAATCGAAGTTTATATTACCATTTTTCAAGTGATAAATAAATAGATATTCAAAATTTTGTCGAAAAAAGGCATGAAGATTTAAAATGTCACAATTTCACCTGAAAACACGGGAAGAAATCTGATATAATAAATATCTTCCATTTAATAATAGGAAATTTTTAGGGAAAGGGTAGGAGATTTTTCATAGACCAAAGGAAAATACATCTACAACTATAGTATTAAATATTTCTGAAACTAATATAAAAAAAAGAGCCCTGGGGCCCTTTTTTAAGAACTCTGTTCCTCTTTAGGTTTTGACTGCAAAACAGCCCTTGGTTTACTTCCTTCATAAGGACCTACAATGCCCCTTGCTTCCATCTCATCTATTAGGCGGGCAGCTCGAGTATATCCTATGCGAAAACGACGCTGCAGCATTGATACAGATGCTGTTTGCATATCAACAATTAATTCAACTGCTTCATCATATAATTCGTCTTCAACGGCACCTGTTACCTCCGGAATATCATCTGGAATCATTTCTTCTTGGTATTGTGCCTTTTGCTGTGATATGACAAATTCAACGGTTTCTTCAACCTCTTGATCCGATAGGAATGCCCCCTGCACACGAACAGGCTTTGAAGCACCCACTGGCAAAAACAGCATATCCCCTCTGCCGAGAAGCTTTTCAGCCCCTCCCATATCTAAGATCGTTCTTGAATCTGTGCTGCTCGAAACGGCAAAAGCAATTCTTGAAGGAATATTTGCTTTGATTACCCCTGTAATGACATCAACCGAAGGTCTTTGGGTAGCAATGATTAAATGAATACCTGCCGCACGTGCCATCTGAGCAAGCCGGGTAATCGAATCCTCTACATCGTTCGATGCTACCATCATTAAATCGGCCAACTCATCTACGATGACAACAATATACGGTAATAGCGGTTGTTTATCATTCTCTTCAAGGTTATGCCTTTTAACATGGTCATTATATCCTTCAATGTTTCGAGTTCCCGTATAGGAGAATAGTTCATATCTTCGTTCCATTTCACTTACTACCTTCTTTAATGCCTGAGACGCTTTTTTAGCATCCGTCACAACAGGAGCAAGTAAATGAGGAATTCCATTATATACATTTAATTCAACCATTTTTGGGTCAATCATCATTAATTTGACTTCATGTGGCTTAGCACGCATCAAAATACTGGTGATAATTCCATTGATACAAACACTTTTTCCACTTCCGGTTGCTCCGGCAACAAGCATGTGGGGCATTTTGTTTAATTCAGCAAGGACCGCTTCTCCTGTAATATCTCTGCCCAAGCCAATCAGCAATTTCGCTTCTGGCTTGTCGTTTTGGGTTGCCTCAAGTACTTCCCTAAGGGATACCATCGCTACTTCTGAATTTGGCACTTCAATTCCTATGGCTGATTTACCTGGAATTGGCGCTTCAATTCGAATGTCCTTTGCAGCGAGGGCTAATGCTAAGTCATCACTCAGACTGACAATTTTACTTACTTTAACCCCTACATCTGGATGAACTTCATATTTCGTTACAGCAGGACCTAAATGTACTTGGGTTACACGTGCTTTAACTCCAAAGCTTTGGAAGGTTCGTTCAAGCTTTGCTGCGTTTGCGTGAATGAGTTCATATTCTCCGCTTTGATCGGTCTTCTTCGGATGTTTAAGAAGTCGTAAAGGAGGCAGTTCATAAGCTGCATTTTCGACTTCTGTGAAGGTTATTGGCGGAGAATTGTCATCATCGTCTTCTTTTGATGCTGTTGTTTTTCTTTTAGTCTCTTTGGGATTTCTATGAATCGTTTCCTCTTCGACATATGCCCGGTCAGCAAAACTAGATATAATTGGTTCTGGAATGATCGTTTCTTCTTCTGCAGAATTAGGCTGTTCACTTATTAGAGGCTGACTTTGGGTTTGAGGATTTTCTCGTTGCTGCTGTCGTTGTGACTTCCTCTCGTTCCGGCGCTCTTGTTGTTTTTGCTTCCACTCAGACATATCCGTTGTAAAAGCTTCCCATTGATTTTTTGTAAAACCAAACAAAGTAACCATCATTTTTCCGACAAAATCGCCAAAGGATTTACCGGTCAATAAAATAAATCCGATTAATATAAAGATAAAAGCGATAATTTTTGTACCGGTTTCTGCGAATAAGTAGTGAAATAATGCAAATAAAATAGCTCCTAAAATTCCGCCTCCGAGATCGGTTGTACTCGTTTCACCTTTTAAGTCCATCTTAAATAATTCCCATGTGTTACTAATGACACTTGGATCATTAAATTTCCCATCATTCGTTAACAAATGAAAAAGGGTTACATGACTTAAGAGCAAGAGAGCTGAAATAATAAAATAGCTCCCCACTAATTTTATATGGAAGAAAAAAGGAAGCTGCCGTTTCCACATTAAATAAATGCTTAATAAAACTAATCCGATTAAACCAAGCATATACCATTCACCCATCCAGAATCGGAAAAAGAGGACGGTAGATTTTCCAACTGCTCCCAGCTTTGCAATCGAAATGATCGCTAACGCTAATAGGGCTAATGCCGATAATTCATATTGAAGTGTCCGTTTAATTTGATTATCTCTTCTTTTAGGTTGTCTTCTCTTTTTTTTAGCCATCTGATCACCCTGTATATTAATTATGGAATATTTAGAACGGTAAAAAGGAAGAAAGCAGCCTGATTGGCTGCTCTTGTCTATTTAACCTGATTATACCATAACTTCTTTAGAAAGCGGACAATCCTTCAAGGCTGGCAAAAGAAATTTTTGAACCAGGGCATATTGTCTCATCTAAATAGTGCTGTGGGTCACTGCTTAAAATGCGAACAACCTGGACATTTTGTTGATCCGAAAATTCTACTAAAAGCGGGATTCCTTGATAAGTGATCATCTGCTGCTTCTGGAACGGTTCTGTTTCATTGGGAAAAATAAGTTCCTGCGGCATCATCGTGTATAAGATCATTGAATCAACCCTTCGCTTTTTTCTTTATTCATATCAATCATTTCGTTTAATTTCTTCATTGCCTGTCCAAGTCCGCCCACTTCATCAATTAATCCACTTTTTACAGCGTCGACGCCAATAACATTTGTTCCGATGTCTCTAGTTAGGTTTCCCTTTGCAAACATTAAATCTTTAAAAGTTTCCTCTTTAATTTTTGAATGCTTTGTCACAAAGTTAACAACGCGTTCCTGCATTTTATCCAAATACTCAAACGTTTGCGGGACGCCTATGACTAATCCTGTCAGCCTGATTGGATGGATGGTCATTGTCGCCGTTTCAGCAATAAAAGAATAATCACAGGAAACGGCAATTGGCACCCCTATTGAATGCCCTCCACCTAAAACTATTGAAACTGTAGGTTTTGAAAGAGTTGCCAGCATTTCAGAAATAGCCAGTCCTGCCTCCACATCTCCTCCAACAGTATTTAATATGATAAGAACTCCTTCAATTTTAGGATTTTGTTCAATTGCTACGAGTTGTGGTATCAGATGCTCGTATTTCGTAGTCTTGTTTTGCGGCGGAAGAGCCAAATGCCCCTCAATTTGCCCGATAATGGTCAAACAATGTATTTTTGAATCCGTTGAGAGTTGGGGAACATTTGTCTGACCCAGCTGTTGTATTTTCTCTATTAAAGGAGAAGTAGTTTTTTCCTCTTTTTGAGGCTCTGTACCTTCCCCGCTGCCATTTTCATTTTTTTGAAAGTTATTATTCATCCTAATACTCCCTTCAAGCATGATATCTTTTAGTATTTACCACCTATACAAAATCATGCCATTGAAATTTCACATCGAAAAAGGCACTGGTTTCCCAGTACCTTTATGATTTGCATTTATTATACTTCCATTATGATTGGCAGAATCATTGGGCGTCTTTTGGTTTTTTCAAATAAAGAACGATTTAAGTCATCTCTTATTTCCTGCTTAAGGCTGGCCCATTCAAAGGTGTCCTTTGCAATATTTCTTTCGACAATATCACGGACTAAATTTGTAGATTCCTCCATCAATTTTTCCGATTCACGGACATAAACAAAACCTCTTGAAATGATTTCAGGTCCTGCTGCTATTTTCTTTTCTTGTTTTGTTAAGGTTACAACGACGATTAGAATGCCATCTTGTGATAATAGTTTTCGGTCGCGCAGTACAATGTTTCCTACATCGCCAACACCAATTCCGTCGATCAGTACATTCCCGGATGGAACCTTCCCAGTGATCGCTAGTTTTTCTTCCTTCAATTCAACTATATCCCCACGGTCCGGGATTAAAATTTGTTCATCTTTAAGGCCACAATCGAGCGCCAATTTTCGGTGAGCCTTTAACATTCGATATTCCCCATGAACAGGAATAAAGAATTTTGGCTGCATTAGGTTAATCATAAACTTCAATTCTTCTTGACTGCCGTGACTCGAAACATGTATTGTCCGTTTGCCGGAGATGACATTTGCTCCCGCTCTGAACAGCATATCCACCGTTTTAAATAAAAACACTTCACTTCCGCGAAGCGGGGATGCCGCGATAAGTACCGTATCACCAGGTTCTATGTTCACTAGCTTATGAGCTTGCTTGGCCATTTTTTGCAGGGCTTCGATTGGTTCGCCCTGGCTTCCTGTCATCAGAACAACAATCTCACGATCAGGGTAATTCTTTATTTCTTGGATGGGAATGATTAAATCCTCTGCAACCTCTAAATACCCTAAATCGAGGGCGATATGATAAATTCGTTCAAGACTTTTGCCAACCACCGCAACTTTGCGCTTGTTTTCTGAAGCAGCATCAAAAATATGCTGCATTCGATTAATATCCGAGGCATAGCAGGCTGCAATAATTCTTCCTGGAGCATTATAAAAGGCATTGGACATTTCCCGCTCAACAATGGCTTCAGAAGTAGTATAACCAGGTTTTTCTGCTTCTGTACTATCAGACATTAAGCAAAGTACACCCTGTTCCCCGATGGAAGCCATTTTTCCAATCTCCGGCTTATACAGCTTAGTGGCGGCTTGGTCAAATTTAAAATCACCTGTATAAACGATAATACCTTCAGATGTATGGATACATACACCAACCGAATCAGGGATACTGTGATTAGTCCTGAAAAAGCTTACATTAACCGAATCTAAATCTACGATTGAATTTGAATCCACCTCAATGAAATTTGCTTTTCCATTATAGTCTTGCTCTTTCAATTTCGCATTTGCAAGAGCTAAAGTTAGTTTTGTGCCATAAACCGGTACGTCGATTTGTCTTAGAACATAGGAAAGTGCGCCGATATGGTCTTCATGTCCATGTGTTAAAAAGATTGCTTTTACCCGATCTTTATTTTCCTTTAAGTATGTAATATCAGGAATTACCATATCAATGCCAAGCATTTCTTCCTCGGGGAACATCAAGCCGGCATCAATTATGAATATGTCCGTATCTACTTCAACGAGATACATATTCTTTCCGATTTCTCCAATACCACCAAGTGTTATAAACTTGATGGAGTTATTTTTTTTCTTTATCACGTTCCGTTTCCTCCTATGCTGAGTTGACCCGATCGAAATCAGTTATGATTATTATACTTGAAATTAGAAAACCTTTACAACATAAAAAAGCGAAAGCTTCTTGAACAGGAAAAAATGCAGTTCATTTTTTCCTAGGCGCTTTCACTTGATTTCTAAAAAGAAAAGCCAACCGAACTCATCTTCCGGCTGGCTTAAAAAAGTTATTTATTCTTTAAGATTGAAATTAATGTTGCTCGTTCTTGTTCTGTTAATCCCACTAGCGGCAGTCGTACAGATCCGACGTCCAATCCTTTTAGCTGCAACGCTGTTTTAACAGGAGCAGGACTAGGAGCGGCAAATAGCCCTTGCATGATTGGCAGCAATTCTTGATGAAGTTTGGCAGCTTTTTTATTTTCGCCTTCAAAGAACGCTGCAATCATTTCTTGCATTTCATTTCCGATTACATGTGAAGCAACCGAGACTACACCTGTACCTCCTATAGCAAGAACAGGAAGTGTTATGGCATCATCACCGCTATATAAGAGAAAATCATCATCCGTGTTAGCAATAATGTGTGTAATGGCATTTAAATTGCCGCTTGCTTCCTTCACTGCAACAATATTAGATATTTGTGCAAGACGTATAATTGTCTCAGGAAGAATATTTACAACTGACCTTCCAGGAATATTATAGACCATAACGGGCAGGGAAGTCGCATCAGCAACTGTTTTAAAATGCTGATATAAGCCTTCTTGATTGGGTTTATTATAATACGGTGCAACCACCATAATACCATCAACACCAAGCTGCTCTGCTTTTTTAGTTAATTCCACTGAAGCATAGGTATTATTGCTTCCTGTACCGGCAATTACCGGAACACGTTTATTAACCGCCTTTACCACATGAGCAAACAGCGCCAATTTTTCCTCTTTTGACAGAGTAGGTGATTCACCAGTAGTACCAGCTATTACAAGTGATTCTGTACCATTTTCAATTAAATAATTAACTAATTGTGTAGTTTTAGCAAAATCTATATGCCCTTTATTATCAAAAGGAGTAACCATTGCCGTGGACAATCGCCCAAAATGAACCATTTTCTTTCTCCTTTCAAACCCCTAGTAAGAAATTATAAATCCGAAAGTTTAAATTCAAGGGACTCTTCTTCTAATTGAAAGGCATCATGTAATGCATTTACTGATTTAACTAAGTCATCTTGTTTAACTAAAACCCAAATTGTAGTATGGCTGTCTGCAGATTGTAAAATTCGAATTCCTTGATCGGATAATGCCGTTACGATTTTGGAAGTAACCCCCGGAACGCCTGCTATTCCTGCCCCAACAACGGATACCTTGGCACAATGACGCTCCACTTGCGGGTCATGACCCATTTCTTTTAATACCTTGATGGCAAGATCCGTCATTTCATCTGTAACCGTATAAACAACGCCATTTGGCGAGATATTGATAAAATCAACACTAATTTTTTCATTGGCCATTGCTTTAAAGACTTCTGCCTGCAAGTAATATTGATCTTTCTTTGCAAACACCTTTATTTGAGTAACATTCGAGACATGGGCGATCCCCGTAACAGTCCGTTCACTTATGTCACTGCCGCGATTATCTTTATTTAACGTGGTCACCAACGTACCCAATGTATCAGTATAGGTTGAACGAATCCGAATTGGCACTTTTGCCTGCATCGCAATTTCAACTGCTCTTGGATGGATTACCTTTGCACCCTGATAGGCCATATTACAAACCTCTGTATAGGTGACAACAGAAAGTGGACGTGCATTTTCAGCGATGCGCGGGTCTGCTGTCATGATCCCTTCTACATCAGTAAATATATCAATCCATTCAGCATTTAGGGCAGCACCAAGAGCCGCTGCTGAAGTATCACTTCCGCCTCTGCCAATGGTCGTTACATCCCCATTTTTAGCGGCACCTTGGAAGCCGGCAACCACAACAACATCGTTATTTTCTAATTCTCTTAAGAGACGGTCGCATTTCATTTCGTTTATTTTTGCATTGGTGTGGTCATTATTAGTCTTGAACCCTGCTTGTGCCCCTGTTAAGGCTGCAGCATTTATACCGCTTTCCAATAGCATATTCGTAAATACAATGCTCGAAATTACCTCTCCGCAGGACAATAATAAATCATGTTCCCTTTTTGAGATTTTGCTCAAGTTCCCGCCAATTAATGATAGGAGTGTGTCAGTCGCATAGGGATCTCCCTTTCTCCCCATCGCAGAAACCACTACTACCACTTTATAGCCATCCGCTAAAGCTTTTTCAATATGTCTTTGAGCATGTTTTCGGCTTTTCTCATCCTTTACAGATGTCCCGCCAAATTTTTGTACAATAATCTTCATGGTAACACCAAACCCTACCTTTTTTGAGGTAACTTTATTTTACTAGACCTAATTTTACTAAGCTTTCGGCAATCTGGACTGAATTCCAGGCAGCTCCCTTTAGAAGATTGTCAGAAACTACCCACATATGGAAACCGCGGTCTTCATCGATATCCTTTCTAATCCGTCCTACAAAAACATCATTTTTCCCGACACAATCAGCTGGCATTGGATAAATTTGATTTTCAGGATCATCCTGCAAGATTACCCCTGGTGCATCCTTTAAAAGTGCTTTAATGTCGTTCGCACTTACACCCTCTGCCTCAACTTCAAAATAAACGGATTCAGAATGCCCTACTGCAACTGGCAGACGCACACAAGTAGCAGATACCTGGAGCTCTGGAAGGTGCATAATTTTCTTCGTTTCATTAATCATTTTCATTTCTTCATAGGTATAGCCATTATCTTGGAATTTATCAATTTGCGGAATCGCGTTAAAAGCAATTTGATAATGATTTTTATCAGATTTTACAGGTAAAATAGCTGGATCATATGACTCTTCATTTAAAATAGCCTTTGTTTGGTCCATCAATTCTTGAATCGCTGCTGCACCTGCTCCAGAAACAGCTTGATAGGTTGACACAATAACTTTTTTCAAGCCGTATTTTTGACGAACAGGTTCTAATGCGACTACCATTTGAATTGTGGAGCAATTTGGGTTCGCAATAATTCCATTATGTTGATGTAAATCAGCTTCATTTACTTCTGGCACAACCAGCGGAATATCTGTTTCCATCCGAAACGCACTAGTGTTGTCCACGACGATTGCGCCTCGTTTTACTGCTTCGGGAGCAAGTTCCTTGGAAACACTGCCGCCCGCACTGAAAAGAGCAATATCTACACCTTCAAAGCTTTCAGGCTTTGCTTCCTGGATAGCTATTTCTTGACCATTGACCTCTACTATTTTTCCTGCAGAGCGTGCAGAGGATAGTAAGGATAATTTTCTAATAGGGAAATTTTCTTTTAATAAAGTTTGGATCATTTGTTGTCCAACCGCTCCTGTTGCCCCTACCACCGCAACGTGATATCCATTTTGATTCATGCTAGTTCCCCTTTCATATCGACTGGCGGGTTATTTCCTTCAGTTAGTTCTTTAGCCAGCTTGTCGTAATATAGTATTGTTAAACTCGAGCAGTGGGTTAATCTTTTAACCCACTGCCGGAGAGATTAATTTATTTTATCATATTCCCAGAAAGAAATAACCTTTTTTGCCGAAAGAGGTCAGTTATTTAGTCACCATCTTTATATCGTTCCACTAGCACCGGTTGAATTTGTCTCCCTTCAATAGCTGCTTCCACTGTTTCAGATAGCATCGTCATTCTCGCGACCATGGAATTAGGCTTCTTAATAGGATCATCTTGACCATAAGGTATAAAAAAGATATTTTTCGTTGCCATTAATCTCATTAAGTTTACACCATTTAACCCAAGGGCATCATTCGTAGAAATTCCGAGAACAACAGGCTTTAGGTTCCTTAATGTTGCTTTCGCAGCCATTAATACAGGGCTGTCATTCATGGCGTTGGCAAATTTACTCATGGATACACCAGTCAATGGAGCAATAACCATGCAATCTAATGGTATTTTTGGTCCTAACGGTTCAGCCTTAACGATGGAATCAATAACCTTGTTACCGGTTAAATCTTCAATTCGCTCAACCCAATCTTCACCTTTTCCGAATCGGGTTTCTGTATTTTTCACAGTAAAAGTTACAACTGGCAGTACCTCTGCGCCCGCGAGCACCAGCTTTTCGATTTCTGGAAAGACAGCATCGTAAGTACAATGGGAGCCGGTTAAACCAAAGCCAATTCTTTTACCTTTTAAACTCATTTCACTTTCCCCTTTCGCCTGAGTAAATCTTCTTCTAGCAGTTGGGCAAGGACATTTGCCAGTATTTGACCTGCCGTTTTTGGTGCGACAATTCCAGGAAGCCCTGGTGCAAGTAAGGCTTTGATGCCTCTTTTTTCGGCATACCGGAAATCAGTTCCACCCGGTTTTGAGGCAAGATCAATAATGAGCGTATGTGAAGGCAATTGTGATATTACTAAAGCTGTTACGATCAAATGTGGTGCTGTATTTATCAGAATATCGGTATCCTTCACTTGATTGACAAGATCGTTTAAATGGAATGGAGTTAAACCCATTTCTGTGATTCGTGCCAAATGCTCGCTTTTTCTTGCTCCAACCTTCACCTTTGCTCCTAGTGCTGCAAAGGTTCTTGCCACACTCATACCACATCTTCCGAGTCCTAAAACGGCAACATGGGACCCGTGAATGGTAAAGTCCGTATGCTGAATGGCCATCATAATGGTTCCTTCTACAGTCGGAATTGAATTATAGATTGCCACGTCATCCCGTTCGAATAATTGAACGAGAGGTCGTATGCTTTGTTTGGTAATTCCATTCAAATAGCTGTTGCTAATTCCTGAATAAATGGTACAATGTTCAGGTGTTTTTCCTAGCATTTCTTCTGTGAGAACAACCTTTTCATTTGAAAAGATCGTTTCCACCTGTCCTTCTAAATTTGTCCCGGGCACCGGTAAGATGATCGCATCTATATTTGAAAAATCAACTTCATCCAATTTTTCCTTAACCGCACCAGTAAAGGCATGGTCAAGCTGCTCGAAACCAATTAGCGATATTCTCGCATCTAGCTCAGTTAACTTTCGGATGATTTCCAGCTGTCTGGCATCTCCACCAATCACGGCTATCTGCATCCCTGTCAGCATGAAAACATTCACCTTCTTTTTAGAAAAATCCCTTTAGGATTCCTTTTCTTCTTATCACTTCAACATCTTATGTAAGTTGCTTAAAATCGGTGAGTTTTCCACCCATAGTAAAATAAAAAAAGCCCAAGCAAGGTTTTATTTGCTTGGGCTTTAAGAATATCTATTCATTTTCTGGAACATCAATTATGATCATATCGGACCCTATTTTTTTAATATGGTCCCAGGGGACTCTTATTTCTTCACCTTGTTTACGAAATCCAAACCATTTTACTGAAGGAATGAGAAGTGCTTGGATTTGTCCTGTACTTACATTAATTTCTAAATCGGTTTGACCAAGAACACCGAGGCGCTCTGCCTTTTTTACATCGACAATTTCTTTTCCGCTTAATTCACTTAACCTCATTTAAAAGAACTCCCCTCTTCTCCCTTTACTAATAGTTTATAAATGGAGTCCTGTATTTAGAATAAAGAAAAAAACAGTTCGTACAGGAACTGTTTTTTAAGCAAGTTTATTTGGGAATTCTCCATCTGGACTAATTAAAGTCACAGAATACTTATCATTAAATACTTGTCTGGCCATTTCATCGACACTGTTTTTTGAAACTAAATCAATTTGTTCGATAATTTCATCTAATGAACGATGGCGTTTTAACAGCAGTTCATTTTTACCATTGCGGCTCATTCTGCTATTAGTGCTTTCTAAGCTTAGCATCAAGCTTCCCTTTAGCTGTTCTTTACTATTAATTAATTCTTTTTCGGTAATGCCGTTTTGTTTCAATTTATCCAGGGTTTCTTGGATTGTCTCAAATAACACATCCAGTTGTTTCGCTCCAGTTCCCCCATATACCGTTACCACGCCGCTATCCTGATAGGCTGAGTGATACGAAAAAACGGAGTAAGCTAAGCCACGCTGTTCACGAACTTCTTGGAACAATCTTGAACTCATGCTGCCACCTAAAATATTGTTCAGGGTAATAAGACTGTAAATGTCTTCATGTCCCACCTTTAAGCCTTCAAATCCGATACATAAATGAGCTTGCTCTGTTTCCTTTTTTCGCGAAATACGATTGGAATGGAAAGCGGGAATATTCTCTGGAGTTTCCTTGGCCCCTCCTTGATACGAGCCGAAATAGTTCTCAACTTCTTGAATAAATGCTTCTGATACATTACCTGCAATTGAAATAACAACGTTTTCAGGAGTGTATCTTTCTTTAATATATTCTTTAAGTGTCTCACCACTAAAGGTATTTAATGTTTCTTCCGTACCTAAAATGGGGTATCCAAGCGGATGGTCTTCATATATAGCCCTGCTTAATAAATCATGAACAATATCGTCTGGTGTATCATCATACATTTTTATTTCTTCCAAGACAACATTTTTCTCTTTCTTTAATTCCTCTTCCACAAAAGTGGAATTAAAAAACATATCTGCTAATACATCTAAAGCAAATTTGGAATGGGTGTCAAGAACCTTTGCATAATAGCAGGTGTACTCTTTTGAAGTAAAGGCATTTACCTGGCCTCCAATGCTGTCGAAGGACTCAGCAATTTCCTTAGCAGTACGAGTAGATGTTCCTTTAAAGAACATGTGCTCCAGGAAATGAGAAATACCATTTCTCGCAGGATCTTCATTCCTAGAACCAGTTCCAATCCAAATTCCAATTGCTACAGATCGTACGGTAGGAATATTTTCTAATACAATTCTTACTCCATTTTGGCAAGTGTATTTATTTATCATCGACTTCCTCCTGTCTCTAAACAGCAGATGTTACTATCCAATTGTTAATTATACTTTTAATGTCTATTTTCTCCAAACTTTTGGAACTCTTACTTTATTTATTTTATGATTCTATTTTCACTCATTAACTCTGAAACCGTACCAATCTTAAAATTTTTTTGTTCAATTAGCGTGATTAAACGATCCAGCGATTTTGCGGTGGATTCAGTTGGATGCATGAGAACCATAGAACCATTATCAATTTTTGTTATGACCCGATTAATTAATACTTCAGGGGATGGCTTTTGCCAATCAATAGTATCAACAGTCCACATGACTGTTTTCATGTGTAATTCATTGGCTACTTTTATTGTTTCATCCCTGTAGCTTCCGCTTGGAGGAGCAAACCATTTACTCTTTTCACCAGTAGCTGCTTCAATCACTTCATTTGTCCTGATTAATTGCTGCCTTGCCTGAGCGGCGGTCAGTCTTTTCATATCTGGGTGGGAATAGGAATGATTGCCTACCTCGTGACCAGCACTGACTATCATTTTTGCAAGCTCTGGATTGTTTTTGACCCAATTACCTTCCAGAAAAAAACTCGTGGAAATATGATGTTCTTTCAGCGTTGCGAGAATTTGTGATAAATATTCATTACCCCAGGCAACATTGATGATAAAGGAAACCATCGGTTTATCTGGGTTGCCTTTATAAATCGGGGAAGGCGGCAAATCATTAAGGTGAACCTTTGGTTTAATTTGTGTAAAAACCAGTTTATTTTTATCAAAAATGCCTTTTGGTTTCATATTTTTATATGAGGCTGCAATATCTACCTTCAGCCCATTATATCCAGGAATGGCCTTCCAGACCCGATCTATTTTGGCATCGGAAGGTGAAATTTCATATGTAGGCGCCTTTTTCTCAATTGTTTGATAAAGAGAATCGGTCTGTTTTGCTGCCGGAAGTGATGTTTCCGTCAACTTGGCAACATATCTGTTTACAAATGGATTGTTGACTGATATCCATGCAATTAAAATAATAATCATCAATATAAATGACTTTCTCATCAGCGCTCTTCCCCCTTCCATAAAGAATATGTACAAAGGGGACAAGGTAGAACGAAAAGCGAAAGCGCCTTGATCAGGGAAAAAAAGTCCATGTTTTCCTAGGCGATGAAGCTAGACATACATACGAAAAGTCAGGAGCGCACCCCTGACTTTCCTATTTGATTAAAGTATTATTTTGATTCTTCCTCTTTTTCCTTCTGTTCCTTTAAAACGGCCTTCCGTGATAGGTTAACCCGGCCTTGCTTATCTATTTCTGTTACTTTTACTAACAGTTCGTCGCCGATTTTAACAACGTCCTCGACCTTCCCTACGCGCTCCTCGGCAAGTTCAGAAATATGGACCAAACCATCTTTTCCGGCAAAAATTTCAACGAATGCACCGAATTTTTCAATTCGCTTCACTTTTCCTAGGTACATCTGTCCAACTTCCACTTCGCGAACAATATCCTCAATGATTTTCTTCGCTTTTTGGTTCATTTCTTGGTTGGCAGAGGCGATGAAGATCGTACCATCCTGTTCAATATCGATCTTAACACCAGTTTCTTCAATAATTTTATTAATTTGCTTTCCACTTGGTCCAATAACATCACGAATCTTATCAGGGTTGATGTTCATCGTTAAGATTTTTGGAGCAAATTGTGAAAGTTCCTCTCTTGGTTCCGCTAATGTAGCAAGCATGGAGTTTAAAATATGCATTCTTCCAACCTTCGCTTGCTGCAGAGCCTCTTCTAAAATTTCACGGGAAAGACCTTCAATTTTTATATCCATTTGCAATGCCGTTACGCCTTTTGCAGTTCCAGCTACTTTAAAATCCATGTCTCCAAGATGATCTTCCATACCTTGAATATCGGATAAAACGGTATAATGTTCCCCGGACTTCACGAGACCCATCGCAATTCCTGCTACAGGTGCTTTAATTGGCACCCCGGCATCCATCATTGCTAATGTGCTTGCACAAATACTTGCTTGGGAGGTTGAACCATTTGATTCAAGAACCTCAGATACAAGACGGATTGTATAAGGAAAATCCTTTTCTGAAGGTATGATTGGTTCAAGTGCTCGTTCTCCAAGTGCACCGTGACCAATTTCACGTCGGCCTGGTCCACGGATTGGGCCAGTTTCCCCAACACTAAAGGATGGGAAGTTATAATGATGCATAAACCGTTTCTCTTCCTCTATTCCTAATCCATCAAGGATTTGGACATCACCCATTGCACCAAGCGTACAAATGCTCAAGGCTTGGGTTTGACCTCGAGTAAACAAACCTGAACCGTGAGTACGCGGCAAGATACCTACTTGTGAAGATAACGGACGAATTTCATCTATTTTACGGCCGTCTGGACGGACCTTTTCAACAGTAATTAAGCGGCGAACTTCACCCTTAACCATCTTGTCCAAAATTTGTTTCACTTGTTTCAAATCTTCATCGGTTGCTTCTTGTTCCTCATATTTTGCAATAACCTGATTTTTTACTTCTTTTATTGCATCTTCACGGGCATGCTTTTCTTGAACTTGAATAGCATTTACCATATCGGCTTCACAAAGTTCTCTAACTTCTGCTTCAAGTTCTTTATCAATTTCATAGAGATTTATTTCTCTTTTTGGCTTGCCAATTTCAGCGACAATTTTTTCTTGGAATTCAATCAAGCGTTTAATCTCATCATGACCAAACATAATTGCTTCCAGCATGGTTTCTTCCGGCACTTCAAGCGCACCAGCTTCAACCATGTTAATCGCATCCTTCGTGCCGGCTACTGTTAAGTGAATATCGCTTTTTTCTGCCTGCTCGACAGTTGGATTGATGACAAATTCATTGTCTACACGGCCAACTACAACACCGGCAATTGGACCTTCAAATGGAATATCTGAAGTGCTAAGTGCCAAAGATGAACCAAACATTGCAGCCATTTCTGTCGAACAATCTTGATCAACACTCATCACAATGCTAATCACTTGAACATCATTGCGGAATCCATCAGCAAAAAGCGGGCGTATCGGACGGTCTATTAATCGGCTCGCTAAAATCGCCTTTTCACTTGGACGGCCTTCGCGTTTAATAAAGCCCCCTGGGATTTTACCAACTGCATATAACCGCTCTTCGTAGTTAACTGTTAATGGAAAAAAGTCTAAATTTTTAGGTTCTTTTGAAGCTGTTGCAGTACTAAGGACCGCTGTATCCCCATAACGAACAAGGACTGCACCATTTGCCTGTTTTGCTAATTGTCCAATTTCGACAGATAATTTGCGGCCAGCCCATTCAATGGAGTACTCGTGTTTCGTTTGTTCCATATTTTTACCCCTCTCTATCTAAATCACTTAGGAGGATGATGCGAAAGAATTACTTTCACTGTAATCATCTTACTAAATCTTTTAATTATAAAAAAAGCCTAAAAAGCTTATGTTATCAAGTCAATCACATATAATAGTATGCACAAATAAGTCCAGTCTTAAAATATGTATAAAAAATTCTTTATTTTTTATCCTTTAAAAAAACCTAATAAAAAAGCGGGAAAAATCCCGCTTCTGTAGACTAACGACGTAGGCCAAGCTTATTGATTAACTCACGGTAACGTTGTACGTCTTTGTTACGTAGGTAAGTCAAAAGATTACGACGTTTACCAACCATTTTCAAAAGACCGCGACGTGAGTGGTGATCTTTCTTGTGAGTACGTAAGTGCTCGTTCAAATTGTTGATTGATTCTGTAAGGACAGCGATTTGAACTTCTGCAGATCCAGTGTCGTTCTCATGAGTTTTATACTCATTGATTAGTTCATTTTTACGTTCTTGAGTGATTGCCATCCAGTTCACCTCCTAAATTTACAAATCCCCATTTACCGAGCAAACGTTGGTGACTCGACTTGCCAAGCAAAGGTTATTTTTAATACGTATTTAAGAATACAACCTTTTCCGTCAAAAAGCAAGCTAAAACCTTAATATAATGTAGGAAAAACTTCTAAGACCGACCAAACTTAAAAAGAATGTCGATTTCTTTCAAAGTAGGCTAATGCCGTTAGCTTGTCTCTTTCAATTTGGGCAACAAGCTCCTCAATTCCAGAAAATTTTTGTTCCTTGCGAAGGTATGGATGCCATTCGATGATCACTTCTTCTCCGTAAATCTCTTGATTAAAGTCAAACAAATGAACCTCAACGGAAACTCTTAAAGATTCTTTATTAAAAGTAGGCTTATATCCCACATTACACACACCGTTAAACCAAAGATTCTTAACTTTCATTCTTACTGCGTAGACACCAAGTGGAGGGATGATATATTCTTCATTAACGCCTATATTAGCAGTAGGAAAACCAATGGTTCTTCCCCGTTTGTCTCCATGAATGACTATTCCAGAAGTTGTATAAAACCTCCCAAGTAAATTTGGAAGATCCTCCATATTCCCTTCCTTTAACATCTTACGGATTCTTGTTGAGCTTACCTTTTCATTCCCTTCTGAAAACTTGGGAACGATGGTATAGGAAAATTCCTCTCTAGAATGGAAGGGCAAGGTTTCCATTGTCCCTTTTCCCATCCGGCCATAAGAAAAATCAAATCCAGCTACAACATGTTTTACATTAAGACCTATCACAAATTGATCAATAAATTCTTGAGGTAGAAGATTGGCAAATTCAGCTGTAAAATGGATGATAAATAGGTAGTCAATCCCTAACCCCTCAATAATTTTGATTTTTTCTGATAACGGAGTAATGTATTGTACATGCTGTTCACCTTTCCCTAACACAACGGAAGGGTGGGGATCAAAGGTCATGACCGCACTTTGAAAACCTTTATTTTCAGCCTGTTTTTTTGCCTCTAATATGACCTGCTGATGACCGCGGTGTACACCATCAAAATATCCCAAGGCCATCGCAAGAGGCGGATAATCGTGTTTTTTTAAATTGAATGGAAAACTAAGCTTCTTTATTTCCAAATGAAACTCACCTTTTCTTATACCGTAACCTTTACACTATCTCATTTCTTAAGACTTTAACTGGTTTAAGCAGCTCTGGCTTAGTGGGATGTTTTGAATAAATTGCAAGAGCCAGCCCCTCTGTAGTTTCAGCGATAATAGGTCCGTTACTTGTTTTTAAATGTTCTGGTATTTTTAATAGTGCACCATTTTTCACTTTCTCTGCTACTGTATCATTAATCAGTAATTTCGGCAAATGAGAAAGTGCGGTTTCTAAAGGCTTCAAAATCTCTTCGATTTTTCCAGCTTCCATAAACTGTTCAATTTCATCAAAGGTAAAACAATCCTTTAATTCAAAAGAGGCCGATTGGATTCGAGTAAGCTTAGACATATGCGCTGGGTATCCTAGAGCTTCACCAATCATTACTGCTAACGTGCGAATATATGTCCCTTTGCTGCAGCTGACTCTAAAGCGGAACTGGATTGTCTCCCCAGTAAATTCATTCCGATCATCGAGGAGGTCAATGGAATAAATATTTACCTTCCTGGTTGGCCTTTCCACTTCTATGCCTTTCCGTGCATATTCATAAAGACGTACTCCCCCTACCTTTACTGCAGAATACATTGGCGGAGTCTGTTCAATTTCGCCTGTCAGGGACTCAAGAACCTTCATAATTTCTTCGCGGTTAATGGTCCTATCTATTTGCTTCTGTTCAACGATTTCTCCAGAAGCATCTTCAGTTGTTGTCGAAAAACCAATAGTTACTTCACCTTCATAAGCCTTCCCGGCATCCGTAATATACTCGGCAACTTTGGTTGCCTTTCCGATACAAATAGGAAGAACCCCTGTCACATCTGGATCAAGTGTCCCCGTATGTCCTACCTTTTTTGTTTTTAATATCTTTCGTAATTTAAAAACACAGTCATGAGAGGTTAATCCTGCTGGCTTAAATAATGCTAAGATTCCTTCCAATTAATTCTCTCCAATCTAAAATTAATAAATTGAAAAAAGGATAGACAAATGTCTATCCAGTTATTCTTCTTCATGTTTTTCCATTGGTTTATCGCTGTCGTGTAATTGATGAAGAAGTGTTTCAATTCGATTTCCATAATCGATTGATTCATCGAATTCAAAAATGATTTCAGGTGTTTTTCGTAAACGAATACGATGGCCAATTTCAGTACGGATAAACCCTTTTGCTTTTGCCAGGCCTTTTAACGTATTCTCTCTTTGCTCGTCATCACCTAAAACTGAAATAAAAACTTTTGCTTGCTGGAGATCTCCTGTTACTTGAACATCTGTAACTGTAACAAAGCCAATCCGTGGATCTTTAATTTTACGGCCGATGATGTCACTTAGTTCTTTTTTCATTTGTTCTCCCACACGATTTGCTCTGTGGCTCATAAAATTCACCTCTTAACTTAAAGCCAATCTATATCGGTGATCGTTCTTTCTATTTCAGGAAAAGAGTCGATTAGTTTTAATGCGGACTGCAATTCCTGTTCAGTCGAAACCCTATTAGAGGTGACCGCAACGATAGCAATTTTTGTCCGCTGCCATACATCTTGGTAGTCCACCTCTGATACGGATATATTATATTTTTGTTTTAAGCGGGATAATATTCGCTGTAAAACGGCTCGTTTCTCTTTTAAAGAATGAGCATCATATATGATACATTCACAAACGGCCGAGCCAATTATCATTTACGCTCAATTTCTTCCATAACGAAAGCTTCAATGATATCTCCTTCTTTAACATCATTGAAGTTTTTAATGGTAATACCACATTCGTAGCCCTGTGCCACTTCTTTGGCATCATCCTTAAATCGTTTTAGGGCATCGATTTGACCTTCAAAGATAACCACACCGTTACGAATTAAACGAATACCGCTGTCTCGGGTAATTTTACCATCGGTTACATATGAACCAGCAATTGTACCTACTTTGGAAACCTTGAAGGTCTGACGAATTTCTGCCTGCCCAATAATTTTCTCTTGGAATTCTGGGTCAAGCATTCCTTTCATGGCGGATTCCATTTCTTCAATTACTTTATAAATGATGCGATGAAGCCTTACATCAACCTTTTCTGCTTCTGCTGCACGCTTGGCGTTCGCATCAGGACGAACGTTAAATCCAATTACAATCGCATTTGAAGCAGCGGCAAGACTAATATCAGATTCATTAATGGCACCAGCGCCACTATGAATAATCTTAATGTTAACACCCTCAACATCAATTTTTTGCAAGGATGCTGCAACTGCCTCGGCAGATCCTTGAACATCAGCTTTTAAGATGATGTTTAGATCTTTCATTTCTCCTTGCTTTAATTGATCAAAAAGTGTCTCTAGGCTAACAATTGATTTTTCGCCGCGTTGAGCTGCCAATGCTGTTTGAGCACGTGCTTCCCCAACTTGACGAGCTGTTTTTTCGTCTTCGAAAACAACAAATCGGTCGCCGGCTTGCGGAACGTCATTAAGACCGGTAATTTCAACAGGAGTTGATGGGCCAGCTTCCTTCACACGTCTGCCAAGATCATTGACCATTGCACGAACACGGCCGAACGTATTTCCTACAACAATTGGGTCACCAACTTTAAGAGTACCATTTTGGACTAACAAAGTGGCTACTGACCCACGGCCTTTATCCAATTGTGCCTCGATAACCGTTCCGACTGCTTTGCGATTTGGATTTGCTTTATATTCTTCCACTTCACCTACTAGAAGAATCATTTCAAGGAGATTATCAATACCTTCTCCTGTTTTTGCAGATAGAGGAACGAAAATGGTTTCCCCGCCCCATGCTTCAGCAACTAATCCGTGTTCGGTTAATTCCTGCATAACGCGGTCTGCATTTGCGGCTTCTTTGTCCATTTTATTTACCGCTACGATAATTGGCACTTCCGCTGCTTTGGCATGATTGATTGCTTCCACTGTCTGTGGCATAACACCATCATCGGCAGCTACAACTAAAATGGTAATATCGGTAATTTTTGCACCGCGTGCACGCATTGTTGTGAAAGCAGCGTGTCCAGGTGTGTCAAGGAAGGTAATTTTCTTACCATTCTCCACAACTTGGTAAGCACCAATATGCTGGGTAATCCCGCCTGCTTCGCCTTCTGTCACTTTTGTGTTTCTGATGGAATCAAGCAAAGTTGTTTTCCCATGGTCAACGTGACCCATAATCGTTACAACTGAAGGTCTTTCCACAAGTGATTCAGCTGAGTCTTCAGTAAAGTATACTTCAAGGTCAGTTGTATCAACTTTAATTTCTTCTTCAACCTCAACGCCATACTCACCTGCAATCAATTCAATTGCATCTTTATCTAAAACTTGATTGATAGTCGCCATGACGCCAAGTAAAAAGAGCTTTTTAATAATTTCTGATGGCTCACGATATAATTTCTTAGCAAGCTCTGCAACCGTAAGTGATTCACTAAAGGTAATTTTAGCAGGAAGCTCTTTTTCCTTTTTCTTTTGCGGTTGTTGTGTTTGCTGAACATGAGTATGATTTCTCTTTTTATTATTATTATTATTATTGTTGTTACGATTTTGATTATTGTTGTTATTAAAAGGCTTATTCTTAGCTTTTCCAGAATTAAAGGCTTTATTTTCTTTTGACTGATATTCCTGATCATGTTTTTTGCCTTCTTTATTCTTTGGCGCCGCCACTACTTTCACCTTACTAGGCACAACAGTTTTATCGTCATCATCCTCAAATGCTTTAGGTGTCGACTTTACTTGGACTTGAGGCTTATTATTTTGCTGTTGTTGTGCAGGACGCCCGTTTGTTCGGTTTGCCTGCGATCCCGATCCATTGCTTTGCTTTTGCTGCGAACTACTTCCCTGCTTTTGCTGCTGTGCATTCTCTTTATTATTGTAAGTTGCGTCCAGCTTTTTAATGTCTGAATCCTCTAAAGTTGCCATATGATTTGAAACCTCAATATTCATTTCTTTTAGTTTTGTAATAATTTCTTTACTTGAAATATTATGTTTTTTTGCATATTCATAAACGCGTAGTTTACTCATTTTTTCACCCCCGCAAGATTTAATCGAGCAACGTTACCAGTTTCTTAGCAAATCCATCATCCATAACAGCTACAACAACGCGGGCTTCTTTGCCAATCGCTTGACCTAGGAGAAAACGGTTCTCCACTAATTTATATGGAACCTCATAAGAATTACATTTATCTGTAATTTTTTTAGTTGTATTTTGAGATGCATCTGCGGATAATAAAATGAGTTTTGCTTTACCGCTCCGTATCTCCTTCACAGAAAGCTCCTCACCCGATATGATTTTGCGTGCTCGATTGGCCAAGCCAAGCAATGACATCCATTGATTTTGATTCATTTGGATAGTCAGTTCTCCTTCTCTATTAGCTCAAGTAATTCATCATATATCGAATCATTTATTGTAACATCCAGATGATTCGATAAGGTATTTTTCTTCTTGGCTAGTAAGATTGCTTCTTTGTCCTTAGAAAGGTATGCCCCCCTGCCGGATTTTTTTCCCGTCAGGTCGATGGAAACTTCCCCTTCTTTAGAGCGAACGATGCGAACGAGTTCTTTTTTCGGTTTCATTTCACCGGTTGCCACGCATTTGCGCATAGGAACTTTTTTCTTATTGTTCACGATCATTCACCTCTACTTTATTCCAATTCTTCATCATAGTTGAAATCATCATCAACTTGATCGTCAAAAAGTCTTATTGTTTCTTCTCTTGGATAGATTCCAACTTCTCGAGCATCAGTTTCAGATTTGATATCAATTTTCCAGCCAGTCAGCTTGGCTGCCAAACGGGCATTTTGTCCGCGTTTCCCAATTGCCAGGGATAGCTGATAGTCAGGAACAACGACAGTGGTAGCTTTCTCATTTTCATTTACCATTACATCTAAAACTTTAGATGGGCTTAGTGAATTGGCAACAAAGACCACTGGATCATCAGACCATTTTACGATATCAATTTTTTCACCTTTTAATTCATTTACAACCGCTTGTACCCTGGTTCCCTTAGGACCAACACAAGATCCTACTGGATCGACCTCATGGTTTTCGGAATGGACAGATATTTTTGAACGATCCCCAGCTTCTCTGGCAACTGATTTGATTTCAACAGTTCCGTCATAAATTTCAGGAACTTCAATTTCAAATAAGCGTTTGAGTAATCCAGGGTGAGTCCTAGATACAAAAATTTGTGGACCTTTTGTCGTTTTTTCTACCTTTGTAATAAATACTTTTATCCGATCATGCGGCTTATATCTTTCATTCGGCATTTGTTCATTTACCGGCAGCAAGGCTTCAATCTTTCCAAGGCTTACATAAATAAATTTGGAATCAAGTCGTTGAACAATCCCTGTCATAATATCTTCTTCACGGTCGATAAATTCTGAATAAATAATTCCGCGTTCAGCTTCCCTTACACGCTGAGTGACCACTTGCTTTGCCGTTTGAGCGGCAATTCTGCCAAAATCCTTTGGCGTTACTTCCATTTCTACGACATCTTCAACCTGATAGTTCGGATTAATCCTTCTTGCATCTTCGATTGAAATTTCTAGACGCGGGTCGAATACCTCGTCAACCACTTCTTTTCTCGCAAATACACGCATAGAGCCTGTTTGTAAGTTTAGATCAATTCTTACGTTCTGCGCTTGATTGAAATTACGGCGATAAGCCGAAATCAATGCGGCTTCAATAGCTTCAATTAATATATCTCTGGAAATACCTTTTTCTCTTTCCAGTATCGTAAGAGCATCTAATAATTCGCTGCTCATCTGTTTGTATCCCCCTAATCCTCTTCAATTTATTGCTACGAAAAAATAACAGCCAGTCTGGCACTTGCCACTTTTTCATAGGGAATTTCAATAGTTTTCTTTCTTGTTTTGATTTTCACTTCGATTTTTATGGTTTGACCATCGAATTCTAAAAGCTGACCTTCGAAGCTTTTTTCACCATCAATTGACTCATAAGTTTTGATAAAGACATTTTTGCCAAGCGCTTTTTCGAAATCCTTCGCTTTTTTTAATGGTCGTTCAGCCCCAGGAGACGACACTTCAAGAAAATAGTTATGTGGGATTGGGTCCACTTCATCAAGTTTTTCACCTAACTTTTCACTGACCACTCCGCAATCCTCTATATCTACACCAGTCTCTTTATCGATATATACGCGAAGAAACCAGTTTTTTCCTTCTTTGACATAATCGATTTCGACTAATTCTAAACCAAGTTCTTGAAAAATTGGTGCAGCAAGCTCTTCAACCACTTCCGTTACTTTGCTCATGCTATACCTCCCTTTCCAATTATTCCACCCATATTTTATGTAGTTCACGGAAAGTTTTATCAAGTTACTCTGTAAAAAACCTTTATAACAAAGACGAAAGAGTGGGAGGATTCCCACTCTTGTACACGAGAGTATTTCTTAGTATTTCCAATAAAACTATAACATAACCATGATTGATATGCAAACCATAACCAAAAGCGGAAGCGACTTCGGAACAAGCTACGCTTGTTCCTGCGAAGCTTATTCTCTTAGAAGCTTTCCTTATTGTTCAGGGGCGACAAGCATAAGACAAGCACTGACAGAAGGCGCTTTTTGCCTTCCGAAGTGCTTGTCTTATGACTCGAGCCCCTAGGCGCTGTAGCTAGACGTTAAACAAAGTTAGAAAAGGGATAACTGGTTTTGTTCTGGCAAAGATTTTAAACAGCCTTGTTTATCTAAATACTCCAGTATGGTTTTTGATACCTTGCCGCGCTGCTGCAGGTCTTCTTTTGATAAAAATTCTCCATCTCCTCTTGCCTTCACAATATTAAAGGCGGCATTCGTTCCAAGTCCAGGAATCGAATTAAACGGTGGAATTAATGTATTTCCTTCAATGATAAATTCAGATGCATCAGATTTGTATAAATCGTAATTTTGGAAGGAAAAGCCTCTTTCAGTCATCTCAAGTGCCAGTTCCAGTACGGTCAATAAGTTTTTCTCCTTGTTAGAAGCCTCTAGACCCTTTGCATTGATTTCTTCGATTTTTGCCTTTATGGCTTCTGAACCGCGTGACATAGCCTCAATGTCAAAATCCTCCGCACGGACTGTAAAATAGGCTGCATAATAAAGGAGAGGAAGATGAACTTTAAAATAAGCAATTCTGACAGCCATTAATACATAGGCTGCAGCATGGGCTTTCGGGAACATGTATTTAATTTTCTTACAAGAGTCAATGTACCACTCCGGCACTTCATTCTTCCGCATTTCTGCTTCCATTTCTTCGCTTAATCCCTTACCTTTACGAACTGATTCCATAATCTTAAAGGCAAAGGACGGGTCAAGGCCTTGGTAAATGAGATAAACCATGATATCGTCACGACAGCCGATTACTTCACTCAAATTACAGATCTTATTATGAATTAACTCCTGGGCATTTCCCAGCCACACATCCGTTCCGTGGGATAGACCTGAGATTTGAACCAATTCTGAAAACGTCGTTGGTTTCGTATCCTCAAGCATCTGACGAACAAAACGTGTACCGAATTCAGGGATACCCAGTGTTCCCGTTTTACACATGATTTGATCCTCGGTTACACCTAATGATTCCGTACCGCTAAAGATTTTCATGACTTCAGGGTCATCAGTCGGAATCGTTTTTGGATCCATTCCGCTTAAGTCCTGAAGCATCCTTATGACCGTCGGATCGTCGTGACCAAGGATATCAAGCTTTAAAACATTATCATGGATGGAATGGAAATCAAAGTGGGTTGTTTTCCATTCAGAATTTCTATCATCAGCAGGAAATTGAATCGGTGTAAAATCATAAACATCCATATAATCTGGAATAACAATAATACCTCCGGGGTGCTGACCCGTTGTTCTTTTAACTCCTGTGCAGCCTGAAGCGAGGCGTTCCACTTCCGCACCGCGGATTTGCAGATTATTGTCTTGCTGATAAGCTTTCACGTATCCAAATGCCGTTTTATCCGCAACCGTGCCAATTGTTCCTGCACGGTAAACATATTCTTCACCGAACAAGACTTTTGTATAGTTATGAGCACGCGGCTGATATTCTCCCGAGAAGTTCAAATCGATATCGGGAACCTTGTCCCCCTTAAATCCGAGGAAGGTTTCGAACGGGATATCGTGACCATCCTTACGGTATTTTTCACCGCAATTCGGACAATTTTTATCAGGCAAATCAAAACCAGATCCTACAGATCCATCATTAAAAAACTCCGATTGTTTGCAGGTAGGGCAGACATAATGCGGCGGCAATGGATTTACTTCGGTTATTTCGGTCATGGTTGCGACAAAGGAAGAACCAACCGATCCTCGAGAGCCTACAAGGTAGCCATCATCTAAGGATTTTTTCACGAGTTTGTGTGAAATCAAATATATAACGGCAAACCCATGGCCGATAATACTTTTTAATTCTTTCTCAAGTCTGGCTTCCACGATTTCTGGCAGGGTATCCCCGTAAATCCTTCGTGCCATGGCGTAACTCATCTCACGCATTTCCTCATCGGCACCTTCAATTTTCGGGGTATATAAATCGTCTTTAATAGGTTTAATAACTTCAATCATATCAGCAATTTTATTGGTGTTTGTCACGACAATCTCTTTTGCCTTCTCTTTGCCGAGGAACGAGAATGCTTCGAGCATTTCATTCGTTGTTCGGAAGTGAACGTCCGGCAGTTCATGACGATTAAGAGGATTGGCTCCACCCTGTGAATTAACTAATATTTTTCGATAAACTTTATCATTTTCATTTAAATAATGGACATTCCCGGTTGCAACAACTGGAATCCCTAATTTATCACCTAGGGCACAAATTTTTGAAATAATATCTTCCATGGCCTTTTCATCACGGACCAATTCCATTTCAATCAACGGGGCATTAACTTCCTTTGGCATAACTTCAAGATAGTCGTAAAAACCTGCAAATGCCTCTACTTCTTCCGGAGACTTCTGCATCATCCCTTCAAACACTTCGCCTTTATTACAGGCAGAACCAACAATAATACCTTCTCGATATTTTTGAAGAACAGACCTTGGAAGACGTGGAACTCTATAAAAATATTCGATATGAGAAATCGAGATGAGTTTAAATAAGTTCTTTAAGCCAGTTTCGTTTTGTGCTAATAAAGTGCAGTGATAAGGACGAGCGCGCTGATAGGCATTTCCTTTTCCCATATTATCGTTAAATTCATCATGATACTCAATTCCTTTTTCAAGGGCATCCTTTAACATCTTTAATAACAAGTACCCAGTTGCTTCCGCGTCATAAATTGCACGGTGGTGCTGTGTTAATTCAATATCAAACTTCTTTGTTAACGTATTTAAACGATGGTTTTTTAATTCTGGATAAAGGAAACGACCAAGCTCGAGTGTATCAATAACTGGATTCTTTGCTTTCTCCAGACCTATTTGTTTATAGCCTACATTCAGAAACCCCATATCGAAAGAAGCATTATGGGCGACAAGGACCGAATCTCCAACCCAATCATGGAATTTCCGCAATACCTCTTCGACCTCAGGAGCATTTTGCACCATATCATCGGTAATTCCAGTTAAGTTGATTGTCGTTGCTGAAAGCCGGTGATGCGGATTAGCAAACGACTCAAAGCGGTCAATGATATCCCCATCCTTCACTTTAACTGCCGCAAGTTCGATAATGGTATCATAAACTGCAGAAAGCCCGGTTGTTTCAACGTCAAAGACAACAAACGTATCTTCAGCCAATAGTCGGTGGGCATCATTATAAGCGATTGGTACACCATCATCTACTAGGTTCGCTTCTACACCGTATAATATTTTGATATCATTTTTCTTTCCGGCACCGAATGCCTCTGGGAAGGATTGAGCAACCGCATGATCCGTAACAGCAATAGCCTTATGGCCCCATTTTTTTGCCTGGGCAATTAGCGTACTAACAGGTGTAACAGCATCCATTTGACTCATAGGTGTATGCAGGTGAAGCTCTACACGTTTCTCCCCTTCAGGAGCAGTATCTTTCCGCCCCTCAGGTTTAATTTCATTAATATCGTTTCCAATCATAACGAGGTCGCGAACAAAGGTGTCATTTTGAATGCTTCCCCGCACCCTAACCCACATACCTTTTTTTACAAGCTGGAACAGCGCGGCATCCTCTTTGTCACGCGAGAACATTTTTACCATGATTGAGCTGGTATAGTCGGTAACTTTAAAGGTTAACAATGAACGACCGCTTCTTAATTCACGAATTTCAGCATTAAAAATGTAGCCTTCAACCGTAACTCTTCTTTCTTCATCCACGATTTCAATCATGCTGCGAAGGTCACTATCATCCTTGATCGTAAGTCCAATCGAAAGCGGTCCTTCCGGTACTTCTCCGCTCGCTTGTTCCTTTTCCGCTTCTTTCTTCTGCAGTTCTACCATTGCCTGAAGTCCGCGTTCATGGTCTTCTTTTTGCTTGGCTAGCAGGAATTGCTGATATTCTTCATTTTTATCTTCACTTTTAATTTCTGTCTCAATCGATAAATTCGGAAAACCATAGGTTTGAAAAATATCAGCGATGATTCCACCGTATTTTCGTTTTAATGCTTGACCTTCTGTATCATTACGGACAGAAATAGTTATCTTATTTCCATTCACTTCTGGAATTTGTTCATTTAATAGCTTTACTAACGGGGGAGCAATGCCATCTATTTGCTGAATGCCGTAACTCCAATAGTCTCGTATTAATTCTGCCGATATGGTTTGATCAATTACGCGAATTTCATGTGAGATGTTGGCAATATTTGAAAAGGTTCTTTCAAGCTGTGAAGCGAATAAAACATATACATTATATGGAAGGATTTTCTCGAATAAAAACTGAAAATGCCACTTCCTTGCTTTTTTTTCAACCAATAATCGTTCAATTTGGGCATTGTTGAAATGCACTACTACAGCATCCTCGATCAATTTCAGCTGCTGGAGCAAGAGTTGGAATCGCTCTTTTTTGCCTAAGGCATTTTCGCTCATCGTACCCTCTCCCATCTATTAAAAATCATATTATCTCTTTGTCAAAAAATAATTATATCACAATACAGTAAACTATTCGGCTTTATTCGACATAAAACTTCATCCATTTTGTAACCACTTTTACCAAAAAAATAGGGACCGCAATTACGGTCCCGTTGTTTATTTTAGGAAAAATCTTTGAATGTCATTCCAAGTCACCACGAGCATGAGTAACATGAGGAGGGCAAATCCAATAAAGTGGACCATGCCTTCTTTTTGTCTGTCGATTGGCTTTCCTCTGACCGCTTCAACAGCAAAAAACATTAATCTTCCGCCGTCAAGGGCTGGAATAGGCAATAGATTCATGATTCCTAGGTTTATGCTTAAAATCCCTGCCCATTTCATTAAATAATAAATCCCCGATTTAGCAACTTCATCAGTAGACTTATAAATTCCCACAGGACCTGAAAGAGCATCAATGGAAAACTGACCTGTAACTAATTTTCCAACCATCACAAAAATTTGCTTTGTCCAAAAATACGTTTCCGTTGCACCGGCAGTAACTGCTTTTACTGGAGATTTTTCAAAGGGACTGTAAACACCAATTAGCCCCATTTTTTTCCCCTCAACCGTTTTTTCAAGAGGAGTTACTTGAATTTCTTTCTCTTTTCCGTCACGGATAATTGAAAAATCCAATTGCTCATTAGGGTTTTTTCTAATGATTTCAACAACATCAGACCAGCTTGAAATTTCAGAACCGTTGATACTTTGAACAACATCTCCTTTTTGAAGACCGGCTGCTTTAGCGGCGCCATCAGGTGTGATTTCCCCTAATTTCGGTTCATTAGTCGGGACACCCTGTAATAAAGCAATAAGGGAAAAAACAATAAATGCTAGAACAAAATTCATCATCGGTCCTGCAAAAATCGCCATAAATCGTTGCCCTAACGTTTTCGAACCAAATTGACGGTCAATAGGGGCAATTTGCGATTCCACGCCGTTTTCCACGATTACAGCCTGCGGATGAATCGTAAAGGTTCGCATGTTTTCTTCGTCATCCTCTGGAAAACCTTTAATAATTAGATCTTTTTCAATATCCGCATATTCTACTTCAACAATACGGCAATTTGGATATTTTTCCTTATTATTCAAAATTATTTTGCTTACATTATCTGCTTTATCAAATAATAGTCCAATCCGGTAGCCTGGCTTAATTTCAACCATCTCTGGATCTTCGCCTGCCATCCTGACAAAACCGCCGATAGGTAGTAAACGAATGGTGTAAGTAGTTTCACCTTTTTTATGAGTAAATACTTTTGGGCCCATACCGATCGCAAATTCACGGCAGAGGACACCTGCTCTTTTCGCAAAAATAAAATGACCTAATTCATGAAAGAAGACGAGTGCGCCAAAAATCACAATAAAGGCAATAACAGTACTCAATAATAAAACCACCTTTTTTATAGAAGTGAACGTACATATTCTCTCGTTTCTTTATCTACCTGATGAATCGTTGTTAAGCTTGGATGTTCAATCGTTTGATGAGCGCTTAGTGCCTTCTCGATCAAATCTTCAATTTGTAAGAAACGAATTTTACCTTCTAAAAATGCTGCCACAGCTACCTCGTTCGCAGCATTTAATACGGTCGGCATCGTTCCGCCTTCTTTGCCTGCTAAGTAGGCAAAATGCAAGCATCTGAACCGTTTAACATCCATTTCCTGAAAATGTAGTTTTCCTATCTGAGCCAAATTCAACCGATTTGAAGACGGAAGCGGCAGCCGGTCTGGGTAAGTAAGCGCATATTGGATGGGCACTCTCATATCCGGTGTTCCTAATTGGGCGATTACACTGCTATCATGGAATTCGACCATGGAATGGATAATACTCTCTTTATGCAGCAGTACATCAATCTTTTCATAGGGCATTTGAAACAACCAGTGGGCTTCAATGACTTCTAATCCTTTATTCATCATCGTAGCCGAGTCAATGGTAATCTTAGCCCCCATGGACCAGTTTGGATGATTTAATGCTTCATTAACAGTAACATTTTCTAATTCCTCTCTTGTTCGGTCGCGAAAGCTGCCACCGGAGGCAGTTAGAATTAATCTTTCTATATTCTTCTCCCTCTCGCCCTGTAAGGCTTGGAAAATAGCTGAATGCTCACTGTCCACAGGAAGAAGCGGGACATTATTTCGTTTTGCGGCTTCAATTACTAAATGCCCAGCCGTAACAAGGGTTTCCTTATTGGCAATCGCAATGATTTTGCCGCATTCAATCGCCTGTAAAGTAGGATTTAAACCGACACTTCCTAAAACGGCATTAACGAGAATGTCAGCCTTCTCGTAAGTTGCAACCTCTATAAGCCCTTCCTCACCATAAGTGAATTTCACGGTCGGATATTCTGCTTTTAATGTATTACAATCAACATGTTCTTGTACAGAAACCAGCTTCGGCTGAAATTCAACAATTATTTTCCTAGCGAAATCGATATTTTTTCCAACAGAGAAGGCTGCTAATTTAAATTCCGTTGGGTGCTCACGAATGATATCTATGGTTTGAGTGCCGATTGAACCTGAGGCACCCATTAAACTAATGGTTTTCAAAAATGAATCACTTCCTTGCTCAATACCAAAGGTGGAATAGATGTAACAACGGCCAAACAAATAACAAACTGTCAAAGCGGTCAAGAATACCACCGTGGCCAGGCAGGATATTCCCCGAATCTTTCACAATAAAATGGCGTTTAAAGGCCGATTGAACAAGGTCGCCTATTTGTCCAAAAACAGAAAGGACAACGGTTATTCCCATCAATGGAAGCAAGCCGACATTGATATTTGAAAGGAATTCAAACAGGATAGCGACAATAACAGCACAAACGACACCACCTATTGATCCCTCAACAGTCTTATTTGGGCTAATTTCCGGCCAAAGCTTGTTCTTCCCAAGTGCTTTTCCGATAAAATAAGCACCAGAGTCCGTTGCCCAGATAATAAATAAAGAATAAAAAATGAATACAAGTCCGCCTTCATCACGGGTTTCAAAAAAGAAATAGAAGCCGATACCCACATAAATGGAAGAAAGTATAGAAAAAGCGGCATCTTCAAATGTATATCGATTTTTCGTTATCACAGTATACGTTAGTAACAACATGATAAACACAATACATAGCTCTGTTTTCGAATAATAAAAGCTATCGATAATTTGATTATATTTCTCAGGGAAAAGAATGACCCAGAGAAATAAAAGAGATAGTAATCCATGAACGGAAAAAATGTTAAGATTTTTCATTTTTAACAATTCATATAATCCAATTGTCGCTAAAAAATAAGATAATATTACAGCTGGAAGCCCGCCATAAAAGACGATTGGCAGAAAAAGGGCTGCAGCTATAACTCCTGTAATAATTCTTTGCTTCATTTAATAGTTCAACACCTTTATGATCTTTGAGGTCTACAATATTCCACCAAAACGGCGCTGGCGTTTTTGGAATACTTCAATGGCTTCTAATAAATGTTCTTCACTAAAATCAGGCCATAACACATCCGTAAACCAAAACTCAGAGTATGCCAATTGCCAAAGCATAAAATTACTCAAGCGGATTTCACCACTGGTTCGAATTAAAAGATCCGGGTCGGCGAATTCTGATGTCATTAAATAGGAAGAAAATACTTGTTCGTCCAGCTCGTTCTCCTTTAATATACCACTTTTGCTATCATTTAAGACCTGTTTTACTGCATCGATAATTTCAGCTCTGCTTCCATAATTTAAGGCAAAGTTTAAAACTAGTCCATTATTATGTTTAGTTTCCTCCATAGCTTTTTCAATCGCATGAAGTGTATGTACAGGAAGCTGATCTTTATATCCCATCATTTTTACTTGAACATTATTTTCAACTAATTCAGGAAGAAAGGTGCCCAAAAATTCTTCAGGTAATTTCATAATATATTCCACTTCGTTTTTTGGACGCTTCCAATTTTCTGTTGAAAATGCGTATAATGTCAACGTTTTAACCCCTAGATCATTTGCCAGCATTGTTGTTTTTCGGACAACCTTCATGCCTTCATGATGACCGGCAATCCGTGGCAGAGCTCTTTTTTTAGCCCAGCGACCATTACCATCCATAATAATCGCTACATGTTCAGGAACAGGTAATTTTTTTATTGCTTCTATTTTATCTCGGAGTGTGGAAGAGTTATTTTGGTTCTTCCAAAGCCTTAATTTATTAAACATAACATTGCTCCTCTAATTAATTAATCAGTTCCTCCGATATAAAGTGAAACTTCATATGTATGTATGCTTTAAGGTAGTCTGCTATTATCATACCAAAAAAGCAGGAATATATCTCTATTAAATACCTTATGTAAAATAAAAGGAATTAAGAATAATGTTATTCCTAATAAATAGTGAAAAAAACCCCCTTTACAGAGGGTTCAATATATATTTCATCTTACACTTCCATAATTTCTTTTTCTTTGTCTTTGGTGATTTGATCAATTTTATTGATATGTTCATCGGTTAACTTTTGAATATCATCAGAATATCCACGGAGGGCATCTTCGGTAATTTCCCCGTTTTTCTCAAGCTTCTTCAAATCATCATTTGCATCCCGGCGAATGTTTCGAATGGCAATTTTAGCTTCTTCAGATGCCTTTTTTACCACTTTGACAAGCTCCTTACGGCGCTCTTCTGTTAATTGCGGGATGGCAATACGAATAATTGATCCGTCATTGCTTGGATTTAAGCCTAAATCAGACCTAAGAATGGCTTTTTCTATCTCACCAAGAATGGATTTGTCGTAAGGCTGAATCACCAGTAATCTTGCTTCAGGTGTTGTAATCCCTGCCAACTGATTCACAGGGGTTGGTGCACCATAATAGTCAACGGTTATTCTGTCTAATAAAGATGCACTTGCTCTTCCTGCACGGATGCTGGCAAGCTCACGAGTATACGATTGAATACCTTTTGTCATTCTATCTTTCGTCTGGCTGATAACTTGTTTTGGCATTAGTTTTTCCCCCTAACTATAGTTCCAATTTTTTCACCCAAAACGGCTTTTTTAATATTACCCTGTTCCATAATCGAGAATACGATAAGCGGAATATCATTATCCATACATAAAGAAGAAGCGGTTGAATCCATAACTGCTAATCCTTCCTTTAGTACATCAAGGAATGATAAATCATCATATTTAACAGCATTTGCATCGATACGCGGGTCTGCAGAATATACTCCATCAACATTATTCTTTGCCATTAAAATAACTTCCGCATCAATTTCAGCTGCACGCAGAGCAGCAGTAGTATCTGTTGAGAAATACGGATTTCCTGTGCCTGCTGCAAAAATAACAACCCGTTTTTTCTCCAAATGTCGGATTGCCCGGCGTCTAATATAGGGCTCAGCTACCTGACGCATCTCGATTGAAGTTTGCACACGTGATTCAATACCAAGGTGTTCTAAACTGTCTTGAAGCGCTAATGAGTTCATGACAGTAGCCAGCATTCCCATATAATCAGCAGTTGCCCGATCCATCCCCATTTCACTGCCAATTTTACCACGCCAAATATTGCCGCCGCCAACTACGACTGCTACCTCAACACCTAATTCTGCTATTTCTTTCACTTGTACTGCAATCGATTTGATAACAGAAGGTTTAATTCCAAAGCTTGATTCACCTGCAAGTGCCTCACCGCTTAATTTTAAAACAACGCGTTTGTACTTAGGACCGTTCATATAAACCTCCGTAATTATGTAAATTAGCTTACTCTTTAAAAATAGGGAACACAACGTGTCCCCTATTTAAAAACTATTTCTGTAACTTTGACTATTGTTTATTAACTTGATTCATAACTTCTTCAGCAAAGTTATCTTCACGCTTTTCGATGCCTTCTCCTACTTCGTAACGAATGAACTCACGAACAGTAGCACCTTTTGATTCAACAAATTGACGGACCTTTTGGTCAGGGTTCTTAACGAAAGTTTGGTCAAGTACACAAACATCTTCAAAGTACTTTCCAAGACGGCCTTCAACCATTTTAGCAACAATATTTTCAGGCTTGCCTTCGTTAAGTGCTTGTTGTGTTAGAACTTGACGCTCGCGCTCAATTTCATCCTGTGAAACTTGGTCACGAGAAACATATTTTGGATTTAATGCAGCAATATGCATGGATACGTCTTTTGCTGCACTTGCATCAGTTGTACCTTCTAGAACTGTTAATACAGCGATACGGCCGCCCATGTGAAGGTATGCACCAAATGCATCATTATCTGTTTTTGATACTACAGCAAAACGGCGAAGTGAAAGCTTTTCACCAATTTTTGCAATCGCTGCATTGATGTGCTCATCAACAGTTGCTCCGTTTTCCATTTTTTGAGCAGTAGCTTCTTCAACAGTAGCTGGCTTGTTTTTAAGAAGGTGTGAAGAAAGCTCTTGAACAAGAGTTTGGAAACCTTCATTTTTCGCAACGAAATCTGTTTCAGAGTTTACTTCAAGGATAACTGCATCGTTACCTTCCACAGAAATAGCAGCTAATCCTTCAGCAGCAATACGGTCTGCCTTCTTAGCAGCTTTTGAAATCCCTTTTTCACGTAACCAATCAATTGCTTGATCCATATCTCCATTAGTTTCTGTTAGCGCGTTTTTACAATCCATCATTCCTGCGCCCGTTTTTTCACGAAGTTCTTTTACCATTTGAGCAGTAACTGCCATAATTTATTTCCTCCTTTAATTACTATGTACTATACTCATATCTTAGCCATTCAAACTAAAGATAAACATTCTTTAAAAAAAGGTGATAAAGGGTCTCCCTCTTATCACCTTTTAATTTGATCACTTCATTTAATTAAGCTTCAACTGCTACTTCTTCGCCTTGTTTTGCTTCAAGGATCGCATCAGCCATTTTACCAGTTAAAAGTTTAACCGCACGAATCGCGTCGTCGTTCGCAGGGATAACTACGTCGATTTCGTCTGGATCACAGTTTGTATCAACAATACCTACGATAGGAATGTTTAATTTCTTAGCTTCAGCAACTGCGATGCGCTCTTTACGAGGGTCAATGATGAATAATGCATCTGGAAGCTGCTTCATATCTTTGATACCGCCTAAGAATTTTTCAAGGCGTTCTTGTTCTTTCTTTAATTGAACAACTTCTTTTTTAGGTAATACTTCGAATGTACCGTCTTCAGACATTCTTTCGATATCTTTTAAGCGGCCAATACGCTTTTGGATTGTTTCGAAATTTGTTAATGTACCACCTAACCAGCGTTGGTTCACATAGTACATACCAGAACGGCCAGCTTCTTCTTTAACAGAATCTTGAGCTTGTTTCTTAGTACCAACGAAAAGAATTGTTCCGCCGTTACCAGCAAGATCCTTCACCCAGTTATAAGCTTCTTCAACTTTTTTAACTGTTTTTTGAAGGTCGATGATGTAGATACCGTTACGCTCAGTGAAGATATATTTCTTCATCTTAGGGTTCCAACGGCGAGTTTGGTGTCCGAAATGTACACCAGCTTCAAGCAATTGCTTCATTGAAATTACTGACATTTGTTTTTCCTCCTAGTGGTTTGTTTTCCTCCGCTTGTCTCATTTTTAAACAGAAACTGTAATAAACAGCACCATCTGCTTAAATCAACAGGCGTGTGTATTAACACCATGAAATAATATAGCATATGTACCTTCTACAATCAAGAGAAAGTTTATTAAAAATAAAAATCCCCGGCAGATGCCGGGAATTTTTTATCTAATTAGTTAGATTTTAATTTACCAAGCTCAACAAGAAACTTATCATTTAACACTTTGATGTAAGTTCCTTTCATTCCAAGGGAACGTGATTCAATTACTCCGGCACTTTCAAGCTTTCTTAATGCGTTAACAATCACAGAACGAGTAATCCCAACACGGTCGGCAATCTTGGAGGCAACTAATAAGCCCTCATGACCATTAAGTTCTTCAAAAATATGTTCAATTGCTTCAAGCTCACTGTATGATAATGAACTGATAGCCATTTGAACAACAGCTTTACTTCTTGCTTCTTCTTCAATCTCTTGTGATTTTTCATGTAAAATTTCTGTACCAACAACCGTTGCACCATATTCTGCAAGAATAAGATCTTCATCATGAAACTTCTCATGTAATCTTGCCAGTATTAAAGTTCCTAGGCGCTCCCCACCACCAATAATTGGTACAATCGTGGTTAATCCTTCACGGAATAAATCTCTATTTTCAACTGGGAAAGCAGTATATTGACTTTCAATATCAAGGTTCGAAGATGTTTCTTGAATATTGAATAAGCTGTTTGTATATTCTTCAGGAAATTGACGATCCTCAAACATCTTTTTCATTCTTTCATTTTCGATTTGCTGATAAATCGAATAACCTAGCAGCTTTCCGCGGCGACTAACGATGTAAACATTTGATTCAATAATTTCACTTAAAATTTCCGACATTTCTTTAAAGTTTACAGGCTTCCCTGCTGCTTTTTGCAATAAAACATTAATCCTTCTTGTTTTTGTAAGTAAATCCATCTGTTTCTTCCTCCTAATTAACTACAACCATTATTAAATTTTATTTGTTAAACGATTATTGCAACATATTAGGCAATTCGTTCTAAAGAATAAATTGGCTTAAATCTTTATTTTTAGAAATAGCTCCAAGTTTTTCTTCTACATATTGCGGCGTGATGGTGATTTTCTCCATCGAGATTTCTGGAGCTTCAAACGAAAGATCTTCTAAAAGCTTCTCTAAAATCGTATGAAGTCTTCTCGCCCCAATATTATCTGTATTTTGATTCACTTCGTAAGCTACTTCGGCTATTCTACGAATAGCATCGTCAGAAAATTCAATTTGTATACCTTCTGTTTCCAATAATGCTTGATATTGCTTAATTAATGCATGATCTGGCTCGATCAGAATCCGGAAAAAGTCCTCAACCGTTAATTTTGTCAGCTCAACACGGATTGGAAAACGTCCTTGAAGCTCGGGAATTAAATCTGAAGGTTTTGCCATATGGAAGGCGCCCGCAGCAATAAATAAAATATGATCCGTCTTAATCGTTCCATATTTAGTTACCACTGTGGATCCCTCTACAACAGGCAAAATATCCCTTTGAACGCCTTCTCGTGATACATCCGCAGAAGACCCCCCCGAATTCTTACTTGCAATTTTGTCGATTTCATCAATGAATATGATACCTGTTTGTTCAGCACGATAAATAGCTTCGGAAGATACTTCGTCCATATCAATGAGCTTTGAAGCCTCTTCATTTGTTAAGACTTTTCTTGCTTCACGAACAGTTAATTTTCTTTTTTTGTGTTTCTTCGGCATAAAGCTGCTTAAGGCGTCCTGCATATTCATGCCCATTTGTTCAATTCCTGAGCCTTGAAGCATATCAAACATCGATGGTGCCTGCTCTTCAACTTCAACCGTAACGATTTCTTCCTCAAGCTGTCCGAGTGCCAGCTTTTCTTTCACAATTTTCCGCTTTTCTTGAATAGAATAATCTTCTTGATGATTTTCCTGCTCTCCAGATGAACTTCCGCCTCCGAATAACATTTCTAGAGGATTCTTATAGTTATTAGACTTTTTTGCAGAAGGAACAAGCAAATCGACAAGCCTTACATTCGCATTTTCTTCGGCACGTTCTTTTACACTATTCATTCGATCTTCTTTTACCAAGCGGACAGAGGTTTCAGCTAAATCGCGGACCATTGATTCCACATCACGGCCGACATAGCCAACTTCGGTAAATTTAGTGGCTTCCACTTTTATAAATGGTGCACCCACCAATTTAGCGATTCTTCTTGCGATTTCTGTTTTACCAACACCTGTAGGACCAATCATCAAAATGTTTTTAGGAATAATCTCATCGCGGAGCTTTTCATTCAATAAGCCTCTTCTATATCGGTTCCTTAGCGCAATTGCAACTGCCTTCTTAGCATCCTTTTGCCCAATAATATATTGATCCAGTTTTTCAACAATTTGTCTCGGGGTTAAATTAGTTGTTCGTCCCATTATTTTAAGTCTCCTTTCCGTTATAGCTCTTCCACGACAATATTGTGGTTCGTGTAAACACAAATTTCAGCAGCTATTTCTAAAGAAGCTTTGGCAATTTCTTTTGCAGATAGATGCTCTCCAGCATATTTCTTTAAGGAACGTCCTGCAGATAAAGCGTAATTTCCACCCGAGCCTATAGCTAGAATCCCATCATCAGGTTCGATTACCTCTCCAGTTCCTGAAACAAGCAGTAAATTTTCTCGGTCCATGACAATTAACATTGCTTCAAGCTTTCTTAAAATTTTATCGCTTCTCCACTCTTTAGCAAGCTCAACAGCTGCCCTTTGAAGATTGCCGTTAAATTCCTCCAGTTTTCCTTCAAATAATTCAAAAAGAGTGAAAGCGTCTGCAACTGAACCCGCAAAACCGGCTAATACTTTTCCATTAAATATCTTTCGCACTTTTCTTGCTGTATGTTTCATCACAACAGCATTTCCAAATGTCACTTGACCATCACCGGACATTGAACATTCCCCATTATGATGGATAGCAAATATAGTTGTCGCATGAAATTGATTCATACCAATCATCCTCCTTCAGGAGTAGTCAGAAATACATAAAATAAAAAATAATTATGTAACTGTAAATACATACGCAAATAACCTATAGGAAATCACTGATATCATGATGATAATGTTCAATTTTATATTGTGCGTAATTCCTCTTTAATTGTAAATACTCCTTAAATAACTTTAATAAAAGATTCACAATTGCTTTCCATGGGGCTTACTTCACAAGGGCTATTAAATAGTAACATACTTCAATAACCCTTGCAATAAATTTTACAAAACTTTCACAAAGTTCTGAATTGTTTCTAACGCACGATTTGCATGTTGTAAATTTCTTTCCTGCTTTCCTTTTATCTTAACAGGCAGCTCCGGAAATAATCCAAAGTTTGCATTCATCGGCTGAAAATTGTCTGGATTTGCCGTAGTGATATAACGAGCCATACTGCCGATAGCTGTTTCAGCAGGAAGCTCGATTGTTTCCTTTCCTTCTACAAGACGAGCAGCATTTATTCCAGCAATTAATCCGCTGGCAGCTGATTCCACATATCCTTCTACTCCTGTCATTTGTCCAGCAAAAAATAAATCTTCACGATTTCTGAATTGGTAGGTAGCCTTTAATACCTTTGGTGAATTAATAAACGTATTCCGATGCATAACTCCATAACGGATAATTTCTGCATTCTCCAGCCCTGGAATTAATTGAATGACTTCCTTTTGGGCCCCCCATTTTAAATGTGTCTGAAAACCGACAATATTGAAAAGAGTTCCGGCGGCATCGTCCTGCCGAAGCTGTACAACTGCAAATGGTCTCTTCCCTGTTTTCGGATCCTCAAGACCAACAGGTTTTAATGGCCCAAACAACATGGTCTTCTTTCCTCTTGAAGCCATAACTTCAATCGGCATACAGCCTTCAAAAAAGATTTCCTTTTCAAATTCTTTCAATGGGACCGTTTCTGCAGCGATTAACGCTTCATAAAAACGATTAAACTCTTCCTCTGTCATCGGGCAATTTAAATAAGCAGCTTCTCCCTTATCATATCGGGATTTCAAATACACTTTCTCCATATCAATACTGTCTTTTTCAAGAATAGGGGCAGCAGCATCATAAAAATAAAGATAATCTTCTCCGGTTAGTTTTTTTAATTGCGCTGAAAGGTCCGGGCTAGTCAGCGGCCCAGTTGCAATTACAGTCGGGCCAGATGGAATTTCTGATACTTCTTCATTCATAACGGTAACATTTTCATGGTTTTTCACCATTTCTGTCACTTTCGCAGCAAATTCATGGCGGTCCACCGCCAAGGCGCCTCCCGCCGGTACAGAGCAGGCATCTGCAGCCGCAATAATAACAGAATCCAGCCTCCGCATTTCCTCCTTTAATACACCCACTGCATTAGTCAATGTATTTGCTCTTAATGAATTGCTGCAAACTAATTCAGCGAATTTATCGGTATGATGTGCAGGGGTCTGTCTAACAGGACGCATTTCGAATAAACGCACCTTCACTCCTCGTTTTGCAATCTGCCATGCAGCTTCACTGCCGGCAAGTCCCGCACCAACTACGTTAACTGTAACATCTTTCATATATAAACCTCCTGAAATCTTGCTGATGGAATATGTATATTAATAACCTTCCCTCATTTAAGTCCAACTTGCATTGTACTATACGAATCAAAAAGAAAAAAGTTTTAAATACCAATAAAAATAAAAGAGCGGGCTTTGCCCACTCTTTAGCTTTGCGGTTCTTCCTTGTAATCACAACTTACACATTGAACTTGGACACCCTTTTTTAATTTCTTTTCTACAAGGAGTCCTTCGCATTTAGGACAAGTTCTTGGCAGTGGTTTATCCCAGGAAATAAACTCACATTCCGGATAATTGGTGCATCCGTAAAACAGCCTTTTTTTCTTGCTTTTACGCTCGATAATTTGCCCTTCTTTACATGTAGGACAAGTTACCCCGATTTCTTTGACAATTGGTTTTGTGTTGCGGCAATCAGGGAAATTGCTGCAGGCCATAAACTTTCCGTACCGTCCCATCTTAAAAACCATCGGACTGCCACAGTTCTCACAATCCTCGCCTGCCGGTTCGTCTTTTATTTCTATTTTTTCCATTTCTTGTTCCGCTATTTTTAAATGTTTCTCGAAATCAACGTAAAATGCATCAATCAGTTTTACCCACTGCATTTTTCCATCTTCTACATAGTCTAATCCTTTTTCCAATCTGGCTGTAAATTCCACATCTATGATTTCAGGGAAAAATTCCATCATCACTTCATCGACTATTTCTCCAAGCTCAGTTGGGACAAAACGTTTATTATCGAGAGCAACATAACCGCGTTTTTGAATGGTATCTAATGTTGGAGCATACGTGGACGGCCGTCCAATTCCGAGCTCCTCTAACGTTTTAACAAGCCTTGCTTCTGTGTACCTTGGCGGCGGCTGGGTAAAATGCTGTTTAGGGTCAATATCCTTTTGAAATATTTCGTCCCCTTCCTTTAGGTCTGGGAGCATCTTATTCGGACCATCCTCTTGATCATCGGTTCCCTCGACATAAACCTTCATAAAGCCCGGAAACTTTATTTTTGAGCCAGTTGACCGGAATAGAACATTGCCATTTTGCAGGTCAACACTCATCGTATCCATTACTGCTTGCGCCATTTGACTTGCTAAAAATCGATCCCAAATCAACTTATATAACCGAAATTGATCCCGGGAGAGAAACCCTTTTATGCTATCTGGATTCCTAAAAGTACTCGTTGGACGAATCGCTTCATGTGCATCCTGGGCATTGGCGGATTTTTTTTCTTTCTTTTGCTCATCTTTTAGAAAATTCTCGCCAAATTCAGCTTTAATATAATCTGCTGCCTCAGTTTGAGCAACTTCAGAGATTCGGGTGGAATCTGTTCTCATGTAGGTTATGAGACCAACCGTTCCTTCTTTGCCTAGCTCGATTCCTTCATAAAGCTGTTGAGCAAGCATCATCGTTTTCTTAGCACGAAAGTTTAGCTTTCTCGCTGCTTCTTGCTGCAGAGAAGAAGTAATAAAAGGTGGTGCCGGATTGCGTTTTCGCTCTTTCTTAGTGACGGAGATAACCTTAAACTTATTACCATCGATTTCATTTAGGACCGTTTTGACATCCTGCTCTGATTTAAGCCCAGTTCTTTCCCCGCCAACAAGAGAATGAAAACTGCCGCTAAACTGATTTTTTCCCTTTAGAAATTCTGCTTCAATTGTCCAATATTCTTCAGGAACAAAAGCTTTTATTTCTTTTTCCCGATCAATAATCAAGCGGACAGCAACAGATTGAACCCGTCCAGCACTTAGCCCCTTTTTGACTTTTTTCCACAAGAGAGGGCTGATATTATATCCGACAAGACGGTCTAATATTCTTCTCGCTTGCTGGGCATCAACTAAATCCATGTTTATTGACCGGGGCTGCTTAAACGATTCTTTAATCGCATCTTTTGTGATTTCATTAAAAACCACTCGACAGTCAGAATGAATATCAACATCCAAACTTTGCGCCAAATGCCAGGCAATTGCTTCCCCTTCGCGATCAGGGTCGGCCGCCAGAAAGACTTTTTTTGCTTTTTTCGCCGCCGTCTTTAATTCCTTTAGAACAGGCCCTTTACCACGTATAGTTATATATTTTGGTTCAAATTGGTTTTCTGCATTGACACCCATTTGACTTCGTGGTAAATCCCGAACATGCCCCATGGATGCTTTTACTTTATATTTATTCCCTAAATAGCGTTCAATTGTTTTCGCTTTTGCTGGCGATTCGACAATTACAAGAAAATCTGCCATTTAAATATCCTCCTTAGAGGGAAGTATGAAAGCACCTTGAAGACGGCAAAAAGCCAGTTTCTAAGAGGCTAACAAGTTGAGTAGTTTTTCTAAATTCCAGTTATACCAATTTAACCGGATAAAATACTGCCCTATCCCATGTTTTTCAATTCTATATAAAATGAATTTTATTTATACTTATTTTAAATATTCTTTTTTTCGAACGTCTGATGGAAAATGTATAACATATTAGAAATAATTTCAACCTTTTTTAGCTAATTTCTCCATTAATCAATAAAAAACCTGCAATTATCTAGAATTTTATTCTAATTTATCTAAAGTTTAATCTTAATTCTTCTAAAATATCCTCAGCTTTCGTTACAAGTTTTGCCCCATGTTGGATTAATTCATTCGCACCTATTGAGTATGGATTAAAAATACTTCCTGGCAAGGAGAAAACATCTCTTCCTTCATTCACTGCATAATTGGCTGTAATTAAGGACCCGCTTTTTCGCTTTGCTTCTATTATAAATGTTCCATTTGAAAGTCCACTAATGATTCGATTGCGAGCAGGAAAATGCCATCTTAGCGGCTTTGTATCCGGTGGGTATTCCGATAGGACAAGCTGCGTTTTCATCATTTCTAATGCCAAATCCATGTTATCCTTTGGATATATATGATACAATCCGCCAGCAATGACGGCAATTGTATTTCCCCCGTTTTTAATTGCATATTCATGCGCAAGTGCATCTATTCCCTTAGCTAGTCCACTGACAATGAGGACATCATTTTCAATTAATTCAGGGAATAAGAGTCTAATAGCATTTTTGCCATACTGTGTTGCTTGACGTGAGCCTACTACCGCAAGCTTTGGTTCTTTTTTAAGCAGCGATAAATCACCTTTTGCAAATAGTGCCCAAGGCGGCTGAAAAATTTCTTTTAAATTCGGAGGATATTCTTTATCAAAAACCGTGATGACTGAAATATCATTTGTTTTATATTGACGGATTTGTTCGTGAATAGTTTCAGAATGAAGGTTTAGGGCAGAAGAATGTGCAGAAGGTTCAGCAGGGAATGCCTGTGGGAAAAAATATTCTTGAAATGTTTGCGACCCGGCTTTCTCAAAAGTTTGAAGTGTGGGATCATTTTTTAACAATTGAAAAACGGTATTCCATGAAATATCGGGATAATGAAGTAAGGCAACTAGTCTTTCTTTAAAATCATCCATTTTGAAATTTACCTCCATGTCATTTTTATAAAGAAATAGCCCCTCATCGTATGAGGGACTATCTGTTAATTTCTTGGTGATTGAATATTAGTGTGTTTTACACTTTTCGTATAATCCTTGTTCTTTAAGGACTTCAATTAATGTTTCACCCATAACAGACGGAGTATCTGCTACTTTAATGCCGCATGCGTTCATAACACGGATTTTTTCGTCTGCAGTACCTTTACCGCCAGAAATGATCGCACCAGCATGGCCCATACGTTTTCCTGGAGGTGCAGTACGTCCGCCAATGAAGCCTACAACAGGTTTCGTCATATTAGCTTTTACCCACTCAGCTGCTTCTTCTTCAGCAGTTCCACCGATTTCGCCAATCATGATAACTGCATATGTTTCTGGGTCTTCATTAAATGCTTTTAAAACATCGATAAAGTTAGTTCCGTTAACAGGGTCTCCGCCAATACCAACAGCCGTTGTTTGGCCGATTCCAGCTTGTGTTAATTGGTGAACTGCTTCGTATGTTAATGTTCCAGAACGTGATACGACACCAACATGGCCTTTTGTATGAATGTAACCAGGCATAATACCGATTTTACACTCATCTGCCGTAATAACACCTGGGCAGTTAGGACCAACTAAACGAGTCTTTTTGCCTTCCATGTAACGTTTAACCTTAACCATATCTAAAACTGGGATATGCTCAGTGATACAAATCGCAAGATCTAGTCCAGCATCAACTGCTTCGATAATGGCATCTGCTGCAAATGGAGCAGGAACATAAATAACTGAAGCATTTGCGCCAGTTGCTTCAACTGCCTCTTTTACAGTATTAAATACAGGCACGCCTTCAACTTCCATGCCGCCCTTGCCTGGAGTTGTACCTCCAACGATTTGTGTACCATATTCAAGCATTTGTTTTGTATGGAATAGTGCTGTTGCACCTGTAATCCCTTGAACAATAACTTTCGTATCTTTATTAATAAAAACGCTCACGTTAATTCCCCTTTCTACGGATCCTATTTCACTAATGAAACGATTTTTTGTGCACCGTCAGCCATGGATTCTGCAGCAGTGATGTTAAGTCCTGACTCAGCCAAAATATTTTTACCTAAGTCAACATTCGTTCCTTCTAAACGAACAACTAGAGGGATATTCAGTCCAACTTGCTTCGCAGCTTCTACAACACCCTCAGCAATAACATCACACTTCATGATTCCGCCGAAGATATTAACAAAAATACCTTTTACGTTTGGATCAGAAAGGATAATTTTAAATGCTTCTGTAACCTTTTCTGCTGTGGCGCCGCCCCCAACATCAAGGAAGTTTGCAGGGTCTCCGCCGTAGTGTTTTACGATATCCATAGTTGCCATGGCAAGTCCGGCACCGTTAACCATACAGCCGATATTTCCATCTAAAGCAATATAGCTTAAATCATATTTTGAAGCTTCGATCTCTTTTGGATCCTCTTCTTCAAGGTCACGATACTCTAATACGTCTTTTTGACGGAATAAAGCATTAGAGTCAAAGTTTAATTTTGCGTCAAGTGCCATAACTTTTCCGTCACCTGTTACAACAAGCGGATTAATTTCAGCAATTGAGCAATCTTTTTCAATATAAGCATTGTATAAGCCCATCATGAACTTAACAGCTTGATTGACTAGTTCCTTCGGAATGTTAATATTGAAGGCAATACGACGTGCTTGGAAAGGCTGAAGGCCAATAACCGGGTCGATTTCTTCTTTGAAAATTTTCTCCGGTGTCTTTTCTGCAACTTCTTCAATTTCCGTTCCGCCTTCTTCAGAAGCCATTAACGTAACTCGAGAAGTAGCGCGGTCTAAAACTAAACCTACATAGTATTCTTTTTTGATGTCGCAGCCTTCTTCAATTAGGAGGCGTTTAACTTCTTTTCCTTCAGGGCCTGTTTGGTGTGTTACCAATGTTTTACCTAAGATTTCATTAGCATATGTACGAACCTCATCAAGGTTTTTCGCAACTTTAACACCACCGGCTTTCCCTCGTCCGCCTGCATGGATTTGCGCCTTAACTACACATACTTGTGTTCCTAGTTCTTTTGCCGCTTCCACTGCCTCTTCAACAGTAAAGGCCACTTTTCCATTAGGAACCGCTACCCCGTACTTTCTGAGGATCTCTTTGCCTTGATACTCATGGATATTCATTTCCCATCCTCCTATCAAACTCTTCTAAAATTGACTCCGTTTTCATTTTATATAATGACACATACCTTGTCCACCATTATGCTGAAAAAATTAATTCCACATTGAACAATTTAAACATAGTAAATATTTACAATAATAAAAAACAGGTCTGTGACCTGTTTTTTATTATTGTATTTATTTATATTTTCATACTTAATTGTTCGTTTATATTTCTTTCAAACATTTCCTTAACTGGGGAAAAGCTTTTTCTATGATAAGGAGTAATTCCATGCCGTTGTAGGGCTTCAATATGTTCTTTCGTTCCATATCCCATATTCTTCTGAAAACCATAGACAGGATATTGCTTTGAAAGATCTTTCATAAGTTCATCGCGGGCTGTTTTAGCAATAATGGAAGCGGCAGCAATGGATACACTTTTTGCATCACCTTTGATGATCGATTCAGAAGGAAAGGGAGTCCGGAGCTTCATTGCATCAATCAGTAAAAAATCAGGTTCCAATTTTAAAGAAACAATACTTGAAGACATCGCTTTTTTGGTCGCTTCATAAATATTGATTTCATCAATTTCCTCAGCCGAAATTATCGAAATGCTATAGGAAATCGCCTCTCTCCTTATAATGGCATCATATTCGAGACGTTTTTTCTCTGTTAGCTTTTTAGAATCATCTATTCCTGCTAAGAAAAAGTTATTAGGTAAGATTACTGCCGCTGCCACAACAGGACCTGCAAGTGGTCCTCTGCCGACTTCATCCACACCTGCAATGAATTGGAAGCCCTTTCCCTTCATTTTCCGCTCATACTGGGTCATTTCAAAAAACTTTTCTTCCAGGGATCGTTCTAGTTCTCTCTGTTTCTTCCACTTGGCTAAAGAAGATTGAACCCCTTTCCGTTCATCTTTCTCGAACTCTAACAAAAAGGGATCCGTTTCTGTTAAAATGGAGGATAATTTTTCTACTATTTCAGAAATTGATAACTTTTTCATATATGTTCACCCAATATCATTAATAAAGCTCTCCGTTTGGAGAGCTCAATCATTTTAAACATCCTGTTCAGATTGCTGAAAGTCCTTTGGTCTTTCAAATGTAAGCGGCCCGAATTTCTCAGAGCGAATTTCCCTGATAACCAGTTCTGCCACTTTGTCATAATCAACCATGCCGCCGCCCATTAAACAGCCTCTGAGCTTACCAATGTGGTCAAATAGCTCTACTACGTCTTCTGGAAGTTTAGATAGTTTATAACGCTCCTGCAGACGCTCTGGGTAGGCACGTTCTAAAAATCTTAACGAATAGACTGTCAGGTCCTGCAGGTTTAAAAGTACATCCTTAATCGCGCCTGTTATCGCCAGTTTCATTCCAACCTCTTGATCCTCAAACTTGGGCCATAAAATTCCCGGCGTATCCAGCAGTTCCATTTCTTTTCCAACCTTAATCCACTGCTGTGATTTTGTCACACCTGGAGTGTTTCCTGTTTTGGCGATATTCTTTTTTACAAGGCGATTTATTAGCGTTGACTTTCCAGCATTAGGAATTCCAACGATCATTGCACGGATCGCTCTAGGCTTAACTCCTTTTGCCCGTAGGCGATCAAATTTTTCCTTCAGGATTTCTTGCGAGGCCTGAGCAATGTCTCTCATGCCCTCACCGGCATGAGAATTGATGGCGAGTGCTTTAATTCCCTTATCAGCGAAAAAAGCAATCCATTCCTTTGTTGCCTCTTTGTCGGCCATATCCGATTTATTTAATAAAACTAATCTTGGCTTATGCTGAATAATTTGATCAATCATTGGATTTCGAGAAGAAAACGGTATTCTCGCATCTACCAGCTCAAAAATAATATCGACTAACTTTAATTTTTCCGTGACCTCTCTGCGAGCCTTGGCCATATGGCCAGGAAACCATTGGATCGTCAAAGCAAGTCACCTCCTTTAAAAGCGGAAGCGCCTTGTTCAGCCCCCGACAAGCATAAGCCAATCCGGTATGAAGGCTGCTTTTTAACCTTCATGTCGGATTGGCTTATAACCTCGAGGGGCTAGGCGCTCAAGCTAGATAATTGTACTATTTCACTGTAACAATATGGGCATCCTTTAATGGCCAATATACAATGCTTGTCTTGCCAATTACTTTACTCATTGGAATCGTTCCAATGTGTCTAGAATCTTTACTGAAACGGCGATTATCCCCCATGACGAATAATTCCCCTGGAGGAACTGTTTTACGCCCTACTGCTGTTTCTTCTAACTTAAACGAGCTAGTTAAGGGACCATCATTTACTTGTTTCTTATATTCATCTAAATAAGGTTCTTTATACGCTTTACCATTAACATATAAAACATCATCTTTATATTCAATGGTATCTCCCGGAAGACCAATAACACGTTTTATGTAATCCTTATGTTCTGGTGCATGAAAAACGATGATATCGAATCTCTTTGGTTTTCCAATATCATAGCTAAACTTGCTCACAATCATACGGTCCTGATCCTTTAAAGTCGGCATCATCGATAAGCCATCCACGACAATTGGAGCAAAGAGAAAGTAACGAATTAATGCAGCTAATATAACAGCTATTAATAGCGCTTTTGTCCATTCCCAGAGTTCATTTTTCTTTTTTACCATTTGTGTCCCCACCAATCTTAGTAACAAAATATCTTATAAAGCCTATTTTACATAACTTCAACCTTTTTAACACGATGGGAAAATGTTTTTAATCAAACTTTAATAATTTGATTAAACTTTATTAAAATCTGTATAAAAAAAGAGCTGCTCATGAGCAAGCTCTTTTCTTTTCATGTTATCGAATCTCTTTAATTCTTGCTTTTTTACCGCGAAGGTTACGCAAGTAGTAAAGCTTAGCACGGCGGACTTTACCGCGGCGAATTACTTCAAGCTTCGCAATTTTTGGTGTGTGTACTGGGAAAGTACGCTCAACGCCTACTCCGTAAGAAACTTTACGAACTGTAAAAGTTTCGCTAATTCCACCACCACGACGCTTAATCACTACACCTTCAAATAACTGAATACGCTCACGAGTACCCTCAACAACTTTAACGTGTACACGTACAGTGTCACCAGGACGGAACGCAGGAAGATCAGAACGAAGTTGTTCTTTTGTGATTTCTTCGATTAATTTATGCATCGTTTTCAACTCCTTCCAACAGATGCTCATGCACATCTACTAACAATTACATTGCAGCGGAACATCGTTATAAGACTAGATTCTGAAAAGGTTCAGCTCAAGTCACAAGAAGTATCATAACATAATTGTCGTTCTCCCGCAATACTACTTGTATTCTTTTTTTATTTCAGCTAACCATTTTTCCTGTTCCGGTGTCAGTTCGATTTTATCAAATAAATCCGGACGCCTTTGAAGTGTTCTTCTCAATGCTTCTTTATTGCGCCATTCTTCAATTAATTTATGATTGCCTGACATTAGTATATCAGGGACCTTCAGCCCGCGGAAATCCGCAGGTCTTGTATAATGCGGATGTTCTAACAGACCTGTGCTGAAGGAATCCTTCATATGTGATTCCTGATTTCCTAACACCTCCGGCAAAAGACGAACGACACTGTCAACAACAACCATGGCTCCAAGCTCACCACCGGTCAAGACATAATCCCCAATCGAGATTTCATCCGTTACCACATGCTGCCGGATTCGTTCGTCATAACCTTCGTAATGACCGCAAATAAATATCAGATGTTCCTCTTGAGCTAACTCTTCGGCTTTTTTCTGATCGTAGCGCTGGCCTTGAGGACAGAGGAGGATTACCCGTGGATCCTTACTTTTTGCTTTTTCCTTGAGAGTATTTACACCATCAAAGATGGGCTGAGCCATTAAAACCATTCCAGCTCCTCCTCCGTACGGGTAATCATCAACAGAGGAATGCTTGTTATCAGCAAATTCACGGAAATTAACAACATTATATTGGACGGCCTTTTTCTCTGCCGCTTTTTGCAAAATAGACTGGTTAAACACCCCGGAAAACATTTCGGGGAAAAGGGTAAGGATATCAATCTGCATCATGAAAGCAGCCCTTCTATTGGCTCAATTAAGATGACTTTTTCTTTAATATCCACTTTTTTAACAACATCATGAATATAAGGGATTAATAAATCCTTTCGTCCCTTCCCTTTTACCACCCAGACGTCATTGGCACCCGGTGATAAAATTTCCGTAACTTTCCCAAGTTCTTCCCCTTTTGTTGTCGCAACAAGGCAGCCGATAATTTCATGGTAATAAAATTCATCTTCTTCTAAATCTTCCAGCTGTGATTCAGGGACCTTGAGAATTCCCTCTTTAAACTTTTCAACTTCATTAATGTTATTGAAACCTTCAAATGTCAGTAATTCAAAATTTTTATGGGTTCGATGGCTTTTTACTGTTAGCTCAATAGGCGTTTTGGAATTTGGCATAAACAAATACAATACATTTCCTGCTTTATACCGCTTTTCAGGGAAATCCGTTTTTGAAATGACACGCACTTCACCTTTTATTCCTTGGGTATTTACAATTTTCCCGACATTAAACCATTTTTCCATACGATTATTCACCTTCTCTTATTTCCTCAATAATTCCGTCTTTAATAATGATTTCTGCTTGTCCAATCCATGGATCACCCTCTTTTATGTCAACCAGGGCCTGGACTTCTTTTTCCTTTAATTCACTGCCTAAAGGTAGCATATGTAATTGTTCCATTTGGAACTCTAGAAGCTTTTCTTTTTCAATTCGTTTATTGATTTCTTTTTCAAAATGACTTTTTAATTCTCCCGGCGAAAAGCTTTTGGTTTTCTCCAATCGTTTTAATTCAAATTGAAGCTGGCTGCATTCTTTTTGGAGCTGAAGCTTTTGGTGATTGAATTGTTCAAATAATTTTTCTTTGCTTTTTTCCGTTAGAATTCGCTTTACCACAACCGTTTGGATAATTTGCATAAAGATGGCTCCTTTCTTTTCTTATAGCAAAAAAGGGAGGAATGTTGATTCCCCCCTTTCATCTAGATGCAAAAAGCTATTCACCAATTTCGAGAAAAATTTTCTTTTGTTGTGATGATCCTGCTGCATAAACAACAGTTCTAATGGCCTTTGCAACACGCCCCTGCTTGCCGATTACTTTTCCCATATCTGTTTTGTTAACAGAGAGCTGATAAGTAACGCGGTTGTTGTCCTCTGAGACGTCAACACGGACGTCTTCAGGAAAATCAACTAGAGGCTTAACAATCGTTTCGATTAATTCTTTCATAGTTCCCTGCGATTACTTGCTTAATTTTGCATTATGGAATTTTTCCATGATGCCTTGGTTTGAGAAAAGGTTACGAACTGTATCAGATGGTTTTGCACCGTCTTGTAACCACTTAAGAGCTAATTCTTCGTTGATTTCAACAATTGCTGGTTCTGCAACTGGATTGTAAGTTCCAACTGTTTCGATGAAACGTCCATCACGTGGTGAACGAGAATCTGCTACTACGATACGATAGAAAGGAGTTTTATTTGCTCCCATACGCTTTAAACGAATTTTAACTGCCATTTTAAATAAGCACCTCCGAAATTGTTTCACACAAGATAGTATATTATCAATTAATATATCATTTGTAAAGTGTTTTTTCTTTACATGCCTGCTTCGCTGTAAAATCATCCCTGCAGGCATGCGACGAGGTGAACGTTACTTCCTCGAATACGATATGCCGCAGGAGCAGGTATTACTAATCATTACCAGAAAACAAATTATTAAAACGGTTTAAATGGGAATTTAAATCCGCCTTTTTTCTTTCCTTTTTGCTGCATACCTGCCATTTGCTTCATCATTTTTTTCATATCTTCAAACTGCTTCAGCAAACGATTTACTTCAGTGACAGTACGTCCACTACCCTTAGCAATCCGGTTTTTCCGTTTGGAGTTTAGGATTTCAGGATTATTTTTTTCTTCCTTGGTCATCGATCTGATAATCGCTTCTACATGAGCAATTTGCTTTTCATCAATTTGAATATTATTCAAGCCTTTGATTTTGTTTGCTCCAGGCATCATTTTTAACAACTCATCAAGCGGACCTAAGTTACGAACTTGACCGAGCTGTTCCAAAAAATCCTCCAGCGTAAACGAAGCTGTCCGCATTTTTTGTTCTAATTCTTTTGCCTTTTGCTCGTCAACATTGGCTTGAGCCTTTTCAATAAGCGTCAAAACATCGCCCATACCTAAAATTCTGGATGCCATTCGTTCTGGATGGAATGGCTCAAGAGCGTCCATTTTCTCGCCAAGACCAACAAATTTAATTGGGGTCTGGGTTACGGCACGTATAGAAAGTGCTGCTCCACCCCGGGTGTCACCATCAAGCTTCGTTAAAACAACGCCTGTTAATCCAAGCTGCTCATTAAAGCTTTGGGCCACATTTACGGCATCCTGACCAGTCATAGCATCGACGACAAGGAAGATTTCATCAGGCTTTGTTAGTTCTTTGATATCCTTTAACTCATTCATTAACGCTTCATCGACATGGAGCCGGCCAGCGGTATCGATGAGGACATAATCATGATGTTCTTCCTTTGCTTTCGCAATTGCCTGCCGGGCTATTTCTACCGGGCTGACTTGATCGCCAAGGGAAAAAACAGGCATATCCAATTGTTTGCCAAGCGTTTGAAGCTGTTTAATTGCGGCAGGACGATAGATATCAGCGGCAACGAGCAACGGTTTGCGATTATACTTCTTGCGAAGCAATAGCGAAAGCTTTCCAGTGGTAGTGGTTTTACCTGCACCCTGGAGACCGACCATCATGATGACAGTTGGCGGGCGGTTTGAGGCCGCAATCTTGCTCTGCTCGCCACCCATCAACTCCGTTAATTCCTCGTTAACAATTTTAATAATTTGTTGTCCGGGTGTTAAGCTTTTAAGGACTTCTTGCCCGACAGCACGCTCGCTGACTTTTTTCACAAAATCTTTGACAACTTTGAAGTTAACGTCTGCTTCGAGTAGTGCAAGACGCACTTCCCGCATCATTTCTTTTACATCCGCTTCATTAACCTTTCCTTTTCCACGGATTTTTTGAATCGTATTCTGCAGTCGGTCGGCTAATCCTTCAAATGCCATTCATGCCGCCTCCTAATCTAATTTTTCAAGCTCGGCAATTATCTCACACATCGCCTGTTTTGAAGGGGTCTCCTCTTTAAGCAACACTTTTACTTGCTTTAATAGCCTCGCACGCTCTTGAAATTTATGAAATAATAACAGCTTTTCTTCATATTCCTCGAGCATTGCTTCCGTCCGCTTAATATTATCATATACGGCCTGGCGGCTGACATCATACTCTTCAGCAATTTCACCTAATGAGTAATCATCTAAATAATAGAGAGACATATAGCTTTGCTGCTTCGGCGTTAACAACGAATAGTAAAAATCATAAAGATAGTTCATTCGTGTTGTCTTTTCAAGCATCATGCTTAAATGCCTCCTTGTTAAGTGAAATGCCTTTACAAAAGTAGTTTACACAGTAAGACATTATCTGTCAAGATAATACCTTTACATCTACTCTTCTGTCATTTCTACTTGATCTGCAAATAATCCATACACATACCTTTCGGCATCAAATTCCTGCAAATCATCCATTTTTTCTCCTAAACCTACAAATTTAACTGGAATCTTTAATTCGTTGCGAATTGCGAGTACAATGCCTCCCTTTGCTGTCCCATCTAATTTTGAAAGAACAATTCCACTCACGTTAGTTACTTCTTTAAAATTCTTAGCCTGAATAAGAGCATTTTGTCCTGTCGTCGCATCAAGGACAAGGATTACTTCGTGGGGTGCTCCGGGAATCTCTCTTTCGATGACACGCTTTACCTTTTCCAGCTCTTTCATGAGATTCACTTTATTTTGCAAACGGCCTGCTGTATCACATAATAAAATATCAGCTTTGCGTGATTTTGCTGCCTGAATGGCATCATACATTACGGCAGCAGGGTCAGAACCCTCTGCCTGCTTGATAACCTCGACACCGACTCTGTCCCCCCACACTTCAAGCTGTTCTATGGCACCAGCCCGGAAGGTGTCGCCTGCAGCCATCAAAACCTTCTTACCCTCACTCTTAAACTTATGTCCTAGTTTACCTATTGTCGTTGTTTTTCCGACACCATTGACACCGACAAAGAGGATGACGGTTAATCCATCCTCCTGGATGTTTAATTTTGAAGATTGTCCTTCTCCCGCATTATAGATATCGACAAGTTTTTCAGAAATAACACTTTGAACCTCCTGGGGGTCTTGGATGTTCCGGCGTTTCACTTCCATCTTCAGCTCATCTATTAACTGCATAACGGTATCAAAACCAACATCGGCCTGAATTAAGATTTCTTCTAATTCTTCAAAGAAGTCTTCATCGACTTTTCGGTATCTCGCCACAAGGTCGTTGACTTTTCCGGAAAAACTGTCCCTTGTCTTCGTAAGACCTTCCTTAAACTTCTCTGTCACTGTATCCGTTGATTTTGTAATTTTCTCTTTTAATTTTTTAAAAAAGCTCATTCTTTCACTTCCCTTAAATTAAGATTTAACAAGCTCTTTTGTATCGTCTAATCGGACAGATACGAGCTTTGATACACCCGATTCCTGCATCGTGACACCGTATAAGACATCTGCTTCCTCCATTGTCCCTTTACGGTGTGTAATAACAATGAATTGAGTCTCTGAGCTATATCTCTTTAAATACTGGCTAAAACGATAGACGTTTGCTTCATCTAGTGCCGCTTCCACTTCATCAAGAATACAGAAAGGAACAGGACGTACTTTTAATATCGAAAAAAGCAGGGCAATGGCCGTTAATGCTCGTTCGCCCCCCGATAGCAGCCCTAAATTCTGAAGCTTTTTACCCGGAGGCTGCGCAACGATTTCCACTCCTGTATTTAATAAATCCTCCGGCGCCGTTAATACAAGATCCGCTCTTCCTCCTCCGAAAAGTGCCCTGAATACTGGTTCGAAATGTTCCCGAATCCCTTGAAAGGTTTGCTCAAAGCGTTTTTTCATTTCCGTATCCATCTCTTCAATCACTTGGAAAAGTGTATCCTTGGCTTCTTGAAGATCTGTCTTTTGTTCATTTAAAAATTCATACCGTTCGGAAACACGCTCGTATTCTTCAATGGCTCCAATGTTGATATTACCAAGCTCTTCGATGGCCAGTTTTATCAGCTTAACCTTTTTGCGGGCTTCTTCAACTGGAACAGGTAACGGATATTGTTCTTTAGCTCCTTCAAAGGATAATAAGTATTCTTCTCTTAGATGAGCTAATCTGTTTTCAAGCTCCACATCCAAGCGGTTTAGTTTTACCTCTTCATCCTTTAGTACAGTTATCAAGCCTTTATGAATTCTCTTTAATTCCTTAGCTTCAAGCTCCAAATCTTCCAACGAAACCTGAAGCTGGACCCGTTCTTGCCTTCTTGTACTAATTAGATTAAGTGTTGCGGCCTTGTCTTCTTGTTTTCTTTTTGCAGCCGTCTCTAATTGTTCTTCACCCGAAGAGCTATTCGTCATTTCTGATGTTAACAAGCTGAGGTCTTCAGTAAAGACAGCAAGTTTTTGTCTGCTTTCAGCTAAATCTTCATTGAAATTCGCAAATCGTTCTTTGGTGTTTAAAAATTGCTCGTTTTTAGCCGCAAACTCAACCTTTAACTCATTTATTTCGGTTACCAAGGCTTCTTTAGATGTAAGATCATTGGTCTTTTGTTCAGTCAGTCTTATAATTTGGCCGTCAAGTTCCGCAATGGAAACCTTATAATTTTCCATTGCTGATTGTAACTCTGCCTTTCTAGTTAGCAAGGTGGTTTGTTCTGTAGAAAACTGCCCTTTTTCGAGGTCGTAAATGGCTAATCGGTCATTGATATTCTTTTCTTCAAACTCAGCTTCTCGTAGGTCACCCTTCACAGACTGTTCTGATAGTCTTAGTTCTTCGCCATTTTTACGCATTACCTCGAGGTCTGACTCCGCCGTTTGGACATCTTCTTTTAATGATTTAACCAGCTTCTCCAAATCCGCTGTTTTCTCTTCCATAATGACAAGCTTACCCTTTAATTCATCAAGCTCACCTTTTCTTGTTAATAGCGAGGATGTTTTTTGTTTTACTGCGCCACCTGTCATCGAACCGCCGGGATTGACGATGTCTCCATCGAGGGTAACTAATCGAACACGATATTGGAGTATTTTCGCCAATTCATTGGCACCCTTTAGATCCCTTGTTATAACAACGTTACCCAAAAGGTTTTGAAAAATCTCGGCATACTTTTGTTCAAACTGAACCAGGCTGACAGCAGTACCCACCAGAGAAGGGTGATTTTGAATCGAAGCCAATTGAGCCGATGATAAGGGACGTCCTTTTACAACACTTTGTGGTAAAAAGGTTGCTCGTCCAAAAGAATGCTGCTTTAAATATTGAATAGCGGCACGGGCATTTTGTTCAGTATCAACTACGATATGCTGCAAGGCACCACCAAGTGCGGTTTCCATGGCAATTTCATATTCTTTTGGTACAGAGATTAGTTCGGCAACGGCTCCTTCAATGCCATGGAGTTTTTTTCCGCGGGCCTTGAGAACTTCCTTTACACCTTGGAAAAATCCAGAAAAATCCTCTTCCATTTCTTCAAGCATATCTTTTTTGGACTTTGCCTGCTGCAGAAGCTGATAGGCTTGATACAAGGTTTTCTCTTGTTTTTGATAATTGTTTTTTACCGTCTCCAGCTTACGTTGCTGCTCACGAAAGGCAACAACTTGTTCAGCTAGCTTCTTTTGAAGTTCATCTAATGAAGCTTGAATTTCCCTTTTTTTGCTTTGGGCAATTTCTCTTTCTTGAAGATACTTTTCATTTTCGGCATCAAGTCGTGAATTTTTTCTATCCTGCTGCTCAAGCTGCTGGTCAATGTATTTTAATTCGTTTTTTGCACCAGCTTGGTCATTTAACAGTTCAATATATTCACTTTTTAAACTTTCGATTTTTTCGTCAATATTTTCTGCAAATAATTGCAGCTTTTCTTGTTTTTCCTTTAACCGTGTTTGCAGGGTTTTTACCTGCTCACCAAGCAGCTTAACCGATTCGGCTAAAGAGTCTCTATTGTTTTGAAGCTGGCTGATTCGGTCCGTTAATTCACGGATGTTCATTTCCAACTGCCCTTTATTTTGCGCAGCATTCTTTTTCCGCTCTTTTAGAACTTCCTTTCGTCCCTCCAGCTTTTCAAGCTCCTCACTGGCATGTAGCAGGACATTCTGCAGGTCTGAAATCGATTCATCTAAGGCCGTAATCTGGTCTCTAGTTTCAACGATTTTTGCTTCTTTGACCTGCAATTCAGAAGAAAGCTTCAGTTCCTCATGTTGGTGCTCTTCCAGCTGTCTGGAAAGATTCTCCCACTTTTGATGCATGTCTTCAATTTCATAAACGGTTAGAGCTACTTCAAACTTTTCAAGCTCCTCTTTTTTCTCTAAAAAATCCTTTGCCATCGACGCCTGAATTTTTAATGGCTCTACTTGGCTTTCAAGCTCATGTAAAATATCATTTACCCGGTTAATATTGTCTTGTGTCTCGGCAAGCTTAACCTCTGCCTTTTTCTTTCGGTTTTTGTATTTTAAAACACCTGCTGCTTCTTCAAATATTGTCCGGCGGTCTTCTGCTTTACTATTTAGGATTTCTTCTACTTTCCCTTGGCTAATAATAGAAAAGGCTTCCCGCCCCAGCCCGGAATCCATAAACAAATCAATAATATCCTTTAAACGGCATGATTGTTTATTAATAAAGAAATCACTATCTCCTGAACGGGAGACTCTTCTTGTAACACTTACTTCATTATAATCAACCGCTAATCCTTGCTCTTGGTTGTCCAAGGTCAGCGTCACTTCAGCAAAATTAACAGCCTTTCTCGTATCGCTTCCAGCGAATATAATATCTTCCATTTTACTGCCACGAAGTGATTTTGCTGACTGTTCCCCTAATACCCAGCGGATTGCATCTGTTATATTGCTTTTCCCGCTGCCATTAGGTCCTACTACGGCCGTAACCCCAGGGACAAAATCCACACCAATGCGGTCAGCAAAAGATTTAAAGCCAATAATGTCCAACCGTTTTAAAAACATTCCTTTTTCCTCCCTAAAATGCCCGGGATTACTCCTCTAAAACATTTGTCAAATCTAGGTTGTTTTCGTTTTCAGTACATCCAGCGCCATTTGGGCCGCATGCTGTTCCGCCTCTTTTTTGGACCTTCCCGTCCCTACCCCTAATTCATCGCCATTTAAGGAAACCTTTGATACAAATTCTTTATTGTGAGCAGGTCCTTTTTCTTGTAGAACACGATATTCAATTACTCCTGAACCATCTCTTTGAATGAGTTCCTGTAATTGGCTCTTAAAATCCATCACATGAGAAAAAGCACCAGCATTTATTTTTGGGAAAACAACTTTTTCAAGAAAATCTATAACTTTTTCAATTCCTTGGTCTAAATAAAGTGCGCCAATGAACGCTTCAAAAACATCAGCGAGAAGTGCCGGCCGCTCTCGTCCGCCCGTCATTTCTTCCCCTTTGCCGAGCAAAATTAATTTTCCAAATCCTAATTCATTCGCAAATGCTACGAGTGACGGCTCACATACAATGGCCGCTCTTAGTTTGGTTAATTCTCCTTCTGTCATCATGGAATATTTCTTAAAAAGGAATTGTGAAATTGTCAGTTCAAGTACAGCATCTCCCAAAAATTCGAGCCTTTCATTATCTTCAAAAGGCTTTCTGCGATGCTCATTCACATAGGATGAATGAGTAAAAGCTTGCTTTAATAATTTTTCATTTTCAAATTGAATTTCTATTATCTTTTGAAAATCTTTAAATTGACTTTCTTTTGCGCGATTGTTCATTTCATTTTCTTTCCCATTTCTGCGCATAAGTTCTCCACCTTGCATTTAATTTACACATGACTATAATAATGAGTTTAAAAAAATTTTGATAAAAACGCAAAGAAACTTGGCAGCACTAGTGGAACTGCCAAGTTCTATTCTACAGAATAAAGCCCCGTTTGAAAACGGAGCTTTGTGAATAATTCCAACGATTACTTCGTGCTATTTATGTAATTAACAGCATCACCAACAGTGCTGATTTTTTCAGCATCATCGTCAGAAATTTCCATATCGAACTCATCCTCTAATTCCATTACTAGTTCAACTACGTCAAGGGAATCAGCGCCAAGATCATCTTTAAATGAAGCTTCAAGCGTAACTTGAGACTCATCAACACCTAATCGGTCAACGATGATTTTTGTAACACGTTCTAATACCTCTGCCATGCTTGTTCACCTCCCCTCAAGCTATTATAGAGTATTTCTTTCAAATAATAAATGAAAGAATTATTATTTTTACATTACCATGCCGCCATCAACGTGGAATGTCTGCCCTGTGATATAGGATGAGTCATCAGAAGCAAGGAATACCGTGATTTTTGCGATATCTTTCGGCTCACCTAATCTTGCCAAAGGAATCTGTTTTAGCATTTCGGTTTTTACTTCTTCTGACAATTTGTCTGTCATATCAGTTGTGATAAATCCTGGGGCAATCGCGTTAACGGTAATATTTCGTGTCGCAAGCTCTTTGGCTGTCGTTTTCGTTAAACCAATGACACCCGCTTTGGCAGCTACATAGTTTGCCTGACCTGGGTTTCCACTTACGCCGACAATCGAAGCAATATTGATAATACGGCCTACTCTTTGTTTCATCATTTGTCTCGTTACTGCCTTCGTTACTAAGAAGACACCTTTAAGGTTGATATTAATGACATCATCCCATTCTTCTTCTTTCATTCTCATTAATAAATTATCTTTTGTAATTCCAGCATTATTAACAAGAATATCAAGCTTCCCAAAACGATCAATGGTCGCTTTCACCATTTCTGCTACTTCTTCTGTGTTTGAGACATCGCATCTTACCGAAAAAGCATCTTGGCCAAGTGCTTTGATTTCATCCACAACTTCATTCGCTTTTGCCTCACTACCAGCAAAATTAACAGCGACATTGGCTCCCTGCCTTGCTAGTTCAAGCGCAATTTCCCTGCCAATTCCTCTTGATGCACCAGTTACAAGGGCTGCTTTACCTGTTAAATTCATAACTTTACCTCCTTTAATGCGTCGATAACGGACTGACAGGTTTCCTCATCAGAAACAGAATAGGTTTTAACGCCGCGATTAATTTTTTTGATTAAGCCAGACAGCACTTTACCCGGTCCAATTTCGATAAAGGTATCCACACCTAACTCGATCATTTTCTCAACCGAATCTTCCCATAATACTGGAGAATAAAGCTGCTCTATTAATTTTTCCTTTATTTCAGCAGAGTCGCTCATTACGTCTGCAGAAACATTAGCTACGACTGGAATTTCTGCATTTTTCATATTCAGACTGTCTAAGACAGCACGTAATTCACTGGAAGCAGGCTTCATTAGAGAAGAATGGAACGGTCCGCTTACTTCAAGCGGAATAACGCGTTTTGCTCCGGCCTCCTTCGCTTTTTCGCCGGCAAGCTCAACACCTTTTGACGAACCGGAAATGACGATTTGCCCTGGGCAGTTAAGATTGGCAAGGGAAACAGGAAAACCTGAATCATCCACTGCTTTTGTCACTTCAGCAAGTTTTTCGCGGTCTAACCCAAGAACAGCAGCCATTGTTCCTTCACCATTTGGAACTGCCTTTTCCATATACTCTCCTCGTTTACGGACAGCATAAACACCTTCCTCAAATGTTAAGGCGCCCGCAGCAACAAGGGCCGTATATTCTCCTAAGCTGTGGCCAGCAACAAAATCTGCTTGAATCCCTGATTTTTGAAAGAAATTTAACAGTGCAATACTCGTTGTTAATAAAGCGGGCTGAGCATTTGTTGTTTTCGTCAGCTCCTCTTGGGGACCTTCAAAAATGAGGCTGCTTAGGCTGCTTTGTAATCTTTCATCTGCCTTATTAAAATAATCCATCACTTCTTGATGCTCATTTGCAAGCTTCTGACCCATCCCAACGACTTGTGACCCCTGTCCGGGAAATACAAATGCAATTTTACTCATCTTAACACTCCTTACTAGAGTTCAATTTTGGAAGTATTCATTTTTTCTACTGTTTTTTGAATTTGTGCGATGACATCTTTTTCGACCATTTCCCGTGTTTGCCGAACGGCGCTGAAAATGGACTGAGCATTAGAGGAACCATGAGCTTTAATGACTGGAGCCTTTAAACCAAATAGGGCCGCTCCTCCATACTCCGAATAGTCCAATTTATTTTTCAATGTCATTAAGTTTGGCTTTAATACAGCTGCAGCTAATTTACTTGTAAAACTGCTCATTAAGGCTGTTTTTAACATTTTAAACATCGATAGGGCTGTACCTTCAATGGTTTTTAACACCATATTCCCAGTAAAACCGTCGGTCACCACGACATCGGCAACACCATCAAGTAAATCCCGCGCCTCCACATTGCCGACAAAATTTAAATTTGTATTTTTTAAAAGGTCAAATGAACTCCTTGTCAATTCATTTCCCTTTTTTTCTTCTGTTCCAATATTCAAAAGCCCTACTCTAGGGTTTGTAATGCCCCTTACCTTTTCACTATAAATCGAACCCATGATGGCATTTTGCAATAAATGTTCTGGTTTAGCATCGGCATTTGCCCCAACATCAAGCAGGAGAAAACCTTCGCCGCCGATTGTAGGAAGAGTTGGAGCCAAGGCAGGACGATCAATTCCTTCAATTCTTCCAACAACGAACAAACCTGCAGCCATAAGTGCACCCGTATTTCCTGCTGAAATACAAGCATCAGCATCACCGTCAGTCACTAACTGTGCAGCAAGGACCATGGAGGCATTTTTTTTGCGTCGAACCGCCCTAACGGGTTCATCAGTTCCGAGAATAACTTCGGTTGTATGTAATATGGAAATTCTGTCATGGTTTGTTAATGTTTCTTTAATTTTATTTTCATCGCCGACAAGGGTAATATGTATATCAGGATAGCTATTTACAGCCTTCATCGCCCCTAAGACAATTTCTTTTGGAGCATGGTCGCCGCCCATAGCATCGATTGATAGTTTCATTGGTCTCATCCTTTAATGATTTTTCGAACGGTACATTTCAAAGTTTCCGGTAAATACCAGTTCATTATTCACAAAACTAGTCACTTCGACATATGTTCTGAGAGCATTTTCATCGATTTTGATCACTCTTGCTTTGGCAATCACTCGTTCATTCAATTTTACCGATCGATTAAAATGAATATTTGCTTTTGCAGTCAAAGCCAGTTCATCATTTATTAAAGCTACCGCTAATGAATTTGCCTGGGCAAAAACATGATGTCCACGAGCAATTTTATTTCGCTGAAAAACATGTTCTTCTTTCACATCAAAAATGGAAATCGCGCTTTGATCTAATTCAATATCGATAATTTCACCAATGACTTCTTCAATAGGCAGGGAGCGGACTTCATCGTCAAATCTTTTTTCAGCTACTGTTTTAATCCGTTCACGAAGCTCCGGAATGGATAATTCCAACCGATCCAGACGAATTGTTTGCACACTTACTTGAAATTTTTCAGCAAGTTCCTCGTCTGTAATAAAAGGATTATCATTAATGGTTGAGATTAACAATTGTTGGCGCTCTTTTTTGGTTCTTCGCATAATTTTCCACACCGTCCGAAATCTTATGACTAGGTACTAAGAGTAGTATAAAATTTAAAAAAGCAGATTGCAAGGATAAGTTTTCTTCCTTGCTCTCTGCCTTTTATCATTAACATTACATTTTTCAAGAGAAATTATTTATTAATCTAATTTTTCTCCTTCTAAAACCCCTGACAATTCAAGACGTTTTCTTAAGTATTCGTATTCATCTGAAGTCCAAAAGCTTTTCGACTGAATCAGCGTTGCAGCATCATTTCTTGCTGTTTCAAGGGCGCGGTAATCATGAACCATATCTGCCACCTTGAATTCCGGAACGCCACTTTGTTTTCTGCCAAAAAAATCTCCTGGACCTCTTAGTTCTAAATCCTTTTCACTTAGAACAAAGCCATCGTTCGTCTCTGTCATAATCCGCATTCTCTCTTGGCCAACTTCTGATTTAGGACTCGCCAGCAGGATACAATATGATTGATCGCTTCCCCGGCCGACACGGCCGCGCAATTGGTGAAGCTGTGAAAGGCCAAATCTTTCCGCATCATATATAACCATCATCGTTGCATTCGGTACATTAACCCCCACTTCCACCACCGTTGTCGATACTAGGATTTGGACTTCATTTGCACTGAACGCTTTCATGACTGAATCCTTTTCATCCGAACTCAATCGCCCATGCATTAGACCCACTTTATACCGATTTTGAAAATAGTGGCTTAAAGTGGTATGCACATCAATCGCATTTTGCACATCAAGCTTTTCCGATTCTTCAATAAGCGGGCAAATTACATACGCCTGGTGCCCTTTCACTAATTCTTTTTCTACAAATCCGAGAACACGTTCCAGCATTTCAGGTTTTGCCCAGTAAGTTTCAATTGTTTTTCTGCCCGCTGGCATCTCGTCAATGATACTGACATCCATTTCTCCAAATACCGTGATCGCCAATGTCCGGGGAATTGGCGTCGCAGTCATAAATAAGACGTCAGGGTTTTCGCCTTTTTCCCGTAATACCCGTCGCTGCTCAACACCGAAGCGATGCTGCTCATCGGTTATCACGAATCCTAATCTTTGAAAAGATACTTCGTCCTGAATCAAGGCATGTGTACCAATTAAAATATCAATTTTTCCTGCAGCTAATTCCTGAAGAATCTCTTTTCTCCGCTTTCCCTTTACTGAACTAGTCAAAAGCTCGCACCTAATTTCAAAGGGCTCAAGCAGATTTTTTAAAGATTCTGCATGCTGCTCCGCTAAGATTTCAGTCGGAACCATTAAAGCCCCTTGGAATCCAGCTGTTACACTTGCATAAAGACCTATGGCCGCAACGACCGTTTTTCCTGAGCCAACATCTCCTTGAAGTAAACGGTTCATCCGATAAGGAGATTTCAGGTCCTTGATGATATCATTAACCACTCGTTTTTGGGCATTCGTCAGTGGAAAAGGAAGTTCTTTTATAAATTCCTTCAATTTGTTTATATCATAATCTTGAACAATACCAGGTGAATGCTCTCGTTCAAACTTTCTTAACGCTTGCATTTTTAATTGAAATAAGAGAAATTCCTCATAAACAAAACGGCGTCTGGCCTGTTTGACTTCTTCCGGATTAGAAGGAAAATGCATGGCTTTTATCGCATCTCTTCTGGTTAAGAGCCGATATTTTTGGATAAAAGAAACTGGCAATGTTTCCTCCACCTGGCCTCCGTATTGTTGAAAGGCTAAGCTAATAAATTTACGAATCCCTTTTGTTGTTAATTTTCCTCTTAATGAATAAACAGGTTCATAATCATTGTGTTTGGCATTAGGTCCTGCCTGCATTTCGCTTGCTGTAATGGTTTGCCTATGAGCATCCCATTTACCAGTTACGGTTATCGTTTCGTTCATGACAATTTTATTTTTTAAATAAGGCTGGTTAAAAAAAACTACTTTAATCAGATAGGAACCTACGAAGAGCCGAATCGTCAGCTTTGACTTTTTTCTGCCATAATAGTTAAGAGAAGGCTCGCTATGAACCTTCCCTTCGACTGTAACTTTCTCATCATGCTGTACTTCTGTCAGTTCTTTTAGTGAATAATCTTCATAACGATATGGAAAATATTCCAATAAATCATTAATTGAAAAGATTTTCATTTCCGAAAAAATTTCAGCCGTTTCCTCACCAATACCCTTTAAGACAGTGATTGATTGGTTAAGATTTGGATTCATTATTAACAAGCGGTATCCCAAAGATTTTTGCTTCTAAAGCTCTACCTGTTGGTGTAGCCGCCAACCCTCCCTGAGCTGTTTCTCTTAGTGCTGATGGCATTGATTGACCAATTTTGAACATCGCGTCAATTACTTCATCACAAGGGATACGACTTGTAATTCCTGCCAGCGCCATATCTGCTGCAACCATTGCGTTGGCAGCCCCCATCGCATTTCGCTTTACACAAGGGACCTCTACAAGTCCGGCAACCGGGTCACATACTAATCCCAGCATGTTTTTTAACGTAATAGCCATTGCCTCTGCACATTGCTGTGGTGTCCCACCGGCCATTTCAACAATTGCTGCTGCTGCCATCCCCGCTGCTGAACCTACTTCGGCTTGACAGCCTCCAGCAGCACCGGAAATCGATGCATTGTTCGCAACTACAAAACCGAAGGCACCGGATGTAAATAAAAACGATATCATTTGCTCTCTTGTTGGGTTCAGCTTTTTCTTGACAGCGAACAAGGTACCAGGAACCACTCCTGCTGAGCCAGCAGTTGGTGTGGCACAAATCGTTCCCATTGCTGCGTTTACTTCATTCGTTGCAACCGCTTTACTAACAGCATCAAGAATAGTTTCCCCCGTTAAAAAGTTGCCTTTTTCTATATATTTCTGCAGAAGTACCGCATCACCGCCCGTTAACCCGGAATGAGAGGTAACACCCTTTAACCCTCTTTCAACAGCTTCTTCCATAACGGTAAGATTCCGATCCATCAGGGCAAGCACTTCTTCTCTAGACCTGCCGGTAACGGCTACTTCTTGCTCGATCATGATTTCTGAGATTTTTTTATTTTGACTGTTTGCCATTTCTATTAATTCAGCGACATTTCGAAACATAACTTTCCCCCCTTAGTCAACAATTTTAGTCACTTTTAATATATTAGGAAGCTCTTCAAGCTCGATTAGGATATTATCATTAATATTTTGGTCTACTTCGATTGTCATAAGCGCAAGCTTTCCTTGCTCTTTACGGGACACTTCCATGTGGCCAATATTAATTTCGTATTTTGCCAAAATATTGGCTACGCTTGCAATTGCACCAAAACGATCGTTATGAACAACTAAAATGGCTGGATGATTTCCTGACAGTTTAAGTTCAAAACCGTTCAGCTCAGTTACTTCTATTTTGCCGCCGCCAATAGAAATCCCTACTAATTCCAGTTCGCCATTATGATCGCCGATAATGATTCTTGCTGTGTTTGGGTGATCAGTAACAGCATCTTCTTCAATAAACCGGAGTTTAATGCCTTTTTCCTTGGCTATATCAATAGCATTAATAATCCTTACATCGTCCGTTTCAAAATCTAATAAACCGCCAACGATGGCAACGTCTGTACCATGACCTTTATACGTTTTTGCAAACGAGCCATATAAAGATATATTGGCCCATTTTGGCTCCCTGCCAAATAGGCTTCTGGCTACTCTTCCAATTCTTGCTGCTCCGGCTGTATGGGAACTAGAAGGACCGATCATGACAGGCCCAATAATATCAAATACGCTTCTATATTTCATAAGAATTCTCTCCCTTAGCGTAATTCTCTCTAATAAATTATATTCAAAACATATTTTCTTGTCTCATATGCACAAAAAAAGAAGGGATAACCCCTTCTTCTATTTTATCTGTTCATTATTCAATTGAAAAGATAAAAGAATATAATGGTTGTTGGCCATTATGGATTTCTATTTCAATATCACCATAATTTTCTTCTACAAACTGTGTTAAGGAATTTACTTCATCTTCCGAAACGTCTTCTCCATAAATAACAGTTAAAATTTCTGAATCTTCATCTAACATTTTAGAAAGAAGATCTTCAGCCGCTTTTCCTTTGTCCTTGTTTTTTACAACAATTTTCCCTTCGGCAATACCCATGAAATCATCTTTCTCAATTTCTAACCCATCAATTTGGGTATCGCGAACAGCAAAGGTAATTTGACCTGTCTTGACATGCTGAAGCGCATCCTTCATAGATGCTTCATTTGCCTCTACTTCAGCAGAAGGATTGAACGCAAGAAGCGCCGAAAGCCCTTGCGGTACCGTTTTGGAAGGTATCACATAAATCTCTTCTTCGGATACTTCACGTGCTTGCTCAGCCGCCATAATAATATTCTTATTATTCGGTAAAATAAATACCTTTTTAGCATTTACTTGTTTGACAGCCTTAACAATATCCTCCGTACTTGGATTCATTGTCTGCCCGCCTTCAATCACAGCATGCGCTCCTATGCTTTTAAACAAATCGGCAATTCCAGATCCCATAGATACCGTTACAATTCCATATTCTTTCTGATCTTGCGCCCGTTCAGCAACTAAAGGAGTATGTGTTTCGCCAACAATATTGGAATGCTGCTGGCGCATGTTTTCAATCTTCATATTGATTAAATTGCCGTATCGCTGTCCGTATGTTAAAACCTCACCAGGCTGTTCGGAGTGAATATGCACTTTGACAACATCTTCGTCCGCAATAACTAATAATGAGTCACCGTACTTGCTTAAATCATTACGGAATTCGCCTTCATTAAATGGGTTTTTGGCTGTCTTAGCAGTTTCAAACCTAACCATAAATTCTGTACAATACCCAAATTCAATATCCTCAGTATTGATATGACCTTGAACGCTTTTATGGTGCTCTGCACTGACTAGTTCATTCATGGTTGGCATAGCACTTGGTGAATCTGGAAGTTTTTCACCTTTTAATTCGGCTAGGAATCCCTCATATACGAAAACAAGACCTTGTCCGCCGCTGTCAACCACACCAACTTCCTTTAAGACAGGAAGTAACTCTGGAGTGCGTTTTAGTGAAGCTCTTGCTTCTTTTAAAACCTCTTCCATAATTACAATGATATCATTTGATGTTTGTGCAGCTTGAACTCCCTTTTTGGCGGAATCCTTTGCAACTGTTAAGATGGTCCCTTCTACTGGCTTCATAACAGCTTTATAGGCAGTTTCTACTCCGGCTTCGAGTGCAGTAGCGAAATCTTTCCCTGAGATGGCAGATTTACTTTCTACGGCTTTTGAAAAACCGCGGAATAGCTGGGAAAGAATTACGCCGGAATTTCCTCGCGCTCCCATCAGCAAACCTTTGGAAAGAGCAGCGCCCACCTTTCCTATATGTTCCTGAACATTGTTTTTTACTTCTTTTGCCCCGGAGGTCATTGATAAATTCATGTTTGTTCCGGTATCACCATCGGGCACTGGAAAAACGTTTAAGGCATCGACCATTTTAGCATTTGCAGACAAATGGTTGGCACCCTGGATCACCATTTCGGCAAAACGTTTTCCATCTAATGCTGTTATTGACACAAAACTTCCTCCTCACTACGAGTTCGTCACACGAACTCCTTGAACGTAAATATTTACCGAGTCAACGGCAAGTCCAACTGTCTTATCGAGGGTGTATTTAACCTTTGATTGCACGTTGTGGGCAATTTCGGAAATTTTCGTTCCATAGCTGACAATAATGTACATTTCAATATGTAATGCCTCATTTTCCTGGCGGACAATAACGCCCCGGGTAAAATTTTCTTTACGTAAGATTTCTGTAATTCCATCTTTAATTTGGTTTTTAGAGGCCATACCTACGATTCCATAGCATTCGATTGCCGCTCCTCCGGCAATGGTAGCGATTACTTCATTTGAAATATCAATTTGTCCGTACTTTGTTTTTAATTCAATGGACATGAATCGTTCCCCCTTTGGAAAATTGCTCCTTGACTACAGTCATTTTACTATAGTCGGCACAATATGGAAAGTCATACTTACATGTCAAGGTTTTTTTCTTGAAAGGTTTATATACAAGTATTGCAATCACCAACGTTGTATGTTAAATTATTAAGGTATCTCAAGCAGATGAAAATCAGTATATTGCTGTATAAAGCTTTTGGTAGTTAAGGAGGGAAATCATAATGCCACGTAAATGTGTAGTAACTGGAAAGAAAACAACTACTGGTAACGCACGTTCTCACGCTATGAACGCTAACAAGCGTACATGGGGTGCTAACCTACAAAAAGTACGTATTCTTGTTGATGGGAAGCCAAAGCGTGTTTGGGTTTCTGCAAGAGCGTTAAGATCAGGTAAAGTTGAACGCGTTTAATAAGAGTTATAAAGACCAGAGCATCCATTAAACGGATGCTCTTTCTTTTTAAGTATTTCCCACAGGACAAAATAAAAAGCACCCAAATTTAAACGGGTGCCATAACAAATTCCATTTTCTATTCGTTTTTCTTAAATGCACCAATCATCGCCCGGACAAGTCCGCCTAAAAATCTCGGCAGTTTAATCGTATAAAATTTCATACTGTCCCTCCTCACCAATCTCCCGCTTCTTATACATCTCAACTTTTTTCGTACGCCCTTACATACTATTCAAACGGACGAAAACAGTACCAAATTGTAAGACCTATTAATCATGGCTTCTTATCACTATTAATATGCCTTCGGAAAATGAAAAAGTACCATAATCACTAATAAGTTCATTACTAATACATAGTGTAGAGCCGAGAGAAATATGCTGATTTTTCAAAGGAAATTTGAAGCCCTCTAGTGTGATTCCGCTGACATTAAGCGTTAGTGGAACAAAAGAAATATATTTTTCAGCTTTCATTTTATTTATTGTATAAGTCCCCGGTTCTTTTAAAAATAACAGGTTATTTCGATCAATTAAACAGATATCTGCTGCCTTTTTTGCTCGTAGAGGATTTAGTAAAAGCTGTACATTTGCAAATAAATGATCAAGTCGTCCGCCCGTTGCACCAAATATACGAATTTTTTCTGAATTCTGTTCTAATGCCCAATTCAGCGCGAGTTCCATATCAGTTTCATCTTTTTCAGGTTTAAAGCGTTTTAATTCTTCAACTTTGCGTTCAATAAACTGTAATTCCTCTGGAGAAACAGAATCAAAATCTCCAAAAGCAATGACTGGACTTATATTCCTATTTAATAAGTGAAAAACACCGCGATCCACTCCGACCCATAGCGTGTTTTTCCCCTCATACTCTTTCAAATTAGGAAGAAGGTCTTCAGGACCTCCTGCCAGAATATTGATAATCATCATGAAAACCCCTTTTGTTAAACTAAGTTGTTGATTTGCGCTCCAGGCGCTTTGCTTTCCGCGGGCGTGCCGGGGAGCCTCCTCGGCGCTATAGCGCCTGCGGGGTCTCCCCTGCCCCGTACTCCCGCAGGAGTCTTCGCGCCGTCCGCTCCAATCAACTGTGTAAAAAATCATCAATGTCCTTTACTAAGCCTAACAATAAGCAAAAAGCCGAGCTGTAATGAGCCGGCTTATCTTTCTTTATCCTCTTATTGATGAAATGGCTTTTGCGTAATCATTTTCATTGTAAATGGCGGAGCCTGCCACTAATACATTGGCCCCTGCTTCAATACATTGCTTCGCGGTTTCCGGATTTACACCGCCATCGATTTCAATCTCAATGTTTAAACCTTTTTGCTCTGCCATTTCTTTCACTTTTCTTATTTTTGGAAGGACCTCTGGAATGAATTTTTGTCCTCCAAACCCCGGATTAACAGACATTAACAAAACCATATCAATATCCCCAATGATATGTTGTATGGTTTCAACTGGTGTCGCTGGATTTAAGACCACCCCTGCCTTTACACCAAACGATTTAATCGCTTGGAGGGTTCTGTGCAAATGACGGCAAGCTTCCACATGGACCGTAATATAATCTGCTCCTGCCTTGGCAAAAGCCTCAATATACTGATCAGGATTCTCAATCATTAAATGTACATCAAGCGGCAGTTTTGTAATAGGACGAATGGCCTCAACAATGAGCGGTCCAATCGTAATATTCGGAACAAATTGGCCATCCATTACATCAACATGTATGTAGTCTGCTCCACCTTTTTCAACAGCTAAAATTTCTTCCCCCAATTTTGAAAAATCGGCTGAAAGAATGGAAGGTGCTATTTTCACCATGGTTAGTACCTCGGCTTTCTATCTTTTATTTCTTGGAGGAAATCAACATAATGTTCATAGCGATATGCTGGAATTTCCCCTGATTCTACAGCCTGTTTCACACCGCATTTAGGTTCGCTGATATGGAGGCAGCCGCGAAATTTACAATTTTCGCTCTTCTGCAGCAATTCTGGAAAACAGGCAGTTAAGTCTTCCGCCTCAATATTAGTGAATTCTAATGAGCTAAATCCAGGAGTATCGGCAACAAGACCCTCGCCAATTTCAATTAGCTCAACATGCCTTGTGGTATGCTTTCCTCTTCCTAAATGTGATGAAATATCATTTGTTTTTAGCTCCAGGTCAGGTCTAAGAACATTTAGTAAAGAGGACTTCCCCACACCGGATTGACCCGCAAAAACAGAAATTTTATGATTAAGATGCGGATTCAATTGTTCAATTCCTGACTCTGTTTCCGATGAAGTAAGAATGACTTCATATCCGGCCGATTGATATTGCTGCGCATATTCCATAATCAATTTGTTTTGCTCGCTGTTTGTCAGGTCCATCTTAGTAATACAAATGAGTGGCTCAATATGATTAAATTCAACTAATACCAGAAATCGATCTAAAAGCACGGTGCTGAAGTCAGGCTCTACAGCTGAAAAAACAAGAATGGCCTGATCAACGTTCGCAATCGGAGGTCGGACTAATTCATTTTTCCGTTCTTTTACTTCAAGAATATAGCCTTCCAATTCGTTTTCTGCTTGAAAAACAACCTCATCCCCAACCAGAGGGGTGACTTTATTCTTTCTGAATACCCCTCTGCCCCGGCATTGAATTAATTCTTCATTATGAAGAACATAGTAAAATCCACTTAATGCTTTGACAATTTTCCCTTCAGGCATAGACACACCCCTTGCCCTTAAACTTCAAACGGATGACTTCTATTAAAATTTTTACGAGTGTTACCATTTTTATTCAAAATGTAAAGCCATCCATTATCTTATTCTGTATCATCATAGCTTATCGTTTCATCCGCGATAACCTGCAAATCTCGCATAACTTTATAGCCGGCCTTTTTTCCGTATGGAATTAACAATTTAATTTGTTTTTTCGTCGTCTGTGTAATGGTGAATTTTTCAGCCGGCTCTGTCATACTATGCGTCATATCCTCTATATAGATTATGACCTCTTGTTTTTGGCCTGGCTCACCAGGTAAAGGCGGTTCATATTCGATGGTAATTTCTTTAATTACTTCTTTTGGCGGCTTCTGCTCTTTTCCTTTTGAAATCACAACCGAAACCTTGTCACCTTTTTTCAATCCTGTTCCCTCTGCGGGTGATTGCGAAATGACCATACCTGCCGGAATATTTTCATCATATTTTTCTTGTGAGGCATCTAATACCAGCCCTACTAATGATGCATAGTCCTGTGCACCCTTTAAATTATATTGGGTTAAGTCCTTTAAGACAATTTTTTCCGGTCCCTTACTGACCTCAAATTCTAATTCAGTATCTTCTGGAACCACTTTTGTACCTCCAGGTGGGTTCTGGCTTAAAATGGTACCTGGTTCACTATCGTCGGTTTTCTCCACTTTATTTATAGCTTTAAAATTCTCCTGCTCTAATAAACGGACCACATCATCATATTGACGGTCAACATAATCGGAAAGATCGTATTTTTCTTTTCCAGAGCTAATGTATATAGTAATCCCTGCATTTTCCTTAACTGTAGTCCCAGCCTCAGGGTCGGTTTTAATTACTTTCCCTTTTTTAACATCCTCATCTGGTATTTCAATTTGGTCGGTGACCTCGAGTCCTTTTAATTTTAGCTTGGAAATTGCATCATCTACATTCATTCTGCTTACATCCGGAACTTTGACGTCCTTTGCAGATAATAAATCAGGTAAAAATGTAAAAGTTAATATTCCTAGAATGGCCAGAATAAGAAAAGTAGATATTAAAATTATCGGCCACTTTTTCCGTTTTTTACTTGTTTTCTTTTCTTTATTTGCAGCACTTTCTTGTTTAATCGCCTGCTTTTCATTGCTGTGCACTAATGTTTCATCAAGGTTTTTTAAAGGCTTATCATTCGTGATAACTGGAATTGCTTTAGTTGCCTCGTCATCAACCGGTATAGAAAATTTAGGTTCATCCATCCTCTCAGAGTCGAGAGCTGTTCGCAGGTCCTCCTCCATTTCATCAACCGTATTATAGCGATGGAATGAATCTTTGGCCGTTGCCTTAAGGACAATATTTTCGACACTTTGCGGAATTTTTGGGTTCCATCTTCTTACAGAGGGAGTTTCTGATTGCAGATGCTTCAAAGCAATCGAAACGGCGGATTCTCCTGAAAATGGAAGCCGGCCTGTCAATAGCTCAAACATGACAATCCCCAATGAATAAATATCTGATTTTCGATTGGCCATTCCTCCGCGGGCTTGCTCAGGTGATAAATAATGGACAGAACCCAGAACAGAATTTGTCTGCGTGATACTTGTTGCACTAAGCGCCATTGCGATACCAAAATCAGTAATTTTCACGTATCCCTCTCGGTCAATTAAAATATTTTGAGGCTTTATATCGCGATGGATAATTTGATTTTGATGTGCATGGGAAATGGCAGATGTTAATTGCATCATTATGTCTAGCGCTTCTTCTACTCGAAGTGGTGATTGCTGCTGTATGTATTGTTTTAAGGTTTGCCCATTTACATATTCCATAACAATATAATATAGGGAATCCTCTTCACCAACATCGTAAATGCTAACTATATTCGGGTGAGCAAGACTAGTAGCTGATTGAGCCTCTCTATGAAAGCGTTTAATAAATTCCTCATCATTTACAAAATCAAGCCGAAGCATTTTTACGGCAACATCTCTATCTAAAATCATATCATGTGCTAGATATACATTTGCCATACCGCCTCCGCCAATCATTTCGAGGATTTTATAGCGGCCGCTTATTCTTTTCCCAATGATCATTTTCATCACCCTCTTTCATTTTCAATATTAAACTCTAGAATGATTAGGGTAATGTTGTCTTCTCCTCCATTATCATTAGCCATGACAATGAGTGATTGTGCTTTTTGTTCAAGCGTAGTTTGATTCTGAAGAATTTGAACCATTTCTGTGTCACTTACTTTATTGGATAACCCATCTGAACAAATAAGCAGATAGTCTCCTTCCTCGAACATAATGGTTTTAATATCAATCTTCACATCTTGTTCAGTTCCTAACGCTCGTAATATCCAATTTTTCCTTGGATGATGCTCCGCATCCTCTTTTGAAATTTGACCTGTACGGACTAATTCATTGACCCATGTATGGTCATCCGTTAGCTGTTGGAATCCGGAATCATTTAAAATGTAACAACGAGAATCGCCCACATGGGCAATAGATGTAAAATTGTCTGTCGCAATCACCGCTTCAATCGTTGTACCCATTCCTTCACATTCCTCATTGCGCCTGGCGTGTTCATACACCAATCGATTAACCTCACGAATATTGGACTTCAACCATTCTTCAGCTTGATCAGCAGTATTTAACCCTTGAGACTGCTCCCATTTTTCCTGTAAGTATGTCACTGTCATTTTACTTGCAACATCACCGGCACGGTGACCGCCCATGCCATCTGCTACAATGGCTAGGCGATGTCCGTCCCGATTGACAAAGGTTCCACCATTATCCTCATTATTTTGGCGAACTTTTCCTTGATCCGTTTTAAAAACAGCCTTCACATTCTGTCACCTCGTCTCTTCCTTCCGCTCCTTTGCACGAAGTTGTCCACATGCTGCATCAATATCATGACCGTGCTCTCGGCGAATTGTCACATTAATTCCACGTTTTTTTAGGGTTTTTTCAAATGCAAAAATTTTGTCTTTAGGTGTACGGACATAATCTCTTTCAGGTACATAATTTACCGGTATCAGATTCACATGGCATTTAATCCCTTTTAATAGGTCTGCTAATTCCTCAGCATGCTCTTCCCCGTCATTTACACCGCCAAATAGACCATATTCAAAGCTTATGCGCCGTCCAGTCTTATCGATATAATACCGTACTGCTTTCATTAAGTCATCAAGTTTATAGGCTTTGTTGATCGGCATCAGCCTTGATCTTAGTTCAGTATTTGGAGCGTGAAGTGAAATGGCGAAATTGATTTGCATATTTTCATCAGCAAATTGATAAATCTTCGGAATGATTCCGCTAGTCGAGACGGTAATATGGCGGGCGCCGATATTCAGCCCTTTATCATGATTAATAATTTTTAAAAATGAAAGCATATTATCGTAGTTATCAAACGGCTCCCCAATTCCCATAATAACAACAGAGCTTACACGCTCCTCCGTTTCATCAAGAGCTTGCTGGACTTTGACCACTTGCGCAACAATTTCTCCCGCCTCAAGGTGTCTTTTCAATCCACCTAGGGTTGAAGCGCAGAAGGTACAGCCAATTCTGCAGCCAACCTGCGTTGTGACACACACCGAGTTTCCATAATCATGGCGCATGAGCACGGTTTCGATTGAATAGCCATCGTGAAGCTCGAAAAGAAACTTAATTGTTCCATCGGATGAAGTTTGTTGGATGACTGTCTTTAATGGTGTAAGTTGAAAATGGCTTGATAGTTTATCACGGAGGCCTTTAGAAACATTACTCATATCCTCAAAAGAGGTAATTCTTTTTTTATAAAGCCAATCAAAAATCTGCTCAGCACGAAAAGGCTTTTCACCATTCTCCGACAGCCATTCCTTTAATTCATGAAGCTCCAATGAATAAATAGAGCGTAGCTTTTCTTCTATTGTTGTGTTTGTCTCAGTTGTGTTCAATTGTTCCAACACTTACCCCTTCTTTCTATTGTTTAGCTTCAGCGCCTAGGGGCTTCAGCTTTTCTTAAAACTGCAATATAAAATCCATCAGACCCAAAATCCTGAGGGAAAATTTGTAAATCAAAGCCGGTAATCAACGGCTGAACGGCTTCAGGCATCCTATCTTTAAAAGAAAGATCCCCTTCAAATTCTGGATTATTTTCTAAAAATGTTTTGACTGTATTTTCATTTTCTTCTCTATCAACGGTGCATGTACTATATACCAGAATGCCGCCTTTTTTCAATAACGGAGCAACGGATGTTAACAGGTTTTGTTGAATGGTACTTAATCGTTCTAAATCCTTTTCGGTTTTCGTATATTTCATATCTGGTTTTCTTCTCATTACCCCAAGGCCAGAACAAGGAGCATCAAGAAGAATTCGATGGAAAGATTCATTGTTAAACTTTTCTTGTATATGTCTTGAATCAGAGACATTTGTTTTTATATTTGATAACCCTAAACGTCGGGCATTATCATTAATTAATTTAACCTTGTGCTGGTGAAGATCAACGGAAATCACTTCACCAGTATTATTTAATTTTTCAGCAATATGCGTGCTTTTTCCTCCAGGAGCTGCACATGCATCAAGGACATATTCTCCTTCTGATGCACCAAGTGCATAGGTCGCAAGCATTGAGCTCTCGTCTTGAATCGTAAACATTCCATATTTAAAGGCAATGGTAGAAGCTAAGTTTCCCTTTAATGATCTTATCGCCTCAGGAATGATTGGGCTTTTTTCAATTTGAAACCCATCTTCCTCAAGCAGCGAAACACATTCATCTCTAGAAATCTTTGTAAGATTAACCCGTGCTGTTTGCATCGGAGCTGTTAAGTTAATTTCACACATTTCTTTTGTTTTATCATACCCAAATTGATTCACCCATCTATTTACAAGCCAAAGTGGGTGGCTGGTCTCGAGTGAAAGACGTTCAATTGGATCAGCCACTTCACTTAATGCAGGGATTCCTTCTCTTTGAATACTGCGGAGCACTCCGTTTACCAGACTGGCTATTCCTTTATGCCCGCGTTTTTTAGCAATTTCTACTGCTTCAAATATGGCGGCCCTGTCAGGTATTTTATCAAGATAAACCATTTGATAAAGAGTCATTCTGAGTAAATGATGAATCCAATCCGCTAATTTCTTGTTATCTTTGACAAATGGCTTTAAATAGTAATCCAGAGCCATTTTCCTTTGCAACGTTCCATATGTCAATTCAGTTAGTAATCCGACATCTTTTGGAGATAATTCGTTTTTTTCAATGGTGGTATTTAGCAGCAAATTGCTATATGAATGGTTTTTCTCAATGGTTGTCAAAAGATCCATTGCGGTTTCGCGAACATTGTTTTTCTTTGATGTCATGTTAATCTCCCAGTAGGCTGCCTAGTGTAATTTTTGAGCCTGCTCCTCTTAAAAATTGTTCACTCATCATTTTCGTTTTTCCGGAAGGCTGAAGTTCAAGGATTTTAATAGAGGTATCATTCCCAGTACTCACTGTAATGCCATCTGATTCTAGTTTTACAATGGTTCCAGGCACTTGGCTCTTTAAACCTAAAACCTTTTCGGCACGCCAAATTTTTAATATTTGTCCGTCCATCGTCGTAAAAGCAACAGGCCAAGGGTTTAATCCGCGGATATGATTGTATATATCTTCCCCGGTTTTCCCCCAGTCAATCTTTTCCTGTTCCCGTTTAATATTAGCAGCGAAGGTCGCTTCTCCATCATTTTGCGGAATTGGTGTGAGTTTTCCATTCAATAATAACGGTAATGTTTCTGAGAGCAGCTTTGCTCCCGCCTTACTTAACTTATCATGGAGCGTACCAACATTATCATCTTCCGCAATAGGCACTTCTACTGACGTTAAAATATCTCCTGCATCTAATTTCTCCACCATATACATGATGGTTATTCCTGTTTTCTTTTTCCCTTGCATAATCGCATAGTGGATAGGCGCTCCGCCTCGCAATTCTGGTAGAAGGGAAGCATGAACATTAATACAGCCATGAGCAGGGGCTTCTAACAGCTTCTTTGGCAGAATTTGGCCAAAGGCAGCCGTGACAATTAAATCTGGGTTTAGTGAGAGGATCTTTTGAAGCTCTTCTTCCTGACGGATTTTTTCCGGCTGAAAGACGGGAATCCCTTGTTTTAAGGCTTCCACCTTTACTGGAGGAGGTGTTAAAACTTTTTTTCTTCCTACCGGCCGATCTGGCTGGGTCACAACACCAATTACTTCATACCCATCCGCAAGTATTTGTCTAAGTACCGGAACGGAAAAATCAGGTGTCCCCATAAAAACAATTTTGGTCATTCACTTTCTACTCCTTTTAACTCATCTTCCTCAAGGTATCTTGATACTTTTGTGGTGAATAATATCCCGTCAAGATGGTCGATTTCATGCTGAATAGCTCTAGCAAGAAACTCCTCTGCTTCTAGCGTGTATTGTCTCCCCTTACGATCAAGAGCTTCTATTTTCACATAATTTGGTCTGGTAACTTCTCCATATAATCCTGGAAAGCTTAAACAACCTTCTGGCCCTGTTTGCTCTCCTGATGTAGATAGAATCCGAGGATTTATCATTTCGATGGTTCCTGACTCATCATCAATATCAACAATTGCAATTCTAGCATTTAAGCCTATTTGCGGGGCAGCAAGTCCAACCCCATCATATTCAATCATCGTGTCGTACATATCATCAAGCACTTTCGCTAACTTTCGGTCAAACTTGTCTATTTCTTGGCATTTTTGCTCGAGAATGTCGGCAGGATGAGTCACAATTTTTCTTATTGCCAAAGCTTTTCCTCCATTATTTATCATGGGTATGGTTTTTATTTTATTTTCGCCACTATTACATTAAGATAAACGGGTTTACGTCAATCGAAACCTGAAGCCCTTTTGCTGCATCCTTTTGATGCTGGTCAAGAATGATCTTTAATGCCGAATTTAGGTTCGGTTCCCGCTTGTATTTTATCAGACATTGATAGCGATATCTATTATTTATCCTTGGTATGGGCGATGCTGCTGGCCCAAGTACAACTGCTTCGCTTGAAACCTGTGAGCGGACATAGTTCACAATCTTTTCAGTCGCTGTTACAACTGTCATAAGCTGCTCATGACTGACAGTGATCAATGACAGATAATAAAAGGGCGGATAATGATGCAATTTTCGTATCATCATCTCACGTTGGTAAAAAAGGTCATAGTCTTGCTTACCGGCAAGTTCAATACTGTAATGATCAGGCGTATAGGTCTGAATTATTACCTCACCAGGCAATTGGTGCCGGCCAGCCCTTCCGCTGACTTGTGTTAACAATTGGAATGTTTTTTCCGAGGACCTAAAATCCGGCAAATGGAGCATCGTATCGGCGGAAAGAACCCCTACGAGTGTTATATTAGGAAAATCTAAACCTTTGGCAATCATTTGGGTCCCTAGTAAAATATCAGCCTTCCCATCCTGAAAATCCTTTAATAACCGTTCATGTGACCCCTTTTTCCCAGTTGTATCTACATCCATGCGAATGACCTTTGCTTCAGGTAATATTTTCCCCAGCTCATCCTCCACCTTTTGTGTCCCCGTTCCAAAATAGCGGATATACTCACTTGAGCACTCGGGACAAACCTTCGGAACATAGGTTTCGTAACCACAGTAATGACATTTCATTTGCCCGCCGGCACGATGGTAGGTAAGGGAGATGTCACAGTTTGGACAATTTACCACATATCCGCAATCCCTGCACATTACGAAAGAGGAATGTCCGCGTTTATTTAAAAATAAAACAGACTGCTGTTTTTTCTCAATCCGGTCTTTTAACATCTCAAAAAGCTTTCTAGAAAACATTGACCGATTCCCTGAGCGAAGCTCTTCCCGCATATCAATGATCTCAACAGAAGGAAGCGTCTGCTTATTCATCCGAGATGGAAGCGTTAAAAGCTGGTACACTTTTTTTTGCGACCTGGCAAACGATTCAAGAGATGGAGTAGCACTTCCTAACACGACTGGACAGTTATAGGTCTTTGCCCTTTGGATTGCCACTTCCTTTGCATGATAACGCGGCATTTCCTCTTGTTTATAGCTCGTTTCATGCTCTTCATCAATAATGATGATGCCAAGATTTTCAAATGGGGCAAAAATGGCTGACCTGGCACCCACTACCACCTTTACTTCTTTACGCTGAATTTTTCGCCATTCATCATATTTTTCCCCGGCAGACAACCCGCTGTGCAGTACTGCAACTAAATCGCCAAATCTTCCTTTAAACCGATTTACCATTTGCGGTGTGAGAGATATTTCCGGGACAAGAACAATTGCTTCCTGACCTTTTTCAATTACCTGTTGAATCGATTGAAGGTATATTTCTGTCTTGCCGCTTCCTGTTACACCATAAAGTAAAAATACCTCATGACTATTTGTTTCGATAGCATTCAGAACCGGTGCAATAGCCTTCGCTTGATCCTCTGTTAATGGCAAGGGTTGGGTCCGTTCAAAAGTTCGATTTTCATAAGGGTCGCGATAAACCTCCATCTCACTCTCAGTCAGCAGCTTTTTATCAATCAAGGCCTTAACAGTTGCGGATGAGATGTTAAGCTCTGCAATAAGTTGACTTAATTCGATTGTCTTATTCTGCTCTAGAAAAAAGGCCAGAACTTTTTTTTGTTTTTCTGCATTTCCGGGCAAACGGTCCATTTCTTCTTTTAACCTATCAGATGGAACAAGCGGCTGAACATATCTTACTTTTTTTTTCTTGACCCTTTCCTTAACCTCATAAATAACCTCGAGATGCCCCTTTGCTGATTCCCGTTGAAGAGGTGAAACGATTCCACTTTTTAATGCTTCTTCCCAATTCAGCATTCCATTATGTTGAAAATAAGAGTGAAGCCCTTCAGGTAAATCTGATATTACAGCACCCGGCGCGAGCTTTACCTTTTTTTCATATTTTGCTTTTAATGCCGCTGGCAGCATGGCCTGGTAGGCAAATATTTTAAAGCATAGGGTATTTTCCGTTAACCAGTTTCCAAGCTCTAATAATTCTTGATTTAAAACGGGCTTAAGGTCCATAGGCTCAATGATTTCCCGGAGCTGATTAAATTCTGACTCAGCTTTTATTTCCGTAACAAAACCTTGAATATTCCTTGGTCCAAATGGAACAACGACTCTCATCCCAGGCTGGATTGTTGCCCTCCATCGCTCTGGGATCAGATAATCGAAGGCTCTATCCGTTTGTTTAGTTGGCACATCAACGATTACAGCAGCAATTTCCATTTCATTTCATATCCTTCAGAAGTGAAGTTGTTTCTTCAATAATTTTTTCAGCCACCGCTGTTTTTGACATCATTGGTAATGCTGAAACTGATCCATCACGTTTGAATAATGTAACAATATTGGTATCCGTTCCAAAACCAGCACCTTCTTTTTTTACATTATTGGCAACAATCATATCCGCATTTTTCGCAGCTAATTTCTTGCGTGCATATTCTTCAACGTTATCTGTTTCAGCAGCAAACCCAATCAGCAATTGATGTTTTTTCCTTTGGCCGAGTTCCAATAAAATATCTTTCGTTCTTTCTAATTCAATATTCGAGTCCCCAGGCTTCTTTTTCACTTTATAATCAAACGCGTTTTTAGGGCGATAGTCGGCAACGGCTGCTGTTTTAATTACGACGTCAGCTCGTTCATAAAAACTGAGAACAGCATCGTACATTTCTTCTGCACTTTCTACCCTCACCACATTTATTCCATGTGGTGCAGGAATTTGTACTGGACCTGATACCAAGATCACTTCGGCACCTTGCTTTTTGGCTTCTTCCGCAAGAGCATATCCCATTTTTCCACTGGAGTGGTTAGAAATAAAGCGGACAGGATCAATTTTCTCTCGTGTAGGTCCTGCCGTTACGATAACCGTCTTGCCCTTTAGCGGTTTTACTTCTTCGTTTGTAAAAAACGCTTGGACCAATTCAACAATTTTCTCCGGCTCCTCAAGACGCCCTTTTCCAATGTAGCCGCAGGCAAGATAGCCTTCACTCGGTTCAATAAATTGGTAGCCGAATTCTGCTAAAATCGATAGATTTTTTTTCACCGCCGGATGGTCATACATATGGACATTCATGGCAGGAGCAATCCAGACTGGTGCCGTTGCAGCAAGCAGGGTAGTTGTAATCATATTATCGGCAATACCACCTGCAAGTTTTGCAATCGTATTGGCTGTTGCTGGCGCAACAAGGATAAGATCGGCCCAGTCCGCAAGGTCAATATGGGCGATTACCTGCGGATTTTTTTCATCAAAGGTATCGGTGTAAACCTCATTTCGGGATAATGCCTGGAAGGTTAAGGGGGTAACAAATTTAGAAGCTGATTCGCTTAAAATCACTTTTACTTGCGCCCCTGCTTGCACTAGCTTACTGGTCAATGCCGCTGCCTTATAGACTGCAATACCTCCGCTTACACATAATAGTATTTTTTTATTATTTAGCATGTTTTAACCCCCACTTCAAATCCAACACAGTTCATCTCTTTCATTATGCTAGAATATAAGCCATTTTTCAAAATAAAAAAGGCTGACCGATAAGGTGTTAGCCCCTTCCAAAGTCACGCCTTCATTAAAGTCTTCTTTTTTTACTCAGCAGGAGTATCTGCTTTCTTCGCAATCCGATAAGTCAGCTCGCCGCTGTAAATTTCCTCCAGTGCTTTGCCAACATATTTATAAGAAACATACTTCGGTAATCTTTCATCTCTTACTTGGGACATCGCGCGGGCACGCTTCGCGGCAACCGATACAAGCGAGTATTTTGAATCAATTTTTTCAAGCAATGAATCAATAGAAGGATATAACATTTTTATTCAACCTCCAGTAATTTTTTATAGCGATATTCGACTCGTTCTCTGCGGCAATGTTCGGCTACAACAATAGCTTTAACCCGTTCACAAGCACGTTCGACTTGATCATTTTCAACGACATAATCGTATAATTCCATCATTTCAATTTCTTCGCGGGCAGAAAGCATCCGATTATGAATAATGTCTTCTGTTTCTGTTCCTCTTGTCACAATCCGGTTTTTTAACTCCGACAGGCTCGGAGGCATTAAGAAGATGAATAACCCTTCAGGAAATTTTTCACGGACCTGCCGTGCACCCTTAACTTCTATTTCTAAAAATACATCTTTTCCGGCATCCAAAGTTTCACGTACATAATCAACAGGAGTGCCATAATAATTCCCAACAAATTCGGCGTATTCCAATAACTTTCCTTGGTCAATTAATGCTTCAAATTCTTCTCTTGATTTGAAAAAATAATCTACCCCATCGATTTCACCAGTGCGCGGCTTTCGGGTTGTCATGGAAATAGAATACTCAAATGCCGTATCCGGATGTGAAAAAATCTCTTTGCGTACCGTTCCTTTACCAACCCCGGATGGCCCAGAAAGCACGATCAATAATCCTTTTTCCTTCATTAGCAAAAATCCTACCCTTCCTCAATTGATTCATCACGGTCCGTTAAGCGATGTGCAACCGTTTCAGGCTGTACGGCAGATAAAATGACATGGTCACTATCCATTACAATCACTGCTCGGGTACGTCTTCCGTATGTAGCGTCTATTAATGATCCCCGATCCCTGGCATCTTGAATGATTCTTTTTATAGGAGCAGATTCCGGGCTTACAATGGAAATAATTCGATTTGCCGATACAATATTTCCAAAACCAATATTAATTAACTTAATCGACATGGTAATCATCCAATCATCAATAATATATTTTGACCGTGTCAAACTGTTTCTAAACAAGGCCTATTCGATATTTTGAACCTGCTCTTTTAACTTCTCGAGTAAGCTTTTCATTTCAACCACCATTTTGGCAATATTTGAATCATTTGCCTTCGATCCAATTGTATTTGCTTCTCTATTCATCTCCTGGACGAGGAAATCCAGTTTTCTTCCGATGGGTTCCTGGTCGGTTAAGGCTTGCAAAAATTGCTGGTTATGGCTTTTTAATCTTGTAATTTCCTCATTAATATCAGCCTTATCGGCAAAAACAGCTACTTCTGTTAAAATCCTGGTTTCATCTAATTGTCCATTCACGAATTCCACCATTCTTTTTGTTAAGCGCTCTTTAAACGACTGAACAACAAGAGGTGCAAATTTCTGAAGTTCAAAAATAATTGATTCCAATTGGGAGATGATCGCAATTAAATCTTTTTTAATTTCTTCCCCTTCAGAAGTCCGCATTTGTTTCAGTAAAAGTACGGCTTCCTCCGTTGCGGCAAGGACTAAATTTTCTAATTCCTCATTCCCAGCTTCACTTTCTTCAATATGTAAAAGATCCGAACGATTTAGCAAATCCTGAAGTGTCACAGTACCTTCAATTCCATATTTTCTATGTGCTTCGTTGATAAATTGATAATATTCTTCAATTAGCTTCCAATCAACATGGAGTTTCCTGGTTACAGCACCTTCGCCCTCTAAACTTACATAAACTTCTACTCTTCCACGGCGAATATGCTGATTAAGTTTCTTCTTGATTTTATCTTCTATTTTTAAAAGCTGTCTTGGCATGCGAATATTCATTTCACAAAATCGGTGATTTACCGTTTTTACCTCAACGTTCACTGAGAAAGAACCTGAACCAGCCTTCCCTCTTCCAAAGCCTGTCATACTTATAACCATCATTTGCACATCCAATCTTTGAAAAATGATCGGTTCTAAAAACTAAAATAAACACAAAAGGTAATAGAGGGTTCTATTACCTTTTGGATTATAACATACTTTATTTTGTTTTTCTTAACAAAAATGATCCAGCTAGTAAAAAAGTTGGTATTGATGATAACCCGACAATCAACAGCCAGTCTTTTGCCGCGATCGGCAGCGTATGGAATATTGGCTGTAATGGCGGATAGTAAATGACCACAATCATGAGGGCAAGAGAAGATATGACTGCCCATACTAAATACGGATTTCCAAACGGGTTTCTTGATAGCACTGATTTTTCACTGCGGCAATCAAAGACATGGATTAGCTGTGCCATAACAAGTGTTGCAAAGGCCACCGTTTGTGCATATTTCAATTGACTTGGATCATTATGATAAACAACGATAAAGGCAAGTAAGGTCACAAGTCCAATCAGAAATCCTCGGGAAACAACCTTCCAACCTAGACCACGCGAAAAGACCCCTTCATTCGGGCTCCGCGGCCTCCGTTTCATCACATTTTCTTCCGGACGGTCAAGACCTAGCGCCATGGCTGGCAATCCATCCGTCACCAAATTTACCCAAAGAATTTGAATAGGTACTAACGGCAGGGGCAGTGCTAAGATCATCGCAAACAACATAACTAATATTTCTCCGACATTGGAGGCAAGCAGATAGCGGACAAACTTTCGAATATTTTCATAAATATTGCGGCCTTCTTTAATGGCTGCTTTAATTGTTGCAAAATTATCGTCCAATAAGACAAGGGCCGAAGCTTCCTTCGCTACATCTGTTCCGGTAATTCCCATGGCCACTCCAATGTCTGCTGCTTTGATAGCAGGAGCATCATTTACCCCGTCACCTGTCATGGCAACAATATGCCCTCTATTTTGCAAGGCTTTGACAATTTTCAATTTATGTTCTGGTGAAACTCTGGCAAAGACTGATACATCATCGACGATTTCCTCGAGCTCCTCAACGGACATATCAGACAATGCTTTCCCATCAAGAACCTTACTTTTCTGCGTTAGAATTCCTAACTGTGAGGCAATCGCTTTTGCTGTGATGACATGGTCACCGGTAATCATCACCGTTTTAATTCCAGCTTCTTTACATTCTTTTACGGCTGCTTTAACCTCAGGCCTTGGCGGATCAATCATTCCCTGTACGCCTATAAAAGTTAATTTTTTCTCAGCTTCTTTTTCACTTAAGATAAGTGTATTAGCTGAAACCGGTTTAAAGGCAATGGCGATTGTCCGCAGTGCCTGTGAGGCAAGTCCATTAATCGCATCCTGAACCTTCACTTGCGTTTCTTTGTTTAAATATTGAGTCCGTTCATCCCAAAGAATGGATTCACTTATTCCTAAAATGACATCAGGTGCTCCCTTCGTGACGATGAAGTGCCGCCCTTGTTTGTCCTTTACGTGAATACTCATCATTTTTCTGGCCGAATCAAATGGAAATTCATTAATAATGGTAAATTCATCTAATAACTTCTTTCTAGCAAAGCCTGCCTTCATTGCACTTACAAGCAATGCTCCTTCGGTTGGATCCCCGTCGAGAATGTAATCATCATCCTTCATTACTAAATCGGAATGATTGCAGAGCATCCCGAATATCAACATTTGCTGCAAGGCTCTCTCATCTTTTGGCTGAACAGTTCGATCATTCCGATAAAAATTCCCTTGCGGCTTATAGCCCACTCCATCTACTGTCCAAGTATTTCCCCCGCTCCATAAATGGGTAACCGTCATTTTGTTTTGCGTCATGGTACCCGTTTTATCAGAACAAATAACCGAAGCACAGCCGAGCGTTTCGACCGCCGGCAGCTTCCGGACAATGGCATTTTTCTTTATCATTTTTTGCACACCAAGAGATAAGGCCACCGTCACAATCGCCGGCAATCCTTCCGGTATAGCCGCAACAGCCAAGGATACTCCAGCTAAAAACATCGTGTAAAGATCATGTCCCTGGATTACACCGACCGCCACAACCAACACGGTCAAAGCTAGAGCGACTGTTATTAATATTTTTCCAAGCTGTTCCAAACGGCGTTGAAGTGGTGTTTCTTGTGATTCCGCACTCTGTAGTAAATCTGCAATTTGTCCCATTGCCGTTTTCATCCCTGTGGCAATGACGACCCCGACGCCGCTTCCCCTTGTAATCATCGTTCCCATGAAGGCAATATTCTCCATATCACCAATACCTGGGTTAGGATTCGTTAAACACTCTATATGCTTTGAAACAGGCACTGACTCACCAGTAAGGGCGGATTCTTCAATTTCTAAACTTCTTGATTCTATGATTCGTACATCGGCGCCAATTCGATCACCGCTTGAGAATTTTAAAATATCGCCGCTGACAATTTCTTTCGAAGGTAATTTAATCCACTGTCCGTCCCTAAGGACAGAAACCTGCGGCGCGGATAATTCCTTTAATGCCTCTAGCGATTTTTCAGCCCGCCTTTCTTGGAAAAATCCAAGAAACCCATTTATGATCACGATCGCTATAATAGCAATGGCGTCAATATACTCTCCTAACAAGCCGGAAATCAAGGTCGCTGCCAGCAGAACTAAAACCATAAAGTCTTTAAATTGACTAAAAAATAAGAGTAAAGCGGATTGCTTTTCTCCTTCGTCCAATTCATTTTGTCCGTATTCTGCGATTCTCCTTTTTGCTTCTTCCTGTGATAATCCAGTTGAAAAGTCGGTTTCTAAGGCCTTTTCTACTTGTTCTATCTCCATCTCATGGAACTTCATCCGACCATCTCACTTCCCCCTTGTATAACATGTCTAAAGAAAGCTTATTCAGGGTCGTCCAAAAAAATGCTATCATTAACATTCTTACAAGGGGAAAATAGGACAGTTTTTATTGAAGTAGGATATAATTAAACATATGTTTGAAGAAAAGGATGTTTTCCATGTCATTTGATGGTCTATTTACAAAAGCAATGGTCGATGAACTTTCCCGTTCATTAAAGGGCGGACGTATAAATAAAGTTCACCAGCCCTATAAAAATGAAGTCATTTTAACAATTAGGGCAAACGGGGTAAATCAAAAGCTGTTATTATCAGCTCATCCCAGTTATGCCCGGGTGCAGTTAACGAATGAGGGATACGAAAATCCGAGTGAGCCGCCAATGTTCTGTATGCTGCTTCGAAAGCATATTGAGGGCTATATATTGGAGGATTTATATCAAGTTGAAAATGACCGGATGATTATTTTCGAAATTAAAGGAAGAAATGAAATTGGCGATATCAGCTATAAGCAGCTCATTATTGAAATCATGGGCAGACATAGCAATATCGTATTAGTGGATAAAACACGCAAGGTTATTCTTGATAGCATTAAACATATTTCTTTTGCCGTTAACAGTCACAGAGCGATTATGCCGGGCCAGCCATATATTTTCCCGCCAGAACAAAACAAATCTAATCCTTTTTTTGTTACGGAAGAGGATGTTTTAAAGAAAATTGATTTTAATAGCGGGAAACTGGATCGGCAGCTGGTCGAGCATTTTGCCGGCACTTCTCCGCTGTTTGCAAAGGAAGTCATTTTTCAAAGCGGTCTCGCGAATCGAACGACACTTCCTCGGACTTTTGTTGGTTTGGTTAAGAAAATTAAGCAAGGTGAGCTATCTCCATCTATCATGTCTTCAGGTGGCAAGGAAGCTTTTTATTTATTTCCGCTTGGTCATTTAAAAGGAGAGGTAAAAAGCTTTGAAACACTTAGTGAAATGCTCGATCGCTTTTATTTTGGCAAGGCAGAGCGAGACCGGGTTAAGCAGCAAGGAAATGATATTGAACGGTTCATTATCAATGAAAAAGAAAAAAATGAAAAGAAAATCGAAAAGTTGGAGAATACATTAAAGGAAGCCGAAAAGGCAGAGCAACTTCAGCGTTATGGTGAGCTATTAACGGCTAACCTTTATGCCGCAAAAAAGGGCATGAAAGAAATAGAAGTTCTCAATTATTACGATGAATTGGGAGGAACGATTGCCATTCCTCTTGATCCTCGTAAAACTCCATCAGAAAATGCGCAAAAATATTTTTCTAGATACCAAAAAGCTAAAAATTCGGTTGCTGTTGTGATGGAACAAATTGAGAAGGCGCAGCTTGAAGTGGAATATTTTGATAATTTATTGCAACAGGTAGTGTCTGCGTCACCGAAGGATATTCAAGAAATTCGTGAGGAACTTGTCGAGGGCGGTTATATCCGCGAACGTCAAAAAAGGAATGGGAAAAAGATCCAAAACGCCAAGCCGGTCCTAGACCACTTTTTATCAACAGATGGGACCGATATTATCGTCGGAAAAAACAATAAACAAAATGATTATTTAACCAATAAACTTGCAGCGAGAGATGAAATTTGGCTCCATACCAAGGATATTCCTGGTTCACATGTAGTCATTCGAAGTAAGGAACCATCGGAGGAAACCATTCTTGAGGCCGCCAATTTATCTGCTTACTTTAGCAAGGCGCGAAACTCCAGTTCGGTACCTGTGGACTATACAAAGGTTCGCCATGTTAAAAAACCGAGCGGAGCCAAACCCGGATTTGTGATTTATGATAATCAGCAGACCGTTTATGTTACTCCGAATGAGGAACTTGTGCTTAAATTGAAGAAAAATTAGTAAAGCCCCGGGGGTCCGGGGCTTCTTTAGTTTATTCCCACTTCTTGCTCCATTCACCTGGATCCTTGCTCCAAGAAAGCAGACTTTCTTGATCATTTTGACCAATATACCCATTATCAATAGCCGACTCCACCAATGCGGCAAAATTAGTTAAAGAAAAACTCGTAATTCCTTCCTGTTCAAAAGCCTCTTTTCCTTTATCCAGCCCATATGTAAAGATGGATACGACACCAAGTACTTCACAGCCAGCCTCTCTTAATGCCTGAACAGCTGTGATCACACTTCCGCCAGTTGAAATTAAATCTTCCACCACGATCACTTTTTGGCCTTGCTCCACTTTACCTTCGATCTGATTTCCTTTCCCGTGCCCCTTTGCTTTTGAGCGGACATAGCACATAGGCAAATCCATTAACTCACTCACCCAGGCTGCATGAGGAATACCAGCCGTGGCAGTCCCGGCAATTACATCCACTGTACCAAAGTGTTCATCGATTAGCTTTTGTAAGCCGCTGGCAATTTCCCGACGAACCGCAGGAAAAGATAATGTCAAGCGATTATCACAATAAATCGGAGAACGAAGACCAGAGGTCCACGTAAAAGGATCTTGCGGCCTTAACGCAACCGCGCTTATTTCTAATAATTTTTCAGCAATTAAGTGTTTCATTGATGTACTCCTCTCCATGCTTTCATCCAATCATTATAGCTTTTCAACGGATCGGCGGACCTTGTTATCGAACGGCCGACTACTATCGCACTAACTCCTGTAATTCTTGCAAATGCAGGGGTAGCAACCCTTTTTTGATCCCCAACATGATCCGTCTCCATTCGAATTCCAGGGGTGACAGTTAAAAAGTCAGATCCTAATTGTTCTCGAATCCCGTGAGCCTCCCAGGCTGAACACACGACACCATCTAAACCAGCAGTTTTTGTTAACGAAGCATAGTGAAGAACGGAATCATTTAAGGTAACAGGAATCAGCTGTTCCTTATTCATTTGTTCTTCAGATGTGCTTGTAAGCTGCGTAACAGCGATACATTTTGGACGGTTCCGCCCGGCAGCAGTTCCAGCCTCTAGGCCTTCAAGTGCTGCCTCCATCATTTCTTTTCCGCCAGCCGCATGAACATTAACAAGATCACATTCCAATCTCGCAAGCCCCTTCATGGCACTTTTCACTGTGTTTGGAATATCGTGAAGCTTTAAATCAAGAAAAATCTGATGTCCCTGCTCTTTTAACATATGAATGATGGAAGGACCTTCCTGATAAAATAGCTCCATGCCCACTTTTACAAAAAGCTGCTTACCCGAAAATGGCTGTAAAAACCTGCTTACTTCTGCTCCGTCAGCAAAATCAAGCGCGATGATAAGCGAGTTGTTCATGCTGCTTCCAGCTCCTTCCTGTGCATTCGCTGATATGTTCAAAACCTAATTTTTCTAATAAAATCGGCAATTCTTCAATAATCGTCGGACAAACAAATGGATCCACAAAATTAGCTGTTCCCACGGCTACTGCACTTGCCCCTGCATAAAAGAATTCAATCACGTCTTCTGCAGACTGAATACCGCCCATTCCGATGATCGGAATATTTACTGCTTGACTGACTTCGTAAATCATCCGTATCGCAACCGGTTTAATCGCTGGGCCGGATAATCCGCCCGTCCGGTTGGCCAGTATCGGTTTCCCTGTTTTTATATCAAGGCGCATGCCAACGAGCGTGTTTATCATCGTCAAGCCATCAGCACCGCCATCTTCAACAGCCTTTGCCATTTCAACGATATTTGTGACATTCGGCGATAGTTTCACATAAACAGGAACTTCAGAAACTTCTTTAACCTTTCTTGTCAATTGCTTTGCAACCTCTGGAATCGTTCCAAAGGCGATACCGCCGGTTTTAACGTTTGGACAAGAGATGTTAAGCTCAAGAGCATGTACGTTTGGTGCTTTAGATATTTCTTTTGCCACTTGTACATAATCTTCTTCTAAAGATCCAGCAACATTCGCAATAATTGGTACATCATATTGCGAAAGCCATGGAAGTTCCTCGGACATGACTTTGTGTAAGCCAGGGTTTTGCAGGCCGATGGCATTTAACATTCCAGCACGTGTCTCCGCCACACGCGGTGTAGGATTGCCAAACCTAGGTTCTACGGTTGTTGCCTTAATCATAATCGCTCCAAGCTCACTCAAATTATAAAATTGGCTGTACTCTCTGCCAAATCCGAAACATCCGGAAGCCGGCATGATTGGATTCTTTAAATTTAAGCCCGGTAACGAAAGCGTTAAACTACTCATATCAGCACCTCCCCAGCACGGAAAACAGGCCCATCACTGCAAACTTTTTTATAAGAAACTCCAGATGGGTCTCCTGCACTTTTACACACACATGCAAAGCATGCACCCACACCGCAGCCCATCCGTTCCTCTAAGGATAAAAATACTTTTTTATCCTGATAAGCCTGTTCGATCGCTCTAAGCATTGGAGTAGGCCCGCATGTATAAATACAATCAAAACTTAAGGCCTTCATAACATCTGTTACAAAACCTTTTGTCCCATAAGATCCGTCGACCGTTGCAATGTAGGTTTCACCATTTTTCATAAATTCTTTTTCGTAAAAAACAGCAGACTTTGTTTGAAATCCTAGTACATGAATGACCTTGACACCCTTAGCCGTCAATTGATTGGAAAGTTCATAGAGCGGCGGTACACCGATTCCTCCACCGACGAGGAGAGCGGTATCCCCGGTGCTCACTTCCTCAACAGGAAACCCATTTCCTAAAGGACCAAGAATATCTACTTCCATTCCCGCTTCCATTTTCGCAAGCAGGGAAGTTCCCTGTCCCTCTTTGCGGTAAATCATCGTAAATTCTTCGTTCGATTTATCATAAGAAGAAATGCTAATCGGCCTCCTTAGAAGAGGGTCCCAGGAATTTGAGACCCGAAGATGAACGAATTGTCCAGGTTCTTGTATGTCATGGGTGAAGCTTGCTTTTACAGTAAGCTCGAAAATATCTTCTGCAATTTCGTGATGCGCGACGATTTTGCACAATTCTTTACGGATCATGCAAAAACCGCCTCCTTTTCCGGAGCTTTCATCGCTTCAGCAGAAAAGTTCATTGATTCAATCACTTTTAAAATGGCATCTGCTGTATCCAATGAAGTTAAACATGGCACCCCATTTTCGACTGCTTCACGGCGAATTCGGAATCCATCACTTTCCGGCTGTTTGCCTTTTGTTAATGTATTGATGATAAACTGAGCCTCGCCTCTATGGATGACATCCAATAAGGTAGCACCTTCTGAGCCGATTTTACCGACAACTTTTACCGGAAGGCCCGCAGCTTCTAAGACAGATGCGGTTCCGCTCGTCGCCATTAAACGGTATCCGATGGCGGCAAATCTTTTCGCAAGCTTTAAGCTTTCCGCTTTATCCTTATCAGCAACTGTGAATAACACTGTTCCAAACTTGTGAATGTTCATTCCTGATGCAACTAAGCCTTTGTATAATGCTTTTTCAAGGGTATTATCCTTACCCATAACTTCACCAGTCGATTTCATTTCAGGTCCAAGGCTGATATCAACACTTTTCAGTTTGGCGAAGGAGAATACCGGTACTTTGACAAACACGCCATCCTTTTCAGGAATTAAGCCTGCCCTGTATCCTTGATCCAGTATAGAAACTCCCAAAATTGCTTTTGTTGCAATTTTTGCCATAGGAACATTGGTTATTTTACTTAAGAATGGAACAGTCCGGCTTGAACGCGGATTAACTTCAAGAACATAAACTTGGTTATCAGATATAACGTATTGAATGTTTAATAGTCCGACAATATTTAAGCCAATCGCTAATTTCTCTGTGTATTCTACTAGCTTTTGTTTAATTTCCGCTGTTAAGGTTTGCGGTGGATATACTGCAATGGAATCCCCTGAGTGAACCCCCGCGCGTTCAATATGTTCCATAATTCCTGGAATCAACACATTCTTGCCATCGCAAATCGCATCGACTTCGATTTCTTTACCAGTTAAATATCGGTCGATTAAGACTGGATGTTCTGGATTAATTTTCACGGCGTTCTCCATATAACGGAGCAGTTCATTTTCTTCGTAGACAATTTCCATTGCCCGGCCGCCTAACACATATGATGGACGAATAAGAACCGGATAGCCGATTTCCTCCGCAATCAAACGTGCTTCCTCAACTGATAAAGCCGTTTTCCCAAGAGGCTGCGGAACATTTAATTGTTGCAAAGCATATTCAAATTTATCTCTATCCTCTGCACGATCTAAATCCTCAAGGCTGGTTCCCAAAATTTTCACGCCATTTTCAGCTAGCTTTCCAGCTAGATTAATAGCAGTCTGCCCGCCAAACTGCACGACCACTCCAATTGGCTTTTCCAGGTCAATGATGTGCATAACATCCTCAATGGTCAGCGGTTCAAAGTAAAGCTTATCTGAGATACTGAAATCTGTTGAAACAGTTTCTGGATTATTGTTGATAATAATTGCTTCATATCCAGCTTCTTTAATCGCTTTGACAGAGTGAACAGTTGCATAATCAAACTCAATCCCCTGACCTATGCGGATTGGACCAGAACCAAGGACAACCACACTTTGTCTGTCGGTAACGATGGACTCATTTTCTTCCTCATATGTTCCATAGTAATATGGCGTTTCTGATTCAAATTCAGCTGCACATGTATCAACCATTTTATAGACAGGAATAATTTGATTGTTTTTTCTAAAGGTGTAAAGTTCTGTCTCCTTCATTCCCCATAGTTCTGCAATCTTTTGATCCGTAAATCCCTTTTGCTTTGCTTCCAATAAGATTTCAGCGTTTAAAGGATTTTCTAACAATGTTTCTTCTAGTTTAATAATTCCTTCTAGCTTTTTAAGGAAAAATAAATCTATTTTACTCCATTCGTGAATCGTCTCAATTGAGGTTCCCCTTTTTAAGCTTTCAGCAATGTAGAAGAGTCTTTCATCCCCAGCCTTACGAATTCGCTTTTCGACAAGCTCATCTGTGAATTCATCGGCACCATTCAATTCAAAGTGATGGACACCTGCCTCAAGTGAGCGGATTGCTTTTAATAATGACTCTTCAAAATTACGGCCAATCGCCATGACTTCGCCCGTTGCTTTCATTTGTGTCCCAAGTGAGCGATTTCCGGATTCAAATTTATCAAATGGCCATCTCGGAATTTTTGTCACAATGTAATCCAAGGCTGGTTCAAAGCTTGCGTAAGTTTTTCCGGTTACAGGGTTCTTCATTTCATCAAGTGTAAGTCCAACAGCAATCTTTGCTGCAAGCTTCGCAATAGGATAGCCTGTTGCCTTTGATGCAAGAGCTGATGAACGGCTTACACGTGGATTCACTTCGATAATAAAGTAATTAAAGCTATTTGGGTCCAGTGCAAGCTGTACGTTACAGCCGCCCTCAATTTTCAACGCGCGAATAATTTTCAAAGAGACATTTCTTAATAATTGGTATTCTCGATCACTTAATGTTTGACTTGGAGCGACAACAATTGAGTCACCGGTATGAACCCCAACTGGATCAATATTTTCCATATTACAAACAACAATTGCACTATCATTAGCATCGCGCATGACCTCATATTCAATTTCCTTGAAGCCGGCAATACTTTTCTCCAGCAAACATTGTTGAACAGGACTGTTCTTTAAACCGCTCGTCACGATTTCTTCTAGTTCCTCTTGATTGTGGCAAATACCGCCGCCCGTTCCGCCAAGGGTAAAGGCAGGACGGACAATTACCGGGAACCCAACCTTTTCTACGAAGATTTTTGCTTCCTCTAATTCATGGATGATTTCACTATCAGGTACCGGCTCCCCTAATTCATTCATTAAATCGCGGAATAATTCGCGGTCCTCAGCTTGTTTGATTGCTGACAGCTTCGTTCCAAGAATCTCAACGCCGCATTCTTCCAAAACGCCGGAATTTGCTAATTCCACAGCTAAGTTAAGTCCTGTTTGCCCGCCAAGAGTGGCTAACAGGGCATCAGGACGTTCTTTTCGGATGATTTTGCTGACAAACTCCAGTGTTAAAGGCTCGATGTAAACAGCGTCTGCCATTTCTGTGTCTGTCATAATGGTTGCTGGATTTGAATTGATAAGAATGACACGGTAGCCTTCTTCTTTCAAAGCCATACATGCTTGTGCGCCCGCATAGTCGAACTCTGCTGCCTGCCCGATGACAATTGGTCCTGATCCGATTACTAAAATGGAGTTTATATCTGTACGTTTTGGCATGCTGCTGTTCCCTCCTGTTTTTCCGATTCAATCATGTTTAGAAACTGTTCAAATAAGCCGTTTGCATCCTCTGGTCCAGGGGATGCCTCAGGGTGATATTGCACTGTGAAGGCCGGATAATCTAAATGCTTTAAGCCTTCAATCGTATCATCATTTAATGCAATATGAGTAACCGCAAGCCTAGTATTGTTAATCGATTTACTATCAACCGTATACCCGTGGTTTTGGGAGGTTATTGATACTTTCCCAGTTGAAAGTTCTTTTACTGGATGATTGGAACCACGGTGGCCGAACTTCATTTTAACGGTATCTGCACCGCAGGCAAGAGCAAAGAGTTGATGACCAAGGCAGATGCCGAAAAGCGGAACTTTTCCAAGCACTTCTTTAATCATCTGAATGCCTTCTGGAACATCCTTTGGATCCCCAGGTCCATTTGAAAGCATGATTCCGTCCGGACGAAGCTGAAGAATTTCATCAGCCGTTGTATGGTACGGAACAACAACAACATCACAGCCCCGTAAATTCAGTTCTCTTAAAATCCCGTGTTTCATCCCAAAATCAACAAGAACAATTCTTTTGCCTCTTCCTGGGCTCGGATAGGCATTTTTAGTGGAAACTCTTCTTACTTGGTCTATAGGCAGGCGCGTTTGTCTTAATTTCCTCAACACTTCCTCCGCATCGTTTTCAATGCTGCAAATGGCTCCTTTTAATGTTCCATACTGGCGGATAATCCTCGCTAATTTTCGTGTATCAATACCGGCAATGCCAGGAATTTTTTTAATTTTAAAATACTCGTCGAGGGTAAATTCACTTCTCCAGTTAGAAGGGAAATCTGCGGCTTCTTTGACAATAAATCCTTTAACGGCAGGATTAATTGATTCAAAATCATCACGGTTAATGCCGTAATTTCCGATTAAAGGATATGTCAGCATGACAATTTGTCCGCAGTAGGATGGGTCAGATAGAATTTCTTGATAACCAGTCATACCCGTGTTAAAGACCACTTCACCAAAGGTGTCCATATGGCTTCCAAAACCTTCTCCGATAAAAATCGTTCCATCTTCTAAAATTAGCTGTGCTTTCATGCTGTTACACATCCTTTTTCCCAAACTATTTTTCCTGCTGCAATCGTTAATTCTGGCCAGCCTTTACATTTCCAGCCGCCAAATGGAGTGTTTTTCCCTTTGGATAAAAACTCATCTGGATTTATTTCGCGCTCTTCATTTAAGTTTAATAAAACGATATCTGCTGACGCCCCAACCTCAATTTTTCCATATGGTAGTGCAAAGGTTTCAGCCGGCTTTTGCGTCATATAACCGATAAGCTGCTCAAGTGAGATGATATTTTTTAGCACAAAGTTCGTATATAGAAGTGGGAAGGCTGTTTCTAATCCGACAATTCCAAAAGGCGCTAATTCCATCCCTTCACTTTTTTCTTCCTGTGTATGTGGTGCATGATCGGTTGCAATAAAATCAAGCGTTCCATCCAATAGTCCTTCGAGTAAGGCCAACTTGTCTTTTTCATCCCTTAATGGTGGGTTCATTTTATAATTGGCATCAAGCCCTGGAATATCATCTTGAGTTAATAATAAATGGTGCGGCGTCACTTCCGCCGTTACCTTAATGCCAGCACGTTTTGCGTCCCTAATCACACGGACTGATTCTTTCGTACTGACATGGCATACATGGTAATGACAGCCTGCTGCCTCAGCGAGAAGTACGTCTCTTGCAATTTGTACTGACTCACAAATGGAAGGAATGCCATTTAAGCCATTTCTTTTCGAAAAGCTGCCTTCGTGTACACAGCCTTTGTTGATGAGTGAATTTTCTTCACAGTGGGCAACAATCGCCATATTTAAATTAGCAGCTTTTTGCATGGCTTCAAGCATCATACTGGCCGTTTGGACCCCTACACCGTCATCGGTAAAGGCAAAAGCACCAGCGTTTTTTAGCCCCTCGAAGTCTGTCAGTTCCTGTCCTAGCAATCTAGTAGTGATAGAGGCATATGGTAAAACCCTGACATTAGCCGTTTCTTGAATTCTCTTTTGCACGTCCGCCATAATATTTACATTATCAGGCACAGGTCTGGTATTTGGCATAGCTGCTACCGTAGTGAAACCGCCTTTTGCTGCGGCAAGCGTTCCGGTTGCGATGGTTTCCTTTTTCTCGCCGCCTGGCTCGCGAAGATGAACATGGAGATCGATAAATCCAGGGGATACCAGAAGTCCTTCTGCATCCACTTTACGATCCACGTTTTCTTCTATTTTTTTCTCGATTTTTGTAATAATCCCATTTTCTATTAAAATATCAGATTGTTTATTTTCGCCATTAGATGCTATGTAGCTGGCGTTCTGAATAAGTATTTTCATTAGTATATCCTCCATTCATACTTTCGATTGATCTTTTTAACACTGCCATTCTGACAAAAACGCCGTTTTCCATTTGCTTAAAAATTCTTGAACGCTCACATTCTATTAGACTATCAGCAATTTCCACGTTTCTGTTTACCGGTGCAGGATGCATGATAATGCTTTGTGGTTTCATTTTCTTTTCCCGCTCAAGGGTAAGGCCAAATTTTTGATGATATTCAGAGGAAGTATAGCTTCCCTTTTTCTGGTGACGTTCATGCTGGACACGCAGGAGCATTACAACATCTGCCTCCTGAATGGCCTGATCAATCGGAATAAATCTGGACGCATGAAGGCTATGATTATCAAACCATTCTTCTGGACCCGAGAAAACAACTTCTGCTCCCAGCCTTGTTAAGGTGTCAGCATTGGAACGTGCCACCCTGCTATGCCGAATGTCACCGATGATGGCTATTTTTAACCCTGTAAAACTTCCGTATTCTTGATAGATGGTTAGCAGATCCAAAAGGGATTGTGTCGGGTGGTGCCCGCAGCCATCGCCGCCATTAATAATCGGTACATTCACTTTTCCAACAAGTTCGTCAAAATAACGATCTTGGCTATGCCGAATCACAATTGTATTTACTCCGATGGATTCGAGCGTTTTAACTGTATCGTATAACGTTTCTCCCTTTTGCACACTTGAGGTTTGCACTTCAAATGGGATAACACTTAATCCTAATTTTCTTTCAGCCAGCTCAAAGCTGCATTTCGTTCTTGTGCTATTTTCAAAGAATAAGTTGGCTGAAAATAATTGACCGTCCGGGCGCCATTCCATGCCATCTGCAAACCGCTGTGCATCGTTTAAGATTTGATAAATCTCTTCCACCTTTAATTCGTTCGTGGTAAGTAAATGATTTAGCAACTCGTTCCCCACCTTTTCCTATTTTTGCCAAAAAACACCCTGACCAGGATGATCAGGGTGCATTATATCCACACTTAATCCGCATTAAGATGCGGTTCAAGTGATAACACCCTTATAAGCCTCGCTGGACTTCTTTTAAAAGGTTTTCTTGTTATGCAATTTTCTTCTTTTCATTCATTTGTTCTACTTCAAACATATTTTCTTCTGCAGGCTGTCTTCCAGGAAGAATGAGGTTTAATAGCACCCCAATGATGGCCGCTAAAGCCATACCTTGAATTTGGACATTAAATGGCAGTTTGACAATTGCTCCACCGATTCCAATTACCAAAATGACTGATGAAATGACTAAATTGCGTTTATCACCAAAATCGATTTTACTGTCGACTAACATTCTTAAACCTGATGAAGCAATGATTCCAAACAACAGGATTGAAACTCCACCCATAACAGGTGTTGGAATCGTTTGGATTAAGGCTGTTACTTTCCCAATAAATCCGAAGATAATAGCTAGTACAGCAGCGCCAGCGATGACATACACACTGTAAACCCGCGTGATGGCCAAGACACCGATATTCTCACCATAGGTTGTTTTTGGCGGACCGCCAATTAGAGCCGAAATTATTGTTGCAGTTCCATCCCCTAGAATCGAACGATGTAAACCAGGTTCTTTAATATAATCACGGCCTACAACTTTGCTTAGTACAAGCTGGTGGCCAATATGCTCAGAAAGTGTAACAACGGCTACTGGAATCATTAATGCGGCTAGATCCCATGTAAATTTCACTTTGTAGCTTACAAATGGAATAATGAATTCCGGCATTTGGAACCAATTTGCTTTCAATACAGGACTGAAATCAACAATCCCGACGAATAATGCGTAGATATAACCAACCACAATCCCACCTAAGATAGGAATGATGCTTAACATTTTTTTTGCGTAGATAGAGAAGATAATTGTTGCTGCTAAGGTAACAAGCGCTACCGAGAAATGAAGCATGCTGTATTTACCAGACGGGTTATTCATTGCCATTCCAACAGCTGTACCTGATAGGGCTAAACCAATTACCACAATAACGGGACCTACCACGATTGGCGGGAGCAGATTCATAATCCAGCGATGTCCTGCTTTGCTAATGACAAGCGCTACAATCCCATAAACTAGACCTGCTATAAAAGTTCCAACCATCGCTGCGCCAGGACCACCTGAAGCTTTTGCAGCAATTACTGGAGTGATAAAGGCAAACGATGATCCGAGATATGCAGGAACTTGAAATTTTGTAATTAGGAGAAATGCCAGTGTTCCAAGTCCACTTGAAATTAACGCAATAGCTGGGCTTAATCCAACAAGGTATGGTACAAGAATTGTCGCACCAAACATCGCGAACAAATGCTGAATGCTTAAAGTCAGCCACTGGGATGGTTTTGGAAATTCTTTTACGTCTAAGATTGGTTTATTGTTCATATGGATTTCCCCCATTTTTCTTTATTCTGTGATACTTCTTAATAAAAAAACCCTCTAAGTCCATGGCAAGACAAAGAGGGTATGGAAAAGCCGTAAAATAATCCCGGCCTTTTCCCCTTTGTCAGCCTCACAGGACTGCATTTAAAAGGGCAAGCTATTTATTTGTCATATATGCTGACTTGATCAATCTGGTCCACTTCAACAAGTTCGACTACGATTTTTTCTTCACTGGATGTTGGGATGTTTTTTCCAACATAATCAGCACGAATCGGAAGTTCCCGATGCCCCCGGTCGACTAATACCGCAAGCTGAATGGCTGAAGGCCGCCCTATATCCATTAAGGCATCAAGTCCTGAGCGGACCGTACGTCCTGTATATAAAACATCATCAACTAGAATGACTTTTTTATCACTTATGCTGACTGGAATATCAGATCCTTTAACTAACGGCTCTTGATTTTCCGTTTTCTTCGATAAATCGTCACGATATAGGGTAATATCAATTTCCCCAACTGGAATCGGACTCCCCTCGATTTCTTCGATTCTTGAAGCAAGCCGCTTGGCCAAGTAAATGCCTCTTGTTCGGATGCCAACAAGAATGCACTCTTCAATCCCTTTATTTTTTTCAATGATTTGATGGGCAATCCTTGTTAATGCACGGCCAATTGCCTGTTCATCTAAAACAAGAGCTTTCTGATTCATACGACACCTGCTTTTTATAAAATAAAAACCTCTCACCGATTTGGGCGAGAGGTTAACGAGTCATTTCATCTAATAAGGGTATAGATTTCCCCCTCACTAGTAACCGTTCCTTCTCAGCCTCACGGGACTGAATTTAAAGGCTTATTAAGCTATAGTTATCTTACAATAATACTAAAATAATGTCAACGATTATTTCGAAGCTGGTCAAGCAGCCTTTCAAAATCTTCAGGAAGTGCTGCTTCAAACTCTAAATATTCATTTGTTCTAGGATGTATAAAGCCAAGCACTCCGGCATGCAGCGCCTGTCCCCCAATATCAAGCGTTTTCTTCGGTCCATACTTAGGATCCCCTGCAAGCGGGTAGCCGATATATTTCATATGAACGCGAATTTGGTGGGTTCTCCCCGTTTCTAATTGACACTCAACAAAGGTAAAATCCTTAAAGCGCTCAATCACATGAAAATGCGTAACAGCATGCTTCCCATTATCAACCACTGCCATACTTTGTCTGTCCTTTGTGTCCCTGCCCAGCGGGGCATCAACGGTTCCAAAATCATGTGGAATAACACCATGAACAATTGCTTTATATTTACGAGTTACAGTTTTCTCAACCAATTGATTGACGAGACTTTCATGAGCCATATCGTTTTTGGCGACCATTAAAAGTCCGGAAGTGTCTTTATCAATCCGGTGAACAATCCCCGGTCTTAACACCCCATTAATACCGGATAAATCTTTACAATGCGCCATTAGACCATTCACCAATGTCCCCGTCATATGTCCCGGTGCGGGGTGAACAACCATACCTCTAGGCTTATTTACTACCAGAACATCCTTGTCCTCGTAATAAATTTCCAGGTCTAGCTCTTCCGGAATAACATCTAATTCTTCTGGATCAGGAATGGTGATTTCAATTTCATCCTTCAGTGCACATTTATAATTTGTTTTCACTTTTTGTCCATTCACTAAGACATTTCCATCTTTAATCCATTGCTGAACTTGTGTTCTTGACCATTCTTCATCGAGACTCGAGATGACTTTATCAATTCGATCCCCTTTTTCCTCTTCAAGAATGGTGTGTTCCATTTTCTCCATAAGACTTCTCCTTCGATTCCTTCTCTTCTCGAAGCATTTGAATCATTAATAAAATAACTCCTATTACTAATGCTGAATCAGCAATATTGAAGACAGGAAAATTATAGCTAAAAATATATGTGTGGATAAAATCGACAACTTCTTTTCGAATTAATCGATCAAGAAAGTTACCAATAGCACCACCAAGCATAAAAGCAAGTGAAACTCCCAATAGCCATTTACCTTTAGCAGCTTTGTAAAGATAATACATAATGCCAGCAATAACAAGAATCGTTATTACATAAAAAAGCCACATTTGACCTTGCAGAATCCCCCATGCCGCTCCGCGATTGCGGTGGGATGTAATGTACAAAATATTATCAATGATTGGAATGCTTTCACCTAAGTACATATTTTTTACAATTAACCATTTCGTAAATTGGTCCAAAATAATTACAAAAAAAGCGATTAAGTAATAAAACACTAAGATCCCCCACATTTCGCCTAGACTTATCCTTAGCATTTTAGCATACTTAATCGTAAAACGACAATGTAACATCATAAAAATGACTAATGAATCGTTTTTTTACAAAATATCTCTAGTAACTCTGAATCTTTTACGGTCTTTAAGGTAGGAACCATTTTTAACAAATCATCCGGTATAAATTCCCCAGAAATTTCGCATTGACCAAAATTTCCATCCTTTAGCTTCTGAATCGCACAATTAATATCAGCCAATTCTTGTTCAAAAATGTTTGTCAACCAATCTTTTTTTTGTTTGTTTTTTAATGAAATTTCAATTTCTTCTTTCGTTTGACGGAGTTCCAAAAACAGCTGTTCCTGCGTTGCATTCATAGTTGTTACCTCCGTTTTGTCATTTGTAATATTATTTCCTCAAGCTCTTTTCTGACACGGTCAAACATTTGTCACAAACAACAACAATTAACGGAGAAGGAAAATATTAAAAGCCCCGTTTCCACGGGGCTTCATGATTTTATGCTAAATGTGAATAGTTTTCTTTAACAACTTGTGCACAACGAGGGCAAAGTGTTTTATGATCTTGGCCTTGACCTACATCAGGTGTTACAACCCAGCAGCGTTCACAGGTTTCACCTTCTGCCTTGGTGACAACAATAGCGGCTGATTCTAATTTCAGCGCATTCTCAGGTGCTTGATCGTATACACCTGCTACTTCAAAGCCTGAAACAATAAATAATTGCTGCAGGTTTTCTTCAATCGAATCGAGAAGGGCTTTTGTATTATCATTAACGTACAAGGTCACCTTAGCCGTTAACGATTTTCCAATAACCTTTTCATTTCGTGCTTCTTCTAATGCTTTTAATACATCATCACGAAGCTTCATAAATGCCGTCCATTTCTCTTCTAAACCCTTCGCTCCTGGAAGATCAACATATTCTGGCAAATCTGTTAATTGAACACTTTCCTCTTGAACTGCTGGAATAAATTTCCACACTTCATCAGCTGTATGGGAAAGGATAGGAGAAACCAGTTTTGCTAACGCAAGCAAGGATTCATACAAAACAGTTTGAATTGCTCTGCGGTCCTGATGGTCAGCGGCCTCAATGTAAAGGACATCCTTGGCAAAATCTAAATAGAAAGCACTTAAATCAAGGGTACAAAAATTATTTACTGCATGGTAAATCCCAGCAAACTCATAATTTTCATATGCTTTCCGAACATATTTGATGAGTTTATTTAATTTAACAAGCATGAATTGATCGACTTCACGCAAGTTTTCATAGGCCACTTTATCCAATGTTGGATCAAAATCTGCTAAGTTTCCTAAAAGGAAACGGAATGTATTACGGATTTTTCGGTAAACCTCAGCAACCTGCTTCAAAATTGCATCTGATACCCGAACATCTGATTGATAATCAACAGAAGCAACCCATAAGCGAAGGATATCAGCACCTAATTGATTCATAACCTTTGCAGGCACAACAACATTACCTAATGATTTACTCATTTTTCTGCCTTCACCATCTAGTGCAAACCCATGGCTTAATACACCTTTATACGGAGCCTTTCCGGTCACAGCTACAGCTGTTGATAAAGATGAGTTAAACCAGCCGCGATATTGGTCAGATCCTTCTAAATACAAATCAGCCGGACGAACTAAATCCTCCCGCTCAAGGAGAACAGCTTGGTGAGAAGAACCTGAATCAAACCAAACATCCATGATATCCGTTTCTTTTGTAAAAGTTCCATTTGGACTTCCTGGATGAGTAAAGCCCTCTGGAAGTAAATCTTTTGCCTCACGCTCAAACCAGATATTTGATCCATGTTCACGGAAAAGGTTGGATACATGATCAATTGTTTCGTCAGTGATAATCTCCACACCATTTTCCGCATAAAATACAGGAATTGGAACACCCCAGACGCGCTGACGGGAAATACACCAGTCACCACGGTCGCGAACCATATTAAATAGTCGTGTTTCTCCCCATGCTGGAACCCACTTTGTTTCCTTCACCGCTTCTAAAAGTTCACTGCGGAAGTCTTTGATAGAAGCAAACCATTGAGCAGTAGCACGGAAAATAACCGGCTTTTTTGTTCTCCAGTCGTGCGGGTAGGAATGGGTAATAAAAGTAAGCTTTAATAATGCCCCTGCTTCTTCCAAAGCCTGACCAATTGGCTTATTGGCTTCTTCGTAAAATACGCCTTCGAATCCAGGAGCTTCACTCGTCATATAGCCCTTGTCATCAACAGGACAAAGAACTTCTAAACCGTACTTTTGACCAACATGGAAGTCATCTTCCCCATGGCCTGGTGCAGTATGAACGCAGCCAGTACCAGCATCAGTTGTAACATGTTCCCCTAACATGACTAAAGAATCACGGCCGTATAACGGATGAGAGGCAACAATGTTTTCTAACTCTGATCCTTTTACCTTTTGGACTGTAGTGACATTTTCCCAGCCAACTTCTTTTGTAACAGCCTCCAAGAGGGCCTCAGCCACTAAAAATTTATTCCCATTAGTAGAAACCACGACATAGGTCAGGTCAGGATGCACTGAAATTCCAAGGTTTGCCGGAATCGTCCAAGGAGTTGTTGTCCAGATTACAATTTGTGTATCCGTATCAAGGACACCTTTTCCTTCTTTGACTTTAAAGCCAACATAGATGGAAGGGGAACGCTTATCCTGGTACTCAATTTCTGCCTCTGCTAAAGCAGATTCACTTGATGGAGACCAATAAACCGGCTTTAGACCTTTATAAATATAGCCCTTTTTCGCCATTTCTCCGAATACCTTAATTTGCTGGGCTTCGTATTCCGGCTTAAGAGTTATATATGGATTCTCCCAGTCTCCGCGAACACCTAAACGTTTAAATTGTGTCCGCTGATTATCAATTTGCTCAAGTGCGTAGGTAGTACATAACTGACGGAATTCAGCTACTGTCATTTCTTTACGCTTAACACCTTTATTCGTTAATGCCTGCTCAATCGGCAGTCCATGTGTATCCCAGCCAGGGACATATGGAGCATGATAGCCGCTCATTGATTTATATCGCACGATCATATCTTTTAAGATTTTATTAAGAGCATGCCCCATATGGATATCACCATTTGCATATGGAGGTCCATCATGCAGGACGAACATTGGCCTCCCCTTTGTGTGCTCCTGCACTTTTTGATAAATATTCATCTCTTCCCATTTCGCCTGGATTTCCGGCTCTCTTTGTGGAAGATTGCCCCGCATCGGAAAATCCGTTTGCGGCATCAATAACGTATCTTTATATTCCATTTTCTTTTCCTCCTGATACTTTCATAGAAACAGAATAGCCAAATGACCAATAAAAAAACCCTCTCATCCCAAATAGGGACGAGAAGGTTTGATTCCCGCGGTACCACCCTGATAAATAGAACGGGTATACTCGTTCTATCCTCTTTAGATTCGTAACGTGAATAACACGCCAAGATCTACTTTTCCATTAGAAGTTCGACCTTAGGACTCGAGGGTGATTTTCCAATTTTTCTGCTTTACCGGGCTTTCACCATCCCCGGCTCGCTTAAAAGAGCTTTCTGAAAAATTGTACTGTCCCTTTCATCGTCAATTGCCATCTATTCAGTATAATCTGTTAAAAAATTATATGCTAATTTAACATATTTCGTCAAGCTAATGAATCTTCTTCTTCGTGGATTTTTAATTCTGTGGCATCCACTTCGTATTCTAATAAGTGATCCCAATCATCTGTATTCAGCATATCAAGCTGCGCTTCAATTAACATCTTAAAACGAGTTCGAAATACTTTAGATTGCTTTTTTAAATCCTCGATTTCAAGTGCAATCTTTCTTGCTTTTGAAAGGGATTCGTTTACGATTCTATCCGCATTTTTCTCGGCTTCCTTAATAATGAGCTTCGCTTCCTTTTGAGCGTTACGTTTTACTTCTTCACCAGCTTCTTGAGCAATGATGATAGACTTATGAAGTGTTTCTTCAATATTTGTAAAATGGCCCAGCCGCTCTTTCATTTCATTTAAACGTTCTTCCATCTCTTTTTTCTCTCTGAGAACTAATTCATAATCCTTGATCACTTGATCCAAAAATTCATTAACCTCGTCCTCATCGTAGCCTCTAAACCCTTTATTAAATTCCTTATTATGAATATCTAACGGCGTTAACGGCATGATGCCACCTCCATAAATCTGGTTCTAATATATGTATAAGGAAGTATTCGACATGTTTTTCGAAAATCCTGCATAAAATTGAATTATTTTTGTTTTCCGGCAGTAATTCGCCATTTTTCTTTTTTTGTTTTCCCGTCTAAAGACATAATTTTAACTCGTCCATGTCCTCGAACTGAAATCATATCCCCGGCTTGACATTCAAATGAAGGGTTCTCGACTAATGTCCAATTAACTTTAACAAGCCCTTGTTGTATATAAAGTTGTGATTTTTGCCGGGAGAGATGATGAATACTAGAAATAATTGCATCCAGTCGTAATGAAGATACTGTTAATTCAATTTCTTCCCAGACTTCTTGAAGGCTAAGGGCATTTTCGAGCGGCGTTTCCACCAATTTAACCCCAGCCCTGCCAATTGTCTGCAAATTACTCTTAATATATTCGCTGATTTCCGCAGCAGCGAAAAATTGAATCTGGTCATTATTGGTTAAGATGTCACCAAATTTACCGCGCTTTAACCCTAAGGACATTAAGGTTCCTAAGACCTGACGATGCTCGATTGTGACAAACTTTTTCGGATAATCAATTTCAAACAGGCTAATCTGAAAATCAGCCTGTTCGGCCGTTAAATAATCAGGCTGCAATAACGCTCTTTTTCTTTCGACCCCATTGCCGCCCCCAAAAAAGGTATATTTTACATCGTTATTTTCACCAATTAACATGGTTAAAATGTACTGTTCTCTAGGATCAAGAAAATCCGTTAGCTTTGCAGTATATTGAGTTTCGACAATATTCTTCCAATGTAATACCTGATCGATATAGTCCCGTTCTTCTGGACGGAAATGCTGATATATGTTCATTCTTGTATACACAACCTAGGGTCAGTTTTTATATCCATCTAGATAAAGTGCTAAGGCCGCTTTGAGCGAAATTTAGGACTAAGAAAGCAACAATTGGTGAAATGTCCATCATTCCAATGGCAGGAATTATTTTTCTAAATGGAACTAAATAAGGTTCACAAATGTTGGCAAGAAATCGGCCAATTGTTGTCTCCCTTGCATTTGGAAACCAAGACATCAATATATAAATAATTAATGCCCACGAATAAATCGATAATAACTGTGAAAGGAGACTAAAAATAAAATCCATTTATTTTACCACCTCGTTATTTGATTTTCAGAGTCAGGAAAAAGTTCCGATATATTTCCTGAAACCTCGACATTATCAGGGGTACATAAAAAAATGCTCGTGCCGATCTTCTGGATGTCACCGCCGATAGCATAAACAGCACCGCTTAAAAAATCGACAATTTGTCTGCCTTGTTCATTATCGATGCGCTGAAGGTTCACCACTACTGCGCGGCGATTTTTTAAATGGTCCGCAATCTCAGTTGATTCAGCATAAGCATGTGGTTCAACTAATATTACTTTTGATCCTTTAGAAGAAGTGTTGGAATTTGCAGGTTTTTGGACACTTTGCAGACTAACAACATTTTGTGGTTTAACAGGCTGCTTTTTCTGTTTTATGGGTTCAACTGCTTCAATATAATTATCATTGTTATCATCATATTCTTCATCTAAAAAGAAAAATGTTTTTAATTTCGATTTAATCGTCATTTTTTTCTCTCCTAACCATCTTCACCGACAAGTGCAGTGCCAATTCTTACCATTGTAGCTCCTTCTTCAATCGCAATCGTAAAATCATTGGACATTCCCATTGAAAGCTCTGTGCATGGAGCAAAATCTAAATTACATGCCTTTACTTGTTCCTGAAGTTCTCTCAGTTTTCGAAAACATTCACGCAGAACCATTTCATCATCCGTAAATGGCGCCATCGTCATTAAACCCTCTACACTTATATTTTCAAAGGGTTTGAGGGATTCAATAAACGTTATTGCCTCATCTGCAGTCAATCCATGTTTGGATTCTTCCTGTGATACATTTACTTGAACCAAACACTTTATCTTCCGTTTCGCGCGTTTATTAATTTCTTCAGCCAGCGAAAGTCTATCCAATGAATGAATATATTCAACCTTATCAATAATATTTTTCACCTTTCGAGTCTGAAGTGATCCAATAAAATGCCAAATGGGCTTGTCCTGCAGCACTTCCCACTTTGCAAGAAGTCCTTCATCACGATTTTCACCCAGATTATAAATGCCCGCATCTAATGCTTCTTTCGCTCTTTCGGTGCTAACGTATTTCGTTACGGCAATCAACTTTATTTCTTCAGGTTCCCTATTTGCTTTTAGGCATGCCTCATTTATTTGTTGTCTGATTTGTTCTAACTTTGCTGCTACCTTCATAAATGATCGTTAGTCTCCTTCCAGCCAATAAAACTTAACATTCTTCCAGTTCTGCCTTGATCACGACGATGGGAAAAAAATATATCATGATGGCAGCTTGAGCAAAATCCAGTTACACTAATATTTTTAGCGGGGATCCCCGCTTTTAGAAGAATTTGCCGATTCACTTCACGTAAATCCAAAGAATATTGACCATCCCTAATTAGATTATATGGTTTTCCTTCGACATCTTCTAGTGTATTTTCAACTAAGTTAATGACACGATCATCCACAATATAACATTTTTCGCAAATTGATGGCCCGACTGCTACAAATATCTGTTCAGGGGCTATACCTTCTTTTTGCCAAGCTTCAATCATCTTTCCTGCTATTTTTCCAACTGTTCCCTTCCAGCCAGCGTGGGCTGCCCCTATCATACGTGCCTGTGGAGCAATAAAAAAAAGAGGGACACAGTCAGCAAAACAAAGAGTTAAAAGAATTCCCTCTTCATTTGTATAAAAACCATCCGTCCCCTTGAAAGACTGGTCATAGGAAGCTGCCCCTAGACCTCGATCTGCTTTTGAAACTTTTTTAATAAAAGTATCATGGGTCTGTTCGGCACCTACCCAATTATTTATAGAGAAATCCAGAAGGTCAGAAACTATTTCTCGGTTCGAACCTACATCATTAACATTATCATTAACATGAAAGCCGAGATTTAATGTTTCAAAGTTCCCTTTACTTGTTCCCCCGTTTTTCGTTGTCATTCCGGCAACAAGTCCAGGATATCGCTCGGTCCAGGTATCAATTAATAATATTGAATTGTTTTTTAAAACAAAGGGTTCCATGTTCATACCTCTAATGTTTTTCTTTAGTTTATCATGAATTGAAAAATTGGTCACCGCTAATAACAAACCTTAAACTTCTGCTTCCTCAGAAATTTTTTCTACACTTCCTTTATGCCTTACCAAAATGACATCTTCACCAATTTTTATGATATTTTTCCAAGGAATGACGATGTCCTCATCCTTCCCAAAAAAGCCCAGCACCCTCCCGCTGCCAGAGATTACGACTGCTTCTATTTTTCCAGTGGTTAAGTTTATCTCAATATCGCCAATATTGCCCAGCCTTTTGCCATCTGCTACATTTACCACATCTTTTATCTGGAAATCTGAAATTTTAACCATACACATACCACTCCCAGTTCCTGTACTATTAAAGAATATATGATTGTGCTGGTCGATTTAGTAACAGAAAAAGCTGCCCCCATTGGACAGCTTAGCTTTGGATATTCTTATTCATTTGTCTTATCGCTGCTTTTTCTAATCGGGAAACCTGCGCCTGGGAAATTCCGATTTCATCAGCGACCTCCATTTGTGTTTTACCTTGAAAGAATCTTTTACGCAAAATTAATTTTTCCCGCTCGTTTAATCGACGCATTCCTTCTTTTAAAGCGATTTCCTCGATCCAGTGAATATCTTTATTTTTCTCATCACTTAATTGATCCATAACATATATCGGGTCGCCGCCATCATTGTAGATTGGCTCAAATAGGGACACTGGGTCCTGTATGGCATCGAGGGCGAAGACAATTTCTTCATGTGGTACCTCTAAAACCTTCGCGATTTCTTCAGCAGTCGGTTCACGTGAGGTTTCGCTCATGAGTCGTTCCCTAACCTGAAGGGCTTTATACGCAATATCCCTTAAGGAGCGGGACACACGAATAGGGTTATTATCCCGCAAATATCTTCTTATTTCTCCAATAATCATTGGTACGGCATAAGTGGAAAACTTTACGTTTTGACCTAAATCAAAGTTATCAATCGATTTCATTAAACCAATACAGCCTACCTGAAATAGATCGTCAACAAATTCACCACGGTTGTTAAAACGTTGTATCACGCTTAGTACAAGGCGCAAATTTCCATTGACGAGCTTTTCTCTGGCGGATATATCGCCCTCTTGCATTTGCTTGAATAGAATTCTCATTTCTTCGTTTTTTAATACAGGAAGTTTTGATGTGTCCACACCGCAAATTTCAACTTTATTTCGAGTCAATTCTTTTTCCTCCTCACAGGAGCTGCTGTACAAAAAACAGTATTTCCTTGAGGAGGAAAAATATGCACCTGTCCAAACGAGTGGACAGGTGCATGATTGTCGAAAAATGCTACAAAATCACGAAATAATAGGTTTTTTTTGGTAGAAAAAAATTTCTTAAACCATCTTATTGAACTCTTTTCGTAATCTTTTAATAATTCTTTTTTCTAACCGTGAAATATAGGATTGGGAAATTCCAAGCATATCGGCTACATCCTTCTGCGTTTTTTCCTCGCCATTAGTTAAGCCAAAGCGAAGCTCCATGATTTGTTTTTCACGATCGGTTAGCTGATGCAAAGCTTTAGTAAGCAGCTTCCGGTCTACATTGGCTTCTAAGTCCTTGGTGATGATATCATCATCAGTGCCCAGTACATCTGATAACAAAAGCTCATTCCCATCCCAATCAATATTCAATGGTTCATCGAACGAAACCTCTGACCTGATTTTATTATTACGCCTTAAGTACATTAGGATTTCATTTTCAATACATCTTGAAGCATATGTAGCAAGTTTGATTTTCTTTTCAGGATTAAAAGTATTGACCGCTTTAATCAGACCTATCGTGCCAATGCTAATTAAGTCCTCGATATTAATGCCTGTGTTTTCAAATTTTCTGGCAATATAGACAACGAGACGCAGGTTTCTTTCAATTAAAATTGACCTTGCCGCCTTGTCACCGCCAGGAAGCTTCTTTAACAGCATCTCTTCTTCATCTTTGCTTAAAGGAGGCGGCAATGCTTCGCTTCCGCCAATATAATATACTTCATCTGTTTTTAAACCTAATTTTATCAATATTTTATACCAATAGTAGGATAAGCGAAGTTTCCACTTTTTCATTCTTGTTCCTCCTTCTAAAATATGTTTTTCTGAGTATAGTATTATTAACTTACCTTCACGGTCCCTCCTTGCTGCTTTGGTCCTGTCAACATTTTCGGATGAACGATACATTGAAAGGCATCATCTGCCGAAAGCTGCTGCATCGTGAAGGATACAAGACCCTTTTCGCATAAATACTGGTCTCCATTTTGTTCGATTAATATGTTATCGGGCTTAATGGCCACAATGAGCTGATGCTCTTGTCCCACCACCCGGCAAGGCACAATTCTTAGTCTATTTTGCCATTCATCCGAAACCTCCCCGCTCCCCATTATCAACGGTTCTGGATCTGCAGCAATTTTCTTGATTTGCTCGGGAATAGCATCCAATTGATTTTTAATGGATACAAACATTACCGGGAGCCTTGAAAGCGGGTCATAAAGTTGATTGCCGCTATCAACTAATCCTTTAAAAACAAATGTTTCACTGCCTATTTTCAAGCTGACATTTACGATTTGCTCAAATTGGATTTTCGTCATTTCCATACCTTCCATATGTCTCCTTGAAAAGTGCCAGGCAACAGGGAAACCAATCAGGACGAATAGCCAGCTGACTGGGTCACCAAACCCCTTCACACTCGACATCAAGACCTTTGTGGTTAACTCAGGATTGTATTGAATGAAATAATGGGCGCCTAATAAGGCTCCACCAATTAAAAAAGTAGCAACATATAACGTCATTAGTGCTTTTAGAAAATAAGACAACCGTTTATACCCAAAAGTTGCAAGTACCATCATGACAGAGCATAACAGTTTTGCGATTGGATGGTTTGAGTAGACATTTATTGGAGTAAAGGCTAATAGAATAATTAGTGAGCCAATAAATCCTCCTGCCAATAATCTCCAGATTCGTATTCTCCTTTTTAGAAAAATAGCTGTTAAATAAAGAAGAAGGCTATCAAAAAACAAGTTAAGAGCCCAAATTACATCTAAATACACAACCAAACAGCTTCCTCCTTATTGGCAGTTCTATTAATCTGTTACGAAAAAGTATAACGTAGTAGAGGACTAAAAGTGTGTCACTTTCTGTAATCAAAAAAACAGAAATTTTCACTATTCATTAAGGAATTTGTCAGATAATATTTTGAATAAATGCTCATTTTAATAAGGCTGTTGATTTACGCTCCAGGTGCTTCGCTTTCCGCGGGCGTTGCGGGGAGCTTCCTCAGCGCTTCGCTTCTGCAGGAGTCTTCGCACCTTCCGCTCCAATCAAAAGAGTTTATAATCAACATTTTTCTTTAAACAGCAAAAAAAAAGCATTGCCCGAAGGGCAATACTTTTTTTAACGTCTACGATTCCGGTTACGAAGGAATGTAGGAATATCAAGTGTTTCTTCTTGCGAAGAATTATTATTGCGAACTGGTTCTTGATGAACTTCTTCGCGCTTTGGCTGTTCTCTCTTAATCGGATTTACTGGAGCTTTATTATTTTGTCCAAAAGTAGGACGGGTTACCTTTGGCTGAATGACTTCTTCATTAAAGCCAGTTGCAATAACGGTAACGATAATTTCATCTTTTAAATTTTCGTTGATAACCGAACCGAAAATCATATTAACTTCCTGATCCGTTGCCGTTGCAACGATATCAGCTGCTTCTTGAACTTCGTAAAGACTTAAGTTCGTCCCGCCAGTAATGTTCATTAAAACGCCTTGTGCTCCATCGATTGATGTTTCTAATAAAGGTGAATTAATGGCTTTCTTCGCTGCTTCAGTGGCACGGCTCTCACCGGAAGCCACACCAATACCCATTAACGCTGAGCCTTTATTTGACATAATCGTTTTTACATCAGCAAAATCAAGGTTAATAAGACCAGGTGTTGCTATTAAATCAGAAATACCTTGAACCCCTTGACGAAGGACATTGTCTGCTTCACGGAACGCCTCAAGCATCGGAGTGCTCTTATCAACAATTTCAAGAAGCCGGTCATTTGGAATAACAATCAAAGTATCGACTGCCTCTTTCATTGATCCAATACCGCCTGAAGCTTGATTTGAACGTTTTTTACCTTCAAAAGTAAATGGACGGGTAACAACACCCACTGTTAAAGCACCAAGGTCGCGGGCAATCTGAGCAATAACTGGTGCTGCACCTGTACCGGTTCCGCCGCCCATACCTGCTGTAACGAAAACCATATCCGCTCCGCGCAATGCTTCCTCGATTTGCTCCTTGCTTTCCTCAGCGGCCTTCTTTCCAACCTCTGGGTTCGCACCCGCTCCAAGACCTCTGGTCAGCTTCGCACCAATCTGCATCTTCACTTCAGCTTTTGAAAGATTCAATGCTTGTGCATCAGTATTTACTGCGATAAATTCTACACCTTGTACGCCATGTTCAATCATTCTGTTTACGGCGTTGTTACCCCCGCCGCCAACTCCGATTACTTTTATGGTTGCAAGAGAATCTAAATTTGTATCAAATTCTAACATGACAAATCCTCCTAATTCGTCGATTTTCCTTTTCGATTATGCCTATTCGAAAAAGTAACCAAGGAATTTTTTTACTTTTGATGACATCTTTTCTTCCGGATGTTTTTCTACTTTTGCTTTAGGTTGATGTTGTTTTGGTACTCTCTTTTCGATTGGCTCAGAAACTGATGATGAAGAGCTGATCGTGCCACCTGGTAATCTAGCATTCTTATAGGCATATTTTATCAAGCCAACCGCTGCTGTATATTGAGGTTCTCTTACACCAATGTAATCTGGTACTGCAATTCGAACTGGATTTTGAAACATATCTTGTGCAAGCTCCAAAACTCCTTGCATGTTGGCACCGCCGCCCGTTAAAACAAATCCTCCCGGCAGACTGGTAACGCCCATTCTCTTTAATTCATGGGCAGCCAATTCGAAAATTTCTTCCATTCTCGCTTCAATTATATCAGAAATTTCCAACTGGTTAAATTGTTGGTGCTGATCACTGCCGATAATCGGAACACTGAACACTACATCTTCTGATGCCATATCATAGAAGGCATGTCCATGCTTTATCTTTATTTTTTCAGCGTCCTCAGTAGAAGTTCGGAGTCCAACCGACAGGTCCTTTGTGATATGGTCACCGCCAACTGAAATGACACCAGTTGCAGTTATAAAACCATCTTGAAAAACAGAGATATTTGTGGAACCGCCTCCGAGGTCAATCAAAGCGACACCAAGGTTTTTTTCATCCTTGGATAAAGCATACTCACCAGCTGCCAGCGGCTGCAGGATAATATCAGAAAAACTAAGACCAGCGCGCTCGACACAGCGAATGGTATTGGCCAAAACGGAATTTGAACCAGTAATCAGCGTTCCATCCATCTCCAAACGGACACCAATCATTCCGCGCGGGTCATTTATTTCATCTTTACCATCTAGGATAAATTGCCTTTGGATAACTCCCATATTTCCTCTCTCAGGAGGAATTGATCCGACATGGGAAGCTTCAATGACACGAATAACGTCTTCATTTGTAATTTCTCTATTTTGGCCAGAAACAGCTACAATACCGTGACAAGGCTGAAGCATAACATGGTGTCCTGGAATTCCAACGACAATTTCCCTGATTTCCATTCCTACCATTCTTTCCGCCTGTTCAATTGCCCGCTTAATAGAATGAACCGTATCATCCATATCGACAATCGAACCTTTACGCAGCCCTTCAGATTTTACATTTCCGACACCTATAATATTTAACGAGCCTTTTCCTGAATCATGAACCATTTCACCAATGATTACTTTTACACTGGATGTACCGATGTCAAGGCTAACATATATTTCATTGCTGTTCATTCTCTGGCACCTCCTTTATTTTTCCTAAAATAGAACAACAATTTTCTTGTTCAATTAATTTCCAAGTCATATCTTATAAAAATATTCGTCACAATTAAATGATTCCCTTTAAAAATTTTCAACTTTTTTCTAATTTTTCTTTGTTGGTTGACCATTTCGTCAATAATATTCGACGAATTACAGCAATATTCTGAAACAATCTGACCCCAAACGCAAAAACTGCTGCTAAATACAAGTCTACACCAAGATGAACACCGAGAAAAGCTAAACTTGCAGCAAGTACAATATTAAAGAAGAAGCCTGATACAAACACCTTTTCATCATAAATATTTTGCAAGTATGCGCGAATTCCACCAAATAACGTGTCGAATGCAGCTAAGACAGCAATCGACAAATAATTTGAATATTCCTCTGGAATTCGGATCTCAGTCAATAAACCAAGAATGATTCCAATGACAAGACCCATAAACGGAAGCCACATTAGGTACCGACCCCTTCTTTAATCGGTTCCAAAAACCGGATACGAATTGGATTATCATAGGCTGGCACCTTAATATTCGGAATAGGAGCCGAGACATTCAGCCTCAAGCCTTCAGTAAAAAATTCATCCCTTGCTTTTGATACTTTCATCCGATTATATAATTTTTCAGCCGTAGTTGAATCAGCAACAGCCACCTTCACCTCTATTGGTAAACTTTTAATAGAATGGCCATCAATTTTAGTTTCTTTGTTGATATCCCTGATTACGGTTGTATTAATAATTCGTTGACCGTCAATAGATACATATTTCGCTTCATACATATTTAATTCGTTCAACAATCTCTTCAATAATTCTGGGGAAACAACCCTTGTAACAGGGTCTCCTAATTGAGTATCTTCAATTGCAGGTTCAATTTCTAACGTAATTCCTGGCCCTGTTACCTCGGTTAAACCGGCCTCGATCTTTAATTCCTCCAATGTATCCCTTAAGGCCTGTTCCTTGCTTTGCTTTCGCTTAGATTCATAAGCTGATAGCTTTTCTTCATTAGAACGAATTTCAGTCAATAAATTAGACTGGAGCTCTTTTTCTTGCAGAAGGGCTTCCCGGAGCTGCCAAATGTCTCTAGTATCCCGTTCTTCAGGTTTTTTCACGGTTTGAAATTGAATCGCAATCATGAAACCCACAACAGCTGCTACCAAGGTAAAACTAATATTTAATTTTTGTTTGTCCATAATCAGCTTCCTAAAATTGGATTGAGGGTAATGTCACTTTCTTTTTCTAAAGAAAAAATAATATTATCATTAACCAATTGATCCTTTACCCCGCCGGTAAGATTTAATGAAGACGAGAGCACGTCTGGATCGCCGATAGCTGTAATAATAAAAGGTGCAGGATGCTGAATACCATCAACAGTTATGACCGGGCCATTACAGACAATATAAGAATGACTTGTAAGTCTCTGCCCATTTATCGCAATTGCATCTGCTCCTGATATATAAAGTTCATTGACTACTTTAAATACATGATGCTCATGGACGAGGTAATTATTAATATTATCTTCTTTAGGGTCGTAAGCCCCGTCAGTAAGCGTAACCTTTACCCCGCTGCCTTTTACTTTTACCTTACCAAGATACATCCTGTATTTTTCTGCATCTTCAGCTAAATTTTGATATACCTGGGCCTCTTTTGCGAGATTTTTTTCATTTTTTTGTACTTTATCCTGCTTTTGATTTAATTCCTTTTGCAGTTTTCGGTTGGTCTCCTCCTGGGCAATCAATTGATTTCTGAGTGTAAGTGTTTTTTCATATTGCTTTCCTGATAGATTGGGCTTTTCTTTTTGTTTTTCGATTTGCGTCAAATGATAGGAGAAAGCAAGCATAAATCCTAAAACTAGGCAGACAAAAGACAGAATAACGTGTTTCCCCTTCACCTTCATCCTATTCAACTTTCTTTTCCTCCACTTCCGATTCAAAAGCCCTAAAATAAGACCCTACTTCTAAGTCGATAATTCCTTTTTTATTTGGATCTAATTGGCCAATAATAGAAGGATAATGGACCATCTTTTCTGAAAAGCTCTTTAATGTGGCACTAACCTCGAAGCCATCATTCATAAATAAGGAAACGTGGTATCGATCTGTTTTTTTGGGAGTATAATGAATTTCAGAAATGGAGTTAGTTATTTCAATTGGAAGCTTTTTTAGCTCTTTTACCATTTCGTTCAGAGCTGCCCCTTCTTTAAAATCGAAAAGAATCGGAGAATTTACTGGAACCACTTCCGTTTTTCTTTCATTAAGTATCTTTCCATTCTCCATTACGGGAAAGTAGGACGTATCCTTTTTTAAATATGCGATTCTCTTATGCTCTACTACTTGGATTATAATCGTGTTGGGCCACTTTCGTTTTACAACAGCCTTATTAATTTCAGGGAGCTGCTCTACTTTTGAAACGACAGCATCCTTTCTAACTTTCCAAATATTCGTATTTTTTGAAAGGCCGCTTTTATGGATGATTTCATCTTTAGAATATATCTCATTACCTTTAATTGTAATCGTCTTAACATGACTAAGTGGTGATTGTGTATAGGCTACCGCAACGATCATCATGAAAAACGTAATAAGCAAAAGCACAAGCCGTCTGTTTGCTTTACGCCTTCTTTGTTCTTTCAGTTTTGGAATACGATCCTCAAGAGCAACGATTTTATCATTTTCCATTCATAATTCCCCCAACATAAAAGCAGCTGCCCTAAAATAACAACTAATAAGCTTGTCCATAACTCTTTAAATGATAGCTTGAAAAGAGAAACAACGGCACGAAAAATCATGCCGTCATTCGTTTACCTAGAGAGTTCGCACCTATAATATTATCAGTAATTATACCACAATATTTGTCATTCGTAAGAAAATTATTACCATAAAAGTAAGGATAAATTTAGCAATTAAATACTATTTCCTTCCAATTATCTCAACTTCTGTTTCCATTCTAACTTCATAAAGGTTGTAGATCGTATCTTTCACATGCTGGATTAAGGCAAGCACATCCCCTGCCGTTGCATTTCCAGCGTTGATGATAAAATTCCCATGCATTTCAGAGATTTTTGCTCCGCCAATACTGAAGCCTTTTAAACCAGCTACTTCTACTAGTTTTCCTGCATAATTAGGTAATGGGTTTCGAAAAATACTTCCTGCACATGGGTAATTCCAAGGCTGCGTTTCTTTTCGATAATCCTTATTTTTTTGCATCTGCGCAACAATATTTCCCTTTTCACCTTCATCTAGCTGAAAAACAGCCTCAACAACGATGCCGGGACGCTTTTTCTGCAAGACAGAGGTCCTGTAGGAGAATTCCATTTCTTCATTTGACAGCCATTCCATCGTTCCATCTTCAAACAATATATGAGCTTTCGTTAAGATTTTACTAATATCTGATCCATGTGCCCCTGCATTCATATAAACAGCACCGCCCACTGACCCTGGGATACCGCTGGCGAATTCAAGGCCTGAGAGCCCTTTTTTACTAATAAGCGTTGATAAACTAACAAGGGAATGTCCGCCGCCTACTGTGATTTCCGAACCATTTATATCAAGATGATCAATGCCTGATCCGAGTTTAATAATCGCCCCTTCAATCCCTTTATCAGAAACCAAAAGATTCGATCCTCTTCCTATAGCTCGCCAATTCACCTGATACTTCTTAATGATATCCATTACTTTCTTTAAGTCCGCTACAGATGTAGGCTCTATAAAAATATCAGCAGGCCCGCCAATCTTTATTGTGGTGTGATGGGCAAGAGGTTCATTTTCCTTCACCTTTCCGATTTTTGAAGCTTGCAATTCCGCTACGATACCGTCCAAATTTACCACCTAACTTTCCAAACATACGTATATTTTAGTCTATGCAAAAAATAAATATGGGCTACTTTTGTACACCCTTAACTAGCTGTTCCATAACTTGATACAACCTGCCAGCGGAGTCAGGAACACCCAGTTTTTTAGCTTTTAATTTCATTTCCTTAAGATTTTCGTTATTTAAGAGGATTCGATCAATATGTCCAATTAAACTTTTGCTGTTTAACTCTTTTTCTAATAAAAGCTGTGCTGCTCCATGATCACTTAAAGCACGGGCATTTTTTTCTTGATGATTATTTGTCACATATGGGCTCGGAATTAGGATACTTGGAATGCCCAGTGAAGTAATTTCAGCTAAGGATGTTGCACCAGCCCTTGAGACAACTAAATCAATCCCTGCCAAAACCTCTGGCATATTATGAATAAATGGCTTTATGACAACATTTTGGGGATTTCCAACTAACTCCACTTCTTTTTTTACATCTTCAAAATGCACATCTCCAGTAACATAGAGAATCTGGTATGGTTTTTCAGCAAAGTCCGATAAAGACTTGATAACAGCTTCATTAATTGGACGTGCACCGCGGCTTCCGCCAAAGATGAGCACTGCTGGCTTTGTAGTACTCAGGCCTGCTGAAAGTCTCCCTTTAATTCCATCCTTGCCAATTACCTCAGAAGCGCGGGGATTCCCCGTAAAAACAACCTTTTCCTTTGGAAAAAATTCCTTTGCTTCATCAAAGCAAATGGCTACTTTGTTTACATAGCGGCTTAAAAATTTATTTGTAAGTCCAGGGACACTATTTTGTTCGTGAATAATCGTTGGAATACGAAGCTTAGAAGCTGCATAAACGACAGGTCCACACACATACCCGCCAGTCCCGATGACAATGTCCGGTTTAAACTCTTTTAAAATTTTTTTACTGTCCTGAACGCCTTTAAGAAATCGAATAACGGTTTTCACATTTTCAAAGGAAAGCTTCCTTTTAAAACCCGTAATATGGATAGATTTAAAAGCAATATTTTCTCTCGGAACAATTTTACTTTCCAAACCATTATTGGTTCCTATGTATAAAAACTCAGCTTGTTTGTTTTCTTTTTGGATTTCTCTAATGAGGGCGAGTGCAGGATAGATATGTCCGCCAGTTCCCCCGCCGCTTACTACTATTTTCATTTTTCCACCTCATTAACGATTTAAAACCTGAATGCATTCCTATCTTACTATAAAAAGCGAATAAAGAAAGCAAATGACAAAAGAATGTTATCTAATTGTAAAATAAAAAGAACCCTGCCACCACAGGGTATCCTTTAATATCTAGAATAGCGGCTAATATTTAAGAGAACACCTATCGCCATCAGCATCAAAGTAAGCGAGGATCCTCCATAACTTAAAAATGGCAAAGTAATACCTGTAACCGGCATGAGCCCTGTCACAACCCCGATATTGATCATGACTTGAATGGCAACCATTGCGATAATCCCCACAGCAAGAAAGCTGCCATATAAATCAGGTGCCCCTAAAGCTATACGAATTCCTCTCCATAAAAGAAGTGCAAATAATAGCAAGATAAACGAGCCGCCAATAAAACCTAATTCCTCAGAAAGAATCGCAAAGATAAAATCTGTTTGCGGTTCAGGTAAGTAAAAAAACTTTTGCCTGCTTTCACCAAGTCCGAGTCCAAATAACCCTCCAGGACCTATGGCATAAAGTGATTGGATAATTTGAAATCCGCTTCCCAGTGGGTCGGACCAAGGATCTAAAAAGGAAGTAATCCTTTTAATACGATACGGGGCGGATGCAATCAAACCAACAAACCCTGCCACTCCTAATAGTCCCAAAAAGGCAAAATGGCTTACTCTTGCGCCTGCAATAAAAATCATCACCACGCAGGTACCAATCATTACTGTTCCAGTGCCTAGGTCAGGCTGCAGCATAATCATGGCAAAGGCAACAAAGGCAAGTCCTAATGAGGGCACAAGCCCCTTCTTAAAGGAGGTAATTAATTTCTGCCTTTCAGATAAATACTTGGCTAAAAAGGCAATCATCGCAAGTTTCATAAATTCAGAAGGCTGGATGGAAAATGCTCCAACTCCTATCCAGCTTCGCGAACCATTACGTACATTTCCGATTCCTGGAATTAAAACCAAAATTAACAATACGAAACAAACAATTAAAATCGTTTTCGCCCATGTTCTCCATGTCCAATAGTTTATGTTCATGATAAAAAACATGGCAGCAATCCCTACCCCTGCAAACAGAGTCTGCCTCTTAGCAAAGAAAAAGGAATCATTGAATTTATACTCCGCCCAAATAGCGCTAGCGCTGTATACCATGATAAGTCCAACTGCAAGCAGCGTAAATGTAACAATCATTAAAATAAAATCAGGAGTCGTTCTCTTTGTCGGCACCACTAAACACCTCAACTGCAAGTTTTAGGGCCTTATGTTGAGTGAGAAATAATTATGTCCAGCTACAGCGCCTAGTGGCTCGAGGTCATAAGCCAATCCGTCGGGAAGGTTAAAGACCAACCTTCCCGCCGGCTCGGCTTATGCTTGTCGCCCTGGGCAAGGCGCTTCCGCTTTTCTTTGTAAGACAAGCCCTTACTTAAGCTTATGCACCGCTTCGATAAAAATGTCTCCCCTGACTTCAAAAGTTTTGTATTGATCCCAGCTGGCACAAGCAGGAGACAACAGAATGACATCACCTGAATTAGATAAACCAAATGCTTCAGGCACGGCCATAGCCACATTATCGACATGCTTGATTACTTTTATTCCTGCTTCACGACCAACCCGCTCAAGCTTCTCTGCTGTTTGCCCGAAGGTGATTAATGCTTTTACATTGTTTAGATACGGCTTAAGTTCATCAAACTCGTTGCCGCGATCCAGCCCGCCTGCTAGTAAAACAATTGGGACTTCAAAGGCAGCCAAAGCATTAATAGTTGCTAAAATATTGGTAGCTTTTGAGTCGTTATAAAATTTTCTGCCGTCAACTTCCTTAACATATTGTAAGCGATGCCTTACTCCAGTAAAGGTCCTGAGGACTTCCTGAATCGCTTTGTTCTCCACACCAGAAAGTTTTGCAGCAGCCATAGCACATAAAATATTTTCTAAATTGTGTACTCCAGGTAATGCAATTTGATCAATTGCCATTACTTTTTCATCATTAAAGTAAATCCATCCGTCACGGATAAAGGCACCTTCAGCCAATTCCTTCTTCGTGGAAAAGGGAATGATTTTCGCATTAGACTGAAGGGCAATTTCAAAGGTTTCATCCTGATCTGCATTGATTATCAAATATTCCAGTTCAGTTTGGTTTTTCGTGATATTCGCCTTCGCTGCTTTATATTCCTCTCTAGTCCCATGATAATCCAAGTGGGCATCATATAGATTGGTAATAATCGCGATTTTAGGATTAAAAGTTTCTATTCCCATTAACTGAAAGGAAGATAACTCGATCACGATTGTGTTATCCTTCGTTGCCTTTTCGGCAACACCTGATGCAACGGTTCCAATATTCCCGGCAATTAATGGATTTTTGCTGCCTTCATTCAACATCTCATATACGAGTGTTGTCGTCGTTGTTTTACCATTTGTACCGGTAATTCCGATAAAGGGAGCTTCCGAGATTTCATAGGCAAGCTCAACCTCTGTAATAACCGGAATTCCCATATTAACTGCCCCTTCAATCATCGGGTTGTTATAAGGAATCCCTGGATTTTTTACAATTAATTCAAAACCCTCATCAAGGAGTTCAACAGGATGATCCCCACAAATCACTTTAATCCCCTGTTCTAGAAGGCCTTGGGCTTCAGGATTTTCAGATAATGGTTTTTTATCATTAACTGTTACAAATGCTCCAAGCTTATGTAATAATGCAGCAGCTGTTACACCGCTTTTGGCTAAGCCAAGAACAAGAATTTTTTTATGACGATACTTTTCAATCTGCTTCAATTACAACCACACCTCTATATAGATTCCAAGGATAGCAAGTATTAATCCAACACTCCAAAACGTTACAACAACTCTCCACTCAGACCAACCCACCAGCTCATAATGATGATGCAGCGGGCTCATACGGAAAATTCTTTTTCCCGTTGTTTTAAAGGAAGCTACTTGCAGTATAACTGATAAAGTTTCAATCACAAATACTCCGCCAATAATCACAAGCAATAATTCAAGCTTTGTCAGAATCGCAATGGTAGCAATCGCACCTCCAAGAGCAAGCGAACCTGTATCTCCCATAAAAACCTTTGCTGGATGGGCATTGAAAACGAGGAATCCTAAAACAGCACCAACAACAGCCACAGAAAAAATCGCTATTTCCATTTGAGATTGATTCCAAGCAAGTACAGCAAAAGCCCCAAATGCAATGGCTGCCGTTCCTGACACCAAGCCATCGAGTCCATCTGTAAGGTTGACAGCATTGGAGAATCCGACAAGCCAAAAAATAATGAAAAAGATGAAAAACCACCCTAAATCAAAGGAAGCGTCCGTAAATGGGATACTTACTTCAGTAGAAAAACCATTTTGTTTATAAACTAAATAAAAAATGACAGAAATAATAATTTGACCTAAAAGCTTTTGTTTAGAGGTTAATCCTAAATTTCGTTTCAACGCGACTTTGATAAAATCGTCTAAAAAGCCTAGTAATCCAAATCCAAGGGTTACCAGCAAAAGCAAATAGGTTTTTACGGTTGGTTCTGAAAATTTTCCAGTCATGACGATTGTTGTGAGGACAACTGAAAATAAAATCATAATTCCGCCCATTGTCGGCGTTCCGGTTTTCTTTTGGTGCGATTTAGGACCTTCTTCCCGAATGCTTTGTCCAAATTTCAACCTTCTTAAGAAGGGAATAAATATTGGAGAAAGCAATACGGTAACGAGAAAGCCCATAATGATTGTGAAAAAAATAACTTGCTCCAGCATTCTACTCCCTCCCTTCAGAATCAATAACATGTTGTTTCGTTAACTTTTTTAACATCACAGCAATATCATATGTTTCTCTATTTTTATTAAGAAGTTCTTTATTTGAAAATTTAAAGTTAGTTATCTCCATTGTCTCTTCAATTTCTCCATTTAATTTTTCAAGATAGTGTTGTAATAGTTTTTTTATTGCTTCAACGCTATCAGCAGTAAAGAATACCGGAAACTGATTCGGCGTATAATGGGGCAGTTTTTTACCATTCTCCCATATAGCTGCAATTGCGCCATTTGCCATTGCCTCCGCAAGATCTTCAGTTCCTTCATTTACCGAAACGAACAGGCCCTTTGGCTGAATGACATTCGCTTGGTCTGTAACCGTATAAAACAAAAGTTCATCTTGTACGCCCAGATGATCTTTAAACAGAACGGACAAGTCTGATAAAGCTAAAAACATACTTATCTCCCCTTAATTGCATCAAGTGCCACTAGCCGGTCATCAAAATCATAAACTTGTGTTCCAATGATTTGATAGGTTTCATGGCCCTTCCCGGCAATTAAGACCACATCACCAGCATCTGCCTGCTGAATTGCACTTTTTATAGCTTCTTTTCGATCAGGTATGATGGTGTAGACGTATTGGGGATGCTTAACCCCTGCTTCCATATCTTTTAAGATAGCCAGCGGATCTTCGCTCCTTGGATTATCTGAAGTAAAAATCGGATCCGTTGCCAATTTACACGCAATCTCAGCCATTAAAGGGCGCTTTGTCCGATCTCTGTCTCCTCCACAGCCTACGATAACGAAAATCTTTTTCTTTGCAAAGTGCTTAATTGTTTTCAATACATTTTCAAGGCTGTCTGGTGTGTGGGCATAGTCAACAATTACCGTAAAATCCTGCCCGGCATTGACCAGTTCAAATCTTCCGGAAACGCCTTCTACATTTTCAATTGACTTTATAATATCAGCTAATGGTATTCTTGAAACGTAAGTTGCTGCAATGCTCGCCAAAACATTATAAACACTGAATTTACCGATTAACTGCATGTTAATCGAATATTTGCTTTTCCCTATTACGAGTTCAAAATTTGTACCAGCAGATGTCATCTGAATGTTTGTTGCCTGGAAATCGGCTTTTTCATCAATTCCATATGTAATAACATGAGCCGCCGTAGACCTTCTAAACATATCTGAAGCCGGGTCATCTGCGTTCAAGACCGCAAATTTTGGCTTACTGTTTTCATATGTATTGCCAAGTTGAGCAAACAATAAGCTTTTTGCGCGCTGATATTCTTCCATTGTTTTATGATAATCTAAATGGTCTTGTGTTAAATTGGTGAATACCGCCACATTATAGTCACAGCCATGGACCCTCCCTAAATCAAGTGCATGGGATGAAACCTCCATTACCGCCGCTTCGACGCCTTCATCAACCATATGCTGAAACGTCTTTTGCAGTGTTAAACTTTCTGGTGTGGTATTTTTTGTCTCCATTATCTTATCAGCAATCTTAGTATACATTGTTCCGATTAGACCTGTTTTCTTCTTTTGGTCTGATAATATTTTTTCAATTAAATGACTTGTTGTCGTTTTCCCATTCGTTCCTGTAATTCCAATCAAATGCAGCTTTTTTGTCGGCTGGCCGTAAAAGGCATCAGCAAGTACTGCCATTGCTCTTGTTGTATCTTGAACTATGATTACTGGAACCTTTAATGGTAATGGACGTTCTGCAAGTATAGCTACGGCTCCCTTTTCTACTGCGGAATCCGCAAAATCATGTCCGTCCACGGTATAGCCTTTAATACAAATAAATAAGCTCCCGTTTTGCACCTTACGATTATCATTTTCAATTGAAATAATATCCGGGTCTTCTCCCTCATAAGGAGTTAATAAGTGCAAATTCTCAAGCAGCTTGTGTAACTTCATTGATCTCAAATCCTCTCATGCCCCTGCATACAATTTTGCCAGCATAAATATACTTTAATCTGCTGACGAAAGTTCCATCTTATTTTACATTAAAACATTTTATTTTGCTATTTAGTAATGGCTATTTTCGCATTTATAGTTGTTTCTCGTTAATGTTTATCAACCCGTATAAAAGAATCTTCGTGGCATCTTTTCGTATGTACATTTGCGAAAATGGCCTAGTAACTTTGTAAATTACCCTTAATAAGTTTCAAAAGCTACAAAGTTTACGAAAAGAGCCTTAGTATTCAAAGTGTAAAGAAAAATTAGGCGGCGGAAAATTTTCCGGCCGCCCATGAGTTGGTTATCATTCATCTATTCATCTTCCTTACCAAAGTAAAGTCTAATTTTTGACCCTTCTTTTACCTTCGTGCCTGGTGCAGGAGACTGTCTGACAACTACATCCCCGTCACCACTGGCATCAATTTTTAAATTAATGAACTGTTCTTGAAGTTCTAATTTAGATAATCCAACAAAGTCAGGCAGCTTTATTAATGGAGTATCCGGCCATTTAACTTTTTTCTCTATTTGATCTTTTCGAGGCGGCACCCCTAAGGCAGTCAATCCATCTTTCATTATATTACCCACAATTGGCGCACTAACGGTTCCACCAAAGGCGGTTACTCCTTTTGGGTTATCGACAGCAACATACACAACAATCTGCGGGTCATCAGCTGGGGCAAAACCAATAAACGAAACGATAAAGTTATTTTCTAAGTACCTTCCGTTTTGCGCTTTTTGGGCTGTACCTGTTTTCCCACCAACACGATATCCATCTACAAATGCCCTGCCGCCTGTTCCTTGTGCGACAACACTCTCAAGGGCATTACGAATTTCTTTCGAAGTTTTTTCAGAAATGACCCGTCTTTTTTCAACAGGAGAATTCCTCATTACAACCTCTTTTGTAACAGGATCAATTAACTCCTTTGCAATAAAAGGCTTGTATAAAATCCCGCCATTAACTGCCGCTGACACTGCCGTAACTTGTTGAATCGGGGTAACGGATACCCCCTGTCCAAAAGCAGTGGTCGCTTGTTCAACAGGACCTACACGGTCTAAGTTAAATAATATCCCTGTTCCTTCTCCCTGCAAATCAATCCCTGTTTTTTGCCCGAAGCCAAAATCCTTAACATATTTAAAAAGCTTTTCTTTCCCTAACCGCTCCCCAAGTTCCACAAATCCAGGGTTACAGGAGTTTTGTACAACTTCTAAAAAAGATTGGCTGCCATGGCCGCCCCTTTTCCAGCATTTTAATCTAGCTCCAGCAATCTGGACTGAGCCGGAATCATGAAAATGTTCTTTTTCTAAATTTACTTTACCTTCATTTAACGCGGCAGCCAAGGTGATAATTTTAAAGGTAGAACCAGGCTCATAGGTTGACCAAACAGGCAGATTGCGATTATAGACTTCTTGGGGAACATTCCGGAAATTGGCAGGGTCAAATGTTGGTCTGCTTGACATCCCTAGGATTTCCCCATTATTAGGGTTCATTGCAATCGCTATAATGCCATCCGGATTATATTTGGCCTCGGCATTATCTAATTCCCTTTCCATAATGGTTTGGATTTTTGAATCAATTGTCAACTTTAAATCTAAACCGTTAACGGGGTGCTCATAATCATCCGCCATGCTATTCATTCGTTCGCCTTTAGCATTGGCGTAAAATTTTACTGCACCCCGTTCGCCGCTTAGCTCTTTATCATAATATTGTTCTAAACCCATTAATCCCTGGTTGTCCACTCCAGTAAAACCTAAAACATGAGAAAGATAGCTGCCATATGGATAATAACGTTTGGAATCTTCACCAATATATACACCTTCAAGACCTAAAGCTCTAATTTCCTTTGCCTTATCATGAGAGATTTTTCTTCCTTCTTTAATCCTGACTGACGAGGCTTTTTTGGTTATATCCCGATAGGCCTTTTCTTTTGACATATTCAACACCGCAGCAAGCTTTTCTGCGGTTGCAGCCGGATCTTTGATTTGTCTAGGAATCACATAAACGGTTGGTGCACTAATATTGGTTGCAAGCGGTACCCCGTTGCGGTCTACTATTTGGCCACGTTCGGGTTCAAATGGGATATTCCTGCTCCAGGACCCTTTTGCTCGGTCAGTCAACGTATCGCCTAGAAAAAATTGAACATATCCAAGCCGGACATCAATAATTAAGAAGGTTAGAATCCCAATGAATAGGGCAATCATTAGTCGTTTTCGAACAGTTACATTTGACACACGCATAGTATGAACGATCCTCCTTTTCTTATCGTTCATTTATATGCTTGTACTTATATGATTAGACCGCCAACAGACTTGATTTCACCAGTAAAAATCCCGCTTAATCAGCGGGATTTAAAACTAATCCTTTACCTTTTCTTCTGGTTTTTCCTCTTTTGTTCCTTGCTCATCTTTTTTAGCGTTATTCTCAGCGTCCCATTGTTCCTCTGGTGTTTTTAAATCAACAATAAGGAAATCGCCTTTTTTTAATGGCGTTTTTGGTTTGATATTCTGCTGATCGACATAACCTTTGCCCTTAGAATTTAGTTTCAACCCAGCTATGTTGGCTATTTTCATTACATCTCTCAAGGACCAGCCCAACATATCCGGCGCAAGAGACTCCCCATCCGTTTGAATAATGATTTTCTCACCTTCTAAAACAGTGGTTCCTGCTTTAGGCATTTGATTGACGACTTCTTTGCCATTGCCTATAACTACGGGCTCCAGCCCTTGTGATTTAAGCGCTTTTACCGCTTCATCAGCCGTCTGACCCTTTAGGCTTGTAATTTTATTGACAGTTGTTTTTTCAACTGTGGAGGGCTGGATATTTAAATAATGCAGACTATTTTTCATGACTGGGTTAAATACCTCGGATACAGGCAAAGCACCTTGACCGGTTCCATTAAGATCCGGCTGCTGAACAGCCACATAAACAATGAGCTTTGGGTCATCCTTTGGTGCCATTCCTAAGAAAGAAAACATATAATTGTCTGCGCCCTTCAAATATTTCCCATCAGGACCAGGGATATTGGCAGTCCCTGTTTTCCCGGCAACATCGTACCCATCTATTTTATAGCGAACTCCTGTGCCTTTAGGGGATGTTACAACCGTTTCCAGAATGTCGCGAACCTTTTTAGCTGTTTCTGCAGAAATTGGGGTTGACACCACTTCCGGGGATTCCTTTTTAATTATTTCTCCCGTATCATGATTGACAATTTTTTCGACTACGTGCGGCTTCATCATTTTCCCGTCATTGGCGATTGCTGTAGCTGCTTGAATTTGTTGCATTGGTGTAATTGCTGTCCCTTGACCATATGCCGTCGTAATCTTTTCAATTGGATAGGTGTATTGAATTTTCCCGGACGTTTCATCCGGCAATTCAATTCCTGTTGGTTTATCGAAGCCAAATTTCGTTAAATATTCTCTAAACTTTTCAAACCCCAATTTTTCCTTTGCTATTTTTGCAAAGGCAACGTTTGATGAACGCTGAACGCCTTCAAGATATGTGATTGTCCCCCACCCTGATCCATTATGGTCGTGGATAGCTTTATCTTTGTTGGTTACCTGATAAGAACCAGACTTATATTGCTCATTAGGATTAAAAACATTTTCCTGAACTGCAGCAGCAAGTGTAAAAATTTTCATCGTGGATCCAGGTTCAAAGGAAGTTTCAACGGCTTCATTATGCCATCCATCTTCAATACCTTCTTTTGTTTTTGGATGGAACGATGGCCGTTGACCCATCGCTAAAATCTCTCCAGTTTTCGGATCAGCAACAATTGCAATAATTTTTTTCGGTTTATAATCTTTAGCTGCTTTATTCATCGCATCTTCTAAAAAGGTTTGTATCTTTTGATCGATGGTCAAATAAATATCATTTCCATCTTGTGCTGCTTTGATTTTTTCTTTCCCATCCGGAAGGATATACCCCCACAAATCGCTTTCATAATTGATTTCGCCATTTTCCCCGGTTAAATTCTTGTTATATTCTTTTTCAATCCCCATTTTCCCAATCGATTTATACGACCCGTCCTTCTGCTCAATCCGGTCAGCATATCCAACTAGATGTGAAGCAAATACTCCATTAGGATAAAATCGTTTCGAATCACGGGTAAAGGTAATTCCCGGAAGTTTTAAGGCTTCAATTTTTATCTTTGTTTCATGGGAAATATCTTTTCCGTACCGGCCAAACTCCACCTGAAACCGTTTCTTTTTTTTACCATCCGCTAAAATTTTATATATATCTGATTGATCCAAGTCAATGTATTTAGCCAATTCTTCTGCTGTTTTATTAAGGTCTTTTACATGTTTCGGTTCTTTCGGATTCGTTGTCATTTTTTTATCAAGAATGGCAATCAATTTATAAGCAGTCGTATCTTCGGCAACAACCACACCATTGCGGTCAAATATCGTTCCCCTCGTTGCTTGTAAGACTCCATTGCGGCTATATTTTTGCTCCGCCTTTGCGGCGAGAGCTTGACCATCCACTTCTCCGGTAATTTGAATCGAAAAGTACCTGAATAATAATACAAAAAAGAGCAGGCCGAAGAGTGCAAACAAACAGGCTGCTCCTAAATTCATATATGGCTGTTTCTTGTTCATTTATTCTGCACAACCTTGACGTCATTTTCATTTATTAAAAGACCCATTTTCTTAGCCTTTTCAAAAATCCGTTCGTATGAACTTAATTCACTGACTTGGTCCTGTAGATCTCGGTTTACCTTTTGCTGTTCTTCTACTTTCGTTTCAACCTTTTGAATATCCTCATTGATATCGTAAATTTTAGCTTGGTTTGAAATAAGGTGGATGGCACCGAAACACACTAACCCAGCAAAAGCCACCCCAATAATTTTTTCCCCTGGAGTGAGCCAGGATTTTTTTATTTTTATTTTGCTCCTGTCTTGTACTGTTTTTTCGACACGCTGCTCCTGTTGCTGCTCAAAATTCCTGGCAAGATTACTCATTCTTTCCCCTCCGGATTATTTTTTTGTAAATTTCCCTATAGTTTCTCTGCAATTCGAAGCTTTGCAGATCGAGCACGATTATTTTGTTCTAATTCTTCATCTGATGGAAGAGTCGGTTTTCGAGTAACCAGCTTTAAAATGGGCTTGTACTCATCTGGAATAATTGGTAAGCCTGGAGGTAAATCAGGGGTTTCACTTGCCTTTTTAAAGGCAGCCTTGCAAATCCTGTCCTCTAGGGAGTGAAAAGTAATGACACTAATTCTCCCTTCAGGGTTTAACAATTCTATCGCTTGGTTAAGTGATTTCTCAAAGACAGCCAATTCATCATTTACTGCAATTCTGATTGCTTGAAAAATCCGCTTGGCAGGATGACCGCCCTTTCGTCTGGCAGGTGCAGGGATTGCATCTTTAATCAGTTCAACCAACTCTGCAGTTGTTTCAATTGGTTTTACCATTCGGGCTGCTTCGATTTTCCGCGCAATTTGCTTTGAGAATTTTTCTTCACCATATCGAAAAAAGATGCGAACCAAATCTTCATATGACCAATGATTTACGACATCATAAGCTGACACATCAGCTTCATTGTCCATCCTCATATCCAACGGAGCATCATGGTGGTAGCTAAAGCCTCTTTCCGGTGTATCCAGCTGTGGGGAGGACACTCCTAAATCGTAAAGGACTCCATCTACTTTAGTGATTCCTCGATTTTCAAGTTCTTCTTGTAAAAACAAGAAATTGCTTTTAATAATGGTTAATTGTTCTCCGTATTGGGACAGCTTCTCTTTTGCATTTGCTATCGCTGTTTCGTCCTGGTCAAATGCAAACAACCTGCCTCCTGCTCCAAGTCTTGAAAGAATAAGAGAGCTATGGCCTGCTCCGCCTAGAGTACAATCAACATAAATACCATTTGGCTTAATGTTTAAGCCGTCAACAGCTTCTTCTAATAACACAGTTGTATGTTTAAACATATACGTACCACCTTTTCCAATCAAACGATAATCTGGACAGAAAATATATTAATATAACTTATCCATTATATATCAAAGCCAATCATATTTTCTGCAATTTCCGCAAAAGATTCTTCTGATTCTGAAAAATAATCTTCCCAAATCTGCTTGCTCCAAATTTCAATTCGATTGGAAACACCCAAAATCACACATTCTTTTTCCAGCTTTGCATATTGCAATAGTGGTGCAGGGATATTGATTCTTCCTTGTTTATCCAGTTCACTTTCGGTTGCACCAGAAAAGAAGAATCTAGTAAAAGCACGGGCATCTTTTTTTGTAAGTGGCAAGCCTTTCAGCTTTTCTTCAATCAGCTCCCACTCTGATAACGGGTATCCAAACAAGCATTGGTCCAAACCTCTTGTGATGATAAACATTTCACCTAGTTCATCTCGGAATTTGGAGGGCACGATCAAGCGGCCTTTATTATCAATGCTGTGATGGTATTCACCCATGAACATACCCATTACCCCCACTTTCTATTAAAAATGTACCACATTCCCCCACTTTCCACCACCTATTTTTTAACTATTCGTCCTAAAATCATGAAATCCCTTTTTAATCCAAGTAATTTTTCACAAAAAAAAGAAGAACCCCACATATGAGTGAGGTTCTTCTACAGTTTAATAACCTTATGGGTACCGTCAAAGACAAAATAGCCTGTCATGAGGTCATTAATAAAGTTCATACCATACAGATTTAAATAATAAAAGACATTCCAAACACGTTCTTGCGGATGGCCACCTGGTCTTAATGCAAGATCAATACGAGTAAATTTACTTAATTTAACTTCATGCTTTAATTTAATGGCATCTTCGAGTCTAGCTTGCATAAAACCAATTTCTTTTAATAAGTAATTTTCATTTTTCTTTAGAAGCGGGAGAAGGCCGCGATCCAGCTCACCTGTTTTCGCTTCAATTAATTGATATTGAATTCTCAGGTGATCCTTTGTTTGTAAAAACAATTCATCTATTTCTTTGTCTTTAATGGAAGTTAGAAAATGATCTCTTTCAAGATCCGTTCCACGCTGTAATATGTCGATTAATTTTAGCTTTAAATCCGCTATATCAGTTTCAACTGAACGATCTAAAAAGGTTAAATTTAATCTTGGTACAATTGGCGGCATTTTAATATTAAAGTGCTCGAAAACGAGCTTCAATTCTGCCCAATAAGAAATTTCACCAGGGCCCGCAATGAATGCAAGGGTTGGAAAAAGCCACTCCTGCATCAGGGGCCTCGTCACCACGTTATTGCTTAATTTTTCAGGATTTTGAGCAGCAATCTCCAATAATTCTTCTCTTGAGAAAGAAATACCGCCACTTTTCCCCACAAACTGGTCTCGTTCACGATCAAATTCAAGCAAAATCCGTTCCATTAACTTTTGATCATAGAAAAACAAATTAGCGTTATCTTCACCAGCTTCAATGGTAATCGGATACCCCTTTTTTCCAATTTCTCTTTGCTGTTCTAGTAAAGAGAAATTGATTGAGTCATGATGAACGATTTGATTTTTAAAAAATTCTTTCTGCAGCATGCGAAATTCTTTATCACCGGAATCGACAATGAGCAGTCCGAAATCCTTAAACAATTCCATGATAATTTGAGCAAAGAAATCGACAAAAGTTATTGACTTCCTAATTTTTTCTTCAGCAAAGGCCAATAAATCATTACTATGATCCGTTTCACCGAAGTTCTCAATTAAATTTTTAACCCATTTAAGACAAGTATCCCTGTTTAATTGAATATCGGACACCATTTTCTTTTGAATAACTTTTTCTGGGTATGTCCATTTATCCACTTTTTGGTTAACTTGAACATTCACATGGTTTACTTCTTGGAAGTCATGGTCCTCTCCAGCAATCCAAAATACAGGAATAACAGGAATGCCAAGCTGCCTTTCCTTTTGCTCCGCCAATTTGATGATGGAAATGACTTTATGTATTGAATAGAGCGGTCCTGTAAGGATACCGGCTTGCTGGCCTCCAATAACCACTACGCTTTCATTCTGCTTCAGCTTTTCAATAGAGCTTTTAACCGCATTTGAAGATGGAAAACGCTCCATAAAGCTCTCAATATGAGCAGCAACCTGGATACGGGGAAACGACCTGTTCCTTAATTCTTCTACCCTTCTCTCATCTTCGCTTGTTTCATTATATCGATAATGGAAAAATGGCTGAATCTCAGCAGATTGTTCCAAATAATTTGAAGCAAAGCGATTGGTTGCTGGTAAAGAGAGATTTAAAATCTCCATTTATGTACTCCCTTTCTGATCATCCAAATTCATTCTTTAACGAGTATACCACTACCTACCCCTATAAAAAAAAATATTTGCTCCATCTTTAGGTAGAAAAAGTAAAAGTCAACGCGCGATGAATTAATCCATATAATGTTAAGCTGATATAAACTAAGAAAAATAAAATAAAATTAAACCGCCAAAAACCCTTCATTACTTTTTTTATGATAATTTCTTCCTTTACCTTCCAATGGACTAAAACAAACATCATCGCAATAACTATCATTATCAGTATTATTAACCAAAACAGAGATTTATCCCAAATTGTTAAGATTAAAAAGTGGACTGAAAAGATAAATAAAACAGTTGTATAATCTAACGCTTTATGTACTGATTTACGGGTGTTTTTTGTCACCAATTTAAAAATTAAAAAAATGACAAATAAACCTAAAAACGGGAGAGTAATGAAAAGGGTTAATATTGTTGAAATGATGCTGCTCAAATTAACACTCTCCTTTTTCCAATTCATTGCCTTTAATCAAATAATATAAATTTTCTATTTGTGGGGCCTTTTTATTTTGTTTTTTTGCTTCCTCTAAGAGATACCCTAAAATAGCATCAATTTCTGTCGGCCTGCCAGCTTCTATGTCTTTTAACATCGATGAGCGATTATTGGCTGTATTCTTACAAATGTTAATGATTTGTTCAAAATAAGGTTGTGGTTTTTCAATATTCAAAATAAAAGAGATTTCTTTAAAAAGGTTTGTCAAAGCCTTATTAAAAAAATGATTTTGAATTAATTCTCCGTTTTTGACTCGTAAGATGGCTGTTAATGGATTGACCACCGCGTTTACCATTAATTTATTTAAGAGCATTTCGTAGTAATTTTCCTTCATGACTAAAGGAAAATCTTCTGGGGCAGTCTTTATCAATAAACGTAATAGTTCTGAATTCCCTTTATAAACTGCAACATTTGTTACACCTTCACCATTTTGTGTGACGGTATATGAATTATCTCTTAAGGCTCCATGCTCAATAGAGCCGACAAAAATATTTTGTGCACGAATTTGATCAAGCAGTTTTAAATGCCCCATCCCATTTTGAAGGAATAAAAGGCTTTTGGGAGTTTCAGGTAATTGGTTAACATTCAAGATAAGCTCTGGAAGTTGATATTGTTTCACAGTAATAATTGAAAGGTCCTCAAATCCACTCCATTCAGTAATAGGAAATGCCTTTACGAAAGATACCTCCCGTTCAACTCCTTTTTGAACCTCAATGCCAAATTTATTTATTTCAAATGCTTGCTCGGGCGTTCTTGTGTAAATTTTGACCTCAAAACTTTTGTTTAAGGAAGCAGCAGATAATAAACCAATTGATCCGGCACCGATAATTCCAATTTTCATAAGAATCCCTCTTTTTATCTTCTTTATCCAATTTTATCAGATACTAATGAAAGTCTGTTAGTAGCTTTTTCAAAAAAATTGGATATTTTACTTGGCTGTTGATTTGCGCCCCAATCAACAGCGGTATAAAAACCACAATCCTTTAAGAGAACATAAAAAAATAAACCCTTTTCGACAAAAGTCAAAAAGGGTTTAACTTTTTTCTTATACAGGGTAAACAGGATGCTTACGCACACTAAAGGTTAATTCTTTAGTTTCATAGTAGGCAAATCGTTGAATCAAAACGTTTCTTAATTCTGACGGCGCAACAATTTCATCCACAATCAATTCGGAAGCAAGCTTATAAATATCAATATGTTCTTTATATTCTTTGTGTTTCTCTTGGACGTAAGCGATTCTTTCTTTTGGATCTGCAATTTCATTTATTTTATTGGAGTAAACCGCATTAACGGCAGCTTCAGGCCCCATGACAGCAATTTGAGCTGTCGGCAAAGCGATACAGCAATCTGGTTCAAACGCAGGGCCCGCCATCGCATAAAGACCTGCACCGTAAGCCTTACGAACAATGACTGAGATTTTTGGAACAGTGGCAGAGCTCATTGCAGCAATCAATTTAGCGCCATGACGGATAATACCTGCACGTTCTACTTTTGTGCCAATCATAAAACCAGGCACATCTGCCAAGAACAAAAGCGGAATATGAAAAGCATCGCAAAGCTGGATGAATTTTGCCGCTTTATCCGCAGAATCGACGAATAGAACGCCGCCCTTAACTTTCGGCTGATTGGCAATAATCCCTACAGCTCTTCCATCAATTCTAGCTAATCCAGTTATAAGCTCAGATGCAAATAACTTTTTAATTTCATAAAAACTAGCATTATCAACTAGTCTATCAATACACTCGTACATATCAAACGGGGCATTTTGGTTTTCCGGAATAATCGCTTCAAGTTCACGGCCTTCCTTTGCTTCCATTCCATTCACCAATTTTGTTTTTTCCTTGAAACTTGCCGGAAAATAGCTGATGTATTTCTTGGCAGATTCAATCGCTTCTTCTTCGCTATAAGCGAGGACATCACCACAGCCGCTTACAGAACAGTGCATCCGTGCTCCGCCCATTTCCTCCAGTGTAACCTTTTCCCCAATAACCTTTTCCGCCATTCTAGGTGAACCAAGGTACATGGAAGCATTTTGATCGACCATGATGACGATATCGCAAAAGGCTGGAATATACGCTCCACCGGCAGCAGATGGCCCAAACAAAATACAAACCTGAGGAATCATTCCAGAGAGTTTGACTTGATTATAAAAAATCCTTCCAGCGCCGCGGCGGTTCGGGAACATTTCTAATTGATCGGTGATTCTCGCCCCAGCGGAATCGACCAGATAGAATAGGGGAACCTTCAATTTTTCAGCTGTTTCTTGAATCCGAATAATTTTTTCTACTGTACGCGCTCCCCAAGAACCTGCCTTGATGGTAGAATCATTCGCCATAACACAAACAGTCTGTCCATGTATTTTTCCGATTGCAGTAACAACACCGTCTGCTGGAAGATCTCCAGCTTTAAAATTAGCGAACTTCCCATCTTCTTCATACTTTCCGTCATCAAACAATAAAGCCAAGCGATCGCGGACAAAAAGCTTTTTTTGCTCTTTGGCTTTCTCATGATATTTTGGATGACCGCCAGCTTCAATTTTTTTTCGATTTTCATTTAATTGATCATTTAACGTATTCGTTGTTGCCATTTTTGCTCCCCCTTAGAACCCTATTCTAGGACGATTAGAACGTCGCCTTCATTTACAAAGTCACCGATATTTACCTTTAATTCCTGTATAGTGCCAGCAGATTCGCTCTCAATTGGGATTTCCATTTTCATCGATTCAAGCATTAATACCTCCTGGCCGGCATTAACTTGATCTCCTGCAGAGACAAAAACATTTAATACTGTACCTGCCATTGATGCAGTGATTTCTTTCATACTCTAACACTCCTTATTTGACTAATTTTTTGGTTAAAAAAGCTGTAGTATAAGACCCATTTTGAAAATCTTTATTTGCCAGGATATTTAAAAATAAAGGGGCATTTGTTTTAATCCCTTCAATTTGTAAGTTTTTAAAAAAGTTTTCTGCTGAAGCTAATGCTGCATGACGGGTTTCTCCATGGAAAATACATTTCGCAATCATCGGATCGTAAAATGGGGTTACCGTCCCGCCTTCTTCATATCCGGAATCAATCCTTACGCTTTCTGTCTGATTCCAGTTTAACGTTGTGATTTTCCCTGGCGAAGGTAAAAAGCGTACAGGGTCTTCAGCATACAAACGGAATTCAATCGCATTTCCTGACGAGTTAATCTCATTTTGCATTAGCGGCAAAGTCTCACCTCTTGCGACGAGAATTTGCCATTTAACTAAATCAAGTCCTGTGATCATTTCGGTAACAGGATGCTCAACCTGCAGACGGGTATTCATTTCAAGAAAGTAGAAATTTTCCTTCTCATCAACAATGAATTCAATCGTACCTGCATTTACATAGTCTACAGCACGAGCAGCTTTTACTGCGGTTTCAAACATTTTATTACGCACCTCGTCTGAAAGGAATGGCGATGGTGACTCCTCAACAACCTTTTGGTGTCTTCTTTGAATCGAACAATCCCTTTCAAAAAGATGAACAATGTTGCCTGTCTGGTCGCCAAACACCTGTATCTCAACATGCCGGCTCTCTGCAATATATTTTTCGATAAACACATCTTCTGAACCAAAATATGCCATAGCCCTTGATTTTGTCGAATCATAGGACCTAATGAGCGCTTGCTCATTTTCACACATCACCATGCCTATTCCACCGCCGCCCCCGCTCGCTTTAAGCATAATAGGGTAGCCAATTTCATCAGCCAGTTTACATGCTTCCTCAACCGTCTTAAGACCAAGACTGCTTCCAGGGACGACAGGAACACCTGCCTTCTCCATCGTTTTACGGGATACAATTTTATCCCCCATTAATTCAATTGTCTTTGACTTAGGTCCAATAAAAATAATTCCTTCTTTAATTGCCTGTTCTGCAAATTTAGCATTTTCAGACAAAAAACCATATCCAGGATGGATCGCATCTACTTTTTCACTTTTCGCGATTTCTAATATTTTATCAGCCTGTAAATAAGATTTGTTGACAGGTGGTTCTCCAACGTATACTGCTTTAGTTGCTGCTTTTACGAAAGGCATTTCCTTATCGGCATCGGAATAGATTGCTATCGTTTCAATGCCCATCTCATGGCAGGTTTTAATAATGCGAAGTGCAATTTCTCCCCTATTAGCAATTAATATTTTTCGCACATTTTTTCCCCTTTCATACCCCTATTCTTCCTCCAGTTTATAAATTTCTACATCATTCTCTGATTTTCCTGCAAATTATGAAAACGGTTTCTTGTGTTTCTTAGAAGAATTTTTTTGATTTTTGTTATATAATGAAAGTAACTCATTTGAATAATGCAAAAATTATTACCTTTTTGTATTCTTATATTGAAGGTATACGAAAATAGAAGGTATCATTTTAGGAGGTACGACAATGGCAGCAAAAGTGGAAAGACTAAAAGTTAATTTTAAAACGCTAGAAGAATTTAAAAAATTTAAAGAGTATGGAATTCAAGAGTTATCTATGTTTGAAGATCTTGAAGCGAATATGGTTGATAATGATAGTGAATCACCATTTTACGGTATATATTATGGAGACAAACTAGTAGCCCGAATGAGCTTATATCAAATTGATGCTAAATTTGACCGCTATTTCTATCCTCCGCAGAATTATTTAGAATTATGGAAACTTGAGGTCTTACCTGATTATCAAAGTAAAGGCTATGGAAAACTTTTAGTTGAGTTTGCCAAAAGCTTTGGTTTACCAATTAAAACGAATCCAAGAGTAAAATCAAGCGGATTTTGGGAAAAAATGAACTTCAAAAATGTAGAATACGATATGGAACGTGACCGTGGAGAAAATCCATTAGTATGGTACCCGGAAGGCGTAGAAGCACAACATTAATAAAAGCGGACTTGTAGTCCGCTTTCTCTATTTTTCAATTCTCTCCAGATTTCCGTTTTTGTCCATTTGAAATTTAACTTTTTGCTGCCGATCCTCATCCTGTAATACAACCATTTTCCGGGCTCTTTCCATAATTTCAATTAAAGAACGGTAGTCCTCTTCAATCGCCTTCAAATTTTTTGACAGTCTTTCATTTTCCGCAGCCAAATAATAAGTTTTCTTTTCCAACTCTTTGATTTTTTCAATAGATTTGTTTCTATCCTCTTCTATAGAGAATGTTTCCTCCACTTTATTATTGAGTTCCTCTAAGAAATGAATCACTGCTGACAAGGTAATTGGACTTTCTTGTTCGTTACTAGGCGCTGATGATACGCTTTCGACTTGACCTAGGTCCTGAATCAACGTATCTTCACTTTCGACAGCTTGTTTTTTCAATTCTTTTCTCTGTTTCTTCGCTAACTCAATACCAGTTTTATATTGCTTTCGAACATACGAATTCCAGCGGAAACCACAGGCTGCCGAGGTCCTAGTTAGCTGTTTTCCTACCTCTTCAAACGCTTGCAGCTGTGTACCGCCTTCGCGAATATGTCTTAACACCACTTCTGCGAGCAGCAAATCCTCGTCCTGAGACCACGCATCTTGTCGAGTTGGTGACATCAGAATATCCCTCCTAGTGTTTTTATAATACATATGCATCTACTAGAAAAGATAGACTTAACAAGACTGGTGTTTTATTCTTTATTTATTATTTTTTGCTTAAAAATTTTTGTACATATTCAAGATGGGCGTCACTTTCCCAAAGTATGGCGCAATTTTTAACTTCTTCCTCTATTCTTTCTCGAAGATTAGTTTCTTCCCACTTGCGAATCCATACTTTTTTATACGATTGTAATACATTCACCTCGTTGGATAATAGCTTATCTAGGAATTCTTCACAAGCCTTTAGCGGATCATTTTCAAAAAGTGCATCTATAAAACCACGATTGTTAAGAAATTCTGCTGTTTGGAGCTCTGCCTCCATTAATAATTTCATGGCAAAAGAAGCTGGAAGCTTTTCCGCAAGAATTGAGCCGCCTCCCCAACCCGTGGTTATGGCCTGCTTTCCTTGAACAAACCCTGCTTTAACCCCGCTACGTGCCAAGCGAAAATCGCAGGCTGATGCAAGCTCCATTCCGCCTCCTACAGCAGCACCGCTCATTAGAGCGACTGTCGGAATCGGTAAACATAACAACGAATAAAGAATTTTTGACATTTTAGAAAGCATTGAATAGGCTTCTTCCTTCGTATGAAGGGAATGAAAGACCGATAAATCTCCGCCAGAACAAAAAGCACGTTCCCCGTCACCAGTGATAACTAATGCCTTTATGTCCCCCTGCATGGATTTTTTTATTGCTTCTGCCAACCCATCCATTACTTCATAATTTATGGCATTTCTTTTTTCGCTTCTTGTAATGGTAAATAACAAATAACCCTTTTCCTGTTTTTCAATTATGTATGACAATCTACAACATCCCTTCTTTAGAGGTTCCGCTTGAAATGACAAAAGCACAAGGGCATGAGCGCTCCTTGTGCTTTTTATCGAAGTTGAAATTAGTCGTTAACTACGTCTTTTCCTTTGTATGTTCCGCAAGCTTTACATACGCGGTGAGCAAGTTTCATTTCACCACAGTTTGGGCAAGCTACCATACCAGGTACGTTTAATTTAAAATGAGTACGACGCTTTCTTTTTGCAGTTTTAGAAGTTCTTCTAAAAGGTACAGCCATTCTTCCCACCTCCTTAAAGAGTTATAAGAAAGTAATGAAGGCCAGGAATGCTGGTTCTTCACTTTGCTTCTTGTTTTGCCGAATTATGATTCGGAAGAATTGTTTTCGTCAAAAAACTTGGCAAGTCCTGCTAGCCGCGGGTCAATCTTTTTTGATCGGTCCTCTTCGTGAATAACTTCCCAATCCTTGCCAGACTGAGGAGCTGCATCTTCACTTACGACATCATCGCAAAAAACTTGCATTGGAACCTCAAGTAACAGGATTTCGCGAATGATTGGTTTTAAATCAATCACATCACCCTTTACCTGATGTGATTCCTCTTCAGTTTCATATTCTGAACCTTGTAAGAGGAACGTTTCAGTTGTTTCGACATTAATCGGAAGTTTTACATCCACTAAAGTACGAGAACAAGGAAGGATAAGGTATCCATCTATTTTTAAATGGAATGCCACTTTCGTTGAATCAATATCACCCCGACCAGTTATATGCATCGGAGAAACTTCTCGGATGGTTGGATCCGTTTCTTTAATCTCATCAACCCGAATGATATCATCAATCAGAAAATCCTTGTTTCGATATTTTTGTAACTGACTTAATGTCCATTTCAAATGAATCACCCCAAGGCAACAAAGGTAATTATAGCCTTCGATAATATTTTTGTCAATGTTTTTTCTTTACACCTTACTAGGTGAGTTTTACTAATAAGAATTTACTATACTAGTGTGTCCATTAGAGCTTTTTACAAACGTCTTTCCTATCTTATCATAATAATTGATTGGATTCCTTATAATTTTGCTATAATGATAATAAATTTGTTATTAAGAATTTAGCTGTGTTAAACTTGGCTGTTGATTTGCGCTCCAGGCGCGAGCGGTTCGCGGGCGGTCCGGGGAGCCTCCTCCCGCAAGAGTCTCACGCCTTCCGCTCCAATCAACAGAGTTTCAAAATTATAATAACTTTTAACACTGCCAAGAATTTAGGTGGATTTTATGAAAGCTGTTGGCTTAATTGTCGAGTATAATCCTTTCCATAATGGGCATGCCTTTCATTTACAGGCTGCCAAGGAAGCAGCGGAGGCGGATGTGGTGATAGCCGTTATGAGCGGGGATTTTTTACAAAGAGGAGAACCTGCTCTTGTATCTAAATGGCACCGGGCACGAATGGCTCTCTTAAATGGGGTTGATCTCGTTTTTGAACTTCCTTACCGTTTTGCCGTCCAAAAGGCAGAAACCTTTGCAAATGGCGCAGTCTCTATTTTGGATGAAGCTGGCTGTGAGTCACTATGCTTTGGAAGTGAAAGCGGGGATATTTCTTTATTTCATCAAACAGTTGATTTCCTTGAAGAAAATCAAAAGATTCTTGATGAAAATATTAAACGTTTTATCAATACTGGTGTTAGTTATCCAAAAGCTATGGCAATGGCATTTGGGCATCTAACAGATTCAGGTAGGTATTTAGATTTGGCAAAGCCAAATAATATTCTCGGATTTCAGTATATAAAAGCGATTCATAATCAAAAGAGTTCGATTAGGCCGTTAACTGTGGCTCGAAAAAATGCCGACTATCATGACGAACATTTTGCTTCTGAAACAATTGCCAGTGCCACGAGTATAAGAAAGGCGATATTTTCAGAAGATGACCATAAGACGGATATCAGTCAATATGTACCCATACCCACAAAACGGCTGTTATTCGACTATTTTCAAAAATATCATATGTTTCATCAATGGGAGAATTACTGGAGCTATCTGCAATTCCAGCTGATACAAGTTACCCCTGAACAGCTAAAAGAAATTTACGAGGTAGAGGAAGGGCTTGAAAACCGACTGATTTCAGCAGCGATAGAATCTAATAGTTTCCATGAATTTATGCAAAAAATAAAAACTAAGCGTTATACATGGACAAGACTCCAAAGGCTTTGCGTCCATATTTTAACCAATACAAAAAAGACAGATATCGCGGGACTATCAGATAAAGCTCAATATTTAAGGCTCTTAGGCATGACGGAAAAGGGAAAAGAATATTTAAATAGGATGAAAAAACAATTCAGCCTTCCTGTTGTTTCAAAACTGTCTTCACATAAAGAAAAAAACATAATTCATGATATAAAAGCAGCTCGAATTTACTCCATGGTGATTCCTAATTTCTCCAAAAGTGAACTGTTCCAAGAAGAATTTAAAAAGCCGCCATTCTACATAAAATAGGCTGTTGATTTGTGCTCCAATCAAAAGAGTTTACTATCAACCAAGGCCTTTATCATGGCGTAATATAAAAAAGATGGTTTTCACCATCTTTTTTACTTTTCTGGAAGCTTTTCTAAATAGTCAACGGCTTGATCAAATGAATCAATTGGAATTATTTTCATTTTTGTATGAATATCTCGCGCTGTTTTTACTGCTGCTTTATAATTAGAATCCTTTGCTCCTTTTTCATTCGGGGCTAAAAAGATTTCAGCACCTGCCTTGTCAGCAGCAACAATTTTTTGTTCAATCCCACCGATTGGGCCAACAGTTCCATCAACATCAATGGTCCCTGTTCCAGCTATTTGGTACCCTTTGGTTAAGTCTTCTTTGGTTAACTGGTTATAGATTTCCAATGAAAACATCAACCCTGCAGATGGACCGCCAATTTCGTCTGTTCTTACCTTTACATTTGGATTTACTTTAATTTCTTTATCATCCACAAGAGAAATTCCTATGCCTACTTTTTTCGGATCCTCTTTAAATGGCTGCAGATCCACCTTTGCTGTTTTCACTTCTTTGTTTCTTAGAAAGGTTACGGTAATCTCTTCCCCAGCCCTTTTTTTCCCCACATAATCAATAAATTTTTCTGAAGATGAGAACTCGTGCCCATCCACCTTATATATCCGATCTCCAGCCTGCAATTTCCCTTCGGCAGGCATACCAGGCAGGACTTGCATGACATAAATCCCTTTATATTTGTAATGTACTGGTAATTTAGCTTTACGATACGCCACTTCAATGGCATTCAGTTTCGAACCAGCCATTAAATGAAGCTGTCTTGCATTATATTCGTCTTCTGTTTCTTTTTTGTTTAGAATCAAATCCACAGGATAAATTTCTTCATATCTTCTAATTTTTGCCTCTAAATATGAGTAAATATTAGCCCTCCCCATCCTGACTGTGGTCAGCATGAAGTTTCCTTCATCCTTATAACCATTTTCAACTGATATGATTGGTGCTAGTTCTTTAGCCATCCCAGGCTTTGAAACATAATAAGGTAATGAATAATACATACCTCCAATTAGTATAAAAATTAGCAATACGAACGATCCAATATATATTCTTTTACGCAAGCCAAATTCACCCCTTCCATTGTTCAATTTCAGTTTTTATTTGTTGTATATGCTTTTTTGTTTCTTCTTCTCCCATTTTAATAATCTCCTCGATGTTAGTAAATGCACGGGAACTATAAATTTCGACAGGCGGGCGAATCATAATGGTCGCAGCAATCTCTCGACTGCTGAGAATTTCGGCCTGCATAATATCAATACTTTGCATGATTACATCATAAATCGAGGTTATTTCAGCGTTACGCTTCACTCTCGAAACATCGACAGCAATGACGATATCTGCCCCCATTTCTTTAGCTACAGAAACCGGAACACGGTCCGAAACTCCGCCATCGACAAAGATTCTTCCATTATATTTTTCAGGAACGAAGATTCCCGGAATAGAAATGCTGGCTCTGACGGCTTCAGCGACAGCTCCCTCTTTGAAAACAACTTTTTCACCAGTTAATAAATCAGTTGCTACAATACCAATCGGTATTGATAAATCCTCTATATTTTTTCCATGAGTAAAAAGCCTGATAAATTCCTTGACTTTCTTTCCAGAAATTAATCCCATTTTCGGAACAGTAAAATCTAAAAAATATTTCCGCTTGAATGCGGTTGATAATTTAAATAAACGGTCCAGGTCAATTCCAGCCCCATAAAAACTGGCGACAAGAGCACCCATACTGCTTCCTGCAATCAAATGAATGGGAATGCCAGCTTCTGTTAATGCCATGATGACGCCTAAATGAGCAAACCCACGTGCTCCACCTGAACCCAGTGCCAAGCCTATTTTCGGGTGCTCCATATCCGTACCTCCTAGATAAAAAAATGAATAATATCAAAAGCCATAAAATTGAAACTCGTTCAATCTTATGGTCTAAATTAGCGTTCTATGAGTATATTTGAGTTATATGGGACAAGGCATTTTAAGCAAGAAGTATTCTTATTTTATCATTCAAATCATGGATTGGACAGTATGAGCATAAACAAACTCAGGGAAGGAGGACCATACCATTGTTTCGTTCGAAACTTAAAACGGTCTTTTTATCAGTTTCAGTTACTATATTAGCAGCTTCACTTATTTCTTTCCCACAAGAATCCTTTGACGCCTCCATTCGCGGGCTTAATATGTGGTGGGAAATTGTCTTCCCTTCCCTTTTACCTTTTTTTATTGTCTCTGAAATGTTGATTGGCTTTGGCGTTGTAAAATTTATTGGAGTACTGCTAGAGCCCCTGATGAGACCGCTTTTTAGGGTACCAGGTGTTGGCGGTTTTGTCTGGGCAATGGGTATGGCCTCAGGTTTTCCTGCTGGGGCAAAATTTACGGCAAGGTTACGCCAGGAAGGGCAGTTAACACAAATTGAAGCAGAAAGACTTGTTAGTTTCACAAATTCCTCTAATCCATTATTTATCTTTGGAGCCGTTTCAATCGGATTTTTTCATAATACCCACTTGGGAATTCTCCTTGCACTCGCTCATTATTTAGGAAATATTTGCGTCGGGCTTATCATGCGTTTCTACGGGAATGAAACACCGGAGGAGGAAGTGAAGAAACGGAATAACTCTAAAATAAGATCAGCTCTTTCCGCCCTGCATCAAACAAGGTTAAAAGATAATCGGCCTATTGGTAAACTCCTTGGTGATGCCGTCAATTCTTCCATTCAAACCCTTTTAATGGTGGGTGGCTTTATTATATTATTTTCCGTGGTCAATAAACTGCTTTATCATTTACATATTACTGCGGCACTGGCAAAAACGGTTGAGCTTCTTCTTTCCTCCTTGTCTTTCCCAGAAATGCTAAGCATCCCGTTTATCTCAGGATTATTTGAAATCACTTTAGGAAGTCAGCTTACAAGTCTTGTTCATGAGTCAACATTATTGCAAAAGGCCATGATAACTAGCTTTATTCTAGGTTTTAGCGGTTTTAGTGTACAGGCACAGGTTGCCAGTATTCTTGCTCAAACCGATATCAGATTTAAACCATTTTTTTTGGCTAGAATCCTTCAAGGAGTATTCGCAAGTCTGTTTGCACTTGTTTTATGGAAACCCATCTATATCCGTATTACAAATAACGAGCAGCCCTCGAACGCGTTACCAGTAGGTTTCTTTGGTGAAGGTACATGGACAAATCATTTTTACCATCGGTTAATAGAAATTGGACCATTAATTACTATCTTTTCCCTTCTACTATATGTTTTGTTATTATTTTCTAGATTAAAGAAAAATTAATAAAAAAGAGCTGGCATGCCCAGCTCTTTTTATGTCCTTAAGCATTAAATTTTTTGTGCAATTCTTTTTCAACGATTGGCGGAACTAGCTCGGTTATCTTGCCATTATATTTGGCAACCTCTTTCACAATACTTGAGCTTAAGAAGGAATATTGGTTGTTCGTCATAACAAAAAAAGTTTCAATATCTTCATTCAATACCCGGTTCATCGAGGTTATTTGCATCTCATATTCAAAGTCTGAAACTGCCCGAAGTCCGCGAAGAATGGCGTTTGCATTTACGCTTTTTGCATAGTCTATGAGTAATCCCGAAAATTCATCTACTTGTACGTTTGGTATATCCTTTGTAACTTCACGGATTAGCTCAATCCGCTCCTGAACCGTAAATAGCGGTTGTTTTGCTATGTTATTTAATACCACTACATAAACTTTGTCAAAAACCTTGGCCCCTCTGCGAATAATATCTAAATGGCCATATGTAATTGGATCAAAACTTCCTGGACAAACAGCAATACTTTCCAAAATGAATCCCCCTTCACTCTTCATTGATTTTTGAATATATCGTCACTGCAATAATCCCATATTTTTCTTGTTTAATTTGTGTAAACCTTCCCACATTATGTGGTAATTCTACGTCAAAACTATGCTCACAAATAATAATTCCATTCGTTTTGACTAATTCCTGCTCGTCCATTTTTTCCATTAAACTAACGAGCTGCTGTTTTTTATAGGGAGGGTCTAAAAATATATAATCAAAGCTTATTTCTCTTTTGATAAGAGCTTTTATTGCTCTATCGGCATCATTACGAAAGACTTCAGCTTTATCTTCAAATTTACATGCTTTAATATTTTCATGAATAACTTGAATTGCTTTCTGCTCCCGGTCAATGAAGATAACCTTGTCCAATCCCCTGCTAAGCGCTTCCAAGCCTAATCCGCCGCTTCCTGCAAAAAGATCCAAACCCATACCGCCGTCGAAATAAGGACCAATCATATTGAAAATTGCTTCTTTGACCTTATCCGTGGTCGGTCTGGTTGAATTACCTGGAACCGCCTTTAAAGGTCTGCCTTTGCAACTGCCTGACACCACTCTCACTAATATATCACCACATTTTTATCTTGATAAATAATCTTTTTCCATCCTATCATATTTTTTGCCTGAATTGAAATTTTATAAAAAAATACGTATAAGCTTTTTGGTGTTGGAAATAATGATATTAACAACATCAATTCGAGGATGTTGTTGCCAACCGCGGAGAAGACTTACGTTTCCCCATAAGTTCTTCCTCCGGTTTCTCCTCTCCCTTTGCCTTCTATCCTATTATTAGGATGTAGAAGGACCCTGTAGAGTAAATTCTGCAGGGTTTTTTTCTTTTTTACCTTCAAAATAGAGACAAGAAGTGATAAAGTATTGATGAAATTAACAGTTAAAAGGGGAGTTTTTTTTGATCCAACGCTTTATAGAACTTGGAGAAGGATATTCTGATTTATATGAACTCATTGAACTAGCCAAAGCAAATCAGCATCGCCTGCAGTTTATGATGGCACTCCACACTAAAATTGAAGATAAGGAAGTATCCTCTTTGGTTGTTGGTTTAAAACCTACAGACCCAGGAAAATTTCAAGCACTTTATATCTGCCGGGAAGGGATACCAAATCCAAATTATACAGAAAACAAACGATATGATCTATTTGCCCAAACCGCCAGGGCACTTGGTAAAGAAATTTATCAATTGTCAGTAAAACCTTCCTCTCTTTTTCATGAAAAAGATTTATTCTATCAGTATTTAATAGGAATCCTAAGATTGAATCATTATATTGTTCCACTTCAATAAAGGCTCTTTTCGTTACGAAAAGAGCCTAAATAAGAAAGGTGAGGCAAACGAATGCCCCACCTTTTTAAATGCCCATTTTATAATCATACTCTTTCGCTTTATCTGGCGCAGAATTCTCATATTCCATTTTTAAAAATGGCTTATAAGAAGGTTCTACACGCTTTACAAATGAAAAAGAATTCAACTTTTCCATAATTCCTTCGACATCTTCGAGATTACAATATAAAACAACATATTTCAGTTTTTTTGAAACGTAATGTACATTTCCGAAGCGTCTTAGCATTTTAGCTTGTTTTAAAGAGTATAGCCAAACCACTAATCCTTGTCTTTGAACAAACATACTTTTTACCCCTTCAGATAAACCATCATTTTACATAAGTCTAGCATATTAAAACATTATATTTCAATTTAAACTTTTCTAAAAGCTTTGTAAAAGGGAAAAAAATCAGCTAATAATAAGCTGATTTTTTTATCCGCATCCACAGCTTCCTCCGCCGCCGCAGCCACTGCCATGGCCGCTATCAAAAAACGGATTGCCTGTCGGCACCTTAATATGTTTAGACACTGCTCCTCCAATTAACAAGCTAATTTGATCCAAAAGAGCTTGCAAATCATTCTCGGCTAACTTGAATTCTGCCACTACCGGATCTAAGTCCATATCCCTTTTATATTCACGAATTTGGGACATGACCCTTTTATAGTCAGGATGATATTTCCCAAATCGCTGTACCTCTTCATAAAGCTCCTTTAAGTTTACAAAGCGATTAATTTTCCGCTGTGTCTCCTTATTGGTTTGCATTTTATATAAACAAATCTGATAATGTTCTACAATTTCTGATTCTAATACCATTTTGGCTACCTGGTCCGCTTGATCCAATAATTCAATTCTTTCTAAAGTAGCAAGCAATTTGCGCTCACCTCCAATGCCATTTTAACATGAAAGCATGGAGAAAGACAAAATTTCCGTTTATTTAGGGATATTTACCACAAATTCCTTGTCCAAACCGTATGGCTCATTATTTAGTTTCACGACTTCAAGCTTTAATGTATGGCTGCCAGGAGAAAGATTTTTTATGATAAAAGCTGCAGAGGCGATTTCTAAATTCCTTTTTCCATCGACCCAAACCACCATTTTGCCTACTTTGTGCTTGTTATCTTCTGATTCTCGAAAACTAATCCCTGTTAAGATACATTCGACCATAACTTCATTTCCTTTTGTATGGTGCTTGACATAAAGGGAAGGAAATTCTTGTTTATTAAACCCTAATATAAATATGCCCAACAACATTAAAAGACCCAATGGAATAAATTTTTTCAACGCCTATCACTCCTTCTATTCCTGTATTTTTCGCCTCCTTATCATTTTTTAGTCTTTAAGTAGAAAATAAAAAAAGCCACACCTTTTTGCATGTGGCCTTTGTTAGTTTTGATTTTTCATTGCCTGAAACATGCTATACATCATGGAAGCCATTTGTACATTATTTGAAAACTTTTCAACCTGGTCAGGTATCGTCTTTCTATAATAATGTAATGACGCCACCTCAAGAGACCGAAGGTCATATGGATTTCTTGACAGCTTTCGGTACCATAGCGGCTGCTCTCTAACAAACTGTTTTAAATCCTTTTGACTTTCTAAATATTCAAGAACATCTTTACGCATACTTATCGACACTTCCTCTAATCTTTTCTAAATTGAAATGGATGTTTAGGTCCTTCTGACGGCTTTGCTGAACCGCCTGCAGGACCATTCCCCTGGAATTGCGAAATTACTCCTTGTATTGCACCGAGTGCCTGACTGAGGTTATTAATGTGATTTTGCATTTGATTGGGATCCATTTTCTTCACCATACCGATCACACTGGACATCCAATCTCCCTTAGACTCCGTACTTTCTTCCGGTTCTGGACTTTTTTCTATTCCAAGTGTTTCCCAGCGTTTATCATCTTCCCCCAATAGGTACCAGTCTTCATATAACTCCTGCCAGGTTGCTTTCCCATTCCTTACCTCTTGAATGAGATTTGGATTGTTTTTAACAAATTCTTTAAATTTTAATACGGATGGGTGCAAATTTTTTTGCGTCATATTTCTCACCTCTGCCCATAATCATCGCCAATAATACAATATGAAAAATAATTTAAAATGTGATACCTCTTATCAAGGTGAAAATATTTATTAATATTCTTGTAAATGGTAATATGACTTAAGAAAAAGATTGGAAAGAGGTAACAAATATGAAAGATGAACTGCGTCAACTTTTAGAAAACTGCATCGAAACGGGATCAGAGGAAGATTTAAAAGCCTTGTCTTTCCTAATGGAAGGAGTTCAACGGAAGATTAATCGTAATAACAATATCTATCTGGATGGGATTCTCCATATGGAAAAGAAAATAGACAATCATTCTTGTGAAATAATCATTCCACTTAATTCCACACTTGATAATAACTTGGGGATTGTTCATGGCGGAATAACTGCCACTGTAATAGACACTGCGATGGGGACACTGGCAAATAATCTTCTCCCAGAAGGATATGGTGCTGTGACCAATCAGCTTAACATCCATTATATTGCTCCAGGTGCCGGGGAACAGCTCCGCTGCAGAGCCGAAATGGTTCATCAAGGAACAAAAACAATGGTGGTTTCAGGAGAAGCTTACCGCAGTGATGGAAAAAAAATTGCCCATGCAACAGGTACTTTTTTTATCATAAAAAAATAATTGTGCGGGGAGATTGATTTAAGATGGTTACCGCCATTCTCATTCCAATTATTTGCCTTTATTTTTTTTGGCTTACACAGAAAGAAAGGAAAGAGTATGACAAAAAGTGGCTTTCCATGAGCCATGTCCATCCAGAAGCGGTTTTAACGGGGGAAATTAAAAGTATTGTTGAGGAGAAACAGCGCTTTTATTACCACAGATACATTTTTGTACAGATTCTTCAAATCCAAACGGATGCAAAATTAATTATGGCAAAAAAAATAACTCCCATTACAGAAAATGTTAACACGGAATCTTTTCAAATAGGAGAAAAGATTCGGGTATTTGGAAAATGGGACGGGACTAAATTTTTATTTAGTCAGTTTGAGAAAACATGAAGAAAGGTGACAACCGATCGTGACCTTTGGCTATTGAAAAAACTTTCGATAGCCTTTTTTCATTTGTTTCTTTAATGATACACCGCGTAAATAGTTATGGTGTAATAGGTTCTTAAACTTGTCAGTTGGTTTGCGCTCCAGGCGCTTCGCTTTCCGCGGGCGTGCCGGCGAGCCTCCTCGTCGCTTCGCTCCTGCGGGGTCTCCCCTGCCCCGTACTCCCGCAGGAGTCTTCGCGCCTTCCGCTCCAATCAACTGAGTGTTTATAAATAAAAGCCTTCATTTTACCTATTTAAATAATAAACTTTGTAAAACTTAGTTGTTGATTTCTTCCCGTTTTTCATACTTCCGCATTATGGAAGGACTTTCTCTCGTTTTCATGATGGGATCGGGTATTAAAAACCCTTTTATAAACCGTTCTCCTGTTTTAAGGATCGACTTTGTCAATCATTCTCAAATCCAAGAGGCAATCACCACTTTTCATTGCCAAAAAATAAAAAAGATTGCAACGAATTTATCCATGTTAGAAAAATGTGTTGCAATACCATGCTTAATCCACGCCTGTTGATTGGAGAGGAGGGCACTCAACTCCTGCGGGATATAGAGGTCACTGGAGACCCCGCAGGCGCCAAAGCGCCGAGTAGGCTCCAGGACCTCCCCGCGGAAAGCGAGTGCCCGGAACGGAAATCAACAGGCCTGTTAGCAGGGCATAAAAATTTGGTTATTTAAAAATAAAAAATTGCCGAGAAAATTACCCTTTCTCGACAATCTGAGGTGACAAGTGATTGTCACTTTTTTTGGTATTTTATTGTTCAGCCTTTTGAATAAAGTTTTGGGTATAGTATTTCTTATAAACACCTACTCCAAGATGTGTGTAGTCTTTATTTAATAATGAATCACGATGTCCCTTACTATTCAGCCAGCCTTCCACGACTGCAGGTCCATCTGTATAATTAGCAGCAATGTTTTCTCCAGCCGATTGGTAGGCAACTTTTGCTGTTTTAAGCCGATTTGAAAGGTCGCCGAATTTCTTGGATGTATGGGAAAAATCATTGTTATCCGACATATCCTTACTATGCCCAAAAGCCACCTCTGCGGTGGGAGTATCCCATTTTAAAGGCTTTAATTTGTGTCTAATGCGCAATACATTGGTAAGATCAAAGATCTCTTGTTCATTTGCGCGTTCGATCTCTTTCCACTTGGTTTCATCAGGGGGGGGAGGTTCGATTAATTGCCCGCTGTATACAAGTTCATAAGGACGCTGCTTAATCAGCGTGTCCGCATTTAGAAATCTTACACTTGAGAGATTTCCTGTAAATTTATCAATATATAATTGCACATAGACATTCCCTAGCTGAACAATGGGTCTAAGATTTAAATCTGTATCATTCAATTCAAAACGGTATGAATTTCCATTTAATTCGATATTAATATTTGTATCAATAAATTGTGTATTAAATATTTCCTCTACTGGCTGGCCAATCTCAAAAGGAGCGACATCCAGATTTTCACCTATGGCATAGATGGTCACAACTTGCTGATTTTCTACACCTATTTGTAAATACCGTTTATAATCCTGGTTATAAATATACCATTGATAGCCATATAGTGTTTCATCAATTCGAGCTGGTTTCCCTAATTCATTTTCAAGGGAAGTAATATCCTTGCCAATTAATAATGCTAATCCTTGTTTAGGCATTTCAGAAGCGGTTTTATTACTTGGCTTAGTATCAGGATTTTCTTGTAACCCCGATTGTTTCATTTCAGAAGTATGATCTTCTTTTATCAGAACCTTATCTTTAGGTTTATCATTAATACTGGCATAGAATCCAATTGTTAAGAACACTGCTGACAGTACTAAAATCCTTAACAATGCTTTCAGAGGCTTTCACCCTCTCTATTACTTTTTCTATCATTATATGTATTGATAAAATAATTATATCATCAATAACATGTTAAGTAATAGTTATTATCAAAAATGTCTGATAAATAAACCTTTAAATAAATAAAACAGGTACTTTTGTACCTGTTTTATCATCGATTTTCTATTTTTGAAAATAATATTTTTAATGCTGTACCCCGTTATAGTTTTGCTCAGAAATTTGAGTTAGGGCTTCCTTCGCTTGATCATCTGTTAATGCATGAATAGCAAAATCCCCTAGTGAAACAATTCCGACTAGTTTTCCATCCTCAACCACTGGAAGCCGGCGTATTTGATTCTCCGCCATTAACTTAGCCGCATCATTGCTGGAGGTGTCCGGGGATACAGTGATAAGCTTATCGCTCATGATATCTTCCACTTTTGTTGAACCCGGGTGCTTTTCTGCTACTCCCCGAATTACAATATCCCGATCTGTTATCATTCCGACAAGTTTATCTTGATCTACAATTGGGATGGCACCAACATTAAGTTCTTTCATTTTTACCGCAACTTCAAAGATGTTATCTAATAAGGTACAGCATTCAATTTCATCTGTCATAATATCACGGATTGTTTCCATTTTCTCGCCCCCATGTTATTTTGCTCGGAACATAATCTAGGTTGTCCAATAGAGAATGATTTATTCGTTGAATGTATCCATTGCATGTTATCGCATTTTCCTCTATTATTAAAAATGAATTAAACTTGCTATAATACCAATACTGAATCTATAGGGGCATGGCATTGTTTTTTAGGAGGGATTAATTGTGAGATTTGAGAACATTGGAATTGAAAAACTTAAAGCTGAAATTAACCGTTTGGATGAAGTAATGCATAATCACGGTTTAATTCGTGCTGGTCAATGGGACTACGACCGTGTTACATATGACCGCAAGTTTGAAATGAAGGAAGGCGTCTTTTACCTTCGTGTTCAAGGCTATGCGGTTGAAGGTGATGTCGATACTTTTAAAGCAACAATTCAATTAATGACACCACTATTAGGAAAGCATTATTATCCTCATGGGGTAGAATATGGCGAGGGTGAAAACTTCCCAGCTTCTCTTGTTAGCCAGTGCAAAAAAATTCTTGATGAAGTAAAGAATGAAGTTAGTAAATTTGCTGAGTAAAAAAGACAAGACGCGTGAACATAATCACGCGTCTTTCTTTATTTAAGGCTCTTTTCGTAACTATGTTGCTTATGGGACTTATTAAAGATTACGAAAAGATGCCAAGAAGCATTTAATTTACGGGTTAATGAACTTATACGAGAAACCACAATCGTTGCGAAAATATGCCTTTTTAAAACCCAAGAATTGCTTTTATCATGGAAGTGGTTTCTCCACCACGGTAAAATACGTAAAGTAACAAGTAAACTGCTACACCCGTAATCGAAGTAAAGAACCAAACAATACTTGTAATGGGGCCTAGCCTGCGATGAAGAACAAGATTATTTTTATAACCTGATATTAAAGAAATTACACCTAATACTGCACCAATGGTGGCTAATGTGATATGAAATACTAAAAAAACGGTATAATATATTTTAATATTATCTGGTCCGCCAAATGAAGTATTTCCTATAAAAATCGTTCTAGAAGCATAAATAATAAAGAAAATTAGGGCAAACAAGCTTGCCATGAACATTGTCTTTTTGTGTGCCTCTATTTTTTTTTGCTTTATTTGCCACCAGCCGATAGCAACCGTAATCCCGCTTAAAACAATAAAAGTTGTACTTATTGTTGGTAAAATCGGTAAGGAATTCATTAATAAGTCCTCTCTTCTTACATTTTTCTATAATAATAGTAGTGTATTTTCCCCTTGTTTTCAATCTAAATCCATTATTGACCCATGTTTATGGGGCTGTGTTAAACCGGCCTGTTGATTTTCTCCAGGCGGCTTCGCTATCCGCGGGCGTCCCGGCAGCCTCCTCGGCGCTAAAGCGCCTGCAGGCTTCCCCTGTCCCGTAATCCCGCAGGACATTGAATTTCATCCTCGAATCCGCCCATGCACGTAGGAAATGCGATAGCATTTTCGATGAGTCTCGCGCAAATTAACAAAGTTCCATAACACAGCCTACCATAAAAAAATCTCCCAAGCGTTTGGGAGATTATTTAATCAGCGATGGATTTAACGATTGCTTCAATTCCCTGTCAGATTCAGCTTGGTCTTTTCGATACCATTCAAAGAAAACATGTCCAAGCATTAAACCATAAATAATTTCTTGGATGACTTTCATTAGTACACCGCCAAGCTGCTGATCATGAATTAATGACATTGAACTAAACAGCTCAGGGCCGCTTAAATTTAAACTGTCAAAGTTGGCGGTCCCAACACATAAGCTCATGACCTGTCCCCAAACATGCGGATCAGAATAAGTGGCATAGATAGGTGTATCAGCAAAAATAATAAGCGCACATGCAGGGGTTAATAGAATACCATCCGCAAATATATAGCCGACCTTCTTCAAACCGCTTAAGGTTTGATGATCTGGCATTTGGTTTATTAATGGCCACCACATAAAAATGGCAACAACAAACAAAAGGATAGAATAACCCGCATGCAGCCAAATATTCTGCATCACGTGATCAAAAATAATCGGAACATGGTAAAACGAAAAGAGTCCATTAAATAAAATTAAAGCAATTAGGGGCTTTGTAAAAATCTTAAACAAAGAGTTGATTACACTAACACTAAAAAGCTTTTTCCAAACCCATGTAGGTATTCCATAGATAAAAATAGGCGGAACGATTAATACTAGGGCAGCCATTTGAATCATGTGCACCCAAAACATAAGGTGGGCAAGTAAATCAATAGGAGATCCCTTGATGGCGTAGAGAAGAACCATCGATGCAAAAAATAATAAACCTTGTTTCTTTGTTAAAGGTTCACTTCCAGGAAATAAACTCCTAAATTTAGTAGTCAGGATAAAATATCCCGCCGTTAAAAAAGCCAATATTACTAAAAAATAAGGGCTCCAAAGTGCTTTAAAACCAAATATGTCTAAAGAAAGCACCGCAAATCACCTCAGTATAAATTAAAAATAGCACAGCTCTATTATACCCTTGGGCTAATCGAGAAGCAAAGCAATGAAATTTTCCAGTTTTAAAAAAGAAAATCGGCTAAAGCCGATTTTCTTTTTTGTTTATTTACCACCAAATAATCGTTGAAAAAGCTAATATAGCTATCGCTCCAACTAAAACACCAGAATAAAGGAAAAGCGATGGAGCTTCATGGCCTTTATGGCTCATATGCATGAAATAGTAAAGCTGAAAAATCACTTGAACAACAGCTAAAAGGATAATAAATGGAACTGTAAACCAAGAAGTAAATCCTTTAATAGCTACAGCCGCAAATGCAATTAAAGTCAAGAAGATCATTAGCGCAAATGAAACTACTTGATATCTCATCTCTTCCGCATTTTTTCGGCGTCGATATTCAATGTCAACTCGTGGATTACCAGAATTTAATTGTGGATTTGCCATCTTTTTATCCCACCATTCCCATTAAATATACTACGGTAAAGATAAAGACCCAAACAACGTCGATAAAGTGCCAGTATAAACTAAATACATAGAACTTTGGTGCATTGTAAAGGTTTAAACCGCGTTTTGCATTGCGCAGCATGAGGGTTATACACCATAACAAACCAAATGCTACGTGTCCTCCGTGAAAGCCAACTAATGTATAGAAGGCAGATCCAAACGCACTGCTTGTGAATTTATGGCCTTCATGAACATAATGGCTAAACTCATAAACCTCTAGGCCTAGGAATCCGGCACCTAATAAAGCCGTAATTCCAAGCCAAACCATCATTTTGCTAAAAGCAAAGTTCTTCATGTGATACATTGCGTAAACACTTGTTAATGAACTTGTTAATAAAAGCATAGTGGCCACAAATGTTAGCGGCAATTCAAATAAATCTTTTGCTAAAGGCATGTTAGTATTCGGTACTTTATCCTTCAATGCAAGATAAGTTGCAAAGAGTGAGGCAAAAAGAACTGTCTCTCCACCTAAGAAGAACCAAAAACCTAAAAATTTATTTTTTGCTTCAAGGGTTGATTTTTCCGGCGCAGCAGGCCATGTTTCATAAGTAAATTTTTCTTCAGCGTGCATTATGCCTTAACCCCCTTATCATCATCGTCCATAAGCTCTTCTTTGTGAATATGGAAACCATGGTCATCTTTGACTGAACGCGTGAACATTGCACCGAAAGTAATAAGTAAGCCTAAAATCATTACTGGCAATGCCCAAGATACCTTATCAACATGATACATTGCACCAAATGCGGCAATGAATAATCCTAAAGACATAATAAACGGTAAAAATGATGAATTAGGCATATGGATATCACCAAGCGGTTCAGCAGGTGTCATACCCTTTTTACCTTCCATTTTTTCAATCCAGTATGCATCTAAGCCACGAACAAGTGGCAGCTGCTTAAAGTTATAGAATGGCGGAGGTGATGGAATCGCCCATTCCAATGTTCTTCCGTCTCCCCATGGATCATTTCCAACTTTAACATTTTTAACTGAAGTCACGATGATATTGATTAACATAACAATGACACCAACAGACATAAATGCTGCTCCAAATGAGCTAACCGCGTTGGCTGTCTCAAAACCTTGACCTGGAAGGTATGTGAATACACGGCGCGGCATACCCCATAGGCCTAAGAAGTGCTGGATAAAGAATGTCATATGGAATCCAATGAAGAAAGTCCAGAAGGTGATTTTACCTAATGTTTCATTCAACATTGTACCGAACATTTTTGGCCAATACAGGTGTGTACCAGCCAGTAATGCAAACACTACACCACCGACAATAACGTAGTGGAAGTGGGCGACAACAAAATAAGTATCATGATATTGATAGTCTGCTGCTGCAGCTGCAAGCATTACTCCTGTTACCCCACCAGCCACAAATGTTGGAATAAAGGCAAATGCGTAGTGCATTGGAGTCGTGAATTTCACACTGCCTCCCCACATCGTAAACAGCCAGTTAAAAATCTTAATACCAGTCGGTACACCAATTGCCATTGTTGCTACAGCGAAGATGGCATTGGCAACTGGTCCTAAACCTGTTGTGAACATATGGTGTGCCCATACCATGAAGCCTAAGAAACCGATTAACACGGTTGCAAACACCATTGAGGAATAACCGAATAATCGCTTTCTTGAAAACATCGAGAAGATTTCCGAGAAAATACCGAACGCTGGAAGTATTAAGATATAAACTTCAGGATGTCCGAAAATCCAGAAAAGATGTTCCCAAATAATTGTGTTACCGCCCATTGCAGCTTCAAAGAAATGAGCTCCAAACATACGGTCAAACATCATTAACACAAGGCCAACTGTTAATGGCGGGAAAGCAAATAAAATTAATGCTGAGGTTACAAATGTTGACCATGTGAACAAAGGCATCCTCATATACGTCATACCAGGTGCACGCATATTGATGATTGTAACAAGGAAGTTAATACCACCCATCAGCGTCCCAAAACCTGATATCTGCAATCCTAAAATATAGAAGTCAACACCATGTCCCTTTGAGGCAATGGCAAGTGATGCATATGAAGTCCATCCTGCATCAGGTGCGCCGCCTAAAAACCATGAAAGGTTTAGGAACACTCCTCCAAAGAAGAATAACCAAAAGCTCACAGCATTCACAAATGGAAACGCTACGTCACGTGCTCCTATTTGCAATGGCATTACCGCATTCATAAAGGCAAAAATCAGCGGCATTGCTGCAAGGAAAATCATAGTAGTTCCGTGCATAGTTATAATTTCATTGAATAATCCTGCACTTACAAAATCATTATTAGGCACTGCAAGCTGGATGCGGATAAATACTGCCTCAAGTCCGCCAACTAAGAAGAATAATCCACCTGCAATAAGATATAGGATGGCAATTTTTTTATGGTCAACTGTTGTTAAAAAATCCCATAAAGTTGCGCCAAAACCCTTTTTTTGAGCATAGGTACTCACAATTTTACCTCCCTTTCAACCAATTCCCCTTTTATTCCTGAACCTTTAATCCCATTAAATAATCTGCTAATGCATCAATTTGATCGTCGGACAGGTTACCATATTTACCAGTCATCAAGTTACCTGGCTTATACGTTTCAGGATTTTTAATCCACTTTTTCACATTTTCTTTATTATGTTCCAGAATACCTGCTACGCGAGAACGGTCACCAAAATTGGATAGGTTAGGTGCGATTCGTGCAGTATCAGGCATTTTGTTAGCAGGTGTAACGGCGTGACAGCCGATACAGCTCTTATTAAAAATTTGTTGTCCTTCTGAAGCTGCTGCAGTTGACGCTTTTAACGGTTCTTTTACATCTTGCATTGCCGTTACCCAAGCATCGAACTTATCCTTGCTAATTGCTTTTACTTTAAAGTCCATCAAAGCATGGGATGGACCGCAAAGCTCCGCACATTTACCATAGAAAAGGTTGCCTGCATCGTTTGCTTTTTTATCATCAAACTCAAGCCAGAATCTATTGACGTTTTCAGTATTGACATCCATCTTACCGCCAACAGCTGGAATCCAAAATGCGTGTTTAACATCTGCTGACTTTAAGTTGAAATATACTTTTTCATTAGTAGGAACAACAAGTTCATTACTTGTTACAATTTTCTGTCCTGGGTATTCAAAATCCCACCAGTATAAATGGGCACGGACGTTAACCACGAGTGCCTTAGAATTCTTCTTGTCCATCGGTGATACATCTGCAAGCTTAAATGTTGCTGCCACAGTTGGAACAGCGAGAACTAAAAGTAAAAGAATCGGAATAACTGTCCAAATAATTTCTAATTTATGGCTGCCTTCAACTTGTTTTGGAATTGTATCGTCTTTTCTTCTAAAACGGATAAACACCAAAACGAAAATAACCATTACTACAATGATTACCCCAACCATTATCAATGTACTAAGCTTCATTAAATCATATTGCGTGTCTGCAACTTCACCGGCAGGATTCAACGTAGAAAGGTACGGTTCACCACATCCGGAGAGTACAAGCGCTAAAATCGCAAATAACGATATAAAACGCCACTTTGCAAGCCTTTTCATAGCTTAATCAAACCCCTCTTTCGCTTATAAATTCTTAAGTTTTTTTTGACCAAAGAAGTATGTAGGATGATTCTTCCCTATTTAATAAAAAGTACTATTGTTAACAGGAAAGAATCGTTTAGCAAAACTAAATTAATGTAACTAAAACCATCGCTACAAAAATAATAGTTAAGTATTGCAATGAATAAACAAACATTAGTTTTGCCCACTTTATGTCATCTTTGATCCTATATCCATAAATCCCTAACACCAGCCATCCAATATTTAATATGGTAGCGAGAATTAGAAATGGGATTCCTAACTTAGTTAGAAAAATTGGGATTGGCAACAGAAGCGCCACCCAGATTAAAATATGAATTTTTGTGGTTTTAAATCCTTTAACCACAGGAAGCATTGGAATTCCGGCTGCCCTGTACTCCTCAACCCTTCTCATTGCAAGAGCATAAAAGTGAGGAGGCTGCCAAACAAACATAAGCACAAATAGGGCCCATGCCATCGGATCAAGATTTCCATCTACTGCAGCCCAGCCAATTAATGGCGGAACTGCTCCTGAAATACTCCCGATTATTGTGTTCGATACCAATTGGCGTTTTGACCACAGTGTATAGAGGCAAACATAACTAAAAACTCCAAGCAGTCCAATTACTGTTGCAGTCCAGGTAGTAAAGAATAAAAACAGTGTTCCCAGTCCAATAAGTAAAATACCCAAACCAAGAACTTTTACCGGAAGTACCTTCCCTGTTACTGTAGGTCTAGCCTTTGTTCTATCCATCAAATGATCAATATCCCGATCCACGTAATTATTAATTGCACATGAACCAGCAATAATGAGTGAGGAACCTGCTACTGTATAAAATACAATATCAAGGTTATTTAAAAAGCTTTGGCCTGAAAAATGCAGTGCGAGCCATAAACCCGAAAAAGTGGTAATAAGATTAGAATTCACAATTCCAATTTTTATTAGTGCCATAAAATCTTTCCAAACAGAAGTTTTTTCTATATCAGCATGAAGGCTTGAAGTACCATTCTCAAGGGTGGCATCTCCATAAGCCTTTGGGTTGGACATATTTTTTCCTCCTAATCCTTAATAACCAATATTCACTAACAGAAGTGTATCAAGACTACTTTTATTTTTTCTATTCCCATAAATTTCCATGCTTTTAACAACACTTTCTCTGTATATTAAATCACACTTTGCGATATTTTTGTGAACTTTTTTTGAATAATTTTTGACTAATTTGTGTCAATGACTATTCACTGCTTATTATACTGCATTTTTTAAAATCTAGTTAAAAAAATATGTATTTTCCAATCCTCCATAATAGTTCTAACAGACTCCAAATAGAGATTCAACGTTTTTCACTATAATAATAGTGTAAAATAAAAATTATTTATTAGGATATTTTGACTAAAAAATTTACCTTAAAAATCTTGACTGAAATTCTGTTCTTTTTCCTGTTTATTCGTTATGATGGGATAGGTACTTTTAATCTTTCTACTTTTTTCATTCATTATACTGTCAAGGAAATTCTTTGACAAATGATTGAACTTTTTAAGAGGTGAATTTTTTGCAACGCTCTTTGAAGTGGTTGGCTGTAGCCACTACAATCGTAATGATCTTTATATTAATTGGAGGGGCTTTAGTTACAAAAACTGGTTCTGGAATGGGATGCGGCCATACTTGGCCTTTATGTCATGGGAAGTTTCTACCCTTAGAAGTATCTCCCAAATTAATCATTGAACTCGCCCATAGGCTTGTCTCAGGTGTAGGTGGAATCATGGTGTTAGTTCTATCCATTTGGTCCTGGAAGGAAATTGGTCATATAAGGGAAACAAAATTTCTTTCTTTACTTTCCTTCTTTTTTTTACTTCTGCAGGGCTTAATTGGCGCTGCCGCTGTGAAATGGGGCCAATCTGATTTTGTGCTTGCTTTGCATTTTGGGATTTCCCTCATTTCGTTCGCATCTGTGTTTTTGTTAACCTTGCTTATTTTTGAGGTTGATAAAAAATTTGAAGCAGAAAAACTGGTTATCGATAAGCGAATGAGATTCCATATTGTAGCCGTATCTATTTATAGTTATTTGGTCATTTATTCCGGAGCTCTTGTGCGCCATACAAAATCAAGCCTTGTTTGCCGGGATTGGCCATTGTGCCTGAATGACGCGCCTGCCCTTCCGAGTAATATGTACGAATGGGTGCAAATGGGACATAGGGCTGCGGCAGGAATCATTTTTATCTGGATTGCCTACATTACTCTTTTAGCCGTTCGCCATTATAAGAACCAAAAAGTTCTATATTGGGGCTGGATTATTGCCTTCATCCTTGTCTGCTTACAAGTGATTGCAGGAGCTTTGATTATTTTTACCAGCTTAAATCTATATATCGCTCTGCTGCATGCCTTCTTTATAACATGCCTGTTTGGTGTTTTAAGTTACTTTATCCTTTTATATTCGAGGACAAAAAGGAATCACTAAAAAGAGCTGCCGAAATCTTTTCGGCAGCTCTTTTTTTAATCCTTATTTAATTCAAGCAATAAATCCCCCGTCTGAATAGCATCTCCATTTACTACATAAATGTCCTTAATTATCCCTGTAAATGGTGCTTGAACGGTAGTTTCCATTTTCATCGCTTCCGTAATCATTAAATGATCTCCGCGTTCTACCCTTTCCCCTTTCTCTACCAGTACCTTTATTACTGTTCCTGGCATCGAGGCCGAAAGATGGAGTTCATTTTTTGGATCAGCTTTTAACCTGGATAATACCGTCGCTTTAATACTTTCATCTTTAATAACCACTTCACGAGACTGTCCATTTAATTCAAAATACACAATTCTTGTTCCATCAGCTTGGGCCTGACCTATGGAGACAAGCTTTACAATCAGTGTTTTTCCTGTTTCGATCTCTACTTCTATTTCTTCACCCAATCGCATTCCATATAAAAATGTTGGGGTGTCGAGTACTGAAATATCTCCGAATTGTTCAACCGTCTTGATATATTCCAGGAATACCTTTGGATACAGTGCATAGGAGATAATTTCAAAGGTAGTAACCTGTCTGCCGAGTTCTTGATATAACTCTTTCTTTAGCTGTTCAAAATCAATGGATTCTAGCAGCTCTCCCGGTCTTACCTCCAATGGTTTTTTTCCTTTTAAAATCACTTTTTGCAGTTCTTCAGGAAAACCTCCATGAGGCTGTCCAAGATATCCTTCAAATAATTCAATCACAGAATCAGGAAAATCAAGTGACTGTCCCTTTTGTAACACATCCTCCTCTGACAGCTCATTTTGCACCATAAATAATGCCATATCGCCGACTACCTTTGAGGAAGGGGTAACCTTAACAATGTCTCCAAACATCTTATTTACACGGGAATACATATCTTTAACTTCATCCCACTGTTCTCCCAGCCCGACTGCTTTAGCCTGCTGCTGAAGATTACTGTATTGTCCCCCAGGCATCTCATGCTGATAAACCTCGGAATGAGGTGATAAAATGCCACTTTCAAAATCCTGATAATACTTGCGGACATCCTCCCAGTAATAGGATAACTTTTCAAGTGAAGCGATATTAACGGCCGGTTTCCTGTTTGATCCTTCAAGAGCGTAATGTAAAGAATTAGCACTTGGCTGGGAGGTTAAGCCCGCCATTGTACTTAGAGCCGTATCCACGATATCTACACCACCATCTATGGCACGTGCATAAGTGAAAATTCCATTTCCACTGGTATCATGTGTGTGGAGATGGATTGGAATATCAACCGCTTCTTTTAATTCGGATACTAGCCTATAGGCTGCTTCCGGCTTCAATAAGCCTGCCATATCCTTTATTCCTAAAATATGAGCCCCTTGTTTCTCAAGTTCTTTAGCCAATGATTTATAATAGGCCATATTATATTTGGTTCTTGTTGGGTCTAAAATATCACCGGTGTAACAAATGGATGCCTCTGCAATTTTTCCTGTTTGTCTAACGGCATCTATGGCCGTCTCCATTCCTTTAACCCAGTTTAAGCTGTCGAAAATTCGAAACACATCAATTCCGGCAGAGGCCGATTGCTGAACAAACTCTTTAATTAGATTGTCAGGGTAGTTTTTATATCCGACGGCATTCGCACCCCGTATCAACATCTGAAACAAAACATTTGGAATTTTTTCACGTAATGTTAATAAACGATTCCAAGGATCCTCTTTTAAGAAACGATAGGCCACATCAAATGTGGCACCACCCCACATTTCAAAAGAAAATAACTCTGGTAAAAGTTTTGCTGCAGGTTCGGCAATGTGAACAATATCTGTTGTCCTCATACGAGTCGCTAATAAGGACTGATGAGCGTCCCTGAATGTCGTATCAGTTAATAAAACTTGCTTTTGACTTTTAACCCAATCAATCAGTCCCTCAGCACCATATTTATCTAATATTTGCTTTGTTCCCTCTTGGTATGGCAGGTCATATGGTAAAGCTGGAATTCTTGGCTTTGAAAATACAGGTCTTTTCTTTTTTTCAATGCCAGGAAAGCCATTTACGGTAACTGTTCCAATATAGCTAAGCATCTTGGTTCCACGGTCTTTCCGTACAGGGAACATAAACAGCTCAGGGGTCGTGTCAATAAAAGACGTATCATATTCTCCATTTCTAAACTTCTCATGTTTAACTACATTTTCTAAAAAAGGAATATTTGTTTTAATTCCTCTTATTCTAAATTCCTGTAAATTTCGAACCATTTTGGAAGCAGCTTGTTCAAAAGATAATGCCCATGTTGAGAGCTTAACAAGCAAAGAATCATAATATGGTGTAATCACCGCACCTTGAAAACCATTTCCAGCATCAAGCCTTACGCCAAATCCTCCGCCAGAGCGATAAGCCATGATTCTTCCTGTATCTGGCATAAAATTATTAAGGGGATCTTCTGTGGTAACACGTGACTGAATGGCGAACCCATTCAGCTGGATTTTATCCTGCTCAGGAATCCCAATAATCGGACCATGAAGGTCATGGCCCTCAGAAACTAAAACCTGCGTTTGTACGATATCAATTCCTGTTACCATTTCCGTTACGGTATGTTCAACTTGTACCCGCGGGTTTACCTCGATAAAATAAAAGTCATTTCCAGCGACAAGAAATTCAACAGTACCAGCATTTAGGTAGGATACATTTTTCATTAATTTTACTGCTGCATCGCATATCCTGCCCCGCAATTCATTAGAAATAGAGACACTTGGAGCAACCTCGACTACTTTTTGGTGCCGCCTTTGTACAGAGCAATCCCTGTCAAACAGATGGACTATATTCCCCTTCTTGTCACCGATGATTTGCACTTCAATATGCTTTGGCTTTTCAATAAGCTTTTCCACATACACTTCGTCATTCCCAAATGCCGCTTTAGCTTCAGACTTCGCACGGTTAAATGCTTCCTTAACCTCTTCACGGCTTCTGACGATTCTCATCCCACGGCCCCCACCGCCCAGTGAAGCTTTAATAATGATCGGGTATCCATGCGCCTCTGTAAAATCCTCTACTTCGGCTAGATTATTTACAGGACCATCACTTCCAGGAATAACGGGAATATCCGCTAACTCAGCCTGCTGTCTTGCTTTTACCTTATCTCCAAACATATCAAGGTGTTTCGAGGTCGGACCAATAAAAATTATCCCTTCTTCTTCACATCGTTTGGCAAAATGAATATTTTCAGACAAAAATCCATATCCCGGATGTATGGCATTGGCTCCGCTTTTTTTAGCAATAGCAATAATTCCATTAATATCCAAATAGGCGTCAATTGGTTTTTTGCCTTCCCCAACTAAATAAGCTTCATCTGCCTTATAACGATGATAGGCTCCAGAATCTTCCTTGGAATAAATCGCAACAGTCCGAATATTCAGTTCTGTGCAGGCGCGAAAAACCCTAATCGCTATTTCTCCCCTGTTGGCAACCAACACTTTATTGATTTGTCTTGTCACTAGTAGCACCTCAAATTCTATGTATTTTCAAAAACGCGAGGATCTTAAAAGGCCCCCGCGTTTTGATTAAAGATAAAAAACATTTCCATCACGAATCTGTTGTTTTTTTTCAGTATGTTCCTGATTGTTTTTATATTTTTTTTCATATTTGACAAACATCGAAACATTAACAAGAATTCCAGTTGCAGCAGCAAGCATTAAAAGGGATGAACCTCCATAGCTAATATATGGCAGCGGTACACCAGTTAGTGGAATAATTCCCGATACACCAGCTAAATTGATAAAGCTTTGGATTCCAATCATACTTGATATCCCAATTGCAAGCAGACTTCCAAATGGGTCTTTACACTGTACACCAATATAAATTCCTCTTAATACAACATAAGCCAATAAAAGAATGACGAAGCCCACACCCCAAATCCCTAGTTCTTCTGCAATAATAGCCATAATAAAGTCTGTATGTGATTCAGGTAAGTAGCCAAGTTTTTGAATACTTTTTCCTAAACCAAGTCCATTAACCCCTCCAGAGCCAATGGCTATGTATGAGTTTACCAAATGAAAACCAGCATCCTCGGCATCATCAAAGGGATTTTTTAGAACGTGAAAACGGCTCATTTGCTCCGCAGAAAATAACTTTCCAGTTGCCCATAAGACTATAATTACCGGGATAAGAATGATTAGTGCCGATATTACTAATTTAGCAATACTTTTTGGATTCATCCCAGAGGATAAAATGATAGTAGCTGCAATAAGGGCAATGATAAATGCCGTACCAAAGTCTGGCTGAATAATAATAAGAAAACATACTACAAACAGATATACCAAGGGAGGCAGGACACCCTTATTAAATTGATTAATATAGTCTTGTTTTTTTGCATAAACAGATGCTAAATAAATAATCACTGCCAGCTTTACAAACTCAGCGGGTTGGAATAAAAAAGTCCCTATTTGGTACCAGCTCTGCGCATTATTCTTTGTTTGTCCAAAAACAAATAAACCAAGCAAGGTGATAATTGATGCAAATACCATTGGGACCTGAAACCATTTAGTAAACTGCATCATTTTATATGGAATGATAGCTGAAATAATAAAGATCAAAGTAAAACCTAGCAAAAATATTTTTTGTCTTTGATAGAAAAAATCGCTGGCTACTTCATATCTTTGGACAGCATAAGCCATACTGGCACTATAAATCATTACCAGACCAAAACCACATAATAGGATTATGGCAATTATTAATGTATAATCATAGGATTTTAATATTTTTTTAACCATTTTTTATTTCCTCATTTTCAAAATTAATTTACAAGTATTATTATAATGGATTCTGCTGTTCATTACTTGAGGAAATGTTACCGTTAAGATATTCATTCAATAGGGAATATTCTGAATAAGTTAATTAACAAAAAACCCAAACAATTCCATTCCATTGTTTGAGTTAATGAAGTTTATTTTCTTAAAGATGCATCATGCAAGGCGGATAATTCTCTTTCTAATTTATCTAATATCGCCTTTCCATCTTTACCATCTATTAAGCCTAATCGAACAGCAAAGTCTATTTCTCTTGAAAGGCCAAACATTTGCGTATCCAACACCTCTTCATAAAGAGGACATTGAGGAGCCGTGAGATTGTCCATTTGCACTTTGATAAGCTTTAAAATTTTTTCAGCGTCAGCCTGCAATAAAGCAAAGGCTTTTTCCTGGTGATTCACGATCATTTCAGACGCCAACATTCATCCCCCCATTTCAGAGCGATTATTCAACTTATCTATAAATTTTACCTTTTACTATCAAAAATTGCAAGAACAATAAGGTTTACTGCATAGATTATGACATTCCTTTTAAAAAAAGCTATACTTATTATTGTGAACTTTAGGGGGTAAAACAATGGAAAATATTATGATGATTACAGGAAAAGTGAAATATACGATAACTCTTGATCCAGGTGTCTGGATTTTCGACGACCGCCGCGTTGATTTAACCACGTATTTTTCGAAGGAAAAAGAGAATGTAAATGCAATGGAGGAGTATACAAAGGCTGTCTCAAAGCATTGGGATCGTGAGATTACTGAAGGAGCAATCTATCCGCCCACTTTAAAGACAGAGAAGAACTTTGAAAAAGTAAAAGTTATGAATGGCACCTTTGGAATTCCTTTTAAGCCATTTTTGAAAAATGCGGAACCAACCGATGATGCTAGTACTCTTGTCGTGCAATGTTCCAACAAGGATTATGAGTTTCCCCTGGATGAGGCCTATGAGTTAATACTGGGCTTTTCTAATAATGGTAAACCATTATCCCTTGATGGTCCTGTTCATGTTTATATGGGAAATGGTTCTAATCAGGAAAAACCTATTAAAAATGTAACAGGGTTCAAGCTTAAATAATAAGACGGGTGCCTAATGGCGCCCGTTTTATTATTTAAATTATAGTAAATCCGCGGCAAGCCTTGCCAAACCGGACCTTTCCCCTTTTAATAGTTTCACATGGCCTGAAATGACTTGGTCTTTGAACCGTTCCACGACATACGTCAGACCATTGTTATAGGCATCAAGATATGGATGATCAATTTGTTCCGGGTCACCCATTAATACAATTTTACTGCCCTCTCCTACACGAGTTAAAATCGTTTTAACTTCATGTTTTGTTAGGTTCTGCGCTTCGTCGATGATAATAAACTGTTTTGGTAAACTTCTGCCGCGAATATATGTTAACGCCTCAACCTCAATAGAGCCCATTCCAGCTAAAATAGCATCTAATTCACCTGGTTTTTTGGTATTAAATAGATATTCTAAATTGTCGTAGATAGGCTGCATCCACGGACGCAGCTTTTCCTGTTTTTCTCCCGGTAAAAAGCCCAAATCCTTTCCAACAGGTACGATTGGCCTCGCGACCAAGAGCTTTTTATATTCCCGAAAGTCCTCTGTCTGCATCAATCCAGCGGCAAGGGCTAGCAGGGTTTTCCCTGTTCCTGCTTTACCAATTAAGGTGACTAGTGGTACATCCTTCCGCAGCAATAATTCAATTGCCATCGTTTGCTGGACATTCCTTGGATGAATTCCCCATACATGTTCTTGATTTAACACCAATTTCTTCACTTTTTTACTCGTTTTATCTACCATCCCTATTGCTGAAGCCGAACTGCCATTGGAATCTTTCATAATGAGAAACTGATTTGGATAAAAAGGATGATTCGCGATTTCTGAAAGAATTAATTCTCCTTTTTCATAAAAGCGGCCTAATAACTCAATTGGTATAAATACCTCATAAAAACCCGTATATATATGATCGATTTCCACAACACGGTCATTTAAAAAATCCTCTGCATCTAAGCCAATTGCATCAGCTTTTACTCTGACAAGTGCATCTTTACTGACAAGAATTACCGGTTTTCCATTTTCCTTTGTTTGCTCTTCTAAGTATAAATTTTTCGCTACCGCAAGTATGCGGTTGTCATTAGTTTTTTCGATAAAAATGTCTTGAAGCTCATGAAAGGTGCGATGATTTAACTCGATTCTGATTGACCCCCCATTTTCGAGTGGAATCTTTTCATGAAGCTTGCCTGAGGCCCGAAGACCATCAATTAATCTTGATACATGTCTTGCATTTCTCCCGACTTCATCCATGTACCTCTTCTTTGAGTCCACTTCTTCGAGAACAACTGCCGGAATAACAACTTCATTGTCTTCAAAGGAGAAAATGGAATACGGGTCTTGCAGCAAGACATTTGTATCTAACACGTATATTTTGCTCAAAGCGACGCCTCCGCTTCACTTGGTGTAAGGCTTGTTAAATATGGATTAAACAAACCTTTTGCTAGATTGGACTTTGGTAAAATATATGTTTATTGGAATAAAGATAGAAGACGTTCCGCACAATAAATGTTAACAATACTTTCTTGAAGGTGGGGTTAAAATGAAGTATTTCTTGATGTCATTTACTATCTGTTTACTTCTTAGCGGCTGTAATACAGATAATAATAAAGAAATTTCTAAAAATGGAAATCAGTCGTTAGTGAATGTTAAAAACAGTTATATTGAAAATGTTGATCGCAAAACTGGGCAGCAAATATCCAAGCGGTTAGTCAAATTGGCAACCAGTATTCCAAATGTTAATGATGCTACAGCCGTGGTTTTGGGTAAATATGCGATTGTCGGAATTGACGTTAATGCAAAAATTGATCGTTCACAGGTAGGTTCCATTAAATATTCTGTAGCTGAGAGCTTAAGAAAGGACCCATATGGGGCAAATGCAGTTGTCGTGGCTGACGCTGATACAACCCAGCGTTTAAAAGAAATACAAGCAGATATAAATAAAGGAAGACCTGTTCGAGGTATTATGGAGGAGCTGGCAGATGTTGCAGGCCGCTTAATGCCAGAGATACCAGGAGACATAATTACACCAAGTCCGAAAAACGCTACTGAAAAACCGGACAAAAAGCTGCCATCAGACGAAGAAAAAAAGCTTAATAAGGAACAGGAAGACCAATCGAATCATTATAAATAAGGCTCTTTCCGTAAACCTTTGCTGCTTTTAGAAGTTTTTAAGGGACATTTACGAAGTTTAAAAAAAGCTTAGGATTTCCTAAGCTTTTTTCATTGCTTCCATAACCTGTCGGTCTAATTTTTCTGCTGCATTTTTATCATATGTTTTATCGTATTGTACTTCTGATACAATTTTTGAACCGTAAAACATTACATCTCTAACTTCTTTAATAGTTATCTTCACCAAAGCCAATTTTAACGGAACTTCAGGAAGTCTTTCTTCTTTAATGAATGCTTCTCCCTGAATTGAATATGTAGATTCGTTAGCAATTAAATTTATGACGGCTTTGTTATTTTTTTTAATATTCTCAAGAATTCTCGAACGGTTATCGACTGCAAAGTAAAGCGTACTTTCATCTTTCGCTAGTACCCAGGAAATTGCACTAACATTTGGGCCTCCAGTTTCATGATCAATTGTGGCTAATGTAACGAATCTTTCCTTTTGCAGTTCATCATATAAAGGCTTTATCAACCTTTCTTCTACCTGATTTGCCATTTTTACAACCCCTTTATTATTTCCAAATATCTATTTTAAAACAGACATTCTCATATTACTACTATCCCTTTTTTTTAACAACTTAAACACTTATTTTACGTAACGCCCATTGAACTGGTATAGTATAATAAAATTATTCCATTTTGATAAATCAATTAAGAGGTGCTTTAATGAGAGTGAAATGTGTAATATGCGATAAAATTGAAGCGATTGAAGATGAGTCATTAGCAGCAAAGCGGCTCCGAAATCGCCCTATCCATACATATATGTGTAAAAGCTGCAGCGATAGAATTGCTGAGAAAACAAATGCCAGAATAGACACGGGTAATTTTAAGTTTTATCGGGCAAAATCGGAGAAGGATGATTGGTAAAAGAAAAGCGGAAGCGCCTTGATCAGGGAAAAAAGCAGTTCATTTTTTCCTAGGGGCGACAAGCATAAGACGGGCCGGCGGGAAGGTTGCTTTTTAACCTTCTCGACGATTGGCTTATGACCCGAGCCCCTAGGCGCTGTAGCTGGACAAAGAAAAAAGAAGGCATATCCCTTTACGGAATATGCCTTCTTTTTTATTCTTCTATTGGGTAATTCTCATACTTTTCTGGCTCTTGATTAATTTGATTGAGCATTACTTCAATCAATTCACGCGGATACCGCGTTTTTTTATTTTCCCCATTTTGTTGATAAGACAAATAATACATCATATCGTCGGTAGTGATTTCTATATTCGATACATGATGCTGCGAGGATAAAATATCATCAAAAAGATCAAGCGTTTCTTGAGCGGCTGTATCATCGGGACGAGCATCACAGACTATCTTAATCGTAAGCCAATTATAAAGTGCATCTTGTAAGGAATTCATTTTCCTGTTCCCCCGTTATTTTGCTTCCGTATGCTGCTTCTTTGATTGGTGTAAGCGGATTTTATAAATTATTAAGATCAAAGCCGCAACAACAAGACCCTCGGCAACAGGCAAAAAGATTCCCAAAAAAGTAAGAAGTGTACACCCTACAAATAAAAAGATGTAAATGATAATTGATTTTCCAATCGGCAGCTTTTTGGCAAAACCTAGTTTATAAACAACAATTGATAATGCCACAATTGTTAAATATAAAAGCCACATACCGACTTTGGGTTGTTCGCTTACCTTATAGAGTGCAGCAAAGAATGAGAGCCGTTCTGCAACATCCACGACAAAAACCTCCTAAATTAACTCATTTCAGCGTATTTCTTCTTTTTCGCCATTTTTTCACGTTCGTTTTTATCAAGAATCTTCTTTCGAAGACGGATTGATTCAGGAGTTACTTCGCAATATTCGTCATCATTTAAATACTCTAATGATTCCTCTAATGTCATGATTCGTGGTTTCTTAATGACAGATGTTTGGTCTTTATTAGCAGAACGAACATTTGTTGCTTGTTTCATCTTCGTAATATTGACAGTTAAGTCATTTTCACGAGTGTGCTCTCCAACAATCATGCCTTCGTAAATTTCTGTTCCTGGTTCAACGAAAATCGTGCCACGGTCTTCAACTTGCATGATACCATAGGTAGAAGCTTTTCCAGATTCCATGGAAACAAGTACACCTTGGTGTCTGCCTCCAACATTTCCTTGTACCATCGGCTGATAGCTATCGAAAGTATGATTAATAATTCCATAACCGCGAGTCATTGTTAAGAACTCTGTAGTATAGCCAATTAAGCCGCGTGCAGGAACATTAAAGATCAAACGAACCTGACCGGTTCCGTTGTTAATCATATCAAGCATTTCACCTTTACGGGCACCAATAGATTCCATCACAGCACCTGTATGCTCTTCTGGAACATCGATTTGAACTCTTTCAATCGGTTCACAACGAACGCCATCAATTTCTTTTACGATAACTTCCGGCTTTGAAACTTGAAGTTCATAGCCTTCACGACGCATATTTTCAATCAAAATAGATAAATGCAGCTCTCCACGGCCAGATACAATCCAAGCATCAGGTGAGTCGGTATTTTCAACACGCAAGCTGACATCTGTTTGTAATTGAGCACGAAGTCTTTCCTCAATTTTTCTCGAGGTTAAATACTTACCTTCTCTTCCAGCAAATGGACTATTATTAACGACAAAAGTCATTTGAAGGGTTGGTTCATCGATTCTTAAAATCGGCAATGCTTCTTGATGCTCAATAGGACAAACCGTTTCACCAACATTAATATCTTCCATACCGGAAACAGCAATTAAATCTCCAGCTTTTGCTTCTTGAACTTCTTCGCGTTTTAAACCAAAGAAACCAAAAATTTTGGTAACACGGAATTGTTTTACAGATCCGTCTAATTTCATCAATGCAACTTGCTGTCCAACCTTCATTGTTCCACGGAAAACGCGGCCGATTCCGATTCTTCCGACATAATCATTATAATCAAGAAGTGCTACCTGGAATTGAAGCGGCTCTTCACGGTTATCAATCGGTGCAGGAATATGATCAACAATGGCATCATACAAGGATTGCATATTTTCGTCTTGCTTTTCTGGGTCAGTGCTGGCTGTACCATTTATAGCTGATGCATAGATAACTGGGAATTCAAGTTGGTCCTCTGAAGCATCAAGCTCGATAAATAAATCAATCACTTCATCGATTACTTCGGCAGGACGCGCAAAATCACGGTCAATTTTATTGACCACAACAATTGGTGTTAAGTTTTGTTCTAATGCTTTCTTTAGAACAAAACGAGTTTGCGGCATACATCCTTCGTAAGCGTCAACCACGAGCAATACCCCATCAACCATTTTCATAATACGCTCTACTTCTCCTCCGAAGTCAGCGTGTCCAGGTGTATCTAAAATATTGATTCGAGTATCTTTATACTGAATCGCTGTATTTTTCGCAAGGATAGTAATTCCGCGTTCTCTTTCCAAATCATTTGAGTCCATCGCACGCTCTTCCACGTGTTCGTTAGAACGGAATGTACCTGATTGTTTTAACAATTGGTCAACCAACGTTGTTTTTCCATGGTCAACGTGGGCGATTATCGCTATATTACGAATATCTTCTCTAATTTTCAAAAATTTTCCACTCCTGCCTTTATTCTATAAAAAATAAAACTATTTATAGTTTCCCATATACAACTAAAACATTATACCATAATTAAAGTGGAAACCTAAAAGCATTTTATGTAGAATGAAAATAAATATAAATTTGAGGGGCAAAAATAATGAAAAACATTAAATGGTCATTACTAATTTACGCAATTTTAGCAGCAGCAAGCATTATGGGGATAGGCGTTGCCATAAGTGAAAAAAGCGTTCTTGGTATTATCGGCTGTATACTGGCTGTGATTGTTATAATGGGCCTAGGTTTTTCCACCAAAAAAAGAATGCGTGAAAACGGTAAGCTATAAGAAAAGCGCAAGCGCCTTGGTCAGCCCCGACAAGAAACCTCGAGGGGCTAGGCGCTGGAGCTGGACAATTCTCGAAAATGAAATATATATTCTTTTCAATTAAAAAAGAAGCCAATTGTTTTGGCTTCTTTTACCATCTTCCATCCTTTAAATATTCCTTCAGTATCGTCTGGTGAAGACCTGGTTTGGCAGCAAAAAGTGAGTCCTGGGTTAGAAAATCCAGCTTTTCTCCTCTTAAATTTGTAACAATCCCACCTAGTTCCTCGATTATAACTACCCCAGCAGCATAATCCCATGGCGATAACCTCATGGAAAGGTATGAATCCACTCTTCCCGTAGCCACGAACACCATTTCAAGGGCAGCTGTTCCATACGACCTTGTTCCTCTGGCAGCCCGTACTAATGGTATCATTAAATTATGATCGATTCGACGATTCTCCATTACCCATGTGGCATTCAAGGCAATTATCGATTCCTGTACAGTCGTTTCCTCCAGGCGAGGAATAGGGTTTTCATTTAAATAAGCCCCTTTCCCACTAAATGCATGATATAACTCATCATGCACCACATCATAAATAATCCCAATTTTTCCTACACCGTTTTCATACACTCCAAGGGAAATCGCGAAATTCCTTTGTTGATGGATAAAGTTCATCGTTCCATCAATTGGGTCAATTATCCAAACGATGCCTTCAAGACTTGTCAGTTTGTCTCCAAACCCCTCTTCCCCCATGATTTTATCCTCAGGATAAACCTCTTTTATTTTCGCAATAAAAAATTGTTCAATTTCCTTGTCCATATTCGTGACCAGGTCATTAGGGTTTGATTTTGTCTGAATATTTAAGGTTTTATCAAAGGAGGAACGGATCCTGTCACCAGCTTCTATTACCCATTCCTTTGCGTTGGCATAAATTCTTTCCCAATTCATGATTCCCCTCCAAATATAAATGGATTATTTTTCAAAATTCCTATGTAGTAGTATTTATAGCTTAATCAAAATAATCATCCATATCAACTTTTAGCCGACTTTTATTTATCGCTGAACAATAACAAACGAACTCCCCTCACTGTTTGGAGTTCGTTTTAGATAAGTAGTATATCAATCTTCATTCTAACTTGTTACCCCTTAGAAACCTCTCAATTAAAATGCTTTTAATCGTAATAATTCTTGGCGGATTTTTTCTAACTTTGTTTTGCATTCTTTCATTTTCTTTTCATTTTTTTCTTCAATCGCCTCAAATAATACTGCTAATTCATAATCCATTTCCAATCTTAAAACAGCGGTTCTTTCCTTATCACTTGCTTTTTTTAATGAAGTATTCATCAATTGTTTCACACTTCTCCTCCCCTTTCGAAGATTTTTCCCATTTTTCAGATTATTTTTTTTACTGTATAATATGAGTCAAATTGTTATCTTGCAACAAATATGTGCTCTAACCTAGAAAAGCTTCAAACTTCTTGTCTTTTCCCTGTTATGCTACAATATATGACAAATGGCTGGTTGGGGGTAAAGAAATGTTGAATTTCAAAGGATTTACGAATGAAGATTTTGATGTCTTTTTAATAGATGGTTTAGAGGCTCGAATGGAGGCACTAAAAGAAACAATTCGTCCTAAATTAGAGAACTTAGGTGAATATTTCGCTCCAACATTATCACAAATAACAGGGGATGAAATGTTTGTCCATGTTGCAAAGCATGCAAGAAGGACAATCAATCCGCCAAAGGATACATGGGTAGCCTTCGCAAATAATTCCCGCGGTTATAAGATGCTTCCTCATTTTCAAATAGGATTATGGAACACCCATTTATTCATTTGGTTTGCCGTTATTTATGAAGCTCCACAAAAAGAAGTGATTGGGGCAAGGCTTGCTAAAAAAATAAATAAATTTTTCAAAGAAACGCCAAAAGACTATGTATGGTCAGGAGATCATATGAAGCCTGATGTTTTTATACACGGGGATATGACAAAAAAGGATTTACAATCCCTATTTGACCGTTTTCAAAACATAAAAAAAGCAGAATTATTATGTGGGTATACGATTGGCAGAGAAAGCGTAATTGAAATGGGAGCAGATGGACTCTTACAAAAAATTGATGAAGTTTTTAATCAAGTAGCCCCGCTTTATAAAATTGCTCAAAACATAAAATAAGAAAAAGCTCCTGAACAAATTCGGGAGCTTCTCCTTTTTACCTCATTAATATTTGTTCTCCAGATGATGCTTCTTTTGCCTTTTTTATTGTCCGGTATGATGAATAGCCGCTTATTTCCTCAAATTCTCCACAAAGCGTTTTCTCCTGCGCTTTACTTGGGACAATTTCTTTAAAACGACGGTAAATCTTCATTACTTCATCGCGTTCAATTCCTTTTTCATAAGCCCTCTCAATTGCTTCAAAAAAGTTAATGACATCAACGATTTCATCAGTTGTCCAGTTATAATCAATCGGGTATTGGTACTCCATTTCTTCACCTCTTACTAATCATTCAAGAGTATCATACCTTATTTTCCCCAGTTGGCACGAATTTGTTCCGCATCATTAATGATTCTCTCGAATAGTTCTGCTACTGTTGGTACATCTTTAATAAGGCCCATTACCTGTCCAGCCCATGCGAATCCTTCATCAACAGTACCCTCATATATGTACCGTTTATTAGCCATACCACTAATAAAATCTTTTAACTTATCATAATCACCCTTATTTTTTTCAATTTCAATAATTTTTTCAGTCCAGCTGTTTGCTATCGCCCGGGCAGGTGCACCTAAGGAACGTTTAATCACCACCGTATCGGTTTCTGTTCCTGCTACCAGTGCTTGTTTATATACCTCATTTGCATGAACACATTCTTTTGTGGCAATAAACCTTGTTCCCATTTCAATTCCTTCCGCCCCTAAACTTAGTGCTGCCATCAACCCTCTGCCATCACCTATTCCCCCTGATGCAATAACCGGGATTGATACACTATCAACAACTTGTGGAATTAGCACCATTGTACCAATATCGTCACGGCCAAGATGCCCTCCGCCCTCCTGACCCACTACCATGACTGCATCGGCTCCAAGTTCTTCCGCTTTAACCGCCTGTCTTCTTGCGGCCACGAGTACGAGTGTTTTTATTGATGTTCCTTTTAATTGTTCAAAAATAGGAGCTGGATTGCCGCCTGTCATCGAAACAACCGGTACTTCTTCATCAATGGCTACCTGCAGCATGTCAGAGAATGGCCTGCCGTGCTGACCAATGGCAAAATTAACACCAAATGGATGATTAGTTAATTGCTTTACCTTCCTTATTTCTTCTCTCAGCTGCTCGGGACTAGCTAAAGACATCGCGGTTATTTGACCAAGGCCCCCGGCATTAGAAACCGCTGCCGCCAATTCAGAATAGGCTAAATAAGCAAGTCCCCCTTGAATAATGGGATAGCGAATGTTAAGAATATCTGTTACTCTTGTTTGCCACTTCAATTTAAATTCCTCCTAAAAATTTTCATACTTTCTTATTTCGTTCTAAAAGGGTAATTTTCCTGTTAAAAAGGAAAACTAAACAATAAATCTATGCAATGTAAACGATTAGTGCTATAATGCTTTTGTTTTATGTTTAATTAATGAGTAAATGAGTATTTTTTTGATAAAGAGGTGTGGTTATAAATTGTCGCAAAATCAAACACCGTTATTTAGCGGGTTATTAAAGCATGCAAAAAGAAATCCAATACAATTCCATATTCCCGGCCATAAAAAAGGGGCTGGAATTGATCCGGAATTTCGAAATTTTATCGGTGACAATGCCCTGTCTATTGACTTAATTAATATTGGACCGCTTGATGATTTGCATTCCCCAAAGGGTATGATTAAAGAGGCTCAAGATTTAGCCGCCAAAGCCTTTGGTGCGGATCATACTTTTTTCTCAGTACAAGGCACGAGCGGAGCTATCATGACAATGGTTATGGCAGTATGTGGTCCTGGAGAAAAAATCATCGTACCAAGAAACGTCCATAAATCCGTCATGTCAGCAATCGTTTTTTCTGGAGCAATTCCTGTATTTATTCATCCAGAAATCGATATAGAACTAGGTATCTCCCATGGAATAACAACTGATTCTGTTGAAAAGGCTCTCGAGCAGCACCCTGATGCAAAAGGGGTTCTCGTTATCAATCCAACCTACTTCGGCATCTCTGCTGATTTAAAGAAAATAGTTGAGATAGCCCATTCTTATAATGTTCCTGTCCTTGTTGATGAAGCACATGGCGTCCATATTCATTTCCATGATGATCTGCCGCTTTCTGCTATGCAGGCCGGTGCGGATATGGCAGCAACTAGTGTTCATAAGCTGGGCGGCTCAATGACACAAAGCTCCATCCTAAATGTAAAGGAAGGTCTTGTATCTGTTAAACATGTTCAATCCATTTTAAGCATGCTGACAACAACGTCAACATCCTATCTATTGCTTGCTTCACTTGACGTGGCAAGAAAGCAGTTAGCAACGAAAGGAAAAGAATTAATTGATAGGACGATTAGGCTAGCCCAGTCAATCCGAAAAAGAGTTAACGAAATTGACCATATATATTGCGTCGGCGAAGAAATATTGGGTTCAAAAGCCACCTATGATTTTGATCCAACTAAGTTGATTATTTCTGTTAAAGATTTAGGTTTAACCGGTTATGATGTTGAAAAATGGCTTAGAGAAAAACATAACATTGAAGTTGAACTATCAGACCTATATAATATCCTTTGCATCATTACATTAGGGGATACCGAGTATGAGGCAGATCTTCTAGTTGCTGCCTTAAAAGATTTAGCTGAAGAATGCGCACACCGTGCAGAAAAAGTAGAACCCCTAGAAGTCTTGCTTCCTGAGATCCCTGTGCTAGCATTAACACCAAGAGATGCCTTTTATGCGGATACGGAAGTTATTCCATTTGCCGAATCAGAAGGAAGGATCATTGCGGAATTTGTTATGGTCTACCCGCCTGGTATCCCAATTTTTATTCCTGGTGAAATTATTACAAAAGAAAACCTTTATTATATCAAGAAAAACTTGGAAGTTGGCCTTCCTGTTCAAGGACCAGAAGATGATGAACTGAAAATGATTCACGTTATTAAAGAATATAAAGCCATAAAATAAAAAGACAGGATTCCAATTACGGAATCCTGTTTTAATTTTATAAGAACAATTATTTTACTTCTTCGTGGCTATGCTGGTCTTCGCAGCAATTGCACTTTGAATAAAGCACTGTTACTTTTTCATCTTCAAAATGATCAATTGTAGAGTTACAAGTTTGGCATACAAGAGTTCCCATCTGTCCAATCCCCTTTTCATTAATTGAATGATCAATATTTTGAAAGCGTTTAAATATCCCTTAAGACAATAATAATATATCACATTTAATTTTTCAAGCCTAATTTGTATGTCACATTTAAAAAATAAGCATAAAAAAAGACCCCCTGAGGGCCCCTTTTTTTAAATCATTATTCATATTGGGTGACGAAGGGTGCAGCCGGTATTGCTTCATTAAAGAATTCAGCCAAATCAGATGCCTGTTGTTTGTCAGGGATACGGAATACGGTTTGAAGGTAATCAATATCTTCAATATCTTTGGGGTCGAGGAGAGTTGAACGGCCAGTTTGCATGCAGATGACAAGAGGTTTTCCGAAAAACATATTTGTGTAAATAATTCCAAAGTCATAACGGGTATGTTCAGTTGTAAAGCCGATAAACCTCACTTTTGCATTTTCGTGCTCATCATAGAGCTTATCAAATAACTCCATTTGACTCCTCCTTTTTATTTAAATATTTAGAATATTATTATAATTTATTTTTAGAAAAATGACAAGAAATCTTGGCATTTTATTTGTTATTGTTGTCATCACTTTTTGTTCAGTGCTAGAATAGAAGGGCATATATTAACGGATAGTGAGGGGGAATGATGATGGCTGAAAATGCATTTATTAAACTTGTGCCTTCATCTGCGAAACAAACTATATCTATTGAAGAAGTAAAGGAATTATTTCATTTTTATAAAGACATTACAGCTAAAACAGGTGATCAACTTAACTGGCAGTATGGAGAATCTGCTTTCCCTTATGAAATAAAGGAAACCGATGAAGGAAAAGGCTCCTGGTTTTATTTATATTCTGACAATGACCGTTACCGGGCTATTTTATTGGGGATAGACAAAGAAACCATTCGAGAGGAAAATGGTCAAGAACGAGAACAATCTTACATACAAGTGACCCTTCCTGAACAATCCACCTTCGGAGATAAAGGGAAGGCTAATGAATTTTGTAAATTCCTCGCAAAGAAGTTAAAAGGTGAACTGCATCTTTTTAATGAACGAGTAATGTATTATTATCCAAGGAAATAAACAATGAAAGCTCCCTTAAGGGGGCTTTTTTTAATGGATAAAAAGGGCCATTGTATAGTGAATGGAAGTATAAATAATTAGGCTTAAGGTTGTAATGAAGAGCGTTTTCCGAGCCGACCTTGTTACTTGATTGCCAATTAAATATGCTAAATAAAAAAATACAAAGAACATAATAACCTTATAAATTAGTTGATCATGTTTTGATAACCATTCAATAAAGGTATATCCACTCCAAATGATAAATTGCAGCATCATGACAATATAGACCCTCATATTTATCACCACTCAAAATGCATTTATCTATATACTTATTCGCTAAAAAAAAATAAAGTCCTTTCCCTTATGACAAGGAAAAGGACTTTATTTTACTGTATCAAACTTGCTTGTTAATTTCAGCTACAGGCGCTTCGCTTTCCGCGGGCGGGTCGAGGAGCCTCCTCGGCGCAAAGCGCCTGCGGTGTCTCCCCTGACCCGTACTCCCGCAGGAGTCTCGCGCCTTCCGCTCCAATTAACAAGGTTCCTTTTACAAGGTCTATTACTTCATAATATGGATTGGGCTTCCTAGTGCAACCTCAGCTGCTTCCATTGTTATTTCACCAAGAGTTGGATGCGCATGAATGGTCATAGCAAGGTCTTCAGCAGTCATTCCTGCTTCAATTGCCAGACCAAGCTCGGCAATCATATCTGACGCACTTGCACCAGCAATTTGTGCACCAATAACTAAACCGTCTTCTTTACGGGTAATTAATTTTAAGAAACCATCACTGCTGTCAAGAGATAGGGCACGGCCATTTGCTGCAAATGGAAATTTAGCAGAAATTACTTCAATGCCTTCCTCTTTTGCCTGTGATTCTGTGTATCCAACAGAAGCCAACTCTGGCTCAGAGAAAACAACGGCCGGAATTCCTAAATAATCAATTTCGGAAGGGTGGCCGGCAATCGCTTCAGCCGCAATTTTTGCTTCATAGGATGCCTTATGTGCTAGTTGAGGTCCAGCAACAACATCACCAATCGCATAGATATTACTAATATTTGTCCGGCATTGCTTGTCAATTTCAATAAGACCGCGGTCAGATAATTTTACACCAACTTGTTCAAGTCCCATTTCATCCGTGTTAGGACGACGCCCAACCATGACAAAAACGTAATCAGCTTCAATTTTCTTTTCTTCACCTTTTGTTTCAAAAGTGACAACCACACCCGTTTCAGTTTCTTCTACACCCTTTGCTAACGCTTTTGTATAGAATTCCGCGCCTTTTTTCTTCATGGTGCGCTTTACAAGTGCTGCCATTTGCTTATCAAATGTGCCAACACCTAGAATTTCCTCAGCACCTTCTAGTATTGTTACTTGACTGCCAAAGTTTGCATAAGCTCCACCGAGTTCAATTCCAATGACACCGCCGCCAATGACAACGATTTTTTCTGGAATTTCATTTAAATTTAAAGCACCCGTTGAGTTAAGAATACGTTTTGAATATTTAAATGCTGGCAGTTCAATAGGACGGGAGCCAGTTGCAATAATCGCATTCTTAAAGGTATATGTTTGAGCTGAATCTTCATTAATAACCCGTAGTGTATTGGCATCAACAAAATACGCTTCACCACGAACAATGTCAGCCTTATTTCCTTTTAATAGTCCTTCTACACCGCCAGTTAACTTATTCACGATTCCAGCTTTAAATTCTTGAACCTTTGTAAAATCAACTTTTACATTTTCAGCAGTAATACCAAAGCCTTCTGAATGTTTGGCTGTTTCATAACGATGTCCTGCTGCTATTAAAGCTTTAGAAGGAATACATCCTACATTCAGGCATACACCGCCGACATATTCTTTTTCAACTATCGTTACTTTTTGTCCCAGCTGAGCAGCACGAATGGCTGCAACATATCCTCCAGGACCTGCTCCAATGACTATAGTATCTGTTTCAATCGGGAAATCTCCAACTACCATTTATTACGCCTCCATTAACAATAGTTCAGGATCGTTCAACAATCGCTTGATGTGATTTAATGCATTCTGTGCAGTTGCACCGTCAATCATACGGTGATCGAAACTTAATGAAAGTGCCAATACCGGAGCAGCGACAATTTCACCGTCTCTTACAATTGGTTTTTCAGCAATTCTGCCTACACCCAAAATCGCTACTTCAGGATGGTTGATTACCGGAGTAAACCATTGTCCACCTGCAGAGCCAATATTGGAAATTGTACATGAAGCACCCTTCATTTCATTCGGTGCAAGCTTACCATCACGTGCTTTTGTAGCCAGTTCATTTATGTCATTAGAAATTGAGAAAACTGACTTTCGATCAGCATCTTTTACAACTGGAACTAATAAGCCTTTTTCTGTATCAGCAGCAATTCCAATATTGTAGTAATGCTTATGAATAATTTCACTTGTTGCATCATCTAGAGATGTATTAAGTGCAGGGAATTCACGTAGTGCACTTGTTAATGCTTTTACGATGTACGGCAAGAAAGTCAGCTTGATGCCTTTTGCAGCAGCAACTTCTTTGAATTTCTTACGATGTGATACTAGTTTTGTAACATCCACTTCATCCATTAAAGTTACATGTGGAGCAGTATGCTTGGAATTCACCATTGCTTTCGCAATTGCTTTACGAATTCCGCTCATTTTTTCACGAGTTTCAGGGTATTCTCCCTGTGGAATTGGAGCAGCTGCTTTTGGAGCTTCTGCTGCCTGAGTTTCTGCTTGAACAGGAGCTGCTAAGTCAGCTTGTGGTGCTGCTGCTTGTGCGCCGCCAGATAAGAATGCATCAATATCAGCTTTCATAATCCGGCCATTTTTTCCTGTTCCTGCAACTAAAGCAATTTCCACACCCTTATCGCGTGCATATTTTCGAACAGATGGCATCGCAATGATACGGCGGTTTGGATCAACTTCTGCCTGAGGCTGAGCAGCTACTGGTGCCTGAGCAGGAACAGCTTCTGTCTTTGCTTCTGGGGCAGGTGTTGGTGCTGCTGGTGCTGCCGGTGTTTCCGCCGGAGCAGGAGCTTCGTCACCATGATCGCCCTTAAATTGTAAATTTTCATATCCTGGTGCATCAAAGGTTACAAGGACCTGGCCAACAGTTGCTACAGTTCCCTCTCCAACTAATACTTCTAAAACAGTTCCTTCTACCGGCGAAGGTATTTCAACGACTGCTTTATCATTTTGGATTTCACAAAGAACATCATCTTCCTGAACTTTATCGCCTGGTTTGATGAACCATTTGACAATTTCACCTTCGTGAATACCCTCACCAATGTCAGGCATTTTAAATTGAAATGTGGTTGCGGTTGCGCTCACTTGGATTCATCCTCCTATTTTAATTAGATTTCTGTATAAAAGAATTAGAATGATAATACTTTTTTCGCTGTCTCAATAACGTCTTTATAATTTGGCAGCCAAACAGATTCTGCTTGAGAGAAAGGATAAATCGTATCCGCTGCAGCAACACGTAATACAGGAGCTTCTAAGCTTAAAATAGCTCGATCATTGATTTCGGCAACCACGTTTGCTGCTACCCCCGCTTGCTTTTGTGCTTCTTGAACTACAATTGCCCGTCCTGTTTTTTCAACTGACGCAATAATAGTGTCAATATCAAGCGGACTAATTGTTCTTAGGTCAATAACTTCGACGGAATGTCCCTCTTTTGCTAATTCGTCCGCTGCCTTTAATGATTCATGAACCATAGCTCCGTAGGTAATAATGGATAGGTCTGTACCTTCACGCTTAACATCAGCTTTCCCAAGAGGAATAGTATATTCTTCTTCAGGAACCTCTTGGCGGAATGCACGATATAATTTTAAATGCTCAAGGAAAATGACTGGGTCATTATCACGGATGGCAGACAACAATAATCCTTTAGCATCATATGGTGTAGATGGAACAACGACTTTTAAACCAGGAGTTTGTGCCATTAAACCTTCTAAACTGTCTGAATGAAGCTCAGGTGTATGAACACCCCCGCCAAATGGAGAACGAACAGTTATTGGCATATTATAGCGGCCGCCGGAACGGTAGCGCATACGAGACATTTGACCAGCAATGGAATCCATAACTTCAAAAACGAATCCAAAGAATTGAATTTCAGGTATTGGACGGAATCCAGTCAGAGCCAAACCAATCGCCAATCCTCCAATTCCCGATTCAGCAAGAGGGGTGTCAAACACACGGTCCTCTGTAAATTCTTTTTGTAAGCCTTCAGTTGCACGGAATACACCGCCGTTTACACCAACGTCTTCACCGAAAACCAATGTATTTGGATCATTCCGAAGCTCTGTACGCAGTGCATCGGTAATAGCTTGAATCATTGTCATTTGAGCCATGACTTACTTCGACTCCTTTGCTTTATAGATTTCATACTGTTCTTTCAAGTTAGAAGGCATTTCTTCAAACATGTTGGACATAAGGTCAGTAACCTTTTGCTTTGGTGCAGCATCCGCTTTTTTGATTGCCTCTTTAATATCTTCTTTTGCTTGTTCGATTACTTGATTTTCCTTCTCCTCATTCCATAAACCTTTCTTTTCAAGGAACTTACGGAAACGTACTAAAGGATCTTTCTTTTCCCATTCGTTATCAAGATCAGCCGTACGATAACGGGTAGGATCGTCACCTGCCATAGTATGTGGACCATATCTGTAAGTTAAAGTTTCGATTAATGTTGGCCCTTCACCGTTGACAGCACGTTCACGCGCATCACGAACTGCTGCATAGACAGCTAATGGATCCATTCCGTCTACTTGAATGCCAGGGATACCTGCCGCAACCGCTTTTTGAGCAATTGTTTTTGCAGCTGATTGTTTTTCAACAGGAGTCGAAATCGCAAAACGATTATTTTGCACAATAAAAATCGCTGGTGCTTTAAACGCCCCTGCAAAGTTAATTCCTTCATAGAAATCCCCTTGAGATGCACCGCCGTCACCTGTGTAGGTAATAGCAACAGCTTTCTTGCCGCTCTTTTTATACCCTAAGGCAACTCCTGCAGCTTGAATATACTGTGCACCAATAATAATTTGTGGTGATAGGATATTTACACCCTCAGGAATTTGGTTACCTTGGAAGTGTCCGCGTGAGAATAAAAATGCTTGATATAAAGGCAGTCCATGCCAAATTAATTGTGGTACATCACGGTACCCAGGTAATATAAAATCTTCTTTTTCAAGAGCAAATTGAGAAGCTAATTGTGATGCCTCCTGCCCTGCAGTTGGTGCATAAAATCCTAGTCTGCCTTGACGGTTTAAGGAAATTGAACGTTGATCTAGGATACGTGTATAAACCATACGGCGCATAAGTTCCTGAAGCTGGTCATCCGTTAGTTCCGGCATTGCAGCTTCGTTAACAACTTCGCCTTCTTCATTTAAAATTTGAAGAGTTTCAAATTGATTTTCGACAGCCTCAAGTGCGTTCTTCGCATTGAGCTCTGCATTCTTAAGTTTTGAAGCCATTTGATCACATCTTCCTTTCTAATCAAAAGATAAAATAAAAATAAAATCCACTAAGTTAGATTACCCCAAAAACACGAATAAAAGCCTGATGTGCATTTTACATCATTTTTTTATTCTCTAACATCTTATTCTGTATTAGTTTTTTATGTAACTACAATGATACAACAACTCAACCCATATTCGAGTTTACACCATTCATTTAAACGCGTCAAATCCTTTGCATAATAATTTTTCACCATAAAGATAATGCTAATTACAATCGTTCCAACCACAACTGTACTAATATATTTTTATTACTGTTATATAAAATTCCACCATTTTGAACTGTGTTATAATATAGAAAAAAATCGGCCATGGCCGATTTAAAGAATGAAAAGGTTATTTTGTTATTAATTCTGCCTTTTTATAAAAGGCAAGTTTCTTGTCATTATATTGTTCCGTTAACTTATTAAAATTTTCATTGGCCTCAAAAACTTTTTTATAAGAATCATTTAGCTTTACTACCTGCCCTTCTAAATCTTCGAGCTGCAGGTTCTTATTCTTAAACATTTCATACAATTGCTGGTCATTTTTTAATGCCTCCGTATAGGCAGTGTAAAGCACATCATGGGCCTGGTACCTTTCCATCATAATATCATAAAGTTCATTTGCTAATTTTTTTAGTGACGGATCATCAAGCTGTTCTTTTGTTACAGCTATTTTTTTAAATTCTTTTTCAGATTCCTTAATGCTTTTTGTTTCTTTTTCCATATGCTCTTGACGTTGAGCTGCGAGGTCCAGCGCTTCATCTGAAAGCTTAACTATCTCGTCATATTCCTTCATTCCAAGACCGATTATTTGGTCATATAAACCTTTTTCTTTCTTCTCTAATGTTACAAGTGGTTCTTGCTGCTCTTCGAATACCTTTTCTTTAGCTGCCACATTTTCTAGAGTTTCATACATTTTTTCGAGTGAAGACTTTTTATTATTACATCCAGTTAAAATTACAAAGGCAGCTAAAAAAAATAAAACTAACCTTTTTTTTCTGGTAAAAAACATTTATGAACCTCCTATCTATAACATTTCTTACTATATCTGTACTTTATTGGTTTGACAATATACATAGATGTTTTTGGTAATCAATTGTTAACATTTTATACATTGTTTGATAGACTATTGTTGCACTTAATTACATTTAAATTCAGGAGTGAATGTTCATGTTAACGATGGAGGATATCATTCGGGATGGCCATCCTACTCTTAGAAAAGTGGCTGCAGAAGTACAAATGCCGCCATCAGAAGAGGATACACAAATTTTACGAAGCTTATTAGAATACGTAATTAACAGCCAAAATCCCGAAATCGCGTACCAATATGGCCTGCGTCCAGGAATTGGGTTAGCTGCCCCTCAGATTAATGTATCTAAACGAATGATTGCGGTCCATTTAACGGATGAAAAGGGGGTTCATTACAGTTATGCCTTGTTTAATCCGAAAATTATCAGTCACTCTGTAGAAATGGCTTATTTAACTTCAGGTGAAGGCTGTCTTTCCGTGGACGAAGCCATACCAGGTTATGTTCCGAGATATGCGCGAATCACAGTTAAAGGAATAAACCTTAATGGCGAAGAGGTAAAGCTTCGTTTAAAAGGTCTGCCTGCTATTTGCTTTCAACATGAAATTGATCATTTAAATGGTGTCATGTTTTATGATCATATTGATAAACAAGAACCATTAAAAGAGATCCAAGGAGCAATCCCAATCGAAAGATAAAGAAACTCGCCAAATGGCGAGTTTTTTTAAATGAGCTGCAATTCTTTTAATCCATTCCAAATACCATTGTTGGAGACATCAGTTGTGATTAAGTCGGCATGTTGTTTTGCTTCTGGAACACCATTGCCCATCGCTACACCTGTCCCTACTTCCTTCAGCATTTCTAAATCGTTTAAGCCATCGCCAAAAGCATATACATCCTTTAGTTCAAACCCTAGTTGATCAATCATTTTTTTAATGCCTTCGGCTTTTGAGCCGCCTTTTGGCAGGATATCAACAGAATAAGGATGCCATCTAATAAAATCAAAATCTGGGAATGCATCTAAGTAAATATGTTCATCTTGGCTCTCACAAAAAAGCAGCGACTGATACAATTTTCGATTCACATAAAAATGCGAATCCTCGTCCGGATGTAAAAAATTTAGGCTTCCTAAACTAGTTTCAATGAATGGATGATGTTTTACACTCGACTTCATCGTTTTTTCTGTCATAAATACTAAAGGGTGCTTATTGATTTGTGCTTTTTGATAAAGTTTTTCCATCCCGCTTTCATTCAATGGATTCTCGTATATCGCCTTTTTTTCAAAGACCACATATTGACCATTGAAGCTTACAAAGGAATCTATATCAAGCTCCTCACGCAGCCCTTCGAACATGAAAGGAGCCCTTCCTGTAGCAATTGCGACAAAAACTCCATTTTCCTTTAGTAATTGAATGGCATTTTTCGTGCTGATCGGAAGTTTCTTTTCATGATCAAGTAATGTCCCATCGATATCAAAAAAGACAATTTTTTTCATATTCCATATCTCCTTTAATCAAACACTTATGCTGCATGTGTAACACTTGATTTATCTTTTGGTTTGATAGAGGCAATATAAACGCCAATAAAAATCACTGCTAAGCCAATAATCATTGATAAGTGAATATTCTCTTTTAAAAGCATTGCTCCCCAAAAAACAGCAGAAATTGGTACTAGATAGGTAACAAGTGAAGCAAATTCAGGACTTCCCTTTTTAACCAGATAATAAAACAATAAATAAGCGATCCCCGAACCAAGTGCCCCTAGGCCAATAAAAGGGCCCACCGTTTCTGTAGTAATAAAAGAAGAAATAAATCTTGGATTAGTAGACCAAACAATAATAAAGCCCATTATAGTGGAAATTAATAGCGTAAAGAATGAAGTTTCCAACACCGATAATTCGGTTAAATGTTTTTTTGTTAAGTGTGATGCCAATCCATAACAAAAAGTGGCACCGGTCATTAGCAAAATCCCAGTTAAATTACCTGAATAGAGATCACCTAATTTGACATCAGATAAAATAAAAATCCCTATAAAGCCAACGAAAATTCCAATCCATTGACTTTTCCTTAACGAAGAAGAAAAGAAGATAAAACCAATAATTAATGTCCAAATTGGTGTTGTTGCATTAATAATTGAGGCCATACTTGAGGTGAGCTTCGTTTCACTTGAACAAATTAACAACCATGGAAGCACGTTATTTGTCATGGCAATCAGGATCAGCTTAAACCAAGGTAGTTTCTTAAGGATTATTTTTTTCTTTTGCACAATAATGATAGCAAAAAGGATTATCGTTCCAAAAAGGCAACGGCCAAATACAATTGAAGCAGGTCCCATAGAAGTTAATAGAACTTTAATAAATAAAAAGGATGTGCCCCAAATAAGGCTTAATCCAATCAAAGCAGTAAATAATTTCCCCATTCCCCTTAATTCCTTTTCCTTTTATCTCTTTTATTTATTCCTTAAAAACACTAAACCTTCTCAGAGTAAATGTCAATTTGTTTCAACTTTAGCAATTCCATGTTTAACCATGAAAGAATCAGCATTTTCATCATATAATAATAGTAAAAAAAACTATCATTTAAAAAAATTTCAATTATCTGCCATAGCTTGCTTTACTTTGGACAAGGAATGTTTAAAATAAGAATTAAGGAGATGATCCACTATGTTAAAGAAGCTAAGAAAAAAGCTTTTAAAACAGTGGAAAGATTTGCTGCGAAAAAAATCCATTGCCTAAATTTTTTTTGAGCCCTTCTAACTTGCGAAGGGCTCCTTCATTATTGTAAATTGTAAAAACAGATTCTTTTATTACATACTTTTCATAATAGTCCATTGCTTTCTAAGAAAATAATGAAAAAGATGAAAATGTTTTATATAATAGAAAAAGTTATGATTTAGTGAGGAGCGATTTTGTTATGCTATTTAAAGTTTACTACCAGGAAAGCATTAAAGAAGTCCCAGTCAGAGAGAATACAAAAACTCTCTATATTGAGGGAGAATCCGTACGTGACGTTCGTACAAAAATTGCCGACCGCGGCTATAATGTTGAATTTGTACAAGAAGTTAAAGGCGCCTATTTAGAATATGAAAAACAAAATGAAGATTTTAAAGTATTGGAGATATAATTTATGAAATTTGTTAAAAATGATCAAACTGCTGTTTTTGCCCTGGGAGGTTTAGGGGAAATTGGCAAAAACACATATGCAGTTCAATTCCAGGATGAGATTATTTTAATTGATGCTGGAATCAAATTCCCTGAGGATGAACTATTAGGTATTGATTATGTCATTCCTGATTATACCTATTTAGTTAAAAATGAAGAAAAAATTAAGGGGTTATTCGTTACACACGGGCACGAAGACCACATCGGCGGTATTCCTTATTTATTAAGAGAAGTCAATATCCCTATTTATGGAGGAAAACTGGCACTCGGTTTAATTAAAAATAAATTGGAAGAGCATGGTTTATTAAGGAATGCCAAATTAATTGAGATAAAAGAAGATGATGTGATTAAGTTCCGAAAAACATCGGTGACATTTTTCCGAACTACTCACAGCATTCCTGACTCCTATGGTATTGTAGTTAAAACTCCTCCGGGTCAAATCGTTCATACAGGGGACTTTAAATTTGATTTTACTCCTGTGGGTGAACCTGCTAATTTAACGAAAATGGCCGAAATTGGAAAAGAAGGTGTACTTTGTCTACTTTCTGACAGTACAAATAGTGAAATTCCGGATTTTACAATGTCTGAGCGCAGGGTTGGAGAAAGCATTCAAGATATCTTCCGAAAAGTCGATGGCCGAATTATTTTTGCAACGTTTGCTTCGAATATTCATAGACTGCAGCAAGTTGTCGAGGCAGCTGTAGAAAATGACAGAAAAGTAGCTGTATTTGGTCGAAGCATGGAAGCAGCCATTAATATAGGCCTTGAATTAGGATATATTAATGCTCCAAAAGAAACATTTATTGAAGCTAATCAAATTAATCGCTTACCTGCCGATAAAGTTACTATTCTTTGTACCGGCAGCCAAGGTGAACCAATGGCAGCTCTATCAAGAATTGCAAATGGCACACACAGACAAATTCAAATAATACCTGGGGATACTGTTGTTTTTTCATCATCACCTATTCCTGGTAACACAATAAGTGTCAGCCGAACAATTAACATGTTGTATAGAGCCGGTGCGGACGTCATTCACGGAAAACTAAGTAATATTCATACCTCTGGACATGGTGGACAAGAGGAACAAAAATTGATGCTGCGGCTAATTAAACCTAAATTCTTTATGCCAATACACGGTGAATACCGGATGCAGCGCATGCACGCAAAACTTGCAGTAGACTGTGGTGTTGATGAGGAAAATTGCTTCATTATGGACAATGGTGAAGTACTAGCACTCTCGGAAAACTCAGCACAGGTAGCCGGAAAAATTCCATCAGGATCTGTCTACATTGACGGCAGTGGTGTCGGGGATATTGGAAATATCGTCTTACGTGATCGACGAATTCTTTCTGAGGAAGGGTTAGTTGTTGTGGTTGTCAGCATTAATATGAAGGAATTCAAAATTGCTTCTGGACCAGACCTGATTTCTCGCGGATTTGTTTATATGAGAGAATCTGGTGATTTAATCAATGATGCACAAAATTTAATTACAAAGCATTTAAATAAGGTTATGGAGCGAAAGACAAGTCAGTGGTCAGAAATTAAAAATGAAATTACTGATACATTAGCACCTTTCCTTTATGAAAAAACAAAACGTCGCCCAATGATTTTACCTATCATTATGGAAGTTTAATATTAACAAAGCGTAAGCACCTTTTGGTGCTTACGCTTTACTTTATTCCAATACCTTTTTTTTCAAACCTGCTGATGTCGTTAGTGTTTCCAATTACTATTAACACATCTCTAGTTTGAATCGTTTCTTTCGCCTGAGGAGAAACAATGATTTCTTCACCTCTTTTTATCGCCACGATATTTAAACCATACTTTTTACGAACATCCAAATCCATGATTGTATTGCCGCCAAGTTTTCCATTTGCCACTATTTCAACAATGCTATGGTCATCTGAGAGCTGGAGATAATCAACCACATTGCTGGATGACATATTAATAGCAATCCTTTTTCCCATATCTCTTTCAGGATGCACAACATGATCCGCCCCAATCTTTCGCAGAACCTTTTCATGATAATCATTTTGTGCTTTGGAAGTAATTTGGCCGACTCCTAATTCCTTTAAAATTAGCGTTGTTAAAATACTCGATTGAATATCATCGCCAATCGCTACAATCACATGATCAAAATTGCGAATCCCTAAACTCTTCAAGACGTTTTCGTCTGTTGAATCTCCCACAACAGTATGGGAGGCAATCATGGAATATTCATTAACACGCTCTTCATTAACATCAATTGCTAAAACTTCCATTCCCTCATCTGTCAGTGTACGGCAAATACTGCCTCCAAAACGGCCCAATCCAATGACCGCAAAGCTTTTCTTCACAAAAACTCCCCCAGCAAATACAATTTCTGCTATGCTCCCATTTTAGCATTGATGAACATTTTTTATATAGTCTGAAATACTGCTTAAACACCATTTCTATTTTTCCTCTTTCGATAAAATAGAAAAACTGCAAAACCTATAATAGCTAATATCACCAGAATCGGTAGGTTACCGATTATAAAGACAACTAAACCGGACACCAAGCTTAATAACATGTTTGTACTTTTCATAAATTGCTTTTTCGTCTTTTCCCATGTATTAAGTTTGTCTCTCTCAATATTGGGAACAATAACCTTATTTTCATATAGAGTGATTGTGACGGTTGAAAACGAAGTTTGATTTTCTAAGAATTTCATTTTCCCCTCGATTGTTTCTATTTCTTCTTGTACGGCGGCTAAATCGGCGGAGATTTTTAATAGATCCTCCGTTTTTGTTGCAGTTTTCATAAATGATAATAATCGCTCTTCTACGACCCGTTTAGATTTTAATCTAGATTCAAGATCGACATATTCCTCTGTTACATCCTGCCCCGTTATATTCCGCTGCAGAACTTCGGCAGCCTGCCCCTCTGCATCATGTAAAAAAGCCTGAAAATTCTTTTGCGGTATTCGGATCGTAATACTGCCGCTTACCTGCTCTTTCCCTTCTCTAGTAACATTAGATGAAGCAATATAGCCGCCATATGTTTCTGCCTTTTCTTCAAGGTTTTTGACCGTTTGTTCAAATTTTTTGACCCTTAGCTGCAAATCCGCTTGATAGATAACCATCTTGTTAGGAACTTCGAGTATTGATTTCTCCTTTGGAACACTAGCATTATCTGTCTCACCAGAGTATATCGAGGACTTCTCTCCATTACTTGACTGCGCAGAATCCATTTTAGCTGTATTCTCCTTACTTATTTTCGCGCCCTCATTACTACTTGAACTACACCCTGTAATACCAAGCATTAAAACAATGAAAAAAATAGGGAACACATTTTTTATCTTTTTCAATCGATGACACCCCTTTTTCTCTCTTTATAAATACGGACGATTAAATGAATACAAGGTTACAAAGGAGCAATAAAAAACTGCTCGCCTAGTAAGACGAACAGTTTTTATTATTTATTCAGTTTTTTCCAATTCATCCAAAACACGGTTTACGCGCTTTTCTAGCATTTTCATGCCACTGCCGCCTGCTTGGAAATGACGAAGCTTTCCTTCACGGTCAAAAACATAGTATGCTGGTACATACTGATTTTCAAATGCTTCTGTTAGTTTATGATCGCTGTCAACAAAAATGGGCTGGTTAATTCCATGCTCTGATGCCACTTGCTTGATTTCATCTAAATTTAGATCGTTTTCCGATCTTGGCATATGAACTGCAACCACGTTTAATTTGTCTTTAAAATCATCTCGAAATTGGTTAACTTGAGGCATTGCCTCTTTACATAAATGACAGCTGATTGACCAAAAATGAATCAAAGTTGGCTTTTCACCAATTAATTCATCTCTAGTTACTTCACCGTTTAACCATTCTGTTGCGCCTGCTAATTCTGGCATTGGTTCACGTAATTTCATCGAATTTCCTCCTATTAAAAAGACCTAACGCTTTTAAAGAGTTAGGTCTATCTTGTTTGATTAATAATTATACATTAAGTGTAGCTTGTCCAGGCTTCCAGTTAGCTGGGCAAAGACCGCCTGTTTGCAATGCTTGAAGAACGCGTAATGTTTCATCTACATCACGACCGATATTGTTGTGGTTAACAACAGAGTACATTAATTCCCCTTCAGGGCTGATGATGAATAGTCCGCGAAGTGCAATTCCTTCTTCTTCAATTAAAACGCCATAATCACGGGCAACAACATGATTTGTGTCAGCCGCTAATGGATATTTCAAATCGCCAAGGCCATTTTCTTTACGATCTGTTTTAATCCATGCTAAGTGAGTATGAATTGTATCAGTTGAAACACCGATAACCTCTGCATCAAGGTCTTCAAACTCATCGTATCGGTCAGATAAAGCTGTAATTTCAGTTGGACAAACAAACGTGAAGTCCATTGGGTAAAAGAATAATACAGTCCATTTATCGTTTTTCATATTTTCTTCAAGGCTTACTTTTTTAAATTCTTTGTTTGGCATAACTGCATCCATTTCAAAGCGTGGAGCTTGCTTACCTACCATACGTTCTGGCATTTGAATCCCTCCAAAATATCAATAATTAGTAATAGCAATTCTCATTTGCTATCCTTCTGACAGTTTTCATTATAGGACAATTCTAATTTTGAGTCAATATTAAATTATAATTAATTTAAATAAATATTAATTATCAATTATAACCTAATTTTCCCCTTAATAAGTTTCTCCCTAAAATGTGTAGAATAAACGACAATATGTAACAACATTCCTTTTATTCTCTATAATTTTACCATGATTATCCTTAGTAATAAAATAATAAGCATTTTCAAAACAGCTTACATATTATTACCTTTATACGTTAAAAAGCTTGTCATTACCTTAATCGCAACGTCAATTGCCTCTTCTTTTGGAGTTAGTTTAGCATGATGCAGACCGAATGGTGAATCGACACCGAGCCAAAACATCAATCCTGGAATTTCCTTAAGCATATACCCAAAATCCTCACCTGTCATTGCTTCCTTGCACTCAATTACCTGAACATCTGTTTCTTGTTGAATATAATTGATAAATTCTCTAGTTATGGTTTCTGTATTATAAACTTGATGGTACATTGAACCGTAATCAATCACAACTTCACACTCGTAGCCTGCTTCAATTCCTCTTACCAATGCCTCAATACGGTGCTTTACCTTCTTCATCGATTCCGGCGACAGTGTGCGGATCGTCCCTTCAAGCCTTGCATTTTCAGCGATAATATTTTGCACGGTACCCCCGGTAATTTTACCAATCGTTATAACTGCACTATCTAAAGGGTCAACGTTTCTGGAGATAATGGTTTGCAACTGAGCAACTAGAGCGCAGGCAGCAATAACCATATCATTTGTTTCGTGAGGTCTTGCGGCGTGTCCACCCTTCCCCTTCAAATCAATGAACAATTCAGAAGTATTGGCGAATAATAAGCCTTCTTTTACTGCGATGGCGCCAACTGGATACTCTGGTGCAATATGAAGGGCAAAGATTAAATCCGGCATCCATGCCTTCATTTCTGCTGATTTCAACATTGGTTCGGCTCCACCTGGTCCTTCTTCAGCAGGCTGGAAAATGAATAATAAATCATCATTGATTGGATTTTCGACAAAATAGGTAAGTACACCTAGAGCAATGGCCATATGGAAATCATGGCCGCACGCATGCATTCTTTCCTCATGGGTAGAAGAAAAAGGATAACCAGTTTGCTCAGCAATCGGTAAGCCATCAATATCCGTTCTGTATCCAATAGTTTTTTCAGGCATTAATCCGTGAACTTTGACAAATAAACCTGTTTTCCATTTCTTAATTGACAGCCGCTCTTGAGGCAGCCCATCTAAATAGGCCAATAAATAGGCTTGTGTCTTAAACTCTTGAAAACCTAGTTCTGGAATTTGATGAAGATCGCGGCGAATTTTGATTAATGAGTCCATCTAAAGACTCTCCTTTCTATAAAAGAAGCGTGGAAAAGGCTCCACGCTTTTACACTTCTTATAGTTGACGTAACTCTTGCATAATCTCAGTTTTTGACTTTGTCTTTTCATCAATATCTTTAATTTTACGTGCTGGCATGCCGGCTACGACAGTGTATGGTGCTACATCCTGAGTAACAACTGCTCCTGCAGCCACGACTGATCCTTTTCCGATTGTTACTCCTTCTAAAACTACCGCGTTCGCACCAATTAGAACGTCATCTTCAACTACTACTGGTTTTGCAGATGGCGGTTCAATAACGCCTGCTAAAACAGTGCCTGCGCCGATGTGACAGTTTTTCCCTACTGTTGCTCTTCCACCAAGAACAACTCCCATATCAATCATTGTTTTTTCGCCAATTACTGCACCAATATTAATCACGGCGCCCATCATAATAACGGCATTATCGCCAATTTCCACCTGATCACGGATCGTAACTCCTGGTTCAATACGAGCATTAATATGCTTCGTATCTAATAATGGAATAGCAGAATTGCGTCGGTCATTCTCAACGACAAAATCTTCAACTTTTCCTTTGTTTGACTCTAGCGCTTCACTAATTTCAGCCCATTCACCGAAAACAACGCCAGTATTTCCATTAATAAATGCCTTGGCACTTGCCCCAAAATTAATTCCTTCTAATTCTCCCTTTAAATAAACCTTAACCGGAGTAGATTTTTTACTATTTTGAATAAAAGAAATAATTTCATGTGCATCCATCATTTTCATAAACTGTTTACCCCCTAAATGTCTGTACTAAAAAATAATTTACCAAACAAAGTAACTTAAAACAAGCAAAACAGCGTAATACTTCCTAAGATTCAGAAATATGTTCTTTTATGAGTTCTACAAACGCCTGAACCTGTTTTAATTGGAAGGAAGATTCATACCCTAATAGCCAGGTATCCCGCTTTAGCGGTTCATTATTCTCATCTAAAAGGGGTATTTTGAAAATATCCCTTTCTGCTTTAGTTAACGTAATTCCAGGCAATATAGCATAACCAATACCATTAAAGGCCATTTGTTTACAAGTCTCTATTTGGTCAACAAGTACTGTCCTTTTTGGTGAGGTTTTAAAGTTCCGCATCCACCAATCTTGAATTTCTTGATAATAATTCGAATCACTTTTAAATTGGATAAACGGCCGGTCAACTTCTAAAACTTGTTCCGGTCTAATAATTTCGCGATCAACCAAATAAAGTGGATCATCAAAGAGATGGACCTTAACCCCCTTCCAATCAGGGGTGCCGCGGATAATTCCAATATGCACCTGATCATCATATAAGCATTTTAGAATTTCACTGCTCCAGCCAGTAATAAGTGATATCTTGGCTTGTGGATACTTGTCAATAAATTTCTTTAATACTTGAGGAAGCCAGTTTTGACCCACGATAGAGGCAACAGCTATTTTTAAGGTACCTGACACCCCAGATTGCAGCGAATAAATCGTCTCGCGAACCTTTTCTTGCTTATTAAGAACGTCATTAACAAAATCAATAACATGTTCTCCTGCAGGAGTAAGGGCAAGGCCTTTTTGCGAACGAATAAATAATTTTGTACCCCATTCTTTTTCGATTGTCTGTAAACGCTGTGAAAGGGCAGGCTGTGATACAAACAACCGTTCTGATGCTTTACGCATATTCATTTCCTGAGCTAAAACTGATAATAATTGATATTCCGATAATGAGGACATGTCTTTACCACCTTCAAAAATATCAAAAAAATATGCCCCCATTTAGGGAGCCAGGTGCAATTATTTATCAATTTTTTTTAAGCGTTTTACTTGTTTATTTAATTGATTTAATACTGTGCTTCTTGGCAATATCCCTTCAAAAAAGCCATCGTCCGTTTCAACACATAAAAAAGGATGATTGACCAGTAAGTCCAAACATACACTAAGTGAGGCTGAAATTTTAACCCGTGGAATCAGCTTTTTCATAACTTCTTCTACGCGTTTTTTTTCAAGGGTTTCAAATTCTATTCTTTCTAGACCGAGGATAGAATCCATGATAATTGGAGTGCTAATCAATCCATGGAGCTTATAATGTGGGTCTAGAACCGGAATAGCGGTATAGCCGCTTTTTGTTAACACTAATAAGGCATGCTCGAGATTGTTGCCAATTTGCACATGTGCCACCCGTTCGGATGGAATCATTAATTCTTTAATGGTTAATTCTAAAAATTCCCCACTGGGAAGACTAATCATCGCCGAAAACTCCTCAATGTATGTTTTTCTACAGACTTATTTTACCATAGTTTTCGGAGGTCTGTGTGAATTAAAATAACGATTCATTAAGAAAGGCTCTTTTCGTAAACTATGTTGCTTATGGGGCTTAATAAAGGGCATTTACTAAGTTTGTAGGCAATTTTCTCAAATGTTCTTACGAAAAGATGCCACGAAGCATCAATTATACGGGTTGATGACTTATACGAAAAACAACGATCTTTGCGAAAATTGCCTTAGGAAAAGAAAGGAACCAAATTGGTTCCTACTGGATTAAATCAAAAATTTCAATTGTGATCATATCAATATTATCAAATTGATATCGTTTAGGTTTTTCCTTTTCATTATAAACTTCTAATTCATACGTTACCGTCTTCGGATGAAATGTAACTTGACACTTTCTCTCTCCATTAACTTCGAAATAACGCTGAGCTGGCTCACCGCTATTAGCTTGTTCCTGAAGATTTTTTAATCTGGTTAATATACCTTGAAGCTGTGACATTCGTTTAATCTCCTTTCAAACACAAACAAACTTCTACTTTTATATTTCACAATTGGCCTGTTTCTATCCTTAATGGATTATTTACTTAGAAAATCTTAGGCCAATATTAAAAGAATAAAATAACTGATACTATTTGTCCAAGCAAAAATGAAGAAATTGACTATTTTTTTTAAAAAATCCTGAACCAAAGCTACAGTAACTGCTCGTGTTCAAATAAGTATTGGTATGAAATGTCGATAAACAAATAATCATCTCCGTTCATCGGGTAGGAGAAGGTTCTAATATTCTCCCCTGTTTCAATATCACGATATAAATCGGATAAAATCCCTTTCCTTTCGTTTCTCATCTTGATAATATTTTCTAGAAAATATGGCCGCCAGCTCCAATTTTTATTCTTGTATTCAGCTTGAACATCCCAGCCATTTTTTTCTTTAAAAATGTTTGCCGATTTTTGAAACCCATCTTCATCACAAATATACATACGAAAAGCAATATGATCCAGTTCTTTTACTAACGTTTGAAAAAGCTCTTTAAACCCTGCCTTTTTGTTTTTCATAACAATTTCTTGAACCATTGAATGGAAATATTCTGAAGCTAAATAAACACCCTCTAATTTTCTTTTTTCATAAGAAATAAAATCGTGAAACTTTTCTTTTAATCGGGGTTTTAATAAATCTCTCTGAATAAATTCTGCTGCAGGGGGATATAAATAAAATCCTTGATAATAGCGTCCTCCGTTCTTCCAGGCAAACTGCAGCTGATAACTCATTTCAATATTTTCAAACAAAAGAGTTGCCCCAATTTTTCTTGCTAAAAGGGACAGGGTAAACAAAACATCATGGAAATTCATTCCTGTTGCTGTAGATTTAAGTGGTTCTAAATTTATTTTTAAAATATCCGGCTCAAGTTGACCAATTCGCTCAAAATGATAACTTTCACTATCTGTGCTAGAAACAGCAATTTTAATCCCATATGTCCGATAATATTGAAGCAGGTGATCAAATTGATCGAGATCCCCAAGATATTTTCTGTCCGAAATTTCAAGGACAATCCTGCTTAAATTAAATCCTTTTTTTTCAAAATCTAAAAGCTCCTGCAAAAATGGCTCTCCATGCCCATACATTAATAACTCGGCATTGCGATTCAAAAATATACTAATATCATCTTCAAGCTTTATGGCCTTTTCAAGGGCTTTCCTAACTAACAGCAAATCAACCTCAAATTTATACTCATCAGGAATTTGATCATCTTGAAAAAAAGGTCCTAAGCTTATGATATTATCCCCGGTCTCATACCTTCCCAAAACTTTATAGGCAATGACCTGTTGTTCGTCCGCACTAAAAATAGGTTGGAAATAAGGAAAAACATGTTCAAGATCCGATAGAATTTCCAAGGCATCCATCGAAGTACCTCCAAAAAAAAGATTTACACATAATACCATACGTTTACTTGCCCCAGCCCGTTCGTTCATTACCAAAAGGATACCATTATAGCTCATAAGAAACAATCAAACAATATGGTTAAGCTAATTTCAAAGGGGGAAAAGTTTTTGAGAAAACTTTGCTTATTAATCTCGATCCTTCCCATGTTTGGATGCAGCCACTTTAATGATGAACCAGATGCCAGTTCAAATCGTATTCAAAACAAGCCCGCTTCAACATACCGAATGGAAGAAACGCCTAAAAACACTAACTACACCATAAACGATCTTACTAATCAGGTGATTTACGATAAAAAAATAACCAGCCAAGGCAGTCATGTTAGTACAACTACCCATAAAAATTCTGCTATGCTTAACGTAATTCTAATTAGACAAAACCCGGAGCTGCGTTATGGTTGTGAAGTGACCAGCCTCGCCATGATGTTGAATTATGCGGGTGTCAAAACGAGCAAAATGGATTTGTACAGGCTGATTCAAAAGGATCCTGATCCGCTCATCAAATCTCCAAAGGGAGATATTTTACGATGGGGCAATCCTGCAGATGGATTCGTTGGGGATATGACAGGAAGACGTGCTGGGTATGCTGTTTTTGATCAACCGATGATGGCATTAATTAACCAAAAGCTTCCAGGCAGAGCTGTTAATTTTACCAATCAGCCCTTTGAGCGTGTATTAGAGCACGTTTCAGAAGGATATCCTGTCGTTGTCTGGACAACTGGGGATTATCGCCTGCCTGACCGCTGGGAATCCTGGTATCACGGAACACAATATATAAAAACTCCATTGGACTTACACGCCGTTGTACTAGTTGGATTCGACTCCAATCATGTTTACTTAAATGACCCACTTTCAGGCAGGAAACAAGTCAGAGTAAACAAACAACAATTTATCGCTTCCTGGAAAGCACTGCAGAACCGTGCAGTGAGCTATCGTTAACAAAAGCAGCCCTGGAGGCTGCTTTTTTCATGAATTTTTGTTCTCTTTTTCGAATAAAAATTAATAATATCCATTTCATTTTACTTGCAAAAAAATCAATTTTTATCGAAAATACATTTGAAGTAATTAAAAAGATAGGTTGGTAGAAAAAATGCCTAAAAAACTAAAAAGGAGAACATTTCTGAAGCGAACATTTGGTTCCTTTCTAACCGTTCTCGGATTAAGTTCGGGGGGCTACTTTTATGCCAATCGTATTGAGCCCTCATTACTCGATATTCAACATCTTGAAATAAAACACCCGTTAATACCCAAAAGTTTTAACGGAATAAAAATCATCCAGTTCTCTGACACCCATCTAGGTTTTCATTATAACCTTACCCAATTTTCCAAACTAGTCGACAAGATCAATGATCTAAAGCCAGACATCATTTTATTTACTGGCGATTTGATGGATGAACCAAATAAATATTTGGAAATTAATAAATTGATTCCACTATTGGAATCATTGCGGCCTCCCCTTGGTAAATTCTGTATTTTTGGCAACCATGATCATGGAGGCTATGGTTCTGATATTTACAGAAATATTATGGAAGCAACCAATTTCACTGTTCTATTAAATGAATCGGCCCCAATCAAGTTAAAAGATGAAAGCAGGATTCATTTATTAGGAATTGATGACGCAATGTTAGGAAAACCGGATTTACCTTTGACCTTAAAAAATGTACCGCAAGACCATTTTAAAATTTTATTATCCCATGCACCTGATCTTGCTGATGACGCATCAAGGTATCCAATTGAATGGCAAATTAGCGGTCATAGCCATGGTGGACAAGTTAAAATACCTTTTATTGGAGCGCTTGTCATTCCTCCATTTGCCAAGAATTATCCTGAAGGACTTTATTCAATTGGTGATCAGAATCCATTAACCCTATATGTTAATAGAGGAATTGGAACAACCCGTTTGCCTTTTCGGTTTATGGCAAAGCCAGAGCTAACAGTTTATACACTAATACCAGAAAAAACATAAAAAATCCTTATCCACTTTTATAGATAAGGTTTTTTTTATTTGAAAAAACGATTTCCAAAATAATGTTTTTACAATCTCTTATTTCTATTTTACAATGAAATTAACTGAAAGAGTGCAATTTATTGAAAATAATGATTATTTTACTAAAATTTTTCAAATCATAAATAGTATAGGCAAAAACGTAAATCAATTCGCAACTATGTAATAATAGAATCCATGCCATATTTTAATTTTGGCTAATAAAAGGTATAATGGAAATGTTCGAAAAGATAGAAAGGAGAACATATTTTGAATCCCGATCAGAAATATCCCCAAAGAAATGGAAATCTAACCATCGATAACCTCGCTCAAGCAGTCTTTATTGTGAATCGCCATGCAAAGACAGCGACTAACCCCAAATTTTTATACAAATTAAAACAAGAAGCGTTAAAAAAATTAATTGATGAAGGAAAAGCCAAAAAAGTAGGTCTTCATTTTTCTGAAAACCCAAGAAATAGTCAACAGCAATCCGACGTCCTTGTGGAATGCGGCAGATATACCTTCCATATTCCACCTACTAAATTGGACTTTAATCAACTTCCGCACTTGGGTAAGTTAGATAATCTTATTCGAAACCCAAAGGCAGTACTTTCACTTAATGCTGCAAAAGCAATATTGCAGTCCTATACAGGAATTTCCGAGGAAGGACCGCCTCCCTCAAATCAGCGAAAAAACAAACGAACCTATCAAAAACCGATATTTAAAAAATTAGGTGAAAGATATTCTTAATTGTGGAAGGACGAACATAAGTGGAGCATTTGATTAATCAACGAGTTAAAGAGATCGAGATTTCAGGAATTAGAAAATTCTTTAATATGGTAGCCCATATAGATGACCTAATTTCTTTTACAATAGGCCAGCCTGATTTTCCCACCCCCGAGCATGTGAAAAAAGCGGGAATAAATGCAATTGACGAGGATTTCACCTCCTATACTCATAATGCAGGAACGATTGAATTAAGGAAGGCTGCCAGTGATTTTGTCGAAAAGAAATATGGTTTACATTACAAATCTGATTCAGAGGTAATTGTTACCATGGGGGCCAGTGAAGCAATTGACATCACCTTTAGATCCATTCTCACTGAGGGCACTGAAGTTATTTTACCTGGCCCAATTTATCCTGGTTATGAACCCATTATTCGGATGATGGGGGCAGTTCCTGTCCATGTAGACATTAGAGAAAACCAATTTCGTTTTACCCTAGAGATGATTAAACCCTTTATTACTGAAAAAACTCGCTGCATTGTCCTTCCGTACCCATCAAACCCTACAGGCGTAAGTCTTTCAGAGATGGAGCTAAAGGAAATTGCTGACTTTTTAAGTGATAAGGAAATTTTTGTTCTAGCTGATGAAATTTACAGTGAGCTTACATTTGACCGCAGCCATAAATCAATTGCGAGCTTTCTAAAGGAAAAAACAATCGTTATTAATGGATTATCAAAATCTCACTCGATGACCGGGTGGAGAATTGGCTTTTTATTTGCACCAGAATCCATTACCAAGCATATTCTAAAGGTTCATCAATATAATGTTTCCTGTGCAAACTCCATTGCCCAAAAAGCGGCTTTCGAGGCCTTAACAGTGGGCATTGATGATGCTCTAACTATGAAAAAAGAATATGAACGACGCAGGGACTATGTTTATGAGCGATTGTCCATAATGGGGCTTGAGGCCGTAAAGCCAGATGGCGCATTCTATTTCTTCGTCAAAATACCTGACACCATTCCATTGAATAGCTTTGATTTCGCTTTGGATCTTGTTCAAAAAACAAAAGTTGCCGTTGTTCCTGGCAGTGCTTTTTCTGAATATGGAGAAGGTTATTTCCGTTTATCATTTGCTTGTTCAATGGAAACATTGGAACTAGGACTTGACCGAATTGAAGAATATTTTTTAAAATAAACATAACCCTCACCAAGTTTAAGGTGAGGGTTATGTTTATTTATTGGCCTTGATATTTTCCGTTGTTTTTAGGTGCTTTTTCTTTTTTAGCCTTATCTTTATGGATTTTATTTGCAGCTGCAGAACCGATTTCATGTGCAAATTCTTCATTTAACTTTGAAGAGTCAAAACCCTTCTTATTCTTTTGCTTCGCATCATTCTTTTTCGTTCGTTTTGCCATCAAAAATTCCTCCCATCGATATTTCTATTTTAGTTTCTGATGAAGAGAGGAAATTATTCGATTAGTTGTTCCAATATTTATATAGCGCCTGAGTTCCGCTATTTCCCTCACCTTTTTCTGCCAAAAGATCATAAAGTGATTTGGCTAAAGACAATCCCGGAAACTCCGTTCCCATTAGCTCTGCTTCATCTAAGGCAATTTTCATATCTTTAATAAAATGCTTTATGTAAAAGCCAGGCTCAAAATTTCCTTGTAACATTCTTGGAGCAAGATTACTTAAAGACCAGCTGCCGGCTGCCCCGGTGGTAATACTTTGTAACACCTTTTCAGGATCCAAACCAGCTTTTTCTGCATAAATGATGGCTTCACATACTCCCATCATATTAGAAGCGATGGCGATTTGATTACACATTTTTGTATGCTGACCAGCTCCTGGGGTCCCTTGATAGACAATATTAGTCCCAAGATACTCAAGCAATGGCCGCACCGCTTCAAAAGCCTCCTCATCACCACCAGCCATGATTGAAAGCTTGGCTTCCCTGGCGCCTATATCACCGCCTGAGACAGGTGCATCAATAACATGAATTTCACGTTTTTGAGCCTCTTCATAGATTTTTACTGAAAGAGACGGTGCAGAGGTGGTCATATCAATGAAATAACTACCTGGCTGGCCATGTCTAATTAAACCATCTTCGCCAAGATATATTTCTTCTACATCTTTTGGGTAACCTACCATCGTAAAAATAACTGATGCCTTTTCCGCCATTTCCTTTGGTGAATCAGACCATACAGCTCCATTCTCTAATAATTCTGCAGCCTTTTCTTTGGTCCTGGAAAATACCAATAAAGGGTATCCCGCCTTTAATAAATGTCCGGCCATGCTCTTACCCATGACACCTGTTCCAATAAAACCAATAACCGTATTATCTGGAGTAAGCAAACTGATCGTTCCTCTCATTTTTATTTTTCTTTATTTTAGCACTATCCTATTAAATTTTGGGGAATTTACAAAAAAAGACCGAAACGTCTCAGTCGTTCCGGTCCTTTGTGCTCCATCTCCAAATTTATGCACATACTAATGTTGTCCAATAAATTTAAAAAAACTCTTTATTCTTTTACAATTCTGATGAAAAATTTGTCAAGTAAACTCTACCAAATACTTCCTTATCGTTGAATACCTCAATTGAAACGGCGTTATTTTGTTCAATCATATTTTTAAGTTCTTGAATATGTAAATCCTGTTGTAATGGTATGGGATCCATAAAAATATATTTTTCACTTTTGCCTTTTACTTCTAAATATTCTCCATTTAGTACTTGGTCTTCACCATAGATGATTTCCCTTTTTCCGATTGCAGAAGCTAATTTGTCATCGTGAATGGTTACTTTTACCTTATATAATTGGTGAGCTTCAAGGATTTCATTGTTAATCCTGAAACGAAATTGCAGTTCATTATTTTTCGTCAAAAGCGCATCCGCATAACGATTAACGATTAGTTCATTCGAAAATAAAATTCCACAACCGCTTAGTAAAAATGAACAAAAAATTCCTATAACCAAAACGACTAACCTTCGAGAATTCCTGCGCATCTGTAACACTCCTTTATATTTTTACCATAACCAAAAACAAGTGGTAATAAACGTAAAGAAAGGTTAATTAAGGAAACTAGTCTTTATCTGTTAAATTGCTTTTATCATGCCGCCGTCGACAAGAAATGAACTCCCTGTCATATAGGAATTTGCGTCTGACAGCAGGAAGGCAGCCACATTGGCAAATTCTTCAGGTGTTCCATATCTTTTCAAAGGAATCCCCGCTTTAACCTGTAATTCAACGGTTTCCGGGTCCAATCCTAGCTTGTCTGCGTTTACTTGGTCCAGGTGCTTTACACGGTCAGTCGCAATTCGGCCGGGCGCAATTGTGTTAATAAGAATGTCATAAGGAGCAAGCTCAGATGCAAGAGTTTTTGAAAGTCCAATAATCCCAGTCCTAAAAGTGTTTGAAAGTATTAATCCTGGTATTGGTTCCTTAATCGAAGAGGAAGCGATATTAAGGATTTTCCCCCCCTCTTGTTTTAAATATGGTAAAACTTCACGGATCATTCTCACATAGGATAACAGATTTAATTCAAATGCTGCTTGCCATGCTTCATCGGATAACTCCTCAAAAGAACCAGCAGGAGGTCCGCCAGCATTATTTACAAGTATATTTATTCCGCCAAATATTTCTGCAGTTACTGATACAAGCTGCTTAATGTCCGCAGGTTTAGTTATATCAGCTTTTTGATAGGCGACTTTTCCAGTTCCAATAGATTCTAGTTCATAAGCCTTTTGTTTAAGTTTTTCATCTTCCCGGCCGGAAATCATCACATTGGCCCCTTCTCTTACAAGCCGTTCCGCAATTGCAAACCCTAACCCCTGACTTGATGCAGCGATTAGCGCTGTTTTACCATTCAAGTTCAATTCCATTTTCTCGTCCAACTCCTTCTTCAAGTTCTATTTCTATTATACAAAAAATAAGTAGAAAAAGTTGGTAATGAAATTTGACAAAAAAATTAAGAGGCATACCTCTGATTAGCCTGTCGAAAACCTTTCAAAAGCCTTTTATTTCATTCACTCGTTAAATCGAATAGTATTATTAATATTTAGGCCTTTAGACATGTCTGTTGATTTGCACTCCAGGCGCTTCGCTTTCCGCGGGCGTGCCGGTGAGCCTCCTCGGCGCTTTAGCGCCTGCGGGGTCTCACCTGCCCCGTACTCCCGCATGAGTCTTCGCGCCTTCCGCTCAAATCAACAGTGCAGTACTCAATAAAGCCCTTCTTTCAACTAATAAATAAAAAAAATAAGTGGTGAAATTAATGTATTAGCCAAAAGAGTATACAGTGAGGATACTGGCCGATCTGATCCCCTTATTCTTTTATTGATGGCTTTTATAATTAAATGAAAAAGGTGCAACGCATTTAGCCAGATTGGAGTAGGTGTGTTGCAATAACTTTGGTTGTTTTGCCCCCCTGTTGATGGAGCGGAGGGCACTCGACTCCTGCGGGATATAGAGGTCACTGGAGACCCCACAGGCGCCTTAGCGCCGAGGAGGCTCCTGGAGCTCCCCGCGGAAAGCGAGTGCCCGGAAGAGTAATCAACAGGCCGGATAGCAGGGACAAACCATATATTAAGCAAACAAAATAAAAAATTGCCGAGAAGACTCCCTTCTCGACAATTTGAGAGGCAGATAATCTGCCACTATTAAAAGGTGTGTGCAAAATCTTTTGCACGTGCTATTGCATTTTCTTTGATTTCTTGGGCTTTATCAGGCATCGCATTATGACCTTCGACAAAAAGTCCCTCTAGGGTTGGAACGCCAAAAAAGCTCATCATCACACTAATATAACGGTGTCCCATTTCCATTTGGGCTGCTGGTCCCTCAGAATAAAATCCACCACGAGCTTGTATGTGCAAGGCCTTTTTATCTGTCAGCAAACCAATTGGACCATTTTCAGTATATTTAAAGGTTTTACCGGCAACGGCAACAGAATCCAAATAGGCTTTCATGACAGGAGGAAAAGAAAAGTTCCATAAAGGTGTGACAAACACATATTTATCAGCTGCGACAAACTGTTCACTTAACTCACCAAGACGTCCTACCTTTGCCTTTTCTTCAGCCGTCAGCTCATCAAACGCTTGGCCCGAGCGAAGCTTTCCCCATCCACTAAATACATCCGCATCAATATGGGGGATGTTTTCATTGTATAGATCTAAATGAACAACCTCATCGTTCGGATTAACCTGCTTGTAACTCTCAATAAATGCTTTTCCTACTGCCATACTATACGACATTGTTTCATTATGAGGGTGGGCTGTAATGTATAAAACCTGTGCCATTTTAATCACCTTTCTTTTTCAGATTTATGACATTTTAGTTTTAGTCAAAAAGCCCTAAAATAAACAAAAAGGATTTGCCACATAGACAAATCCTTTTCCAACTCTTTTATTATTCGTTTGTATCTAGTGAATAAGGATTGCGACCAATGCTTTTTCTCATTTCATCAGTCATTAGGAATGGTTCATTTACCACTGACTCATTTGCTGCCTGACTTGTTAGAGAACTGCCATCGTAATGTACAGGTTTTTGTTCCATAATTCCTTTCACCTCCACTAATTCCTCACTTTTTAGCATTTGCATTTTTTAGTTATTTACTTATGTAATTCAGGTCTTTCTAACTATAATTATACCAAATATTTCACAAAATGGACATAATAATATGAATAAAAGAATAGTAAAATTTACACACAAAAAAAAAAACCGACTATTTAAAGTCGGTTCTTTTTATTATTTTGTTGCCGCATTTACAGCATCAATTACCTGACTGGTTGTTTGCATGTTTAAAACTTCACTTGCAAGCTTTTCCATGTCAGTTTTCTTTAAATTCTTAATGAGAGAGCGAGCCTTTAATATAGAGGTAGCACTCATTGAGAATTCATCAAGTCCAAGACCTAATAAAACAGGTATTGCGGTTTCGTCGCCTGCCATTTCGCCGCACATACCTGCCCATTTTCCTTCAGCGTGCGCAGCATCAATGACCATTTTTACTAAGCGTAAAATTGATGGACTATAAGGCTGATATAGGTAAGAAACCCGCTGGTTCATGCGGTCTGCAGCCATCGTATATTGGATTAAATCGTTTGTTCCGATACTGAAGAAGTCAACTTCCTTTGCAAATTGATCAGCTAGTACTGCAGTAGATGGAATCTCTACCATAATCCCAAGCTCAATCTTATCTGCTACTTTGTGACCTTCAGAAACAAGCTTTTGTTTCTCATCTTCAAGAATTGCCTTTGCTTCACGGAATTCATCCAATGTAGCAATCATCGGGAACATAATCTTGAGGTTTCCAAAGCTGCTTGCTCTTAAAAGAGCTCGAAGTTGGGTGCGGAAAATCCCTTGTTCTTCCAAACATAAACGAATCGCACGGAATCCTAAGAAAGGATTCATTTCCTTTGGTAACTCTAAATAAGGCAGTTCTTTATCCCCGCCGATATCTAAGGTTCGAACAACCACGGGTTTACCAGCCATACCCTCTAAAACAGCTTTATACGCTTCAAACTGCTCTTCCTCAGTTGGAAGCTGTTCCCTGCCCATGTAAAGGAATTCGGTTCTGTATAATCCTACACCTTCGCCGCCATTTTCAATTACTCCTTTTAAATCATTGGGAGTTCCGATATTTGCAGCGAGTTCAACGTGCTGACCATCAGCAGAAACGGTCGGCTCATTGACAAGTTTGGCCCATTCCGCTTTTTGAACTTCATAATCTTCATGTGTTTTTCGGTATTCAGCAACAAGCTCAGGTGTTGGGTTAATATGTACTTCCCCTTTGAGTCCATCGACAATAACTAAATCGCCATTATTAATTTCCTCAGTAGCAGTTTTTGTACCAACCACAGCAGGAATTTCCATCGACCGAGCCATAATCGCGGAATGGGATGTACGGCCGCCAATATTAGTTGTAAAACCTTTGACAAATTGTCGATTCAATTGTGCCGTATCAGACGGTGTTAAATCTTCTGCGACAATAATAACTTCTTCGGCAATCATGCTCGGATTCACCAAGTGAACTCCTAGTAAATGCGCCAATACACGTTTTGTTACGTCCCGGATATCAGCAGCACGTTCCTTCATGTATTCATTATCCATTTGTTCAAACATCATAACGAACATATCTGCTGTTTCTTTAAGAGCAGACTCTGCATTTACTTTTGCAGACTGAATTTTATCCTCGATTGGTGCATTAAGCTCAGGATCACTTAGGACAAGTAAATGCGCTTCAAAGATTGCAGCCTTATCTTCACCAAGGTCTACCTTTGCCCGGTCCCGAATCGCTTCTAGTTCAGACTTAGATTTAGACATAGCCTGACGGAATCGTTCAACCTCAGCAGTGGGATTGTCAATTGTTTTGTTCTCAAAATTCAAATCCGGTTCAACCAGTCGGTATGCTTTTGCAATTGCAATACCGTTTGATGCAGCAATTCCATTTAAAAAAGTCATTATTCAGCCAATCCTTCTTTTTTCAATGTTTCTTCAAGGCTATTTAGAGCATCTGCAGCGTCTGAGCCCTCTGCTGAAATTTTAATGTCTGACCCTTGACCAATTCCTAAGGACATAACGCCCATAATTGATTTTAAATTAACAGTTTTGCCCTTGTATTCTAAATTGATTTCTGAATCAAATCTGCTTGCAGTTTGCACTAAAAGTGTTGCCGGTCTTGCATGGATTCCTGTTTCTGCTGTTACTTTAAATTGTTTTTCTGCCATTTAAAATCAAACTCCTTTTAGTTTAAATGTAGTAAAATGATGCTTATAATAACGTTTACAATATAGTCCTTTTAGTCATTTTTCTTACAAATAGACCTGTAATATTTTCCCCTAAAAGGAGCTTAAGTATGTAAGCTTTAAGCCTCATTTATAGTTAATAAATATTAATACAATTGCTAGAATACCATGTTCAAACAATACAGACAACTTATAAATTATGATGTAAGCGCATTAATAAATGACAATTTAATTTTTTTTTCAAATTTCATAAAAAAGACATAAAAAGCTGTCTTACTAAACAGCTTTCATGATTTATTTCCATTTACTGCATGTGGATATTCTTCTTGCTCGTCAACAGGAATAGCGGTATTTCTTAATGAATCATCTAAAGAGATTTGATATTTTTTCTTTTGGTCCTCTGTCCAGGAAAATTTGTCTGCCATATAATCGATTACTTGGTTTTTCCAAATCTCGACTAATCTAATATTAAATAACATTGCGCTGGTTCTCCGATTAAAAAAATCAATTGGTGTTGCTGCCATCTCGTCCTCAATTGCATAAGCCAATTTGGCAAAAATATCTATTGGCAGTTTATATTTTAGTAAATCTTCCTTGTTCTTTTTTAATAGTTCGTAAATAGAATTTATGTTTGAGCCGTACATCTTTGCTAACTGTTCTGCTTCCTTATGGGTTAATCCTGCTTCTTCTCAGCGAATTTCTTTGCTCCCCCTACGTTACCGCCTGAAATCGGTAAATATTTCGTTTGTGACGAAGGAAAGCTTCGATTTTCTTCAATTCGGAATTTTTCTGCCAGTAAATCAACAATGGTTTCTGCCATTTTTCGATATCCTGTTAATTTACCTCCCGCAATGGTAATTAAACCCGAATGGGACTCCCAAATTTCATCCTTCCGGGAAATTTCTGAAGGGTCTTTCCCTTCTTCGTAAATAAGCGGCCGATCCCCTGCCCAGCTGGACTCAATGTCTTTTTCCGTAATTTGAACATCGGGGAACATATAATTAATTGCACTAATAATATAATTTTATCACTAACTGTCATGGCAGGATTAAGCGCATCTTCATTGTAAAAGGTATCTGTTGTTCCTACATAAGTTTTTTGGTCCCGTGGGATAGCAAAAACCATTCGTCCATCTTGAGTATCAAAATAAATGGCTTGCTTCAAAGGAAATCGAGATTGGTCGATGACTAAATGGACCCCTTTGGATAGCTAGAGTTTTTCCTTTTTTTGATTTGTCCAATTCACGAATCGTATCAACCCACGGGCCTGCGGCATTAACAATCTTTTTCGCACGTACCTCATAGACTTCTCCCGTTAACTGATCTTCGGCAAGAATACCAACCACTCTGTCATTTTCGTAAATAAGTTTTTTTGCTTTTGTATAATTTAATGCGATTGCTCCTTTTTCGACAGCCGCCTTCATGACTTCAATCGTTAAACGGGCATCATCTGTACGGTATTCCACATAATAACCCGCTCCTAATAAACCATCTTTTTTCACTAGAGGTTCCTTTGCTAACATCTCTTCTTTGGATAGCATTGTGCGCCGTTCGGATTTCTTCACACCGACCAAAAAGTCATATATCCCTAACCCAATGGAAGTACTAAATTTACCGAAGGTTCCTCCTGTGTGCATTGGAAGCAGCATCCATTCTGGTGTTGTTCGTGCGGACCATTTTCAAAAAGAATAGCCCTCTCTTTTCCAACCTCGGCTACCATTTTCACTTCGAACTGTTTTAAATAACGAAGTCCGCCATGGACTAATTTAGTCGATCTGCTTGAAGTCCCAGCCGCAAAATCCTGCATTTCAACAAGTGCTGTACTCATCCCGCGGACCGCAGCAACAAAGGCAATTCCAGCACCTGTGATTCCCCCGCCGATAATTAAAACGTCAAATTGGTCGTTTTTTAGCTTGTTAACAATTCCGTAACGAAATAAATTTGAAAATTTCATTTGAAATACCTCCTAAAAAAGAGCCATATTATTAATTATGCAACAAGGCTATAAGGTGAAATAAAAAGAGACCCCAAAAACCATTCCCTTTAAGATAGGTTTTTTGAGGTCTCTATGAGTTTTATTTAAAAGCGATTGCCGCTTTAACTGCCTTTTTCCAGCCTTCATACAACTTAGAGCGGGTTTCTTCGGTCATTGTTGGATTAAATTGCCACTCTATCGCCCATTGCTTTGAAATTTCTTCTTGGTTTTTCCAATATCCTACGGCCAGCCCCGCTAAATAGGCAGCGCCCAAAGCAGTTGTTTCATTAATAATAGGTCTTTCAACTGGGACATTTAAAATATCACTTTGGAAATTCATTAAGAAATTATTTTTGACTGCCCCGCCATCGACTCGTAGTGTTTTCAGGTCAATACGAGAATCGGCCTCCATAGCAGATAAAACATCTTTTGTTTGATAGGCTAGTGATTCTAGCGTTGCCCGTACGAAATGTTCCTTTGAAGTTCCACGTGTTAAACCAAAAACAGCCCCGCGAACCTCACTATCCCAGTATGGTGTACCCAATCCGACAAAGGCGGGAACAACATATACACCATCTGTAGATTCAACTTTTTCTGCATATCCTTCACTGTCCTTCGCGTCCTTAAACAATCTTAAGCCGTCACGAAGCCATTGAATTGCTGAACCCGCAACGAAGATGCTGCCCTCTAATGCGTATTCAATCTTACCATTAAAACCCCAGGCAATCGTTGTAAGTAATCCATGTTCCGATCGGACTGCTTTTTCACCAGTATTCATTAGCATAAAGCACCCAGTGCCATAAGTATTTTTCGCCATCCCTTTTTCAAAACATGCCTGACCGAATAATGCCGCCTGCTGATCGCCAGCAGCACCAGCAATAGGCACTTCCTTGCCAAAGAAATGATAATCTATAGTATTAGCATATATTTCTGACGAAGGACGAACGTCAGGGAGCATTGATTTTGGTACGCCCAGGATTTCTAATAATTCTTCATCCCATTTAAGCTCATGAATATTAAACATTAATGTCCGGGAAGCATTTGAATAATCAGTGATATGGGAACGTCCCCCTGAAAGCTTCCATATTAACCAAGTATCAATCGTACCAAACAATAGTTTTCCCTGATCTGCTTTCGCGCGCGCGCCTTCTACATGATCCAAAATCCATTTCACTTTTGTCCCAGAAAAGTAAGCATCAATCAGTAATCCTGTTTTTTCACGAAATAGAGGATCATAGCCTTTATCTTTGAGAGCATCACAAATTTCGCTAGTTTGTCTTGACTGCCAAACAATGGCATTGTACACTGGAATACCTGTTTCTTTATCCCAAACTACGGTTGTTTCTCTTTGGTTAGTGATTCCAATCCCTGCAATTTGGTCTGCTTTTATGCCCGATTCCGATAGCACCACGGCAATGACTGATAAAATGGTACCCCAGATTTCATTTGCATTATGCTCAACCCAGCCTGGTTTCGGAAAATGCTGCGTAAATTCCTTTTGTGCAGTATGGACAATTTCCCCGCTTTTATTAAAAAGAATGGCTCGAGAGCTGGTTGTTCCTTGGTCTAAAGATAAAATATACTTCTCCATTCATATTTCCCCCTAGAAAGCGCATTCACTAAATATTATAACAGAAGCAGGTGATATATTCTGATTCATTGCCTCCGGCTCTTTATTAGGCTTTCTGCCTATTTTTATGGATTTCTTTCAGTTTCTGCTTTATGCGTTGAACATCTTTTTTTATCATGTTTTGGTCATCCATTGAAGATAAAAGCCCCCCATATCGGACTCTCTCATAGATATCGATTGTTTCATTTAATTCTGTTATGCCCATTCTATTAAACCATTCCTGTAAGTTTTCAAAAGGAAATCTTCCTAACTGAAGCTTTTGGGCAAAAATCTCTAATTCAAATATTTCCTTTCTTATACTATCCTCTGGCGGTTTTTCCTTTTTGCGTAAAAAAGATGTCAGCTTTCCCGAAAATATACCTTCCGACACTTCTACTTTATTAAATTGACTTCCTGAAAAAGTTTGTAATTTTAATTTTCTTTTATAAAGGAGATAAACAATAAACCCTATTAAAACTAATATCAAGATGAGATACAATATATTTTCTGTCACTCCAAATGACTGCTCATTATATTTGCCTGAATCAAGCTCGATTTCGGTTCCTTTACTATTTGGTTTATACTCTTTATTTTCATTTAAACTAAAAAGATATTGGAACAAATTTAACAAGGGTTCAGCTATTTTGCTGAACACAAAAATGAATAATTGCAAAATACCAAAGTAAGCCTTTTCGATATATTTCAGTAAAAAAGTAAATATAAGCCCTACTAAAGAAAGCCCCGCGAGAATTTTTAAATAATATACTGCAAACCTCGTTTTATCCCCCTGAATCGCATTCCATTTCTTAAAAAAATTAGCAGCAAGCACTAAAAAAACCTTAACAATAAGTAGAATGATAATTTGATTTTGATAAATATAGTGGCTCATTGCTGAATAGAATATAGCAGCAATTCCCATAAAAAATGACAGGAGCAACATAAGAACATCTGAATGACTAGAAAAATCATCATATAAGATAATCCCGCGCCAAAAAATTAACACACCAATAAACATCCATAAAGAAATAGGCTGGCCTATTTGAGAACCGGCGATTAACAATAATGGAAAAACCGTTAAAAAATATATCCATTTTCCTTTATTTTGGTATTGATGCAGGAGAATAATAAAAAGGAATAAGCCTCCTAAACAGATTGGAAACAAAAAGAACATTGGAGGTAACTCTTGTTTATTAATAAAGTATAAAAATACTAAAAGCATTCCAAATATTAATTCCAACGTAAAATGATAAGAAATAGCCAATACACGATTGATCATATAGAGAGCCTTCTCTCATTCCGATTTTCCAATCCTCTTAGAACAACACCTTGTTCATCCTCAATAAATAGTTCAAACAATCGGATCCCTCTTTTGCCCATATCAAATAATAATTTATTCGTTGTATCCTTCCGTATTCCTGCATGGATAAAGAATGGTTGTTCCGGGAGATGGTTTTTAAAGAACGAAAGCATTTGATCATATGGCATGCTAGTATTTTGCAGATTAATCGAGGAAAGTGTTTCTAATACCATTTGCAAATGCTCTTTACCTGCTCCTTTTGCAAGATATAGGAAAGGGGTGTTTCCAGCCGTTCGAACGTTAACGCATAAGGAATAGGGGATATTCCTTTTATAGGCATAATAGGCAAACTCCGTTAAACCACTTATCAATTTTTCAAGGCTGCCAGTAATAGAATGACCATTGGAAACATTTAAGGCTATATTCCAACCTATTTCCGAGATGGTTTCATAGATTTTAGTTTGTAACGTTTGGCTTTTAGCACTGGCTTTCCAATGGACCTTGTTAAAGCTGTCTGCTTGTACATAGTCCCTTGTTCCGACCGGGCCGAGGCGGTCCTCATAAAGGGAGTGAGGTACAGCATTTGTCCCTTGAAAAATTGAAATTTGCTCAGTTAAGCCCTTTACTGGTAATGGTTCCGGATATACAATGGCCAGCTGTTTTAGAAAATGCTTGGATTCCAAGACGGTTTCCCCAAAACCAAAAAGGCTGGGTATATGTATTTCAAGTTTGCGAATTTTTGCTATACCTCTCATTTTCGCCGTATATGGGATTCTAATTTGTTTGGTCTTCTGCGTGTAAATCGAAAAAGGGACAGAAATTTCATACATAAAAAGATTGGATTCGATCTGGCTGCTCTCCGGTGCAACAAAGTGATCGAAGAAAACCTTTAACTCCCCTTTTAAAATGGGAAACCCTCCGTTTTGAATGGTTATTGTCCATTCGCTCTTTCCATTAACGAAAAGGCGTTTTTTTTGGGTTATATTATCTATTGAAACCCCTTCCCCAATTCTTTTTAAATAAAGCTGATTTGTAATGCTGACAGCTAAAAAAAAGACTGCTAAATATAAAACTAATTTTGAATGCATATAAAGGCTTACAAAGATTAATAAAATGGCTGCCCCGTTTATACCCAGAACCTTCCGTTCTTCCACTAAATACTTGTTCCAAATCATCCATTAGCCCCCGCTTCAACTGGAACAGGAGTTGAATCAAGAATTTCCGCAATAATAGTTTCAGGTGTTTCGGTTAATGACCCTTCAATAGACAAGTAAATCCGATGACCCAGCACATATGGTGCGACTTGTTTCACATCCTCAGGGGTAACGTAGGCACGGCCGTTCAACAATGCTTTTCCCTGTGATGCCCTCATTAAGGCTAAAGTTCCTCTTGGACTCACGCCTAGTTCAATACTATTATTCTCTCTCGTTTTTCGAATAATTTTAAGCAAATAATCCTCCATTTCAGTTGATAAATGGATTTTATTAATGGAATCCTTTAATTCTTTTATTTCTTCATTCGAAAAAACTTGTTCAATAGCATTTATTTTCTTATCGCCCCGATGAATTTGCATGATTCTTTTTTCATCTTCATAGACAGGATAACCAATTTTTATTTTGATAAGGAACCGATCCATTTGTGCTACTGGCAATGCAAAGGTTCCTTGTTGTGATTCGACTGGATTTTGTGTAGCAATGACCATAAAGGGTTCCGGTAATGGGACCGTTTCACCATCGATTGTTACTTGTCTCTCTTCCATTACTTCTAATAAACTGGACTGTGTTCTTGGCGTTGCCCGATTTATTTCATCCGCTAAGACGATATTTGCCTTTATTGGGCCAGGCCGCAATTCAAACTCTTGCACCTTCGGATTGAAAAATTGAATCCCAGTTACATCACTCGGTAAAACATCCGGGGTAAATTGAATTCGTGAAAATTCCCCGCCAATTGCAGTAGCGAAACTCTTAGCAAGCAGTGTTTTACCAGTCCCAGGCACACTTTCAAGTAAAATATGCCCATTAAATAATAAAGATATGGCCATTAATTCTACCTCCATATCCTTTCCAACAATCACTTTGCTGATTTCATTTTTTAATTGAACTATTTTTTCAGTTAAAGCCATCCCTGTCTCCCCTAAAAAATCTCTGTATTGTTTGAATCTCCTGTTTAACTTAACTTCTTGGTTCTTTTAAATATTGATATAAAACATCGCCGCCTCTTTGACCAATGCCGCGGAAATGTTTAAAATCTTTCCGTTTTACAAGGACTTGGCGAAATTCCATAAAATCCTCATTTTTGACATAGTATTCAGACAAATCTCCTGTCATCAAGCGATCTAAAATTTCAGTAATCATTTCATCACTCATTCAAAATACACCACCTTTATCTGTATCTATTTTATCTTATCTGGATTTGATTAAGTCAAAATTGAGAGCGTTTTCTATTATTTTTTCAAATTTTCTTACATATAATCAAATACTTACAAAGAATTAACGAAATTGTCAAATAAAGGGCTTTACGAATGAAGTAAAGTAGTGCAAACTGTTATTTAAATGGATTTCATATAACGCTTTTAGGCAAAGGAGAGAGACTAAATGAAGAAAGCAGAAGTAGGGAATATTATTGAATTCCGTGGTGGCTTACAAGGTATAGTCGAAAAAGTAAATGAAAATTCTGTTATAGTCGACCTAACATATATGGATAATTACCGTGATTTAGAATTGGACCAACGTACTGTTGTCAATCATAAAAATTATAAAGTTGTAAAAGAAAGCGCTTTTTAATTTGATAGTTTAGAAGAAAAGGCAGTCTACCCACTGCCTTTTCTTTTTTGCACTATTTACTCTGCCCTGTTTCTTTCGATAATTGTTTTAATGACTTTACTTTTCCGTGAGGATTTTGATCCTGTTTTCTAACAGTCCATTCCCTCTCTTGCTGACTTTGCGATTTACTCATATCTCTCACTCCTTTCTTAATTATTTTTTTCAATTTTTTATGTTCTTATTAATGGAATTGGATAAAATGTTTAATGATAATAAATTTATTGAAGTTCAAAGGAGTTAACTATGATTAAGAACATCTTCCTGGATATGCGCCTCGTGATTGGAATATTAATCGCCCATTTACTTATTCTCTTTTCTTTCCACGATAAAGCCATATTTTGGTATATCTTTTCTGGGTCTTTACTAATATTAATTGTTTATGCAATGTTTCAAGGAGATGTTGATGATAAAGCATCCTTTATTAAATATATCTTTTTTGGGGCCATCTCCGGGCTTCTATTATATGTTGTTTTTTGGCTGGGGTATCACACCCTTGACTTCTTACATCTTCCTTTTAAAAAAGGATTGAATAAACTCTATAAATGGTTTGCCCCTTCATTATTTTGGCAGTATCTGGCCTTGGTTTTCGTCGCAGCACCAGGCGAAGAATTTTTCTGGCGTGGATTTGTTCAAAAAAGATTATCGAAGCATTTAGGAGCGATTGCCAGTATTTTAACTGCCTCTTTATTATATGCCTCGGTACATATTTATTCAGGGTCCTTTTTATTAGTATTTGCCGCATTTATATCTGGATTTGTGTGGGGCTGCTTATATTTTTGGAAAAAAAGCATGCCACTGGTCATTGTATCCCATATCATTTTTGATATAATGATATTCATTATTTTCCCCCTCCAATAGGAAGACAGCTATTCAGTGTAGAATAGCTGTCTATTTTCTTTCATCGGCAGTAAATGGCTTCATCCAAAGTAATACAAAGAAGGTCATACAAATATAACCAAACAATGGATATAAATACGAAAGAAGTGTACTGTAATTTACTAGACTTATGAGGTATGAGACAACAAAAATAGCTGAAACAGATACTATTGTTGGTATTACTTTATATTGCTTCAGCTGACGATCAAGGCCGAAAACATTTCCGATAACGGAAGAAAAAATTTCTCCATAGATGACCATTACATAAATCCAATATAAAAATGGGGCTAAATTTTTCATAATTACCGCCATCGGAATGTCATACAATTCCAAGTTTGGCAGCATTATCAACGTGAAATGGCTGGCAATCAATATAATTGTCAGAGCAAGCCCTCCGAGTATTCCTCCCCATTTTATAGTCCAATCATCTTTTATCTCGGTTGCTATAGGCACTAAAACAGCCTGAGCCAGACCTAAATTTAATGCCACATACGAAAATGGGGCCACAACAATCTTCCACCCATCGTCGGCATGAGGGATGAATAAAAATTGACCCAAAAAGTGGGGCATTCGTATTGAGAAAACCATTAAAATTAAGCTAAATGAAATCATTAACGGAACGACGAAAGTATTAACCGCAAAGAGGCCCTTTGTTCCAACCAACATAACGATAATGGAAAGAAATATGGTCAGAAATACTCCTGCTGCTTTTGAAAGGCCCAACTGCTCCTCAAATACAGCCCCTGCACCTGCAAGCATTACCGCAGTTACCCCAAGCAACATAAAGAGCATAAAGACATTGAGAAGCCTGCTTGGCCATTTGCCAAACAAGTACTCATTAAACTCCTCATATGATTTTGCCTGAATTTGTGCCGCCATCCGCATCAACTTTGAACCTATTGCGACAAACAAATACCCGCTCATTAATATACTTATAAAGCCAAAGAAACCAAATCGAGAAAAAAATTCTACGATTTCTTTTCCTGTGGCGAAACCTGCACCAACAACAGTCCCCACATAGACTGCTGCTATTTGAAAGGCTGCTGCCCAATTCCGCTTCACACCATTCCCCCCTTATCACCAATATATGTATGGAGGGACGAACTAAGACGAGCTTTTTCCTACTTGCTAAGATTTACTATAAGCAAACATCTTGAAAGTCAAAAATGGTCAGAGTATACTATGGTCATAAGGTCAAAGATAGTCAAAGTCAAATTGATAAAGGTTAAATAACAAGGAGGTTATTACTTATGCTTTGTCAACGATGCAAACAAAACAACGCAAACGTACAATTATCTCTAAATATTAATGGACAACGCAGGGATATGAAGCTCTGTCACGAATGTTATGCAACTGAGAAAAAAGCAATTGGAACCTTTGGGCCGAATATGAATGCTTTCCCTGGTTTCTCGTTTGAAGATTTGTTTACAGCAAAAAACTTCTCACAAAATGCAAACTCAAATGGTCAAATTTCGAACCAAAGTACAAGAAAACATGACGGTTTTATTGATCAATTTGGCAGAAATTTAACGCAAATGGCTAAAGCCGGTTTAATTGACCCAGTAATCGGCCGTAATGATGAAGTGAAACGCGTGATTGAAATTTTAAACAGAAGAAATAAAAATAATCCTGTATTAATCGGGGAACCCGGTGTTGGTAAAACGGCCATAGCTGAAGGTCTTGCCCTTAAGATTGCCGAGGGTAATGTACCAGGAAAGTTACAAAATAAAGAGGTTTATTTACTTGATGTCGCTTCCCTTGTAGCAAATACAGGTATTCGTGGTCAATTCGAGGAACGAATGAAACAGTTAATTACAGAATTGCAAGAAAGAAAAAATATTATCCTGTTTATTGATGAAATACATCTGCTTGTTGGCGCTGGTTCTGCTGAAGGATCAATGGATGCTGGCAACATATTAAAGCCTGCTCTTGCCCGAGGTGAACTGCAAGTGGTCGGTGCTACAACATTAAAAGAATATCGTCAAATTGAAAAGGATTCCGCATTAGAGCGCCGCCTTCAGCCAGTCCATGTTCTTGAGCCTGATAAAGAAGCCGCTATTGAAATCCTAAAAGGAATCCAAAAGAAATACGAAGACTATCATGAAGTAACCTATACTAATGAAGCAATCCATGCTTGTGTCCAATTATCTCAGCGCTATATTCAAGAACGCTTTTTACCTGATAAAGCGATTGATTTAATGGATGAAGCCGGTTCAAAATTAAATCTTGCTTCTGATTACAAAAGCAACGACCAAATTGAAGCACGTCTAAAAGAGATTGCTGCTAAGAAAGATCATGCTTTAAAAAATGAAGATTATGAAACAGCAGCCATGCTTCGTGATGAAGAAGCAAAACTAGAAAAGGCATTAAATACAGCAGCGGTTACAGAAAGACCCGTTGTCACTGTTTCACATATCCAGGAAATCATCGAACAAAAAACAGGTATTCCTATTGGAAATCTTCATGAAAATGAACAACTTAAGATGAAAAAATTAGAAGAAAACTTGAATCAAAAAGTCATAGGCCAAGAAAAAGCGGTTCAAAAGGTAGCAAAAGCTATTAGACGCAGCCGTGCTGGCTTAAAGTCAAAACATCGCCCAATTGGCTCTTTCCTATTTGTCGGTCCAACTGGAGTAGGTAAAACAGAATTAACCAAAACACTAGCCGAGGAATTATTCGGCATGAAGGATTCGATGATCCGTCTTGACATGAGTGAATACATGGAAAAACACAGTGTCTCAAAATTAATTGGTTCACCGCCTGGTTATGTAGGTCATGATGAGGCAGGACAACTCACCGAAAAGGTTCGCAGAAATCCGTATAGTATCATTTTATTGGATGAAATCGAAAAAGCGCATCCTGATGTCCAGCATATGTTCCTGCAAATTCTTGAGGACGGCCGTTTAACAGACAGTCAGGGCAGAATTGTAAGCTTTAAAGACACAGTAATTATTATGACAAGTAATGCCGGAGTCGGCCACAAAACGGTTCATGTCGGCTTTGGTACAAATGAAGCTGTTGAAGAGGCAAGTATTCTTGATTCACTTGGAAGCTTCTTTAAGCCTGAATTCTTGAATCGTTTTGACGGGATCATTGAATTTAATTCATTGGGAAGACAACACATACTGACTATCGTTGACCTAATGATTAATGAATTACAAGAAACACTAAAAGAACAAGACATGGAAATAACAATTACCACTGAAGTTAAAGAAAAATTAGCTGAGTTGGGCTATCATCCTACTTTTGGCGCTCGTCCACTTCGTCGGGTCATTCAAGAACAGCTCGAGGATAAAATTGCAGATTATATTCTTGAACAGCCTGATGCGAAAAAGTTAATGGCAGTAATGGAAGACGAGGAATTACGGGTTGTGTCGACAGTGGCTGCAGGTTCATAATACAAAAAGCGAAGCCCTAACACGGCTTCGCTTTTGTCATGTGAAATTACAGCTTTTTATCTTCAATAGAATTTAACCATTTTTCAATCTCACTAACGACAGATTCAACGCAGCCGTCTTCAAATGGAGAAATTAAATGAGCAGCCTTGACAAGCTTTGTAAAAGACATGCTTCCGCCAAGCTTACAAAGGTTTACATAATCCTCCCAGGCTTCTTCTTGATTTTCTCTAGAACGCTTCCAGAATTGGAAAGCACAAATTTGTGCCAAAGTATAATCGATATAATAGAAAGGTGAATTATAAATATGACTCTGACGCTGCCAGAAGCCGCCCTTTTCTAAATAATCATTACCATCATAATCTTTATGCGGCGTATATTTTTTCTCAATTTCCCGCCATGCCTGCTTCCTTTCCTCTGGTGAAGCAGTTGGATTTTCATATACCCAATGCTGGAATTCATCCACAGACACACCATATGGCAGGAATAATAATGCGTCACTTAAATGAGAAAACTTGTACTTATCTGTATCTTCTTTAAAAAATAGCTCCATCCACGGCCAGGTGAAAAATTCCATACTCATCGAATGAATTTCACAAGCTTCATAGGTTGGCCAATAATACTCAGGTATTTCAAAATGACGGCTTGAATAAACCTGAAAAGCATGGCCGGCTTCATGTGTTAGAACATCAATATCCCCGGAGGTCCCATTGAAATTAGAAAAGATAAACGGCGCCTTATAATTTTCTATATACGTGCAATAGCCCCCGCCTGCTTTCCCTTTCTTGGCAACAAGGTCCATTAAATTATTTTCCTGCATAAAGCTGAAAAATTCTCCTGTTTCTATCGAAAGGTCTTCATACATTTTTTGCCCGTTTGCGATAATCCATTCCGGGCTTCCCTTTGGAGTTGCATTTCCTGTTTGATAAATGAAATTCTCATCATAATATTTTAATTGATCAAGACCAAGACGTTCCTGCTGTCTTTTTTTCAATTTAGTAGCGATTGGAACAATAAAATCTTTCACTTGATCACGGAATTTTGCAACCATCTCCGAGTTATAATCAGTTCTCATCATTCGATAATAACCAAGTTCAACAAAGTTCTTATAGCCAAGTGATTGGGCAATTTCTGTCCTTACCTTTACAAGATCATCAAAAATGCGGTCTAATTCTGCTTCATGTTCAGCTAAAAAATTAAATTTCGCTTCATTAGCCTGTTTCCTCGTCTCCCGGTCTGTAACCTGAGTAAATGGCTCCAGCTGGGCAAGTGTTCTCTCTTCCCCATCAAAAACAATTTTTGCAGAAGCAATCAGCTTCGTATATTCAGTTGAAAGTCGGTTTTCCCTCTGAAGCAGTGAAACAATTTCTGGTTTAAAAGTCTTAAGCTGGCCTTCAGCAAGTGCAAAAAGCTGCTTACCAAGTTTTTCTTCAAGCACTACGCGGAATTTGGAATCCACTAATGATTGATAATACTTGGATACCAAACCTTCAACCTCAGGCTGAATTTCATCCATATAATCCTGTTCTGCCTTATAGAATTCGTCATCCGTATCAATCGAATGGCGGATATAACAAAGATTGAACATCGTTCCCAGGTCATTTCTTAATTGATTAATATTATTCATTTCCTTGAGTTGGTCTTCGACCGATGCAGCATTTTTAAAGCGTTCCAGCACAGTATCAAATTTTGCTGTTACTTCTTCTAAATTCGGGCGAACATATGTATAATTTTCAAAACTCATTGAAACAACCCCTTTGTTCTTTTTTCGAGCATTAATCAATTCGACACTATTCAATAATATTCCTTTATATAAAAAAAATACGGCAATAGCCGTATTAAAATTTCCCTGCAGGGATTCCTAATTTTTTCAAGAGTTCAATTGCTTGAAGCTTCTCTTCACCAGAAAGACTGGACATAAGCTTATCAATTTGCTGTGCATGCTCAGGAAAAATATCTTGAATAAATTTTTTCCCTTCATCTGTTATTTGTGCATACGTGACACGTCTGTCCGTTGGACAAGCAATTCTTTTCAGCAATCCTTTTTGTTCAAGTTTATCCACCACATAGGTAATGCTTCCGCTGGCAAGTAGAATTTTCCCGCCGATTTGCTGCATAGGCTGATCGCCTTTATGATAAAGAAGCTCTAAAACAGCAAATTCTGTTGGATTTAAACCATTGGCTTGTATAACCTTATTAACATGCTCATTTATAGCTTTATAAGCTCTTGAAAGAACAATAAATAATTTTAATGAAGTAGAAACTGAATCGTTTTCCATAGAAAATCATCCTTTTAAATTATCTCGATTTCAAAATTATTATAAAAAATTTTTGAGGTACTGTCAAATTCCCTTTTAATGGTATAATGATTTTGTTAAGAAAGATATCTGAATTATTTGAGGTACATTCATGAAAATTCGCAAAAGCAATTTACTTACTTATATAATCGTTGTAATTATACCTGTTTTTCTTTTATGTATATATTTTTATAATAATATATTAAAAGAAATTGATAGCAGCAGAAAAAAGGATGCTAGTTGGATTTCCTCTATTTACCAGAAAAACTGGGACCAATTCATTAGCGAAACCGTGACTAGTTTAAACATATTGTCGCTTTCGGCTGAAGATAGTCTGCTCACACCACAGAAAATGGAACCGCTCCTCAATAAAGTGAACCAAAACGATCCAAGGTATGGTGGACTCTACTTACTTGATACAACTGGAAAAGTCTTATCAAGTACGGTTCCATTGAGAATTGAAACTGATTTTTCCAAATTACACTTTATCCAAGAAGTAATCAAAACGAAGGATATTGTTATTTCTGAACATGAGGAAATCCTTAAAAATAACCAGAGAGTCATTGGGCTGGCAACACCAGTTCTTGATGAAGATCACAATTTAAAGGCCATTCTTGTTGCTGACCTTAGGATTGATTATATGAGGAACTTGATGAAGGTTCTTACTCCGGATACCAAACTTTATGTTGTAAATGGGGCCGAAAATCCCCTTCTTGAAATTAATGTGAAGCGAAAAGATATGATAGATGAAACAAACTGGATCACTACACCAATGGATCGTTTGCCTTGGAGCATAAAAGTGAAAATGGCCGACCGAGATGGAACACAGATTGTCAATGAAATGGGTGAAAATTTATTTTTCATTCTTATCATCACACATATTCTCTTCATACTAATCAAATATATCTTGTTACGAATTCATACCGGTAGAGAAAGAAAACAAAATGAGCTTCAGAAGCTTGAATTAGTGGGTACATTGGCTGCTAGTACTGCACATGAAATCCGGAATCCGCTTACAGGAGTTAAAGGGCTAATACAACTACTAAGCGAAAAATATACGGAACCCGATGACCGCTATTATTTTCATGTGATTAATTCTGAGCTCAAACGAATTAATGAAATCGTCAGCGAGTTTTTAATCTTAGGTAAGCCGACGGCACAGCTTACCGATAATGTAAATATAAATGAAATCCTTCATGAACTGAGTCCATTAATAGTATCTGAAGCAAATTCTCATAATGTAGAGTGTGTATGGCATATTTCAGAGCAGCCGGTGATTGTAAAATGTGTAAAAGACCAAATTAAACAGGTAATCTTAAATATTACTAAAAATGCCTTAGAATCCTTTGAAAGCACCGGGAAGCTTGAAATTATCCTACACACCTTGGCAGATGTTTGCAAAATTGAGATCATTGATAATGGTAAGGGAATTCCGAAGGCTGAATTAGAAAAAATATTTCGTCCGTTTTATACCTCCAAAGAAACGGGGACTGGTCTTGGCCTCGTTATCTGCAAACGAATCATTAACTCTTTCGGTGGGACAATCGAGATAACCAGCACAGAAAAAATAGGCACTACGGTTGAAATAACATTGCCGATAGCAAAAGAAAAACGAGACTAACCCGTCTCGTTTTTTTGTCTTATTTTTCCCATTAGTTAATTTCTTGGATTTTACTGAGTAATTCTAATTTTTCTTCATCAGAAAGCATTCTCTCGGCCATTGGAAAGAGTACATTTTCTTCTTTCGTAAAATGCTCTGTTAAAATGAAGTATGCGTTTTGTATTAGTTCGGCCAATGTTTTCATTTCAGAAAATGTTGAAGGCACATTTAACGATTTTTCAAGAAATTCTTTAATATTTGCTTTCGCCTGATCATGCTCATATTCCATTACCGCAATTGGACCGGATGTTGTACCAATATAAGCACCCATCATCGGAAAAAGAATCCCTTCTTCCCTTTCTGAATGAGGGTCTAGTGCTGCTTTAAATTCATTTACTTTCGTTATTAATTCATTAAAATTCATTTCAAGCTCTATTTCTTGATCAATTTTTTGCGTTAAGGTATATAATCCCTCTAATTGTGCTAATAATGGGGGATGCTCACCCTTTAATTGTTTAAGTCCTTCACTTAATTCAGCCTGCTCCATTCCTCCGAAAGCACTCATACATCCACTCATCATTTCTTTCACCTCTAACTTTTTTATTGCCTTAAGTATAAAAAGAAATAACCCTTTATGTAGTGATTAGGGTCACATTTAAAAATTTAATCATGTTGGTCCGTCATTTATTTGTCAATTTTATGAAAACGCTTTATATTTTTTAAAAATTTTAACATTTATCACTCAAAAAACGTTAATAGTTTCATATAATATAGTTAAGACAGATAAAGGAGGGCAAAATCCCATGAAAACGCCAAATTATCACGATTTTTACGAAAAGGCATTAATCCCGATTGGTTTGAATGACCTTAACTTCCTAAAGGATACGGAAGCACACTGCCCTGTTTCTCCACCAACTCACTGGCTTATTGCCGTAGAAGGAGTGCATCTGGCACAGCCAAAGATATATTATCATTGGAAAGTGAGTGTTTATCCTGCTGACTGCGAAGGGGATTTCAATTGGAAAACGCCTTATTATTGTTCTGCAAACATGGAGTCCATCGACACTGCGATAGCTTTTGCCAGCTCACTAGTAAGTTCGGGCAAGAGAGATGAACTTACCTCCTCCACGAAACTAGAGAAAATCAGCTAATCCTCATGAAAATTTTTCTTCAGCTTCACCTTCTTTTTATCCCTACTTGTGAAATAACATACATATAGTGTTTTTCTAAAATCTTTTTAAAATAAAAAGTGCTGTATGCAATCATTGCAAACAGCACTTTTTTATTAGGCTAAACGGAAGACTATACCATGTCCGCCCTTAGGATATTCCCATTTTATGTTTTGGTATGGACAGCCGATACGGCAGCTTCCGCACTCATGGCAGCCTTCATAGCCCACCTGCATCCTGGTCCCTTCCCATTTATATACTTCTGCCGGGCAAAAGACGGTACAAAGTTTATCCGGACATTTCGTCATGCAAATATCATGATCAAGTACGGTCAAATGAGATTTCGTGTCACACTTAAAACGGAGAAGATACTGTTTTTCTTCGATATTTTTAGTTGACATTATTTCACCGCCTTCCATGCTCGATAAATATCTTGAATTACCCGAAGCGTTCCTCTTTCTGATGTCACACTCTTCATGATTTGTTTCTGTTTATCGCGTTTTGGTGTTCCATCTACGGTAAAGAATTTGCTCATTGCTTTGTTCATCATTGGTACATACTCTTTGAAGTATTGCGGATATTTTTCAAATGTGTGGGCAGCGTCTTTGTATTTCTCTAAATCTTTAATGATAAAGCTATCATAAAGTTTCTCACGATAGAGATTTAAGCTGGCTTCAGAATAGTCTCCTCGATGTTTAGCTTCGATAATGGATTCAGCTGCTAGTAATCCTGAATGCATCGCCATGTTCGAACCTTCACGATGGATGGCATTAACAAGCTGTGCTGCATCACCTATAACAATAACACCATTACCTGCCACCTTTGGTACAGAACGATAACCACCTTCAGGAATAAGATGTGCAAGATATTCTGCTGATTCTCCGCCGCTAATCAACGGTTTCACCATTGGGTGGTTTTTTAGGTAATCAAGCAGCTCATATGGTTTCATTTTCGCATTAATCATACTTGAGAGGGTCGTACCTACTCCAATATTTAAGCTCTCCTTATTGGTATATAGGAATGCTGTTCCTAGGTTCCCCTTAGTGGAGTCACCAAATATTTCAATCGTACAGCCTTGATTATCTTCTAAATTAAAACGGTCATTAATTTTTTCTTTTGGCAGATTAATAACTTCCATGACTGTTAATGCTACTTCATCAGGACGGAACTCTTTATGGAAACCCAATTGTTTGGATAACAGCGAGTTTACACCATCCGCAAGCACAACGACATCTGCGTAGACCTCTCCATTCGGACGGTCGGTGCGAACTCCGATTACTTTCCCATTTTCAACAATACATTCGGTTACAACGGTTTCGTTGATAAGCAGTGCACCTGCTTCTACAGCCTTTCCAGCAAACCATTGGTCAAATTGGGCCCGAAGTACGGTAAAGTTGTTATATGGCTCTACTGCCCATTCAAGACCTTTATAGCCGAAGGAAACAACAGATTCCTTATCCATCATCCAAAAGCGCTGTTCAATTACAGGCCTTTCAAGCGGTGCTTCCTTCCAAAATTCAGGGATGAGCTCTTCCATTTGCTTACGATATAATACTCCGCCCATGACGTTTTTAGCTCCTGGGTATTCCCCTCTTTCAATAAGCAAAACATTTAAGCCACTTTTTGCACAAGTATAGGCGCAAGAAGTACCCGCTGGGCCTGCTCCGACAACGATAACATCAAATTTTTCAGACATAGATCATTTCACCGCCTTTTTCCGCTTTAAGCTTCTTAAATTGTGCGATTAGTTTAGGGACAATTTCCATTGCGTCCCCAACAATTCCATAGGTTGAGACATCAAATATCGGTGCATTCGGATCCTTATTGATAGCAATGATAAACTCAGAATTTTTCATACCAACCACATGTTGTATGGCCCCTGATATTCCGATTGCAAAATAAATTTTCGGTGTAACCGTTTCTCCTGTTTGACCAACCTGCTGTTCGTGCCTTAGCCATCCGGCTTCAACCACGTCACGTGTACCGCCAACACTTGCACCTATCGTGTCAGCTAATTCATATATGAGCTGGAAATTTTGCAAATCCCCCATTCCTTTTCCCCCGCAGACGATAACATGTGCATCTGCTAAATTGGCTTTTTTTGTTACATCATTCACAATTTGAAGGACTTTTGTCCTAATGTCTTCTTCTTCGACGGAAATTTTCTCTTCGATAATTTTACCAAGTCTGCTTGCGTCTGGCTCTAATGCCTTCATGACCTTAGGCCTCACTGTCGCCATTTGTGGGCGATGCTTTTTACAAAGAATGGTTGCCATAATATTACCGCCAAACGCTGGCCGGCTTGCTTCTAGTAATCTGCTATCAATATCCACATCCAGCATGGTAGTATCTGCGGTTAAACCAGTACTCAAGTCAGTTGCTACCGCGCTTGCTAAGTCTTTACCGTTTGGTGTCGCGCCATAAAGAATGATTTCAGGCTTATATTGTTTCGCTAAGTGCATAACACCTTTCATAAATGACTCTGTTCGGTAATGTTTTAAGACTGGAAGGTCAATAAGATAAACCATGTCTGCGCCGTAAGCTATAACCTCCTTCGCTAAAGGCTTAACTTCATGGCCAAGCAAGAATCCCGCCAATGGAACTTGCAATTTATCAGCAAGCTTTCGCCCAGCACCAAGCAGTTCAAGTGATACACCTTCAATTTTTTCGTCATTTTGTTCAATAAATACCCAGACACCACGATAATCGTCCAGATTCATGTAAACCACTCCCTGCGGCAAAAAGATTTAGTTCTTGTTATTTAGATGGTTGTAATGTAAACAGGTCTTTTTTCTCCATCAATACTTCCATGATCTGGCTAACTTGTTCATCAGCTGAACCTTCAAGTTTTTTTCCACCTTCAGGTCGTGGGGGTGTAAACATTTTTCCAACGATTGTTGGAGAACCCTTCAATCCCAGCTGTGCCCGGTCAACATTTTCTAGGTCACTAACTGCCCAAATAATTGGCTCATACCTAGCTGCTTCAATCATGTTAGGCATTGGCGAATATTCGATTTCATTAATTTCCTTTTCAACAGTTAACAGGCAAGGAAGCTCCGACTGAATTAATTCGTAACCGTTTGTCAGTTTCCGTTTTAACAAAACAGTTTTTTCCTTCTGATTGACCTCTGTAACTTCAATTACATTTGTTACAGGCGGGATATCCATTCTTCTGGCAATCCCAGGCCCAACTTGTCCTGTATCACCATCGATAGCATGTTTACCACAAATAATCATATCTACAGGGTGATCTTTGTTGATTCTTTCTAATGCTTTTGATAAGGCGTAACTGGTCGCTAGCGTATCTGCTCCTGCAAAGGCACGGTCAGTAATTAAATACCCTCTATCTGCACCTATTTCAATGCTCTTTTTTATCACTGCAGTTGCTTGAGGCGGCCCCATTGACAACACTGAAATCGAACCACCTGTTAATTCCTTAATTTTCACAGCTTCTTGAACCGCATGTGCATCGTATGGGTTTAAGATTGCCGGGGCACTGCGCCGGTCGAGTGTGTTTGTTTTTGGATTAATTTTAATGATTTTTGTATCGGGTACTTGTTTGACACATACGACAATGTGCATGTAGGACTTTCCCTCCTCCATATAGTCTAAGAATGTTGAAAGCGTTTGCCTTCTTTGGTTATTAAAAATGCTTTTATTAACGATATATGTATCGAAATATAAGCATATTACCCAAGTTTGATAGTTTTCTTTTTTTTCTGTAATTGTTTAAACTAAATTTTAAAGTCATTTGGACAGTTTTCTAAGGTGTCATAACAAAAGCAAATTGAAGAATTATAGATGCAGCAATCTATGTAGCGAGTCATGATGTAAGTGTTTATTACAGTACTAATTTAACTATAAGAAATATTGAGATATAAACAATGATAAAAATCACAGTAGCTGTCTATTATTGTAGAAATAAATGTATTCTGTTTAATGGAATTTTGTTAGGTGGATTTTATGTTTGAAGTTATTTTTGGCAGAGTTCTTTCAGCCTTATCTACCGGGGCAGGGGCCTTGGTGATTCTATTTATTCACCATTCCATTACACATCGCTGGAAGGATGTTTTACTAGCTTTTAGTGCGGGAATTATGATGGCAGCCTCAACTATTGGACTTATACCCGAGGCATTAAAATATGGCGGCTATTTTGAGCTTTTTATTGGAGTTTGCTTGGGGGTTGCGGCTTTAACCATATTGGAGAAGAATATTCCACATATTGATCTGGAGCATAATCAAAAAGGAATTCAATTTGATGAAAAGGCTCTTTTAATCATTTCGGCGATAACACTTCATAATATACCTGAAGGTTTATAAGTTGGCGTAAGCTACGCCTCTCAGGAAAGAGATTAGGAAATTTGATTGCATTGGCAATTGGGGCCCAAAATGCGCCCGAAGGCCTCCTTGTCGCATTTTTTTTAATCAATCAGCGAATTAGTAAACTGAAGGCCTTCATTATAGCAACCTTAACAGGTGTATTTGAAATTGTTACTTCTCTATTAGGATATTTATTGACTTCTGTTGTTAAGGGGCTTGTCCCATATGGTTTATCATTTGCCGCAGGAGCTATGCTTTTTATTATTTATAAAGAATTAATACCAGAAAGCCATGGAGATGGAAATGAGCGGGTTTCAACTTATGCTTTTATCATGGGGCTGCTTCTCATGGTATTCATTATTGATATTTTTTAAAATAAAGATTCTTTATACTAGCACTCTTGGCCAAATCATGATCATTTGTTGAAAGGCAAATTTAACCTCTTCATTTGGCCGTGGAGCTTTTCCCATGAATTTTTGGTACTCATTGATCAATTCATCAAGTTCCTGGCTGTATTTTATTGTTTCTTCACTAGTAAATCCCTGTGTATTGGCACTATTTATCATTAATTCCCTTTTTGCTTTGATCTCCTCAATCATTTCAGATTGATTATTATACTTGTACAATGTTATCCCCCTGCCTCTTACATTCTTACTGTAAACTGCTAAAAAAGTAGATTACTTGAGAATTATGACAAGAATTTTCATAAATGTAAATACATTCGCAAAAGTAGACAAAACATTCTATATATCTTGCTATTCGACATATTTCTTGTTTGATTTCTCTTTTTTTCGACATTTTATCTTTATAAATGGCCGGTTCGATAATTCAGTTTATTCCAAAAAGTCAAGGTAACTTTTATCAAATTTTTTAACATTTCCTATTTGTTTAATATTGAAAGGGTTTTCATTATTTTATTAAGATATTTTTTAGTACAAAATTCCTATTTTATTTCAAGGCTCTGTTAAACTTTGTTGTTGATTTGCGCTCCAATCAACAGGGTTAAAAATCAACAATGGCCTTTAACATAGCCTATTTCAAAAAAAAACTGGCTTTTCGCTGCAGCCAGTTTTTTATTATTATTGATTTACTTCTAAATTTTCATAAATCGGCACCCAGCCTTCAGTTGTCACAAAGATACGCACCGCGACAACTTTACGGTCTGCCTCTAAAGTAAAATAATGTCTTGTATTTTCGGGAACTGAAATCAAGTCTCCTGGATTCAAATGGACCTCAAAAAATTCACCATCTTTTCCTTGGATGACAAACACACCATGTCCGCTAACAATGAAACGAACCTCATCATCTGTATGATGATGCTCGTTCTTAAAGTTTGTCAGCAATACATCCAGATTAGGTGTATGTTCTGATAAGGAGATGACATCCTGTGCTTTATAGCCTCTTCGCTTGGAAATGTCAGCAATTTCTCCTGCAAAGGTATTTAATATTTCTTCTTTTTCTTCATCACTTAATAAATACTTTTCTACTAGTGATGCAGGAAGTTTGCTAATATCCCAATTTTCATAAATTACTTCCTGCGACGCAAGAAAGCTGGAAACCCCCTCATGTTCCCGAAGTTGATCCTGTTTGTTTTGAAAAGTAATATACGCCATTTTTCATCTCTCCCTTTAGAGTATTAAACGACTTTAAATAATTGATTTGGGTTAAGTTCTAGCAAGCGTAATTGATAGCGAAACAAGAATTCTGAGGCTTCAAGTATTTTTTTTGCTTCAAATGCGTTTCTTCCCCAAACTGTAATGCCATGGTTTCGGATTAAGACCGCACCAGTATCACCCGAAATATGTTCGGAAAATTTATTTGCAAGTGTTGGGATATGGGCATAATTAGGAATAATCGGTATTTTCAGGACAGCATCCTCTTCCCATTTATCGAATGCCTTTATCAGTTCTTGCCCTTTAAAGGTTACTTCGCCATTGTCACCATATACTTCAGAAATGACATTATTATCAATTGTATGGACATGCAGACTGCAGCCTGCATTTGTCTTACGGTATATCTCGACATGAAGCAAGGTTTCAGCAGAAGGCTTTAAATGGGTTTCTTCAACAGCATCGCCAAATTGGTCAACGAGTAGGAAATCCTCGTCTGTCCGCTTGCGCTTATCTTTCCCGCTTGCGGTTACCAAAAATCGAAGCGGGTGATGACTCACTTTAATCGCCAGGTTTCCACTTGTCCCCATAAACCAATCCCGCTCAGCCAATTCATCCTTTACATCAGCTAATTCATTCCATCTTTCCTTTAGCATGATCGTTCCCCCACCTCAATTCTCTTTTTTATCTCCTCAATACAATCAAAGAATGTATGAAATTCCTGGTGATTTATCCCCCACTCCAGGCATTTCTCCTGTAACAAATCTCTTGCCAATACGAAGTCGGCATGCTTTGCAGCTTCAAGATCCGTTACAGAGTCTCCGATGACAATCTTAAAGCTATTTTTATGATTCAAATGGCGAATGATGCTCGGTTTACAGCAGCCGCAATCATTTTTACATAAAGAATCACAGGAATGCGGCCAAAGAATCCGAATACCCGATTCAGAAAAATTAGATTCGTTGCAATAAATTTCTGCAAAAGGCCCATAATCAGCTAGGATTGGATAAACAAAGAAGTCGATTCCACCGCTTACAATATAAAGGGGAATTCCTTCCTCATGTGCAAACGCAGCAAACTCTTTGAAACCTGAACGAATTTTGGCATTTTCAATCGCAAATTTTGTTATTTCCTCTTTTCTATTACTTGGTAACAGAGAAAATAACTTCCCTACACCATTCTTAATTGAAATCTGACGGGAAAGAATCTGATCTTTGATTTCCTCCCACCCTGGAGGTGCAAATTTTTTCATGATGGCAATGATATTATCACTTTCCGTTATTGTCCCATCAAAATCGCAGTAAATAACAGGCCGGGCCATTTATGCTGTCACCTCAGCATTCCCCCATAACTGCAATGCCTTTTTGAGTTCTGGGAACTGTTCAGCGCCTTCGGCTAGCAGTTTTCCCTGGAGGTTTGTTTCGATTGCCTGACGGAATGCTAAGCCGCCGCCACGGGCACCATCTGGATGTCCATGGACGCCGCCGCCTGCGTTAATGACTGAATCGATTCCGAAGTCCCGAATTAATAATGGAACGAGTCCTGGGTGAATTCCAGCGGAAGGAACCGGGTATGCCTTTAGGAAGGTATCAGCCTTCGTTAATTCGCTGGCAATCGCGAGCGCAGAGTTTTTTTCCAATGCTACTGTTCCATATGGAGATGGAAAAAGTGATAAATCAGCACCTGCATACCTTAGCAGCTTTCCAAGCAGCAAGGAATGGGAAAATCCATATTCAAGCGATGATGTTAAAGCCCCGCTGACTGCCGGATGCGCCATAAGCGGAAGACTAATTTCATCGTCCTCTCTTAATTCTTGAAGAACATCGAGCCCATAGGAAAACACATTAAAAAGTAAAAGGTCTGCTCCTAGTTCCGCTGCCTTTCTTGCTTTATCTCTTAGCTGAGAAGTTCTGCCTGTCAAATTAACAGCGTAAAGCGTTCTATGGCCCGTCTTATCATAAACCTCTTTTAATACATCTTTACCTGCAGCGATTCTTTTTTCAAATGGTGTTAGTTCATTTTCAAAAAGAATTTCGTCATCTTTAACAAGATCGACACCACCAAGTGCCTGCTGCTTTAGCTGTTCGGCTAAAAAGGTAAGATCTTTACCAAGCACTCCTTTAAAGATGCTCATTAAAAGCGGTCTATCATATACGTTTAATTTAGCTCTAATCCCTTCAATCCCAAATTTCGGACCTGGAAATAACCTCTTTAAATTTTCGTCAAAATCCAAATCCAGTAATTTTATTTTCCCATCCAAAGATAGTTTTCCAAAAACAGTTGTTAAAATCGCCGGTATATCATTTGAAAAATTAAGCGTCGGATAGGCAATCCTAATCAAGGATTGATTTTCTTTTTCAGAGTGAATTCCCTCGATTGAAACGACCCTTCCTTTATGCTTTCGTAATTGGTTTTGTTCGAGTTCGGGCAAATTTGTCCATGAACCCACTGTGAGTCCCAGGGCAATTTCCTCTGCTTTTTTGTCTGGATTTTTTTCATCATGCAGTAAATATGTAGCGATTAATTCAGACATTATTACACTTCCTTTCGTAAAAAACATAAAAAAACCTCTTCGAAAAGAAGAGGTTAGTGTTACAAACTAACATCTTCTCATCTATCAGCTGTTCGCTGCAAGATTTAGCACCGTGCTTAAAAATGGTTTAAGTCGGTTGCCGGGCTTCATTGGGCTAGTCCCTCCGCCTGCTCTTGATAAGAAAACGATTCGTAATATTCATTATTTTCGTATTGGTTAACTTTAGTTTGGATTATCCCAAGAAAGAATTAAAATGTCAACCTATTTTTCAAAAATTCCTAAACAGCTAATTCTTCTGACAGCTTCCCTTAGCCGTTCCTCAGAAGATAAAAGTCCAACACGGACAAAACCTTCTCCGTATTGACCAAAGCCAATACCTGGAGCGACCATGATATGTGCTTGTTCGAGAAGAATATTAGCGAATTCCTCTGACGTTAGACCATTGGGGACCTTTAACCATGCAAAAAAGGATCCTTTAGGTGCAGTAACATCCCAGCCTAACGACCGCAAGCCGTCAATTAGGACATTCCTTCTTCGCTCATAAAGCTGATTTAATTCCTTCACACATTCTTGTGAGGCAGTTAACGCTTCAGCTGCAGCCTCCTGGACAGCACCAAATAAACTAACATAAAGATGATCCTGCAAAAGCTCAATTGCCGAAATAACACTTTCATTTCCAACAGCAAATCCTACGCGCCAGCCGGCCATATTATAGGATTTGGAAAGTGTATAAATTTCGATACCCACATCTTTTGCCCCTTCCACCTGCAGGAAGCTGATTGGTTTTTTTCCGTCAAAACCTATTGCCCCGTAGGCAAAGTCATGGACAACGCAAATATCATTTTTACTGGCAAGCTTGACAGTATCCTCAAAGAATTCGGTTGTAGCAGTTGCTCCTGTTGGATTATTAGGATAATTGAGGAACATTAATTTAGCCTTAGACAAAATTTCCGGTGACAGTTCCTGATAATCGGGTAAGAAATGATTCTTCTCCCTTAATGGCATTATTGCTATTTCAGCTTGGGCCAGGGCGACACCAGACCAATAATCGGGATAGCCGGGGTCTGGAACAAGAATAGTATCACCAGGGTTTAATAAGCACTGAGGTATTTCTACCAGGCCTGCTTTGCCACCAAAAAGAATGGCAACTTCTTTTTTTGGGTCAATGGTAACTCCGTATTCCCTCATATAAAATTCCGCTACAGCCTGTTTTAAATATTGATGTCCTTGAAAGGGCGAATATTTATGGTTTACGGGATTGGCTGCTGCTTCCTGAAGCTTGGCAACAATATGCCCAGGTGTTGGCTGGTCAGGATTGCCCTGTCCTAAATTAATGACATCATAGCCTTGTTCAAGATATTGACCCACCTTTTTAACAAGGGAGGCAAAAAATTGTTTAGGCAGACTGTTTAAAAGATTTGATGGCGGAAATTGTTTCATTACTCTCACCTGCTCTAACTATTTCATTTTTAGTTTGAAATTCTAGTCACAAATGATATAACTTTTATAATTACTTGTAAAGTAAAAATTACGAACTTTTCAGTATCAATTAAAATAATTTTCAAAAAATATTGACACTAATCTTTTTATCCTGTTATAGTACTTATCAGATTATAAATTTTAAAATCAGATACTCTTATCACGAGCTGGCTGAGGGATTTGGCCCTTTGAAGCCCAGCAACCGACCATATTGCCATTGTAAAATGGGGCGAATTTTTCGCCGGGGAATACCCGAATTAGGCACGGTGCTAATTCCAACAGAAGGATTGTCTTTCTGAAAGATAAGAGGTGCGACAGACATGAATGTCTTCAGAGCCTCTTTCAAAAAAGAAAGAGGCTTTTTTGTGCCCCCATCCACAACCTAGCCTCCGAAAAAAGGAGAATAAAATAATGAGTCTATTAAAACAACAAACCTATCAACCATTAACAGAAGCCGCTGCCATTGATCTAGCGGTACGCTTAAATCTAGTTACTGATAATGCGGATCTCACTTGTAAGGAAATTGGTGATGGCAACTTAAACCTTGTTTTTCACATTGTCGATAAACAGCATGATAAAAGCATTATTATCAAACAAGCTCTTCCTTACGCAAAGGTGGTTGGGGAAAGCTGGCCTCTAACCCTAAAAAGAGCCAAGATTGAAGCAGACGCCTTAAAAATTTTTGGCCAAATTGCTCCTGAATATGTACCCACGGTTTATCACACAGATGATATACTCGCAGTAACAGTCATGGAGGATTTATCTCATCTTTTGATTGCGAGAACAGGCTTTATCAAAGGAAGAACCTACCCCTTAATATCACAGCATCTTGGAGAGTATCTCGCCAATACTTTATTTTTTACCTCGGATTATGGTTTAGGTCCTGCTGTTAAGAAAGAAAGGGTACAACAGTTTATTAATCCTGAACTGTGCAAAATTACAGAGGATTTAATCTTCACCGACCCATTTTATGATGCAGAGACAAATAATTTTGAAGTCGATTTAGGGCCGGCTGTTGAAGAACTTTGGCAGGATGAGGAATTGAAGAATCATGTTAATATTTTGAAAAAGAACTTTTTAACCGATGCAGAAGTTCTCCTTCATGGCGACCTCCATACTGGAAGTGTTTTTGCTAATGATTGGGAAACAAAAGTTATTGACCCTGAATTTGCCTTCTATGGTCCTGCCGGATTTGATATCGGCCAAGTATTTGCCAACCTTCTCTTCCAGGTCATTGTAAACGATAAAAACCGTGATATCTTTATCAAGCATATTGAAACATTCTGGAATGTTTTAGAAAGTCAATTTTCTCATTTGTGGGAACGAGAGAATAAGGAACCTATAGCAAAAACATCGGCATTCTTGAAATATAATTTATCTAAATTTTTCAAAGACTCTATTGGTTTTGCCGGCTGTGAATTAATTAGAAGAACCATCGGTCTTGCACATGTTGCCGATTTGGATTCAATTGAAAATAAAGAAATACGATTAGCGGCCAAACAAAAGACATTGGAACTTGGGAAAACCCTTATTAAACTTCGAAACGAAATCAAAAATCTGCAAGAGTTTATTCATGTAGTTAAAACGGTAATTTAGAAATGAAAAAGCACTCCGAAGCTTCGGAGTGCTTTTTCATTCAGGCTTCGCCCACATTTCTTCTGGATTTAGCTCATAAATTCCATTTTCCCGATACATATAATGATTAATGATAAATTCCCGGCGAATGGTCGCATAATCCTCGTGAAATTGTTTAATAAACTCATTTATTTCTTTTTCATCATATTTCTTCCCTTTTTTTAGCCCCTGTACCATATGCTCAAACACGATTAATTTCTTTTTCCGCTGTGAAGGAATATTTTTTAATTTTCCGTCTTTAGTATAGAAATTCTCAATTATTTTTTGCCTTTCAAGACTATCTTCCACCATATTTTCCAGCTCCTCTCCCCTTTTTTCCAATAGCTGCGAGAGTACTTCTGCCTGCTGTTTGATTAAAGAACTATTTAAATAAAAGTAAATCGTATTTTTATCTCTTCTTTCATAAACCAGATGAACCTCTCTTAATTTCTTTAAGTGATGGGTAATTGTTGGTGCGGTTAAGCCAAGCTTGCCTGCAATGGCCTGACCGTGCAGAGGTCCTTTTGCTAAAAGAGAAACAATTCTAACCCTTGTTGGGTCGCCCATCGTTTTATAGAACTCGACTAAGCGATTTAGCTGCATCAAAGATCACACCTTTTCTAGATTCGATATTCATCTAATTAGAAATATATCGAATTTAATCAATGCTGTCAAACAAATAAACCACTTCCTTATTTTAGGAAGTGGTCTATTCTATCTTTTTATGGCCAAGCGGGAATGTTATATGAAAAATGGATTATTAATATCTACAAATATTATAATATTGGGTTTTCATTCTTAGCTTTCAGGCGCTGCCATCTCTTTTCAACTTCTGCTTCAAATTCTTCTAATAATGGTTTATTTTCTTCTTTAAGAAGATGCTTAGTTTTACCCATGTATTTCAACCAGTCAGAAAGTGGAATCCGTTTGTTCTTATCTTCGGGATTGTAGGTAATCGTCGTAATTCCTTGTTCCACTTCATAAAGCGGGAAGAAGCAAGAATCAACCGCTGCTTCGACAATTTTTGTACCGTAGCGGTCATCTGATTTCCAGTTTAGCGGGCATGTGATGAGTATTTTCCCGTAAACAGTTCCAACATTTTGAGCATACCACTGGGCTTTTGCACCTTTTTTCACTAAATCCTGCGGAAATGCCTCTGAGCCTGTAAACACATAAGGAATGTTGGTTGCCGCCATGATTTGTGCGGTATCCTTATGATGGAAAGCCTTTCCTCGCTGGGCTTTACCAACACCAGAAGTACTTGTCATATGTCCAATTGGAGTGGAATATGACATTTGCGAACCAGTGTTCATATACCCTTCATTATCATACTCAAGTATGATTAATTTATGTCCACGAAGCCCTGTACCAATTGCTGACCCCATCCCAATGTCCATTCCGCCATCGCCTGTAATCATGACAAAGGTAGCATCGTCTGATAAATTGATTTCCCCGCGTCGTTTTAATTCCATGAACGCTTCTAGCGTACCTGATAGAGTTGCTGCACCGTTTTGGAAAAGATTGTGTATCATCGTTTGCTTATGTGATGTGCTTGGATAACCCGTTGTCGTTACATAAGCACAGCCCGTTTGGAATAGAGTAACAATATCGCCCTCAATTCCTTTAAAGAAAAGTTCTAATCCAGCAAAGATTCCGCAGCCAGGACATGCCCCGTGACCAGATGCAATCCGTTTTGGCTTTCCGGTAAGAGCCCTTAGTGGAGGAATTTTCACCTTTAATTTATTGGTCTCTTCATCCATTTTGACATCGATTAAACCTGTTTTAAATACATCTCCATGCTGAGGAAAAATGACAGGCTTAAGAATTTTTTCAGGGTTGCCTGGAATATGGCCATAGTAATCAAACGATTTTTCAGCATATCCTTTTTCCATCGCGTCGATCGCCATATTAAAGAAAGCCTGGGCATCACTTGCATAGAAATCCTTACCGCCAAGACCGAAAACACGACTTAAAACGATTGTTTTATTGTTCTTGTCATCTTGAAGCGCTGATTTCACTTCATGTGTTAAGTTTGGCCCATTTGCGCCGTATGAATCAGCTCGTTCACCCACTAATAATGTTTTTACATTCTGAAGGGCTTCGCGAATTTCCTTCGCAGGGAATGGCCGGATTATATTCGGGCTGATGACACCAGCCTTAATTCCTTTTTCTCGAAGTTGATCGACAACATCCTTGGCTGACTCTGCAGCGGAGTTTAAGAGGAATAATGCCACATCTGCATCTTCCATTTTATATAAATCCAATACAGGATATTCTCTGCCTGAAAGTTTCGCATATTCAGCAGCAACTTCTTTAAATACTTCACCAGCATTGTATATAGCTTCAGATTGCTGGAAGTGATTGTTGATGAAATCATCACCACTCATATGTGCCCCAATTGTTACTGGCTTGCTTAGATCCCTGACAAAATTGTAATCAGTTGGACATTCGCCAACAAATTGCTGCACAACACGACGATCCTTAAAGAATTCAACTCTGCGTTTTTGGTGGGATGTAAAGAATCCGTCATAAGCTACAATAACGGGTAGACGTACTTTTGAGTGTTCAGCAATCTTTAATGCCATAATATTCATATCATAAACAGCTTGCGGCGTTTTTGCCGTTAAAATCACCCAGCCCGTATTCAATGCATAATAAAGATCGGAGTGATCACCGCGAATATCAAGCGGCCCACTTACTGCACGAGTAACTAAATTCATAACCATAGGGAAACGAGTACCTGATTGGACCGGCATTTGTTCAAGCATGTATAAAAAACCATTGGCACTTGTTGCATTAATAACCCGGGCTCCTGTCGCAGCAGCACCGTAACAAATACCAGCCGAACCGTGTTCTCCATCAGCAGGAACCAGCTTAATATCATGCTCGCCGCGTGTTTTCATCTGGTCTAAGAATTGGGCGACCTCTGTTGATGGAGTAATTGGAAAGTATCCCATAATATGATAATTAATTTGCGCTGCCGCCATGGCAGCCATTTCATTACCCGACTCAAAAGTAGAAATCTGTTCTGCGGTCTCTTGTGTAGTTAACTTATCTTCTAAAATGGCCATTAGAAAATCCCCCCTGCAATATAAGGAAAGTTTTGCTTTACGCGGTTTTCGTCTGCATATCCAAGCATTTCACGAAGGTCACCAAGGGAATCTGTTGGACATGCTTCCACACATTTTAAGCAGCCTTTACAATATTGATAGTCAATTCCTTTAAGAAACATTTGCTTTCTGCCACGCTTATCTTCTCCTTCTTCCCAGACAAAACAAAAATCAGGACAAACATTATCACAGGCAGCGCAATGAATGCATTTTTCTTGTTGGAACTCAGGAAGAAATCCTTGGCGTGAACCGCTTAAATCTTTAAATATACTATTTGCTTGTGCAACCATAACCCCGCCAATTTCCTGAGTCATGCAGCCAAGCTGTGGAAGCGGACGTGTGAAGGCCTTGCCTTCAGCTCCTTCCGGCACTTCATATTTTTTAAATTGAACTTCATTATAGCCGCGGTCAAATGTTTGAATATTGGGTTCAACTAGATGAGGATATTTCTTAGTAAATGTTTTCCGAATCACATCTCTCATTGAATCTGGATCCAGAAAATCGCAAATACGATATAATGCACCTAGCATCGCTGTATTGACCTTTGTTTTTTCCTCTACAGCAATGGATAAAGCATCTACAATGGCAAGTGTGCCATATTCTAGCTGTAAATCCTTTTTAACATCATCAAATTCTCTTGCTGTGTTAACTAAAACGATTCCATCAGCATTCAATCCGCTGACAACATTAACCGTTCTATATAGAGCTTCATGGAAAACACCAACAACATGAGGCTGTTCGATTGGGCTATGGTCTCTAATTTCGACATCAGGATCACAAAAACGGATAAAACTCTTAACCGGAGACCCCTTCTTTTCCGATCCATATGATGAAAAATTGGAACCTTTTAAGCCAAGACTTAAAACACCAGCTTCTGCTAACATTTTCCCAGCTAAGTTTGCACCAAGTCCGCCGATGGATTCAAGACGGATTTCAAAAAATCCTAATTCATTTTTCTTTGGTAAAATAGACATAATGCATGTCCCTCCCATTTTAGAAATGCGGAAGCGCCTTGTCCAGGGGCGACAGGCATAAGACAAGCCGGCGGGAAGGTTGTTCTTTAACCTTCTCGTCGGATTGGCTTATGACCCCGAGCCCCTAGGCGCTGCAGCTAGACAATTTTTTCGTTCAAAAATTTAACAAGAAAAAGACATAAAAAATTAACTTCCCCAAAAGTTATTGTAGGGCATCACTTATTTTTTATCTGTGACAAAAGTTAAACATAGGAGAAAAAATTTTATAACACATTTATTCATTTCACACAAACCGTTAATGCGTATGACTTGAAAAGGTTTACCTTTTTATATAACAGAAAAACTTTTGTATATAACAGTGTTTTATCCCAAAAAAGGACTGCCTTTAGAATGTAAAGGCAGTCCTTTTTTTAAAATTATAAATCATTAATGACAATATAAGATGCTTTAATTGGACCATGTACTCCAACGACAAGATTTAACTCAATATCTGCTGAATTACTTGGTCCCGTTATAAAATTGATGCATGATGCCACATGTCCAGTTTTCTGATAAATTTCACGCATCTTTTGTGCTGCCTGGGTGATACGGGGAACTAAACTGCTTTTCGGAATTAAGGCAATATAGGTCGCCGGTAAAAAACTGATAGTTCTTCCTTTATTCTCATCACTGAACAAAACAACCGTTCCAGATTCGGCTAATGTAATTTCACTGATAGTAATACCCACATTCGCCTGTTCCGCTTTGGCGATGTTTTCTTCCCCTTTTGTGTAATCCCATTCGTATACATCGATGGACTGTTTAGGCCAGTCTTTTTTCATAAGTTGATCCAGACCCCACTTAGAAAAACGAGCGTCTTTCCAAGTCACAATCGGTCCTCCGCCATAGGAAGTTACAACTTCATCAAGAGTTGCAGGTAATTCCTCTAGCTCAGTGGTGTAAAGGTTCGTATGAATTTTCTTACACTGCTCTGTCAAGACTTCTAACAATTCATCCTGTGACGCATCCTTTAAAACCTCCTGCTGCGGCTGGAATGCCCATTTGGGCCTTTCTACCAAACCGGTAATTCGCGGACGGTCAAGGCGGCTGGCAATTTGATTTAAAAATTTCTCCCGATTTTGTATCATGCCTGACATTTTCACTTACCACCCTTATCACGATTTTTAAACCAATCTCTAAATCTTTCTTTATTTGGAGCCGGAAATTCTCGAATTTCAGTCCATGCCTTAAGGGGACCAGGACCTTTTGAGATTTTATCTCCTACGGTGAACGGATTCATGGCTGCCGGTGCCATTTTAGTACCAAGCTTATACAATGTCGGAGAGGCCGCTCCTAAACCAAATGCTTTCATCGCCAGCTTTTCAGATATTGGAGCTTTCCCTTCTTTTTCAACTATGATTTCCCTGTGTTTATGAAGAAGATTGTGTAACGGTATTTTTACAGGACAAACCTCAGTACAAGCCCCGCAAAGTGTGGAGGCATAAGGTAATTCTTTATATTCGTCATATCCTCCAAGCAATGGAGATAACACAGCTCCAATCGGTCCGGAATAAATGGAACCATATGAATGGCCCCCTACATGACGATAAACTGGGCAGACATTTATACACGCGGCACAGCGGATACATTGCAAGACTGCCTGGAATTCTCCACCTAAAATATTGGAACGGCCGTTATCGACGATTACGAGGTGAAATTCCTCCGGACCATCAACGTCTAATTCCTCTCTTGGTCCTGTTAAAACCGTAATATAGCTCGTCAATTTTTGCCCTACCGCGCTCCTTGTTAAGAGGCTGACGAGAACCTCCATTTCTTCAAATGTAGGAACAATTCTTTCCATTCCCATGACAGTAATCTGCGTTTTCGGTAATGCTGTTACTAAATCAGCATTCCCTTCATTTGTTACTAAACTAAACGAACCCGTTTCAGCTATAGCAAAGTTGCAGCCCGTAATTCCGATATCGGCTGATAAGTATTCCTTACGAAGCATTTCCCGTGCATGTGCGGCCAGCTCTTCTGGCTTCGAAGTTTTTGTATAACCTAATTTTTCTTTAAACACATCGCGAATTTGCTCTTTATTTTTGTGCAGTGCTGGAACCACAATATGGGATGGCGGGTCATGGTCATCGACTTGAAGAATATATTCCCCAAGGTCAGTTTCAATAACCTCACATCCCTCTTTCTCCAGTACTGCATTTAAGCTAATTTCTTCGGTGACCATCGATTTAGATTTAACGATTTTTTTTGCGTTTTTCTTTTGAACAATGCTGCGAATATACCCACTCGCCTCTTCTTTTGTCTGAGCGAAAAAAACATGGCCGCCCCGTTTTGCGACATTCTCACTTAATTGTTCTAAATAATAATCTAAATACTTTAGAACATGCTGTCGGATTTCTTCACCATGTGAACGCCAATCTTCCCAGTTTCCCAGTTCCTCAGTTGCTAAACGTCTTTTTATACCCATTCCATCCTGTGCACCAGCCACCGCACCACGCATAAAGGAATTATGTATTCCTTTATCAACACGTTCCTTAAATTGATCCGTGCCAATCTTCATTGCCATTTGAATACTCCTCCATCCTTCAATTGATTTCACATTCTCTCAAGCGCTTGATTTACAGGCAATTTAATACTTCAGCTATATGTAACACCTTAATTGGCTTTCCTATTCTTTCAATTCGGCCGCCTATATTAATAAGACAGCCTGCATCAGCACCGATTAAATACTCAGCCTCGGTTTCTTCTATATGACACACCTTTTCATCGACCATTTGCTCAGATATCTGCGACATTTTAACTGAAAAGGTTCCCCCAAATCCGCAGCATTGTTCCTTGCCTGGCAATTCTGTAAACTTTAGCCCCTTAACATTTTTTAAAAGAATCATAGGTGCCTTTTTTACACCTAATAATCTCGTCATATGACAAGAAGTATGGTACGTTACATTCGCTTCAAATTTAGCCCCGACATCTTCTATTTTTAAAACTTCAACAATAAATTGTGTTAACTCAAATGTCTTTTCAGCCAATTTTTTTGCTTTTGGTTCCCAAACAGGGTCACCTTTAAAAATATGAGGATATTCATGGAACATGAACGCGCATGATCCGGAAGGAGACACGACGTATTCTGCATCCATAAAAGTATCAATCATTTGTTTCATTGCTTCCTTTGATTCTTTAACATAACCGCTATTATATGCTGGCTGTCCACAGCAAACCTGTGATTCCGGAAAATCAATTTCACACCCCAGCCTTTCCAGTAATTCAACTGTCGCTTTACCTACATTACTTTGAAATAAGTCAACTAAACAAGTTGCAAAAAGAGTAACCTTCATGTGTTTCTCCCCTTCTTAATATCTAATATATTTGGTGCCACCGTACAACTGATTAACCGGTCATCTGATGACGGATACAAAAGATAGAATGTTCAAATTTTTATATTTATCATATTACTATAAAGTGCTGGAATTATCTCTGCTTGGGAAAATGAATTAATGCTTAAGACCCACGCATAACAAGCGTGGGCCTTTTTCCATGGTTTACTTCTATCATTTTTGTTTAAAATAGACTATAATAAAATATTGTTTTATTTAAGCAAAGGCTATTTTCGCAAAGATTATTGTTTTTCGTATAAGTTCATCAACTCGTAAAACTAGATTTTTCGTGTATCTTTTCGTAAGAACATTTGCGAAAATTGCCTGAGAACTTCGTAAATGGCCCTTAATAAGTTCCAAAAGCAACAAAATTTACGAAAAGAGCCTTAGCAAAAGGAGTATTTTTATGAAGGTTATTTGCTCTACCCTGAATGCCAAATATATTCATACAAACCTAGCAATCCGCTATTTGAAAGCCTATGCTTTGCCTGAGTATGACATTCAAATTAAAGAATACACAATAAAAGACCCAATTATGAACATTGTCTCAGACCTTTATCAACAAAAACCGTCTGTAATTGGTTTCAGCTGTTACATTTGGAATATTGAAGAAACGCTTAAAGTTGTCAATATGATTAAAAAAATAGATCCTTCTATTACAATCGTCTTAGGGGGTCCTGAAGTTACTTACGATACAATTCATTGGATGGAAAACTATCCAGAGATTGATTTTATTGTAATTGGTGAAGGTGAACAAACGTTTAAACAGCTGCTAACTGAATTAGAGACGAGTCATAATTTATTGAATGTTCATGGTGTTGCCTACCGTGAAAATGGTCACGTGAAGTGCACACCACAACGAAATAAGACTGATTTGAAAGAACTGCCATCACCATACCGATTCACTGAGGATATTCCCCATTTGGGCAAGCGGGTAACTTATATTGAGACAAGCCGCGGGTGTCCATTTAGCTGCCAATTCTGTTTGTCTTCTATTGAAATTGGCGTCCGCTATTTTGACCGCGAAAAAATAAAAGAAGATATCCGTTACTTAATGACAAATGGTGCAAAGACGATTAAATTTGTTGACCGCACCTTTAATATCAGCAGAAGTTATGCTATGGAAATGTTTCGATTTCTCATTGATGAACACCTCCCAGGGACGGTATTCCAGTTTGAAATTACAGCTGATATCATGCGCCCTGAGGTTATCGAATTTTTAAATCAAGAGGCACCTGAAGGCTTGTTCCGTTTTGAAATCGGTGTCCAGTCGACAAATGATTATACTAACGAACTTGTAATGCGGAAGCAGAATTTTGCAAAGCTGACCAGAACTGTTACCTTAGTAAAAGAAGGCGGAAAAATTGATCAACATCTTGATTTAATTGCTGGACTTCCGGAAGAGGACTATGCCTCTTTCCGAAAAACCTTTAACGATGTTTTCGAAATGAGACCGGAAGAATTGCAATTAGGGTTCTTAAAAATGCTGCGTGGCACAGGGGTCCGACTACGTGCTGATGAGCATCAATATGTATATATGGATCATTCACCGTATGAAATCCTAAGCAATAATGTTCTTTCCTTTGACGATATCGTAAGAATTAAACAAGTAGAAGATGTCCTCGAGAAGTATTGGAATGACCACCGTATGGATCATACGGTTGAATATTTGGTAACGCAGGTTTTCCCTTCACCATTTGATTTCTTTCAAGAATTCGGATCCTACTGGGACCAGAAAGAGTGGTCAAGAATTGGCCATCAGCTTGAAGATTTATTCCGCCGCCTCTATTCCTTTTTGGAGTATAAATCGATAGAAAATCTAGATGTGGCAGCTGATTTGATGAAGTATGATTACCTAAAACATCATAAGTACAAGCCGAGAAAACCATGGTGGGAGGCTAGTTTTAATAAAAATATGCGGACACAAGTGTACAAACAAATCGCTGAAAATCCTTCTTTATTGGGAGAAGCTTTTATTAAACTGGACCTTAATGAAAAGGAATTATATAAGCATACAATGCTTGAAGAGCTTTCTTTTGATTTATCAAGTTATTTAGCAACAGGTGAGATAAAGATGGTTCCTTCCTATTTATTGGCCTATTTCGATCCAACCAATAATCGGACACTTATATTTCCCTATAGATGAAAGAAATAAGCCGGGAATTCCCGGCTTATTTTTCTTTCCTTGCCCCTTTTTGCTTAAATATCTTTTTTATTTCATATAGCTTGACCCCATTAACATCGCCAATTTCCATACTGAAATCCTCTGTCGGAATACGTGGGGGGATTTTTCGACGCCCTGCCATTTTAGCTTCTTCCTTTTTTTCCTAGTTTTGAATTCCGGTTTTGAAATCGAATAGCATTGTTATTATCAGTGAACTCCGCTGAGAATTCACTTTCCTGAACATTTTTGTGCGGGGTTTTCGTATATTTTTCCACTGCATCAAATTCCGCTTTACGCTTCGCCATTTTGTAACTCCTCCTAATCAGTAATCGTACATATTTAGTTTTTTCATTTATGAATTAATCATTCGTTTCCTTTTTTTTCATTCATAAAATTATCCTGTTGAAAGAAAATAAGAAAAAATGGAGTGGTGAAAAAATGACAAAAGAAAAAAAAGACAATGTAACCATTAACGAAACTATGCCCCACCAAATTAACGCCCCCAGTTTTGAAGGTACTGGTATTAAAATGGAGGCTCCTTTCACAAATGAGCATGGCGTTGTCATCGGAGACAGTCTTTATGCGTCTGAAAACTCGCCTTTGGAAAACTGGTCAAAAGAAACCGATCCTGCCATTATGTCAGGGGACCAGTGGGTTCATCCTACCAATGATATTGGCTGGAATACTGCTGAAAACCGTGAGCTTCTCGAAAGCAAAAAAAAGCCAAAAGGCTATCCATTTATGCATCCTTCCAAAGATGTCAGCCATGGAAGCGACTGAATGTAAAAAACTCTGGGACTATGCCTCCCAGAGTTTTTTATTTGCATGATATAATTAATAGGATAGTTTTTTGAGGGGGACAAATCATGTTATTACCTGAACTCGCTGAGAAAATTGTAAAAGAAGTGAGAAAGTTAATCGGCGAGGATATTATCGTCGTGAATACTGAAGGGTATATCATTGCTAGTACAGACCTTGAACGAGTAGGAACCTTTCATGAAGGGGCGCTTAATGCCTCTCAAAATAAGAGAAAGATGATTATAACAAAAGAAGATCAAACCAAACTTATCGGCGTAAAAGCAGGTATTAACTTTCCGATTTTTTTCCAAAATGACGTAATTGGGGTAATCGGTATTACGGGAGACCCAGCAAAAGTAACGCCTTTTGGAGAAATCATCCGAAAAATGACCGAGCTTTTAATCAGTGAAAATTATTATGCAGAACAATTTGATTGGCATTCCCGTGCTTTGGAATCTTTTGTCATGGATTGGGTCCAAGCCAAAGCGTGGAATGATGCTTTTATGAATCGCGCAAGACTACTTAACATCGATATGGAAATAAAAAGATATGCAGTAATCATTGAATTTTCTGGACTTACCTCCCCAATAACCCGGGAAACATGGTCCTCGATTTTTAAAAGATTTCATACAAATGATCAAGAAGTTGTCGCCCGATCAGGAAATGAACGAATCATTCTGTTTTTCAATTGCACATACGATGCTTCTCGAGCAATGATAGAAAAGCGTTTAAAACAATTTTTTCATTTTTTATTAGAGCGTTTTAACATTCATGCGATTGCTGGTGTCGGCCAGCCAGCGGACCCTAAAGAGATCAGTGTCTCCTACTCTCAAGCTGAAAGATGTTTAAAATTTGTAAAATCACCCAGCATTATTGCATTTGATGAGGATCTAACCCTGGAGATGCTCTTAGAAGAAATCAGTCAAAAAACAAAAAAGGATTTTATAAAGCGGACGCTTGGACCGTTAACCCAGGAAAAAGAACTTATGGCAACCATCAAGGAATTATTTAACCAAAATCATTCATTAAAAAATACAGCAAAAAATTTACATATCCACATCAATACCCTCCATTACCGTTTGAAGAAAGCGGAGGAGTTATCCGGATTAAATTCGAATAATATCCATGATTTATTAACCATGTATCTTGCAACCCTCCTTTTAGATGAACAAACAAAAATTAACTATTAAAATGATATTTTTTTAGATGTTTATCCATAGCAGGCAAATGCCTGTTTTTTTTATACTTATATTAGTTAATTTTGTAAGCGCGTTCACTAAAAAGGAGGAACATTATGCTTTCGAGTATTGTAAAAGAAAAAATAATCTCTGTTGTAACCAGTGAAAACTTTGATGATAGCAAGGTGGAAAGACTTTCTTACTCCTATGATTCAACGCCAAACTTTCAATCCCTTCCCGATGCGGTTGTTAGTCCAAGAAATTGTCAAGAGGTATCTGAAATCGTAAAAATCTGTAATGAGTATAAAATCCCCATTGTCCCGCGAGGATCAGGTACTAATCTTTGTGGAGGTACATGCCCAACAGAAGGTGGAGTCGTAATTCTTTTTAAGCATCTGAACAATATTTTAGAAATTGATGAAGATAACTTAACTGTAACGGTTCAACCAGGAGTTATTACCCTTGATATGACAAATGCTGTTGAAGCAAAAGGTCTGTTTTTCCCACCAGACCCAGGGTCCATGAAGATTTCCACGATTGGCGGCAACATTAACGAGAACTCAGGCGGGCTCCGTGGACTTAAATATGGCGTTACACGGGATTATGTTATTGGATTGGAAGTTGTTGTTCCTAACGGTGATATTATTCGTACAGGCGGAAAACTGGCTAAGGATGTAGCAGGTTATGATCTTACTCGTCTCATGGTTGGATCTGAAGGAACTCTTGGCATTATTACAGAAGCGACTTTAAAGCTTATCCCCATGCCGGAAACTAAAAAAACCATGCTGGCCTTATATCAGGATCTTGAAGCAGCTGCCAAATCTGTTTCGAAAATTATCGCTAATAAAATTATCCCGACAACACTTGAATTTCTAGATCAGCCAACCTTAAAGGTAGTCGAAGCATTCGCGCAAATCGGACTGCCGACAGATGTGCAGGCTGTTTTATTAATTGAACAGGACGGCCCTCCTGAAGTGGTAAACCGAGATTTAGAACGGATAGCTGAGATTTGTAAACAGGAAAAAGCAGTCTCTGTTCAAGTAGCGGCAACTGAAGTAGAAGCGGAAGCGTTACGAACAGCACGACGTACTGCCCTATCCGCTTTAGCCCGTTTAAAACCGACAACGATTCTTGAGGATGCAACCGTTCCAAGGTCAGAATTAGCGAAAATGGTAAACGCCATAAATGAAATTGCCCAAAAATATCAGCTTGATATTTGTACGTTTGGACATGCTGGTGATGGAAACCTCCATCCAACCTGCCCAACAGATTCCCGCAATCATGAGGAAATGGAAAGAGTAGAAATGGCCTTTGCTGAAATATTTGAAAAGGCAATCGAATTTGGCGGCACCATTACGGGTGAACATGGTGTTGGTGTCATGAAAGCGCCATACCTTGAATTAAAACTAGGTAAAGAAGGCATTGCTGTCATGAAAGCAATCAAACAAGCATTGGATCCTAATAATATTATGAATCCTGGCAAGGTTTTTGCAAAAGACAACAGGAAGCGCGTGGTGGTCGGGAAATGACAACAGTGAAAGAAAGAGAAATCCTTCAAGAAAAATTTAAGGAACAAATGAATGAAGATGAGTTACTAAATTGTATGCGGTGTGGATTTTGTTTACCTTCATGCCCGACCTATATAGAATCAGGCTATAAAGAGTCTCACTCACCAAGGGGAAGAATTGCCTTAATGAAGGCCGTTGTTGATGGATTAATTGAACCGGATGAGGACTTTGAACGGTCACTTGAACTCTGCCTCGGCTGTAGAGCCTGCGAACCAGTTTGTCCTTCCGGTGTAAAATATGGGCATCTACTAGAGGATGCACGGGATGTCATCAACCAAAACAAAAAATTTTCCATGCCAGCTAGAATAGTCCGAAAAACGGTATTTGAAGGCTTATTCCCTCATCCAAATCGAATGAAAAATTTAACTGGCTTAATTGGATTTTATCAACGCTCAGGCATTCAAACGATTGCTAGAAAAATTGGCTTTTTAGGATTATTGCCGGAAAATTTAGTAACAATGGAAAAGGTACTCCCCAAAGTGCCGACGATGAAGGAAATGAAAAATCGTCCAGAATACCTGCCCTCAATCGGAACCAAAAAGCATCGCGTGGCATTCTTTAGCGGCTGCTTAATGGATACTATGTTTATGAAAACAAATGATGCCACATGCAAATTATTACAAATAACGGGATGCGATATTGTCATCCCGCCAAATCAAACCTGTTGTGGTGCCCTTCATGGACATAGCGGTGAAAAACAATCCGCAAAGGATTTGGCCAAAAGAAATATTCAAGCATTCGATGAATTGAATGTTGACTTTATTATTACGAATGCGGGCGGATGCGGTGCCTTCTTAATTGACTATGATCATTTGTTAAAGGACGAACCTGAATGGAGTGCCCGCGCAAAATTATTCGTCGAAAAAATTAAAGACATATCGGAAATTTTAGTGTCAGTTGGTTTTCATCAAAAGGTAAAATTAGAACTACCTAAGCAAATTATTACCTACCAAGATTCATGTCACCTGAGAAATGTCATGAAAACTGCTTCTGCCCCTAGAACACTGTTAAAGTCCATAAAAGGGGTTGAATATGTGGAAATGAAAGATGCGGATCGCTGCTGTGGGTCTGCTGGAATTTATAATATAATCGAATCGGAAATGTCAATGAAGTTGCTGGATAATAAAATGATTCAAGCGAAAAATACTCAGGCCGCAACTATTGTCACTGCAAACCCTGGTTGCTTATTACAAATGATGGTTGGAATCGAACGTGAAGGGCTCTCCGTTAAGATGAGAGGAATCCATATTGTTGACCTCTTATTAGAAGCAATAAATGATTAAAATAAACAAGTATTCCATATCCGAAAAACATTACCACTCATGAAAACAAGGAAGCAAATAAATAATATTGCTACAGAGATAAAAATCTCTGAGATAAAAAGGAGTTGAATGAGATGGCTAATAGCAGCAATAAATTATTAGTGCCTGGAATTGAGCAGTACTTGGATCAGGTCAAATATGAAATTGCCCAGGAATTTGGAGTTAATTTAGGTTCAGATACAGTCTCTAGAGCCAATGGTTCTGTTGGCGGCGAAATTACAAAAAGACTTGTGCAACAAGCTCAAGCCCAATTATCGGGTAATTTAACAAACCAATAATTTCATACCATGGAAAAAAGTCCGGGGTTATCCCGGACTTCTATTTATTTAATCAAACCATTTAAATTTACTTCAAGATTTACCTCTTTATCATCTAAATTGACATTAAGGTGTACTTTGGCATTTCCATTCTTTTTTTCATTATTTTTGATTTTATTTTTTTGAGACGGGTTTTCCTTTGGAACCGATTGTTTTTTTGTCTGCCCGTAATTCTGTTTTTTTGTTTGCCCGTCGTAATTCTGCTTAATTTTTTCCTCTTCCATCTTTTTTAATTGTCCAGGAGGAATTGAGTTACCGCCAACTCGGTTATTTTTATTTTCTGAACCTCTGTTATTAATAGTAGTGTTTTCGGTTTGTTTTTTTATTTGACTAGGTGGCCCTGTTGGGTCTGTTTTTTCTATTTTTTCTGTTTTTTCTGACGGGGTCGGAAGGACAGGATTATTTTCTTTATTATTTACATTTGTTTTCAAATTTTCTTTGTCCTTGTTGGTCATGCTTTTCCCTGTTGTTAATCCGTGTTTATGTGCTTTTTTCAAATCTTCTTTTGTTCCTTCAACAACAGTAAGCTCATGATGCTGTCTTTTAACAGTTGATTTGATATCCTTGATATTTTTTTGAAGTTTTTCTTCTGCAGTCTTTTCCAGATGTTTGGTTCGAACAGCTGAGAGGATAATTTTTTCATTATTATTCAAATATCCTTCATCTTTCATTTCGGCTAGAATTGCTTTAGTTACGTCAGAAACGTTTTGCTTTTCCCAATCATCCAACTCTGAAATAACTTTTTTTCCTTCTTTATTATATCCAGTTAATTTAACAACCTGCGATTTTTTATTGACAACAAGCTCAATGCTCGGATTTACATCAATAGACATATAAGCATATGCTTTATTATCTTGGTACATTGGGATAATTACCCCGCCTAGGATAATAATGAACGACATTGCCGCAGCCCATACAGATTTTTGTCTTAAAAAATTTTTCGCTCCATGAAATGATAGATTAGTTCTACTACTTTCAAAGGGAAAAAAATGTATTTCTTCCCCAATTGAATATGTCTGGTCTTGCTTTCGGGCACGCAAAAATTCACCTTCAGGGGTTAAAAGTGTTAGAAATCCGTTATCAATTTTCATTACTATTCCCTTTTTCATTCCTCTAGCACCCCCTTTAAATAATCTTTTAAATAAACATAATCACTCGATAAAATCAGAGCAATCGCAATAATGTATTTTCGATTTCGTTCAATCGTCTTTCTGCTGACATTTACCATCTTTTCTAGCTGCTTAATAGGAAGGCGTTTTTTTTCAAATAACAAATCCTTCAATTCTTGATTCTCAATCAGCATTTTGGCTGCATAAATGGCGTTTTCCCTCGCATCAGCATGCTTTGGAGAATTCTCAACCAAATCGCTGAAATTTAAATCAAATGTATTTAATAAGGTTTGAAATTGTATAATTTCATCTTTCCTGAGCTGTTCATCATTTTTTTTATGAAAGTCATCAAGAGAAAGTTCATTTACAATCACAGTACCAGGTGACTCTTCTTCATTTGATGCATTAGTTAAGTCAATACTAATATGTTGGTTTTTAGTCTGTTTACGGATATAATCAATAACTCTTCTTTTGATAATGACCTCTGAAAAGCTTAATAGTGAGCTCCCACGTTCGGGTGAATATTTTTCAATCGCTTCATTAAATGCGATAAGACCAATACTAAATTCATCATCGGATTCATATATATATCGTCTGCAAACGGAAGATACTGTTTTTGCAATAAAAGGTTTATAGGCATCGATTATTTCATTAATTAAAGATTTATCACCTTGTTGAATTAAGGTGACCGTTTCTTCTAACGTTCTTTTTTTCTTTTTGGTCATAAACAATAAACTTAGCATTTGCTCACCTCTATTCGACCAATTATAACATACGAATGTTACTTTTGGACTTTATGTGGGCAAAGCATTTTCCAAAAAAGATAGACCCCAAGAATGGCTATCTTTTCTTGTTTATTATTTAAAAAAATTTGCGATCGCTATTTTCATTAAATAATTACGTTTCATATGAAGGTGTTTCTGGGGGTTATCGGAAAGTTTTTTTTCCCAATAAAAAAGCATCAAATCAATACATGATTTGATGCTTTTTATTGCTTATGAAATTTAACAGATAACAAAAGTTTTATTAAGAAGCCAATTAGCAGCCCTGGGATTAAAAATAACATGGGTAAAAAAACTGGTCCAGGGTGCACTTGAAATAGTGAAATCTTTGGAGATAACATCAAGCCTACAGTAACAAAATAGGCACCGAATACAAACGGTAAATAGGAGTGTTTCTCATTTTCTGGCATGGCCGAACGATAGCCATCCCAAAGGGAAAACATATAAACACATGGGTAAAACATGAGCCATTGATAATTGGTGACCGACTCAGCTTTTTCTATTTCGCCTAAGAAACTGTACATAATGGCTTGATTAAAATTACTATTCACATTCATGATAAATTCTAATGCTACAAACAATATACCCTTAATATACTGTCTCATTAACAGTTGGCTAAATCCTGGAAATGCAATATTCCATAACACTGTTTCCAATTTATTCATCTTTTTCATGGTACGATCCCGCTTCTTCTAGGCATTATTTAAAATTCAAAACACTTTAATTTAGTCTATCCAGTCTCATGCTAAAATAACGGTGCCCATTGAAATTTCCCAAGTTTAACTTTTCTTTAAAATACTTAAATAACTTTTGGCAAATTGCAGCCAATTTCGTTTAGCTTTAAAGTAACTTTTAAAAAGAGTGAGAAACATTGGGTACTTATCTTCATAGGGGTACCAATGAATTTCGGTCTTCTTCCGTCCTCGGTCCTCAACAATTGATTTTTCATGACAAAAGATTTTCAGACCAGCATCCCCATGATATCTTCCTATGCCGCTTTGCTTTGTACCTCCGAACGGGAGACCATGATTGGCAACTGAAATGATGGCATCATTAATTACCACCGCCCCTGAAATAAGCTTCGAGGCTACTCTGCGTGCCTTTTGAATATCTTTTGACCAAACACTTGCATTTAATCCGTAAACTGTATCGTTTGAAAGCCTAATTGCCTCTTCCTCTGTTTCAAAAGGAATGATAGGGAGAATAGGTCCAAACGACTCTTCTTGAATAATTTTCATCCGGTGATTGACGTTTGTTACCACCGTTAATGGCAAAAACATCCCATTTTGCCATTCCTCAGGAGGGACTCCCGTTTCCAGGACAGCCCCCTTGCCCAGGGCATCCTCCAGCTGATCCTTTACAATTTGAACTTGTGCTGGAAACGTCATAGAGCCTACATCTGCATTTCGATCTGTTCCTTGTCGTAGTTCTGAAATTTCCTTTTTCAATAAAGAAATGAATTTCGAATACACTTCTTTTTCTACATATAGTCTTTCTGCACTCATACAAACTTGACCGCTATTGGTAAAAGCAGCCCATGCAGCCCCTTTTGCTGCTCTCTCTAAATGAGCGTCCTTAAATACTATCATCGGATCCTTGCCGCCAAGTTCAAGTGTCGTTGGAATCAATTCCTTTGCGGCAGCTTCCTGAATGATTTTACCCGTTCTGACAGATCCCGTAAAAAAGATATAATCAGGCCTGCCTTTTGTAAATGCCGCCCCAACCTCTTTTCCCCCATGAGCTATTTGGACGACTCCCTCTGGAAATCCGGCTTTACGAAATAAATCCTCAATGCATTTCCCAACCAGCGGTGTAACTTCTGATGGTTTTAATATAACTGTATTCCCTGATGCAAGCGCACTAATCATGGGTACCATCGCAAGCTGTAAAGGATAATTCCATGGCGAAATAACGAGTACGATTCCTCGTGGCATATATTCAATATAGGATCTTTTGCCAATTAATAATATGGGAGTTGTCACTTTCTTTCGATTTAAGATATTTTCTGCATGCTTGCAAATATGATCAATGCTATCTAAGGTTGGCATGATATCTGCGATAAGAGCCTCCGTTACAACCTTACCGGTGTCAGCAGCAATAATGTCTGCCACTACTTCCATCTCTTCAACCATTATTTCTTTCAGTTTTTTTAAATACTTTAGCCGTTCCCCTATTTGCAGCTTACTCCATACTTGAAAAGCAGTCCGTCCTTTATGATAAATAGAGCCTACTTGACTTACAGGAGTTTCCTCAATCTCGCCTATTTGCTCACCTGTTGCAGGAGCAATAACTTTTAGTTTTTCATGAACCGCATCCATGAACCTTCACCCTTTTTATAAGATATTTATATGATAGCTTGGGTTATCTTTTTGCCTTAAATAAAAGCTTGCCATTGGTTTTATTCCCTCTCTAAAATCGGGGCATATGATTCCAGAATCCTTTAAATCATTTTGAGCTTGGGTGTTGTCAAAATTGCCCTTCCAAGTAAAATAATCTAAAGCTTCTTTTTCTACGCCAAGATATTTCCTTATTGGTTTTATGGAAAGAAACCATTTACCAAGAGTTAAAGGGATCGATCCTTTTGGCTGTTTATTCAGAAGCTCCTGCATAATAATTTCATATAACTCTGATGCACGATAAGGTCGAGGATCCGTTAAATGGTATGTTTTACCCGCAGCCTTTTCTAAGAAGCTGAGATACGCAGTTGCTTGTATAATATAGTCGACAGGGACAAGATTGACAAATGCTTCACCTTTTCCTAAGCGCGGTATAATAGGTAAAAATTTTAGCCGCTCTAAAAAGTTCATGATAAAATAAGGCCCGTCAAATTTAATTGTCTCACCGGTATGAGAATGTCCTTTGACAATACCTGGGCGGATAATTGTGACTGGTACATCTTTTTTTATTCCTTCTACCAATACTTCAGCTTCAAATTTCGTTTCTTCATAATGATTTTTAAAGCGTGCTGGCCTGATTAGTTCCGTTTCATAAAGAGTACCCTCTCGTACTCCAACGACATAGGCAGTACTAAAATAGATATATCTTTTTACATTAGGCAGCCCTCTTATCCATTCATTTACATTTGCTGTCCCGTAAACGTTTACTTTATAAGCAATATCCCGGGGAACTGCCAGGTCATAAATAGCAGCTAAATGGAACACATGGGTAATCTTTTCCTTTAAATTTACCACTTCTTCAGGATTATTCAACAATTCAGATCTTGTAATGTCACCCTCGATTATCGTGAAAGAACTATCTGAAAGTCCAAGCTCTGATAGAATCTTTTTTCGTTCAATTTCTGCTTTATCGGCCATACCTGGCAGTATTAGTGCGAAAACATGGCCCTGATAATTATTTTTCTTCCATACTTCCCGAATTAGTTGATTACAAATAAAGCCTGGAAAACCAGTGAAAAAATACCCTTTTTCCAATATATCTCCCCCTTAAAAAATTACCGATAATTGTTTTCATTGTAATTTTTTCCAAAAAGCTTCGTCTATAGGAAATTAGTTCGAATTTTCATAATATTCATTAGAATAAAAACGGCGGGATAATTCCCGCCTTCGTGGTTTATTCATTTTGATCCATTGGATTATATAGCTTAACATTTGGATTTTTTTCTTGGAACCATCTGAGGGCGAAATCGTTTTCGAATAAAAACACATAATGGTCGTAACGATCCTTTACCAGTAGGCTTCGCGAACTTGAAAGGTTTTCATCTACTTCATTATTTTCCACCCACCGAGCAATCTTAGAACCGATACGCTCCATTAAAACTTCAGCATTATATTCATTTCTCATCCTATGTTCGAATACTTCAAACTGAAGCTGGCCGACTGCCCCTAATAAATACTCCTCCATCCTTACGGATTTAAACAGCTGAATAGCACCTTCTTGAACGAGCTGCTGAATTCCTTTATAGAAGGATTTTTGCTTCATGACGTTCTTAGCAGAAACCTTCACGTATAATTCCGGAGTAAACTGAGGTAATCTTTCATATTGAAAATCGTCTTTACCAGTGGTAAGGGTATCACCAATTTGATAAGTACCGGTGTCATAAAGACCAATAATATCGCCGCTGACAGCTTCGTCTACCGTATTTCGTTCTTCTGCCATAAACGAAGTGGATTGGGAAAGCTTTAATTGTTTACCTAATCTTGGTATATTAACCGTCATCCCGCGTTCAAATTTTCCTGAGCAAACGCGAATAAATGCAATTCGGTCCCGATGAGCAGGATTCATATTGGCTTGAATTTTAAAAACAAAGCCAGAAAACTGTTCTCCCAATGGATCGATTTCACCAGCAGATGAATTTCTAGCCTTGGGAGGTGGAGCAAACTTCAGGTAGGACTCCAGGAATGTCTGAACTCCAAAATTCGTTAACGCACTACCAAAGAAAACAGGTGTTAACGTACCCGCTGCTACTTTGTCCGCCGAAAAGTCATTCCCTGCTTCATTCAAGAGCATAATCTCATCTAATGTTTGATCATAAAGACCTGAGCTTTTTATTGGATGGTCGCCTTCAATTTCTCCCTCTTCATTTAAAGGGATAAATCGGTCTTCTTCACTCACCCGAAATTGCTCAACACGATTATTAAAACGGTCATAAATACCGAGGAATTCTTTCCCCATACCAATAGGCCAGTTCATGGGATATGACTCTATTCCGAGAACCTCTTCAAGTTCGGCCAGCAATTCAAGCGGTGCTTTCCCTTGCCGATCCAATTTATTCATAAATGTAAAAATCGGTATGCCGCGCATCCGGCACACTTTAAAAAGCTTGAGTGTTTGTTCCTCAATCCCTTTTGCTGAGTCGACAATCATTACGGCACTATCAACAGCCATTAAAGTTCTGTACGTATCTTCACTGAAATCTTGGTGTCCCGGTGTATCCAAAATATTAACGCGGAATCCGTTATAATCAAATTGCATCACACTAGAGGTGACAGAAATTCCCCGCTGCTTTTCAATTTCCATCCAGTCACTTGTTGCAAATTTTCCAGTTTTCTTCGCCTTTACAGTTCCAGCGTCACGAATCGCTCCGCCAAATAATAATAGTTTTTCCGTTAGTGTTGTTTTTCCGGCATCTGGGTGGGAAATAATCGCAAATGTCCGGCGTGACAATACTTCTTGTTTAAAATTGTTACCCATCTTGTCTTCCTCTCTTTTGACAATGAAAATTTTTGTCCATAACTTAAATCTTATCAGAGAAATTGTTACCTTTGCAATATTTCAATTTAGTATATGAAGTATTTCTTTTATCGAGTAACCGAAAAGACTATAATGTAATTATGTTCTTAATAGATAAAAATAGCTTAGGAGGCATTATGGATATCACGAAGATTGACCAGCCAACCTTAGATTTAATGACAAAGGCTTTTGCAATTGTCCTTGAGCAAAATAAGGTGTCTTATAAAAAAATTGGGATTGTTGAAGAAGGCGATCAGCTATTATTTTTGTATGAAGGAAAAGACGAAAAAGTTCATGTTTTCAAATGGAGCAAAGCATCCAGTGTCGGCGTTAGTATCGGAGTACTTGCCCAAAGCGTTTTAATGCCGATACTCCCACACCTCCGCTTATTATCATAACATCCATAAAACACCAATCATTTAATAATGGCTGGTGTTTTTTTTCCCACCGATTCCCACATCCATTTTTCTGGAAATACCTTTATAATAGAGAAGTACTCTGTTAAAGGAGATGAGGATTAATGAATGAAAGCAAAAGAAAAGTTTCTAAGTTCATACCGCTGTTCGCGGCGTTTATTATAGTTATTTCAGGCATAATTTGGTTTGTCCAAAGCACGAAAAATGAAGTGTCTATCCCATTTTCATCTGTAGAAAAAACTATTCAAGCGCAAAAGGGAAAAACAGTTTCCCTAACTGAACAAGCAGATGGCAGTATATATATTAAAGCTGGGGAAGCGGAATTTGTTTCCCATGTTCCTCCAAATAGCCAAATGGTCGACAAACTTGTTGAAAAATATAATATTAAATACTCCTATTCAACTACCAGCCGCTACGGAAAATGGATTATGGGCGGAGTTGTTTTACTATTAGCTGGTGCAGCTTTTACTTTGCAAAAAGCAAAGGGCGGATTTGGTCTTAAAAACTCCATGAAAAACAGTGTTGCAAAGTCAAGACCTTTGCCATCTATTACTCTTGAAGATATAGGTGGTCTTGGAGAAGAAATGAAGGAAGAGATTCTTCAAACGCTCACAACCTTAAAAGAGCCTGAGCGTGCTATTAAATTAGGAATTAAGCCGCCAAAGGGCATCCTTTTATACGGGCCTCCAGGCACAGGTAAAACTCTGCTTGCTCAGGCGATTGCCCGTGAATTAAATGCTTCATTTTTTTCTGCAAGCGGCTCAGCCTTTAATGAATTGTTTGTTGGTGTTGGTGCAAGCCGAGTTCGTTCCTTATTCCAAACAGCAAGAAAACAAAGTCCAGCTGTTATTTTCATTGACGAAGTGGATGCACTTGCCGGCAAACGTAAAGCACATGGCGGTGAGGAAGCAGAAAAAACACTTACTGAACTTCTTGTTCAGCTTGATGGCGGTCATTCCAATGATGGAATTTTATTTATAGCTGCTACCAACAGAAAGGATATGCTGGATGAGGCCTTTCTGCGTCCAGGCCGAATTGATTTCTCCTTTCATGTTTCGCTCCCTGATACGAAAGGAAGAAGAGAAATCATTAATATTCATACGAAAGGAAAAGCGCTCGCAGAAGATATCCATGCTTCACTAGATGAATTAGCGGAAAGTACATCTGGCTTTTCTGGAGCAGAACTTCAATCTTTATTTGAAACGGCCAGCAGACGGGCTGTTCGAAACGGTCAAGATATGATTCAAAAGGGTGATCTCGACTATGCACTTGACCGAACCATATTAGGAAGCACGTCCCGCTCTTTACAAGATCTCGATACAAAACGGCGAGTTGCGATTCACGAAGCAGGACATGCCATAGTTGCCTCATTAACAAAACCAGGTTCTGTAAGAAAAGCGACGATTATTCCTCGCGGAGAGGCGCTTGGATATGTTGCGCCAATTCCAAAAGAGCTTCATTTATCAACCACGAGTGACTTATTAGACCGCGTAGCTATGGTTTTAGCGGGCGGGGTAGCAGAAAGAATGTTTCTTGGGGAACATAGTATTGGCGTTAGTGGTGATGTTCAGCAGGCAAAACAGATTATTGAGCAAATGGTCGATACTGGTATGCTTCAGAACGGATTTACCCTAACCTTTAATAAACAGGATAAAGAAGCTAAAATGCAAGAACTATTTGAAAAAGGCCTAGAAAAAGCTGAAGGCTTAATAAATGGCCATCAATATCAGTATCAGCAATTAGTCAATGCCTTATTAAAAAAAGAAACATTAGATGGCGTTGAGGTAGAAGAAATTGTTGGAAACCATTCAAACCATCACACTGAAAACTTAGTATTAGCATAAGATTGAAAACAGGTGCGGCGATGCACCTGTTTTTTCAATTCCATCATAAATAATGTTTTTTTATTTTGGAGGCAAACTAAAGGGGGAAACTCCTTAAAGGAAGTGAAAAGTATGTTCGGAAAAAAAGAAGTATTGGAATTAGAGCAGAATAAATATCGGATCGAAGCAGAAGATTATTTGAACAAACCAGAAAAAACGGAGGGGCTTCTGAATAAAGCAATAAAAAAAGCCAATCAACGAAAAGGAAACCTTGGTGAAGCCTGGGAGAAGCTGCAATTACTGGTTGAAATGATAAAAGCCTATTCAAAAGGTGACTACAAAAATATCTCTAATGCTACTATTTTGACTTGTATTGGGGCCGTCCTATATTTTATTTCACCAATCGATTTGGTCCCAGATTTTATTGTTGGACTTGGAATTATGGATGATGCTGCAGTAATTGGCTACACTATAAACAAGTTAGGAACAGAGATTGAAGAGTTCAAAAAATGGAAAAAGTCCTCTCAAGTTGCAAATGAAAACCCGTTTGATTAAATCAAACGGGTTAGTACATAGTCCTCTATTACCATCTAAAGCAAGCTGCACCTACAATGATTAAAAGGATAAATAAGACAACGATTAACGCGAAACCGCCGCCATATCCAAAGCCGCAGCCTCCATGGCCGTAGCCTCCATAGCCATATCCAAACATTATATTACCTCCAATTTATCTTAATAAAATCCTCCGTAACCCCAAGAAGCCCCAATTATAATTAACAAAATAAATAAAACGACTAGTAGGGCAAATCCGCCACCGTATCCACCTGCTGCACCAGACATTTACATTACCTCCTTTTCTTAATTCCCTATATCCTATTCACCTAGATAAAAATGTGCGATAGACACTTATCCATATAACCCAGAATTGGAAAAAAAGAATAAGCCTATTCTCATCAAAATTACTGGGTATTTGTCCTGAAATAATTTTCAAATTTGACAAATAAAGCGTTTTTCCATAATATGTTCACAACTAATTATGGATTGGAGCAAATAATTGAGAAATGTTGTTACCATTTTCATGCTGATTTTTTTGATTTTATTTCGCCTGATTAATCGTTTAACTAAGAGCCCCCAAGGCCAAGCCCCATTAAAAATTGGCCATCGAGGTGCAGCAGGGTATTGTCCTGAAAATACCTTTGCCTCTTTTAACAAAGCTTTAGAATTAGGTGTCGACTTCCTTGAAATTGATATCCAGATGACAAGAGATGGAGAATTGATTATCATCCATGATCCGACAGTAAACAGAACTACAAATGGCAAAGGGAGAGTAAAAGATTTAACTTTAAAAGAAATTCATGAGCTAGATGCTGGCAGTTGGTTTCATCCGCGCTTTGCAGGTGAAAAGGTTCCAACATTCAGTGAATTCTTAGATGAATATGCTGGTGTTACAGGATTACTCATTGAATTAAAGAAACCTTCATTATATCCTCAAATCGAAGAAAAAATAGCAAATGAGCTGAAAGTAAGAGGACTTGCTTCTGGAGAAAACAAACATCAAATTATTATTCAATCCTTTGATAAAATCTCGTTAAAACGTATACATCATTTGCTGCCTTCAGTACCCATTGGTGTTTTGATTAAAAATACAGTTGTAAATGGACTTTCAACGAATGAATTAATTGGTTTTTCTAGTTTTGCTTCCTATGTAAATCCCAAAATAACTATGATAAACAAGCGTCTAATAAAAAGAATTCAACGCCATGGATTTAAAACAATTATTTGGACTGTTAAAAAGAAAAGCGATGTAAAACTGTTAAGACATTTTAATATTAATGGAATTGTAAGTGATTACCCTGATTACATTTAAAAAGAAAAGGCAGCTCCATTACGGAGCTGCCAAATTTTTTAGAAGAAAACAATATAAATTATGAATGCCAATACAATTCTGTAAATTGCGAATGGCAATAGCTTTATTTTATTAATAAGTTTTAAGAAAAATTGAATCGATAGTAAGGCAAATATAAAAGCACTTATAAATCCAGCGATAAAAAACGGCAATGTATCCATCGTCATATATTGCCAGTTTTTCAGTAAGGAAAGGAAACTTGCACCTGCCATAATCGGAACCGCCATGATAAAAGTAAAATCAGCAGCAGCGCGGTGGCTCATTCCCAGAAGTACACCACCTGATATAGTGGAGCCTGAACGTGAGAATCCCGGCCATAATGAGAAGCATTGAAAAATACCAACTGCTATTGCCTGTCCATATGTGATTTGATCTACAGTTTGCGTTTTAGGCTTCTTCGGCCCTATAATATCAGCAAGGATCATAAACACAGCGCCAATTACGAGGCCAATTAAAACAGTTTTAGTAGAGAATAGGTGTTCGTCGATATAATCATTAAACAAAACCCCTAGAACACCTGCAGGAATTAAACCCACTATAACCTGAGATAATTTAAGCCGTCCCTGACTTGGATTTTCATGCTTGATAAATTTCCCTAATCCTAACATTTCAATAAATCGGTCTTTAAAGGTAACCACAACCGCTAATATCGAACCAAGTTGAATAACTACCTTAAAGGTATTAGCACCGTGCTTTGTTAAAAACGCTTCTGACTTTAGCCACATATCATCGACAATAATCATATGGCCAGTTGACGAAACAGGAGCAAATTCAGTTACTCCTTCCACCAGCCCTAAAATAATTGCTTTTAAGATCATAAGTAAATCCATGTTGTGAAATCTCCTAACTTTTTGTCCCAAAATAATATCAATGAACTTTCCTATTTTACTCATTTTCCAACTTGATAGCAAGAATAAAATTATTCAATTAATCCCATTCGAATTGCTTTCACCGCAACTTCAGTCCTATTTTGTGCATTTAGCCTTTTCATAATATTTGAAATATAGTCTCTTACTGTAAATTCGCTCAAATAAAGCTTTAAGGCTGCCTCTGCTGTTGAAGCACCATCTGCCAAAAGCTTAATAATTTCCGTTTCTCTCGGAGACAAGGTAACCGAACTATTATCAGAAAAATTTGGTTGTTTAATTTCGGCTTGGATAAATTTAGATAACAATTCACCAGAGCTTTGACCAAATTTCATTAATGCTGGATAAAGACTTGTATCTACCGTAAAATGATTTCCTGGACCTTGGTCTAATACTACCCCTCCAATTATTTTTCCTTCCTCCGGAACATAGATAGGAACAATAATTAAGGAAGAAAGTTCAAACTTCTTTACATATTTTTCAGGTAGATCTTTTTCGGCGACCGGTATATAGATTGGCTGAAAATTTTTCATTTCGTGCCCTTGTGATTTAAGTTTAACAATACTTTCATTAAGAACAGGGATATTGGTAATTTTCTCAGCGATTGCTTTAACATCCTCATTATTTAATTGATGGCCAAACAAGCCCACCCCTACCCTTTCTTTATTCGTAAACTTAAACAGAGCACATCGCTTAAAAGGGAGAAAATGGCCAAATCCAAAACAAATATTTTCTACGGATTCCGAAAAATTTTGTGAGCGGATAATCCATTCATTAAATAATATAACAGCATCCTTCCAAATCGTATTATTCTCCTTTTCCGATTGAAAAAGCATCACTTCACTAATCTTTGAAAATAAATAATGGACTGATGGATGTAATTTTGATGAATAAGCGATTCTAGACTTTAGCACTTTATGAGCAGAGTTTTCTAACAAGTTCAAATGAAAAATAAGCGCTTCAGGTTCCGGATCTCTTTTAAAATGATCATGCCACTCCCGCTGAATTTCATCTAACATTTTATATAAATCGGCATTTCCATTATGTACTGAATATAAAAACGCAACTAAAAACTCACTGATAAATTCGAATACCGCTATTGACCTTTTTTTTGTATTTTTAAGAGATTGAAGCGTCAGCTCCCACTCTTGTATAAGCTCGGACTGATAATTAGTTAGTAATTTTACAGCATCATTTAAAAGAATGTCTAAATGATTATTAAGCGATTTCGACATTACGACCCCCTCCTGAGCCTCTAAGCTGTGTCTATAGAATAAATCAATCGTCACTATCTCTATAAATTCAGTTAAACATGCCATATTTCCTGCTCATTTTCTATATTTTTCATTATTTTGGCGAATTCCGCCGCTTAATTATTAGTCATAGGCAAAACTTCCTACAAATGTAGGGATTAACGAAATTATGAATTTGTCATAAAATTGTGACGAATGGCGAAAGCGATTACATACATTACCTGCTTCCGCTACAAAACAAAAGGGAGGAAAAAATATGACAGCTGAAACAATCATTATCGGAGGTCAAACAGTCAAGAAAAAACTAGTACTTGCATTATTAGGTGGATTTGTATTTTTAGGAACACTTCTTGGCCTTTTTGGAGTAACCGGTGTTGCTGCTGCAGTTCCATTAAGCGGGGTGGGGGAATTCACGGTTAAATTCGACAAAATGATAGGTCAAAACTTCCAATTATTAGGTGGAATGGCAGATAGCACTCAAAAACAAAATGTACCTGTCGCGGTAAATAAAATTGAACATGCAACCATTTATGGACTTGAAATCTCAAAGAGCATTTCAATCCCAGGTTTACCAACTTTTAGAGTTGTTATTGAGTCCAAAAATGATGCAAATCCAGTTAAAATCGATGGCCTATTACAAAAGGCAACCGTGGTCAGCGGAGATGCTGAATTTACAAATATGGAAATGAAAGAAACATATGTTGCAGATAAAGACCCTATAACACAAGCCGCCACAGGCTTCACTCAAAGCGCGAACACCATTACTATTAATAATGGTGAATTGAAAACCTTGTATTTATGGCAGGATAAAGTTTCTTTATCCAATATGAAGGTGTATTTTGAAATTCCAAGCAACTAAAAAAATATCAACATAGAAAATTTGAGTAAGGATGATAAAAAATGAACTCTACTTATTCAAAACGCGAGAGGTTTAAAAAATGGAGATCAAGGCGCCCTTTTTGGGGGGCGACCTTGTGTATCCTTTCAGGAATTATCATTTTATATGTTCCAGCACAACTTTATGAACTAGCTGCAACCCCCGGAAATATTTTGTTTGCAGGCTTCTTCTTAGGGGGCCTAACATTGATATTAGGGGTGCTAGGACATATTATGCCAAAACTTTCAACACTTCTCGGAGTTTTAGCGATTTTCTCTTCTGTTTTATCGATTTTGGGGGCTTTGGGCGGTTTATTCCTTGGAACAATTCTTGGCATTGTTGGCGGTTCAATGCTTATAGCCTGGAAGCCTGAGCTTGGGACTAGTGAGACAATCCTTCAGCCAAATGTAAATAAATTTGCCGAAGTAGAAGTTGCTACTGGTAAAGAAACAATTTCAGAACAATAGTGCATCCAAGGATATAGATAAGAATGGTGATGGCATTGAAATGTAGAAGTAATGCTTATAAGTTTGTAATCATATTTTTCCTAATAATTGGCGGGCTCTTGATTCCTAATAAGGTTAGTTTTGCCAGTAATTCAACAATTATTGGATTTATGATTGAAGCAGCACAAATGGATGGTACTATGAGTGGCCCATCGATGATAGCTGGTGATACATCCCAACAAAAGGATCTGCCAATGCTCGAATTAAATTTCAAAGATCTTACAGCAGAAGGCTTAACCATTAAAAAATTAGTTAAAACTCCAAATGGGATTGTAACGCTTAACATGACTCCAAACGAAACAGTTCATTTTGATAATCTTAGCTTAAATGTTACAAACGCTGAATTTACTGAGAATTATCTTCCTGATAACGGAAATATCGGACTCAAAAATGTTAAATTATTGGCACATAAAATTACTACAGGAAACTCAAACCTACCTCAATTTAAGCTAAGCTTTAATGAAGGAGGTCAAGTCGAGTTAGAGCCAGAAGCCGAAGCAAAACTAATCCAACTGAAAACAGTCCTTGAAGGGTTACTAAGCTTAAGACAGCCATAAAAAAGAAGCGATGCCATTTATGCATCGCTTCTTTTCTTTGATTTAGTCATTAATAACTCTCATTACACGTCCATTAAATTTCTTTGCGTAGTACCCTGAACTCAAATCAGCAATAGCAATACCGGTAGAACTTTGTGAACCAATAAATTTTCCGTCACCAAGATAAATGCCAACATGGCCGTCAATTTTATAAGTATCAAAAAATACCATGTCCCCGGGGCGTGCATCACTATACGGAACTCTTGTACCTGTATTTTTTAAAATATCTGTGTGTGCGCCTACTTTAATCCCTGCCTGAGCAAATGCCCAAGATACAAATGCAGAGCAATCGAATCTGCCATTGGCTATATCGGCTGCATTCCTGCCGCCTCCAAAAACATAAACTGAGTTTCCAATATATTTTTCTCCGGCATGGATAACTGTATTGATTGCTTCATTTGGTGATATTGGTATTGAAAAAATCACACTTAAAGGATCTGAAGAAAAGAGTCCCGTTGCCAATAAGTCAGCTTCTTTTGCAGCTAAATTACTATCCTGTTGCTGCAAATTTGCCTTTTCATTGAGCTTTTCCTGTTCCTTTAATTTTAGCTCTTCTTTTAAAGCATCATTCTGCTGTTTTTGTTCTAAAATCAGGGCCTGCATGCCCTCAAGCTCGGTTTTTAAACTTTTTAGGTCAGCAAGTTTCTCTTCAACAGTCAATTGTTTCCTTTCGACATCAATCTGATCCTCTTTATGCTGCCTAACAAGATCTTGATCTGCTTCGACAATGGTTGCCACTGCTCCCAATCTGCCAACAAAATCACTGAAACTCGAGGAACCAAGGACCACATCTATGTAACTTACCTTTCCACCACTTTCTTGAAGAGAGAGGGCACGCTTTTTTATTATTTTATTACGTTTGTCTATTCTTCCTTTTATGTTAGAAACCTCTTTCTCTAACTCTTCTACTTCCTTCTTAGAAGCGATTACTTTTGCTTCGGTCTGGACGATCATATTATTATTATCAATAATTGCCTGATCAACTCTTTTTATTTGTTCTGTCAGCTTTGTAAGTTCATCTTGAACCTTAGTAATTTCCTCATTCGCTTTGATCAGTTCATTTTGGATCCCTGATCTTTGATTCTGAATACTATTTGTCCCCTCTGCCTTAACATCTGAACCCGGCATTACACTAAAACTGCCAAGTAAAAAAATTAGCGCAGCACTAAATGGCATTAGTTTTTCATGCAAATCTGTTCCCCTGCCCTCTAAAAAGATTCAAGATATCTAGTGTTATAGAAATTAATCTTTGAAGATTAGAAAAAAGCTGCCAATTTCTACATCTGTTCTCATTATCTATGTAATGCAATATCCAATCTAACTATTGGTCTATATGTATATGAGACTATTGGCATGGATAATACCAATATCATCCTATTTTACCTATATTAGAAGTATAACATCATATTTTAGCAAATTAGTCTTTTTAATATTACAATTTAATTTCAACTTGGAATTTTTGGCTATTAATAAATTTTATTAAATAAATAAAAAACCACAATCCCTTGATTTGGCAGAGATTGTGGCTTTCAATGTTTTAAGAAGTTATAATTGTGTCTCAATGCTGGATACTTCTCCTTTTATTTTTGAAAGACTTTATTGTGTTTTTACCAGTTCTCTAAAACTATTCTTTCCACGTTCTACAAGATTAAAATGAGTATTTCTTGCAAGTTTAACATAGTCCTTTCGAACTTGGAGCCACGCATTACGCCTTTCCCTTGCATAGGCGACACTAGCTTCTGCACTTCTTTCTAAATTATGCTCCAATTGGTCCACAACATAAATGAAAGATTTAAATGGAGTTAGCGCGAGTTTCTCTAACTGTCCAGTAACCTCTTTCAATTGTGCTTTTAATTCTTCACGGTCGTTATTGGTTACAGCTGCCTCTTTGATGGCCTCTTTACGGGAATTGATTTGATGCAACAGCTCAGTTGTCATTTCTTTATTGGTCTTTTTCGATTGGTCGTACAAATTTGCAATGGTTTTTCTATATTGCTTATTGAATTTGATGACTTCTTTCAATGCATTTATATAGGCATCCTCACGGTTTTCGCGAACCTTTTCTGCACGTTCCTGAGACTGCTCATATTGGTCCCAAAATGTGTTTACAAAAGAACCCAAAGCTACTGAATCCTCTACTAATGGCAGCTCTTTTTCTTCCACAGCTGCTGCTTCATTTTTCTTCTGTGCCACTGTCCTTCCTCCTCTTACTATTATTTACTTTCTCTATTGGATCCTTCTTTTGAAACGAAGGGAGATAGAGCTCAAAGAAACTAGTATACATTTTGAAAAATTGATCCAAAAGCGATTGATATGTTTCTAATTGATTCGCATAGCCTTTTAAGTATGTAACACCAGCTTTAGTTATTGAATATCTTCTCTTAGCAGGCCCTGTTCCTGTTGTATCCCATTCTGAAGATACAAGCTCGTCCTTTTCCAGTTGTCTTAGGAGCCTATACAAATTCCCTTGATCAAGCGTCTTAAACCCGAATGCCTCTAGCTTCTGGCTTAGTTCATACCCGTGAAGAGAAACCTTGCTAAGAAGCAATAAAATAAATGGCATAACGAAGTTTTTTGATGGATTAACAGTTTGTTTATCTTGGTTTACCATATCTCTATCACCTCACCTATATGTATTTTACACCTATAAGTAATATTTTGTCAATCTTGTAAATAAATATTATTTAAACTTGAATTTAATTGTTTACAATTTACTAAACAGGGTTATAAACTTATTAAAAATGATAAGGTGGTGTAAAATGGAAGAAGCAAAATTTAGTAAATCTGGTGTACCATATATGCATTTTGGCAGCGGGCAGCCATTGGTCCTGATTCATGGTCTGGGTGAAGTTAAAGAAGGATGGCATAATCAATTTGAACTAGCAGATCAGTTTGAGTTGATTATTCCAGACTTACGCGGCCATGGAGAATGTACCAAAACAGAAGGAATTACTATTCAAAATTTTGCTGCTGACGTCATTGGATTACTTAAAGAATTAGAAATTGAAAACGCCCACATTCTTGGTCTATCAATGGGTGGAGCAGTTGCACAGGAAATCTACCGCCAGGAACCCTCCCTAGTCCGTTCTCTCGTGTTAATAAGCACATTTCATTATTTCCCTAAAAAACTTAAAAGGATATTATTTGAAAATCGGAAAGCAAAGTTTGAATCCCTATCCTCATCAGACAGTCAAATTGAACATTTAGCACATATGGCCCTTTACTCTTGGAATCAAGGTATTATGGAAAATTTCAGCCACATTTTCCGGCCAAAACATCAGATTTTCATTGATTCTTTGAAGACCTGTCTCGAAGTAAATAATCTTTCCTTGTTGCCTAAGATAAAGGTACCCACCCTAATTATCGGCTCTCAATATGATTCCGTTTTACCTGTTTGGATTCAAGCATGTATGCATAAGTTGATTCCACATTCTAAGTTTATCATAATGAGGAATAGCGGTCATCTTGCTAAACTGGAAGTAAAGAACCGGTTTAATAGTCTAATTAGGAATTTCCTTACCCAGCAAAACAATGCTGCTTAAAAAAGATAAGCGGGCAGGATAAAAATCCTTTCCCGCTTATAATTTATTCGTAAAATTTAAAAATTATACAAGTACCTCTTGAATTTCTTTAGACCGAGCCGAAAGCCATTTGTCCCAAATTTCAGCGAACACACCTGTCAATGCTAGTGAAACATGTCCACCTTCATAAACCTCATAAGTTTTATCCTCACTTGAAACAAGATCCATAACCGGAAGGCTTTGCTGCTCTAAGACAAGTGTATCGCGTGAACAAGAAAAGACGAAAAGAGGGCACCTAATATTCTTTAAATCTACTTTCCTGCTGCCAATCACCAATTCTCCCTTTAAGAGTTTATTATCCTTATAAAGGTCATTAAACAACTGCTTGAATGCTGAACCTGCAAAAGAAGCAGTATCCTTTGTCCATTTGTCCATTCTGCGCCATTTTTCAACATATTTGTCATCATGTGCCCGGCTGATCAGGTTCATTTTAGGACTTCCATAACTTGGAGATAACATCCTAAACATTAAATACAGAAATTCAGATGGAATCGTCTCATGGGCGTCAACAAAGCGGTCAAAACTTAGCTCTCCTTTTTGCAGCCCCTCCAGCCACTTATCAGGAACAATACCAACACTGAAATCAATTGGAACGGCAGCAAGTGATAAATTCTTAATTGGCAATTTTGTTATTGAAGCCAGGATGGCTGCTATTGTTCCGCCTAGGCAGTATCCGGCCAATGATATTTCCTTTGCACCTGAATGTCTTAGTGCTCTTTTAAGTGAGTTTTCCAAATAATCAATGATATAATTGTCTAGAGTAATGTCGGAATCTTCAAGGCCGGGAGAACCCCAATCCAACAGGTAGACATCATAGCCGCGTTCTGTAAGACCACCTACAACGCTGCTGCCTTCACCAACGTCTAAAATGTACACCTTATTCAACAGAGAGTAGATTAAAAATACTGGAACTGCATGCTTTTTTTCCTTTGCAGGATGAAACCATAAAGTTGTTTTATTTTTTTTCCAAACACATTGACGTGGTGTGGGAATTATCTCTGGTTTTGGTCCGGTCATAATTTTATAAAGTTGGTTCCAACGTTTCGTTTCTTTTTCCAAGTTTAAGAGTGGAATAAAGTTGGTTCCCCGTGCATTTGTACTCATTATTTTCATTGCTCCTTTCAATATTATTTAGTTATATTAGTACCTGTCGGCACTAGATCCTTCTCCTGATTTTTTCCCGATTCTTTTTTCACCTTTTCCCTATCTTTTTCAATAATACCCAAATCCAGTTTGATACTCTTTAACAGATCTATTTCCTTCCGCAATTCTTGGAGGTGATCTTTAATTTTTTGATTTTCTGCCAGCTCTTGAGCCATCTTTTGGTATTCATTCTTCAATTGCATGACGATATTTTCTACTTCTTCAAACATTTCTAAATTTTGTTTAGAAATGGAGCTAACACTGTCTTGTAAATTCCAAATTTGTTCTTCTAATATATCAATTTTTTCTTCCGTTTGAATTGAAAGCTTTGCGGCATTAGCGATATCTTTCTTTGTCGGGATATTCATTAAAGCCGCAATAAGCTCTTGGTTTTTTCTAATGCGTTCTAGGTAAAACGAATAGGTGTTGAGGCCGAAACTTGCTGTGCGAACAAATTCTTTATTGTCTGTCAGCTTATATAATAGGTCATTTATTTGTTTGTCCCATATTCCACTCAACTGCTTGAACCCAAATAATGGATCAATGATTTTTTCACTTGACATGCGGCAGCACTCCTTGAATTATGATTTTATAAGTTCCTCTGTTTTTTCCATGTATTTATTTAGTGGGAACATCAGAGCTTTAATTTGTCTAGCAAAAAAATTGACAAACCCTTTTTGATTTTCATAGAGTAGATTTCCAGCTTGTTTCACAGTTTTGATATATTGCATTCTTCCTTTTTTCCTTAAAACCATAAATTGTTTAATCATTTCTAGATATTTCTCAATCGCCTGGAAATTCCCGATAGTTTGACACGGCGTGCTTAAAAGCGAAACTGCTTTTTTTTGAATTTCATCAATTTGTGCATTAATATCCTCATATGACTGAATCGGAAAGAAATGCTGCATGGCTGTAGTTGACATTAAAAATTCATCCCGTGCAGTCTTTTCCCATTCGGCAAATTCCCTCGTAAATTGCTCGGCTACTGCTTTTAAATTCCCTTGATTCCTTTTGACACTATCAGAGAATTGAATAATCTCTTTTAAGAAGGCTTCATCACGATTTTCAACACGCTTTACCCATTCATCTAATTCACGGAATGCATGACTCCAAATCAAGTCCAAACTAGAAAGAGATATTTCATTCTGGATATCTGCCGTTTCAAAGTCTGGTTCTTTTAACGCTTCAATTGTCTCGTTAACTTCTTGTTTTTTCTTTCTCGTTTTAGTCTCTTTTAATGATTCTTTTTCGTTATCCTTTTTAGAAGCCATATCACTCACATCCTTTTAAGATTTTCTTGATTTTGGCTCTATTAAAATTAGTTGTTGATTTGCGCTCCAATCAACGGTGATAAAAATAAACAATCCTTTTAACACAGTAAATTTGTTTTGAATTCTTGATAAATTTCTATGGGGGTTATTCATCAGTCCTAAAGAACTGGAACTGATGAATTATTTCTGAATTTTATAATCCTTCAAAAGCTATACGATAAATTCTCGCAAGTTCACTAACCAGCGGTAATTTAGGATTTGCAATTGTATCTTGGTCATGGAAGGCATGTTCAGCAAGTTCATTTACTTTGCTTTCAAACTCTGTTTTATCAACGCCAGCCGCTTTGATGCTCAGTGGCATATCTAATGCTTCGGCCAGCTTAATAATTGCTGTTATTAAGCTTTCCACCCCTTCTTCAGTAGTGCTGGCAGGAAGGCCAAGCATTTTAGCCAATTCCGCATAGCGCTTGTCTGCGATGAAATGCTCATATTTCGGAAATGTCATAAATTTATTTGGCTTCATGGCATTATAACGAATGACATGCGGCAGCATTATAGCGTTGGCACGTCCGTGGGGAATATTAAATTCGGCACCAAGCACATGAGCGAGACTATGATTTATTCCAAGAAAGGAATTAGCGAAGGCCATTCCCGCAATCGTTGAGGCATTATGAATTTTTTCACGAGCAGGCTCATCACTGCCATCCCTGTATGCCCTTGGTAAATATTCAAAAACCAATTGAATCGCTTTTAAAGCCAATCCATCAGTATAATCATTCGCTAACACCGAAACATATGCTTCAATTGCATGTGTCAAAACATCCATTCCGGTATCCGCCGTTACATTGCTTGGGACTGTCATGACAAATTGTGGATCTACAATCGCAACATCTGGTGTTATCTGCATATCAACGAGCGGGTATTTCCTATTTGTTTTCTTATCTGTGATGACTGAGAAAGAAGTAACTTCTGATCCTGTTCCAGAAGTAGTCGGTATCGCAATAAATTTTGCCTTTTCACGGAGTAGCGGGAATTTAACCACACGCTTGCTTGGATCAAAGAATTTTTGGGCGAGACCGTGAAAGTCCGTTTCTGGGTGTTCGCAAAACAGCCACATTGCTTTTGCTGCATCCATTACGGATCCGCCCCCAAGGGCAATGATACAATCCGGCCTAAACTTTCTCATCCGGTCTGCCCCATTCATGACCGTTTCAACACTTGGCTCCGGTTCAATTTCAGAAAAGGTTTCGACTTGGATTTTATTAGGATTCTTTTTTAAATAATACAGAACTTTATCAATATAGCCATTTTTTACAGGACTGCCGCTCGTCACAATAAATGCCTTTGAAATAGCTGGAATGGATGCAAGAGTTTGAATGGAGTTCTTTTCAAAGAAAATTTGTGATGGCACTTTAAACCACTGCGTCATGGTTCTTCTTTTTGCTACTTTTTTAATGTTAATTAAATTAGCTGCTCCTACGTTTTGTGACACAGAGTTCCCTCCATAAGTCCCGCATCCAATTGTTAAGGACGGTAAAGATGTATTATAGATATCACCAATCGCCCCATGGGTTGAAGGTGTATTAACAATAATTCGTCCTGCTTTCAATCGAAGGGCAAAAGCATCGATAGCGTCCTGATCCGATGTATGAATTGCCGCTGAATGACCAAGACCTCCATATTCGAGTGTTTCTTCGGCAATTCGTAATCCATCTACAAAGCTATTAACCTTGTAACAGGCCAAAATTGGGCTTAATTTTTCACTGGATAATGGATAGTGCGGCCCTACTCCTTCAATTTCAGCAATTAATATTTTAGTATTTACTGGAACATTTACACCTGCCATTTTTGCAATCATGGCTGCGGGCAACCCGACAATCATTGGATTAAGCGATTCCGTCTTTGGATCAATCGCAATCCGCTCAACCATTAAACGTTCTTCTTCATTTAAGAAATAACACTGGTTTTCAATTAACTCCTGTCTAACTTCATCATAAATTTCTTGGTCGATAATAAGTGCTTGCTCAGAGGCACAAATCATGCCGTTATCAAATGTTTTCGATAAAATAAGGTCGTTGACCGCCCGCTTAATATTAGCTGTTTTTTCAATGTAACAAGGCACATTTCCAGCTCCAACGCCAAGGGCCGGTTTTCCTGAGCTATAGGCTGCCGTTACTAAGTTAGGTCCTCCCGTTGCAAGGATGAGAGATATCTTTGGATGCTTCATTAAGGCTTGAAAGGCTTCATGTGATGGAACTTCAATCCACTGGATGCTGTTATCAGGAGCACCTGCATGTATCGCTGCTTCCTTTAGCAATTCTGCAGTTCTGACACAGCATTTTTGCGCATATTTAGGAAAGGCAAAGATAATTGGATTCCTTGTTTTAAGTGAAATTAACGATTTAAAAATAACTGTTGAAGTTGGATTTGTAATCGGAATGACACCTGCGATTACACCGACTGGTTCGGCCATCTCAACCATGCCTTCATTCTCATTTTCACTAATCACACCTACGGTTTTCATGTCCCTAATGTTGTTATAGATGCATTCCGTCGCAAACATATTTTTAAAGACTTTATCTTCATAAACACCTCTTTTTGTTTCTTCTACTGCAAGCTTCGCTAGCTCCTTATGGTGCTCAAGTGCGGTTAACGCCATTTCTTTTACGATTTTATCCACCATTTCTTGATTGTAACAGCGGAATTCACTTAGAGCTGTTGCTCCGTTATTCCCTAAGACGTCAATCATAAGAGCGACATCATGATTTTCTTGTACCACTCTTTCTTTCACTGACATTTAAACATCCCTCCAGATTATCTATAATTCTGGCTAAAATATATCATGGTCTCAGTTGCAAATATTGTCGAATCTTGCTTGAAAATGAATGAATCACCATTCATTTTTACATAATTCATAAATTGTTCACACTCATCAGCGAACGATAATATCTATAAAAGGAAAAATAAAAAAAAACACAAACTCATGTTCTTGAGTTTGTGTTTTTACTTTATCAACCCGTATTACGCAATCCAGCAGATATTCCACTTATGGTAAGTAATACTTCTGTTAAAAGTTCATCATTCGGCTCTTCCTGTTTACGCAATTCCTTGATTAACTCTACCTGTAAAAAATTCAATGGATCAACATATGGGTTTCTTCTAAATACTGAATCTTTAATGTTCGGTGTGTGATCCAATAATTCTTTATCGCCCGTGATTTTCAATAAAATTTCCTTAGTTCTTACATATTCTTCTAATATATTAGTGAATATCCTATCAGCAATCTCTTTATCTTCAACAAGCGTTAAATACTCCTTTGCTGTCGTTATATCTGCCTTCATTAATGCCATTTGCAGATTATCCACGGTAGATTGAAAGAATGGCCACTTTAAATACATTTGCTTTAGAAGCTCCAAATTTTGATCACTTCTAGAAGCAAAGCTTTCTAAACCTGTTCCTGCAGCATACCATGCAGGCAGGAGCTGGCGGCTTTGAGTCCAGGCAAAAACCCATGGTATTGCACGCAAATCTTCAAATCTTCCGCGATTTTTTCTACTCATCGGTCTCGAGCCAATATTTAAATCCCCTAACTCTCTTAATGGAGTAGCTTCGTTAAAGTAAGTCAGGAAGTCAGGATCGCCAAAAACAAGTGATTGGTATTTGCCTAAAGCAGTGCTTGAAATTTCTTCTATTGCTTCTTCCCATATTAGTTCCCTCAGGTTCCCTTGTTCCGCTTCATTCGAAACATGTGTTGCTGCCCGCAGCAATGTTGAAGTTGCCTGCTCTAAACTGCGGTAAGCAATATCCTCAAGTAAATAACGGGCAGATAATACCTCTCCTTGTTCCGTAATTTTGACTCCATCCCCGATGGTTTCAGCTGGCTGTGATAAAATGCTTTTATTTAAGGGACCGCCGCCACGTCCTAAGGACCCGCCGCGTCCATGGAAAAATTTAAGACCAATTTGATACCTTTTTGCCATTTCATGAATTTCGATTTGCGCTTTATATAGCTTCCAATTCGCAGTTAAGGTACCTCCATCTTTGCTGCCATCTGAGTAGCCAAGCATAATTTCCTGTTGGTTCCCTAGGATTTGCAAATGATTAAGGTAAACAGGCATTTCAAAGAGTGTCTCCATTATTTTAGGTCCGGAGGTTAAATCATCAATGGTTTCTAGAAGTGGAGCAACATTTAAGTGACTTTCCAACGCCCCATCTGAATGAAGCCTGTAAATGCCTGCTTCTTTTGCCAATACCAGAACCTCTAATAAATCGCTAGGTGATTTTGTCATACTGACAAGATACACAGATATAGATCGTTTACCGAATTCTTCATGTGCATTCTTAATCATTTGGAATACTTTAATCATTTCTTGCGTTTCTTTAGAATAATCCTCATTTGATAAAAGAAGCGGACGCGGGTCGATTAAAATACTTTGAAGAATTTTCAACTTTTCTTCTTCTGAAAGTTCAGCGTAATTTTCACTGATTCGGACTTTTTTCAAAATTTCTGTAATCGCTGCTTCGTGCTCACCACTGTGATTTCGGATATCAAGTGTAGCTAAATGGAAGCCAAACAACTGAACTTGACGAATCAGCTTCTGAATTGTTTTTAATTCATGGGCAGCTGGATGATGTTGTTTAAGACTATTTTGAATCAAGTATAAATCTGTTAATAATTCATCAGCAGTTTTATAACCGATACCTGATTTCCCAACTTGCTTTATACGCTCAATAATGATCGCAAAAGCACGACGGTATACTTCCGTTTTTACAGGCCATTTTTTATCATCGGATAAATAATGGTCCTCTTTTTCCTCGAGATAGTTGATGAGTTCGCAGCTTACTTCCACTCTTGTAGTAGAATGGCTGTATCGCTTCATTAAATCCACCAAAACATCTTTATATTTTTTCAGGACAAGCCTTCTTTGCCTAAGTAACGTTTCCCATGTTATATCATGTGTCACATTCGGATTGCCATCGCGGTCGCCGCCAATCCATGAACCGAAGCGAAGGAAATTTGGAACCTGCCAGTCGGTTTGTGGAAAATTTGTTTCCAAGCTTGCTTCCAATTCACGATGAATTTCAGGGAGCACATCAAAAAGCGTTTGATCAAAATAATACAATCCATTTCGAACTTCATCCATAACTGTCGGTTTATAATGACGTAATTCATCTGTCTGCCATAGAATTGTCACTTCATTAAATAAACTCTCTTCAAGCTTAATTTTTTCTTTTTTTGTAAGCAGTGGATGGTCAAGATTTTTTAAGATATCCGCGATCCTTTGTTGAATTTCAAGAATCGACCGCTTTGTTGCCTCTGTCGGATGGGCAGTGATAACAAGTTCAAGGGACAATGTATGTAAAACATTTTGAATTGTCTCTTCTTCAATATCGTTTTCTTTAAGTGCCAAAATTGCACTTTCAATTGAATCAGGTTGAACATTATTATCATCTTGAAGTTGGTATTGTCTTCTTCTCCGAATTCGATGATTTTGTTCAGCCGCATTGATTAAATGGAAATACATTGAAAATGCACGGATGATTTGTTTCCTCATTGGGGTGCTGAGAGAAGATATTTCTTGTTTTAAGGCCGAATATTCGTCTTGACTAAAGTCCGTACGAAGATTTTTGCACATTAGCCGTATTTTTTCGACTTTATCAAATAAATCAGTTCCACCATGGTTAATTAGAATTTCACCTAGTATTTTCCCTAATAACTTAACATCGCGGCGTAATGGAAGACTGCTGTCATTAAGTTTCAATTCGGTTGCCACACCTTTTCACCTTCCCTTTCTGTAATTCGGTAAAATTTTTATTTATTAATATAACATATCTTTAGTAGGATTGTTAAAAAAATGTTTTCTTTTTTTTCAAAAAATAGAGAAAAAATTTTTAATATAAAAAAAAACCCGTAAAATACAGGTTTTTTTGCATTCGCGTTAGCTTATTTTTCTTTATCAAATACTAGTACATACGTTTTCCGATCATCATCGTCATGGGATACTACCACGGAAATAATTGTTCTATTATCATCCTCGAGCTGAATTGTTTTGTTTGTACCGCCTTCAATTTTAATGGAAGAACTACTATAAGCAGCTGTTGAGTTAATCGTTACTGTTTTTACATCACTTGCAACCGCAATATGGTAGGTAAATTCATCGGACGAGAAAGTACTATCCCAAGTACCTGTGGAAACAGATAAGGCTGACAGCTTGGCCTTTGTTGTTTTTTGAACGGTTCCAGAACGGTTGCTTACCTGTTGCAAGGAAGGTTGAAAAGAACTGCTTCTGTTATTTTGTACTGAAGCGTTCATTTGTGAAGCATTCATTTGTGAAATCGGGGCTGAGGCTTTCGTTACATGAATGGTATAGGTTCTTTGATCCCCGTTTTCCGCAGTTACAACAATGGGAATATCCGTCTTCCCAACCGGAAGTTCTATATGAATCCCCGCTTCATTCATTGCAGCTCCATTCAAGCTAATGACAGATGTACTTTCAATCGCAGAAGCTGTGACAGTAATTCCAGAAATCGCGTTTGTTACATCGATGTTATAATCGGTTGTCATGGGTGAAAAAGCTGGTGATAATTTTCCTGTTGAGAGTTTAATATCTTTCAATAGATTGTTATCATTTTGTTCTCTTGTTACCGTTACCGTATACGTTTTCGTTGTATGGACTCCATCATTAACCGTAATTGTGAACGTATTTTTACCGGTTTGAAGGTTAAAATCAGCCACATTGCCCTCTGCAAGTGCTTTACCATTGATGGAAATGGAGGAGGCTGGATCAGCACTTTCGGCATGGAGTGTAATCGTTTTAACATCATTTGCAACAGTAGCAGTATATTCATAGATTTCTGCAGAAAAATCTTTGTCCAGGGCTATTCCTTTTAACTCTAACATTGAAAGTGAACTTGCTTCGACTTTTGCAATACTTTCGGCTGATGCGGTTGGTATATACGAAACCGTCCCCAAACTAACCAATGAGACCGCCAACATGGCGTGAAAACCTTTCTTTTGTATCATTTTAAGCATAGTTAATCCTCCTATCTGCTTTCCTATTGGAAATGGAATTTGGAATAACTCTAACACTTGATGCTTAAGTTTATCTTAATTTTTTTAAAAAAGCTCTGATAAACTTAGTTGTTGATATGCACTTCAGTCGCTTCGCTTTCCGCTCCAATCAACAGTGTTAAAAATTAACAATGCCCTTTAATATAACCATAAAAAAATGCCGCAAACTGTTTTAATCAGTTTGCAGGATATCGGTTATCTTTGTTTGAATTCCTCTAATTTTGAAGATATCGCTACAGCTGCTTCTTCATCTGAAATTTGGATTGCTTTTTTAAAAAGAGAATTTGCTAATGAACCCATTGGACCAGAGGCATTTATATCAAGAAAGCCTGTTACACGAGTCTTATTCTTATTTAATGCTGTTGCTTCAAAATACCCTTCCCCAATGTACTTTTCGTTCTTACGCCTTAATTCAAAGCTTACTTTTCTTGGTTCATTCCACTCTTTTATGTCAATTAGCAGAGTCACCTTTTTTTTCACTATACCGAGGTCGCTCTTAAACTCCCAGCTGATTAGCCGCTCATTTATATTTTCATGCAAGATATAACCTGGTACAAGTGGAGCCCAATTATTCGCATCTCTTATGAAATCCCAGATGACTTCGATGGGGATATCTATTTCTAAATGTTGGAGTTCGCTTGGCATGTGTATCCCTCTTTCGTTTTCAAAGTAAAAGACCTTCAATTGGTTGAAGGTCTTTTATTTAATATATATGTTTTATTTTACTGAGTATGTCAAAAGGAACTGGTTGATTCTTTCAGCAGCTTCAAATAACCGTTCGTGCGGCTGAACCATAGCAATTCTGACATAGCCTTCCCCTTGTGTTCCAAAAGCATCACCAGGAATGACCGCCACGCCTGCTTGTTCAATCAATTCAAAAGCAAATTCCCGTGACTTCCATCCTGCTGGGATTTTTGCCCATACGAACATAGTGGCCGGAGACTTCGACACCTGCCAACCGCTTTTTTCAAGACCCTCTACCAGCGCGTCACGACGGATTTCGTACTGTCTAGCTTGTTCTTTGAGGAAAGAAAAATCAGAAGTTAGGGCCTTGATCGCTGCTTTTTGAATCGGATAAAAAATCCCATAATCTATATGTGATTTAAATGAAGCCAAAATATCAATTACGTGTTTATTACCAACCACATAACCAATTCGACAGCCAGCCATGTTAAAGGTTTTGGAAAGTGAGTTAAATTCAATTCCGACCTCTTTTGCCCCTGGAACTGCCATGAAACTAATTTGCGGGTTTTCATCAAAAATCAATTCTGAGTAAGCAAAGTCATGTACAATTAAAATATTATGAAGCTTGGCAAAGTGAACGATCTCTTCAAAGAAACTTTTATCTGCAAGAGCGGTTACCGGATTCCCGGGATAACTAATAATCATCATTTTTGTTTTCTTCAATACTTCTAAAGGAATATCTTCAAGTTTTGGTAAAAAGCGATTCTCAGCCAATAATGGCATGGGATATATAACCCCTCCAGCGATGTTGACGCTTGCTTCATAGATTGGATAGCCAGGATCCGGTACCAACACATAATCACCAGGGTCTATGATTGCTGATGCTAAATGAGCCAGCCCATCCTGAGACCCCATTAATTGCAGCACTTCGCTGGCAGCATCAAGGTTAACTGAATAGCGTTCTTTGTAAAAATAAGTGACCGCTTCGTGAAATTCTGGAATGCCCTTTAAAGTATACCCATAGGTTCTCGGGTCTTGAGTGAATTCAGCCAGCGTATCCATAACAAACTTTGGCGGTGCAAAATCTGGACTGCCAACACTTAAATCAATGACATCCTTCCCATTCTTAATCGCTTCCTGCTTTCGGTCCGCAATTTCTTGAAAAATACTTGAAGACATTTTTTGAAGCTTTTCCGATGCAACAAAATTCATAGCACATTCCCCACAATCATTTCCATTTGAATTTTTCGTAGAATAATAATTTTATTTATTTTAACATATTTCAGATTATAGCAATCTACTATTCTTCAATCCACCATGCAAAATACCCATTGATTATTATTGGCTCATATTTTAAGATATTAGGATAGGTTTGAATATTCGGAAAAGTCAACGAGATCATGGGGGGAGCTTGAGTTGAAATTCTTTCAATATGTTTTATTTTTCCTAGGATTAACTTTTTTTGGCTTAGGAAATGCAATTGCAGTAAAAGTAAAGTATGTGGGACTGCACCCATGGGAAGTTCTTAATGTAGCACTTTATCAGCATTTCGGATTAACGATTGGTACTTGGGGAGTCATTTGCGGCCTCTTTCTGATCATCGTTTCTTTGTTTGTTGATCGAAGATATATTAGTATAGGGACAATCTTAAATGCCTTATGCATAGGTCCAATCATGGACTTTTTCCTTTGGCTGGATATACTCCCAAAGGCAACAAATACTTGGATAGATTATTTCATCCTCCTTTCCGGAATTGTCATTACCGGAATTGGCGGCGGAATGTATGTAGCGGCTGGGATTGGTGCCGGCCCGCGGGATGGCTTTATGCTCTCTATTTCTGATAAATCAAAGTTGTCGGTCAGCAAGGCACGAATCATTGTTGAAAGTCTTGTTTTAGTTTTCGGATTCCTTTTAGGAGGTCCGATTTTTATCGCCACTTTTATTTATACGTTTATCCAGAGTCCTGTTTTTCAACGTTCATTAAAGTTTTTTAAAGGATTAGTAGCATCTATCCAAAAAAAGAGAAATCCCACTCAAAAAGGGATTGCCATATAACACAAACCAAAAGCCCTCACTATTATAAGTGAGGGCTTTTGGTTTGTGCTTAAAGGATTATGACCAAACCTCTTCGAGAATTTCTCTAAATAATTCATCGAGCATTGGTGTGATGTCTTCCTTCGATACAGATAATGTTTTCGTATAAACCTCTATGCGATTGATTTCTTTTTCGATAAATTCATTAATAGCCGCAACTTTTGGTTCAAGATTTAGCTCGTCACCTTTTATTTTCCGCATTAATAATGTATTGATTTCGTCTTTCAACTGGCCTTCTTTAAGAAGGTCTTTAACCAATTCCTGAAATTCATTTGGGGGCACTGTATTATATTTTTCAATCCATTTACACGCTAAAATGGGCCGTAATACATAAAAGTATTTCTTTATTTTGACGTGTTCAACTTGAAGATAATCCCGGTAATTTCCCTTTGCCATATTTAAATAATGATGAAGAGCAGATTGCGGTAAAAATACTTGGTTTTGAATAGTCCTCATTTTTTCCACTAATGAAAAAGCTTGATAATAAACAATTCCAGAATGCAGCCATTCCATAAGCGGCGGGTTGGACTTTTTAAATAGTCTTAAAGCTTTTCGAATTTCCCAGCCATTAATATCAAGAAGTTCATTAATTGGAAGCTCAATCACATCTCGCTTTTGGTCAATCGACAAATACCATTCTTTTTTATGGACATAAATAAACCTGACATCGTAGTCACTGTCCTTAGAAGGAAATCCCCATGCCCGACTCCCGGATTCAACCGCATAACAAATTTTCACATTATACTGATTTTCGATTCTATTAATTTCTTCAAGAATCCTCTCTCTCAAATTAATCTCTCCTTAAACCATTCCTTGTCCATAGACTTTGACAAAATTTGCGATAGTCCTGATGGAATCGTTGTACCCAATGTCCCTTCTTCCCAGGTAATTTTTGGCCTGCAAAAGAGGAAATAGGGACTATTTCTTGAATGGAATTGGTTACAAACATCTCGTCGGCATCAAGTGCTTGTTCTAAAGTATAAAGGCCTTCTTTTACACACAGGCCAATCCTCCCTGCTAGCTCCATTACAAATTGACGTGTTATGCCATTTAAAATACCAGTGCATAAGGCTGGGGTGTAGAGTTCCTTGTCTTTAATCCAAAAAATATTGGAGACAATCCCCTCCGCTAAATGTCCATCCGCTGTTAAAAAGATTCCTTCTTGCTCGAGGGAAGGCCCAATCTCTCTTTTTGCAAGCAAATTATTCATAAAATGATGGGATTTAAGACGCGCTTCCCCCTCGGGTGTGTTCCGTTTCAGCTTTAAAAGGGTTGCCCTTTTTTCGAATAATTCTCCAGCGGGTGGCAGCTCTTTTGGAAAAATAATAAGGTTTGGCTCCAAGAAAGGTTTTGTCTGCAGCCCAATATCCCCGGAACCTGCTGAAACATTTAAGCGGATATAAGCGTTTGTAAAATTATTTTTTTCTAGTAAGGCCTGCAGAATATTATTTGTTTCCTCTCGATAAAAGCGATAGTTAATATTAAGTATATTTAATCCATGATTAATCCGCTCTATATGATCGTCTAAAAGAAATGGATGCCCCTCATAGACACGAAATGTTTCAAAGAGGCCAAGCCCATATAAGAAACCATGATCGAAGGGTGATATCATTGCAGCTTCTTTTTCAACCATTTGACCGTTTAAATAAATAAACATATTAATTGACCAATGAAACTTTTCGATAATGTTGAACGAAATTGCGCAATAATTCTTTTCCACAAGTAGTCATGATTGATTCCGGGTGGAACTGTACCCCTTCTATCGGAAGCTCTTTATGTCGAATAGCCATAATTTCCCCTTCCGTTGTCCAGGCTGAGATCTCAAAGCATTCAGGCAATGTTTCTCTTTTGACGATTAAGGAGTGATATCTTGTTGCGGGGAAAGGATTGGGCAGCCCTTGAAAAATGGTTTTTCCGTCATGATACATTTCGGAGGTTTTACCATGCATAAGCCGTTCTGCTTGAACAACTTCCCCATTAAAGGCTTGAGCAATGGCTTGATGCCCAAGACAAACACCGAAAATAGGAGTACGTCCTGAAAATGCGTGAATTGCCTCCAAACTAATTCCGGCTTCATTTGGACTGCATGGCCCAGGTGAAACCATTAAAAATCCTGGCTTTAATTCAGCAATTTCATTAATCGTGGTTTGATCATTTCGTTTCACGACTAATTCTTCTCCAAGCTCTCCCAAGTATTGAACTAAATTAAAGGTAAAAGAATCATAATTATCAATCATAAAAATCATTGCTGCTCACCCTTCTGCCATTTCTTTTGCTTTCCATAGCGCTGCTGCTTTCTTCAGTGATTCTTTATATTCATGCTTTGGATTGGAATCAATCACGATGCCTGCACCAGCTTGAACATGTGCCATACCATCCTTTACAAGCATCGTTCGAATAATAATGTTTAATTCTAAATCGCCGCTAAAATCTATCCAGCCAAGAGAACCGGTATAAATACCCCTTCGAACAGGCTCAAGCTCTTCTATTATTTCCATCGTTCTTACTTTAGGTGCACCTGTTATCGTTCCGCCAGGAAATACAGCGTCAATGATATCAAAACTTGTTTTATCATCCGCTAATTCTCCTCTTACATTTGATACGATGTGCATTACATGGGAGTATTTTTCGATCACCATAAATTCATTTACTTCGACAGTTCCGTATTTACATACTCGCCCAAGGTCATTGCGTTCAAGGTCGACAAGCATCACATGTTCTGCTCGTTCCTTGTCATTCTCGATTAATTCATTGGCAAGTTTGATATCCTCTTCATGGTCCTTCCCTCTCGAACGGGTACCGGCAATCGGCCGAGTGCTAACTTCAGTTCCACTCTTTTTCACTAAAAGCTCTGGCGATCCACTAACGAGCTGAAAGTCTGGTGTATGAAAATACCCCATATATGGTGATGGGTTTAAAGACCTTAATTGTTGGTAAACATCAATCGCATCTACTTGCAGCGGTTTGGATTGGCGCACTGCGAGATTGACCTGGAAAACATCCCCTTTTGCGATATATTGCTGAATCTGTTTGACAGCTCCTTTAAATTCATCCTCCGTCATTGAAACCTCTAAGTTATTGTTGTCAATCTCCCTGTCACCTGAAAGCGGAGCCGCAGAAGGTTCCTGGAGCCATTGCCTTTCCCAAACAGAAAGCTTCTCCTCGATATTCCGATCATTCTCAGCCAAAAATAATAACCATAAAGCATCATTCTCGTGATCAAATACAAACCATTCTTTTACGATAAAAAAGAAAATATCAGGTGTTTCTAAATCATCTTTCGCTAATTCTGGAAGCTTTTCGATATAACGAGCGTAATCATAGCTTATGTATCCGATCGCCCCGCCTAAAAAACTTGGGAAACCCTCTATTTTATCGACGTGATACTTGTCCATCCATTCCTTTAATAAATAAAGGGGATTTCCTGCAATTGTTTCTGTACCGTTTTCATTTATTATTTCTAGCTGATTATTTTTCCCTTTCATAATTGTTTCAGGTTCAAAGGCTGCAATACTATAACGCCCTCCACGTCCACTCTCTAATAAAACGTGATATTTATTGTTTTGAGCGATCGTACGAAATTGGCGAAAAAACCTTGAAGATGAATAAGGAATTTTTTTACTATAAACATGAAGCTGAGGCAAATCATTCACTCCAATCAAATTCTCTTTATTCATCATACTTTATCAAAATATAAACTTAAACATTCACTTAAGAATTATTTTGTGAATGTTTTTTTATTTCCCATATAAGAAGGATAAATTAGTGCTTCTGTGGAAAAAAAGGTAATAAAATGAAGAATTAGAATTATTCGAATTTTAGGACTTAGGGGGGCCTTTTCATGAACAAAGAATCAATATTGGTTGTTGAGGATGAAGAAAAAATCGCCAGGCTGCTTGAGCTTGAACTTGAGTATGAAGGATATAGCGTTACGAAGGTGATGGATGGTCTGGAGGCATTTGAGGCATATAGAACAGGAAAATGGGATTTAGTTTTATTAGATGTCATGCTACCTAGTTTAAGTGGAATTGAACTGCTCCGCCGGATTCGAATTAATGATAAACAAACTCCTGTTTTGTTATTAACGGCAAAAGGGTCTGTAGAGGATAAAGTCTCAGGTCTTGATTACGGTGCAAATGACTATATAACTAAGCCCTTTCAAATTGAAGAAGTTCTTGCCCGAATTCGTGCTGCCCTAAGAGTCAAAATAATTAAGGAAGTTGAACAAAATACAATAGACACCGATGTCTTAACTTTCGCTGATTTAAAAGTTAATCAAAAAACGCGTGAAGTTTTACGTGGACAGTATACCATTGATTTAACTCCTAGGGAGTTTGATTTGCTCGTTTATTTACTTATTAATAAACGTCAGGTATTAAACAGGGACCAAATTTTAGAAGCTGTATGGGGTTATGACTTTATGGGAGATACAAATGTTGTAGATGTGTATATTCGTTACGTAAGGAAGAAAATAGACCTTCCAAATATGCCAGCTTTAATTCATACTGTCCGCGGGGTTGGTTATGTATTGAAGGAAGCCAAATGAAGCTGAGTAGTAAAATCAATTTGTCAACGGCTGTCTTGTTCGCCTTCCTCTTAATTGTCATGAATTTTTCAGTGTATATTTCTTTTAGCAAATTACTTCTCGGTAGTGAGATAGACACTGCTAATAGGGAATTAAAAAAAACAGCAGATGCCATCGGGCAGTCACTTGGCACTGTTCCCGATTTGGATTTGCTACGCTCTTATGTTCCTATCGACGGAATGATCAGGTTTGTACCAAAAGATAACCAACGAATCATTTCAGTGACAAGTTCAACAGAAAATAAACTTAAAGAAAGAATTACGAAATTTTCCAAAACGGAAATCAGTCAATTCATTGAATATCAAAATCAATCCTATATATTTGAATCGATGCCAATCATAATGTCTGACGGTAATGAAGGGAACCTTCAAATTATAAAAAGCATAAAAACAACCACAAATAATTTAAAAATACTACGACTTGTTCTCATCTTGGTTACCTTCCTTGCATTGGTTCCAGTGATTGTCTCCAGCAGGATTTTAAGCAAGCTGATTACTAGGCCGGTGACCACGATGATCAAGACGATGACCGAAATTAGGCAGAGCGGCCGCTTCAAACGGCTAATACTCGAGGAAAAATCAAAGGATGAACTTTATCAAATGGGCAAGACCTTTAACCACATGATTGATTTGCTTGAAACCAATTATGAAAAACAAAAGATGTTTGTCTCAAATGCTTCCCATGAATTTAAAACCCCTTTAACCATCATTGAGAGCTATTCCAGCCTATTAAAACGAAGAGGTTTGGCTGATCCCCAAATTTTTAACGAATCAATTGAAGCTATTCATTCAGAAGCTATCCGGATGAAAGACATGACCGAACAGCTATTATTGCTTGCAAAACATCACGAACAATGGAACATTCATAAGACAGAGATAAATCTAACAAGTTTTTTAAAACAATCATTAATTACTTTCCGGAATGCTTACAACATTGACATTCACTATACCGATGAAAATGACAGCGAGCCACCATTAACTGTACTTACTGATGAAAAAAAATTAAAGCAGCTTTTATTTATCTTCCTTGATAATGCTCGAAAATATAGTGATGACACGATAAATGTTGCTTTAGGAATTATGGATGGTGAAGTATATATCAAGATAATGGATCGCGGTATAGGGATGAGCACTGAAGATCTGACAAAGGTTTTTGATCGCTTTTACCGAGTCGATAAGGCCAGAAATAGAAAAAAAGGGGGGGCTGGCCTTGGACTCTCTTTAGCAAAGGAAATCGCAGACGCCATTGATGTTAGGCTTCAGCTTGAAAGCAAAGAAGGAGTCGGAACCACCGCTGCTCTTTTTCTAAAGAAGAAAAAAAATACTCATTTTCTCAGCATTTTCTAATTTTCATATAAGAAAATAAGAGTACGCATATGTGGTGAGGTGGAAAAATGAAGAAAAAAGGATGGAAATGGCTGATTGTTACCGTTATTTTGGCAGGAATTATTTTTATAGGCTGGAATAAGCTTGGACCTTCAAAGGCAAACGCTGAAATTCTTTCAGAAAAGGAAGCACAATTACTCGTTGAAAACCGATACCAGGGAAAGGTCACACAAATTAAACTGGCAGGCAAACAATATCATATAAAATTAGAAAAACAAGAACTTCTATATCAGATCAAGATAGATGCGACAAGCGGTAAAATATTATCTTTACAGAAATTAGATAACAAAACAATACTCCCTGATGAGCCTACTTCGACAGGTTTATCGGAAGAAAAAATAAAAGCCATTATTTTATCAGAGGCAAATGGAACAATTGTGTCTTTAGAAAAGTTGGAAAGCAATGGAAGTCCTATATACAAGGCTGTTGTCACTACAGAAAACAAACAGACAACGATTACTGTAAATGCTGTAACAGGTTCAATCCTTTCAACCGAATCAATCAATATTCATGAACCGCCAAGGAGTTTAACTGAGGCAGAGGCCGGGCAGATTGCCATTAAACAAGTGAAGGGAATTGTGGATCATATTTGGCTTGAAACAAAAGGAAGTTTTACCTATTACCTGATAAAAGTAAAATCACCATCCGGTCAGGAGGCTATTGTGCAGGTACACTGCATAACCGGCAAGGTGCTTTCAGTAACATGGGATGACCGTAAAAAAGAGGATGATGACAATAAGGTAGATAGAAAAGCTGATGATGATCAAAAAATTGACGATAAGAAAAAAGATGATAAAAATGATGATCACTGATACGCCCACTAGCGAAACAATAACTTTCTCATTACTTTCTAATGTTTCTCTTTCCTATTCTCTAATCTTCGCTGGATATTCTATAAATGTAAAAACAAATATGAAGGAGGAATTTCAATGAAAAAGAAGATTATTGTTGGGGCAGTATCTGGGTTATTAATTTTGGGTGGTGCGGCATTTGCAAGCGCATCAAAAAATGATACTCGGGTTGATGATTCGAATCATCTGGATGACAGTAAGAGTAATGTCAACACAAGGGTAAATGGGCAAAAGGTAGAAATCGAAACAGAGCATGGCAAGACATATATTAAGGTAAAGTCCGATGATAGAAATGGCTCACAGTCTGCCAATAATAGCGTAAATGATGACAATAAAACAAATGATGGAGCACATCAAAACAGACATAGCGGCGATGACGATAACAAAACCGTTGACAGCGCACATCAAAATCAACACAGCGGCGATGATGACCAAAGAACCGACGATGGGAAGCATCAAAACAGACACAGCGGGGATGACGATAACAAAACAGACGATGGCGCACATCAAAATCGACACAGCGGCAATGATGACCAAAAATCCGATGATGGTGAACATCAGAACAGACATAGCGGGGATGATGATAACTAATTTCATTTAAAGGCAAAGAAGTCCTATCCAAACGGATAGGGCTTCTTTTTTGGCTTTAAGATTTTTTAGGTAATGCTATAATAGTATTTATTCAACTTATCGATTAATTCTATAGAAACCAATCGACTTTTCAAATAGGTGGCGTATAGGCATGGATTTGCATCAGTTATATGTTTTTACTAAGGTTGTGGAGCATAAAAGCTTCTCAAAAGCAGCTGAGGATATTTTTTTAAGCCAATCAACCGTAAGCTCTCATATTCATTCATTAGAAAAAACACTGAATGTTAATCTTTTTGACCGTGTCGGAAGGGAAATTGTCCTTACTCCCCATGGCGAACGTTTGTACCAGTGGGCATTAAAAATTTTATTCTTAAAAGAGCAAGCTTTGCTGGACTTAAATCAAGGAATGACAGAGTTACGGGGAATGATCCGCATGTCAGCCAGTTCTGTCCCAGGGCAATATCTTGTACCTAAGATGGTGAAGCGATTTAGAGAGAAATTTCCTAATGCAACATTTCGAATTAATCAATCCTCATCCAAATTTGTTGCTGAACAAGTACTTAATGGTTCTGTCGATGTTGGGATATTAGGTGAAAAATATGAAAATGATAAGCTCCATTTTATTCCGTTATTAAAAGAAAAATTAGTCCTTGTAACTTCAAATCAAGTGCAAATAATGGAAAGGATGACCATAAAGACCATCACTAAGTATCCCTTTATTATGAGGAATTCCGCTTCAGGGACCAACGCAGCGATAGAAAGAGTTCTAAAGAGGAATAAAATTCAAAAGGAAGACATGAATATAATAGCTTTTACTGACAGTGTCCAGAGTATTATCCAATTTGTGATGCAGGACATTGGGATATCGATTATTTCAGAAGTCGCTGCCAGGGAATATGCAAAGCATAATTCCATTAAAATATATGAACTTGATGATTTCACGGAAGAAAGGTTTTTCTATCTTGTCTATAATCAAAATAGAACCCTTTCAATGATTTCCAAATTATTCATTGATGAAGCAGCGAAATTAATTTAAAGACTATGTTAAATTGGGTTGTTGATTTGCGCTCCAATCATCTTTGTTTCAATATTACGTATAACTTTTTACAAAACTAATAAAAAAACAGAATGAAGCCCATATCCACATATTGGATAGGGCTTCATTTTTTAGTATTAAATACCTTTGTCAATGAATTAGGAAATTTTCTTTAGCTCTTCCGTCAACTTTAGGAATAAATCTTTGTTTCCGTCTTGTAATGTTTGGTCGATTTCCTTGCGGAGTTTTTCTCTCTTAAATTCTTTAATGGAATTGTTTAAAAACATCTCTGCAACAACAGAATCAGTATTTTCTTCCGAATGTTGTGGTGAATTTAGTAATTTCTTTTCCATGGAAATCAACTCCTTGAGCTTTTTTTTATTATACTAGAAGTTTTCTAAAAATTCAAACACTTTATTTCAAAAAATACAAAAAAGTTGAAAATCTTAATTATGGTTGCCAAAAATTTTATTGGTGTAAGGTTGAAAAATTGGGGAAAATTAATTTCAACTATTTATTTAGAATGGGAGGAAGAAATTGATGAAGCAGGATGTCTTAACCGGTTATCATCCAGTAAATAACATTAATATTTATTATGAATTTTATCCTAATCAGTCATCGGACAAAACGTTCGTTTTACTACATGGTTTTCTTTCCTCCACCTTCACTTTTCGCCATTTAATTTCCTTACTCAAACAGGATTATCAAGTGTTATCAGTAGACCTTCCCCCTTTTGGGAAAAGCGCAAAATGCAATCGATATGTCTATTCTTACAAGAATTTAGCTCAAACCGTCATTAAACTTACAGAGTCCTTTGGATTAAAAAACATAACCTTTATTGGGCATTCAATGGGCGGGCAGATTGTCTTGAATATTCTTCACATGGTGCCCGAGCTTGCAGATAAAGCCATCTTGCTGTGCAGTTCGGCCTATCTCAAGCGATCAAAATTGCCTCTGGTCTTAACCAGCTACATTCCTTACTTTCACCTATTTGTGAAGTATTGGTTCGCGAGAACAGGAGTAAAGAAGAATCTCCAAGCCGCGCTTTATAATCACTCAATCATTAATGAAGAAATGATTAACGGCTACTTACAGCCTTTTTTACAAGATGAAATCTTTGTTGCTCTGACAAGAATGATAAGGGACCGTGAAGGGGATCTTCCACCGAAAATCCTAAAGGAAATCAAAACTCCCTGCCTGCTGATCTGGGGTGACCATGATAAGTCTATGCCGCTTAAAGTTGGTGAAAAACTAAACAAAGATTTAGCAAATTCTGAACTGATAGTACTTAAAGAAACTGGTCATGCAATCCCAGAAGAACGGCCTAAGGAAATCTTTGAATATATCCAAAGCTTTCTTGGGAAATTTCAAGCCGTCTAAAAAACCACCAAGCTCCTGAATGCTTGGTGGTTTTGATTTTTACTAGTATAAAAACGATTTATTTAAACCAGCCTTTTTCCTTCGATTGGGTAATTGCTTCGATACGGTTTTTCACTTCAAGTTTATCTAAGATAATGGAGATATAATTGCGAACAGTTCCTGTTTTTATGCTGAGTTCTTCTGCAATTTCTTTTGTATTTTTGCCATCAGCAACAAGTTCTAACACTTCTTTTTCACGGTCAGTTAAAGGATTTTCCTCACCGTATACATCGTCCATTAATTCCGGTGCGTAAATTCTTCTGCCTGCCATCACGCTCCGGATAGAACGCGCTAGTTCATCACTGGGGCTGTCCTTTAATAAATACCCACTTACACCTGCCTTTAATGCCCGCTGAAAATACCCCGTCCGAGCAAATGTAGTCAGGATGATTACTTTGCAGCCAAGTCCTTTAAGATCCTCAGCTGCCTCAAGTCCACTTTTTCCCGGCATCTCAATATCCATGATACAAACATCTGGTTTGAATTTTTTCACAAGTGAGACAGCTTCTTCACCATTGGAGGCCTTTCCCACTACTTCCATGTCCTCTTCCAAATTAAGCAGTGATCCAAAGGCCCCTAGAAGCATTTGCTGGTCCTCAGCGATAACGATTCTTATCATTTTCGCTCCTCCTTATCCAAATGCGGCTTTACATCATTCGGTACTTTTAGGATTAAGGTTGTTCCATTGTTAGTCACAAGTTCGAGACTGCCGTTAATGAATTCAAGCCGTTCTTTCATTCCAATTAGTCCATGCCCTTCCGCTAAAAACCCTTCTGTACCTTTAAATTTACCATCATCACTTATGGTTAATACAATTTCCTTCCACGATTGCTCAATTGAAACATAACAAGTTGTGGCCCCGCTATGTTTGACCACATTATTAATGGCCTCTTTCAAGCACATACTTAATATATTCTCAGTCAATAACGAAACATTCGTCAGAGTGAACTCCTCTTCAGAAACTAATTGAATCTGGGCGGCCCTCAGAATCTCCTTAACCCGGAACATTTCATCTTTTATACGAATACCCCTCATCGAAGAAACCATTTTTCTTACTTCGCTTAGTGCAGTCCTTGCCGTTTGCTGAACATCCTTCAATTCATTCCTGGCTTGCTCAGGGTCTTTCGTGATCAATTTTCTTGCCAAATCCGTCTTCAATCCTATCAAGGAAAGCTTTTGTCCTAAAGTATCATGAAGATCCCTGGCTATCCGCTGACGTTCCTCCAATTTTACAAGCTCAGAAATCTTTTTATTGGCATATTCCAATTTTTCTTCAAGCTGCCCTCTTTCTTTCCGGTTATAAATACTGAATGGGAGAAGGATCACACTGATCCAAATGATAATAACAAAGGGCAATTGCTGTAAGAAGAGCTTTTCATGCATAACGATGCTGTAATTAATCGATGCCGATGTACTAAGCAGATGGATAAAATACAAGGTTAAAAAAGCTGCGCGGTCTTTTATATTTCCAATAAAATATGCAAGAAAAAAGGCAAAATAAACATAGCTGAATAGACTGGTCGCTGTTATTGAGATACCAATAAGGATTAATGTCCAAAGATAGACAGGCCATCCTTTTGAAATAAACGCGATCCGATAAAGGATAAAAAATAGCAGCGTTAGTAAAATTCCTACTACGATTTGAAGGGTAGTAGGCGCTTGAAAAATGAAGTAAAACGGTAAAATGCAGAGAACAGTCCAAATATACGGAGCAATCCCATTATTTTTTTGGAAAGTCATATACTTTTTAATCATGAACTGTACCTCTTTTTTTAAGTAATTACCTTATCCTCTATCTTAACGCAAAGTACCTTCATTTGGAAAGAAAATGAAAAAACTCCACTATTTTAGGTCAGTGGAGTTTAAATCTTTATCTTATTTAGAGCTTACTAAAACTTTTCGACTTTCCTCAAGGCGACCAGCTACCTTTTTGTGGTTTTCCCTTGCAGCCTTTAAATATTCATCGGAAACTTTTTGCCAGCCATTACGGCGCTCTCTTGCATATTTAACATAGTTTTCACTGCCTTCAACAAAATTTTCTTCAATCCGTTGAATCAGATCTACGCCGGCTGCAAGTGGTGCCATAGTTAACTGCTCAATTCGTTCGGATACCTCACCAAACTGGTCCTTCAATTCAGGGCGTAATGCCTGTTTTTCATCAACTCTTTTAGCCAGATTACTTGAAACTCCTTTAACAAGTTCTGTACTTGTTTGCCTGGAAGTCTGAAAAAGATTGGCAAGGGAGCCTCTAAATTCTTGATTAAACTTTACTGTTTCTTTTACAGCATTAAGATACGCATCTTCTCTTCTTTCGCGGAGCTTTCTTGCTTGATTTAATGATTGCTCATATTGATTCCAGAATGTATCTACAAAACGATTGGAATCAAATGCTGCTTCTTGTTCAACTTTCTTAGTAGTCATAGTTTATCCCTCTCCTTTTTATTTGTTACTCAAATAAGAACATATGCTTTCGTATGTATTTTCTCAGCTAGTCTATATATGTAATTTACACCTATGTGTCATAATCTGTCAACTCTGATTATATAATAAAATAATCAGAATCTTAAAAATGTTTATACCTTAGGAATGTTGGAAACATAGATTATTATAAAAACTTGAGGAGGAATGCATTTTGAGCGAAGTTTTCAAGAACTGTTCAGGGATTCCCTATTTAAGACTCGGTACGGGTGAGCCATTAGTTTTTATTCACGGTCTAGGAGAAGTTAAGGAGGGCTGGTCTAATCAATTTGAATTTGCCGACCAATATGACTTAATCATTCCCGATTTACGGGGGCATGGTGAATATCAATCCCCTGGAGAAATATCAATTAAAAATTTTGCTTACGACGTCATCACCCTTTTAAAAGGCCTTGAAATTGAAAGCGCACACATATGCGGCTTGTCTATGGGAGGGATGGTGGCACAGGAAATTTATCGCCAGGCTCCTGAAATGTGCCGTTCCTTAATGCTAGTCAGTACCTTCCATTATGCACCGAAGCAGCTTGGAAAGTTATTCTTGAAATTCAGGGAAGCACGTGCAGAAAATAAGTCTCCTGACGACCTAAGAGAAACAGCTGCAAAGATTTGCCTTTACTCATGGTCAAAAGAAAATTTTGATCACTTTTATCAATATTACAAACCAAATAGTGAATATTATTTTAAATCGATGGAAGCATGTCTAAAAGTGAATAATTTAAGTTTGCTTCCTAAAATTAAAGTTCCAACCTTAATTATTGGCGGACAATATGATTCAGTCATCCCCGTTTGGGTTCAATTAATGATGCACAAACAAATTCGCCATTCTGAGTTTGTTATTTTCAGAAATACTGGTCATATTGCCAAGCTTGAAGCAAAGGAAGCCTTCAATGAAGTCCTGCGCAACTTTTTAAATAAACACACAAGGGCAAGTTAGCGGGGAAGGAACTAGTTCCTTCCTCCTCCAAATTGCACATACTTATTATATATTTACTTGTACTTAAATTTATTACAGAATAATTTTTATATTGGATTAGAACGGCTGGAAGCCCATTTATCGACAATGCCAGCAAACATTCCGGACAGCGCCATACCAACATGGCCAGATTCTACCACGATATAGGTTTTATCCTCACTTGAGACTAAATCCATTATCGGCTTGCTCTGATCTTCCAAAATCAAATGATCTCTGGAGCCAGAAACGACGAAAAGATTTGCCTTAATATTCTTTAGATCAGCTTTTTTGTTGCCGATCATAAATTCTCCTTTTACCAGCTTATTCTCTTTGAAAAAGTCATTCGCCAATTGGCGGTATGCTTCCCCTGCAAATGGCACCTGGTCAACTGTCCATTTATTCATTCTGCGCCACTTTTCCACATAACGCTTATCGTGTGCCCTGCTTAAAAGCATGGTATAGTTTGTAAAATAAATTGGTGCTCCAATGGCTCTGAACATGCCTTCAACTAATTGAGGCGGCATATTGCCATAAACATCAATAAAATGGTCAATATTCATATCACCATTTCTCATACCTTCAGCCCATTTATCCGGTCCCACGAATGGACCGAAATCGATTGGCACCGTTGCGACAACCAAGTTTTTAATTGGTTCATCTGCAACTGCAGCATAGAGTGAAGCTATAGTTCCTCCTAAACAGTAACCGACAAGGGTAATTTCTTCCGCATCGGAATGACGAATGGCCCTTTTTACTGCCGTTCTTAAATATTTATCAATGTAGGTGTCTAAACCAATTTTCTTATCTTCATAGCCTGGTGTACCCCAGTCTAATAAATACACTTCATAGCCCATGTTGGTAAGACCCTCGATCACGCTGGCCTTTGGGGCAATATCTAAAATGTACGGTTTATTAAAAAGTGAATATACCAAAAATAATGGAACCTCATACTTTTTCTCTTTGGCAGGATAATGCCATAATACCGACTTATTCTTTCTCCATACTTCATTTCTTGGAGTAAGCCCTATTTTTGGCTCTGGTTCACTTAAAAGCTTAAAAACCTGAGACCATCGCTCCATTTCCTTCTCGTAATTCAAATCTGGAATTGCGTTCTTTAAAGGTGATTCTGTTGCCACTGTCTTCCCTCCATTCCGCTATTATTTGGTCGCCCCAGCACTAGCAAGCTCACGCTCAGAGCTTTTGTCTTTTTCAATCAAACCTTTTAGTGTTTCAAATTCTTCTTTAAAATCATTTAACTTTAAGAGCTCAAATTTCATTTCCTGCAGCTCGGCATGTAAATCCTTAGAATCTGATAGCTCTTTTTTTGTTTTCACTAGCTCTGTTTTAAGCTGTTTTGTTAGTTTAATAATCTCCTTGGATACTTCCACAACACTCTCAATATCCTTGCTTTGAGACTTTACAGAATCCTGCAGATCCCATATTTGTTCCTCAAGAGCTTCAATTTTTTCCTCTGTCTGAATCGTCAAGGCTGCCACGTTCGTCACATCATTTTTAGTAGGCAAATTTAAAACACTAGCAAGTGCTTCTTGATTTTTTTTAAATTGATCAAGATAACGGGAATGAATCTCTGTTCCTACATTGGACATTTTGACAAATTCTTTATTATTCGTCCAAAGATAGATAAAATCATTGATCTGCTTTTCCCATAATTGGCTAAACTTATGAAGAGATTCATATGGATCATATGTTTTTTTGCCTGTCATCGTTTCCACCCCTGCATTATTATCATTTTTTTGTAAGTTCAGTAACGCCTTTCATATATTGTTGAAATGGGAACATCGCCGATTTAACTTGTTTTGCAAATAAATTTGCAAATATTTTCTGATTTTCATAGACAACATTCGTTGTTTTCTTTACGCTGTCAACATATTTTTCTCGGCCTTTTTTTCTAAAAGAAATATATTGTTCCAGCGTTTCTAAGTACTTTTCAATTGCTTGGCCATTCGTTAACGAACGGAATGGAGTTAAAAACAGGGAAGTGGTTTTTGTCTGAATATCATCCACCACTTGATTGATTTCTTCATACGATTTAATTGGAAAAAATTGCTGGATGGACGTTGTCGTTACAAGTAACTCCTCCCGTGCTCCTTTTTCCCATTCCTTAAGCTCTTTGTTAAATTGCTCTGTAATTGCTTTAATATTTTCCTGATTGCTTCTTACTCTTTCAACAAAGCTTTTAGCTGCTTCCAGGAATAAATCATCCCGCTTGTTAAATCTTTCAGCCCATGAATCTAATTCATCGAATCCAAGCCTCCACAACATGTCTAAGCTTGATAGTTGTTCTTCAGGACGAAATTCTGTTTCTTGACTTTCAACAACTGCTTCCAGCTCTTTTTCATTTTTCTTTGCCATCAATATTCTCCTCCATCTCAAAATCTGCAGTAAAAAGCTGTTTTAATTCCAACAGCTCTTCCTCTAATTTTTTTATTTTATAATCTTGGATTGCCTTTACTTCTTTTTCTAAAATAGCCAATAATTCTTCAAGCGATTTCTGGACTTTTTTAAACTTAAAACGGTTTTCCTTCATACTTTTTGCTGTCATATAAACTGTCTCATCCAGGAAATCCAGCTTTCCCTCACAATCTACCATTCTTACAGAAAGTTCTGCTATTTCATCTTTATTCGCCAGATCTAAGCGATTCAACCACTTAGTTGTTAACCTTCTGTGAATCTTTAATCGGGAAAGATGCGCATCCATTCCCCTGCCAAAAGCGCGGGTAAAGGAACCGCAATTGGTACGGGCATGGATGCTTTTATTGAGCTCTTCTTCAAATTTTTTATAAAAAGTCATTCTATCTCGGTGTTCGGAATCCATTAAATTCCCTCATAACTAACCGGTCGGTATGTTTATCTAATCATAGTAAATTCAGGCCTTTAAGTCAATTTACAATTTGTTAAAAATTCAAAAAATTTATTTAACATTGCTTAGAGAATTCCTGCTGACGATCCGCCATCAACAGCTAAAACATGGCCCATTACATAATCTGAAGCACTGGAAGCTAGGAAAAGTGCTGGCCCTTTCATATCTTCATCGGAGCCAAAACGTCCAGCTGGTGTACGCTCAAGAATTTTCTCTCCTGAAAAGCCCAAAATACCTTTTGTCATTTTGGTAGGGAAAAAACCAGGTGCAATCGCATTTACATGTACATTATAAGGCGCTAATTTAACGGCTAGTTCTTGCGTTAATGTGATAACAGCACCCTTACTTACGGAATAACCAATCGCATCCATTACTAATGGATTCTGACCGCCCATTCCGGCAATGGAGGCTATATTAATAATCTTACCGGAGCGTTGTTCTTTCATAACTTTACCTGCTGCCTGGGAAAATAAGAAGACTGCTTTAAGGTTAATGTCCATTACATTATCCCATTTCTCTGCTGGCATTTCTAAGGCTGGAGCTCCCCAGCTTGTCCCGCTATTATTGACTAAAATATCAATTCGGCCAAATTCCTTTAATGTTTCGTCAACAACATGCTGGATGTCGTCTGGATTGGAAACATCACACTTAAATGCAAGTGAACGAACTCCTTTTTCTTTCAAAGCATCGCTTAATTCCTGACATGCGTTGATATCTCTAGAGCAAATTACAACATTAGCTCCAGCCTCGGCATATATTTCTGAGATTTGTTGACCTAATCCCCTGCCGCCGCCAGTAACAATTGCCGTTTTTCCTTTTAGACTAAATAAATCTATCAAACTCATCTTTACCCCTCCATTTTTTATTAGGCCTTTATTTTTATTTCTTCTTGATCTCTTAAAACCCTTCTTAATAATTTTCCGACTGATGATTTTGGCAGTTCAGGAAGAATTTCTACTTCCTTTGGCGCCTTATAGGGTGCAAGGTTTTCCTTGCCAAACTGTTTTATTTCCTCTTCAGAAATCGAATACCCCGCTTTTACCTTGACAAATGCTTTCACTGTTTCACCGCGGTATGGGTCCGGAACCCCAATTACCAGTGCTTCTTCAATTGCTTCTAACTGATAAAGCACTTCTTCAATTTCACAAGGATAGACATTGTAGCCGCTTGCAATAATCATGTCTTTCTTACGGTCAACAATATAAAAGTATCCATCCTCATCCATTTTGGCGATATCGCCTGTAAACAGCCATCCATCTCTTAATGTTGCTGCTGTCTCCTCTGGACGGTTCCAGTACCCTTTCATTACTTGTGGACCTTGAATAATTAGTTCCCCTGCCTCGCCAACAGGTACATCAACTAACCCATCTTCTGTTTCATGGACAATTCTTGCGATTGTGCTTTGAACAGGAATACCAATGCTGCCAAATTTCCTTGGTACAAACGGAGGGTTAAAAATGACAGTTGGAGCTGCCTCTGAAAGACCATATCCATCAAGTAACCTAATACCCGTCCTCTTTTCAAACAATTTCGCTTGTTCCACGGGAAGTGGACCGCCGCCGCTACCAATGTAATAAAGTTGATCAAACCCGCAATCTTCAAGTCCCTCTTGACTATTTAAAGCAAAAAACATAGTAGGAACACCAGACATTTGGAATGGTTTTTCCCTCTTAACAATCTCCATTACTTCTTTGGGATCAAATCGTGGTAATATAATCTGATTGGCGCCTTCCCTAATTCCGCAAAGGGCAACACTCGAGAGACCATATACATGGAACATAGGTAAAACAGTTATCATTTTAAAATCTTCTGGTTTATCTTCACAAGTTTTATAAGCAAAATCACAAACTTGATTGAAGTTTGCTAAAAGATTATTATGGGTAAGCATAACACCTTTGGAAAGTCCTGTAGTTCCGCCTGTATATTGCAGAACTGCTACATCTTCAAGGCTGTCAATTTCCACATCAGGTAAATTCAATTCTCCATTAAGGAATTCATCGAAATAATGATCCCCATCAGCAAGGTCAAAACGTTCTCCTCCAAAGCTTACAACGAGAATCTTTTTCAAAGATGTCGCCGATTGTACTTTTTTTACTTTTTGATAGAAAGCATCCAGAACGACCATATATTCAGAGCCTGAATCCTGTAAAACATGCTCAATTTCTCTTTCAACGTACATTGGGTTAACTTGGACAGCAATTCCACCTAAGCGAAAGGCCGCAAATAAGGTGAAAATGTAATGAGGGGAATTGGGAAGCATTATGGCCAAACGGTCACCTTTTGTAAATCCCGCTCTATGTAATGACGAAGCCAATTGATCTGTAATTACTTTTGTCGTGTTAAATGACCATACATTTCCAAAGAATGTGAAAGCAGGTTTGTCTTCATAACGGTCTACTGCACCTTGTAAAAAATCATAAAGGGAATTGTGCTGAATCTGAACATGTTCATCAATTCTCGAATCATAAACTTTCAACCACGGCTTTTGCTGATAAACCATAAAACATGATGCCTCCTCACGATATTGTCATATCAACATTCTTATTTAAAATTGCTGTCCCTCTTTGATGTTATGAATTCACTACATAAATTTTTAGAATATTAATATAATTATAATTATTGTAGAAAAATATAGATTTGTAAACCTATCATTCTCGACATTTTTCCACAATTTTTCTGAGGCTCCATGAAAATTGGATAAAAAACACTTGATAACACTCCTTAAAATAAGCATTTTATAGATTCGCATTAAAAAAAACATAGCGCAAATTGTCGAAAAATTTTTCTTTCGACATTTAGAAACACTAATGATTAATGGGTGTTTCATCCAAATATTATCTCATCCTCCTCCCTTTATAACCGGTACCTCCCGAAAGTAATATTCTTATATAACATTTTCATACTTTAATAAGCGTTATAGGTCTTTTTGAAGGCTTAAGGTTCTTGCAATCTAATCGAAATCATATAATCTATTATTATCTAGAAGAAAGGGAGTTGCCCTATATGCCTATAACAAATGCAAATGGAATTGATCTTTATTATGAAGTGCATGGTGAAGGTGAACCATTACTATTAATTATGGGATTGTCTCTTAACTCAAAGTCCTGGTTCAGAACCTTACCGGCTTTAAGTGAGCATTACAAGGTTATTATTTTCGACAATCGTGGTGTCGGTCATAGCGGAAAACCGAATACCCCTTATTCCATCGAGCTCATGGCAGAGGATACAAAAGCCGTATTAGATGCTGCGGGGGTTGAATCCGCCCATGTTTATGGTATTTCGATGGGCGGAATGATTGCTCAACGATTTGCCATTAAATATCCAGAAAAAGTCCGCTCTCTTATCCTTGGCTGTACAACCTCTGGAGGTATCAATCATGTACAACCTAGTGCGGATGTCTCGATGCTAATGTTATCAAGAGCTTCCTCAACAGCTACTCCTGAGGAAATGGCCTGGGCAACGACTCCAATTCTCTATAGTCAATCCTTTATCGATAATCAGCGGAAACTCATTGCCGAGGACATCCAACGAAGAATCGAACTTCCTATTCTTCCATATGCATACATGCTGCAGCTGCAAGCCTGCCTGGCCCATGATACCTATAATGAAATTGATCAAATTAAAGCACCTGCGCTCGTCATCCACGGGAATGAGGATAGGTTAGTTCCTTATGAAAATGGTGTAACCTTAGCAGAGAAAATTCCAAATGCAGAATTTCTAACCATCAACGGCGCGGGACACATTTATGTCACGGAAGCAAATGATTTAGTAAATAAAAGAGTTTTAGAATTTCTTAATAAACAAAGGTAATTACAAAACGCCCGGTCAGAAAATTGATCGGGCATTTTTTATCAATTGGCTGTGTTAAAATAGTCTGTTGCTTTCCGCTTCAGGCGCGAGCGGTACGCGGGCGGTTCGGGGAGTCTCCTCCGCGCTTATGCGCCTGCGGGGTCTCCCCTCTCCCGTACTTCCGCAGGAGTCTCGCGCCTTCCGCTCCAATCAACAGGGTTAAAAAATCAACAGTGACCTACTACACAGCCTATCTATTAATCGTTATCACTCTTGGCACCAGGATTTATTTTTGCAGCATATGAAAAACTTGTTCAACGTCCTTATCACCGCGGCCTGATAGGTTCACGATGATTACATCATTGTTTGATAATTCTTTTGCTAACTTAATCGCATAGGCAACTGCATGAGAACTCTCAAGGGCTGGGATTATTCCTTCCGTTTTACTTAATAGTTGAAAAGCTTCCAGCGCTTCCTCGCCAGTTATCGTTACATACTCCGCTCTGCCAATTGTTTTCAAAAAGCTATGCTCCGGACCAACACCTGGATAATCCAATCCTGCCGCGATTGAGTACGTTGGTTTTGGTTCCCCGTTTTCATCTAACAGCGTTAAACACTTGAAACCATGGATAACAGCCGGAACTCCTTCTGTTAAAGTTGGCGCCTCGGCAGGTTCTACGCCAATTAGGCGGACATTCTTTTCTTTTATATAATGGGCAAAGGCTCCAATCGCATTGCTTCCGCCGCCTGCACAGGCAATAACCGCAGTCGGGAGCTTTCCTTCCTTTTCAAGCACCTGTCGCTTTGATTCCTCACTAATAATCGCTTGAAAGTGTTTGACCATTGTTGGATATGGGTGTGGTCCAACTGCAGAACCTAATAAATAAAAAGTATTTTGATAGTTTTGCACCAAATCGCCAAGCGCCTCATCTACAGCATCCTTTAAACGCCCTTGTCCCTTAGCCACAGGTACCACTTTCGCGCCTAACAACTGCATCCGAAAGACATTTAACGCTTGGCGTTCTGTATCTAGCTTGCCCATGTAAATCACGCATTCCATCCCAAACATTGCACATGCTGTGGCTGTTGCTACACCATGCTGCCCTGCTCCTGTTTCAGCAATGATTCGCTTTGCTCCCATTCGCTTCGCTAATAATATTTGACCAATGGCATTATTAATTTTATGGGCTCCGGTATGGTTTAAATCTTCCCTTTTTAAATAAATTCTAGCTCCGCCCAGCTGATTCGTTAAATTTTCAGCTAGAGTTAACGGATTTTCCCTCCCAATATATTCTTTTAAATAGTATTTGAACTCTTCTTGGAACTCAGGATCGTCCTTGTACTTTAAAAATTGTTCTTCTAATACGTTCATTACCTGTTGAAGATCCTCAGGTATAAAACTTCCGCCAAATTCTCCAAAATAACCTTTACTATCGACACTTACTTTCTCCATACTCCACTCGTCTCCTTCAAAAACTATTATTTTGGTTCATTTAAATTATAAAATCTTTTGACTGAATATTCAAACACCTGTAATAAAAATAAAACCAGATTGGTTTTCAAAACCACTCTGGTTTTCCTATACATTTATTTTTTCTCTGAAAGCCAGGTAGCAACTGCATCAGCGTCATCACCTTTAAGAAGTCCGGCTGGCATACCGCCTTCCTTACCATGTTCGATTATATCTAGAATTTCAGCCTTTGAATATTTCGAGCCAATTTTATCTAGATCTGGTGCACTGCCACTTTTTAAATCCGCACCATGACAGGCTGCACAGGTTTGCTGAAAGGTAGAATCAGCATTAGCAGTATTTGTGGCTGGAGCTTTTTCCTCGGTTTTTTTAGTGGTAGTTTTATCCTTGTCTGCAGTATCCTTGTCGTTGCCGCCGCCACAGGCTGCAAGAAAACCAAGAAAAACAATACAAATCACACCATTTATGAGTTTCTTCATATTCTCACCTCCATCATTTATAGATTTTGTAATCTTAATTTGTAATATTCATTCCATTACTTGTTATCTATAATAAATTGCACAAAAAAAATCCTAACATCATTTTGATGTTAGGATTTAGAGATGACCTGTGAGGGGTTCGAACCCCCGACCTCAACCCTGTCAAGGTTGCGCTCTCCCAGCTGAGCTAACAGATCGATTATTAAGTACAAATTTAATTATATAAAAATTTTATAGAATGTCAATAACTTTTTTAGGAAATCATTCATCAAACCAACGGGAATGTACGTTCCTTCCATTATTGAATAAAGAACTAATGTTCGGTTATAATAATATTATAAAATTGAAAGGAGCGATTTACATGGATGGACTTTTGATACGTTCAATTGAAGAAAATATTCCTTTAGAGATGATTTACCTTGCAGAAAATCAAGAATTGTCACAGCGATCATTGATCGTTAAAGAAATATCCGACGAATACATTCGTGCCTATTGCCTGCTTAGAAAACAAATCCGCACCTTTAAACGTGAAAATATTTTATCCATTATGCCTGAATCCCACTCTAAAAACAGGTACCTTCACTAACTATTACACATAATTCCCTCATGCTAGTCCCCAAAAACCTAAAAGCATTTCCTCTCAAGATATGATAAAATGCAGTAGTATTCTATCGATTTATTGGGGGTTTTATCACATGCAGTTTCCAAGAGGCACAATAAAAGAACTTACCATTAATAGCAAAGAGCTTGGAGAAGAAATGCAGCTGCTTATTTATTTGCCTGCAAACTTTTCACCATTATATAAATACTCTCTGCTGATCGCCCAGGATGGCCGCGATTATTTTCAACTTGGCAGGATTGGACGTTTAGCAGACGAGTATCTTTATGAAAAGGAAATTGAAAATTTAATAATTGTTGGGGTACCCTATAAAAATGTGGAAGACCGCCGCAAAAAATACCACCCCGAAGGTGTACAAACTCAGTCCTACATCCGCTTCCTTGCCCATGAATTAGTTCCTTTTTTAGATCAACAGTTCCCTACTTATCACATGGGTTCAACTAGAGCATTGATTGGAGATTCACTAGGTGCGACTGTATCATTAATGACAGCGCTTCAATATCCGCACACATTTGGAAAAGTACTCTTACAATCTCCCTATGTAGACCAACAAGTGTTAGAATTAGTCGCTGACTTGCCTGAACCGCAGCTTTTAAACATCTACCATATCATAGGAAAGCAAGAGACTGAAGTAAAAATGACAAACGGTAAAGTTGGCGACTTCCTAACACCTAATAGAAAGCTTTCCAAGTTGCTAAAAGAGAGACCATTTACATATTTTTATGAGGAATTTAACGGAAATCACACATGGACATATTGGCAGCCAGATCTAAGACGAGCACTGAAAATGTTATTTTAGATTTATGTCTAACGAACCAAAATCTTATCGATTCATTTTAATTATTTAATAAATTTAGAAAATTTGCTATAATATTAGGAAGGCTAAATAAAGCATTTATTTTTCTATAAAAATAATTTCTTCCATGGAGGTATCCTTATGAAATTTGGTATTGTTATTTTTCCATCCAAAAAGCTTCAGGATTTAGCTAATTCCTATAGAAAGCGCTATGACCCGCATTATGCCCTAATTACTCCACATCTTACATTAAAAAATTCATTTGATGCGACGGAGGAAGAGGCAAAGGAATTTGCTGAAAAGTTACGGCAAATTGCCAGAAATACAAATGCTTTCACATTAAAAACATCCAAAATCAGCTCATTTCAGCCAGTTAATAATGTTATTTATTTTAAAGTAGATCCTACAGAGGAATTAACTGCTCTTCATGCTGAAATCAATCAAGAGTTTAGCGAGCAAAACTTAGAATATGCTTTTGTCCCGCATATTACAATTGGTCAAAATCTATCCAATGATGAGCATTCCGATGTATATGGTTCACTTCGTATGACTAAATTAAATCATGAAGAAACAGTTGAACGTTTCCATCTCCTATATCAATTAGAAAATGGTTCTTGGACGGTTTATGAAACATTTCGTCTTGGAAAGGAATAATTGCAGTGAAAGTTAAGGTTGTTCAAAATCAAAAAGAACTAGAAGATGCTTATTCCGTTAGAAAAATCGTTTTTGTGGAAGAGCAAAATGTCCCTCTAGAAGAGGAAATTGACCAATATGAAAATGAAGCCACCCATTTTGTCATGTACCAGAATGATTCACCGATTGGGGCTGGCAGGTTTCGGATTGTTGATGGGTTTGGAAAAGTTGAACGGATTTGTGTAATGAAAGACGCCAGAAAAACGGGTGCCGGAAAAGCGATTATGAATAAAATCGAAGACCATGCCAGTGAAAACGGGCTGCACAAGTTAAAGCTAAATGCTCAAACACATGCCATTCCCTTCTATGCCGGTCTGGGCTACGAAGTTGTCTCAGAGGAATTTTTGGACGCAGGAATTCCACACAAAACGATGGTTAAAGAAATATAACGAGAGAAGCACTTGCTGAAAAAACAGCAGGTGCTTTTTTGGTTAATTCAACCTATCCTGATGAAGTGCTTTTAGATAAGATATGGTTTTGATATGATAGAATATGTGTTATTTATCGAAATTGAGGGTTAATAAACTATGAAAACTGTAATTTATCAAGAACAAACTATTAATCTAACTCATTTAAATCGTGATGAGTACCAAAAGTATTTTATAGCTGGAAAAAACGGAGAATTACGTTGCCCAGTATGCAATGAAAAGATGAGGCTGTTCCTTGGCATTAAAGAGTCTCCTCATTTTTTCCATACACTTTCACCTGAGAAACGATGCCCTGAACCCGTTCAACCAAAAATAAATGAGAACTATATCGAGCGAAACGGATTTAAGATACCTCATGGCAGAACCATTACCGAAGCCTCCACTTCCCAAGACTTATACAAACCTGCTAAAACGATTGAATATGAAGTCCTTTTTAACAAGAAAATGGACGGAACACACCAAGCAGGCTCGCCCTATTTACTTCTTCTAGCAGAAAATGGGGTTGTCCTAGATAAAAATCAAGCTGCAGCTGTTTTAGAAACAGAAGGCTCTTTATTAGTACTTGCGGGTGCAGGAAGTGGAAAAACTCGTGTTCTTACTGCCCGTACGGCCTATATGCTGGAGAACAAGCAAATTAATCCACGAACAATCATGCTTGTAACTTTCACATCTAAAGCTGCTACTGAAATGAAAAATCGTTTGCTTTCCTATCCAGAAATGAAGCGAGAAAAAGTCAATCAGCTTGTCTCTGGAACCTTTCACAGTATTTTTTATCGTATCCTTATGTTTCATGATGCAGCTAATTGGTCATCAAACAATCTATTGAAGAAGGAATGGCAACGGGAAAAAATCTTAAAGGATGCCGGAAAAGAGCTGGATTTATCAGAGAAGGAATTTGCTTATGATTTAGCGCTGCAACAAATTGGGTTTTGGAAAAACTCGATGCTAATGCCGAATGAAATCAGGCCCGCATCAGAATGGGAAGAAAGAGCTGCACTATTATATAAGAGATATGAAGAATTTAAGCAAAGAGAAGGACTGTTTGATTTTGATGACATGCTGTTTGGCTGTTACCAGCTCCTAAAAACTTACCCTTCCCTTCTTGAACAGTATCAAGAACGATTCCATTACTTTCTAATTGATGAGTTTCAGGATATTAATAAAGTTCAATATGAACTGATTAAATTATTATCAGGAAAGCATAAAAATGTTTGTGCTGTTGGTGATGATGATCAAGCCATTTATTCCTTTAGGGGCAGTGATCCAAGCTACTTGTTGGATTTTGAAAAGGATTTCCCTTTTGCAAAGCTAGTCACCCTTGATCAAAACTATCGTTCCACCCATGAAATTGTTGCGGCAGCTAATAAAATGATCACTGTAAATAAAATCAGAAGAGCGAAAAAGATGGAGGCGCAATTTTCATCAGGGACCCTTCCGATGTTGTTTTTTCCGTATGATGAAGAGGAAGAAGCAACAATGATTGTTACCGACATTCAAGAAAGGATCACAAATGGTGCAAATCCTTCTGATTTTGCCATTCTGTACCGAACCAATGCCAGCTCAAGGGCGATATTTGAACGTTTAGCAGGCTCAAATCTTCCTTTTAAAATTGACCTGGATGCTGAAGCCTTTTACGATCGATACATTGTCAGGAGCGCCCTTTCCTTCTTAAAGATAAGTTTAAATGAGGATGATCCTCATGCATTGGCGGATATTTTACCGTTATTATTTTTAAAACAGACGGTTATGAAAGATATTAAAGCAATCAGCATTTTGCAAGATTGTAGTTTTCTTGAGGCATTATCTCACCTTAAAACCGCCCATGCGTTTCAAGCAAAAAAATTAAAGCAGGCTGTTAGTATCATTCGTGGATTAAAGCATTTGAACCCTCAGGCAGCTTTAGGAAAAATTGAAAAGGATATAGGCTTTCTTGATTTCCTCAAAAAACGCGGCAATGAAGCGAGTATACTGGAAAAAGGATCTGATGACCTTAAGGATTTAAAGGTTGCAGCTAAAAGCTTCGACTCGATTGAGGCTATGCTTGTACATGCCGAGCATATGTCCGCCATGAATAAGGAAATTAAGAATTTAAGTAAGCATTTTACTGAAGCCATTACCCTAAGTACCATACACCGGGCAAAAGGGCTTGAATATAAAACTGTTTATATTCTTGATGCCGTCGATGGCAGCCTGCCTCACGACTTTGCTCTGGAAGCTAATCGAAATGGCGATTTTTCTTCCCTAGAAGAAGAGCGGAGATTATTTTACGTTGCTATGACACGTGCCCGAGACCAGCTTTTTATTGCCGTTCCCGAAAATAGACGAGGAAAAAAAGTAAACCGTTCAAGGTTTCTCGCACCACTCACAAAAAAGAAGAAGACCCACTCCTGAGCACAGGAGAGGTCTTTCTTTTTATTTTTTATTCATCATTTTTGTAATGGTATTAAAGTCAAGCTGTTTTCCATCTTTAATAATTGACTGAACAATTTGATCTTCAAGATCCTTACTAACCGGTTTACCGGCAATTCGAGAAACTTTTTGAATGACATTACGAACAGTATCTGGGTCCTTAAAATTGGCATGCTGTAAGGAGTTCGCTAATTCAAAGATTTCTTTCATATTAACGCCAGTTTTCTTTTCTATGTTTTTAAAGAAACCATTATCCATGTTAAAAATTCACACTCCTTCATAAACTACTTTATTGTATGAAGGCAGGGCGATTTTGTGAATAAAAGGCAAAGAAAGGGCTGGCCACATTTATGACCAACCCCTTCCACCGCTGTCAAGCTTTTAAATGGTTTAATAAAAGCTTGCACCTACAATGATTAACAGAATGAATAATACTACGATTAACACAAAAGTTGAACCGTAGCCAAATCCTCCACCATAACCGTAGCCGCCACATCCATAGAACATAGATAGTCACCTCACCTTAGTAGTTTCATTAATAACATATGAAAGTACTTAAAAAAGTGTATAGGCAGGATAGCTTAATCCATAAATTGGCTTAAAAAAATGTGTTCATTACCCTTTAGGTTTAAAAATTAGGGATCCAATAAATCCAAAAATTATCGCAGCAGATACTCCAGAACTTGTTACCTGAAACATCCCGGTTAATACCCCAATGATTCCGTGTGCCTTGGCATCCTGTAAAGCCCCGTGGACTAAGGCATTCCCAAAACTGGTAATGGGAATGGTTGCTCCAGCTCCTGCAAAGTCAACGAGCGGTTCATATAATCCGAATCCATCCAATATTGCACCCGCCACAACAAGCAGGCTTAATGTATGCCCTGGAGTCAACTTGGCAACGTCAAAAAGAAGCTGCCCAATGACACATATAAATCCGCCAATCACAAACGCCCAAAAAAACATCGCGAGCATAAATTCACCCCTTTATCCATTCATTTCAATGGCAACAGCATGTGCAATACATGGAATGGATTCATTTTGTTGAAAGCTAAGCGGGGATAACAATGCCCCCGTTGCCACTATTAAAATCCGCTTAAATGTGCCCTTTTTCATTTGGTTTAGTAAATGTCCATATAGTACAGTAGCAGAACAGCCTGCACCGCTTCCACCTGATTGTACTGGCTGGTCCTCTTTATACATTAATAAACCGCAATCTTGAAATTGTTTTCGTTCAAGCTTAAGGCCGCTTTTATTTAGTAATTCAAAAGCAGTATCATGGCCGACTCTGCCCAAATCTCCAGTAACAATTAAATCATAATGTGTTGGGTCTAATTGCAGATCGCGGAAATGTGCCATTATCGTATCAGCGGCAGCCGGTGCCATAGCACCGCCCATATTAAAAGGATCAGTCAGACCCATGTCAATTACCTTACCAATTGTCGCCGAGGTAGTAATTGGGACATGGCGTCCGGATTCATTAGGCTCGACGAGTGCTACCCCTGCACCGGTTATCGTCCATTGTGCCGTTGGTGGTTTTTGTCCACCGTATTCTGTTGGATAGCGGAACTGCTTTTCAACAGCCGCATTGTGACTGGATGCACCAGTTAAGACCTTTTTTGCCCCTTGGTAATTGACAACAAAGGAAGCCAATGCCAACCCCTCCATCGAGGTCGAGCAGGCTCCAAAAAGCCCGAAATACGGTATTTGCATCGTCCTCGCCGCAAAGCTTGTTGGGGTAATTTGATTGATTAGATCACCTGCAAATAAAAATTGAATTTGTTCTTTTTGGAGGTTCGCTTTTTCCAGAGTGATTTTAACCGCTTCTTCAAGCAATAGCCTATGTGCTTTCTCGTAAGATTCTTTACCCATCCACAAATCTTCATATAAGAGATCAAAATCATTCGCCAATTTTCCATTTGCTTCGAACGGGCCGCCCGTTACCCCTGTTGCGGAAATCATTGGCCGGTTTTCAAACACCCATGATTGATGCCCTTTTAACAATTACAAAACCCCCCAAATAACTAGTAACGTTTTAACAAGTGCTACTACAAAGGCGGAGAAGACACCAAAAAGAATAACTGATCCTGCAAGCTTAAACATATTGCCTCCAACTCCGAGAACAAGTCCTTCCGTACGGTGCTCGATGCAGGCAGAAATAACGGCATTGCCAAAACCGGTTACAGGTACTGCACTGCCTGCACCGGCAAATTGCCCGATCCTGTCATAAATTCCAAAGCCGGTTAAAAGCATCGATAAAAAGACCATCGTTGCAACAGTTGGATTTCCTACACTTTGTTCCGTAAAATTAAAGAAATATATGTAAAAATAACTAATAGCTTGGCCCACGACACAAATCAATCCTCCAACAAAAAATGCTTTTATACAATTTTTTAGGACAGGCCGTTTTATCTCATGTTTTTGCTGAAGCTGTTGATAGTTTTGCTGCTGAGGAGTCATGTTTTTTTGCTTGTTTGCCATCCTGCTTCACCCTTTCTTACTTCATTTCTTCCGTCATTTTGACGATTTCCTTTAAACGGTTTTCCGCATCACGATGTGAAAATTTGGAAGATTTCATCCGTTCATCAAGTCTAATGGCTTCAAGAAAAATTTTATAATCACTTGAGACTGTAAAATTTTCCTTTGGGTATTTTTTTTCAAGCATTTTATTAATATTCTTTTCGATTTTTTTCATTTGAAAGCGGTGTAAATGTTTGACTTTATAAACTACGAGTGTATCCTTTTTCCCTTTTACGACGGCGACATCATATAATTCCGGCAAAGAGCTTACATCCTTTTTGATTTCAGTTACACCGTCCCGTTTATTTTTTTTATCCGTTATAACTGGCTTAGGATTAGTCGTTTTTATAAGAGCGAGTTGACTATCCTTAACTTGCTGATGCTGACTACAGGAAGAGAGTATGACAAAGCAAGCCAATACAATTAAACGAAAAGTAATATGCATATAATTTCCTTCCCTTGATTAAGTTTTATGACATACTGATACTAGTTAGTTTTTTCGAGATTCGTTAAAATTATGACTAGATAAGTTTAATTTTTAAACCATTAGTATGGTAAAAAAATAAAAACTGCCAGTCAAAACTAGCAGTTTTTCTATTTACATTGAAGTTTTTTTACCACAGCCGCACCCTTGCGACTTAATAGGTTTTGAAGGTTTGTATCCTTGATTTGATTCTGTGCTTTTTTTCTTTTTGTTTGTGTTATTTGTGTCATTTGTGTTGCTCATGTAGTCTCTCCTCCCAAATAATTCATAAGCTACTAATTAGGATATGAACAACCTGTTAGTCTTGTCTCCACGAACAACATTATTTTTCAATAAAAAACTGAACAATTGCTTCAATGAAAGATGCTAAACCTGCTATTGCTAGGATAAGAATAATCGGTGAGGAATAGATGGGGAAAAGTATATAGGCTGTGACTATAATCGCCGATGCCCATATTCCTGTACACCAATAGCAGCTTAATAGCTCACCAAAAAATTTTTTTATCCCCTTTTTCTTAGGAAGATAGTAAATCTCGATTTCACCATTGTCATTTTCTTCTTTTATTTCATCAAAAAAGGGCCTTCGAATAAATACAGTTATTTTGTCAAAAACAAGGAGCCTTGTTAGTCTAAAGCAGGATAATGATAAAAGGAATATGTTTAAAAAGGTTATTTTCATTATACATTTGTCCTTTCTATTAATCCGCCTAATTTTTTTAAAAGAGGCAATTGTCCGTAACCCAAAAACGCTCTTTAAAATATGTTAGTAATGTAAGATATATAACAGGGATTAAGGAGGAAAAATAATGGGTTGTTGTGGAAGTCATGATAATGATCGTCACGGAAACTGCGTGTGTGAAGTAGTTCGTGCGATAAAAGATATCCAGGATAATGCAGTTGAAGAAGCGGAATGCTCGGAATGTTCCAGTTGTTTTAACGAACCTCTTGGTTCACTAGTTTCACCTGTTAGAAGAGATCCTGTTGATACTCGTGTATTTGTTCTGAGCACTGCGGATGGGACTCCATTCCACGCATTCTTTAGCGGCGAAAATAACGCTTGTGTATCAATCTTCTTCCGTGTAGAAGACGTATTTGATAACTGCTGTGCAACACTTCGTGTGTTAGTACCAGGCCGCAGAGAGGGCGGTAACTTTGTACCAGTAAATCTTGTTTCCAGCGGAGATAGATGCTGTGTTGACCTTACAAGAGTTTGCCAAGTTGAACGCTTCCGTGCTAGTAACGACTGTATCACAGTAGATTTAAAATGCTTCTGTGCAGTACAATGTATTGCGGACGTAGACCTAGGAATTTGCAGCTAAATAAATCAGCCAGTCGGTTAAATCGGCTGGCTTTTTTTATTTCTACCTAACCTATCTTTTAATCCCAATCATAATCACATTTTTAATATCTTCGAGTAGTATGGTATTTGAGGATTGATCTGGAGATTGAATGGTTACTCGATTGTCAGCATATTCAGTAATATAACCTTGGTATCTGTTTTTTGCAGTATAAATAACGCATGGAGCAGGCGGAAGAACCTTTGGGAAATTTAGTAAATATTCAATTCGCTCCACTATATTCATTTCTTTAAAAGGCTTTACTCTAGACATTGAGGACTGAATTTTCTCTTGATTGGTCTTACTTTCCTTTTTATTCACATCCATTGCTATGTCGTCAGGTATTGCCTCTTTTTTTACCCTCTTTTTTGTTTCTACTATATGATTATCTTCCTTTTGCTGCTCCCTTTCATGTCTGTTTGTGTAGATTTCCTGCATATTATGGTTCGATGGAGTCTGGGAGATTGGCTGATTAGTAAAAAGTAACGGTTCTTGACTCCTTTTTTTCGACATGCTCAAAGCACCTCCATTTACATATTCCTTCACTTTATATGTATGCAGAATGCCTATACCCGTCACACTGATTTAAAAAAGAAAAAGCCTGCTTTAACAGCAGGCCCTAAGTTAATATTATAGAATATGATATCCTGAATCCACGTGAATGTTTTCTCCTGTAATACCACGTGAAAGTTCACTGAAAAGGAATACAGCCGTGTCTCCAACCTCTTCAGGTGTTGTTGTTCTCCGTAATGGCGCTTTTTCCTCAATTTCTTTTAAAATCGAGTTAAAATCACTTACTCCTTTAGCAGACAATGTTCGGATTGGACCTGCGGAGATCGAATTAACACGGATATTATCCTTTCCAAGGTCAGCTGCTAAATAACGGACACTTGCGTCTAGTGAAGCCTTAGCTACACCCATAACATTATAATTGGAGATGGCACGCTCACCACCCAAATACGTGAGTGTCACGATGCTGCCGCCTTCGGTCATTAAACCGCGTGCTTCCTTTGCCACTGCTGTTAAAGAATAGGCACTGATATTGTGAGCCAGTAAAAAGCCCTCTCTGGTTGTATTCATATACTCCCCTTGCAACTCTTCTTTATTGGCAAATGCGATACAGTGTGCTACTCCATGAATGGTTCCAACCGCTTCTTTAATATCTGCAAAGCACTTGGCAATGGCTTCATCACTTGTAACATCACATGGAAGGATAATTGTTCCTTCAGCTTCTAAAGAACCAGCCAATTCACGGACACTGCTTTCAAGTCTCTCGCCTGCGAATGTAAATACTAAGCGTGCACCTGAATTATGAAGTGAGCGTGCAATACCCCATGCAATACTGCGTTTATTGGCAACACCCATTACTACAAATGTTTTTCCAGCTAATGAAAGATTCATCTTGAAAAATTCCTCCCACAATAAATACGTGTTATTAGTACTTGGTACTAATTCTACACTAATTTAAGAAAAATGAAAAGTACAGTACCAAGAACAGTGAATAATTTAACACGTTTCACAAAATTCCAGCTCTCTCTTTAGTTCATCGACATATTCCTTTGAACCAGTTACAATCAAATGGTCGGCTAGCTGAAGCTCAGTATCGCCATGCGGCACAATTGAATCCTTCCCTCTAAATATCCGTACAAAAATAATATCACCCGTAAATGGAAATCTTCTTAATGACATTCCCTCAAATTGTTCATTCATCATTTTGATTTCGTACAAGCCAGTTTCTTGATTCGTTAAAATATTTATGACACTCGGTGATTCAATTAAAGCCCGTAGCAATGCTTTGGTGGACAAAAAGGCAGAAAATACTTCTATATTATGCTCACGTACGCTTTGCTCTATTTCAGGACTTTCAATTCGGGCAATGACCCTTGGTACACCATTTTCTTTAGCAGCAATGGACAAGGCAGCATTTTGCTCCTCATCTCCAGTTGATATCACGACAACCTCTGATTGATAAACTTTTGTTTTGGCAATGCTCTCCATAGAGTAATCCTCGATTTCCTCAATATCGAAAAGCGAATCGGCAATCTGCCTGTCTGATTTATCCATAATTGTGTGATATAGAACCGGAGTATATAGACCGGATTTCAATTCTCTTGAAACAGGCAGTGTAACTTGATTGGCTCCTAAGAAAGCAACGCTGACCTTTTTCCCCCCAGCCGCTTCTTTTGGAAATAGCTTCTTGAAAACCATTGGTGTAAAAATAGACGTAATCACTGCAACTAATATTAATGTACCACTCATTTGCTCCGATATGACCTCCATCCGCTCTCCAATTGTTGCAGCCGCAATGACAAGCGAGAGTGTCGACGTTAAAAGAAACCCTGATGCAATTACCGTTTTCGTATCATACCAAAATTTCATAAGATAGACGGGTATTAGCTTTGATAAAAGCAGCCCTATTAATAAAAGCGGGATTAATAAGAGTAATTTTTTTTCACTAAATAATGACCAAACATCAAGATTAACACCAACCATCACAAAAAATATCGGGATTAAAAAACCATAGCCGAAAGAGTCTAGTTTATGTACGAGCTCTTGGTTCGGAGATAGCAATGAAACGAGAACTCCAGCTAAGAAAGCCCCTAAAATATTTTCAGCACCCACTGTTTCAGAAAGACCAACTAAAACAATTATTAGGGTAAACACTGCACGTGTTCCAATCTGTACCGTTCCTGTAGATAGTGCCTGAACAAAGTTCCTATTTTTAAATCTTTTTCCGATAAAATAAAGTCCGACTCCGGCTGCAAACAATATTAGCAGCAGCCAAGTATTTCCATGACCTGCCTCATAGATCGAGACGAAAATAGCAAGTAAAATCATCGTGGCTAAATCGGCGATGACGGCAACCAGCAAAATAATTTGGCCAATGACCGTTTTCATTAAGTGGGCTTCCTTCAAGGTGGGAACAACAACTCCCAATGAAATAGTAGAAATGATCAATGTCATTAAAAAGGCATTATCAATAAAACCAGCCCAAACAAATAGGAATGATAACCCAAGCGAAAAAATAAAAATTCCTAAAAAAATGAAAGAGGAGATAACAAACGAATTCGGTTCTTTCCTGCCATTTGGAAGGATTTCACGTACTTTTCCCTTCGAGAAGGCTGTAAAGTCAATTTCAAGGCCGCTTAAAAACATCAGAAAGATAAATCCAAGAGTCTTAAGAGTGGAAAGCCACATATCCTCATGAACTAAATTAAAACCGCTTTTCCCAATAATAAGCCCCATAATAATTTCAGCTACAACAACTGGAATAAAATTCAACTTAAATCGATGCAGCAGGATTGGGGTCAAAAAGGCCATCGTAACCACAACAAGTAAGGAAATAACTGAAACATGCTGTTCCATTTTATCTGCCTCCCTCTAAAATTACTTAATCCAAAGGTTTTTTTATAAAAATCATCTTTAGTACAAAAAATAAAGGAATTGAAGGGGGTAACAACAATGAAAATTGATATAATTGGCGATATCCACGGGTGTTTACCAGAATTCCAAAATCTTACGAGTAAACTTGGTTATAACTGGGATAGCGGCATTCCGCTTCATCCAGGAAACAGAGTTCTTGGATTTGTTGGCGATCTGACTGATAGAGGTCCTGCCTCACTTAAAGTAGCCGAGATCGTTTGGGAGCTTGTGATAAAATATAAAAAGGCTTATTATACGCCAGGGAATCATTGTAACAAATTATATCGCTTTTTCTTAGGCAACAAAGTACAGATCAAACACGGACTTGAAACAACGGTTGCAGAATATGAATCATTATATAAAAAAGACCAGCAATCCATTCGTAAAAAATTTATCGAGCTTTATGAAAAAGCAGCACTTTATTTAGTATTGGACAAACAAAAGTTAGTTATTGCTCATGCGGGAATTAAACAAGAATATATCGGACAAACTCATGCAAAAGTCAAAGAATTTGTTCTCTATGGGGATATTTCGGGTGAAAAACACCCGGATGGATCGCCTGTCAGAAGGGATTGGGCAAAGAAGTATCATGGCGAAGCCTGTATAGTCTATGGACATACCCCAGTCAATGAACCCAGAATAATTAACAATACGTATAATATAGATACAGGCGCAGTATTTGGCGGAATGCTGACGGCTTTAAGGTATCCCGAAAAGGAAATCGTTTCTGTTCCTTCAACTATGCCATATGTTCCTGAAAAATTTAAACAATTTGATTTAATAAACAGCAAATAAAGAATGGCTGTCCCTATAAATGCGGGACAGCCTTTAAAATATCTTGCATATCGCCAGGTAGCAGTGCAGTAAATGACATAGTCTCATGTGAAAAAGGATGCGTAAATTTTATTTTTTTACAATGCAGGGCTTGCCTTTCAATTAACGAAGTCTCTCCCCCATATAAATCGTCACCGAGCAGCGGGTGCCCTATATAGGATAAATGAACTCTAATTTGATGGGTCCGGCCCGTTTCTAGGTTAAGTTCTATACGGGTAAAGGATGGATGCCTCCCTATCACCTCAAAATGGGTACAGGCATATTGGCCGTCGTCACGGACTTCTCTTTCAATTATGCTGTCCATTTTACGCCCGATTGGAGCAGTTATTGTTCCTTTATCTTCCATAACTGAACCACCAGCAAAGGCCTCGTAAGTTCGCTTCACCCTGCCACTACGCTGCATCAGACTAAATAAATGATGAACGTGTCGATGCTTTGCGATTAAAACAATTCCTGAGGTATCCCGGTCGAGCCGGGTAACAATATGGGAAGTCGCTTGAATGCCCTTGTTTTCATAATAGCCAACAAGGGCATTAGCTAAGCTTCCATCTGGATGTTCACGTGATGGAATGGTATTTATTCCTGCAGGCTTATTGACAACGAGCAGATAATCATCTTCAAATAAGATTTCTAACGGAATTTCTTCCCCTTTTAGTCCTTCACTAGGGCTTTCAGGTGGAAAAATAATTCTTAAATTATCCCCATCCAGCAGTTTGTAACGAACATTTACTTCTTCATTATTTACTAGAATGTGCCCGCCGTTAAACTTGATATCGGTTAAAGCGGATCGGGATATCTCTTTTACTTTTAAAAATTCTTTGACCAGCATTCCGGCATTGCTGGCATCAATACCCCATTCCAATTGAAATTGTGTTACCATTATTGGCCCCCTGCTCAATCAGAAATAAACGAATCATGCACTCTTTTCCAAAATGGAAATGGGCGGAAGCGGGCAAATCTGATTTTTTCATCTGGCACCCTGAATTGAATTGACTTAACATCTTTATGAAGCAAAGTCAAATGATCGATCGTTATCTGGAAGTCAGAACGATTTACGGGCTTTAGCATACAGGTATGATGAGCCGGGAGAATGAGCGGTGACCCTACTGTTCTAAAAACTTTATTATTAATCGAAGCCATTTCCGCAACCTGCAGGGCAGGAATCGATGGGTGTATAATAGCCCCGCCTAACGCTTTATTATAGGCTGTACTGCCGGATGGTGTGGATACACACAGGCCATCTCCACGGAAACGTTCGAAATGCTGACCGCGAATTTCGACATCCATTACAAGTGTCCCCTCGACACTTTTTACAGTCGATTCATTTAATGCTAAATATCTGGATTCCTTTCCAGCATGAGAATAGCGAATGATAACCTCAAGGAGCGGGTATTCGACTACTTGAAAAGGTGTTTTAGCAATAGCGATTACAAGCTTTTCAATTTCATCTGGAATCCAATCGGCATAAAAGCCTAAATGGCCTGTATGGATTCCGACAAAAGCTGTTTTATCTAACCGGCTGCTGTAGCGGTGGAAGGCATAAAGTAACGTACCATCTCCGCCAATGGAAATAACGATGTCAGGTTGATCTTCATCGTACTTTAGATCAAAATCAAGCAAATATGTCCTCATTTTGTGCATCAAAATATTTGATTTTTGATCTCCTTTTGAAGTAATCGCAAATTTCATATGAGTATAGCTCCTTGTCAGAATGATTCTAAAGGGTCCTCTATCAGTCTTTTTCTTCTTGTGTCTGCTCTTTTTTTCTAGTAAAGAATGCTTGAGCATCCTGGATTTCACCGCGAATTAATGACATCTCCTTATCCAAACGGAAAGCCGCTTCCGCCGCCCTTTGCAGCCTCATCTTTATATCGCTTGGGAAAACACCTTTGTATTTATAATTTAGCGAGTGCTCAATCGTTGCCCAAAAATTCATCGCTAATGTTCTGATTTGAATTTCAGCGAGTATTTTTTTTTCACCATTGATTGTTTGAACAGGGTAGCTTATGACAACATGATAGGATCGATAACCGCTTGTCTTTTCATGCGAAATATAATCTCTTTCCTCCACAATTTTAAAATCATTTCGGTTTCTTAATAAACCAACAACCCGATGAATATCTTCGACAAACTGACACATGATACGCATCCCTGCGATATCCTGTATCTCTTCTTGCAATTTATCCAGTGAAATTCCTTTTTGATTTGCTTTATCTAAAATACTAGCGATTGGTTTAACTCTTCCTGTCACAAATTCAATAGGTGAATGAGACGAATCAAGCTCAAACTGTCCCCTAATTCCTTTTAGTTTGATTTTCAATTCCTTAACCGCTTGTTTATATGGTGCTAAAAATTGGTCCCAATGCTTCATGAATCCCACCTCAATGTTAGAAAATACTCTCTACTTTAGTGACCATTTCTTGTCCATAGTTACTATTACCCTTTATATTGTTAATAACGTATTCCAATTCATCATGGAAATTTATTAGTTCAATTTCTTTATCGTTCCCTCTAAGCCATACTGGTATTTTTTGTTCAAATGAATTTTTTAAGTTCACCCAGATTTGTTCAGGCAGGATGATATATGTATAATCTTCTTGGTCTTCCATTAAATAAATAAAGGAATATTTATCGGAATCCACAAGAATTTGACCTTCTGGGATTAACCCTTCAATTATTTGTTCAACTTCTAATAGAAGTTTATTGTCTGTTAGGTCCGTGTTTTGAATCGTTATACTTCTTTTCATTATATATTACCTCCGTCTTTCACTCTCCTCTATTTTAGCATAATTCCTCCATTTCACCCAAGGATTGCAGTTAGTGTAATATTAAAGATAATGAATTTAAATTGAAACTAGGAAGGATTGAAATAGGGTGTCTGAAAATATTGAAATTGAATTTAAAAATATGCTGACCAAAGCGGAATATGAAAACTTGCTAAAAAAATTCAACATAGATTATAAGCAAATTATTACTCAAGAAAACCATTATTTTGATACTCCAAGTTTTTCATTAAAAGCAGCCTCCTCGGCATTACGCATCCGTAAAAAAAAGAATAGTTACGAAATGACACTCAAGCAGCCTGCTAAAGTTGGTCTTCTTGAAATAAATCAAACTTTAAGTGAAGAGGAAGCATATCATGCTATTAATTTCGGGAAATTACCATTTGGAAAAATTAAAGATATTTTAAAAGAAAATGGAATTTCTGATACTGAATTGGAATACTTTGGATCTTTGGTAACAAATAGGGCAGAAACTGACTATAAAAAAGGATTACTCGTCTTAGATCACAGCATTTATTTAAAACATGAAGATTATGAATTAGAATTCGAGGCGGAAAACTATGAGGAAGGAAAGCAGGTTTTTCAAGAACTCCTTCATGATTCCCAAGTTCCGGAGCGAAAAACAGAAAATAAAATCCAGCGTTTTTATAGGCAAAAACATGCAAATCAATAAGTAGGATTTTTTCGTAAACTTGGTTGCATTTTAGAACTACCAACTATCATTGCGAAAATTGCTATAAGTAAAAAACATCCTGCTTGTATACATTAAATAACATATGCACCTCAATAAATTAACATTTTCAAGGCTATTTATTTGAGATATGAAAAATGCATTGCTACAATAAAACATACGAAAGTACTAAAAGGAGTTGTCAACATGATTGAGAAAAAGCTTACACCATTCGAAGCCATTGGGGAAGAGACTCTACACCGGCTTGTGGATACTTTTTATGGCCTTGTTGCACAACATCCTGATCTTGCACCAATATTCCCAAATGAATTTACCGAAATTGCTCGTAAACAAAAGCAATTCTTAACACAATATTTAGGCGGGCCAGCACTTTATACTGATGAACATGGGCACCCGATGATGCGGGCACGCCATTTACCATTTCCAGTTACACCAACCCGTGCCAATGCGTGGCTTTCATGTATGGCTCAAGCAATGGATATAATTGAATTCCAGGGACCACTAAGGGATGAATTTTATTCCCGCCTTTATCTTACAGCCCAACATATGATAAATACCCCTGATAATAAAGAAAATATTGGTGATACTCGTGAATAATTCTTGGCCTTCAAGCCCTAAGCAGAATTGCCCTGATAAAAAGCCAATTGAAATTTATATGTTTATTGATCCTTTATGTCCTGAATGTTGGGCGCTTGAACCGATATTGAAAAAATTGCAAATTGAATATGGTCGTTATTTTTCAATTAAGCATGTACTTAGTGGAAGACTGGCTAATTTAAATTTAAGCAGAAAAAAAAGCTATGAGAGCATGGCTGATTTATGGGAGAAAACAGCAAGCAGATCGGGAATGTCATGTGATGGAAGCCTTTGGTTAGAAAATCCGGTCGATGCTCCTTATAATGTTTCTATTGCCTTAAAATCTGCAGAACTTCAAGGGAGACGAGCAGGAATCCGTTTTTTGCGAAAACTACAGGAGGTTTTATTTTTAGAAAAGCGGAATATCTCGGATTTAAAGGTGCTAAAAGATTGTGCAGAAAGTGCCGGCCTTGATGTGGAGGAGTTTATCAATGATATGCATTCTGAGAGTGCTGCTAAAGCCTTTCAATGTGATTTAAAGATTACTTCAGAAATGGATGTACATGAAATTCCAACTTTAGTATTTTTTAATGAAAATGTCGAGGATGAGGGGATAAAGATTACTGGAACCTATCCCTATGAGGTTTATGTTCAAATTTTGGAAGAAATGCTTTCAGAAAAACCAATTCAATCTTCCCCACCTCCATTAGAGACATTTTTGAAGTTTTTTAAATTTGTTGCTTCAAAGGAAATTGCTGTTGTGTATAATATGTCAATTTCTCAAATTGAAAAAGAAATGAAAAAGCTTCTTTTAAAGCAAATTGTGGAACAAATTCCTGCAAAATACGGAACCTTTTGGAGATATATTGAAGAAAATTAAGTATGTCACTTTTTATTTTGATTTTCAATAAAATGAAAATGCCTTGCAGATTTACTGCAAGGCATTTTTCTATTAATACGAACAAAGGGGATGGGAGAAATTTTTCACGGTCAAACAAAGGGGTATATGTTTTTAGTGATCAACTTCACGAATTAAATATAGCATGGGGTTAATAGACTGACAATGAGTTTGTGTGTTATTTCACATTATTGTCAAAAAATCATAATTTCAAGAAATGGACAATAGACATACTATTAGATAATTATAAAAAGGTGGAATTACAATGAACAAATTCCCATTTATTGCAATGATTCTTTTTATTTTAGCTGCGTTTTTTCTCCATTTGCTTGCTTTGCTTAAAATTTTTCCAATAATGCTTAGTACCCCAATTTTGTTTGTATCCATTCTTATTTTTATTTTTTACCTTAATAACCGAAGGCGATTTAAAGGTTTTTAAAAGGGATGGCGACAACTGTCACCATCCCCCTTTATTTTCCTTATGATAATAACTGCTCTAATTCATTTAGTTTTTCTTCGAATACTTTACATGCATTTTTTATTGGATCGGCGCTGGTCATATCAACTCCGGCTTTCTTTAACACTTCAATCGGATAATCTGAGCTTCCTGCGCTGAGGAAGTCAATATATCTTTTGACTGCGGATTCTCCCTCTTCTAGAATTTGCTTGCTTAAGGCAGTAGCCGCACTGAAACCAGTTGCGTATTGATAAACGTAGTAATTGTAGTAGAAATGTGGTATTCTAGCCCATTCTAATCCGATTTCCTCATCTATCACAATATCTTCTTCACCAAAATATTTTTTGTTTAATGCATAATAACTTTCCGTTAAAGATTCGGCTGTCAACGCCTCATTATTTTGGGCTTTCTGATGAATCAAGTGTTCGAATTCTGCAAACATCGTCTGGCGGAATACGGTTCCTCTAAAGCCTTCTAAATAGTGATTTAAAAGGTAAATCCGCTTTTGTTCATCATCAATTGTCTTTAATAAATAATCATTTAATAGTGCTTCGTTACAGGTTGAAGCGACTTCAGCCACGAAAATGGAATAGTTTCCATACGGATATGGCTGTGATTTTCTAGTGTAGTAACTGTGCACAGAATGACCAAACTCATGGGCAAGTGTAAATAAATTGTTCACATTATCCTGCCAGTTCATCAAAATATAAGGGTGAGTCCCATATGCCCCAGAAGAATACGCGCCACTGCGTTTACCTTTGTTTTCATGGACATCGACCCAGCGGTTTTCAAAGCCTTCTTGTAATATCTTTGAGTATTCCTCACCTAATGGCGCTAACCCCTTAATGATTAAATCTTTTGCTTCTTCGTATTTAATTTCCATTTTCACATCTTTTACAAGCGGTGTATACAAATCATACATATGGAGCTCATCTATGCCTAGCACTTTTTTACGAAGCTTAATATATCGATGTAATAAATGAAGATTATCAGTTACGGTATTAACAAGGTTGTCATATACACTTTCAGGTATATTATTAGCAGAAAGGGCTGCATGTCTTGCCGATTCATATTTCCTTATTCTTGCATTGAAATTATCCTTCTTTACGTTGCCGCTTAGTGTACTAGAAAAGGTATTTTTAAAATTTCCATATGTTTTATAAACTGCCTTGAAGGCATCACGTCTAACACGCTGATCCTTGCTCTCCAAAAAGCGAATATAGCGGCCATGTGTAATTTCTACATCTTCTCCGTTTTCATCTTTAATAGATGGAAACTCCAAATCAGCATTATTAAGCATTCCAAACGTATTACTTGAAGCATCCATTACTTCACCGGCTTCAGCTAGCAATGCTTCCTGCTCAGCGGACAGTACATGTGGTCTCTGCAAATTAATTTCAGCAATTGCATGCTCATAAAGCTTTAATTCGGTCTTATCATTTAAAAAGCTAGTCACTTTGTTTTCATCAATTGCTAGAATTTCCGGAACAATAAAGGCAAGTTGACTAGCTGCTTGAGAATACAGAGCTTTCATTCTATCGTCTAATCCTTGATAAAAAGAATTTGTCGTATCCTGATCATATCTCATATGGGAATATGTATATAGCTTTCCAATTCGTTCAAGCAGCTTATCCTGATATTGCAGAGCTTTATAAAAGGTTTCGGCACTTTCACCCAATTTTCCCTCAAATTCTTTAATACCAGCAATTTGACTTTTTACGTCCTGAAACTCTTTTTCCCAATCCTGGTCACTGGAAAAAATATCTTCTAATTTCCATGTATCATCAACGGGAATCTCACTTCTTACTGGTAGCGATTTTACAGCTGCCTCATTTGCCATCGTCCATCCTCCATTCTATTGTTTAACGAATAACCGGCACATAAATAATATTCTCCTAATCCTTCCAATTTCCTCTTTTAAGGTTTGAAAAGAAACCTTTTACCCTTCTATATTATGCCCATAGCCATTATTTCATTTACTGTTTCACTAACATATTAAGATATTTTTGATTAAAGTGCAGCTTAGCTTCTTCCTTTTCTCGATTAGATGTTGGGATCAATATTTTCCGCTTTAGTTTAAAAGTATTTTCTCCTATTTCAGTTAAAACACCAATCTTTTCCAACAGTTTCAAGTAGGAAATCTCGGCCGAAATCGGATCAAGAGAATCAAGCTGCGGCAAATTTCGCAGTAAAATTTCCTTTCGATAGATTCTTTTATTAAAATGAAAATTTAATTCCTTTAGTGTAAAAGTTTCCTGTGGTTTTTTGTCAGCAAGCAAATCAATAAATATATATATTTGCCATATGACGGGAGGTGTTTGTATAAGAATTGAATGTGGAACGTGAAGGCCTATTTCTGGAGGTAATAAAAACATATTTATATTTCGTTTATATATTTCATGGAGGAAAGAGTTTTGTTTTGGGTTGGGATGAAGCATCCAATTTAAAATAAACGATTCTTTTTCTTTATTCCAGATATCTATATTTGTATTGGCTGATAACCTAGGACCTAATAATCGTTCCAAACTAAATTTATCTAGTGGATATATGGAATGTTGAACAAAAGCATTTTTTATTGATATGGGTTGAATGGATTCTAGGAGATGGAACTGCCTATTTTCGGGGCAATACGATGGAATAAAGTAATTTTCTTTTGGAGCATTCCGTAAAAATAAATAATCAAAGTTTGACAATGCAACGACATTTCTTCTTTTTTTATGGATATGGCTGCTGGCGATAATCCACAACGGGATATATTCATGAGTTAAATAATTGGTCGTTCTCTTGATAAAATCCTTTTCTGGCAATGGAGAACATTGATATTCCAATGCGTATTTCTCCCCCTCATAATGAAACATAATGTCAGGACGCTGCCCAATATCTTTTTCATAAAACTCTAAAACAGCAGGAACGTTTTGTCCTAAAAGCCACTGAAAGAGCTGTCGTTTTCCTTCCATATGATTTATGGTTTCATTCTCAAAAAACTCTCGGCATCTCCCGCCACTTTTATGGGCAAAATGAAAAATTCGTTGATCTCCTAATTTTAGCAATACACTTTCCCCGCAGATTGGGCAAATAAATTCTTCTTTTTTACGAAGGGAAATAAGGGTTTCCTTCCTGTAATGATAACCGAGACATACTTGTTTACCTGATTTCGTATTAGCAGTTAACAAGATTTTCTCCTCCTTTCACCAATAAGATTCGGCAAAATTTGCTAAAAATCCTTTTTTTCAATTAAAAAACTCGCCATTCGACGAGTTTTTTATCTTTATAAGAGTGGCGAAAGCAAACGCGCAGTTGATTCTAGCAATCTAAAACCAATATGCCGCTGTTGAAAGGTTTGTAATTCAAGCTGCTTAGAATGCTTTAGGTCATTTACATATTCAGCCACAAGCTTTTGGGTACTTTCTGTCCTAAATAAGAAAGCATTGACTTCAAAATTTAAATGAAAGCTTCTCATATCCATATTAGATGTGCCAATTGATGCCAGTTCATCATCTACAATCACAATTTTACTATGCATAAAGCCCCTCTCATATTCGTATACCTTTACGCCAGCTTCTAAAAGTTCTGGAAAATAGGACCTTGAGGCATGAAACACAATTCGTTTATCAGGCCGGTTCGGGACGAGGAGCCTAACATCAATTCCACTAAGCGCTGCAACTTTTATGGCTGAAAAGATATCCTCATCTGGAATAAAATAAGGGGAAGCAATCCAAACAGACTTTTTAGCAGATGCAATCATGGAAAAAAAGATATTTTTTATAACACTCCACTCATTATCAGGACCTCCAGCAATCAGCTGAACTCCACCATGACTTTTAAAATCTATTTGCGGCGATAAGTATTCAGCCGTTAAAAAACTATGATTGGTCATGTAATACCAATCCTGAAGGAAGATTAATTGCAGTGTTCGAACGGCTTCCCCCTTCAACATTAAGTGTGTATCACGCCAAAAGCCTATATCTTTGTCTCTTCCTAAATACTCATCCCCGATATTCAATCCGCCAACAAATCCGATTGTGCCATCAATTACAATGATTTTTCGATGATTACGGAAATTAAACTTATTATTTAAAAAGGGGAGTTTAACTGGTCCAAAGGTAACCGTTTCGATACCGGCATTTTTTAAATCATTTATATAAGCTTTAGAAAGCTTCCAGGAACCAACTGCATCATATAAAAATCGAACCTTTACCCCCTGCTGCGCTTTTTCAATTAAGATATTTTTAATTTCCTGACCAATCCGATCATGGCGAACAATATAGTATTCTAAATGAATATGGTGCTTAGCCCTTTTTAATTGCTCAATGATATGAAGAAACGTTTCTTCTCCATTTGTTAATATTTTTGTAGAAGTATCAAAGGAAATAGGACTATTGCCTAATTTTTGAGCTAAAGTGAATAATTTCCCCTGATGTTCTCCTAAAAGATTTAGTTTTTCTTCACTTCTTGGATCATTTTCACCTTCAACCGTTAAAAAAGCTTGTTTATCAAGAAAATACTTTTTTCTAAACATCTTCTCTTTGCGATAATTACGTCCAAACAGAAGATAAAAAATAAACCCCACAAGTGGAAAGCTTCCTAAAACGACGAGCCATGTAATGGTTTGCGTGGGATGACGATTTTCTAAAAAGATGACAAATCCAATAAAAATGACTGACAGCGATATTAAAACGCTTAAGAATCCAAGAAGCCCGCTTTCCAATCGATCCTTAAAGAAAAACAAAAGTATGGATAGAACTAAAAGAAAGCAAACAACCCTTACAGTGTTTTTCAATGTCCTCACCTGCCAGAAGCTACAAATTTATTTCATACTAAAATACCGATTTCAATACTGAAATCGGTACATGTCTAGTTAAAATATTTCCTTAGAGTTCCAAAAACATCTTCAGAAATTATTTCCTTCCCATATTCTTGAATCCGATGAATCGTAAGTTGTGTTTCATAACCATACTCAAGCAATAGACTTAATAGGTCATCGATTTCATCTTCTTCAAATAAATCTTCCGGAAATTCAGTATATAAATAGTATTTCCCTTCAAAATGAAATAGCTGGGTTACTAAATTATCTAAACCTGAGCGCTTTGATAACATTATTACATCTTCAAAGTCTTTAAAGGCAAGTATGAACTCCAATGTTTCTTCTTCGAGTAAAATTTCATCTTCGTCACTATGATTTGGACTGAAGTGTTGATCTAAGATTTCTTCAAGTTTTTCATCTACTGGCAAATCCTTTAATTTATCATTAGGAATAGGGAGCTCAAACTTTTGGCCATCTTTAGAAAGCTGGGCTTTTGTTACAAGAACCTCTAATCCCTTATCAAGAGCTTGAACTTGAATCCAAAGCGGGCCTTCAACGACAAACTCCTCTTCATCATGAACTTCATCCATCATTTCCCAAAAGAGTTCTTCGCTTCGTTCGCGATTGTACCAGATTTCTTCGCGATCAAATCCTCTTTCTTCTATGTCACCATAGGAAATATAAAATTTGACTGTATTTTCGTTAATACGTTCAATCTCCAACATAATCTCTCCCTTCCTTTGTCGATATTGAAGGGACTAAATACCCCCAGCAGATAATGCCAATTAGCATTTACTCAAATAAAAAAGTTTATTCAAATTTAATTTCTACAAAATGTAAATACTCCTGTACTTTCATTTTATGATATAAGTACTAATAAGGGAAATAAAAAAATCCAAAATCAAAAAATCCATTAAAAGCCTAATTATTTAAGGAATTTTCAAATAAGGATATTCCTTAAATTATAACAAAACTTAATCAAAATAACAAACATTAGAATACAAAAAAAGACCTCCAGGCAATGAAGGTCTTAATATTTAGTTAACCATCCGTTGAGCTTCTCGCAATTGATAGGTCCTTACTCTTCTAGGCAAGAAACGTCTAATTTCATCCTCATTATAGCCAACCTGTAAACGTTTTTCGTCTATGATAATTGGGCGTCTAAGGAGACCTGGATTTTCTTTGATTAATTTAAATAAATCTTGAAGTGGCATATTATCTAGGTTTACGTCTAATTTTTGAAAAGTCTTCGACCTTGTGGATATGATTTCATCTGTTCCATCCTCAGTCATCCGTAGAATTTCCTTTATTTCCTCCATTGATAATGGTTCCGAAAAGATGTTTCTCTCTTTGTATGGAATCTCATGCTCTTCTAGCCATGATTTAGCTTTACGACATGATGTACAACTTGGTGAAGTGTATAATGTTACCATTCGATCTTCACACTCCTCTTTAATTTGCGAATCATATTTATTAAAACGAAATTAGATATTTTTAAAGTATACAATAAAAAAACAGGATAAATAATTAAAATTATTATAAATAAGGAATTTATATCATTTATTATACACCACTGTTTCCAAAAAGGATATCCCTTTTTCAAAAAATGTTCAACACCTAATAATTAAGAAAAATGACGTTTCCATTATATTAGACGAATATTTAGTCTAAAGGTTTCAAAAATATTTACATATTACCGTTAGTTTTTTTTAGCCAATCCTATTTACTACATTAAATGTTCGAATCTAATTTCCTCTTATATGAGGGCTTTTAAGATATTTTTTAAAAAATCCATATTACCGATTAATTGAAAAGAAAAAAGCAAAAGGCTCATTCTCAATTATAAGACCGAAATGAAAACGCATTCATTATAGCTGTGAACTTCTGAGCTGTGTCTGTTTATTTTCCTCTTCCCTAAAGTTGTAACTTCTTTTAAAATAGAAATGGAGGGATTAAAGTTTTGTATTGCAAAAATTGGAGGGTGTTTCTATGGGTGCTTACATAACTGATTTAACGATTGTTGCTATATTAATTATTGGGATTACAGCCCTTATGGGTGTCATAACAAACAGTTTTGGAGAAAAAGTCTTCGGAGGAAAACGCCGCACTGAATTTACAGATCAGGGTGCTAAATATCAAACAGGATGGAAAAATGTTGGTGGTAACAGAAAAGCATAAGCGTGCATAAGAAAAAACGATCTCAAAGTCGAGATCGTTTTTTTAATGTTTACTTTGAACTTGATATTGTTTAAATTCTCTTTCAGAACAAAGAACGAAGTGCCCAGGGGTAACTTCTCTAAATTCAACCGATTCATTATCCTGGTAATTATGACTTGCAGGGTCATAAGATTTACGTCTGCGAGTCCGTTCAGCGATTGGATCCGGTGCTGGAATGGCAGATAAAAGTGATTGTGTGTACGGATGAAACGGGTTTCTGTAAAGTTCATCCGCGGGTGCAAGCTCTACCATTTTCCCAAAATACATAACACCGATACGATCACTAATGTATTTTACCATGGAAAGGTCATGTGCAATGAAAAGGTATGTTAATTCTTTTTCTTTTTGCAGCTTTTTCATGAGATTAACAACTTGAGCCTGAATAGAAACGTCTAATGCTGAAATTGGCTCATCCGCAATAATAAACTCAGGTTGAACAGCAAGTGCACGAGCAATCCCAATACGCTGACGCTGACCACCAGAAAATTCATGCGGATAACGGTTTGCGTGTTCTCTATTTAATCCAACTGTTTCTAGGAGTTCATAAACCTGATTCATTCGGTCTTCTTTGGATTTTGCCAATCCATGAATATCGATGCCCTCTGCAATAACATCGGCAATTTTTAATCTTGGGTTTAAAGATGCATATGGATCTTGGAAAATCATTTGCATTTTACGATTAAACTCTTTTAATTGCTTTTTAGATTTTCTGCCATGAACATCTACGCCGTCATACAAAACTTCTCCGCCAGTGGCATCATATAAACGAATAATAGTTCGGCCTGTTGTCGACTTTCCACAGCCTGATTCCCCAACCAGGCCCATAACTTCGCCTTTAAAAATATCAAAAGATACATTATCTACTGCTTTTACTTCATTAGCTTTACCTTCATTGAAATATTGCTTTAAACCTTTTATCTCTAATAATTTTTTCTGTTCAGCCATTTATTTTCCCTCCTTATTTCCAGGGAATGTTCCTGCCCCTACACCTACGCCTGTGCCCACATACTGATTTTGACGTCTTTTAACAGCATCAGGCGGCTCAACCTTTGGTGCATCCGGATGAAGTAACCAGGTTGCGGCATAGTGTGTGTCGGAAACCTTGAAGAACGGCGGCTCCTGTTCTAAGTCAATCTTCATAACGTAAGGATTACGTGGCGCAAAGGCATCACCCTTTGGTGGATCTAACAGATCTGGAGGAGTACCTGGAATAGAGAATAGCTCCTCATCATCTGTTTCCATGTCAGGCATAGAACTGATCAATCCCCAAGTATACGGATGCTGAGGATTGTAGAAAATCTCATCAGCAGTTCCAATTTCAACGATTTTCCCACCATACATAACTGCAACCCGATCGGCTACATTGGCAACAACACCCAGATCATGTGTGATGAAAATAATAGATGTATCAATTTTTTTCTGCAAATCCTTCATTAGCTCAAGAATTTGTGCTTGAATAGTTACATCCAATGCGGTCGTCGGTTCATCTGCAATAAGAATTTTCGGATTACATGCCAATGCAATAGCGATAACTACCCTTTGTCTCATCCCACCAGAAAATTGGTGAGGATATTGATTGACACGAATCTCAGGTTTTGGAATCCCAACAAGTTTTAATAACTCTACTGCTCTTTCCTTGGCAGCATGTTTACTCATGTTTTGATGTTTAATTAGCGGTTCCATAATTTGGTTAGCGATTTTCATTGTTGGATTTAATGATGTCATTGGATCCTGGAAAATCATCGAGATATCTTTACCGCGGATTTTTTGCATTTCTTTATCTTTTAATTTAGTTAAATCTTTTCCGTCGAAAAGGATTTGGCCGCTTTTAATTTCTGAATTATGCTCAGGAAGTAAACGCATAATAGATTTCGTGGTAACGGATTTCCCAGAACCGGATTCACCCACAATGGCCAACGTTTCTCCTTTAAATAACTCAAAGTTAACACCACGAATCGCTTTTACTTCACCAGAAAAAGTATGGAACGATATATTTAAGTCTTTTACTTGTAAAACTTTCTCCACTACCATTCACCTGCCTTCTAATCACGCATTTTTGGATCTAGTGCATCACGCAAACCATCTGCTACTAGGTTAAAGCATACCATTATTAATGCAATCATAACGGACGGAATAATCATTTGATATGGAAACGCAATCATTGCTTTAAATCCATCATTTACTAATGTTCCCAATGAAGCATTAGGCTCTTGAAGTCCCAAACCAATAAAGCTAAGGAATGCCTCGAAGAAAATAGCATTCGGGATTGAAAACATAGTATTAATTATAATTACGCCAAACATATTCGGAATCATATGTTTGAATATGATTGAGCCATTTGAAGCCCCTAATGTTTTAGCTGCTAAAACAAATTCTTGGCCTTTAAATTTTAATACTTGCGCACGGACAACACGAGCCATACTAGTCCATCCCGTAATAGTCAAGGCGATAATAATTGGAATTATCCCTGGTTTAAGGACAAGAATCATTAAAACTACGACAATTAAGTTTGGAATACCTACAATTACCTCGATGATCCGCTGCATAAAGCTGTCCAATTTTCCACCAATATAGCCTGAAATAGCACCATATGAAACCCCAATCAGCATATCAATTAAAGCAGCCATGAATGCAATCAATAAGGACACCTGTGTACCCTTCCAAACACGGGCAAAAAGGTCACGTCCCAAATTATCAGTCCCAAACCAATAATATGCATCTACCTTACGTACTTCATAGGCGTTATACTCCGAGCCATCTCTTCTTGTTAAGGTTCCATCAAAAGGAAGCCAATGAACATTCTCAAGCCCTTGAATCCGTGGCGGCAAATTATTATGTTTTGTTGTTTGCGTGTCATAGGAATATGGTGTAATCATAGGACCAACAAATGCCATAACAAGTAATATGACAAGCACAACAAGGCTAAAAACGGCCCCCTTATTTTTTCGAACCCGAAGCCATGAATCCTGCCAAAAGTTTAGGCTTGGCTTTGCAATTTTTTCACTTTTAGACGGATCAACATGGGCGGGTGCAAACATATCTTTTGAAATTAAAGTTTCTTTGTTGATCATTTAGTTTTCCCCCCCGAAATACGGATACGTGGGTCGATGATTCCATAAAGAATATCAACAACTAATATAATTACGACGAACAATACAGCAAATAAAATATTTGTTCCCATGATTACAGGATAGTCGTTAACACTGATAGACTTAACAAACTGCTCCCCAAGTCCCGGAATTGAAAAAATTCTCTCAATGACTAAAGAACCCGTCATCAAACTGACTGCCAAAGGACCAAGAACCGTAACTACTGGAATTAGGGCATTTCTTAAGGCGTGCTTAATGCTAATTTGCCAGAAGCTGGCACCTTTTGCCTTTGCAAGGGTAATATAATCCGACCCTAAAACCTCAATCATTTCTGTTCGCATGAATCGAGCTGCGATAGAAATTGGGAACATCGCTAAAGCGATCGTTGGAAGGATCGTGTATTCCGGCCCCCTCCAGAACATTACTGGCAGCCATCCCCATTTAACTGCAACGTAATACTGCAGCAATCCAGCAAAAATGAATGAAGGTACAGACTTACCTACAACAGCCAAAAATGTTGATCCATAATCAACCCAAGTGTTTTGCTTCAATGCGGCAATAACACCAAGAAAAATACCAATAATTGAGCCAAAAAGCATGGCTTCGAAACCAAGTGTTGCGGAAGGACCTATTCGGTTTGAGAGAAGTGTTGTAACAGGGGTATTATCAAATTGGAAGGATATCCCCAAATCCCCCTTCACCATATTCTCCATATAGTGTAGATATTGAACAGGCACAGGGTCATTTAAATTGTACTTATCAAGTAAAATATTGCGCTGGACCTCTGTGAGCTTTTCAAAGTTATTAAAGGGACTTCCAGGAATTAACTTCATGAGGAAAAATGTAACGGATGCAACAATGAAAAGTGTAATTAACATATAGAGAACGCGTTGCAATAAATATTTCGCCATGCCTACACCTCCTAATTAGTGGAATATTCGACGTTTTTCGACAATTCTGACACAGGTAAAAAGAGAGTATATTTTTCCAATATACTCTCTTTCTATTTGATTAAATATAGCTACTTTTTAAGGATTTTAATCCACTGGTAACTATATTCTGCACCAAATGCATGGTGAGCAAAACCTTTAACCTTTTGATTAACTAATAAGTTAGATGAACGTTGGTATAATGGTGCAATTGCAGCATCATCTTCTAACAAGATTTTTTCAGCATCTTGAAGAGCTTTCCAGCGGTCTTGTGGCTTAAGAGCTAATTCTTTATTAGCAGAATTGATTAATTTGTCAAATTCTGGGTTGCCGTAATCCATGTGGTTTTGTCCGCCGCCAGTTACCCAAAGATCCATGTAAGTCATTGGGTCAGCGTAGTCAGGACCCCAACCACCCATTAATAAACCGTAATCTTCTTTGTCTTCACGAGCAATACGGATTTTGAAAGGTACGCTTTCAATAGTAAGCTTTAATCCAGGAAGATTCTTTTCTAATTGGTCTTTAATAAAAGCATCAGTAGTTTTAGCAGCTTCTGTATCTTGACCAACATAAACTAGAGAAACTTCTTTAACACCTAGTTCTTTTAAACCTTGTTCCCAAAGTTTTTTAGCTTCTTCTTTATTTGTCTTTAAGTATGTTCCAGCAGTATCACGGAAATCTTTGTTATCTAAGAAAGCGAATCCTTTTGGAACTAAGAAATCAGCCGCGATTGAACCGTTAGCTAAAACATCGTCAACTAAAGCTTTTTTGTCAACAGACAAAGCGATCGCTTTACGGATGTTTTTGTTTTTCAAAGCAGGAATCTTTTCATTCATTTTTAACCACCAGATAGATGGCTCTTGGTAACGTAGTAAGTCTTTTGTTCCTTCAAATTGTGAAAGAATTGCAGCTTGTGAAAGCTTAGGTGTGATATCAGTTTCGCCAGCAGTAAATGCGTTAGCAGAAGCCTGACCATCTTTTGATACGTTAAAGTTAATCTTTGTTAAAGTAACATCTTTTGCATTCCAATAAGTATCGTTCTTTTCAACTGTCCATTCAGTTGCAGTAGGGCCATCCCATTTAGTCATTTTGAATGGTCCGTTGTAAACTAGGTTAGCAGCATCTTTTGCAAAGTCTGCGCCTTTTTCAGTAACGAACTTTTTGTTTTGCGGGTAGAACAATGAGAATGTAAGGTAAGACTCAATGTAAGGAATTGGACCTGTTAAAGTGATTTCTAAAGTATTAGGGTCAATCGCTTTAATACCAAGGTCTTCAAGCTTAGCTTTACCTTCAGTAATTTCAGTTGCGTTTTTGATTTTGCCCATCATGAAGTATGGACCATATGGAGAAGCAGTTTTAGGATCAATTGCACGCTGCCATGCAAACACGAAGTCATCTGCAGTTACAGGGTCTCCGTTTGACCATTTAGCTTCTTTTTTCAATTTAATTGTTAATACAGTTTTGTCATCATTATAAGTTGGCATACCGTCAGCAACACCAGGAATAACTTTTTGATCTGGATCTAAACGGTATAAACCTTCGTTAATAGCTCCCAAAATTGTACCGCCAAGCACGTCTTGGTTCATAACACTATCCAATGATGGAATTTCAGCAGATTCTAAAACATTAAGTTCTTGAGAGTCTGCTAATTGCTCAGTTGCTGCACCTTTGTCAGTGCCCTTGTCCTTGCCAGTATCCTTGCTTGTATCCTTACCGCCAGAGCAAGCAGCGAGGAACATACTAAGAACTAGTGATAGTACTAATAGTAGTGAAAGTTTTGATTTCTTCACTAGTAGACCTCCCTTTTCTATTATTCTGAAAAATTACTACATTCTCTATTATACATATTTTCAACCAATTGTACATTACTTTTTGAAAATTAATTTACAGATTAGATACATTCTTTACGTTAACATTACAAATACCTATGTTATAATTTATTCTTGTAGCCATTTTCGGGTATAATATAGCTATATTTTCCTTTATAAATCAATGTTTTGGAGGTTCGCTTGTGAAATTGAGACTCAGAAAACAATTAATTATGGTAGCGTTTACACAACTTGCCATTTTTTCCTTGTCCTTTATCTTCAACCATGATATTTCTTTATTAAGCTATATCAATATATCTTTTTACATCAGTGCTGCTTTTCTTCTAACCGCATTGCTTCTATATACAATTCATAGCGGTTTTTATGATGTCATTTCTAGGTCCTTTACCCTTGCCTTTTCAAGGGGACATAGGAATAAAAAGTTTAGTGAAATCCCGGGATTATCAGAACTTGTAACAGTTAATCAAAAACCGCTGCTTTTTATAGGACTTGTGAACGGTTTTTTAATGCTGCTTGCCCTCTTCGCCTATTATTTTTTGCTGACTTGAAAATAAATATGCAATTCATTTATAATGTTTGTAAATGAATACTGTTTAAAAAGCGATGATAAAGAGTAGTAAGTATTATTTTTCGTTACAGAGAGTTTGTGGCTGGTGGAAACAAACACGAATGAATTACTGAATGGACTTTGGAGCTTCTTTCTGAACTCTTCCATTATTGGAAAATTTAGTAGGACTAGACGTTTTCCTTACGTTAAAAAGGGATCCAAATCAATTCATTTGTTGATTTGGAACTGAGTGACTCATTTTGAGTAAATTAGGGTGGTACCGCGAAACCATTCGTCCCTATTGTTTTTTAGGGGATGAATGGTTTTTTTATTTATATTTTAGGAGGAATAAAATGAAGACAATTTTTTCAGGTATTCAGCCGAGTGGAACGATTACACTTGGGAACTATATTGGGGCTTTAAAGCAATTTGTGGAATTGCAAAATGATTACAATTGCTTTTTTTGCATTGTTGACCAGCATGCAATAACTGTTCCCCAGGATCCGGCAACGTTGCGCAAAAATATCCGAAGCTTAGCAGCATTATATCTGGCTGTTGGGATTGATCCTGACAAAGCCACTTTGTTTATACAATCTGAAGTTCCGGCACATGCCCAGGCAGGCTGGTTGATGCAATGTGTCGCCTATATCGGAGAATTGGAAAGAATGACACAATTTAAAGATAAATCAGCTGGGAAAGAAGCTGTTTCCGCCAGTTTGTTAACCTACCCTCCATTAATGGCAGCTGATATTCTATTGTATAACACAGACCTTGTTCCAGTTGGTGAAGATCAAAAACAGCATTTGGAATTAACACGGGATTTAGCAGAGAGATTTAATAAGAAGTACAATGACATTCTTACAATTCCCGAAATCAGTATTCCAAAGGTTGGAGCACGAATCATGTCACTTCAAGAACCAACGAAAAAAATGAGTAAATCTGATCCAAATAACAAAGCCTCCATTACACTTTTAGATGATCCAAAACAAATGGAGAAAAAAATTAAAAGTGCGGTTACCGATTCGGAAGGAATCGTTAAATTCGATCGAGAAACTAAACCTGGCATTTCTAATCTTTTATCTATTTACTCTATCTTGGGAGGAAAATCTATTCCAGAGCTAGAGGCAATGTACCATGGTAAAGGATATGGGGATTTTAAAGGCGAATTGGCTGAAGTAGTTGTTAATTTCTTTAAACCGATTCAAGAAAAATACTACAATTTGTTGGAATCAAACGAACTTGATGAAATTTTAGACCGCGGTGCCGAAAAAGCAAACGCAGTCGCTTTCAAAACGCTTAAGAAAATGGAACGAGCAATGGGCCTAGGAAGAAAGAGGAAATAAAAAGTAAAAGCCTGATCCGCAAAAGATATGTCGTGCATACCTTTTGGGTCAGGCTTTTAGTTAACTTTTGGACCATGCTCCATTTCCCATAGTTTTTCAAAAAATGGCTGTCCTTTAATTAAATTTTCACAGAATGTCTCGTGCTTTTTAGACCATCCGTATTTTGCTTCTTCAAATAACTGTTCCCAAGCTTCTTCAAAATTTAACTCTTGGATGGTGGAATACTGTTCAGGGCACCACTCTGTAAACCAATAGCGAATCTCTGCTTCATTATTTGAAGAAAGCAGCTGATCAAGGGCCATAAACAACAGCTGTTTTAGTTGTCGTTCTTTACGAGTTAACCCTGTCATCAGGTCTGGTTCAGGAGAAAGAATATGAAAATCCTTTGTTTTTGGCTGTTGATAAAAATGATATTTTTGGGAATCATGTGTCCCAATCATTTCATATACAAGCTGTTCCTGTCTTGGAATAAGCCTGCTTTTCCTGATTGGGATATTATAGCCGATTGTATCTACTGCCAATATCCCCGTCCCATCAGTTACAACAAAGCAATAATCCAGTTGGACTCTTTCATGATTTTTCCTTAAGTATGCTTTTTGATAAATATCATCTAGAAGTTGTTGAGGTAACTCTGACAAATCATTTTCAATATAGTTAAATAGAATCGGCTCGACTCTTAACAGCGGAACCTGGTCAAGCAGTTCCACTCCGTCATCTTTACGCCATTCATGAAAGTGACAAACATTATAACCGTTTTCTTCACCTTCAAACCAATTTACCCAAACATCATGAAGATATAACATTTTACAACCCCTCACTTCAAGAAACTGTTTGTCAATCAGTATGGGCAGACCTAAGTTAAATTATTCCTTTTCAGGAAATTGAACATGTCCTAAATTTTACTTAAGATATATGAAACGGCAGATATGATTAGTACAGAATAAAAAATCTACCATCTGGGGATGGTAGATTGATGGAAGATTTTTATCTTCTTGATTTTGGATTAAAGGCATCCTTTAATCCTTCTCCGATAAAGTTAATCGAAAGAATGGTTAAAGTGATAATCAATGCAGGCGGTACCCAAATCCACAGCTTATACTGAAGCACATCAGGTTCATTTGCTGAATTCAGCATATTTCCCCAGCTTGGCACCTCTTGCGGCACCCCAAATCCTAAGTAACTTAATGCCGATTCAACTACAATCATTGTCGCAAATGTAATCGTGGCTTGTACAATAATAGTTGATAGTACGTTGGGCAAAAGATGTTTAACGATGATTTTTGCTGGTGAACAGCCTATAGATATTGCAGCAATTATATACTCGTTTTCTTTTTCAGCAAGAATTTTACTGCGGACAATCCGAGCAATTCCTCCCCAGTAAAGAAGACTGATTACTCCAATTAATACCCATAGTCCAGATACTTTACCAAAAAGAATGGCATTTAAAACGATAACAAAAACGAGAAAAGGAAAGTTTAAAATTAAATCAGTAAATCTCATTAACAAACTATCTGCTGTGCCCCCAAAATAACCAGCAATAGAACCAATTAAGGTACCAATAAATATGACAAAAATTGTACAACTGATTCCAACTAGCAGTGAGATCCTTCCGCCGTAAAGCAGCCTTGTAAAAACATCCCTTCCAGCTTTATCCGTCCCTAACCAATGCTTGCTTGATGGTTCTAATCCCATTTCACCAATATTTATTTTCGTAATGTCAGCAGTTGTAATATACGGGGCAAGGCAGGAAATAATCGCAACAAGTGCTAAAAAAATAAGGCTGGTCATCGCTAATTTGTTCTTGATAAATTTTTTCCTGGCAATTGCTAATGGAGATAAACTTTTTTTCTGGGGGATATGGGTAACATTTGTTTCGTTTTGTGTAACTATTTCCATCATTTCTCCCCCTAATCTAATCTGATTCTCGGATCTACAACACCATATAAAATATCAGCGATTAAATTGCCGAATAGTGTTAAGAAGGAGAACATCATTGTCAACGTCAATAAAACAGGATAATCCCTCACCCCGACGGATTGTAAAAATAATTGTCCAAGGCCAGGATATGTAAAAATAGTTTCAGTGATAATTGCACCGCTAATAATAGCAACGATATCGAATCCTAAATAGGTTATAAGCGGAATTACGGAATTTCTAAGTATGTGTACATTATAAATTTTACTTTCGGGCGTGCCTTTCGCTCTTGCCGTACGGACATAGTCCTTTCGGCTATTTTCAATAATATCGTTTCGTAAAAATTGTGTATAACTTGCAATATTTAAAAATCCCAGGACAAAAGCAGGTAATAATACATGGTGCAATCGGCTTAACCACCAATTAAATGTACCTTCGGTAACACCGATATCAACAGAACCATTTGACGGAAACCAGCCCAGCTTAAATGAAAAGAAATAAATAGCAAATACCCCTGCAACAAATGATGGTATGGACAAACCTAAATAGTTAATCCCGCCAATTAGATTATCCCCAAGCGTGTATGGTTTTCTTCCGGCATATGAACCCATCATAAAAGCAAGTAAATAGGTAATTAAGATAGATGTGAGTCCTAGTAGTATCGTATTAGGCAATCGTTCTCCAATAACATCAGCTACTTCAATTTTAAATCGGGTTGATTTTCCAAAATCTCCTTCGATAAAATTACTAACCCAACGAAAATATTGCTGTGGCATAGGGTCATTATAGCCTAGCTTTTCACGCATTTCCGCAATATACTGTGGGTTTGTATTTCTTGGATCGATTTCTCCACTAAGTGAATCCCCCGGCATTAACTTTGCCAAGGAAAAAACAATGATGGAGGTAAGGAGCAGCATTGGAATCATTCCCAATATTCTGCGAAATGCATATTTTAACATGTGCATTCTCCTTGTCTTTAAGCTTTGATGAACCTTAGCAGTTAAAAACCCTATCTTGTTCGAATGGGAGAAGTTGACCTCCTCCCATTCGAATATAAAGATTGAGTTTATATAATTAAGCAGTTAACTTAGACTATATCTCTAGGTCGTTGTAAATTATTGCGTAATCCACCATTCATTTGGACGGTTCATACCTGATACATCGAATTTCACACCATTAACGCGCTTGCTTACTGCCATTGTTTCTTCAAGCTCGGCAATTGGCAATACAGGAAGATCTTTCATAAACAGCTTTTGCCATTGTACATAAAGATCTTTACGCTTATTTGAATCTGTTCCGACAACATTTATATCTAGTGCTTGGTCAAGCAATTTATCACTATCCGCATTTACCCAGCGTGGATAGTTCCAAAGTGCTTTAGAACCCCAAAGTGGAGTTGGATCTGGATCTGATCCTGTAGACCAGCCTCCAAAGAATACTTCCACTGATTTGTCTGCTTTTTCAAGCATATCGTAATATAGATTTACATCTGTCATAGTAAGTTTCGTCTTCAAGCCCACTGCTTCCCAATATTGAGTTAATGCTTTTGCACGTGATTCGAATGTTGGGTTTTGTGTTGCATAATGGCTGAAGTTAACAACAAACTTTTTACCTTGCGGATCTTCACGGAAGCCATCACCGTCAACATCTTTATAGCCTGCTTCATCTAATAGTTCTTTTGCTTTCTTAGGGTCGTACTTATATTGATCTAATTCTTTATTATCTGCTGCAATCCAGTGGTTAGTTGGAATTGGGCGATTAACTGGCTTTCCTACGCCGAAGAAGAATGCTTTTACCCATTCATCACGATTAATCGCATAGTACATCGCCTCACGAAGTTTCTTATCTTGATACTTTGGTTCGTTCATGACATTTTTCTCGCCATCCCAAGTACCTAATCTGAAACCAACATAATAATAACTTACGCCAGGATATGTGATTGCATTTACATTATCAAGTGCTTTAACTTGATCTATGATACTTGGATGGAATGCAGTCATATCAAGAGTTCCGTTTTTAAGTTCTCCCACAGAAAGTGATGGGTCAATAACCTTAATTACAACCTTTTCGATATGAGGCTTTCCACCGAAATAATCGTCAAAACGTTCCATTTCAATAGATTCGCCTGGTACAACTTTTGTTACTTTAAATGGACCTAATCCAACAGGTTTTGTACGAACCTGTTCAGATCCCATCATATCTTTTACAGCCATTCCTTTAAATTCTGTACGATTCATTGGATATGTCCAAAGGTTATCCAAGTTATTAACACGTGCTTTATCAAAAGTAATTTGAATATGGTAATCATCAATTACTTTAATACCTGAAATTTCTTTTGCTTTTCCATCGTGGTAATCTTGGGCACCAACAATATTTCTTACGTTATCAAAACGTGGTCCTTCATAATCCTTGTCAGCAATTACTTTTAAAGCGAATTCCCAGTCTTTTACTGATAATTCGTCTCCGTTATGCCATTTAACGCCTTTTTTGATTTCAAAATCAAAGACTTTATTGTCTGTTGTTTTCCATGAGGCAATATGCGGCTGTGCCTTTAATTGCGCATCATAATCAATTAGGTTCTCATCAAAGAAATCAATTACATATTGATCTGTTTGATTTCCGTAAAAAGCATAGTTGAATTTACCTTCAGGAGCTGAATCCAAGGCATAAACGAGTGTACCGCCATCCTGAGGTTTTTCCGATGTTTCTCCTGTCTTACCCTCATTGTCATTTTTCTTAGTTCCAGCTTTTTCTCCGCCGCTGCAAGCCGCTAAAAATGCCGATAATACAAGCATTAGGGCAGCTAACATGAGCATGCTTCTTTTCTTCATTTGTTTCCCCCCTATAAAAATTTAATTTTTAGTTCTAGTAAAGGTGGCAAGCTACCCGATGAGAGGGCTTCACCTCCTTTAATGCAGGTTTTTGTTTAGTGCATTCTTCCATTGCCATTGGACAACGAGGATGGAATGGACATCCGGACGGAGGATTGATAGGACTTGGGACATCACCCTTTAAAATAATTCTCTCTTTCTTTTGTCTTGGGTCGGGTGATGGAATTGCTGAAATTAAAGCCTGTGTATAAGGGTGCAGCGGCTCAGCATAAAGACTATTTTTATCTGCAATCTCCACCATGTTGCCTAAATACATAACCCCAATTCGGTCGCTCATATGCTTAACAACACTTAAATCATGTGCAATAAATAGGAAGGTTAACTCAAATTCTTCCTGTAAGTCTTTTAATAAATTTAATACCTGTGATTGTACTGAAACATCAAGGGCAGATACTGGTTCATCAGCAATAATCAGCTTTGGTCTTAATGCAAGGGCTCGGGCAATTCCGATTCTCTGCCGCTGTCCCCCAGAAAATTCATGGGCATATTTAAAATAGGCTTCTGGCGGGAGACCAACCTTTTCTAATAGATCCATTACTTCCTGTTTTAATTCTGCCTTACTTTTCTTGGAGTAGTTATAAATTGGTTCCGCTATTATGTCCCCAACCATTTGCATAGGATTTAGAGAAGCATATGGATCCTGAAACACCATCTGCATGTCCTGCCTAATTTCTCGAAGGGATTTACCAGAAACTCGAGTGATGTTTTTTCCTTCAAACAGGATACTGCCTTCTGTCGGTTTTAAGAGGCGCAATATAGTCCGCCCCGCGGTTGATTTACCGCACCCAGATTCGCCGACTAATCCAAGAGTTTCTCCTCTTTTAATCTCAAATGATATATTATCAACCGCTTTTACATGGCCAATCGTACGTTTAAAAAACCCGCCTTTTACTGGGTAATAGGTTTTTAAATTTTGAATTTCTAATAGATTTTCAGGTTGAGAGGATTGTTTTTCATCATTTTTATGTATTGTATCAGTGTTCATTACTGCACCCCTTCCCTTGGTTTACTAGTTTCAAAAAGGAGACAGGCTACTTCATGACCTTGATCGGCTTCTGCAAGCTCTGGGGTTATGGTTAGACATTCAGGCATTGCCATTGGACATCGATTAGCGAAACGACATCCGGATTTAGGCATATTTGTTAGGGAAGGAACAATTCCTTTTATGGAACTTAGTCGCTCTGCTTCTTCTTCCATTTTAGGAATAGCGCCTAAAAGAAGTGTCGTATATGGATGCTTGGGATTATAGAACAAAGTGTCTACATCTGTTCTTTCAACAATTTTTCCGGCATACATAACGATTACCTCATCACACATTTCAGCTACGACGCCTAAATCGTGTGTAATGAGAATAACAGACATATCATTAACTGCTTGAATATCTTTTAAAAGTTCTAGAATTTGAGCCTGTACAGTCACATCCAATGCAGTCGTTGGTTCGTCAGCAATTAATAATTTAGGCTGACATGCAATGGCTATAGCAATCATGACACGTTGTCTCATCCCGCCAGATAATTGATGTGGATATTCATCCACAATTTTTTCGGGCCTGGAGATCCCTACACTTTTTAATAAGGCTATTGCTTTTTGACGTGCTTCCTGTTTTGAAATCTTTGTATGATTAAATAATACTTCTTGAAGTTGATATCCAATTGTAAATACTGGATTAAGAGAGGTCATTGGTTCTTGGAATATCATTGAGATGTCTTTTCCACGGATTTTATTAATTTGGGATTCTGTCAGTTTTTCAAGATTTAACCCTTCAAATAGGATTTCACCGGATTTCACCTTGCCGCTTCCTTTTGGAAGAAGCTGCATGATTGAGAGACTCATAACAGATTTTCCACATCCTGATTCACCTACAACTCCGACTATTTGACGAGGTTTTACTTTAAACGAAACATTATCAACGGCATTATAATCGATTCCGTCAATGTCAAATGCCGTTTCTAAATTTTTCACTTCGAGCAATGGTGCCTCTTTGAGTAGTGATTTTTTTGTGCTCATAGTACACCCTCTTACTTTTTGAATTATTCTGTTTAATTAAAGTGTTCAACTAGAATTCTATTACAGAATTGTTACAATTGCAAGATTATTTTAAAAAATTGGTAATATTCACACTTATCAAAATAAAAAAAAGCCCTTGTTTATTAGGCTTTTTTTGCTAAACATATGGTATTTCACTCTAAAAACTCTGATGATGGGGCCGTAAAAGATAGTTTTGTAGAATATTGATGCGTTTTGTAATATCCCCCAACAATATTATATCCTGCAGCATATCCAAGCAGCTTGGGTATCCTCCCGCCTCCATACAATAATTGGTCATGAATCCTTTCATCTTTTTTACTGCTTAACTGCTTTTTCATATATTTATCCCAAAATATAGATAATTCCTTTTCAGAATACATTCTGCACCAATTTGCCAGGTACTCTTTACCACAATTTTTTAATACGGCATATTCTGCCAGACCCTCTATTACAATTGAGTCCAGCAGTGTATACTCTTCCATTTTTTTGTTTAGAGCTTGAAGGCGGCAAACATGATGGTATTCATGTACCAGAAGTGCCTCTATTTCTTTAGGGTCCTCTATATCTGAAAGAAACAGAAACATTTTATCAGGGAATGAAACCCCCCCTTTTTGCCTTTCTTCCCTTCGTATAAAAAATCCACCTGATTGTCCTATCGGAAAGAGAAAGACAGGTACATCCGGTCCAGACCATTTATTCTTATAGTTTTGATACAGCCGTTCAATACGATCCCATGCTTTCTGTTCAACCATTCGATTTAAATTTCTTTTTGCACTTCCTGATGGTCCATACATCCCAAAGTTCGTTAATTGGCGGTAAATGGATTGAGCAGTCTGCCCGTTAAAATACGGTTTCAACCTTTCACAGATTTTTACTGGCTGTTCAAAATCATTCATTAACCATTTATCCGTTCGAATAATGCCCATTTTCTCACCTCGAATACCGTATCTTTTGATCATTTTATGAATGTAGAAAGGATAGGTTCGTAAAGAAGGAAGGGAATTATTCGAAAGGCTCTGTTAAACTTGGTTGTTGAGAAGTCTTCGTGCCTTCCGCTCTAATCAACTGTGTTAAAAATCAACTATGTCCTTTAACACAGCCATACAAAAAACTCGGCCAGAAGATTCTGACCGAGTTTTTTGTATACTATTCGTATTTTTTAAAGACAATTGTCGCGTTATGACCACCAAAGCCTAATGAATTACTCATGGCTGCTTTAATTTCCAATGGACGTGCCGCATTTACTACATAGTCCAGATCACATTCCGGATCTGGCGTAACATAATTCATTGTAGGCGGAAGCATTCTGTCCCTCATTGCCAATAATGTAAAGATGGCTTCAACACCACCAGCAGCACCAAGTAAATGTCCAGTCATTGATTTGGTTGAACTCATCGCAAGCTTATAAGCATGCTCGCCAAATACTTCTTTAACGGCAAGTGTTTCAAATTTATCATTATATTCTGTACTTGTTCCATGTGCATTAATATAATCAATATCTTTAGGCTCTAAGCCCCCATCAGTAATCGCCATTTTCATTGCTCGGGCACCGCCTTCACCACCTGGTGCCGGTGCAGTAATATGATAGGCATCACCTGTTGCCCCGTAACCAATGATTTCAGCATAAATTTTTGCTCCGCGTGCCAAGGCATGCTCTAACTCTTCCAGAACGATGATTCCTGCACCTTCACCAATTACAAAGCCATCGCGATTTTTATCAAACGGCCTGCTTGCTGTATTTGGATCAGGGTTTGTAGAAAGGGCAGTGTTGGCACAGAACCCAGCAACTGACATTCTCGTAATCGGCGCTTCTGCACCTCCTGATACCATAACATCTGCGTCACCGCGCTGGATCACCTTAAAGGCATCTCCAATTGAATTTGTACCGGTTGCACAGGCTGTAACCGTACATGAATTAAATCCCCGTGCACCGAGTGTAATGGAAACCTGGCCCGTTGCCATATCCGGAATTAACATTGGTACGAAGAAAGGACTTACACGTTTATAGCCCCTTTTTTGAAAAATTTCAAATTGCTGTTCAAAAGTTTCCATACCGCCAATTCCTGAACCAATCCAAACCCCCACGCGGTGGGAATTTTCTTCATTGATCGTTAAATTCGCATCTTTTACAGCCATTATTGCACTTGCAACTGCAAATTGCGTAAAACGGTCCATTTTTCTTGCTTCTTTTTTATCCATAAATGCTTCTGGATTAAAATCCTTTACTTCAGCAGCTACCTTCGCTGGATACTCATCTGCATTAACTCTTGTCAGTGGTCCAATTCCTGATTTCCCTTCAAGAATTCCTTTCCAAGTTGTTTCAGCATCATTTCCAAGTGGTGTCACTGCTCCTACGCCCGTTACTACGACCCTGCGCTTTTCCATTTGTACATCTCCTTTTATCTGCTAACTTTTCCCTATTTTTATATAAAAGTCTCTTATTATTTACCCCAACGGATTGCAATGGCTCCCCAAGTCAAGCCGCCGCCAAAACCTACCATTACTAGGAGGTCATCATCTTTAATCTTTCCTGCTTCTAATTCTTCTACAATTGAAATTGGTATTGATGCTGCAGAAGTATTTCCATATTTATGAATTGTTTTAGACATTTTTTCAACTGGGAGCTCTAACCGCTGTCTCGATGCTTCCATAATCCGAATATTGGCTTGATGAGGGATAAGGAAATCGACGTCATCCTTGGTAAGTCCTGCTTTTTCAAGAACATTTATACAGCTCTCGCCCATTTGTCTAACGGCAAATTTGAATACTTCTCGTCCATTCATAATGATATATTCATCTTGATATAAATGCTTTGCCCCAGTCCCATCTGCACCAAGCTCAAATGAAAGAATTCCTCGATTTTCAGATACTGGGCCAAGTACAACTGCACCTGCACCGTCCCCAAATAGGACAGCGGTATTTCGGTCGCTCCAATCCGTAATTTTTGAAAGCTTTTCAACCCCTACGACAAGTACGTTTTTATATTCTCCTGTTTCTATAAACTGCTTCCCTGTGATAATTCCATACATGAACCCAGCACATGCTGCACTAATATCCATGGCAGCTGCCTTAAAGGCCCCTAATTTTTCCTGAATTCTGCAGGCAACGGATGGAAAAGGTGAATCTGGAGTAACTGTTGCTACCAAGATTAAATCAATTTCTTCTGGATTTATACCTGCATCTTGAATAGCTTTCTGGGCAGCAGACAAGGCCATATCCGATGTATTAATATCGTCTGATGCAATCCTTCGCTCTTCGATACCTGTCATAGTACGGATCCATTCATCAGAGGTATCCATCATTTTTTCTAAATCGTGATTGGTGAGAATTTTTTCTGGTAAATACCTTCCTATTCCAACAATACCAGCTTTCATTATTCCATCTCCTTTAATATGATAAGTTTCTCTATACCAAAGATTAATATCAATTATTATGACTTGGTACTAATTTTATCAAATGAGACATCATTTAAGCAACTGTTACTTACTTTTACCCATCCGCTATAGTACATTCCTTTTGATAGTTTGCTCATATTCTAAAGGTAAGAGACATTTTTCTTCGAAGGAGTGTGTGAGAGGTAATGGAAGATCGGGAAAAAGAGGAATCAACCATAGAAGAGCAGCAAGCGCATTTTGAGGATGAAACGCATCATGACCGTTTCACCAGTTTTATGTTTGGTTCAAGAAGACCTCACCATGAAAGGCCCCCGCTATTTGGCAATCGCAATTCTCTAAATTCTCATCAAAACCAGTCAGATATCGATTATGAACAACTCATGATGAGCATTGATGCTATATGGGAATCAGTACAGGGCTTAAAGCCAATATTTCAAAAATTCTATCCGCTTATCCAGCAATTTTGGAAAAAGAAATAAGCTGCCTTTTTAGCGGCAGCTTATTTTCACTATGGCTATTTTCGCATCAATTGTTGTTTTTCGTATAAATTTACCAACCCGCATAACTAAAGCTTCGTGGCATCTTTTCGTAAGAACTTTTGCGAAAATTGCCTAGAAACTTAGTAATGAACATATTTAATTTCCAAAAGCAACAAAGTTTACGAAAAGAGCCTTAACTATTTACTAACTTCCTGAAGAGCTTCTTCACGGCCAAGGTCGTATGCTTCTTGCATAACCTTTGTAAATAAATTCATAAACGGTTCGATTAATTCCATTGATAATTCTACTCCTGATTTTTCCAGCTGTTCCTTGGCTTCAGGTAAATATTTCATCGCAATCATCATAAATTGTAATGACTTATCTTGGTTGTTCATATGTATCCCCTTTAATAAATTATTGTGGTAACTTTCCGGTTTGCTTATATGTTTGAATTTGCTTATTAATTTTCTTAATAAATTCCTTGCTCACTAACGGACTATATTTTCCTAAGGTTATGACATTATCTTCAAAATCAAAGGAAAGATTTCCTGCTTTTAATTTACCATTATTATATTGTTCTGCAACCTTCTCATATAATTTATCTACCTGCTGAATCGTGCTTGTTAGAATCGTCGATTGCCCCAAATCTGATTGGTCGGAAACATAGCCAATAACATATAGTCCTCGTTCCTTGACCCTTTCAATAACGGGGACATTAAAACCATCGCCAGCAGGATAGATTACGTCGACCCCGTTTTCCATCATACGATCGACTAATTGTATCGCTTTTTTTTCATCATCCCAATTCCCTACGTATTCTATGCTTACTTGGGCATTTTTATTTTCTGCCAATGCTCCTTGATAGAATCCTTCTATTTCTGGCTGCCATTCATAGGCAGCCAACACTCCTACTTTCTGTTCCTTCGACATATGGGCAGCAACCATTCCGCCAAAAAAACCCATCGCGTGTGCTTTAAAGGTTAAACTGGTAGTGTTAGGTTTTTTAGCATCGCCATTAAAACTGACAAAGTGAATTTTAGGATAATCCTTTGAAATCTTATTAAAATATTCAGCATACTCTGAACCGTGACCAAAAATAAGATTTACCCCTTTTTGATCAAATTCTTTTACTGCCCTTTCAACTACAGATTCAGAATTCATTCCTTCTTTATAGTAAACCTCCACATTGAATTTTGATTGTATTTTTAGCATCCCTTTAAAGCCCTTTGTTCCCCATACTTGGTCATTAACCGTTTCAGGCACTAATAAGCCGACATTTTGTAATTTGCCTGAGTTTTTTTGGGTTACCCCACAGGCCCCAAGTAAAAAAAGACATAAAAGAATGATCCCGAAACGGTTTAGCATTCAATGCATCTCCTTCATACCACTGCCATTTCTATAACTGATTCTATCTAGATATAAATAATGGACCTGTAATTCCTCATTTTTCAATTTTTATTCTACCCTTTGAATAATAAAATGAAAAGATAAATTTCCTGCGCTCCCACTTTTTGGATATAAAGTGAATCGTATCATGTTTTACCGGCTTCCCTTCAACTGATCTGCTTGATTTTTTTGTTTCAAAAATGATTCGGAAATCGGGGTGATTTTTTTCATTTGTATCTTAATAACTGATGAATCTATTTCAAATGGTTCAACATGGTTTGAAAGAATTAGATTCTGTTCAAGCTTTAAATAGGACGCGCATAAATCCCAATAATTCTTCTTTCCACTTTCTAATAGAAAGCTTCCCTGCTCATTTATATCCATTATTTCAAAGATAGAATCGATTGCATCCTCCACAAAAATTGTATCAATTGTCCATTCCCTATTCGATAAATAAATTTCTATTTGTTGAAAGTCTGACATAATCACTTGTTGAAAGATAAAAGTTTCGGTCTGCCATGGGCCATAAATAGAAGGTAAATAAAAGAAATGAGTCTTTTTCACCAATCCTTTTACTTGATTCAAAAAACCCCGTTGAACTTTTTCAGCCTCAGCTCCCAACAATTGAATTGGGAGGATAAAGACAAATTCTGTATTGGAATTATTTCGCTCAATATAGTTCAAAATTGGCCCAGTAACCTTCTCCTCTAAATAAATTTCTTCCTTATTTTGCATATAGGAATCAAATAATGAAAAAATAACGACGGTATCCCTATTCCCTTCACCTTGGTTATTCTCCCAATCCACAAGACTATGTTCAATGAAATTTGAATTTCTGCCAACTTCAAATCTTTTTTCATCAAGATATTGAATATTGTCAATATCTTCAATATTGATCCCATAAACCTCTATTCCTTTATTTAGCAACGTTTTGCAAATATGAAAACTGACAAAATCATATACACCAAATATAATGGCCTTGTCCATAAAATCTTCCTCCCCATACTATCCTTAATGAATCCTATGCGTATGAATAAGGAATTATTTCATTATGGGGAAGGGGAGGCTTAGAGAACAGCTTCATGGCTTGTAAAAAACTTTATGCATATATTGCCAAGCTGCAGTTTCTTTTCTGGCAGCATATAAGTTGGAGTGATTTCAGGATATTTGATAATTTTCTGATAAAGCTTTGATTGATTATAAGATTTTCCTCCAGACAAAACATGAATGATCTTGACAGGAAATCCAAAATCAAGATTAACATGATCATCCATACTAAAGATGGTACTTTCAAGTACATTTTGTTCTAGTTGATGAGCTGTTACTAATTCTCTTATCAATTTTTTATAAAAGAATTTATGTTCCTTTTCCTGTTCTAAATGATGCTTTAATGAAATGATTGGGTTTAAAAGAATGACTGATCGAATACAGCCCTTTAATTTTTCCATTAACTTTACCGCAACCAGCGCGCCCATTCCTTCTGCTATAATATGAATTTTATTATTTAGGATTTCACTTCGGATAACATGTTGATAAAGCCGCTGAGCCAAATCAACCGATTTTTCGCTCCCCCAGTTTCGCCCATAAAGATTTGAGGAAAAAATCGTGTAACCTTTTTCTTTTAGTTGGTTGATAATAGCGGACTTCCCTTCATTTTGTGTCCAAAAGCTTTTACAATCGTCCACAAAATGCCGTTCATCTCCAATTATTAAGACCCCAAATCCAGTAGGCTTTTCTGGGTAATAAATGATATTCCATTGGGTATCCATCTGAAAATTACGACTGTCCATAGGTAAATCTCCTTTTACATATTTCCTCACGATATTGTATGATGGGTCACAAAAGATGAAAGGGAGTTTGCCCATTTTTATTAATTTACATTTATGTCAAGACAATTAATTAAATGAGTGAATTATCAAATAAACATTTATTAATTAGAAGTCATATGGTAATATTAAAAATGATGTAAATAAGGTTAGAGGTGAAAAATAGTGCGATTCTTTTGGACTTTTTTCTGGTTATTTTTACTAGTGCAAATGCTTACATATGTTGTAAGTTCAATGAATGGTGTTGCATTTGATGTTAAAGTAGGTTCCATTTTAGCTATTGCTGTAACCATCTTAGTTTTTGTGGTATCATCTTTGATACCAAATGAGCCTGTTGAAAAACATTAAGTGCCGATAAAAAAGTCTTCCACATCAATGGAAGACTTTTTTAATGGATTAATCACTTGTTATTTTATTAAAATTGTCACTTCTTCATTTTGTATCGTAATTTCAAGGCTTGATCCATCATGAACCCTTCCTCCAATAATTTCTCGAGCTAACTTTGTTTCTATATTTCTTTGGATATAACGTTTTAGCGGTCTGGCACCATAGGTTGGATCATATCCGTTAACAGCGATGAATTCTTTGGCATCCTCACTGATTGAGATATTTATATGCTGTTCTTTTAATCTGCTCTGAAGTTCTTTTAGCATTTTGACGACAATATTTTTTATTTCTCCTAATGATAACGGCTTAAATAGGATAATTTCATCAATACGGTTTAAAAATTCCGGACGGAAATGCACTCTTAATTGGCCTAACACCATTTCCCTTGCTGTTTCAGTAATTTCAATTTCATTTTCAGAACGTTCGAGTAAAAATTGTGATCCTATATTGGAGGTCATAATAATAACGGAATTTTTAAAATCTACTACCCTTCCTTGTGAATCTGTGATACGCCCATCATCTAAGGCCTGAAGAAGAATATTGAAGACTTCCGGATGGGCCTTTTCAATTTCGTCCATCAAAACAACAGAATAAGGTCTTCTTCTAACCGCTTCTGTCAGCTGCCCTCCTTCTTCATAGCCAACATACCCTGGTGGAGCCCCAATTAAGCGTGATACTGCATGCTTTTCCATGTATTCTGACATATCGATACGAATAATATGCTCTTCACTATCAAATAAAGACTCCGCCAAAGCTTTTGCTAACTCTGTTTTTCCTACACCAGTTGGCCCTAAAAATAGAAAGGATCCAATTGGGCGATTAGGATCTTTAATGCCGGCCCTAGCCCGTAGTACTGCGTCTGCTACTAAATTGACGGCTTCATTTTGTCCGATTACTCTCTCGTGAAGAATTGCTTCAAGTTTCAATAACTTTTCTCTCTCCCCCTCAACTAGTTTAGAGAGCGGAATTCCTGTCCACCTCGATACTATATGGGAAATTTCCTCACCTGTTACTTCTTCACGCAGTAACCGATTCTCCTTTTCCGTTTCCATTTCTAAACTTTTAAGTTCTTTTTCAACTAACGGAATTTGACCATGTCTTAATTCAGCAGCACGGTTTAAATCGTATTTGTCCTCGGCTTGCTGCAGCTCACGACGAAGTTTCTCCAGTTGTTCCCTTTTTTCTTGTAACGTCTGAATGCTTTTCTTTTCTTCAAGCCATTTTGCCTTCATTGTATTTGCCTGTTCCTTTAAATCTGCCAGTTCTTTTAGAAGGGATTGTAATCGCAGTTTGCTTGCTTCATCGTTTTCTTTACTTAAAGCAGCCTCCTCAATTTCTAACTGCATGACTCTGCGTGTTACTTCATCTAGTTCTGTTGGCATGGAATCAATTTCTGTGCGAATTAATGCACAAGCTTCGTCAACTAAATCTATAGCTTTGTCCGGCAGGAAACGATCAGTTATATATCGGTCAGATAAAGTAGCTGCAGCAACTAAAGCATGGTCATGAATTTTTACACCATGGTGAACCTCAAATCGTTCCTTTAATCCACGTAATATAGAAATGGAATCTTCTACATTTGGTTCTTGTACTAGCACCTGCTGGAACCTCCGTTCTAAAGCAGGATCCTTTTCTATATACTTCCGATGTTCATCAAGTGTGGTTGCGCCAATACAATGAAGTTCACCGCGGGCAAGCATCGGTTTTAACATATTGCCTGCATCCATAGCTCCTTCTGTTTTTCCGGCACCAACAATGGTATGAATTTCATCAATAAACAGTAAGATTTGTCCGTCACTTTTTTTGATTTCATTCAGAACCGCTTTTAATCGTTCTTCAAATTCACCTCTGAATTTTGCACCAGCAATTAACGAACTCATATCTAAGGAAAAGATGGTTTTGTCCTTAAGTCCTTCTGGAACGTCTTTTCTAACAATCCGCTGGGCCAGTCCCTCTACGATTGCAGTTTTTCCTACACCAGGTTCTCCGATTAAAACAGGATTATTCTTGGTTTTCCTTGATAAGATACGAATGACATTTCGAATCTCCGTATCCCGTCCAATAACAGGATCGACCTTTCCCGCTCTTACTTCAGCAACCAAGTCCCTGCCATATTTTTTCAAAGCATCATATCCTGCTTCTGGATTCTGTGATGTCACTCTTTGGTTCCCCCTTATTTCTTTTATTGCTTTTAAAATACCTTCAGGTGTATGGTCAAAAGATTGAATGATTTTTTTCAATTCGGATTGGTTTGAATAGACTGCTGCTAAGAGGATATGCTCTACCGAAATATATTCATCGGAAAACTTTTTTGCGAATTCTTCGGCAGCTGCTAAATGCCTTTGAAGCCGGTCTGTAACATATATTTTACCGTGTTCTGCCCCAGTTCCAGTGACCTGAGGTTTTTTTTCAAGGGATTCTTTCAACCTTTTCTTAATGGTTTCAGATGGCAATGTCAATCGCTTAAATATAGATTCAAAAAGACTGTCGGGTTGATTCATTAATGCCAAGAATAAATGAGATTCATCAATCTCTTGATGATTATTTTTTACCGCTAAAGATTGCGCATCCATTATTCCTTTTTGTAACCGTTCTGTCATTCGGTTTATATCCACCGTTAGCACTCCCTTATTGACCATTTTTGACCTATTACTTTTATTATAAAACAATCACAGATTTTAAGTAAAATTTGACCAAGAAAAAAGTCATCCTGTTTGGATGACTTTTACCTTTTATAACTGTTATGGTTTTTGTTGATAAGTCCAAACACGTTTATCATTGGATGTCTCTGGAAACGGGTCTCCAGCTTTTAGTTTAATTTTTTTAGGATTAATCACATTGTCTCCAGTTTCACCCACTTCAATATACACCCCATTATTTGGTGCCTTTTTACCCGATTTGAACTGATGATTTTGTCCCATTCTTTTCCCTCCTTATCGTCTACATAATTATTATTTCCTTTTCTAGAGTGTCCATTATAGGAAGTTCTTTCATTTTTTCACATTGTTCGACAGTATTTCCTAAGAAATAAACGAATCATGTTTGACTTTTTGACGATTGTATGAATTTATTCCACTTTTATTGCTAAATATTCTTTGTAAACAATATAATTATAGTAATATCTTGTAACCAACCTTGACTGTCAGTTATTAAAAGTTAAGTAAATGATTTATGTCGTACCATTGAAGGTGGTCTTTTATATGCAGGCAGTAAAAGTAATGCCGGTATCGTTGTTACATCTCCTTGAGACCGTACACCATACTAAAAAAATTGAAAAGGGAACATTTTTATTTCAAGAAGGCTCACCAGCGGATGAAATTTATATCGTACAAAGCGGTATTTTGCAAATCAGTAAAATTATTCCGGATGGGAGAGAACTTACCTTAAGAATGTGCTCAAATGGTGATTTTATCGGTGAATTAAATCTATTTTCCCCTTCTTCCAGATATTTTTTAAGTGCACGTGTCATTGAAAGTGGCGAGGTTGCAGTAATTATGAAGGATGTTCTTGAGGAAAAACTATCGCAAAATCTTTCCCTTTCCTTTGAATTCATTAAATGGATGAGTCAGCAATATCGCAAAACTCAAACAAAATTTCGCGACCTCGTTTTACACGGAAAAAAGGGAGCTTTATACTCAACATTGATTCGATTAAGCAATAGTTATGGAATTAATACCAATAATGGAATATTGCTTGAAATACCATTAACAAACCAAGAATTAGCTAATTTCTGCGGTACATCAAGGGAAGTGGTTAATCGTTTATTAAGTGAACTTAGAAAAGAAAAAATTATTTCAATTGATAAAGGAACGATCACCATACATTATTTAGAGTTTTTGAAGAATGAGATTGATTGTGAGGATTGTCCAACGGAAATTTGCAAGGTTGATTAGTTATTAAATGGTATTCTTATTAAAAAAATCGGTCTTATTTGACCGATTTTTTTAATAAGTTTACAGTCCAGGTGATTGATGCTTCATCATTAATAAAAAAACATGGTATGTTGATATGTCCTGCAATGCGCTCTCTAATACATTCCTTCCAATAAACAACAGCCATTATATTGGTCACACTTTTTAACAAAGAAAGGTCTTCTAAATCCCTCAATATTAAAAGCTTCGGGTATTTTTTTTGTTTATATCCTTCAATTAAAATCACATCCGGATCAAAAAAACTCATTAATTCTATCTGGTGTTTAAGGCTGTTCTCCCATTTTTCTACTTGGAGAAGGAGCCTGCCATCTCCTTCAATAATCGAGGCAGCAGCTCCTGCTGAGAGATATTTTGTAGAATCCTTATTATCCACTAATTCAGGCTTGCCGCCGTGTCCGTGGTGTTTAATTACTGCAGACCTTAAACCTTTACTTTTTAAGCCTTCGATTAACCCTTCAATAAATGTAGTTTTTCCACTATTTTGGTAACCTACAATTTGAAAAATAACCGGTTTTACCATGGCCACTCACAACCAGTCTGATCCTCAAGGAGAAGAACCTCTATCTCTGTTCCTGCTGTAAAACCTCGGGTACCACCAGGTAATATCATCAAGGAATTCGCCCCTGCAAGGCTCATAATAATATTCGACTTGTCTAATCCGCTTGGTGTCGCTTTAAGTTTGCCGTCTTGAATAAATGCAGAACTGCGGACAAATCGTGTAAATGGATTTGCTTTAGGGAAATCTGCATCTAGTATAGCTTTTTCTTTTCGTAAATGCGGTTTTTCCGAAAATAAACATCTTCGGAGGATTGGCCGTACAAATAATTCAAACCCCACATAGCAAGCGGAAGGATTACCAGAAAGACCGAATAGGAGTTTTCCATTAAGATGTGCGACAGTCGTAACACTGCCCGGACGCATAGCTACTTTATTAAAGAAAACCTCTGCCCCTAAGTTTTCATAAATTTCAGGCAGGTAATCAAAGTCACCAACTGAAACTCCTCCTGTAGTAACTAACAAATCAACTTCATTCAGACTATTTTTTACTGCGTCAAAGCATGTATCAAATTCATCTGGCAGCTTCCCAAAATAATGAACCGTTCCTCCTGCCCGTTCGATTTGGGCGGCAATCATATGTGAATTGCTGTTGCGAATCTTACCGGGAACCAATTCATCGTCAACTTCTAAAAGTTCTGTCCCTGTTGCAAAGAGGCCAACGAGGGGTTTTTTCGCAACTGGGACGTGTTTATACCCAAAAGTTGCAAGCATTGCCTGAATTCCTGGATTAATTAGCGTTCCCTTTTTAACTAAAATTTCGCCTTTCTTTGCATCTTCACCTCTGAAGGAAACATTTTCACCTTTTTTAAAGCTTCGTTTAACCAATATATGTGGAATTCCATTCTTTTCATATGACTTTGCAACCTCAAACATGACAACGCAATCGGTGCCTTCTGGCATCATAGCGCCGGTCATAATTCGTATAGCTTGGTTTTGTTTGACAACCTTAGTGGAGACCATTCCTGCTCCAATATGATCAATTACTTCCATTTCAATGGGACATGATTGAGAGGCATCAGCAGTGTCTATCGATCTAACAGCAAAGCCATCATAGGGTGCCCTGTCAAAATGAGGCACATCACTTGTTGCCACTAAATCCTCCGATAAAAAACGGCCAAAGCTTTCCTCAATCAAAACATGCTCTGTTATCCCCTGTAATTGAAAGTTCATAATTTTTTTGACTGCTTCCCCTATCGCAAGCGGTATTCTTCTTTCAAACAAATGAATCGGCTCCTATCTCTAAAAAACGGTATATATTTCGCTCATTCCTAATCATTATAAGCCTACAAAAAACTTACAGACATATCAAATGTCACAAAATTGATAGAAACTTAATGAATAAAAAAAATCATTTGCAAAGTGTGATGCATATCACCAAATTTTATTCTTAATTCCAGTATGCTTATGTCAGAAACCAATTACCTTTATTTTAAGGAGGAACTATAAATGACTTTTCCATTCACTTCTACTACATTAGTTAAAGATATTGTGAATGAATTACCTAAAACAAGTGATGTTTTCAAGAAGAACCGGATCGATTTTTGCTGCGGGGGAAACATTCCACTTTTAGAAGCTGTGGCACAAAACGGACTTAATATGGACAATTTGCTTGAAGAATTAAAAATTGTTTTTGAAAAATATGAGCATGAGGAAAAAGATGTAGAAGTTTGGACAGAATCTGACTCTAATACAATTATTGATCATATTATCTCTAATTACCATCGTACTTCAGAAGAAGAATTAACAATGCTCAGCCCATATGTGACAAAGGTTTCACGTGTACATGGAAATAACCATCCAGAGCTATTAAAAGTGTACGAATTATTTTATGAATTAAAAAAAGAATTGATTGAACACATGAAAAAAGAAGAAGCAATTGTATTCCCGTTAATTAGGAAAATAGCTGACGGAACCATTGAAAATAAAGAGGAAGCCATTAATTTAGTTAATGAGCTTGAAAAGGAACATGATCATGCAGGAGAGATTTTAAGACAAATCCGTGCGGTAACCTCTGATTTCACTTTACCTCTTGATGCTTGTGGAACATACCGCTTAGTATACGCACGTTTAGAAGCGCTGGAAAGTTTGACCTTCATGCATGTGCATCTTGAAAACAACATTTTATTTCCACGATATATCGCCTAGTAAAAAACAGCCCGCTTAACATAAGCGGGCTGTTTTTAACCACCGATATAGGACATTTCAATTTTTTTGCGGTTTTTGTTTGTTTCTGCTGTTCTTTCGTCAGAATATCGGTCGTCACGACCATTCCAAATCGCTGTAATTCGCTTTTCTATATCCTCATCACTAGCACCATTTCTCATGAAATTCCGGATATCATGGCCATTCCCATTAAACAAACAAGTAAAAATCTGCCCATTTGCAGATAAACGAGAACGTGTACAGCTGGAGCAGAATGACTCTGAAACAGAAGTAATAAATCCAACCTTCACATCAGTGTCTTTATAATGATAAAGCTTGGCCACTTCCCCAAAATAGGCCGGGTCTACTGGCTCTATCTCAAAGTGCTCTTTTAACAGAAGATAAATCTGTTTTTTAGTCACGACATCGTCCATCTTCCACCCGTTCGTGGAGCCAACATCCATAAACTCGATATAGCGAAGCTCCAATCCATGATTTTTACAGTATTGTGCCATTGGAATAATATCTGCATCATTAAGTCCTTTTTTTACAACCATGTTGATTTTAACGCCAAGACCGGCTTGTTTAGCTGCTTCTATCCCCTCTAAAACCGGCCCAGTGCCTACCCCGCGTCCATTGATTTGTCCGAACAATTCATCACTTAAAGTATCAAGGCTGACATTTACTCGTTTAAGACCAGCTGCTTTTAACTCTCCTGCCAATTTCGGCAGCAGGACTCCATTTGTAGTTAAGCCAATGTCACTTAAACCTTCAATAGAAGAAAGTTTTTTCACAAGTATCGGTAAATCCTTTCGCAGCAGCGGCTCTCCGCCAGTTAAGCGGATTTTTTCGACACCTAAATTAACAAATATTTTCCCAAGACGTTCAATTTCTTCATATGTCAATAATGCCGACTTAGGCAGAAATTCAAAATCAGGCCCGAATTGATCAGCTGGCATACAGTATTGGCAGCGAAAATTACAGCGGTCAATCACTGAGATACGCAAGTCACGTATCGGTCGATTCAATTTATCTTTAATAATGGTTTTTTCCATTTTCATCCACTCCATTATTTTAAAAAAGCAAGAATTATCATAAGTGTACCAGTGTTTTACTAAAAGGAATGTTACTTTTTTCACTATCAAAATACTTTTTAATATTATTTTAATCTTAACAGATGTTAAACAAGGAGGAAATAATTGTTTATGGAAAAAAATTCAGTGTAAGTTTTCACTATATTGTCATTGTTTACATCATTTTTTTGGCTAATCTTGAGATAAAATGTTACTAACGAATCCAAAATTGACATTTATATAAAAAATATGATAGAAGGTGAAATCCTATGTTAGCACAAATGAAACCAACCCATTCTATAGAAATAAAGGAATTACTTAAATTTGCAGACCGGAGATTCAAGAGTGAGAGGGATAGTTTTTTATTTCAAGAAGGGATGGTGGCGGAAGAACTTTACGTAATTATTTCTGGAAAGATTCAAATCAGTAAAATAACTTCCGACGGACGTGAGCTATCTTTAAGGATTTGCGGAGAGAATGATATTTGTGGTGAATTGACTCTTTTTACCGATAGTCCAAAGTATTTATTGAGTGCCAAGGTTCTTGAAGAAGGCGAAATTGCCGCTATTAAAAAGGATGTCATCGAAAGTGAAATTTTCCAAAACAGTAAACTCGCCTTCGAATTTATGAAATGGATGAGTGACCATTTTCGAAAAACACAGACAAAATTTCGCGACCTTGTCCTTAATGGTAAACGCGGAGCACTTTTTTCAACCTTAATTCGAATGACAAATAGCTATGGAGTTGAAAAAGGAAATGGAATTTTAATTGACTTGCCTTTAACCAATCAAGAACTTGCCAATTTCTGCGGCACTTCTCGTGAAAGCACAAACCGAATTCTTAGTGATTTAAAGAAAGAAAATATCATCTCTGTAAAAAAAGGAAAAATTACTATTTTAGATTTACAATATTTAAAGGATGAAATTGGCTGCGAAAATTGTTCAGCTGTTTATTGCAATATCGAGTAGGATGGGAGATTTCTCCCATCCGTTTTTATTGTTCCTGTTTTTCCCTTAATGCTTTTGGAATGTAAACACAGAATGGTTCACTTTCAAGGTAATCTCCTGTCATGGCATAAGCTCTGGATCTTGAGCCACCGCAAACATGCCGAAATTCGCAAACTCCACATTTCCCCTTATACTCATCGGGATTTCTTAAGGATTTGAAAATAGGTGATTCCCGGTAAATTTCCGCTAATGGCTGCTCGCGAACATTTCCTGCTTTTACCGGAAGAAGACCACTGGGATATACATCTCCAATATGAGAAATGAACACAAAACCGTTACCGTCATTTACTCCCTTGGGAGCTCGTCCGAGTCCATCAATCGAACCTGTTAATCCCTGTTCCGTTAAAGCACTTAAATAATTAATTTCAGCTGTCTTTTCCTTTGCTTCACGCATTTTTTGCTGAATAACAACGCGGCGGTAATGCTGTGCAGCAGTTGTTTTAATATCAAAGGAAACTCGTTTGCTTAGAACATATAGCCATCTAAATACTTTTTCATGTTCTACAGGTGAAATCATATCGGATTCCTGTCCTCTTCCCGTCGGAACTAGGAAAAAGACACTCCATAATACACAGCCTAAATCTTCGACCATTTTGGCCATTTCATCAAGGTAGTTAATATTGTACCTAGAAATTACCGTATTAATCTGAATCGGGATTTCAAGCTCGTGTAAGTATTTTATTCTTTCCATTGTTAAATCAAACGATCCTGCAGTTCCGCGGAAATGGTCATGGACGTCTGCAGTCGGTCCATCAATACTGAACGCCCAGCGTGAAAGACCAACCTCTTTTGCCTTTTCAATTGCTTCTTTGGTCACATTCGGTGTTGCACTTGGAGTCATGGAAACACGAACTCCTTTTTCTACAGCATATTTTGCAATATCAAAGACGTCTTCTCGCATCAAAGGGTCCCCGCCAGTAAATACAAGCATTGGATTATTCATTTCATATATTTGATCAATAAGGTTTTTGCCTTCTTCAAACGATAATTCACGCAGATCACGTCTGTACTGTGCTTCTGCGCGGCAATGCAGGCATTTTAATTGACAGGCACGTGTAAGCTCCCAAATAACAATAAAAGGATCTTTATTAAAATCTCGGCTAAAAGCCATATGAAACGCCTCCTAATATCAGCTATTTCAAATCAAATAGCCTTTATTACTTTGTATTATAAAGGTGTTTATAGGGTAAAAAAGTGAACTATCTCACAACCTGGCCATTTAATATGTCTGTTTTGTGAAAGTGCAAAAAAAAAAAAACAACAGATCTCTCTCTGCTGTTTTTTTAGTAATTTATCTAATTCCAAGAGCAATTTTTGCATAACGTGACATCATCTCTTTGTTCCATGGCGGATTCCAGACAATATTAACGTCAACATCTTTAATTTCAGGGATATCTGATAATGCTCGTTTCACTTGGTCCACGATGGTGCCTGCAAGCGGGCAGCCCATAGTAGTAAGAGTCATTGTAACGTTTAGTTTCCCTTCTTCATCCATTTCCAGATTATAAATTAATCCTAAATTAACAATATCCACACCTAACTCAGGGTCTATTACTAATTCCAAAGCGCCCATTATATTTTCTTTTAAATCTTCATTCATATTTTCTTCACTCCTATTTATTTTTGTATTTATTATAACAAAAGCTAATTTTAAACCACATTTCCTTTGCTTTTCATCTTTCTTACCAAGTATAAAGTTTTTTTAACCCTTTTAATGTGAATTTTTTTACACTTTAGATATAAAATTGTTAACATAGAAACTATAGAAATAAAAATTTCCATAGCCGTAGTGTATCATGGAAATAAAATATTTCCTAAATAAAAGGAGTCCATATGGCAGAAAAACATTTAATTGCATTAGATTTGGATGGGACATTATTAAAGGATGATAAAACAATATCTGAAAAAACAAAGAATACTCTAAGAAAAGCGAGAGATGAAGGTCATATCGTGATGATCGCTACAGGCAGACCGTATCGTTCCAGTGAAATGTATTATCGGGAGCTCGAACTAGACACACCCATTGTAAATTTTAATGGCGCATTTATGCATCATCCACGAAATCCCAAATGGGGCTTTTACCATGAACCGTTGGATGTCAAAGTAGCCAAGGAAATTGTGGAAGCTTGCAGAAGCTTTCATTTTCATAATATAATCGCTGAAGTGATAGATGATGTATACTTCCATTACCACGATGAAAAGCTAATCGATATATTTAACTTTGGAAATCCTAAAATCACAACAGGAGATTTAGCTAATTATTTACAGGATTCCCCTACTAGTTTGCTGATTCATACTGAAGAAGATCAATTAAAAACAATTCGTGACCATTTATCAGCAGTACATGCTGAAGTTGTCGATCATCGAAGCTGGGCAGCGCCATGGCACGTTATTGAAATTATTAAGGTAGGCTTAAGTAAAGCTGTTGGTTTGAAAAAGGCAGCCGATTACTTTGATATACCTTCAGAACGAATTATTGCATTTGGTGATGAAGATAATGACCTTGAAATGCTTGAATATGCTGGTCACGGGATTGCGATGGGTAATGCAATTGATAAAGTGAAGAATATTGCCAATGATGTTACACTTACAAATGAAGAAGATGGAGTTGCACAATATTTGGCAAATTTGTTAAATTTAAAAGTTTAATCGTAATCACCATTGTTTACCTAAATGAACGAATCTTGATTGGTGCATACTATTTTATGAAGCAGCAATGCTGTTTCAATTTGAGCTATGAGCATATTGGAGGGATTCGAATGGGTAAACGAAACAAATCAAAACGCTTTGTCCAGCAAGGAAAGGATACCGTCAGCAAGCATGCGGAGCGTATTCCTTATCACATGACCTACGCTGAAGCGGAAGCTCAGAAAATGGCCAATGTGCACGAATCCTCGCTTGGAGGAATATAAAATGGGAAACCAATTGTTCCAAGAGGCACGAAGATTTGTTGAAATGGCGAAGTCTGCCAGCCCTGCTGATGTTGACTCTGCTGTCGCCAAAGCAAAGAATGCCTTAAGTTCGGCATTTGCTAATTCGACTAGAGCAGAGCAAGCACAGCTCCAACAAATGCAACAAGAGCTTGAACAGATTACTTAATTTAAATAAGAAAGGCGGAAGCTTCCAGTTGGAACTTCCGCTTTTCTTATTGTATAAATTCTAAAACTATCGGGTAAATGTTAATAATAGTTCCATTTTTATCACGTTCATAAAGATTCAACATCAAAGAACCATTATCAGGAAGTTTATCTTTTGGAAGTTGAATCGGAAGCTTAAACTTCCCCCACTCTTCCTTCCCGTCTAAAACAACCTCTTTTTCCTTTATATACTCCTTATGGCCATCCTCCACCGAATAAAATAGCCTCCTGTTTGCTTGTCTAACTTCTCCTGTAACAACATAATCCCCTTTGGTGCCTGACACCCTTACAAACCTAAATGCAGGGTTTTCTTCAGGAACATTTAGCTTTTGACTATGGTATAGCTTTGCCCGATTTTTAATGGGTTCATCATTTAGACTTATTGGCTTAAGCCAGGCATTAACCGTATAAAGACCTGAAGGTACCCTTTTACCTTTAAATTGATAATTCCATTTCTCATACCTTTTTACCGATTGATGCGGTTCTACAACTATGGTTTGAAATGCCTGAAGGAAATACCTTCCTTTTGAATAAACATACACTTCTGCCCCGGCTTGGTCGGTAATTGTTATTTCAATCATTTGCGAGGTAGGAAATTCAAAATGGAGCGGCAGGTCTCCTTCGTTTTTGATTACTATTTCAAATATCACCTTTTCAGGATCTGCTACTGGTATAAGATAAAACGAATAATTGAAATCATTCACCCCGTTCGCATTGGTATTCGTTGCTATTGAAAAGAAAAGCAGGATTACACTTAAAAGAGTTCGCATGCTAGTCTCCTTTTTCCTTTATTCTCTTCTAAAAAATCCATAAACTCCAGTTGTCTGAATGATATTTGTGAAAGCATTGGGATCAACTTCTTTTATAATTCTCTCTAAATCAAACAGCTCATAGCGGGTAATAACAATCATCATGATTTCACGAGTTTCATTCGTAAAGGCTCCTTTACCTTGAATCATAGTAATACCCCTTACAAGTTTGGCATGAATCGCTTTTTTCATTTCGTCTGCTTTTTTTGTAATGATAAAAGCGGTAAGCTTTGCATGCCGGGTATGGATAGCATCCACCACCCTTGTTGAGGTGTATAAGAAAACAAGGGTATAAAGCGCTTTTTCGGCACCATAAAGGAATCCCGCCGTGACAATGATAATACTATTTAACACAAACATATACGGACCAATTGGCTTGTCCTTTAATCTTGATAATACCATTGCAATGATATCCAGGCCTCCGGTGGAAGCTCCCCATTTTAATGTTATACCAACACCTGCCGCTACAATGACACCGCCAAAAACGGCATTTAACAATATATCGTGCGATACTTGTTTAACAGGGATTATCTCTAAAAATAAAGATGAAAGCGCAACACTAAGAAAGCTATAAACAGTAAATGACCTGCCTACTTTCATCCATCCAAGAATTGCAACTGGAATATTCAGTAACAAAAGTAAAAATCCCATTGATACGTTAATAGGTGTATGGTCACTTAATACCTTTGAAAGTAATTGAGCCATACCAGCTACCCCACTGGAGTATATATTTGCAGGGATAAGAAATAAATTCATTCCTAATGCATTTAAAAATGCACCTGCAACAACAATGATGATTTTTTGAGTTTGGAGCCAAAGCAAGAAAACGCCCTCCTTTATTTTTTATACCATGACAATTTGATAATTGTATTTTTAAGATGAAACCGATAAACTGAAACTAAATATAATAGCTTGAAAGCAGGTGAGCTTCATGCAGGTGAAAATACTGGCTGACAGCGCATGCGATTTACCTCTAAGTTTCTACGAAGATAATAATGTCACATTAATTCCCTTGAAGGTCCACATTAATGATGAGGAATTTGAAGATGTAAAAACGATTGACCCAAAAACGGTTTATGATGCCATTCGAGGCGGATCGGTTCCCAAAACCTCACAAGCTTCTCCCCTAACGTTTGAGGAGATTTTCACACAAATGGCCGAAAATAATGAAGATGGAATTTACATAGCCTTTTCTTCCGAATTGTCAGGAACATATTCCACCGCTGTTATGATTCTTGACCAAGTGAAGGAAAAATATCCAAATTTTAATTTAACGATAGTCGATACGAAGTGTGCCTCGCTTGGACAAGGTTTAATCGTCAAGGAAGCAACAAGACTAGCTGCTGAAAATGCAGCCAAGGAAAACATTTTAAAAGAAGTACAGTTTAGAAGTGAGCATATGGAGCATCTCTTTACGGTTGAAGATTTGGACTATTTGGCAAAAGGCGGACGAGTCTCTAAAGCATCTGCCTTTCTCGGCGGATTGCTGAATATCAAGCCTATACTAAATGTAGAAGATGGAAAACTTGTTCCGATTGAAAAATTACGGGGAAAGAAAAAAGTATTTCGACGTATAATCGAGCTTATGGAGGAACGCGGTTCAAATATGCAGGAACAAATTATCGGGATCAGTCACGCTGATAATGAAGAAACTGCCTTAGAAATAAAAACAATGATTGAGGAAGCGTTCCATCCAAAAGAAGTTTTCATTTCTTCAATTGGATCAGCTATTGGCGCTCATACAGGTGCAGGTACCATCGCCATATTCTTTTTAAACGAAAATCCATAAAAAAACAGAGCAGATTTGCTCTGTTTTTTATTTGTGATCAGTCGTTTTCGAGTATTGATTTTTCCCGGCCTGACGATTTTTTTCGCGCATCATATTTTTTTCATGGCGAAGTGCATTATTATCTTTTGCTTTTTTATCATTATCTGATGTATGCGGCATCTTTTTCTTACCCCTTTCAAATTACTTCACTTGTAGTTTCTGTTAATTTGAAAAAGATATGTAATCGACTTATTATTCTTTCTTGGCGTATGTCCAGCTGCCTTCCTGATATACCCTGCCATCTTTCATTAACTTTCCCAGTGCCCGTTTGAATGCACCCTTGCTTAATTGAAAACGTTCTTGTATATCCTCCGGCATACTTTTATCGTTGTATGGCATCGCACCATTTCTGCTCATCAAGTATTCATAAATCCTTTCCGCATCTAAGTCTTGCGATTCTTCTTTTCTGGCAAGCAAGGAAACGTTAATCGTTCCATCTTCCTTAATATCGATGATTCGCCCTTCAACTTTTTCACCTAAACGCGGCTCCTGCTTTCTCTGCGACTCATGAATAAATCCTTTGAAACCTTCCAAAGTGTAAACCCAGCTTCCAACTTTCGCTGTCCGGTATATGTGTCCTTGGATATTTTTGTTATAATCATTTCTCGTTGCTTTTGCCGATATAGATTGAATTACCTGATCACTTGCAAGCTTTGCATACAAAAGGGAATTTCGAGTAACCCTTAAGGTGATATAGACTAAATCTCCTTCCTTGGGCCATGCCGATCTATATGAAGGGAGGTCATCTCTTCCCAGCAGGATATCCTTTTGAAGTCCAATGTTAAGGAAAACGCCATGATCGGGGTTGATATCTGTTACCTTAACCCATGCATATTTGCCAACAGCGATTTCCGGAATGTTTGTAGAGGCAGAAATTCGTCCTGCTGAGTCAACGTAAAGAAAAACCTCAACCTGATCCCCTTCCTCTAATTCTTGATGTGCTTCATTATTATGTAATAACACATCTTCAGTTCCATCCGTTAAAAAATAACCAAATTCAGATTGTCTAGCTACGGTTAATGTTGTTGTTTGACCAATTAGTTCATTTAAAGACATATATGACTCCCCTTTTCTTTTTGGAGCTTTTATTTAAGTTGTAATAGCCTGCTATATTTTACTATAATGTACCCATAAAGGGAAACTTTAGCAGAGAAACATTTGTACATAAAAATATAAAAATGGAGGTTTTGTTATGTCTAAAGACAGCTCATTTGATATTGTATCCAAAGTTGATTTTTCCGAAGTTACCAATGCAATTACGCAAACAATGAAGGAAATTAGCACCCGCTACGATTTTAAAGGCAGCAAGAGTGAGGTTTCTCTCGACAAAGAAGAGCTTGTCCTTGTTTCCGATGATGAGTATAAAATGGATCAGTTAAAAGATGTTCTACTCGGAAAATTAATCAAAAGAGGTGTTCCAGTAAGAAACCTTGATTATGGGAAAATCGAAAAAGCCTCAGGCGGTACAGTACGTCAAAGAGCCAAGCTAGTTCAAGGCATTGACAAGGAAAATGCGAAAAAGATTAATACCATTATTAAAAACAGCGGGGTTAAGGTAAAAAGTCAGGTGCAAGATGACCAAGTACGGGTTAGCGGCAAAAGCCGTGACGATTTGCAAAAAATAATTTCCTTGGTCCGCGAAGCCGATCTTACTGTAGATGTTCAATTTATTAATTACCGTTAAAATCATGGCGAAAGGATTTTTATCCTGACGCCTTTTTTATTGTATTCAACATTAGATTTACACGAAAACTAACAGGTGAAATGATCACTTGGAGGTATTTACACATGAGCAACAAGCAAAATCAGCCAAAAGTTACCTTCCCGCCTCAACATCAAAATCATCAGCCTGGTATTGAAAGCGAAATGAATCCACTGCCTGTATCGATTGATCCCAATTATAAGCCAGGCGGGAAGCTAGCAGGAAAATCAGCGATAATTACCGGCGGTGACAGCGGAATTGGGAAATCAGTGGCCATTTATTTTGCCAAAGAAGGCGCTGATATAGCAATCGTTTACTTGGAAGAGCATGGAGATGCGGAAGAAACAAAGCAGTTAGTAGAAGCGGAGGGCCGACGCTGCCTCCTTTATGCAGGTGATATCGGAAATGAGGATTATTGTAAGGATATCATTCATAAAATCATTTCTGAATTTGGTAAGCTGGACATTCTCGTTAACAATGCTGCTGAGCAGCATCCGCAAAAAAGCCTGCTGAATATTACTTCTGCACAATTAGAAAAAACGTTCCGGACCAATATTTTTTCTTACTTTTACATGACGAAAATGGCTCTGCCCTATTTAAAGAATGGAGCATCGATTATCAATACCGCTTCCATCACTGCCTACGAGGGTAATGAACAATTACTAGATTACTCTGCTACTAAAGGTGCCATTGTTACCTTTACGCGCTCACTGGCAAAATCGCTTGCACCTCAAGGAATCCGTGTAAACGGGGTTGCACCCGGACCAATCTGGACGCCGCTTATCCCTTCCACCTTTCCTGCCGATCAGGTTGCAACCTTTGGTTCGACGACGACTATGGGAAGGGCTGGGCAGCCTTACGAACTTGCACCCAGCTATGTTTTCCTGGCATCAGACGACTCTTCCTATGTAAGCGGTCAAATGATACACGTGAACGGTGGAACTATTGTTAATGGGTAAAAAAACGCATCGGGAGTACAGCCCCGATGCGTTTTTAATTCGTTCTTCTTCTTCTTTTAAGAATTAAAAAAAGAAATAAGAACACCAATAAATAAACAACAATTAACGATGCTATATGTGGTATGTTGAGACCACTTTTCTTTGTCAAGACATATATTTCTGATTCATCGCGATCGATAATTAGATTATATTGATTATCATGGCTTCGAACAAGGTCTCCTCCAAGTAAGCCGCGCAGCTCTTTCCCGCCTTCAAGCTGATTTTTTGTCAGCGTAACCTTTTGGGATTTTCGTGTATTATTGATTGCAATAATGGAGGTTTCACCTTGGTAGACACGCTTATAAACAGACATCCCATCTTGATTATAGAGCATCTCCATTGTTCCTCTTGTTAATGAAGGCAGCGTATTTCTTAATTCACCCAGCTTTGTAATATAGTCGATGAGCTCCTTTTCAGCTCTAAAACTCATTTGCCGGCGATTGTCTGGAATTTCTCCACCATTTAATGCAATTTCGGTTCCGTAATACACATTCGGAATGCCTGGAGTCGTATAGAGATAGGTCAAAGCCGTTTTCCAGCGTGAGCCGGGGAACTGCCTCTGGTCCACAATGTCACTCGTAAATCTGACGGTGTACTCATTATCAAAAAATGTTCCATTTTGAAAAGCTGATTGCCTGTTTTTAGTATTCGATGAGACTGAATGTAAGGGTTGATTCGTATTTGCAAAGGCTTTCCGTGAAGACTCACTTTGATTATAATCCAACATGCTATCGATACCAGCGCTTTGAAATTTATTTAAATCAAGTGATGTATTTTCTGCTGGAATTCCTTGTAGGAAGAAGTCTTTTTTCTCTTTTTTTACCGCGGTCGAAAAATCCTTCCAAAAGCTTAATGGAACATGATTTACTTCTGGCAGACCAAATCCATCCACTTCTGTCTTTTTCATCCACCATTTAGCTGCATCAATTAAATATTTTTTTACTTCCGGATTTTCTTGATTTAGGTCAGGCAGCCCATTTACCCATCCATTTTCAATTTGCTCCTGATTATTCCAATCTGCAACTTCCTGTTTTGGATGAAACCAATCGCTTTTGCTGGGATCCTTCACCCACGGATTATCAGCTGCTACATTGTTTGTAACAAAATCAAGAATCACTTTGATTTTTCTTTGATGTGCTTCTTTTACAAGCTTTTGAAAGGTTTCTAGCGTTCCAAAATGCTCGTCCACTTTATAAAAATCATTTACCCAATAACCATGATAACCATTCTTGGCATTGGCAAAAATGGGAGTTAGACGAATGGCAGTAAAGCCCATATCCTGTATGTAATCTAATTTATCGATTATCCCTTGAATATCACCGCCATTAAAAGCTAACGGATCTTTTGTATTTGTGTCTATATCATTGCTTGTATCACCGTCATTAAATCGGTCGACCATGATTGAATATACCGTCTCATCCTGCCATAAACGATTTTCTTTTTGGACCTTAGCGCTAACTGGAATGGATGAAAATAACAATATTGCGATTAAAATGATTGAAATCCGTTTCATTATAATATCCTCCTCATAAAAAAAGCGGGGGAACGGGCCCCCACCCTACACTTATTTTAATCCAACCATTGCCTTATTCCAAATTTAAACTAACAATTTATTGTTCTAATTTACTATGTTGATATTATAATCTTTAAACCATGTGTGCAGTTGAACAAGGTAAGCCAATAGTTGCGGCCCTGTCATCAACTGGCCAAACCATGGTTCTTGAAAGGATTTCCCTCCCGAATCGACAATTGCCTCAAGCTTCTCTTTATTAAAGAATTCATGTAAGGCAGAGGATTTATCTAGCAGAACATTTTTTAAGACTTTCTGGACCGCCATTGTATACTGTGGATTATGTGTTTTGGGGTAAGGACTTTTTTTCCGGTAAAGAACTTCTTCTGGAAGAATCCCCTCAAATGCCTTCCGTAACAGTCCTTTTTCTCTTCCCCGATACATCTTCATCTCCCACGGGATATTCCAAACATACTCGACCAACCGGTGATCTGCAAATGGGACTCTGACTTCAAGACTCGCCCCCATACTCATTCGGTCTTTCCGATCGAGCAGGGTGGTCATAAACCAGGTCATATTTATATAGAATAATTCACGGCGTTTAGCTTCTTCTAAGCTTTCTCCTTCTAATTTTGGAGTTTCCGCAATTGCCTTTTGATATTGTTCCAAGCAATAATTCTGTAATTGTAATTTTTCTTTCCAGTGAGGCTTTAATAAATTTTCCCGCTCTGACACTGACCGCATCCACGGGAACCCTGGCCGCTCCAAGTCCTGTTTGCGATGGAACCATGGGTAACCTCCAAAAATTTCATCAGCACATTCCCCGGATAGACTTACAACAAAATCCTTTTTTATTTCCTTACAAAACCAAAGCAGTGAGGAATCAATGTCTGCCATCCCTGGTAAGTCTCTTACATGAACCGCTTCGATTAAATCACTAACTAATTGCTGCTGAGAAATGACCTTGTTACGGTGCTTGGTGTGAAATTTATCTGTCATCATTTTAATATATTTTCCGTCTGCATCTGGCTGAAACTCATTCGATGAAAAATATTGGTCATTTCCTTCATAGTCAATCGAATAGGTATGAAGTTTCCCTTTATTTTGATCTGCGAAGCCTTTAGCAGCAATGGCAGTGATAATACTTGAATCCAGACCACCTGATAAAAAGGTACATAACGGTACATCGGAAACAAGCTGCCTGGTCACTGCATCACTTACTAAAAAACGGACCTTTTCAGCAGTTTCCTCTATACTATCCTGATGTTTTTCGCTTTTTACATTCCAATAGCGCCAAATCTTTAATCCCTCTTTAGAAAAAGTTAACGCATGTGCAGGCCTAAGCTCCTGAACTCCTTTAAACACACCTGACCCAGGTGATCTTGATGGACCTGCTCCAAATATCTCAGCCAGACCTTCTTGGCTTACTTCGGTTTTCATTTCCGGGTGTGCTAGGATTGCCTTCATTTCCGATGCAAATAAAAGCCCTTTATGATGTTCCGCGAAAAATAGCGGTTTTACCCCTAGTCTGTCTCGTCCAATAAAGAGTTTTTCGTTGTTGCTATCCCAGATTGCAAAGGCATAGATCCCGTTTAAGTAATTTACGCATTCTTCCGCCCATTCTATATAGGCAGTTAACAGAACTTCTGTATCAGAATGACCTTTAAAGGAATATCCTTTAGTAAGGAGAATTTTGCGGATATCTTCAGTGTTATATAATTCCCCATTATAGCAAATGGTGAATTTTGCGTTTTCCTTTTGTTTGGACATGGGCTGCCTGCCCCCTTCAGGGTCGACAACAATAAGACGCTTGTGCCCAAAGCCTACATGTGTCTCAGTCCAGATGTTCGTTTCATCAGGGCCTCTCTTTGCCAGGGTTTTGGTCATTTTTTCAATTATATTTGATTCGTTTCTTACGTCCATACCATAATTAATCCATCCAGTAATTCCACACATGTACGTTTCTCCTTTCTGTAAATCGAACTACTGTACATCCAATTTATGGTTTATTGTATTCAGCCCATTATTTTTGGTTATTTGTCCATTATCAGAATCGCAAATTTTGGTATACCAAAAGCGTTTAAATACTAATACTTAATTAAAAAAATTACCTTGTTATAAAATTTCAGGAAGATGTCTAAAAAGGATGATGTAAGCATCTGGTACGGAGGTTAATAATGAATCGACAACAACGAATGAATCTATACGATATTCAACAAAGAGCCTATACCGAGGGAACAGTGGAACAAATTAATGATCAGTGGATATTTTTTGATGAGGAGACGGAAGAAGCAGCTATGCTGGAGGATTATCTACAGCAGGAAATTGAAGTTTTCCGGATGAATCGATGGAAAAAAGGGATTTTGTATGAGTCTGGGAAAATTCGAATCGGAAAAGAAGCGACCATGCTTCGGGACCATGACTTGGTGAGAATCCGGAAGCATTTAGTCTACTCCCTCGAAAGGCTATTAGAAGGGGTTAATGATGACGCCTTCTTCCAATTTGTTACCACATTAAACTCATTAAACTTTTCCATTTACGATTGTATTTATTGCTACAATCATCTCTCATTTTTATCGGATGAACACCGGAAAGACGGCGTAAATTTTATGGTTTTTGATAATCAGGAGCAAATTTGCAATGTTCAGCATCATTTTTTCTACTACGAAAAGGTCAACGACCGCTTCGAATTCACTTTAAATACCGGAAAAAGACTTATTATCGAGAAAATGATTTCATAAAACGAAAAGGCAGGGATGATCCCAGCCTTTTTAGTTTCCAATAAATCTAACATAAAGCAATTTTGCTTTTTCACTATCATTTGTTCCATGGACTAATACGCGCCCATCCTTGAAAATAACCATGGAAATTTGGTCATCAGGGGAAAATCGGAGCAGAAAGTCATTAGCTAGTACTTTGCCGCTTTTCTTTAAACTTGCTCCTAATTTTTTTAAATCAATTTCTCTTTTATCACGAAAGTATATTTGCACTGTATCTCGACCGCAAAGCGTTGTATAGACTATTTGCTGCCTAGATGACCGATCTAAAAACTCAAACTCCCGTTTACCACAAGCTGGGCAATCTGGATTTCTTCCTTTTGTTATATCCATCTGCAAAAACTCATTTGACCATATATCCAATTGTTCCAGGTTCGGGCTAGTCTCTGCCTCAACGATTATTTTTATCGCTTCCATTGCCTGAAAAGAACCGATAATACTTGTAAGCGGTGAAAGAACCCCAATCGTATCACAGGTTTCCCCCGTTCCAGTTGGAACATGTGGAAAGAGGCAGCGATAGCAAGGTGTTTTACCCGGAATAATTGCTGCAAACATCCCCCTTGAACTGACCGCTGCACCATGAACCCAGGGGATACCGTGTTTAACAGCTGCATCATTAATTAAAAAACGCGTCATAAAATTATCCGTACCATCAACAATCACATTGACATCCTTTAATAAATCCTCCGCGTTTTCGAGGTTTACATCGGCAATCACCGGTTCAATTGTAACACCGGAATTAATGGCTTTTAGCTTGTTCTTTGCCGCAATCACTTTGGGTAAATGTAATATTGCATCCTTTTCCTCAAAAAGAATCTGCCTCTGTAAATTTGATAGTTCAACTAAATCCCTATCTATTAACTTAATATAGCCAACCCCAGAGCGAGTAAGCTGGTTGGCAATCACGGTTCCAAGTGCTCCGACGCCAACAATGGCTACTCTGCTTTTTAGCAATTTACGCTGCCCCTCTTCACCAATGGGCTGAAAGAGAATCTGTCTTGAATAACGTTCAAAATCGCTCATGAAAATCTTCTCCTCACTAATCGAATTATCTAAATATTTTAATTTTAATTTTTCTTTTTAAAAGTTATAATAAATATTGGAAGAACTTCTCAGATTTTTTTCTAATATAATTAGAGATTAGTATAAAATCACAAAATAGAAAAGAGGGGAACAATTTGAATCTTGGCGGTTTTAAAAACAAAGAAGTAGTTGTGGATTTAACAAACGGCACTGTTAATTACAGAACGATTAATGAAGAAGATGCAAAAAAATACATAGGCGGCCGTGGACTCGGTGTCAAATATGTATTAGATAATGGTCCCGAAGTAGAACCATTATCTGCTGAAAACGCTCTATGTATTATGACCGGCCCTGTTACGGGATCGCGTTCTTCTATGAGTGGACGACTTTGTGTGGTTACAAAATCTCCACTTACAGGTACTGTGACTGATTCTCACATCGGCGGCTGGACGGCTGCAAGGTTAAAGTGGGCAGGTGTCGATAATATTATCTTCACTGGAAAAAGCGATAAGCCAGTTTACCTTTACATTGAAAATGGGCAGGCTGAACTCCGGGATGCTTCAAATCTTTGGGGAACAAGCACAAGAGCCTTTATTAAGGCAATGAAGGACCAATACGGTGAGGAAGACCTTAGCGTCATGACGATTGGTCAAGCCGGTGAAAATACTGTTCGATTTGCATCCTTTATTAATGAGCATGATCGTGCTGCAGGCCGTGGCGGCACTGCTGCAGTTGCCGGCTATAAAAAGTTAAAAGCGATTGTTATTAAAGCAGCTCAAAAAGGAAACATGCCAGCAGCAAAATTAGAAAGCGATTACAAAGAAGCTAATAAAAAAGCGGTAAAAGCGATCCTTGATGGCGGACTAACAGCTCCAAATAAGGGCGGTTTATCTGTTTATGGAACAAATGTATTGACCAATCTCATCAATGAGGTCGGTGCCCTTCCAACGAAAAACTCACAATTCACACATTGGGATGAAGCAGAAAAACACAGCGGTGAATTCGTAAACACCCATTTGCGGGTGGCAAACAATACCTGCCACGCCTGCCCTGTAGGTTGTAAAATCGAAGTAGAGGTAAAGGATGGAAAATATAAAACTCGAGTAGAAAGCGTTGAATTCGAATCTGCCTGGTCCCTTGGTTCAAACTGCCTCTTAAGCAATGCTGAAGCGATTTCCTATCTAATTGATCGCTGTAATGAGTATGGTCTAGATACAATCGAACTTGGTCATGCTTTTTCTGTAACCATGGAAGCCTATGAAAAAGGCATTATATCAGAAGAACTGATTTGGGGCGATGCTGATTCCATGATTGAATTAACAAGAAAAATTGCCCATCGTGAAGGCTTTGGCGGTATTTTAGCTGAAGGCCCAGCGCGTGCAACTGCTCTCTGGGGCTCCCCTGAATTATCTATGTCCGTTAAAGGTCAGTCTATTCCTGCTTATGATCCACGTGGTATTCAAGGAATTGGTCTGGGCTATGCAACCAGCAACCGTGGTGCCTGTCACTTGCGCGGCTATACTGTCGCGAGTGAAATCGCCGGTATTCCTGAACCAACTGACCGGTTAAAGCCCGAAGGCAAAGGCGAATTATTAAAAATATTCCAAGACATGCTTGCCTTCTCTGACTCTATGAACATTTGCAAGTTCTCGTCTTTCTCTGAAAGTGCTGAACACTACGCAGAACAATATAGTGCCATGACCGGTATCCCGATGACAGCTGAGGGCGTCATGAAGGCTGGAGAAAGAATTTACAATCTTGAGCGCTACTATAATAATCTTGCAGGCTTCGATAAACGCGAAGACGACTTTCTTCCAAAACGATTCACTGAAGAACCTGCATCAGGAAACAGCGCAGGTCATGTAAGCCGTATGGATATCATGCTAGAAGAATATTACCAGGTTCGCGGCTGGAAAGATGGCATAGCCACAAATGAGAAGCTTCGTGAACTAGGGATTATTGATCCTGAAATAAAACAAACGGTTTAATAATGAAAAGGCTTCTGCGAGTTATTGCAGAAGCCTTTTTCACCCGCCTGCTCTGGTGGTTTTATATCGATATTTTTTAATAAGATCATCCAGCTCTCTCTCATCATTAGCACTAATGCGAATTTTGATAGCATTGACCTTAAATACTTGGGTAAAAAAAATCTCCCTTTCCGATAAAACCTGCCCTTCCCAGCTATCTGCAGAATAAATAAACGGGAATGAGTAAGTTATCTGTCTTGCCCCGAGTTCTTCAAAATACATTCCGAGATGTTCCTTGCTAATCCCACGAAACTCTAAATCCCGATTTGGCATTTTAACCTCCTGCAACAGGCGGAAAAAGAGCAAATTGATCCGTTTCATTTACTTTAGTTTGAAGATCATCTAGATGGATAATATTCCTTCCATTTACATACACATGAACAAAAGGAAGCAGCGCTTTCTCACTTGAAAAAATTTCATTTTGTAAATCAGGAAACATTTCAACCATTTTATCAAGAACATCAATTACCCGTTCGCCATCTGGCTGAACTTCTACAGTAACTCCGCCGCAAATTTGCCGGAGATTAGCAAACACCTTTACAAGCACAAAACCCTCTCCCCTCTATATATTTCAATATTAAAAGTAAATAACTAACTTGTCACTAGGGTTATCTTAAAAAAAGCGCAAACAAAAAGGCTATCTTTAACAGACAGCCTTTCCTTCTACAAATTTCATGGATTCAAAAATGACATAGGCAATTCGACAAACCCTAAATATAATACTAGCAGAAATGCCACCACAAACTGAATCCAAAATGCAGAAACTCTCCTTTGGTTAGCAACTCTGCCAAGAATCATTTCAAATAAACCAATTATCCAAAGACCAACGACTGCTTTTAACCAATACATTGGTGTAATATTTCCAATCCCGTTTAATTTGGCTAGAAGCCCAATTCCTGTTGCTATAATGAGTAAGTACAGCACCCTTAAGATCATTTGAACGATTTTAGCACCTTTTGCTTTTCCTCTTTTATGTAAGGAAAGAGCCACAAAAAATAATATTAGCGCTAAAAACCATGAAGTAATATGAGCGTGAATCATCGAATTGCCTCCTTATGTATGTTTATTTCGTTTATTCCGAAACTATCATACCATAGGGAGTTCCAAAAATCGAAAAAAGTATGTTTTAAAATAGATAATTAATATGATATTGTTACTAATTCATGTCAGAAAATTTTTTTGAATTTTTGGTGATCGTTATCATTGGGCCGTATGATACAAGTGGTGGAATCATGGCTCTAACCTGCCCTTCATCTGGCAGCATAAAATCAATCATCGGTGAATTTTCGTCAATTTTTCTTCCAAAAGTGGTTCCAATTTTTTTTATTACGCTTATTAAATGCTCGTTATTTCGGAATTGAGTGGATGTTAATAATATTTTACCTTTCCGCTCACAGTACACTTCGTTTGGTCCATTCACCAAAACTTCTGTAACATCAGTATCCAAAAGAAGTGATTTAATCGGCCCAAATGCATGGAAAGGTGTTATCATCTTAAGTTTTGGTGTAGATGATAAACTTCCACCGGAAGATGATACTTTTTTCAATCCCCCGCCTGTTTGATTATTTTTTTCTTGAATGCGCTTTAATAGTCCCATTCAGTCGACCCTCCTCTTTCGGTAACTGGCTGGCATTGTGCTAATGCACTTTAGCCCCTTTAGCTTTGCGTCACTGATTTTCATCAGTTTTGCCTTTATCGAGAATCAGTAAATTTGTTATCGACTGTTCTCACTATTATCATAGTACGATTTTACTTCACAGAATATCCTACTAATCTATCATTTGCACTCTTAAACAATAGTCATTTTGACTCATTTTAATGTTTTTCAATAAAAAACTTTATTTGGGCTAATGAATCACATTACACTCGCCCAATCATAGAATGTAAAGATATTAATAAAAAAAGGGTGTTGAACATGCCAGCAATTGTTGGAGTTGCACAGGTCATAACACTTGGAAGCAGCTCTGTTTTCCATATTGGCGACGTTTATAAGATTATGCCTCTTTCCACCGCCAAAACCTTTTCCGGAGCAGGGTCCTTCAATACCGGGGAGAGCTTACATCTTAATAACAATATTAGCTCAACCAACACAGCTGACTCTGATGTCTTCGATCAAGGAATCGCTCTTAATGCTTAATGAATGGGTGGTTTACAATGAATTTTTATATCCAGCAGTCCATTCAGATTCATTTTATTAGAATTAGTGGAATATCCAATTCCTCTGTCTTTCAAATTGGCAGCGCTGGAATCATAAAACCGGCGGCACATCTTTACAATACTGGAGGATTTACAGGGCCTGCACCCACTGCAAAGAAGGTTGGGCAGCTTCCTTCAACCTCCATGAGTGCCCCTGCCGTCCCTTTACAGGCGCCGGTACGAACGACAGGAAAATTGTGAGGTGATTGAATGTATCAGGATTTTAACCAATACCTTCAATGGCTACAAATGACTATTCAAGCTCAAGAACAAAGAATTGCGGCGCTGGAGTCTTCTCTAAAAAAGATGAAAGAAGAAATAAAGCAATTAAATGAAAGGAAGGCTATACACGTCGACAAAATCGAATATAAATTTGATCAATTGAAGGTCGAAACTCTTGAAGGAACCTTAAACATTGGCCTAAATCCATCCGATTTATCCGATGTCGAAGACTTTGCGGTACAAAATCAATCATTAACCACTCCCATCGCCCCAAAAGCTCAAATGCAACGATCAATGAAAATTGAAGAAGCAATTTATAGATTTTTAGAAACAGATTTACCACTCTTAGTAGAAAATACAGAGAAAGAATTAGGCCTGCAGCCGAATGAATCGTATTTATCCTTTATTAAACAAGATATCATCAAACAGCTTCCCAATAGAATTGAATACCATTTAAACACACATAAAACTAGGAACAATTCTTCAGAACATACCAATTTTGAGGAGCTCATCATTGAAACGTTAAAGCAGGAAATCCAAAATGGAGTACATTTATTTTTAAACAATTTGCCAGAACATGTGAAAGGAATGGGAAAGAATGAACTTTGAAGTCTATAATAGGGAACTCTGTGTAGGAAGTATCCGCATTATTGGGGTAGCGAGTTCCTCATTAGTCTTCGTAGGCGATACTGAAACAATACAGCTTGCGTCTACATTCGACACCCCTGCAGAATCGTTAATCATTGGACCGTTTGTTCCTTTAGCACCGGAAGGGAGATAATTATGTTTGAACGGACTTCTTGTGTGGACAGAATAAACGTTGAGATTTTTTCTTTTGCCTCCATTTTTCAATTGGGGGATTCATGCATTGTGAATGGATTGTCACGAGCTTTAGCAGTTCAAAGGGAAGCAGAAATTGATTATGGGAATGAAGGAGATCTCTCCCCCTATCGAGTATTTTCTGAGCCCATTCCTTTCCAGCCAATTACTGAAGCTGTTACTTTTTTTACTCACAATCAAAGTCCTAAAATTAAAGTTAACGCAATCGATATTATCGGCGTATCTTCTTCTTCTCTTCTTCACGTTGGAAACAGTAAGCATGTATCCATGGAGGCACGAGTTAAGCATATTAGACAACTCCTTCCTCTTCCTAGATCGGAAGAAGCAGAGTGAAAAATAAACGAACAGGGACAACGATAAACGAATAGGTTACCAGTAGAATCATATTAACGGAGTAAAACCAAAAAGGATGTTTTTTATGCCAGCCATTATTGGTCCAGTACAAATTGTAAATGTAGGCGGGGGAATTGTTCAATTCGGGGATACTGTTTATATATCTCCAAAAAGCGCCTCAAAAACTAATGCAGGTTCAGGGGCATTTAATACTGGTGGATTAATTGTAACAAATAACGGTTTAAGCGGAACCAATGTTCTTGATACTAATTTAATTGATCAGCCTATAGCGGGGAATAATTAAAAATGACATAAACCATTACATTGGTCTATGTCATTTTTGTATTATTCAAGTTTCAAAATATGAGCCCCGTCGAAGAAAAATAAATATCTTTGCGAAACCTTTCTTCTCCAAATTTGTTCGATAGCTTTTGAATAAATATCAATTTGAAGACTGTATCTCTTTTCAAGAATTGGTCTTGCCTGGGTAAACCCGCCCTTATATCTGTCATTAATTCCATCAGATTTATAGTCGATTAAGATTAGTCCATTCTCATCTTCAAGAATGCAGTCAATAATCCCTTGAACAAAAACAGATTCATTCTCGTCCTTCCAATCTGGATAAACTTCATTTGCTGGCAGTGTAAGTGTAAACGGAATTTCTCTATAAATAGACTTAGCAGAAAAGTATTTTTGCCCCAATTCTGTATTAAAAAATTGACAAATCAAATTGGTGTCGATAATTCCCGCTTGCTCCTCCGTTAGTAATTCATTCTGAACCATCCCGCCTAGCTGCTTGAGAACGGACTCATTCGTAATTGGCTTTGTCAAATCCACGTGCTGCATCACCATGTGCATGGCAGTACCACGCTCTGCAGGGCTTATTGACTTTTCCTGCATAAATTTAGGCCGTCTTAAAATGGGCTTTTTAATCCTGCGAACAAGTTCTGTACCACTTTGCTCATCAGCTATCTCCCGCTGGCGTTTCATTTCAGAGACGGTTTGCTTAGCGCGATGAGATGACGCATTTGGGTATAAATATTCCCACGACAGTCTCGAATTAATTTCTTCTGAATAAGCTGATGTAACCGGAACGACATTTCCCTTTTGAACCAATTCTAAGTAATGGTCCTCTTCTATTTCTAAATTTACTTCCTGTTTTTTTATTTCTTCTGCAGACATAATGGAAATTTTCCAACAGGAGGGATGTTGTGTAATTTCCTCCGGAATAAACCCATTTGCGTCAGCAGCAGGGGTTAACATCTTACTGTTCTGATGACGGATGAGTGCCGGTCCTATCCAGTCAATATAACTCGTGCTGCTGGCGCGCTCATAATCCTTTAACAGCCATTCTTGATTCGTGGACATGTCTATCCATTGCTCAATCTTTTTTATCGCTTCCTTTAATGTGGCTGTCATGTAAAGCTTTTCCTTCGCCCTTGTCATGGCCACATATAACACCCGCATTTCTTCTGCAAGCATTTCCATTTTCTTTTTTCGCTTAAACGCAATTTGCGGCAGGGACGGATAGGAAATTCTTTTTTCAGAATTGACATACTTTGCGGCAAATCCAAATTCCTTATCAAGCATATATGGTTTTCGAATATCCATCATATTAAAGTTTCTCGCCATACCAGCCATAAAAACAATCGGAAATTCCAATCCCTTACTGCTATGAATCGTCATGATCCTCACAACATCTTCCTGCTCCCCAAGTGCTCTTGCTGCACCGAGGTCATCTCCTCTTTCCATCATTCGTTCTACGAATCGTAAAAAGCGGAACAATCCGCGAAAAGAGGTTTGTTCATAACCCCGCGCCCTATCATAAAAGGCCCGCAAATTCGCCTGCCTTTGTTTTCCACCTGGGAGGCCTCCGACAAAATCATAAAACTGTGTGTCCCGATAAAGCTGCCAGATTAATTCGGAAAGCGAGCCTTGACGTGCTAATTCCCGCCAAACTTTTAAGGAGTCATAAAACAGGCGTACCTTTTCATAAAAAGCTTCATTACTTTCAGTTTCCCTACTCCGGCAAAAAGCAGAAACAGCTTCCCAAAAAGATCCCCTTTTCTGATGAATACGAATCTTTGATAACTCTTCTTCATTTATACCAACGATCGGCGAACGCAGTACCGACGCTAAAGGAATGTCCTGGTAAGGATTATCAATAACCCTGAGCAGCGAAAGCATTATTGCCACTTCGGTAGCTTCAAAATAGCCAGTAGATAAATTGGCATAAATCGGAATTCCTTGTTGCTTGAATTCCTCCATAATTTGCGGTGCCCACGTCATGGAACGGAGGAGAATGACAATATCCCGATACATTATAGGCCGTTCCGATTTTGTTTTTGTATTATAAACTGGTGCTCCTTCTGCAACTAATTCCTTTATTTTGGCAGCGATTACTCTCGCTTCCAGTTGCGACTGTTCAAGATCTGCCTGATCAAATTCAGGCGCCACATCATTGGACTCAACTTCGCTGTCTGAAGTCGATTCGGCTGTTTCTGCTGTTTGGTCAATCAACATAACTTCTACGGGATAGGTATCTTCCTCGGGATACGGTGCACCATTTTTCAATTCTGCAGCTTCGTCATAAGCAATTTCCCCGACCTTAACACCCATAATTTGTTTAAATAAATAATTGGTGGCATCGAGGACCTCTTTTCGGCTGCGGAAATTCTGGGCTAAATCGATTCTAAGACCTGCCCCTTCTCCATCAAGCCGGAAGCGATTATACTTTCCTAAAAACAAATTTGGTTCGGCTAAGCGAAACCGATAAATCGATTGTTTAACATCCCCGACCATAAATAGGTTTCCGTTCACCTCATCCGGCTTTGCTACTAGCTTTAAAATCGTTTCCTGCACCATATTCGTGTCCTGATATTCGTCACAATAGACTTCTTTAAAATGATTTCTAAAAGCGAGGGCTGCTTCAGAGGGGAAAAATACTCCTTCTGTCGAGATATGACCAGTTAAAATATCTAGGCAATAATGCTCTAAATCCGCATAATCCACAAGACCTTTCACTTTTTTTGCTTTTTCAAACCGCACGGAAAATTCTTTAACGAGATGGACAAGTGTTTCAATTAGAGGCAGCATTTCCTCCATATCACGGAAAAAACTTTCCGGCCTCCGGGAAAAGAGCTCTTCTTTAATATCTTGAATTTTCTTCTTTGCCTTTTCCCTTAGCTTTTGTGCCTTTTCTATCATACTTTCATCATATTCGCCTTTTTTTAGCCTTTTGGCAGTAGAAAATGACCAGTTCTGCATTGCCTGATACAGAACAGCCCATGAATCTTGTTTAGCTAAAATAAGCGTATCAATGACCTGTAAATCATCAATAAAATTTTCCGCCCTCGGGGAAGGACCTCCTGGCAGCTTTGTTAGTTCCAATCCCTTTTTAATCATTTCCTTGGCTGCATCTAACTGTAATTCAATATCAAAAAGGAGCGCATGGGTAAAAGGAAGTTCTTCTATATTGGTAATCCCGCCTACGTCATACATAGAAACAATCCCATGTAAATATTCATCAGGGAGGGGATTGGACCGGGCAAAATCATAAATGGACCGAACAATATCCATTAATGCCGAATCACTCCGATCATTCGTGAATGAATCGACCAATTTAAAAAATACTTCATTCTCCCCTTTCCCATATTCTTCTTCAAATAACTCGTCCATTACTTCATCCCTGATTAATTGCGCCTCAGTTTCATCCGCGATTCTAAATCCTGGGTCAACATCGATTAAATAATAATATTTCCGGATTACCTCCATGCAAAAAGAATGAAGTGTTGAAATGGATGCTTTATTCAGCAAACTAAGCTGTTTTCTTAAGTGGCGGGAGCTTGGATCTGCATCGAGTGCTCTTTCTAATGCTTCTCCAATCCGGTGTCGCATCTCAGCTGCCGAAGCATTGGTAAATGTAACGACTAATAACTCATCAACATCAATTGGATTATCCTCCGAAAGAATTTTTCGAATGATTCTCTCGACCAAAACAGCAGTTTTTCCTGACCCTGCCGCTGCGGCGACAAGAATATCTTTATCTCTCGCCATTATCGCTTTCCACTGGTCATCAGTCCATGTCACGTTTTCCGGCTTTGGCGGTATTACAAAATTACTCATTTGAATCAACCTCCTTCCGTATTAATCCCAATACCTCTTCCTTCGAATATGGTGTTAGAATCCTGAATTGATTGTTTTCAATCGATTCATCGAATTGACAAACTGATTTATAGACGCAAAATGTACAAGGTGTTTTATCCTTCAGTTTGTATGGTGTAATGCCAATCTCTCCATCGATAATGGCATTTCCTGTATTTTCATATAACTTACGGATATGGTTTTTGAGATTGCTGAATTCATTTAAGCTGGCAACCTTAGATTTTTTGGACAAATTGCCGTCCTTCTTAATGCCAGCAGCAATTATTTGCGAATCGCCGGATTCAAGGGATTGGTCCATCATGCGGATCACATTTTGATCACTCAGCATTAACCCATTCATTTTAAATTTTTTCATGATTTGATTTTCAATTTCATCAATTGTCAGCATTTTGGTAGTATTAATGAATGGATTATGAACATGAAAATATAGAACACCAGCGGGACTTGCTTGCATCTCTACCAACTCTTTTGAATGCGTCATAACAATATCAAGATAGGTTAACATTTGCAGGGCAAGACCATAATACACTTCCGTTAAATTGACATCCTTTTCGCTGGATTTGTAATCAATCACTCGTAAAAATACCTGGTCATCTTCACCTTTCGCTTGGTCAATCCGGTCAATCCTCCCTGCTAACTCCATCTTTTTTCCATTTTTCAAAGTGAAGGACAAAGGTGGCAGCTTGCCATTCGGACCAAAAGCTAATTCCAAACCGATTGGCGAGAATCCACTCACTTTTGCATGCTCGCTTAAAACAAGAGAAGCACGAGTAATAATTTGCTCCAATTTTCGCTTGATATAAAGATGGCGCTCCGAGCTGAGAAGGATTTCATTTTGAAGCTTAGGTGCCAATGTCTTAACTGCTTCTTTTGAAAGTTCCTCACATTGCTGACGCGTTAACTGCGCCCATGTTAAATTTTGTTCATTGACGATATCGGCAATCTGCTTTAATGCAGCATGAAATAATTCCCCAATGTCTGGTGCCTCTAAACGAAATACCTGCCGTTCACGAAGTTTTAGTCCATGCTGGGCGAAATGTGAGAAAGCACAGCCATTATAAAGTTCCATTCTGGAAACACTTGCCTGAATTGCTTCACCATATAGTTCATCGGCTACTTCTTTCGAAAGTTTCACAGTCTGATTTGTGTAAAAAAGACTTGAGAATACTTTAAAAGCCTGTCCCTTCCACTTGCTCTTCATGTAAAAGTTATAAACATCCCACCATAAATCAGAAATCGGATACTGACGTTTGTTTAATTGCAGCTGGGAATTAAGATAGGATAAGGCAGTTGTTACATTCGATACAAAGCCTAATTGCCCCTCATCCATTAATTCAGCAGGGTCTGTAACATAGAAATCCTCTCGGACGTCTGGAAACATATCTTTTATTCTTTTTATATATGAAGAGGGAATCAAAGCTTTTCCTTCATCATTTGCCAAGGGATAACTAACGTATAGGATTTCAGAGGGTGCTGTAAAAGCTTTATAGGCCAAGAAGTTCTCATCTAGCAGGCGTGTCCGGCTGCTAGGAGCCACCTTAATGCCTGCATTAAATAGCATTTCTCTATCCTCGTCTGCTAAAATTCCATCACCAGAAATTTTGCCAGGCAAGATGCCTTCATTAACGCCCACTACAAAAACCACCTTGATTTCAGTCAGGCGTGATTTCTCCAAATCTCCAATTATTACTTGGTCGAGTGCAGGCGGAATTAGGGAAAAATGCATCGATTCAAAACCCGTTTCTAAAATGGCAGCAAACGTTTTTAAAGAAACAGGCTCTTCTCCCAATATTTCAACGTATTGATCAAGCAAATCAATTACAGAATTCCACACCTGTTCGTGTTCTCTTGCTCTAACTAAATTTCCTTGCTCTTCAGCTGCTATTTTCCAGTTTTCCAGCTTAGCAGGAATATCTAACTCCTCTAAGAATAAATAAACCGCCTCACAAAGCTTTCTTCCTGTATCTGCTTTTTTCAAACGGCGGGTAAGGCGCAGTATTGGAGCAGTTATCATAAGTTTTAACTCATTTAATTCCTGCTCCATTTCTTTTTCTGCATCTGTTTGAACATTTGTTTCCAATTCAAAAGCTCTTATTCGCCGATAACTCCATCGATCCTTTTTCGCCCACTTACTGCCGTTTATTCCATATGCTAAAACATAGTTTTCCAATTTATCAAGCTTCTCTCGCATTTTTGCTGGATTATCCTGCAAAGGGTAAATTAATTCGGTTTTTATTACCCTGAAAACAGACTCGTAGCGCCAAAAAGAATTAATGACTTCAAGACTTGAACGGATGAGTTCAATCAGAGGGTGGTTTAGCATCGTCCTTTTCTGGTCGATAAAATAAGGAATCTGATAATCAGCGAAAACGGGTTCAACCGTTTCATGATAATCCGCACCATTTCTTATCAATACCGCGATATCTCTAAAGCGGTACCCCTTAGTTCGAACTAATTGGCGAATTTCTCTTGCAATCCCCTCTATTTCAGCACGGCGATTTACTGCCTGAAAAATCGTAATCGTTGTTTCCCCATGAAAAGTTTCCGCTGGGCGGACATCAAATTTCTCCTCTAAATGAGCTAATGACTTCGTTTGCCATTTTTTTTGTTCCTTTAGGAATATTGGTCTTTCGATCTCAATTCCGCTGGCTTTTGCTATTTCATTAATGGAAAAGCAGGCATCACTAGTTAAACGGAACAATTCCAATTCATCCGGCACAGAATCGAACAATATCCGATCGGTTGTCAAGGCGACTGATACGCGTTTACAATGCTTCATTAATTCCTGAATAACCTGGTATTCCTGTGGCGAAAAGTTATAAAAGCCATCTATATAGATCTCAGCCTCTTTAAGATAATCTGAGGCTTGGACTTTCTCAGCAAGAAGTCGAAAATAATCTTCCGAATCAATGTACTTTCCAAAAACCTCGTCCTCAAATTTTTGATAAATAAGCTCTAAATCATTCAATTTATCCTGCAGGGCTTTGGAGGATTCTCCGAACTTTAGTGAATCTTGAATAAGTTCTTCTGGCCGAATACAATAACGCTTAAATTCTGTAATCATTTGTTCCAGCTGCTGAACAAAGCCACTCTTATCGGCAGCACGGTGGAACAATTTTAATTGATCCTTTTGATCATCAATTATTTTCCGGATCAGCATATTCATCCCAACAGTGCTTAGATGAACACGGCTTATTCCACCGGTTTCTTGGAGTATGCGCCATGCCAATCGGGAAAAACTGAAAACCTGAGCCCGAATCATTCCACGAATCTCTGGATTTACAGCCAAACGGTATTCAGACAAAAAGGTCATCTGTTCTGGGGCAATATAAATAATGGGATTTCCTTTCGGGTCTTCCAATAGTTGATTATGAATTTCGTCAAAAAACATCGTCGTTTTTCCGCTTCCCGATCGCCCAATTACCATTCTTAATGACATGCATTAACCTCTCCTTCCCTATCCCTTCGAAAACTCTGTATCTTCCATTCTATCATAATATGAGTACAAACGTTTGGATTGCCGCAGACAGATTCATACCAAAATTGGTAATAAAAAAACACGATCTCGCAATCGTGTTTTTCTGTATCATACAATTTTTAAAAATGCACGTCCATTTCATTTAATGGCCAGTAGCGCAGATCCACTTTACCGACTACTTGTCGGGCATTAATAAAACCAAAATGCCGACTGTCCCAGCTGCCTAATCGGTTATCCCCGAGTACAAATAACTTTCCGTTAGGCACGGATTCTACACCAGTAATTTCTTTTAAACTGAAATCGCCTGTTATTTTCACACCAGGTGACTTTTGTTTATACACATTCAAAAATGGCTCCTCATACTTATGCCCGTTAATGTACAAGGTATCATCACGGTATTCAATTTTATCGCCAGGTAATCCAATAATTCGTTTCACAAAATCTTCTTTTTCATTTGCGTGAAAAACTATTACGTCAAAACGATGCAATTCTCCGACTTGGTATCCAAGTTTGTTCACCACCAGCTTATTTCCGTCCTGAAGAGTCGGCATCATTGACTCGCCTTCGACTACATAATTTGAAAAGAAAAAGGTTCGAATAAAAGCAAAAATGATGATACCAATGGCAAAAGCCTTCACCCATTCCATTCCTTCTTGTCTCCATTCAATCTTCACTGACATTCCTCCTCCGTTTCTCCTGTTCTTTCATTCTATCTATTTCTCCAGTATGAACATTTTCTAAAGGTTTATTCAATCTAATTTCGATTCGTTTACCTATATACCACAGAATGAAAATAACAATTAATACAATAACCGTTCGATACGGCTGTGTTATCAAGGAATGAATGTCATAACCCACAAAGCTTAGAGTGAAAATCATCACTAGTTTTCCAATACATACCGCAAGCATATATTGAGCAACGCTGATTTTCGAAAGTCCGGCGACAATATTCACCACTGCCGATGGTGTAAAGGGAAAACATAATAATATGAAGAGAGGACCGAAGCCATGCCTGTCAACCCAGTCCATTAATTTTCGAACTTTCGGGTGATTAGGCAAAAAAGATAATAGCCTTTTTTGTCCATTTCGTCGGATTAAAGAAAATACCAATAACGCACCAATGCAGGCACCCAGCCAGGAATATAGAAACCCCAGCCAAAGTCCAAATGCACTGGCATTAGCCATTACAAACAAAAATAACGGGAGAAACGGCAAAAAGGCTTCGATAACAATAAGCAATATGACAGGAATGGGACCAAGGGCCCGATATTCCTGGATAAGATTCATCAAATTCTCAATTGTAAACCATGCTCTAATCGTTTCGAAATCCATCCGTTTCTCCTTATTCTATTTCCATTATTTTAGATGCTTATTTTGTAATAAATTGGTGAAGCGCTTCTTTATTTTTTTCGACATCAATATCTAATACCGCTCCCTCTCCTTCTATACGTGGTTCCGTAAAGCTATTTTCAACAGGTATCCTTAATGTTTCAACATTTCCTCTTTTATCAGAAAAGAAATCTTTAGCCATAAAAATCATGTCAGAAGTTTTCATATTTGTATTAACGTACGGGGCAACGACTCCAACTAGTTTTGGGAGTTTTGTAATGGTTTGAAATCCACTTAATTGGTCTCTAATCGCTTTTACTGCCTTTTGCTGCCGCTCTACTCGCCCAAAATCCCCCATGGCATCATGTCGAAAACGAACATACCCCAGCATCTGTGTGCCATTTAATCGTTGCAGACCGGGCTCTAGGGTCATGTAAATATTCTTTTCCATTTTTTTCTCAACATCAATTTCTACTCCATTTGGGAAAGCTTCATCGATAAGCTGCACAAAGCCCTGAAAATCAACAATCGCATAATATTGCAAGTCAATATCAAAATTTTGTTTGATGGTTTGTCTCATTAATTCTGGACCTCCACGGGCAAAGGCAGAATTTATTTTATGTTTTCCATGGTCCGGAATCTCCACATAACTGTCACGCATAATCGAAGTAAGCTTGAAGGTGCCTTTATCTTCGTTATAATGAGCAATCATAATCGTATCGGCTCTGGCTTTTTCTTTTCCTCGTGCATCACTTCCAAGCAATAAAATATTGGTGTCGCCATACTGATCCTTCTTGCCTTCAAATGTATAAACAACCTTCGATTCCTTCTGGTCTTTATTTATCTTTTTTAAAGATTGATTAACTCCTTGCTTAAATTGATAATAAGCATATCCTGCCACACCGCCAATTAGTAATAAGAATACAAGCAAAATGGACGTCCATCTTCTCTTTTTCTTTTTTTGATGTTTTTCAGACCTCAATGTAATCACCTATCTCGTCCATGTATTTTCCGTTCATCTATCTATAGCCTTATTTTCTTTTTCAAGGTTTCTTCTTTAATTCATTTTCCCCTATCGGATATCCTTCTATTAATAAAAACTTTCTCACGAAAATGAGAAAATTTGCAATAAAAAAGCTCGCTTTTAAGCGAGTTTTCTAAAAAGGAATGCAGTATTGCTTTTAATGACACTTTTAGGTAAAATAAAATAAGAACACTTGTTCTTTTCTTAGGTAGAAAGGTGTGGTGGTAAATGACCAGGATTCCAGAGAATGATCGCGACATCATGGAAAAAGCCATCTATTTACCGATGGTTTTAATCGTCTTAAATCGGGACTTAGAAGTTGTGGATAAAAGCCCCTTCAAATTAAAAAAACCTTATTTGGATTTAATTGAGGAGACAATGAAGGAAATCCAGAGGGAACTCTCGGAGGTAAAACAATATATGAAAAAGAACAATCTTCAGGTAATTGAAACAAAACGGGACGATGCCTTTACAATGTTCATGTTTATTTATAAAGGATATGAAGAAAACCATAATTACTTTAATCCTAGAATTCGCAATAAAGTTCAAGAATTAATGGAGCTATATTTATTAAAAAAACACCTGTCCCGTTAAAGGATAATAATTAGCCGGTTTACTCTTCACCCTTCGAGAATTTACCAGCATATTCATGGGTACTTTCTGAGGCTTGTAACGTCTTGGGAACGTGCAGCAAGTAAGTTAACTTTCTTCCCTTAAGTTCAATTCTTTGTAAAATGGTTGATTTTAATAATGCTGTTCTTAATAATTGAGTTTCAATTGTAGAGCATGAAACCGGAAAAAGATAAGATTGTTTATTATGGAAAGTAATCAGCGTTTGGTTTGCCCCTGAACGACGGTAGTCCTTAATATGCGCCTGTGAGAGCCAAATACATTCAGGAATGCTAGGTGATGCAGTTGGAAAAAAGAAAATGTGATTAGTCGGTTCAATGGCAATTGGGTTTTTGCGATTATAACCAGTTAATTTTCGCGTTCCCCTTTTCCGGCTTTCATAATCGACACCAAAGTAATCACAGCTATTTTTTATAATATCTAATGGTTTAAACGGAGACAGGAAACAATCCTCCACTTCATAAATCTGGGAATAAATTTTACTTCCATAAACGACAGGCTTCAAAAACATGGTGCATGAACTAATCTCATATTCTTCAATTTGCTGCTCTTTCAATCCATTCAACTCCTTTTCATACTCCTAATTCAACCATATCTTACCACTTTTATTTTTCCAATTCCTCCACTTTTCTGAATTGTTATTAATTATTCACATTTTATCTGTCAAGTAAAAATGTTTCTGAAAATTAAAATAATTTAATGATATTATTCAAAAAAACCCATATAATTAAAAAAAGCATCAGAGGTGATTTTCATGAGTGAAAAATCATACACGGAACTAATGAAACTTGGTGCCATGAAACGAAATCGACTGAAGGAAAATTTTGTCCAGGATTTATACATTGATATGCTCCTATCAGAAATCCAGCTAACAGTTGAAAAGGAAAAATTATTACGAAAAATCGACTATGCCATTGACCATCGGGACAAAAAGTCATTTCTTCATCTATCAGGACAGCTTAAAGAAATTAACAAACGATTTGGAACTTGAGCCTTCGGATTAATAAAAAGTGCCAGCCTTTCAGCTAAACGTGACAGGCTGGCACTTTTTTGATTGTATTGCAATTAGGAACTACGAACAAATACGGAAACCCCGAAGTTTCCAAATACCTCTTGGAATTCTCTCTCAAAGCCGTTTTCTAATAAGCATCTTTGAGCACGTGAAAAACGATCATTTCGGTCTAAAAGATCCCGACATGGATTCGCACTGCCAATAACAGTAGCTTGTACAATTCTCCGAGGGGCTCTACTGTTACTTGAGTTTCTTTCCCAAATAATGACCACAATATCTGGTGAATTATTCACCATAGCACCCCCTTTCATTCCGTTTCTATATTAGATGAAAGGAGGACAAGGCTTGTCTAATGAAAATATCTATTTATTTGCCTATATTTACATAAATAGGCTGATGACAAAGTGTTAGTCATCAGCCTGCATATACATTGTTACTTTCCATTCTTTATTTGATATTCTTCCAACATTGAAATCCGGTCAAGCATGGAAGGATGGGTATATCTAAAAATTTTCACTAATAGCGGAGGTTTTACCTGGCTTAAACCAGATCGGGTCAATTCCTGAAATGAAGTAATGGCAGCTTCAGGGTTTTTGGTCATCTCAATAGCATACCGATCTGCCCTTGTTTCCTGATACCGTGAAGCCAAATTTGTCAGCGGACTTGCCGCAAATAGCAGCATGGATATGATCATAAAAAATAACGGGAGAGACCTTATATCTCTAACATCTGAGATTTTCAATTCTTTTCCCCAGCGTTTAACTGTCCAATTCATAAATCTATACGTCAGATATAAACCCAATAGTGAAATTAATAAGTACCCTGCTATCCCCCAATAAATATGCTTTTCAACATAATGACACATTTCATGTGCCATGATAAATAAGATTTGGTCGTCTGTCAGCTTATTCAAGGTCGTATCCCAGAGAACAATCCTGGCGTTTGAACCAATCCCGGTAACATAAGCATTTAATGAATTCGTTTTATCCGCCATATTCACTTCAAAAACATGTTGGGCAGGAATATGAGCCTTTTCAGCGAGTGCTAATATTTTCGTCTCTAATTCTTTATTTTTTAATGGATAAAAGTCATTGTAGAGTGGGTCAATGACAACCGGCTGCAAGAACATCATAAATAAAGTAAAAGGTATGGATAACAGCCAGCCGTATAGCCACCAGCGCTTTTGGCTTTTTTTCATCAGCCAGTATAAGACCGGTACAATAATCAACCATGTTCCGTAATTAAGCCAAAAGTCAATTAGCTCATCCTTCATCCATGACGGGAAGGTCTGGGTAGAAATATGATAGGTTTTAGATAAAGAATAACTTATATAATTCAAAGGTAAAGTGGCCAGGAAGGCAAAAAATGATAACCAAATCAAATAGATGGGAGTTTGCAAGAATTTATACTTTGCAGAGCTTTCTGCCCACCGCTTAAAGACCCTGGAAAAACCAAATAGTAAAATTAGAAAATAGAAAAGCCACTCAAAAGGCGTTGAAAGGAAAAATAATAAATTTCTTATTTTTGAATACTCTTCACTCAACATAAGCTCTCTGCCATTTAAAAAAGTTGCAGGATCCGCTTTAGTTCCTTGATATTCAAATGGCAGCTTTGGGTCGGCAAGATAGAATAAATACCAATAAAAAAACAACCCATATAGGCAAAAGGCCAAAACCGCATAGAACCCCATTTTTCTGACCATGATTTTGTCCCCCTTTGTGTACAACCTCTCTATACATAGTGTAGTAAAAAATCGATGATTTAGAACTGGACATAAAAAAAAGCCAGCAAATTACTGGCTACAATAAATAAGAATATAGAGCAAGAACGGCTATAGAACCAAGCACAACAACAATGACATTAGCTCCTAAAAATGCGGCAATAAATGCGGCAGCAGCCCCTAAAATACCATACCAAATATCATCTTTTTGAATAAAAATAATCGCAGGGAAAATTAATGCACCGAGTGTTGCATAGGGTACATTTTTTAATACGCCTTGAATAAAAGGGGGAAGCTCTTTCCCCTTAAAGAGAACAAAGGGCAGCATGCGGGGAATATAGGTAACCAATCCCATTCCAACAATCATCCAAACGATTTCACTTCTCATGTCCAGCACCTCTGTATTTAGCTTTGATGACTTCTGCTGACTCAATAAGGATGGCAGATAAAAGGGTTGCCGTCACAATAGACCACCCTTGCGCCATGATGTGTCCAATAGTAAAAATGGAATTAAAAATGGCCCCAAAAACCGCCAGAACAATAACTTTAACATTATTTTTCATCGAAGGAACCAAAAGACCTATAAACATCGCATACAAAGCCACAGCCATACTATCTTGCAAGGTTTGAGGAAGATTTGCTCCAATTAAATGACCTACTCCAGAAAAAACAACCCAGCTCGTATAGGAAACGGATATAACCCCAAACAGAAAGCCTGTCGATGCAGTGCCCTCTTTAGTAGCGACGACAGAAAAAGTTTCATCTGTTATGCCGAAAGAATAGATTAACTTACTAATTAATTGGTCTTCTTCACATTTTTCATTTAAAGATGTACTCATTAAAAAATGGCGAATGTTTACGATGAAAGTCGTTAAGATAATCTCGAAAATCCCCGTCCCATAGGCAATTAAACTTAATGAAATATATTGAGATGCGCCGGCAAACACAATAAGACTCATTAATACTGTTTCATAAATTGATAGCCCCGAAGTTTTTGCGAGGAGACCAAAAGTCAGTGCAATCGGAAAATAGCCAATCCCGATACTGATTCCTGCTTGAAGCCCTTTTTTAAAATCTGATGATTCCTTGCCTAATGCCAAATCTGCCAACTTTATTCCCCCCTTGTTTCAAACACACAATTAAGAATAAATTTTAGCAAATTTTTAGAAATTAATAAACATAAAAAAACATGGCAGGCTGCCATGTTTATTTGCCTTTAAATACTGGTTTTCTTTTCTCAGCGAAGGCCTGCAAAGCTTCTATCCGATCTTCAGTTGGAAGCGTCACCTCATAGGCTTTTTGCTCGATTTGCAGACCAGTGCTTAGATCAGTATTCATACCATTTTTGATTGCAAATTTCGCTTGCTGTAAAGCTACTGGCCCATTTGCTAGCAGCCCGGAACAAAAAGCGATACTTTCTGAGAGGAGCTGTTTCCACTCAACAACCTTTGTCAATAACCCATAACTAAACGCCTCGTCAGCAGTAAGCCTGCGTGCGGTTAAAATGAGCTCCAACGCTTTGGCTTGACCAATTAATCTTGGCAGGCGCTGAGTTCCTCCTGCACCAGGTATAATCGCTAGACTTGTCTCCGTTAATCCCATTATTGCAACATTTGCAGCAATGCGAAAATCGCAGGCAAGGGCGAGTTCCATTCCACCGCCAAAGGCAAAGCCGTTAATAGCAGCTACAGTCGGCTGCGGCAGTTGATCAATAGCATTAAAAACCTCATTAATTTTGTATAAATTTCGTTTTACTTGTTCATCGGTAAGGTTTTTTCGCTCTTTTAAATCAGCCCCCACACTAAAGGCTTTTTCCCCCGCTCCTCTAAAAATAACAGCGCGGATTTCTGGATTGATACGAATGTCTTCTACCTTTCTTTGCAGCTCAAGTAAAGTTTCATAATTGAAAGCATTTAGTGCTTCCGCACGATTAATCGTAACAACGGCAATATGATTCTCTAAATTCACTAAAATTTGCTCCATAACTTCCACTCCTTTTTAATCCTCTTTAAAAATTCGAAAAAGGCAAGCCAAAAGCCTGCCTTTATTTTAAAAAATATATTATTTTACTGCCGTTTCTGTTAGTTGTGTTTTTAATGCACGTCTTAATATTTTCCCAGTTGTATTCTTTGGAAGCTCATCTAAAAATTCAATTGATGATGGAACTTTATATTTAGCCAAGTGTTCTTTACAATACTCAAGTAATCGTTCAGGTGTAAGCTCAGGATTTTTACTAACAACAAAAGCTTTTACGGCTTCTCCCTGATTAGGATCAGGAACACCGAGAACCGCTGCTTCTACAACATCCTCGTGATTATAGATGACTTCCTCTACCTCACGCGGATAAACATTATATCCGCCAACAATAATTAAATCTTTTTTCCGATCGACAATATAAAAATAGCCATCTTCATCCATTCTAGCTATATCACCAGTATAAAGCCATCCATTCTTAATTGTAGCTGCCGTTTCCTCTGGCATTTTATAATAGCCTTTCATTACATTAGGACCACGAACGATTAACTCCCCAGCCTCTCCAAAAGGCACCTCTTCACCCAGCTCGTTCACCACCTTGTTTTCTACATTAACAATAGTAGTTCCAATCGAACCAGGCTTCCGTGGACGATCCAGTGGGTTAAAGCATGTTACCGGGGATGCCTCAGATAAGCCGTATCCTTCAGAAACTAAAACATTAAATTTCTGCTCAAAATTCTTTAAAAGGGCAACTGGCATTGATGCACCCCCAGAAATACATAAACGCAATGTTTTTAAATCACCTGGGCTCCCCTCTGGAAGTTGATAAAGGAAATTATACATAGTTGGGACGCCTGCAAAAACAGTAGCTTGAAATTCTTTTGCAAGACTAAAAATTTCCTTAGGGCTGAACCTTGGGGCAATCAATAGTGTCGCACCGTTCAATAATGGTGCATTCAAGGCTACCGTTAAGCAAAAAACATGGAACATTGGCAGAGTTGTGATAACCCGGTCATCGTTGTTCATTTTTAAATATTCCCCAACATCATTAGCATTGCTATATAAATTCTTATGGGTCAGCATGGCTCCCTTTGGTATTCCTGTTGTTCCTGAAGTATAGAGAATAATGGCTGTATCATCGTCATTTAGCTCAGGACCCTTAAAGCTTAAATCACCGAGCGCTAATACATCTGTAAACGATTTCAATTTTGGAAACACTGATAGATTTTGCAATTCTGACTGTACCATACCCTTTGGGTTCGTTTCACAAAAGACGTAATGTTCAACTTTTGGCAGCAAAGTATGCACTTTTTCAGCCAAGGGAATCGCTAAGTCAAGGGCTACAACTGCTTTAACATCGCCATTATTTAAGATATAGCCAATTTCTTCCGCTGTATAGATTGGATTAACGGGTATAACCGTTGCTCCTAGTCTTAATGCCCCGTATAAGCTGATGACAAAATGTGGAGAGTTTCCCAACAATAAAGCAATATGATCCCCTTGCTTGACCCCTAATTTTTCTAACCCTGATGCAAACTTTGTAATCGAACCATCCAATTCGGCATAGGTACTGGACTGCCCCATAAAATAATAGGCTGGTTTATTCGCATAGTCCTTAGCTGTTTGATAAAGCTGTGATGATAGATTCATAACTCTCCCCCTTTTATGAATGAATACTCATTCATTTAATGAATTTTCTAAATATATTATATTTAAAGAATTTTATGTATTCAAGTATAACATGGAAAAAATAAAAAAACGCGATGCTAAAATACATCGCGTTTCATTCTTAATAAATTAAATTGATAAATTCATCTTTTGAAATTTTGCCAAAATAGTAGGTCGTATCAATGCCTATGAGAGCCTTATCTATTTCACTTTTATCATATCTAACACCTTTTAACATGTTTTCAAGATCACTAACATCACCTACACCAAAAAAGTCGCCATAGATTTTGCAATTCTCAATCGTTCCTTTATTAACTTCCAAACGGACATCGATAGAACCAACAGGAAAGCGGTGTGAATGCTTCAGATTGAATTTTGGTGATTTCCCGAAGTTCCACTCCCAATTTTGGTAGCGTTCCTTTGAAAGTTGGTGAATTTTCTCCCAATCCTCTTCGGTAAGCACATACTCAGAAATTTCTTCGGCTCCTTCAAAAATATATGTTAGAATTAAGGAGCGAAATTCCTCAATCGTAATTTTTTCCGTTAGAAATTCAGATATATTGGCTACCCGGCTGCGGACAGATTTAATTCCCTTTGATTCAATCTTATCTTTCTTCACCTTTAGAGCAGAGACGACATGGTCCATTTCTGAATCAAATAAAAGTGTTCCATGACTGAACATCCTGCCCTTTGTTGAAAATTGAGCATTTCCAGAAATCTTTCTACCTTCGACTTCAATATCATTTCTTCCGCTAAGCTCCGCATTTACCCCTAATTTTTGCAGTGCCCTAATAACGGGCTCAGTAAATTTACGGAAATTATGGAAGCTCTCCCCATCATCCTTCGTTATAAAACTAAAATTCAAGTTTCCTAGATCATGGTACACTGCGCCGCCGCCTGATAAACGTCGTACAACATGAATACCATTACCCTCAACATACTCAGTATTAATTTCTTCAATGGTGTTTTGATTCTTTCCAATAATGATGGAAGGTTCATTTATGTAAAATAGCAGGTATGTCTCATTAATATCAAGATTTTTCAGCGCATACTCTTCAATTGCAAGATTAATGCGTGGATCTGTTATACCTTTATTATTGATAAATAACATACAAGTAAGATCCCCCTTATAGTGAAATAGTTTGGAATTCCTCTGCAAGTTTAATTATACCAGTAAATTCACCCGATGCTTCACTAAGTAAATCAGATAAATTTCCGTAATGCGGGAGGTGTGTAAGTATTAATTGCTTAACACCAGCATCGGCCGCTAGTCTGCCAGACTCCAGACTGTTCATATGGCCGGCTGACTTTCCATTTTGATGGCCATAAAAATTACACTCACACAATAAAACATCGGCACCTCGGCTAAACTCAATACATTCTTCTTTAAATGCACCATCAGCTGAATAAATAATAACCTTGCCGCCTGCCTCGATTCTCATCGCATAGCAGGGAACCGGATGTTCGGTCTTTAAAAAGGAGATTTGAAAGGGTCCAACCGTGAGACTTTCAGCTGGATCGTATGGGATTCCTTTTGTTATGTTTTTATAGGTAAGCTTGGTAAATTCATATTGATCATAATGGTGTCCGTATATCGGCAGGGTTGGAAAATCTTTGTCTAAGAAACCTTGAATTAATCTCGCATGCTGCAGAACACCAATATCCGCTATATGGTCAGGATGATAGTGAGAAATGATGACCGCATTAAGGTCTTCAGGCTCTATGACATTTTGCAATTTTGCAAGGACGCCGCTTCCACAATCGATTAATAAATGAAAACCTTCGTGTTCAAGTAAATATCCAGAGCTTGCACCATTCTTCTTCGGGTAACCGCCCCAATATCCAATTATTGTTAGTTTCATTTCGAACTCCTCCATCAAATTAAACTAATTAACTATAATATACACCATCCTTTCACAAACAGAAAAACCAGCCGGATCATTGATATGGCTGGTCTTAAATATAAAAAAGAAAGCTGTTATCAGTAAACAGCCTCCTTAGATATTCCCTTTTCTTTTAAATATTCCAAAACGGATTTTACAGCTGCTTCTCCTTGGTCAATGCAATCAGGAACTCCTACACCCCCATAGGATGCACCAGCTAAAAACACTCCTGGAAGTTCTTCTTTCACATGAGCAAGAATGGTTTCAAGGCGCTGTTTATGGCCGACCGTGTATTGCGGCATGGAATTTTTCCAACGGGAAACAATTGCGAAGTCGGGCTTCATCGTTATTTTCATCGTCTTATTTAAATCGTCAAGAACGATCTTTGTAATTTGGTCATCCGAAAGATCAACAATTGTTTCGTCCCCAGCTCTGCCTACATAACAGCGGAGCAGTACTTTTCCTTTTGGAGTGGAATGGGCCCATTTTTTATGAGTCCATGTGCAGGCTGTTATAGAATAATCACCATTTCTAGAAACAACAAACCCTGTTCCATCGATATCTTGTTTAACAGCCTCTTCCGGAAAGGCCAAAGCAACAGTTGCAACCGATGTAGAGGGCACAGATTTAAAAGGTTCAAAAAAGGAATATTGTGAAAACATCATTTGCGTCACTTGATGAGGTGTCGCCGCAATTATACAATCTGCATAAATGGTTTCCCCATTATTTAAATAAATTTCATATTGATTGTCAGTTTTCATGATTTTATCAACACGGTGCCCTTTTAAAATTGATGCAGGGTCTAAGTTCGCTTCAATCGCTTCGGCAAACGATTGGAGACCGCTGACAAAAGTTAGAAATGCCCCTTTTGGTTTTTCGGTACTTACAGGTTTTTTTGGTTGAGCAGGAGTTGATTTTTTCATCCCTAGGATTAAACTACGGTATTTTTGCTCTACTTCATAAAATTGTGGAAAAGTTGACATTAAGCTTAATTGATCAATATCGCCGGCATAGATACCCGATAATAATGGCTCAATAAGATTCTCAACCACCTCATCGCCGAGCCTTCTTCTAAAAAACTCTCCTAAAGATTGGTCTTTCCCGCTTTCTGACCGTGGCAGAACAAAATCAGCTGCAGCTCTTAATTTGCCGGGAAGCGAAAATAGAGCTGACGTGATAAAAGGTCCAATTTCTGTTGGGATTCCCATAATCGACCCCCCCGGCATGGAATGAAGTCTTTCGTTTACTAAAACATAGGATTTTCCTGTGGAATTATGGACTAATTGATCATCCATCCCCACTTCTTTTGCCAGCCTTATCATACTTGTCTTTCTTGCTAAAAAGGAATCTGGGCCTCTTTCAATCGTAAAGCCATCCCTGACAACCGTTTGCAGCTTGCCTCCGAGACGGTGGGATGCTTCAACTAATATAATTTCGATAGGAAGTGATTGCTCCTTAGCTGCTTTTTGAAGGTAAAATGCTGACGTAAGCCCGGCAATTCCTCCCCCGATAATGACAACCTTTTGTTTATCTTCCGCCACGGACGTCACCTTCTTTCATTATATTTCCTATCCTACCGCTCCAATTCTTTAAGGACGACGCTGGAAACAGCATCAATAAACTCTTCTTTAGAATTGGGCATTTCAGCACGATAGTAGCGTACTCCTAATTCGTCAGTAACTGCTTTGCATTCGATATCGTTATCGTAAAGCACCTCAAGGTGATCACAGACAAAGCCGACAGGAGCAAATACGAATGCTTTATATTGATGTTCATTAAATAATTCCCTTGTTAAATCCTGGACATCAGGCCCCAGCCACGGTTCCGGTGTATTTCCGGCACTTTGCCAGCCAATCACATAATTTTCAACACCTGTATGTTTCGCAATTAAATCCGCTGTTTCTTGCAGTTGTTTTGGATACGGGTCACCAAATTGCAAAATTTTCTCTGGCAGACTGTGTGCTGAAACGATTAGTATTGCTTGGTCTTTTTCTTCCTCGGGCATGGATTCAAATACTTGTGTTATCTTATCTACCCAATAATCGATAAATTTTGGTTCTTGATACCAGCTTTCTATGGTTTTAATTTTAAGGTTTCCTAATTTTGCTGCTTCTTCAACGGCTCGTCCATTGTAGGATTGTACACTGAAGGTTGAAAAATGCGGGGCAAGGACAATACTAATCGCTTCTTCAATTCCATCTTCATGCATTTGTTTAACAGCATCCTCAATAAATGGGTCGATATGCTTCAATCCCAGATACATTTTAAATTCGATTTCATCCTGGATTCTATTCAAATGCGCTTCAAGCTTCTTCGCTTGTTCTAGAGTTATTTTGGCTAATGGAGAGATGCCTCCAATTGCTTCATAGCGATTGCGAAGGTCTTCAAGCATTGCATCAGTTGGTTTCCGGCCATGTCGAATATGGGTATAATATCTCTCTAAATCATCTAATTTATATGGGGTACCGTATGCCATTACTAGCAGCCCGATTTTCTTCTTTGTCATGTTCGCACCTCATTTTTAAGTCTTTACAGTTTCTCCGGTGATGGAGGTATCACTTTATTGTGCCAAAAAATTGGACGACTTACCAATCTTAACACTTAACCGTGAGTCCTATCGACTTAATTTTGATGCTGAATACTCATGGATAAATGAAGTTAATTTCTTCAATGTTTCCGGGTTGACAGAAGGGAATACTCCATGACCTAAATTAAAGATGTATCCATCCTGATCCATGCCTTGGTCTAAGATCGCTTTAGCTCTTTCCTCAATGACTTCCCAAGGAGCAAGCAAAATAGCAGGGTCAAGATTTCCTTGTACGGTTTTATGAATACCCAACTCTCTAGCCTGTCTGATCGGCAAGCGCCAATCTAAACCAACAACGTCGAGTGGAAGATCATTCCATTCTAATGCCAGATGACTTGCCCCGACACCAAACATGATCAATGGAACATTTTCTTCTTTTAATGAAGTAAAGATTCTATTCATTACTGGTTTGATGAAGTAACGATAATCTTCTACATTCAGGGCACCTACCCAAGAATCGAATATTTGGATCGCTTTTGCCCCCGCTTTTATTTGAGACTTCACATATGTAATGGTCATATCACCTAGCTTATCCATTAAGGCGAACCAAGCTTTTGGCTCCGTATACATAAAGGCTTTTGTTTTGTTATAGTTCTTCGATGGGCCGCCTTCAATCATATAGCTGGCTAGGGTGAATGGTGCACCTGAAAAACCAATTAATGGCACGGATAATTGTTCAGTTGTCAGTAATTTGATGGTTTCGAGCACATAGGGAACGTCTTCCTCAGGATTTATTTCGCCTAGTTTCTCTACATCGGCTAAAGAACGGATTGGATTGTCAATCACTGGTCCAATTCCACCCTTTATTTCTACCTGCATTCCGATCGCCGGAAGGGGTGTCATGATATCTTTATATAGAATTGCTGCGTCGACGTTGTATTGCTCAACCGGCAAACGCGTTACATACGCACATAGCTCTGGCTGATGCGTTATTTCAAATAACGAATACTTTTCTTTAATTTCTCGATATTCTGGCTGGGACCTGCCTGCCTGCCGCATATACCATACTGGAACGTAGTCGGTCTTCTCCCCTTTTGCAGCTTTTAAAAATGTTTCATTAATCGGTCTGGTCATAAAAAAAAGTCCACCTTTCAAAGACATGTCTGTTTTCCATTTTAATATATATTGGAGGATTTTAAAAACTTTCTAATATATAGACTTTCTTCACTATATCTATTAATTCTATTTCTGTATAGATAACGTGCATATCTGTCAAAAAAAAGTCGTTTTTTACGTTTGGTTCTGTTAAACATGATTGTTGATTTGCGTTCCAGTCGCTTTTCTTCTGCGGGCGAGCAGGAGTCTTCGCGCCACCCACTCCAATCAACAGTGTTAATATTCAATCAGGCCTTTAATTCAGCTTTACGTTTAAATTATAGGAAAGAATTTTTTAATCCCTTTCACCACTTTGGGTGTTTTTCATATTCTGTATTACATCCAACAGGGCAAGAGCCCAGTGGATAAAAGAAGGGGGGTAATTATATGATTGTTGAGCTTACCGCTCTCCATTGGATTTATGTTGTCTTTATTGCACTAATAATCGGATTCATGGTGATGAGAAGGGATACAACCATTGTTTGTATTGCTGGGATATTCTTAATCGCCCTTACTGCCACTGGCAGTTTAAGTCATTCCATTAGCAGTATTTTCAACAGTTTTAGTTATGCCATTACAGAATTATTGTCTACTATTCTCGTTATTTCCATTATTGTTGCCATGAGTAACACCTTAACCTCGACAGGGATTAATGCTGTCATGATTTCACCTTTTAGAAAGTTAATTCGCAACCCTACCCTTGCTTATTGGACCATTGGTATTCTGATGATGGTCATATCCTGGTTCTTCTGGCCATCCCCTGCAGTTGCCCTCATCGGAGCTGTTCTTCTGCCAGTCGCTTATGAAGCTGGTTTGCCTGCATTGGGCACAGCCATGGCAATGAACTTGTTCGGTCATGGGATTGCTTTATCTGGGGATTTCGTGATTCAGGCTGCTCCAAAGCTAACTTCAGATGCAGCAGGTATTCCAATCCAAGATGTTATTAATGCCAGCGTTCCTTTAGTTTTCACAATGGGGATTGTTACAACCGTTGCGGCATACTTCTTTTTAAGGAGAGATATGAAGCGGGGCGTCCTAAAAATAACGGACTCTGTCATCCAAGACAATCATGTGGAAGAAATCAATCAGCCAGAACTTTTATCAGTTGCCCAAAAACGTTTCTTCGCTATTTTAGTTCCTTTATTATTTGCTGCTGATGTGGCCGCTATGACTATGTTAGATTTAACTGGCGGCGATGCAACCGCGTTAATTGGCGGAACCTCCATCCTCATTTTATTGTTAATCACATTAACGAGCCATAAAAATAAGGGGCTTGAAAAAACGACTCAATATTTAATTGAAGGATTCACATTTGGGTTTAAAGTGTTTGGCCCTGTTATTCCAATTGCTGCTTTCTTCTATTTAGGCGATGCCGGTTTTGGCAAAATTATCGGTGATTTCTTACCGAAAGCTTCACAAGGAATCGTCAACGATTTGGGTGTTGCTCTTGCCAATGTTGTGCCATTGAGTAAAGAAGTAGGAGCAGTTACATTAACTGCAGTTGGGGCAATTACTGGATTAGATGGTTCAGGATTCTCTGGGATTTCTCTAGCTGGTTCAGTTGCCGCACTATTTGGCGCAGCCATCGGCAAAGGTATTGCTACTTTGACGGCACTTGGGCAAATTGCAGCGATTTGGGTAGGCGGCGGAGTACTCGTACCATGGGCGCTAATCCCAGCGGCCGCCATTTGTAAAGTAGATCCATTCGACTTAGCCAGACGAAACCTTGTCCCAGTATGCATTGGTCTTGTTGTCACAACGATAGTTGCTATGTTTTTAATCTAAGGCTATTTTCGCAAAGATTATTGGTTTTCGTATTGGTTCATCAACCCGTATAACATGATTCTTCGTTGCATCTTTTCGTAAGAACTTTTGCGAAAATTGCCTGGATACTATGTAAATGAGGCTTAATATGTTCTATAAGCAACTAAGTATACGAAAAGAGCCTACTCTAAACAAATAACTAGAGGCAGAATTTTATTCTGCCTCTAGTTATTTTACTCGCTTTTTAAAATATTTATAGATTAATAGTGAGAAAAACACCCATATGTACCCTAAAGCATATCCGCCTAATACATCAGAAGGGTAATGAACTTGCAAAATGATTCTGCTCGCCCCTATTAAAAGAAGTAAAATGGCGGCAGCACAGATTATAATGATCTTCACAGTTTTTGATTTGGCTGCTTCCATTAAAAGATAAGCAATTAAAAAATAAACAATCATCCCCACCATCGCATGCCCGCTTGGATAGCTGTAACTTTTTACTTGGACAAGATGCTCCAGGTCAGGTCTTGGCCGGTCAAAAAGGTTTTTTAGAAGATTACTAGCTTCATTACCTAAAGCTACTGACAGAGAAAAAACAGCAGCGCCCAAATAGTTTCTTTTCTTCAGTAATAACCAGGCAAGAGTTAGTACGGCAACAACCCCGATCCCTTTTTTATCGCCCATTTCTGTTATCTGAACAAAAAAGGGAATAACTGAATCAGGGACATGGGCTGCCCAGCCTGCCACGGTGTTATCAATTAAAAATAGACTGTTTAATGCAACTTTAATGGAGGTGTATAACGTGATTAACACAGCGAGGATGATAAATGTATAAGAATAATTCCATTTATTTTTCAGATCCATTTCGCAAAACCCTTTCTTACTAGTTAAATTACTTTTAAAAGTATAATGAAAGAAGACATAAAAATCTACATTTCAAGCAAAAAATGTTAAAATAGTTTGAAAATACATTCTTAATAATCAAAGGTTTTGGGGGTTACATATGTTAAATACACTTTTTGCTAAATTAGAAAACTATTATGATGAAATGGTCTCGATTCGAAGGCACATGCACCAGCATCCAGAACTTTCCTTTGAAGAATATGAAACAGCAAAATTTATTAAATCCTTTTATGAAAATTTAAATATTGAAGTAGAAGGGAATATTGGCGGAAATGGTGTGGTGGCAAGGATTTATGGGAAAAGACCTGGTAAAACTGTAGCACTTAGAGCTGACTTCGATGCCCTGCCAATTCAGGACGAAAAGGATGTCCCCTACAAGTCATTAGTACCTGGCGTGATGCACGCTTGTGGACATGACGGTCACACCGCTACTCTCCTAGTACTGGCGAAAGCCTTAAATGAATTAAAAGATGAACTTGTAGGAAACTACGTCTTTATTCACCAGCATGCCGAAGAATATGCACCGGGCGGGGCGAAATCAATGATTGAGGCAGGATGTCTAAGGGGAGTAGATGTCATTTTCGGAACACATTTATGGGCAGGTGAACAGACAGGGAAGATTCAGTATCGAACTGGACCAATTATGGCAGCAGCTGACAGGTTTGAAATTGATATTCAAGGAAAAGGTGGACATGGAGCCCAGCCTCATAAAACGAAGGATGCTATCGTTACTGCCTCACAGCTTGTATTAAATTTACAACAAATCGTCAGCCGCAAGGTTAATCCGGTTGAATCCGCTGTTGTAACAGTTGGCTCATTTACGGCTCAAAATGCTTTTAATGTCATTGCAGATAAAGCAAAACTGATTGGTACAGTCCGCACGTTTAATGAAGATGTCCGCCAGTTTATCGAGGATGAAATGAAACGAATTATACATGGTACATGTTATTTGTCGGATTGCGGTTATGAATATCATTATTTCAGAGGATACCCTGCGGTCGTAAATCATGCAAATGAAACAGAATTTTTAATTTCATGTGCTCAAGATGTACCTGAGGTTGTAACTATTGAAGAAACCGAACCTCAAATGGGCGGCGAGGACTTCGCCTATTATTTACAGGAAATTCCGGGTACATTCTTTTATACTGGAGCGAAACCAGTAAAGGATGATGCCGGTTACCCGCATCACCATCCTAAATTTGATATAGATGAAAAAGCGATGCTAATTGCCGCGAAAACACTCGGAACTGCCGCATTAAAATTTCAGAAATAATTAAAACGAAACCCCTGAACAATTTATAGTTCAGGGGCTTTTTGCAAAATCCTTAACCTGAAGGCATTCATCGATGTTTCTCCCAAATGCTTTAAGAGATTGTTATTGGCATAGGCACCAACAAAAGCCCCAATCCCCGGGACAAGCTGCAACATTTTAACTAGGTCAATATAATCGCGATATTCCTGCTGAAACTGGCGCCAATCCATTTCCACTAGCGCTTGTTTTCGTGTTTCCCAATTTTCAATCTCATATAAAGTGTTTTTCCGAATTTCATCACTTGAAAAAGCAAGCTGAAAAACATGTAGAATAAATAATCTTTCCTCATAATCCTTGGTATTGAATCCATAAACAGCTGCTGTCTCAAAAAGATATTTCATTTTAATGGTTAGAAGTAATGGAAAATCAGCCAGTCCGAGTAAAATCCCTCCTGCACCTGTACCGGCTCCTTCGATTATAGCAGTCTTTTGAAACGTAGATATTTTTTTTCGAGCCAAGTCATCTCGTTCGGCTAATGTCATCCCGCGTGCCTGATCCATATTTGTCGTTACCTGCGATCCGAATAATGTTGCTTTGACCATCGCTTTAATACTCTCGGTCATCACCTCATGGACCTTTTCCGGTATGAATTCATTTATTTTCCCCTGAGCTTTTTTGGAAAGACGATTCATCATTCCTGACCGTCTCATTATTTTTCTTTTCCATTCTTCTACTTCTTCATAGACTGTCAATTCATATTCATTCATTTTTATGACCCACCCCTCCATAATAATTTATGCTGATTTACGGTGGAATCTGCCCACTGGTTTCAAATGGAGGATACATCTTTTATACGATTTTTACTGTAAAAATTTATAAACATAAAGGTAAACAAAAGTCCTCCAAGTAACGCTAGCAATGCAATAACCAGTTCACCTTTAATTAAAATGAACAAAGCGAAAATCACAGCCTGGACAATCATAATAATCCCTATTAATGAATGAAAAGCAGCTGATTTGTACATTGGAGCAACAGGATATAAATCAACCCATAGCTTGTTTTGATGATGGTTCCATAACGGAAGAAGCTGAAAACCGGTTAAATATAAAAATAAAACACTTAAAAGAATTTGCCCCAGCCCAAACGATATAAAATAAATGGCTAATGTTCCAATCACTGTTAGACGGATAAAAAGACCAAGGTAATCAGACGATCGCAGGAACGTTCTTGAAAACAAATAAAGATACGTTTTGTCTTGCGAAAAGCTTATTCCATTAATAATGAAATCAAGCCATTTTCTTCTTTTAACCGTATCCTTTAACTTAGGAACATCGGTAAAAAGATTAGCCAGCCGATAAAATGAAGCCATTCTTTTTTCTTCACCATCAATCAATAAATCCCACTTCAGACCCATTCTTTTTGTTCTCGTATAAAAGGAGTAATAATAAAAGGCCATGATTAAAACGATAAAGAAAAGGAGCAAAACGTTTGCCTGTTTAAATAATAAATAGGTAAAGACCGCATTCAAAAAATAACGGACAAGCCAATCCCATCTATGCACAGACGATTGAACATAATAGTCGATTCTCCAGCTTAAAGCAAGATTCCATGCCTTTAAAGCTAACAAGACCACGAAAAACAGGAAAAAGCGGTGGAATCCGTTGCTGCTTATATGTGCATACATTGGCATTAATATGGAAAGAGCCATTAAAAGAATATATCCTTGAAAAAAAAGACTGGTTATTCCTGAGCGAAAAAAATATCCTTTTAATTTGCTTTCAAGCGGTATTAAAAACACTTTATCCGCTTCCAATAAAAAATTATAAACCGGACTGTAGTTTAAGAATCCACCCAAAATTATGGCCATGATGATTTCTCCCGGAAATCCAGAAGAAAGCCCCTCAATCCATTTTTGATAATAAAAGGCTGCCGTACCAATAAGAAATAACAAAACAATAACAAGATGCCCATTAAAAATATATCTAAGATACCTGCCTAAATCTTTTACTCGAACCCCTGCCCGATCCTTCCAAAGACTTTTTTCATCAAACATATTTTTCTTCCTTCGTTAATTGGATATATAAATCATCTAAGGAAGCGGCAGGCATTGAAAATTGTTCCCTTAATTCCTCTAATGTTCCCTTTGCTCTAATTTTTCCTTCATGGAGGATTACAAAACGATCACAATATTTTTCAGCAGTTGCCAAAATGTGGGTTGACATTAAAATACCTGCACCGCGTTCCTTCATTTTTTTCATTAAATCAAGCAAGGATTGGATTCCGAGGGGGTCTAGCCCGACAAAAGGTTCATCAACAATATAAAGAGCTGGCTGTACTAAGAAGGCGCACATGATCATTACCTTTTGTTTCATACCTTTTGAAAAATGGGCTGGAAACCAGTTCAGGCGTTTTTCCATTCGAAATTCAGATAACAAAGGCGCAACTCTTGATTTATACGTTGATTCATCCATTCCATAGGCCATAGCTGTTAATTTCAAATGCTCGTCCAATGTAAGCTCCTCATATAAAACAGGAGTTTCGGGAACGAAGGTGAACAAATGGCGATATGCCTCTTTATCCTCAGTAAAAGATTTTCCATTAATTTTTATGTACCCCTTGTGCGGTTCCATTAATCCGATGATATGTTTTATGGTTGTACTTTTTCCGGCTCCATTTAGTCCGATGAGACCAACCAATTCTTTTTCTTTTACTTCAAAAGAAACATCCTTTAAAACCGGGTTTCTAGTGTATCCCCCGACAAGATTTTCGATTGTTAATAAAGACATTTTTTAACGTCCTTCCATAGCATGATTAAGGTTTATTTTATCAAAATGCGTTCAATAAAAATAGGAATTCAATTTTTCAATATTTTTTTGTATATTTCTTTCAAAACCGGACATCATAATATTCGAAGGGGAAACAACTTACTTCGGTGAAGCAATTCATCAAAATTTGAAATGAGGTGTCTGTTAAAGACATTTTCCATTCAAACAAGTGAGCTTCTCAATCGTATCAGATAAGGGGATGGTTGTTTTGTACAATGTGCATGGTAACCATTTAGAGTTCAAGTAACACCACTGTTTATCTTAAAAAAATAAACGGCAAATGAGGTGTTTACCGCAGATCGCCACCTGTTTTTATAAGTTGGGAAAACATATAAAAACACATATAGGGGATGGTCAGCTTGAACAATGATGTCTCTTTATAAAAAACACTCTACGAAAAATGAGGTGTTTATCAAAGAACACTCCTAATTGAACGTCAATTGAAGCAGGTCCCCTTCGAGAGGGCAGGATTCCATGCGAATCCTGTTCTTTTCTTTTTTATCAGTCTGTATTATGGTAAAATAAGACAAACATTTTATGAAGGGCTGTGAAATAGGTGAGTGAATGTATTTTTTGTAAAATTGTCAATGGAGATATTCCTGCAGCAAAAGTATTTGAAAATGAACATGTTTTGGCTTTCTTGGATATTAGCCAAGTGACAAAAGGACATACGCTGGTTATTCCGAAAGTACATAAGGAAAATTTATTTGAATTAACACCTGAGATTGCCAGAAATCTTTTTGAGGTTGTCCCTTCTATTGCCAACGCTTTAAAACGTGAATATGAACCAATCGGACTTAACTCGATCAACAATAATGGTGAGCATGCTGGCCAATCCGTGTTTCATTACCATATGCACTTAATTCCGCGCTATGGTAAAGGTGATGGCTTTGGCGCTGTCTGGAAGAACAATCAAAGTGATTATTCGCCGCAGCTATTGCAGGAAATGGCAGCAAAAATTTCAAAACAGCTTTAATTTTTAAATTATCAGAAAATTATTTCTTTATTAATATTATATTATTATGTTATAATGAATTTAAGTTTTTCGCTGCAGGCAATGAGTGCACTGCAGGAGAAACAAATAGCTTAGAAGAGCAGAGGAGAGATGAGAAATGAATACAAAAAATCTTGTTGTTTTAGCATTATTAGCGGGGATTGGGGTAGTTTTACACACGGTAATGCCATCATTCTTTGGAATTAAGCCTGACATGATGCTGGCCATGATGTTTTTAGGAATCGTCCTTATTCCAGAATTAAAAAGTGTCATGCTATTAGCTATTGTTACTGGTGTGCTGTCTGCATTAACAACTGGTTTTCCGGGCGGCCAAATTCCAAATATTATCGATAAACCTATTACTGCATTAATATTTTTTGGTTTATTTTTGGCCTTAAAAAAATACCGAAATTCTGTTGTGAGTGTTGCTGTCTTAACAGCAGTGGGTACAGTTGTTTCAGGGACTGTCTTTCTAACAGCGGCGTATTTCATTGTCGGCTTACCTAATTCATTCGCACTGCTATTCTCGGCAGGTGTATTACCCGCGATCGCACTAAATGCCATCACTATGTTTATTTTGTATCCAGTGGCTCTTTCAATTGTTAAAAGAACTAAATTATCTACAGCTTCCGTCATTCAAAAATAATGGTCGGGATCCTTTTTAAGAAAAGAACCCAACAGGGTTCTTTTCTTAAATTCAAATATTACCAGATTTTATAAAAAATAAGAAAGCATGGAAGCAACGAGAAGGCAGATTCCACACCCTCCAGCTAATGCCGTTATTCTTTTCTTTAAAATTTGTTTCGGTGGATAAACACCAGGTCTTTTATAAGCTAATAAATGTTTAACTGTGCCCGAAAAAAGGATGGCACTAAGGATAAAGAAAATTACAGTTGCACTCTTCATTTTTTGCCCCCTTTAATTATTTAAAATTTTCGCATTATTCTTGTAACTATTTATATGATTGATCGTCCATTCCTATGAACAAGGCATGTTTTTTGCATAAAAATGAAATTTCAAGATAAAATTTTCATAATTTCTAAAAATTTTGTGAATTTATATCTTTATTAATTTTTATTTTATTGGCATAATGATAATAGAGAAATAATAAAGTAGGTGAAAATGGGGATGACAGAGAAACATTATTCAATGAAGGAAGCTTTCTTTTTTAGTCAACGAATTGCTCAATTAAGTAAAGCGCTATGGAAATCGATTGAGAAAGATTGGCAGCAATGGATTAAACCGTTTGATTTAAATATTAACGAACATCATATTCTATGGATTGCCCATCATTTAAATGGTGCTTCTATCTCGGATGTGGCAAAGTTCGGTGTGATGCATGTTTCTACAGCTTTTAATTTTTCAAAAAAGTTAGAAGAAAGAGGTTTGCTTCAATTTTCTAAAAAAGAAAATGATAAGCGGAACACCTACATTCAACTAACTGAAAAAGGCGAAGACATTTTACTGCAATTAATGGAAACCTATGAACCGGATAGCAATTCTGCTTTTTCTGGTGCTCTTCCACTAAGAGAGCTATATGGAAAATTCCCAGATTTTATTGAAACGATGGCAATTGTCCGAAATATTTATGGGGCGGATTTTATGGAGATTTTCGAACGTTCCTTCCATAACATAGAAAGTGAATTTACCGAAGAAAATGGTAAACTTCGTAAGGCTGAGAAGCCCGAACAAGAACTAGCTTAAATATATTTAATGAACTCCAGAAATAATGTCTTGAAAAGATCCTGCTTTATGCAGGCATTAAGAACTTCTTTTATATCAAGTCCACCAGGCAAAGAAGCAGTTAATTCGTCAAAAAGCGGATGAAAGTATACATACCCTTCCGCTTTTTGTTCTTCCAATTTTATGCTCATTTCATCACATAATTGAAAGAAATTTATTACTTCCTGTTTAGATATTCCCCTTTCAATTATGAGCTTATAAAATTCAAGCTTTGGATTGTTAAGGAGTTCTAAAAGCAGCTTTTGATGGTATTCAAGCAGGTTAATTTTTTGTAATAGCAATTCGTAATCTGTCATAATCAAGCCCTCATTTCGGAACTTTAAAGTTAGCATATTAACATTATTCACCTTTTTTAAATAAGGGTAAACCCTTTTTTAAGCATCTGTCTGAAATTTAATGCAAATGAATAAAAAAGTCTAATATTCTCCCACTCTTTTTGACTATCTTTTTTTCGTAATTTTTGATAATGTAAGTATCATAATGAACAACAAGGAGGGAATCGTTGATGATCTCCATTTTTATTGTCTTCGCTATTTTTATCTTGTTTTATGTAAATAAAATGACCAGTTCCCTTTGTATTCAAAAAGAAATTCCTGAAGAACGCCAGCATAAGGTTTTTCGCACCATTAATGTTCTAGTCACTATCCTTCTGATTTCTTCATATTTGGAAATTTTATATACATAATCCAACTGTTATCGTATTGCGGGACAAAGGATATGTAATGGACCATAAACATTAAAAAATAGAAGCGATGAGGAAATCTCATCGCTTTTAGTTTACCATTTTGAAATTAATAAACCCAAGATGCTCCGATAATAATTAATAAAATGAAAAGGACAACGACTAACGCAAATCCTCCACCATATCCACCTGCACCAGACATATCTTTACCTCCTTTCAGCAAACTTTAGATTTTTTAATCAATACAGGAAGCTCCAATTTTTTAGTAAATCCAGGAAGCTCCAACAATAATCAATAGTATGAAAAGTACTACAATTAGAGCGAAGCCAGCTCCATATCCACCACTCATCGTAATACCTCCTTTTTCATTTGCTACCATATACTATTCAACCGGTATTCATTTCGTTTAGGCATTTGCCAAAATTTTTTGGAAAAGTCTAGAGTGGATTTGTGCAATATTCAAAAAACAAACATAGTTTATATTTTTGCAGTAGTTGCCATTTATGTTATAGTAGAATTTGTGGACAAGAATAAACTGTTTAGGAGAGATTTCAACATGAAAAAATGGATATTAGCCCTTTCTTTAGCAAGTGGGGTACTTGCGTTAAGTGCTTGTAATCAAAGCGGATCTGATACAGTTGCAGAGAGTAAGGTTGGTAATGTTACCCAAGAAGATCTTTACAATTCCATGAAGACAAAGTATGGTGAACAAGCCCTTCAGCAACTTGTTTATGAAAAGGTTCTTTCTAAGAAGTACAAGGTAACCGATAAAGAATTAAATGACAAAATTGACCAATTAAAATCAGATCTGGGCGCAAACTTTGAAACTACCCTTGCTCAATATGGGTACAAAAGTGAAGCCGACTTAAAGAAAACGATGAAGCTTGGCATGCTTCAAGAAAAAGCTGCGCTGAAGGATGTCAAAGCAACAGAAAAAGAAATGAAGGACTACTATAATAACTATAAGCCAGAAATTAAGGCACGCCACATTCTTGTTGCTGATGAAAAAACGGCAAATGAAGTAAAGAAAAAGCTTGATGGCGGTGCAAAGTTTGAAGATGTTGCTAAAGAATATTCAACAGATACAGCATCAGCGCAAAACGGCGGTGATTTAGGCTGGTTTGGTACCGGAAAAATGGATCCTGATTTTGAAAAAGCAGCCTATGCATTAAAAGTGAATGAAATTAGTGCTCCAGTGAAAACACAATTTGGCTATCATATTATCCAGGTTACCGACAAAAAAGAGAAAAAATCTTACGCTGACATGAAGAAAGAAATTGAATATCAAGTAAAATCATCTAAATTAACTAGTGATGAGATTAACAAAGCTATGGAGCGCGAGCTTAAAGCTGCAAACGTAAAAATAAATGATAAAGACCTTAAAGATGCACTGAAACCAAAAGCTTCAGCAGCAGCTGCTGGACAATAATAAAAAAAGCGGAAACGCCAAATTTTGGCGTTTCCGCTTTTTTATTCACCTGTGGCCTTTAGTTCTTCCCTCATTTCTTTTTCGCGTTCAAGACGTTTTATATAGATTTCCCCTTCTTGCTCAATGTTTTCTAGTTCAAGCCTTCGCTCTTCTTTGCCTGTTTTAATGGCCATGAGTGCACTTACTACAATTCCAACCACAACTGCATAAATCCAAATAGGAATAGTCAATATCATTTGCTCCTTTCATTAGTGGCTGTCCACGTTTTATTAACAACATATTCATTACAATAAAAAAAAATAACCCATGATGGGTTATTTTATTTATGAAAAACTGGCTTATAGAATGACCGATTATCCAATGCAAAAATTCGCTCCGAAAATTCACCAGGCTTTACTCTTTCGAGAGCTCGGTCTAGCATATTCATTTTTGCATCGAGGTTATCAATATAATGAAGAATCTCCGCCTCTTTAATTAATGGCGGTTTCGGGCTGCCCCATTCAGCTTTACCATGATGGCTTAGAACCAAATGCTGAAGTATAAGCACTTCCTCACCTGTAATTCCCAGTTCTTCGGCTGCTTTGCCGATTTCATTGATCATAATGGTAATGTGCCCTAGTAAATTACCTTGGATTGTATAGACGGTCGAAATGGGTCCAGATAACTCCATTACTTTTCCCATATCATGCAAGATCACTCCTGCATAGAGTAAGTCTTTATCGAGACTAGGGTACAAGGATGCAATTGCCTTCGCCAGGTCCAGCATGCTAACGACATGATAGGCTAACCCTGATACAAACTCATGATGGTTTTTTGTTGCTGCTGGGTATTCCAAGAACGCCTTTTGATGTTTTTTAATTAAATGGCGGGTAATTCGTTGGATGTTTGGATTTTTCATTTCAAAAATATATGAGGTCAGCTTGCTGACCATCTCATCTTGACTAAGCGGAGCTGTTTCGAGAAAGTCATCCAATTTAACGCCATCTGATGGTCCAGATCGTCTAATCTGACGAATTTTCAATTGGCTCTTCCCGCGATAATTTTGTAAATCCCCTTGAATTTTGACAATATTTTGGGCTGCATAGGTTTTTTCTTCCTCTTCACCAACATCCCAGAGCTTTGCCTCTATCTCACCGCTTTGATCCTGAAGGATTAATGTCAAAAACGGCTTGCCATTACTCGCAATTCCTTTTGTTGAACTTTTTATTAATAAAAATAATTCAACCTGTTCCCCAATCTCATAATGTAATACACCTTTAGCCAACATATCCACGCTCCTTCTTATAGTACGAGTATAACATACCTGGCTATAACTCTATGAAATAATCTGAACAGCACCTTTTTCCAACCGAAGAACATTTTCCTTTTTAAAAAAATGAAGGATATGACTATGACACGTGAAAAATAAAATCTGATTCCCATCCAATTGATTAAGAAGCTGAATAACTTTTTCAGTCCTGCCGGCATCAAAATTTACAAAACTATCGTCAATAATGATTGGGAAATGGTAGTTTTCATAAAGTGTAGTTGCCAAGGCAAGCCGAACTGCTAAATAAAGCTGTTCTGTTGTCGCTTGACTTAGTTCATTCGCTTCAAATAAAGTATGGTCTTCCCTTTCAACTAAAAAGCCAGTACCTGATTTTTGCAGATGAATCTTTTGATAGCTGCCATTTGTTAGAAAAGATAGATATCCTTCTGCCTTTGATATCATCCTTGGTAGATGAATATTCTTGTACCTTTCAATTGTACTTACAAGAATATCCTGTGCCAAACTATAAACCGACCACTCTTTGGCTGTCTCTTCTAATTCAAATTTTTTCTGTTTATAGTGATGTAGAATATCAGAATACAAGCCGCCTTCTTCAAGTGCCTGGATTTCGTATTTTATTGATGCCAGTTCCTCTTGGCAGTTCTTTAATTTTGCTTGTAAACCTTGTATTTGGCGATTACATTCAATTAATAATTCCTCACCATTTTGAAGTTGTAAATAGCTGTCTCTTTCCGGCTCTGAAAGTATGGAGAAATGCAGTTGGCTTTGAATGGATTCAAGACGTTCAAGAAGCTTGCCCTGCTTTGCTGCTTTTTCACCAAGTTCATAGTATTTTTGCTCTGAATCTACCTCAGCCTCATCTATGAGCTTTTGGTATTCAAGCTGAAGATGACCTTGTTCTTGCTTTTTTTGCTGCAGTTCAGCTTTAAGGTCGGCTAATTTTGAAACTCTTTCTTGACTCTTGATCTGTTTTTCATGCTCTTCCTTAAGCTTATTTCGCACTAAATAAGCTGTTTTTTGTAATTCCACACTCTTCTCCGGCAAATACCTATTTGCAATTATATTAAGGTCTTTCACAATTTTAGCTTGCTGTTGATTAATGTGTTCAAGTCTTTCAAGTATTTGTTTTTTCTCACGTAATACTGATTTATATTGTTCAATTAAATGGAAGGCTTCCTGCAAAAAAGTATTGGCAATATACTCAGGAATCTTTAATTCACTGCTTATGGAAAACAGCTGTTCCTTATTTTGTGCCGCTTCTAGTTCCCATTCCTCAAACTTAGTAATTACCTTTTCATAATGCTTTTGCTGTTGTTCTAACTTAATTTTTGATTTTTGCAACTGCTCATGGCGGAGATTATCCAGCCTTAATTGTTCCTCCAACTGTGAAAAATCTTTAATTTCAGCTGATTGTAATTTTTGAAGGATTGCTTTTTCCTTTTCTTTTAATTCGGTTAGCATTGGATCAGGAGTCTTTTGTTTGGAATTATTAAGGCCTCTAATTATGAAAAAGGTGATTATCAAGCATCCAAGACACCCAAATGCTAATAAATTAACCTGTTTGGTTAACAATCCATATATAGCTATTGCTAGTAATATTAGATCAAAAATAATAAATTGAAACCTTCTCTGCTTAACAAACCTTGCCTTTTCATTCTTTTCCCGTTCAAGTGCCATTTGGTAAAATTCAAATTTATCTTGTATTGACTTTAATTCTGTCTCTAAACTTTTTTTATCATTTCCTTGGTTAACTTGTTCAACAAGTAGTTCTCTTTTTTGCTTTGGTAAACAAACGGATTCTGTTAAGCGGATTTCTTTTTCAATTTCCTGCAAATTGTTTTTTTCGTCTCTAAATTGCGCCTCCAGGTCTTCTTTCGCTTCCTCTAGTTTTTGCTGTTTTCGCGAGACCCTTTCGACCTGATTTTTCATATAAATATTAGTATTAATCGAGAGAATTTCTTCTTCATTAATATTCAAATGAAGTCTTTCTTTAATGGCCGCAAGCTTCTCTTCAATTTCTAGCAATTTTGTTTCACACTGTTTCTTTTCAAGTTTCAATTGATCATGCAGCGGCACTTGATCCAGTGATGATAAAATTGCTGCTTCATTTTCCAATATAGAATGCTCAGGCTGAATATTTTCTAATTCATTTTTTATTTGAATAATTCTTTCTTCTAGGCTGGCAATTTGGGCATTATAAGGATGAATGAGCTGAGTTAATTTTTCTATTCTTTCTATTCCACGGGTAGGAAAGGCTATTTCTCCTAGTTCACCGAGATCTTTTTTCGTCCATTTTTCCTCTTTTACGATTGCCTCAATTCTTTTCCATTCAGATAGTTTTTCTACCTCTTCATGCATTTCCACAAGAGAATGATTTACATTTTCCATTTCCTGCTGGAGCTTTTCTTTTTTATCGACAAGTAGTTCGTAGTCCTTATTTTTTGCAGCCGCTTTTTTTAATTCTGCACTAATTTCATGAAGTTCTTGAAGTTTTTCATTTATTATAGGTTTCTTTCCTGAGGGTTTAAAGCGGAAATCTAATTCTTTTTGCAAAATGGATTCAGTTTTCGCTAATTTTTCCGTCCCTAAGGTCCCTGCGGAAAATAAAAACCTTCCAATTTCTTCACCCTTCATTTGATGAATATTCTGCAGTCCTTGTAAACTAAAGGAAAAAATCGCTTGAAATAAACCCTTATCGAAATTTAAAAGTATTTCTTTCAGCAGTTCCTCGCCGCCAACCTTCCCATTGTCAATGAGAACCGTTACGTCTCCTGCTGCTTTGCCCTTTACTCGTTCAATGACTGCATATCCGTATTCTTCATGATAAACTTTTATTTTTCCCCCATATTTATGGTGATGTTTTGGCTCGTAGCGAAGTTCAGTTTGTTGTTTCGTAGGGAATCCAAACAAGACACCATGAATAAATGCCATTATCGTCGATTTTCCGGCTTCGTTTTCACCAAAAAAAACTTGGAATTCGGATATGTCATTGATTTTTACATTCTCAAGTTGACCATAGCCATAAATCTGTAGCTCGACAATTTTCAATATGTATACACTCCCTTCTTTTAAGATTGATAAAGTAATTCGATTAATAGTTTTTCAGCTTGTTTGATTAGATTATCTTGCTCTTCCTCTGTTAACTGGGATAAATATTTCCTCCCTAATGGATGATTATATAATGGAGTAATGGCCTGGTTTATTTCTTGGTAATTTTCAATCGTCTCAAAAAGCTCGGCATAAAAATTTGCTTCCGTTTTTAAGTGTTCTTTGTCAATTTGCTGTGACGACATCATCATTAACTCGAAAGTCCATACAAATGATTCTTCTTCTCGTTCATCCTCAATAAGCAGTTCTAATAGTTCTTCGTTTAACCCCCTTTTTTCCTGTTCATCTTGCAAATAAACATTTTCTAAATGAAGAGTTAAAAGCGTTCCTGTTTTTTCTTGTCGGATGTCATTTATTTTTGCATGACACAGCTTTAGGATTTCATCAAAAGTATTTGCCTGTGCAGCATCTAGGAACGCTTCCTGCCACACAATATCAGAGGTTTCTATAAACTTCATATTGACATCCGATTCTGAAAGCTCTACTAAATAGCAGCCTTTTGTTCCTGTTTCCTTCTTATTTTTCCCCTGAATATTTCCCGGATAAATAATAGGCGGGGATTCCGATAAAACTGCCCGCTTATGGATATGTCCTAGAGCCCAATAATCAAAACATTTTTCATTTAGTTCTTGGATGGAGAAAGGCGCGTAGTTATCGTGCTCCGTGCCAGAACTCTCATTGCCATGAAGAATACCGATATGGAAATCGGCCTCTTCTACTTTCATATATTCATCTATTTTTCTATCGAACACGTGTCTGGTTGGATAACTAAACCCATATAGGTGAACCTTTTCACCACTTCTTGTATTTAACTCCTTAACCTCAACCTCACTATCAAAAATATGGACATTTGCCGGCATATCCAAATGAACCCATGAACCATTTAAGTGATCGTGGTTTCCATGAATAACAAAAACAGGAATATTATGCACTAAAAGCTTCTGCATTTCAGTTCGAAACCGTGACTGAGCACGCAGGCTGCGGTCCTCGCCATCAAATAAATCACCGGCTATAATGACAAAATCCACTTGATGGCAGATAGCTGCAGCTGTAAGCTTTTTTAATGCCGTGAAGGTACTTTCTTTAATTCTTGAAAAGATGTCTGGGGGCAAATGTTTTAATCCAACCATTGGGCTATCTAAATGCAGATCCGCTGCATGAATAAACGTTATCTTTTTCATCAACAAAATATTCCTTTCTTCCTCTTTTCCTTCATTTTAACACCTTTAAAATACGAATGCACGTTCTGTAATAAAAATAATAATAAGCCTTACCAAAAACGGTAAGGCTTAAACCTTCTATTTATTCTTAGTTAATTGTAACGCTTTTTTAATATCTTTATAGGAATTTGACTGCCCATACATTAACACTCCACCGCGATATACACGGGCACCAAATACGGCTAAAGCAGCAATTGTGATTACAAGGATGGATATTCCTAATATCGCCTCCCACACTGGAATGGTCAGCATCCCAACACGCAAAAACATAATCATTGGTGTAAAAAATGGAATATAGGATGTAGCCGTAATAAACGCGGCGTCCGGATTTCCAAGCCCAAACATGGCAATCATAAAACCGGCCACCACTAGCAGTGTCATTGGGGTAATCATCTGCTGGACATCTTCAATTCTGCTGACGAGAGAACCTAAAAAGGCCGCGAGTGTAGCATAAAGGAAATAACCAAGAATAAAGAAGATGACAGCATACATAATCGTTACCCCTGGTATATCTTTAAAGCCGTAAACCCCAAAAAAGCCGTCTTTTAATGAATCCATATTCTTGGTTAATGAGTAATAACCCACGATTAAAAATACTGCCAGCTGTGTCAGGCTTAATAAACCGATGCCAATAATTTTGGCAAACATTTGCTTAATTGGCGAAACGCTTGATATTAAGATTTCCATGACCCTTGAGGATTTTTCGGTCGCAACCTCCATCGCAATCATATTGGCATACATAATAACGCTAAAATAAATGATAAAAAGAAGAACATAGACAAGGCCTCTTGCTTGATTCAATTCCTCTTCGGTTTTCGCATTTTTTTCTAGTGCAAATTTTTCAAAAGACACTGGTTCATATAGCTTTTCAAGTTGAGTGGGAGTCAAATTTATTTGCGTAGCGGCAAGCATGGTTTTTACCTGCTGCAAACTAGTCTGCAAGTCCGTATACAAGGACGAATCTGCAATGCTCCTTGCTTTATAGGTTGCTTCCGGAAGCTTTTCATCATTAAAGCGCAATTGAATAAGTCCTTTAAATTCGCCTTTTCCGATAGCTATTTCCGCTTCTTTTTCTGTTCCATTAAATTTAGTAAGTTTTATATCTTTATTTATTGAAGCAGCTTGTTGTTTGAAAGGGTCATAAAGCTTTCCTGTTTCATCGAGCACGGCTACAGTTTCTTTACCGCCATTTTTATCAAATATAGAAATGATATTATTTAAATTTGTGAGGGCAAGCACAATCACAACGGTTAAAAGGGTCGTGACAATAAACGATTTGCTTTTTAGTTTGTTAAGATAAGTATGAAATAAGATAATCCAAAAATTATTCATAGGAATTACCTACTTTCTCTATAAAAATATCATTTAAAGAAGGTTCTTCAAGGGCAAATTTTCGGATGAATCCTTTCCCTACTATTTCTTTTAATATTTTTTCTGCAACTGGCTCCCCTTCAATCTGCAAATGAACTCCTTCCATTGTTGATTTCGCCCTTACAACTCCATGGAAATTTTTTAACTGGTCTAATTCAAAATCAGCATGGATTACAAGATTCTTTTTGCCGAATGCCCGCTTGATTTCTTTTAATGAACCATGTACGACTGGACTTCCCTTATGCAAAATGCAGAGGTGCTCACACATTTCTTCCACATGCTCCATCCTGTGGCTTGAAAACACAATGGTCGCCCCATTTTCCTTTAAAGTCAGAACGGCTTCCTTTAACATTTCCACATTAACAGGATCTAGGCCGCTGAAGGGTTCATCGAGAATTAATAATTTTGGCTTATGTAGAACTGCAGCAATAAATTGGATTTTCTGCTGATTCCCTTTGGAAAGCTCCTCCACCTTCTTATTCTCATACTCTGGTATTTTAAATCGCTCTAGCCATGATTTTAATTCAATTAGAGCCTCATTTTTTTGCATCCCTCTTAATCTAGCTAAATAAACGAGTTGGTCGCGGACTTTCAGTTTTGGGTACAAGCCTCTTTCCTCAGGAAGATAACCAACTAAGTGGCTCGCAGAATAATCAATCGCCTTTCCATCCCATGTGATTCTCCCGCCGGTCGAATCCAAAAGTCCTAGAATCATACGGAAGGTCGTGGTTTTGCCCGCCCCGTTGGCTCCTAAGAAGCCAAACATTTCTCTTTCGGGAATTTCTAAAGATAATTGATCGACAGCCGTAAATTGCCCAAAACGCTTCGTCACACCTTCAAGTTTGAGTACCATGTAAATCACTCCTTCCGATTTCATACGTACCAATCAGGAAAAAGTTTCAAATTTTTCCTTTGAAAAATATTAAGAATTATGTGAAAATAATAGTGATTATTTTTTATTAAAGGGGTATGTACGATGAAAACTTATAAACTAACAGCCTTTGAAGCAAATGGAGAAAAGCTTTTAGATGAAGCCTTTCAGGCAGAAAATGATGATGATGCTAAGAAGCAAGGTGAAAAACTATTATCAGAAAAAAACCTATTAGAAAAAACACATCGCTGCATCTCACCAAGCGGAAAGTTATTGTTATTCCATTCTTAAAAAAACCAAAGAAGCTCGTGAGCTTCTTTGGTTTTTTATTACTTGCCGATAAAATTTGGCTTCCTTTTCTCAATAAAGGCCTTAATGCCTTCTTTATGGTCCAAGGTTTCCCGCATTTTCTGCTGGCCGTATTTTTCTAATTCCAAAATTTTCAATAATTGCGGCCGGTTCTTTTCTGCTAAAATCTTTTTCGTTTTAATCATTGCTTGAACAGGGCGGCCGAGCCAGTCGGTAATTCGTATATGTAATGTTTCATGAAGATCTTCTTCAGCTAATTCTTGAACAAGCCCCAGCTGATATGCTTCTTCCGCACTCATCATTTTACCGTCCCAAATCACTTGCTTTGCCTTCGTTTCACCTAATCTCTTTTCTAAAAAGAAATGCCCGCCGCCATCAGGAATAAGGCCAATTCCAATAAAATTCATTGCCAGTTTGCTTGCCTTGTCTGCGATAATATAGTCGGTTGCTAAGGCTAAACTGAAACCTAATCCGGCAGCAGCACCTGATACAGCACTGATCGTTAATTTTGGGATGCTATAAAGCGTGATAATCAATTCACTAATGTAATCCATAAGTGGCAAGAAATCGCTCTCATTCATGTTGGAGAGCATGGTTTTAATATCTCCGCCAGCCGAAAAGGCTCGCCCCTTGCCTGTCAGGACAACGATATCAATATCATCAGATTCGCTAATTTCCTTTAGTTTATAGATAAGCCCTTTAATAACGTCTATATCCATTGCGTTCATTGATTCTGGACGATTCATTTCTACCGTTGCCACGCGGCCTTCTATTTTTACATTGACCTTATCGGAAACAAAATTCATTGCCAATTTAAACTCCCCCCTAATAGTTTATTCAGTTCCATTATAGCTGGAAATGGAAGGAATAAAAACAAACTTTCTTAATATATTGAATTTTCATCAAGAATTTTTCTGCACAGCAAAAGGACAAAAGGCTGAACCCTTTGCCCTTAATTCTATTTTTTTGGAAGAATATCTTTTTGGACTTGTTCCCTTAATGCCATTTTCAGAAATTTTCCAACTGAAGTTTTTGGAATTTCCGAGACAAATAGGATATCATCTGGAATCCACCATTTAGCAAACTGTGGTCTTAAAAACTCAAATAGCTCATCCTTCGTTGTTTTTCCTTTAAAGCCATCTTTTAAAACAACACAGGCAACTGGACGCTCTTGCCACCTTTCATGAGGAATAGCGACAACGGCTGCTTCAAACACAGCCTCATGTGCCATCAAGGCATTTTCTAAGTCAACAGAGGAGATCCATTCCCCGCCGCTCTTGATTAGATCTTTTGTCCGGTCTACGATTTTCACAAAGCCTTCTTCATCAATTGTCACTACATCTCCTGTATGGAGCCAGCCATCCCTGAATGCATCCAAAGTCCGTTCATCGCGATAATATTCGGAGGCAATCCATGGTCCTCTAATGCATAGTTCTCCCATTTCATTTCCATCCCAGGCTACTTCGCCATCCTTGCCGACAATTTTCATTTCCAAACCTGGAACAAGGGTCCCTTGCTTCGCTCTAATATTTAGTTTCTCTTCAGGATCTAAGTCCTTTTGGTAGCTTTTTAAATTAGAAATAACTACTAGCGGGCTTGTTTCTGTCATCCCATAGGCATGCACGAAAGGAATTTTATGGCGCTGCTCATATGCCTTAATCATGCCTTTTGGTGCAGCAGATCCTCCACATAAAACCCCTCTTAAACTACTTAAATCATAAGAGCCTTCATCCAGTTCTTTTAATAATCCCAGCCAGATTGTAGGGACCCCTGCTGTAATCGTTACCCTTTCTTGTTCGATAAGCTCAGCCAGCAATTTTGGTGTAAAATTTGACCCTGGTAAAACTAGAGAAGCACCAAACCAAACGGCGGCAAATGGAAGTCCCCAAGCGTTCGCATGAAACATTGGTACCACAGGAAGGGCGATGTCCTTTTCACTTATGGCCTCGGTATCCGCAAGACCTAGAGCCATGCTATGCAGATAGATGCCGCGATGCGAATAGACCACACCTTTTGGATTTCCAGTGGTTGCGGATGTATAGCACATGCCTGCTGGAGCATTCTCATCGATATCATTTGGGTATTGGTAAGCAGGATTTGCTTCAGCTAATAGGTCCTCATAGTGAAAGACTGGAGAGAGCTTTGTTTCCGGAAGGACTTTTTCATCGGTCATGACGACATAAGCTTTAACATTTGGTAATTCATACGCACATTTTTCGAGTAATGGCAGGATGTCTGCGTCAACTAGCAGGACTTTGTCCTCTGCATGATTAATGATGTAGGAAATATGCTGGGGGGCAAGACGAATATTGATAGTATGTAGGACCGCTCCCATACATGGTATGGCAAAATAAGCTTCCAAATGGCGGTGATGGTTCCAGGCTAAAGTTCCTACTCTATCACCTTTAGTAACGCCTAACGTATTTAAGGCGTCGGCGAGCCTTCTAGTTCTTTCTGCAATTTGTTTATAGGTAAATCTATTGATGCCGCTTGCCGTTCTTGAAACTACTTGTTTCTTCGGAAAATACCTTTCTGCTCTTTCAATCATTTGCGTTATCGTTAAAGGTGTTTGCATCATAAATGTATCCCCTCCACTAATGAAAGCGTTTTAATTTTATAGTATTCTATGAAGAATATCCTATGAAATATTCGACATTCTAGTTAAATAAACCTTTATTAAGAACAAAGTCAAAAAAAAATTCTCCCGCTTCATTAAGCAGGAGACCCTTTTCACGAGAATAATTCATCTAAAATTTTGATTTTCTCTTTTGTATAAGCTTCAAAACCGTCATTGTAAGATTTTGGATCCTTCGGATTGGCAAAGTGTGTAATTTTCCCAGTCAAAGGATCAACAAATTTACTTGCTGCACCACAGCCAAGACCAATTATGGTCTGAACTTCTTCCATAATCATTATATTATAAATACTTTCTTGACTTGGCAAAGAGTAACCAACGTTTTCCAGATTGCCTAGGATGTTCTTTTGTCTGTATAAATAATAGGGTACATAGCCATGGCTAGATGTCCAGCCCTCAGCGAGCTCCATCATTTTTTCCACTTCGCTGCGGTCTGCGACCTTATATTTCTCTTTATTCTTAGTCATTTCAGAAGCACGCTTAAACGATAAAGTATGAACGGTTAAAGATTCAGGCATCAGTTTTTCAGTTTCATTCAAGGAGTGGGTAAATTCAGGAATCCCTTCACCTGGCAAGCCTATTATTAAGTCCATATTAATATTGTTCATGCCCATCTGTCTTGCAAGATGATATTTTTCAATAGTTTCTGTTACCGTATGATGTCTTCCGATTGCTTTTAAGGTTTCTTGTATATATGACTGTGGATTAATACTGATACGATCAATCTTCCATTTTTTTAATACTTCCAATTTTTCAGCACTGATTGTATCTGGACGGCCAGCTTCAACCGTAATTTCGCGAATCTTATCAACTTCCGGGAAGGATGTGTACATTTCTTCGTAAAGCATGTCCATCTCTTCAGCGGTAATACTTGTTGGCGTTCCGCCTCCATAATAGACGGTTGTAATCCTGATTCCTTTTTCCTTTAACCATGCACCGATTTTCTTCATTTCGTAATGAAGACCTCCTAAGAAAGAGTCAACGGAGCCTTGACGTCCGTTTATCGCATAGGCTGGGAAGGTGCAATAAGCACATTTTGTAGGACAGAAAGGGATACCGATATAAATACTCACTTCTTTTTGCAGTGAATATAGGTCGGGAACTACTGTCAATTGACGATCAACAATTTGCTGCATAAGTTCGATTTTTTCATCTGTAATTAAGTAATCTGCCTTTAATTGCTGATGTGCAGCTTCTAATGGAATCCCTTCCTGCACTTTTTTGTGAAGCAGTTTTGTCGGTCTAACACCTGTTAAAATTCCCCATTTTTGGGTAATGTTTGTGTAATCCTGCAAAACTGTTAAATATACGTGGGAAACAGCATTTTTTATCTGCTTAAAACGCTCTTTTTCTGAATCTGTTATTTGAATTTCTCTTTGATAATCTGAGGCAAAGACTTTTTCGTCTTTACTTATCAATTTAGCTGAAACCTGTATATTATCCTGAACCTGCAAGTTAAAAATTATTTGTATATCTGCTTCTTCAGCGGCTGACTTGAAAATCTTAGATTCTTCAAAAAATAAATTAGCAATCAGCTGGAGAGGCCGATTGAATCTTTCATCCTCTAACCCTATTATTGAAATTCGCAAGTATATCACCTTTCAAATTAAACTTCCTTAAGTGTACAAAATCAGTAATCTAAGGTCAATATAATGGAAATTATTCCATAAAAACAAAAAAAGATATCAATGGCTTCCGCCGATGATATCTTTGTATGGTCAATTTTTTATGATTTTCATTTTCCGTAAAAACTCAATGGGCTGTTGTTTTCTAAAGTGTTCTTTAACCATATAGGCTACACCCTGTTCATTTTGCGACCTCGTGACCCAATCTGAGGCTTTTTTTACAGCAAAATCAGCATTCCACATCGCGACACCTAATCCGGCTGCTTCAATTAATGGTATATCATCTAGTCCGTCACCTATATAAACCACTTCTCTCGCTTTAAGCCCAAGCTGATTTGCAAGGCTGGTTAATCCGGCAAGTTTGGAAACACCAGAAGGGACAATATCTAATCTTAATGAATCTAGTTCAATAATTTCTATCTCAGTAAACATTTTACTAAGTGCTTTTTTAGCATCAATTAAATCGCTTTTTTCTTCAAAATATACCTCAATCTTTGGCGGGGTTACAGGCTGATCATGTAAATGTTCACTTAAGGAAGAAACAAACTGCTGTGAATAAAAGATAGGGTCCCCTGAGGTAAAAACTGTTTTCGCTAATAAATTATTTTGGAGCTTGAATTTATTTGCCAGCGAATACTGTTCATGTACCAGCCTTATTTGGCACGGGATGCCCTCTAGGAATCGTACTGTATCGTAAGTAATATCCTCATTTATCCGTTTAACATAAATCGGCTTTTCTATTTCGCTTGCAATTAAAGCACCCTGATGTGTAATAAGCGGTAATTTTATCTTTAATGCCTTAGCCACCTTTTTCGCTGATGGAAAACTTCTTGAAGTAACAAGAGTAACATAAATCCCTTTTTGCTGAACATATTCTATGGCATCCTTCGTTGACTTATGAATTTTTCCATTCGTCTGTAATAGTGTTCCATCAATATTTAAAGCAAGCAAACGATAAATCATTTTGTTGCCTCCTGTTCTTGGTGAAATTACCCTTATATCACTTTTATGACTGTTTATCCATTTATATGACTAACCCAAGAACAAGAAAAAAGCCTTCGGTTTTGGCACCGAAGGTTTGAATGTAATGTTATTGCATTTTCCCGTAAAGCTCTTCTAATGGTTTCATAATAATTTGGTTAAGTTCCCCAATAATCATGCTCATCCGTTGTTCGGCTTGCATAAGATTGGCAATTTTTGCATTCTGTTGAACTTGGGCGACCGTTGCCTGAGCCTGTTGCACTTCTTGATCAGAAATATTCTGTCCCATCATTTGTTTTTGCTGCAAGTTCATTTGCATTTGTCGGAACTGGTCAAACATCTTTTTTGCTGCAGGATCTGCATTTACTTCATTGTAAGCATTTTTTAATGCTGTATACTCATCGCTTTGACGAATAGCTGTTTCAAGTGCATAGGCGGAATCAAATAAATTAACTGCCATTTAAAATCACTCCCGTTATTTATTGGCTGTGTTAAACTAGCCTGTTGATTTCCGCTCCAGGCGCTTCGCTTTCCGCGGGCGGGTTCGGGGAGCCTCCTCGGCGCTTTAGCGCCTGCGGGGTCTCCCCTGTCCCGTACTCCCGCAGGAGTCTCGCCCCTTCCGCTCCAATCAACAGGGTTAAAAAATCAACAGTAACCTTTAACACAGCCTATTGATAAACAATTCCAATCAACTATAACAAACTATTCTAATAAATGCGAGAATGTTCAATTCACAATCCATAACGTTATAACATACGATACCTATATCAACTAATGCCCATTTTTGAAAAATAAATGAGGAGTGATTATGTCTTTTTCATTTTCAACCATTTCAATTATTCCAATAGTGTCTTCAAAACAACATGACCGCTTCATACAAATGTCCCGCCAAATGTTTCAACAATTAAAACTTAATAACGATCAGGAATTAAATGTTACTATTGGCAGGTCATCTAAAAAGGTAAACATACAAATTGTAGAGATGGACACCAACGTAGTGCAAATACCTGATTCTATCATGACTGCATTAGATTTACCTTCCATAAAAATAAAGTTACAGGCCTTTTACCGTCGTGACAATCAAACACTTCAGCTCGGTCCAGTCGTAGGACTGCTAACTGATTTCGCGACTGATGAAATAAACGAACCGCATTTTCGTTCTATCCATGGTTTTTGTGAAGAACTTCATCAAGGAATTTCTGAAAATGGTGGTTTATTTTATGTGTTTTCATTAGAGCAATTTTCATCACAAGGATATTACTTTAACGCAGGAAAATGGAGTCCTGCGAAGCTTCCTTTACCTGATGTCATCTATAACCGCATTCATTCCCGCCTACTCGAACAAAAAAATCAATTTCAGGATTTCCGTAACAGAATTGAAAAGCTGAACATCCCGTTGTTTAATGACCGTTTTCTCTCTAAATGGGAAGTGTATAAACATATTAGAGAGGAGAACCACTTAATCCCCTATACACCGGAGACTAAAATTTATTCAAAGGAAAGTCTTTTTGACTTTGTTCAAAAATATCCAACAGTTTATATAAAACCTATTCATGGAAGTCAAGGAAAAAACATTATCAAAATAGTAAGGGAAAAGGAAAACCTATATCGTTTTCAAACATCGTTTACCACAGATACTGCCAAAATTGAAAGTATTTATTCGCTAGAGGAAATCTATCAACGAATTAAACCTCTGCTAACCAATCGAATCTTTCTTATTCAGCAAGGAATTTGCTTAATTACCCAAGACTCCCGTTCTATAGATTTTCGGGTGTTATGCCATAGAAATGAAAATGACGCTTGGGGTGTGACTTCTATGGTAGCAAGAGTCGCAAATGAACAAGAATTCGTTTCCAATTTAGCTAGAGGCGGAACATTACTTCGGCCGCTCCAGGCCTTATTAAGATGGATGGATCGAAGGAATGCTCTTCAAACTCTCTCCCTTATGAAGGAATTATCAATTGAAATTGCAGAAAACATAGGACGACGCTCAACGGGTATAACCGGAGAGCTTGGAATTGACATTGGGGTTGACGAAGGAGGAAAACCTTGGCTAATAGAAGTAAACTCAAAACCTTCCAAACTATTTGAAGACAATCCCGGAAAAATTAGACCGTCAGCAAAAGCGATTATCCAATTTTGTACAAAGCTGGCCAAAGACGTTATTTCTGAAAAGGAGGTTGAATAAATTGATTTCATTTGGAATCATGTCCCTAAAGCTGGATAGTGAAGATTCTTATATTAACGATATCGCTAAACTTGCGGAATCGTGCGAAATGGAGTGTTACCGCTTTATCCCCACTGAAATTAATCCCCATTCACTTCAGGTACGAGGTAAAAAATTTGATGCAAAAACTACTCAGTGGATAGATTTAGAGTTTCCAATTCCACCCATTATATATGATCGTTGTTTTTATGGTGATGATGAACATTCCAAGCTTTGCCTGCCAATTGTTTCCTGGCTTAAAAGCAGAAACGATATTACTTTTTTAGGCTATGGATTACCCAACAAGCTCGAACTTTACCATTCACTAAAAAACACTGCATTATCTGCCTATTTACCCCCAACAAAATTTGCAGATGATTCAAAGATCATCTTAAAAGAACTGAATAAGTTAAAGAAAATTATTATAAAGCCAGTTAATGGGTCTCAAGGATTTGGCATTTATTCATTGAAGAAAAATGACAAGACCTTTCATGTCAAAACAGAGAAACAAAAAAAGATTATTTCGCGAATTTTTCCAAATGAGTCCAAGCTTATCAAGTGGCTGGATCCATTGATAACTAACCGCCATTACCTGATCCAGCCGTTTCTGGAATTATCAAATGATGAACTTCAGCCATTTGATATTCGTGTTCTCCTGCAAAAGAATATTCAGGGAGTCTGGGGTGAACTTGGCAGAGGTATTCGCTTAGGTAATTCTGGTGGCATCTTATCCAATTTAAGTGCCGGAGGATCCGTTATTACCTTTTCAGATTGGACATCATCATTGCAGCCGGCAAAAGGAAAGTATATCCGAGAGGAGTTAGAGTATATCCTTTCCCAGCTCCCCCTTCTACTTGAAAAAGAATTTTTGCCATTATTTGAGCTTGGTGTCGATATAGGTATCGCTAAAAACGGATCTATTTGGATTCTAGACATTAATTCCAAGCCAGGGAGAAAGGTTATTTTAGAAACCCAGCCAACTTTAAAAGAAACGCTTTACTTAACTCCTCTTCTTTATGGAAAACATTTATTTCAAACCGGTCAATCAGAAAGGAAGAGCTTTCATGAGAAAACGTTATCTCATTGAAATTGCCCCAAATCATCAATTGATCGTTTTTTGTCCGCCTCAACTTATTAAAGAAAAGACTATAAAAAGAATTGCCTTCGGGTCAAAATCGATGGAAGTTGATTTCCGCCCCCATCCAGACAAAAATGACCGAATTGTGATTAGTAAAGCAATTCAAAAGGCTATACATTTCCCGTCCTTTAGTATTCCGCTCCATATTTTTTTAGAAAAAGAAATACTTTATATTGGGCCGCTCGTTGGAATCTTCACTGCCGGATTTACACAAATTCAGGAACAGCCCATTGGAGAAAGAACGTTATTCTTTTCGAAACTTTTATCAGTAAATAAAGAGGTTGGGGCAATTGCCTATCTTTTTGGAGAGCAGCATATTGATTGGGAACGCGGGATAATTGAGGGGGTCTTTTATTATGATTCCTCTTGGCATCATTTTGAAGTGCCCTTTCCAAATGTTATTTACGACCGTCTGCCAAATCGAAGAAGTGAAGGAAATCCAAAATTAATCAAAGTGAAGAACAGATTACAAAAGGACTGCCTTATTCCCTGGTATAATCCCGGCTTCTTTAATAAGCTGGATATATACGAGAGACTGCAGCAGGATGGTTCAGTCGAAGCCTATCTTCCTGAAACCCATTCGTTTACATCTTTTTCCTTAGTTGAAAGGATGCTTTCAAATTATGGGCATGTGTATATTAAACCTAAAAACGGAAGCCTTGGATTAGGTGTACACCAAATTATCTATGATAAATCTACATCTGAATATTTTTGCCGTTACCAAGACGACGAAGGCATTAACCGCTTGCGCAAATTTTCAAGCTTAGAAAGATTATTTCATTCCATTTTTAGTAATCAGTCACTTGAAAAAATGCTGGTACAACAAGGCATTCACTTGCAAAGGCATGACAGTCGGTCCATTGATTTTCGTATTCATACGAATAAGGACGATTCAGGTCTTTGGCATGTAACCGCCATTGCAGCCAAAATTGCTGGTGCAGGCAGTGTTACAACACATACTAGAAGCGGTGGAGCGATAAAAACGATAGAAGAGATTTTTCCGAAGGAAGAATGCGAATTATTTACTAAAAAACTATCGAATGCTGCCCTCTTATTAAGCAAGGCTATTGATAAAAATATATCGGGCATTATTGGCGAGATTGGTTTTGATTTGGGCATCGACCGAAACGGTGAGGTATGGCTCTTCGAAGCGAATTCTAAGCCAGGAAGATCCATCTTCAGTCATCCAGAACTAAAACCATTTGATTTATTAACTCGAAGATTATCTCTAGCCTTTGCAGTATTTCTGACAGAACAATCCCTATTCCACCCAGAGGAACTTTTCAAATGAAGGATGATAAAAAGACTCTCCTCGTTGGTATTATGACGGCACGTAAATCTAATGGGGCAATTACAGGCAATGGCCCGCTTTTTATAGAATTGCAAAAAAAGCTTATTTCCCTTAGCGGAATGAGCTTTATTTTTACAATTGAAGGGGTAGAGCAGGATACAATTAAAGGATATTCCTTTTCACCGAATGAAAATCGATGGATACAAAAAACATTTCCATATCCTGACCTTGTTTATAATCGAATCCCTTTTCGCAAATCAGAACAAGATGAACGATGCAAACACTTTTTTTCCCACTTACATGAAAAAAGGATTCCTTTTTTTAACCCTTGTTTTATTGATAAATATGATTTGTTTAATTTGTTAAAAAATCATTCGAGCCTTCAACGTTACTTACCACAAACCATTCTTGTCGAAACAAAAAATGAGTTTTTTTTATTTCTAAAAAAGCATAAGAATGTTTATTTAAAACCAAGTCAAGCCTCAAAAGGAAAAGGCATATACCGCTTACGAATCATGAATTCAAGGGAAATTGAGATGGAGGGAGTAATAGAAAAGAAAACCTATACCTCCTTTCATCTTTTTTGGGAAGACTGGAACAAAGAGCTGAAGGATAAAAATTATATTGCACAAGAAGAAATATCCTCAGCCAAATATAATGGAGCACGTTTTGATTTTAGAATACTAGCTCATGCATATGAAGATGACTTTAACCTTACAGGGATTGGCATTCGTTCATCACAGGAACAAGAAATTACGACCCATATTCCATCAGGCGGGAGGCTTCTCCCCTACAAACTTCTGCAAACGACTGCACATGACCAATTCATTCAAACAATCGTCCCTCAAATAGGAAAGGCATTATCGGAACAGTTTGGCTTTTTTGGAGAATTTTCGATTGATGCTGCGGTAAGTGAGTCAGGAAAATATTATATTTTCGAAGTAAACTCCAAACCCATGAGCTTTGACGAAACTGAAATCGAAGATAAGAAAATCGAGCAGCTTTGCCGTTTATTCGTCCAGCTGGCAAATGATAAAAAGTAACATTATATCTATTTAAATAATCTCCAAAACAAGGTAAGCTAAAAATATCCTGAGAAATCAAAGGGGGATTATCAAATGCTTATGCACTTTCAGTTTAAGCCATTATTTGAAAATAAAAATATACCAGGCTGGAGTTTTTCCTTTTATTATAAAAAGCAAAGATTCACCGGAATTTACCACCAAACTGGAAAAATTGAATGGACAACAAATACTCCTGAACAAGAAGATATTGAAGAGTTAACCAGTCAGATTCATGAATTAATGCTCTATCATGTTTATGAATGAAAATTTATCCTATCCCACACAATAAAGATATAAAAGGGAAAGGATGGATAATAATGGAAAAAGGTAAAGATCAGTTAACAAATCAAGGCTCCGCACATGAGGGCAGAGACAAGGTGTTTATGGATGTTGACCGCATGATTAATGAAGGAATGTCAGGCGGTTCTGTGCACGCCCGACATGATTCAACCAATATTGAAGAGGCACGAGATTTGGTTGAAGAGCAACCACCATATGAGTGTGATTAATATCTCTGCATAGAATGGCAGGCTGGACCTTAAAAGGCTCAGCCTTTTTTAATTTCATGCTGCAGGACTCAACTGTTATAATAGAACCATTAAATTTTAATGACGGGGAAGGTACGATGCTTAGAAAATTATTATCAATATATAAGAATTCCACTTTATTTCCCGGTCGGCCCACTCACCCTTCCGAGTTAGTTTATATGTTTTATGATGAGATTGAGAACGAATGGATTGGCATACCGAAAGCAGAATTAGGAGAAAAAGAATTAACTCTTCTTAAAACGCTTTATGAATTAGTCGAAATACAGCCAGTCTCCTTTTCGAGAATAGGTAAAACTTGGTCTGAATTTCTATTATCTGATGGCACTCCCCCTATATACAAGGACGATACACCATTACGATTTATTCATTTTAATATTACTGGTGATAATCATCATCAAGAAGAAATGGAATCTGCCTTAAAGGGGTTCTTTTCTGAAGAGATCATCATTATTTGGGAAAGCAAAAATAGGGGTATCGTCATAGAAGAAAAAAAACAAATTTTTCTTTCAGATGAAGAATTATTGTCGATGGCGGAAACTTTGGAAAGTGATTTTTACGTTAAAATTTCTTTTTTTATTGGAAAACTAAATCTGTTTTCTATTCAACTTCGGTCTAAATTTAAGCAAGAGCAAGAATACTTTTCATTTGCCATTGCTTATCTTGGATTTTCTAATATACTTTCGTTTGAACGAGTATTTCCGTCTTATTTAGCCCGTCATTTGCCGGATGAATTACAACAAAAGATAAACCAGGAAATATTTGAGCTATTTTTGAATGATACAGAAATGTTTTCCACAATTAAGTTTTTTTTAGAACAAAACTTAAATGCAAGTATGACCGCTAAAAAATTATATATCCACCGAAATACTCTGCAATATCGAATTGACAAATTTACCGAAAAAACCGGGATTGGCTTAAAGGATTTTTACGGAGCCTTTACCGTGTTTTTAGCCTGTCTTCTGTTTGAACAGCAAAAAAAATAACAATATGCCCAAAAAAGCGTTTTCATTCTTTGTGCAGACTGTCCATATAAATTTTAATCCCTCCCCTGTAAACTAAAGTTACAAAATGATATTGGGAGGAATAAAAAATGGCAGAATTAAAATTAGATCATATTTATAAAATTTACGATAATAAAGTAACCGCTGTACAAGACTTCAATTTGCATATTGAAGATAAAGAATTTATCGTCTTTGTAGGGCCCTCTGGATGCGGGAAATCTACTACACTTCGAATGGTCGCAGGCCTTGAGGATATTTCAAAAGGTGATTTCTACATTGACGGCAAAAGAGTCAACGATGTAGCTCCAAAAGATCGTGATATAGCGATGGTTTTCCAAAATTATGCCCTCTATCCTCACATGACTGTTTACGATAATATGGCGTTTGGATTAAAGCTTCGCAAATTTCCAAAAGATGAAATCGACCGTCGTGTAAAGGAAGCCGCAAAAATTTTAGGATTAGATGCATATTTAACTCGTAAACCAAAGGCTCTTTCAGGTGGACAACGCCAGCGTGTTGCTTTGGGTCGTGCCATCGTTCGTGATGCAAAGGTATTCCTTATGGATGAACCTTTGTCTAACCTGGATGCTAAGCTTCGCGTGGCGATGCGTGCAGAAATTGCCAAGCTTCATCGCCGCTTAAATACAACAACTATCTATGTTACCCATGACCAAACAGAAGCAATGACAATGGCTTCCCGTTTAGTTGTTATGAAAGATGGTATCATTCAACAGGTGGGTACACCAAAAGAAGTTTATGAAAAACCAGAAAATGTGTTTGTTGGCGGCTTCATCGGGTCACCAGCGATGAACTTTTTTAATGGAAAACTAGAAGACGGCAAGTTTATCATTGGAAAATCTTCAATTGCTGTCCCAGAAGGAAAAATGAAGTATTTGCGTGAACAAGGGTATATTGGTAAAGCAATTATTCTAGGCGTACGCCCAGAAGACATTCATGATGAACCAGTCTTCATCGAGGCATCTGCAGGTACTAAGATTACTGCCAACATTGATGTTGCTGAATTAACTGGAGCAGAAATGATGGTATATTCAAGCCTTGGAGAACAAGATTTTGTTGCCCGCTTAGATTCACGTGCAGATGTTAAACCAGGTGATAAATTAGAGCTTGCGTTCGACTTAAATAAAGCACACTTCTTTGATGCTGAAACAGAATCAAGAATCCGCCAATAAAAGTGAATTACTGAAAAGTCCCGTTTTTTAATCGACGGGGCTTATTCTTTTATAAAAATAATTTCATCTTTTTGACAAGTTGGACAGCGGTAAAGATGTGGACACTTCTCTCCTGAATTTGTGTCTGGAAAACCATCCTCCATTTTCATTAAATCAATTTCCATATATGGACTATAATCATCATAAAAATCCATTAGTCTGCCGCTCTCTATCATTGAATCTCCGCAGTTTGAACACATTAAATACGCTTCGCGCAAACCATTACAAACTGGACATATCGCCATATTCTTCACCCTTTTGAAAAGTAGATACCATTAGTTTGTGTTACTTCCCCTACCCTAGTAATGGAATAAATTACTAATCAATTCTTCCGAATAAGTCTTTACTTTTTAATCATAATAAAATTACAAGCAACACATTACATCGATGGATGAAACCAACAAGGGTAGAAGCCGGTGCAACTCCGGATCATCCAACCAAATTTAATTTCTCCGATACTAATAATTTTTATCAAACGAATATTGATAATACGGGTTAGGCCATGGTGGCAATGGTTTTCCATTATGGTTCAATACCATACTAACCCCAAATTTATTAAGAGGAGTGTTATTCAACTATGGCAAGTAACAACAACTCTAATCAACTTTTAGTACCAGGCGTAGAGCAAGCACTTAATCAAATGAAGTATGAAATTGCAACTGAGTTTGGAGTAAATCTTGGTGCAGACACTACTTCACGTGCCAACGGTTCTGTAGGTGGAGAAATTACCAAGCGTCTTGTTGCAATGGCAGAATCCCAACTTGGCGGCGGCTTCCAACGTTAATTTTTTAGCAAACCCTTAAATACCAATTAAATAATATGGCTAAAGCCCCCTCCACTACTGGAGGGGGCTTTCATTTTAATTTAAATCATATTTTCTGGTTTGATCCATTGGTCAAATTGTTCTTCTGAAACATAACCAGTTTTGATTGCTGCTTCTTTCAAAGTGCTATTTTCTTTGAACGCCAATTTGGCAATCTCTGCTGCTTTTTCATAGCCAATATGAGGATTTAGGGCTGTAACTAACATTAAGGATCGTGCCACATGTTCCTTAATGACTTGCTCATTTGCTTCTATTCCATAGGCACAATTTCCATTAAATGAACGAATACCATCTGTCAGAAGTCTGATGGATTGGATTAGATTATAAATAATAACTGGTTTAAAGACATTTAACTCAAAATTCCCTTGACTTGCTGCCATACAGATGCTTGTGTCATTACCAAAGACCTGGCATACAATCATCGTCAATGCTTCACTTTGAGTAGGATTTACCTTCCCAGGCATGATAGAGCTACCAGGCTCATTAGCAGGAATGCTAATTTCTCCTATGCCGCTTCTAGGCCCGCTTGCTAGCCAGCGAATATCATTTGCAATTTTCATTAGGTCAGCCGCTAATGCTTTTAGAGCACCATGTGTATAAACAATTTCATCGTGGCTTGTCAGGGCATGAAATTTATTTTCTGAAGATCTAAATGTAAAACCAGTAAGCTTTGAAAGCTGTTCAGCCATCTTTTTTCCAAATTCAGTGCCTGCATTAATGCCTGTGCCTACAGCGGTCCCTCCAATGGCTAAATCAAGCAAATAATTGCTTGCTTCTGAGATCATTTTTTCATTCTTATCGAGCATAAACCGCCATCCGCTAATTTCCTGCCCAAGTGTTAATGGGGTTGCATCCTGCAGGTGGGTTCTTCCGATTTTAACAATTTTTGAAAAAGAATTTTCTTTTTCTAGAAGGGTGCTTTTTAACTCCTGTATGGCTGGAAGCAGGTTTTTAGTTATTTTAATATATGCAGCAATATGCATTGCGGTTGGAAACGTATCATTCGAGCTTTGGGACATATTGACATCATCATTTGGATGAACAAATTGATCGCTGCCTTGCTCTCTTAACCATTCATTGGCCCGATTTGCAATCACTTCATTAACATTCATATTGGATTGCGTGCCGCTGCCTGTCTGCCATACGATTAAAGGAAAGTGGTTATCAAAATCTCCATTTAGAAGCTGACCGCATACATGGTTAATTGCATTCATTTTTAATTCACTTAACTTTCCTACTTGGAAATTTACGGTTGCGGCTGCTTTTTTTATAAATGCTAAACCATAAATTAGTTCAATCGGCATTTTCTCGGTTCCAATTTTAAAATTTTCTTTGCTGCGCTGTGTTTGTGCCCCCCAAAATTTATCTGCCGGTACTTTCACCTCACCCAGCGTGTCTTTTTCGACTCTAAAATTCTCCAAGGATTCCACCTCACTTTTTTTACATTACTTCAATATATATTCCCATTTTGAAGGCAATTCTTTCCAAAATTTAAAAAAACTGCAGATGCTTCTCTGCAGTTTATGCTTTATAGATCGTATATCCTATATAATAAGAAAGGATTAAGAAACTGCCGATTAATAGGACAATTGAATAATCTGACATTATACTATACCACCCCAATTAGATAAAATTGTTAAACAATTTTAATCTATCATGAGCGGGTTTATTTACCTGTGATAATCATTACACTTGGGTGTCAAAGGAGTGAATTTTTTGTGAACATTTGCCTTTTCGGAGCAACCGGGAGAGTAGGCTCTGTGATTTTAGAAAATGCGTTATCCAATCAAATTTCTGTACAAGCGCTGGTGAGGGATTTGGAAAAACTAAATATGGATTCGGGCGGACTTAAAGTAATGACAGGGAACGTTTTAAATGAAGAGGACATTGCACAGACAATGAAGGGGACTGACATTGTAATAAGCGCATTAAATACGGGTGGAAACAGCACACTTTCTCAATCTATGCCTTTAATTATCAATAATATGAAAAGGGAAGGAATCAAAAGGATTATTACTATTGGAACAGCCGGAATCTTACAGGCTCGTTCTGCCCCGCATTTATATCGCTTCCAATCGTCTGAGTCGAAAAGAAAAAGTACACGTGATGCCGAGGAGCATTTAAAGGCTTATTTGTTGTTAAAGGCTTCTGGGCTAGATTGGACTGTCGTATGTCCCACCTACTTACCAGTTGGAGAAAGACTGGGGCAATATCGATACGAAAAAGATATACTTCCCGAAAATCCTTCTTCTATTTCAATCTATGATACAGGGGATTTTGCATTTCAACAGCTTTTCAGCAATAAATTTATTGGCTCAAGGGTTGGACTTACCTATTAAAAAAATGTGGCCCTTCTGAAAAGAAGGGCCTCCTTTATCTAACCAGCCAGTTCACTGCCACCTTGCTGCAGCTGATACATCTGATAATATTTGCCCTTACAGGCCATTAACTCGTCATGTGTTCCTCTCTCCACAATCGTTCCCCGATCTAGGACAAGAATTTGATCCGCATTTCGGATGGTTGATAAGCGGTGGGCAATAATAAATGTTGTTCTTCCTTTCTTTAACACTTCCATTGCTTCTTGAATAACAGCTTCCGTTTCGGTATCAATACTGGAGGTTGCTTCATCGAGAATAAGAATTGCCGGATTAAATGCTAGCGCCCGTGCAAACGAAATCAGCTGCCTTTGTCCGCTTGAAAGGGTGCTTCCCTTCTCAATAACCGGTTCGTCATAACCATTCTCTAAATTTCTAAACACCTTATCTGCGCCAACATCCTTCAAGGCTTTTTCCACCTTATCTCTCGTAATCGAAGGATCATTTAGACTGACATTCGAAGCAATTGTCCCTGAAAACAAATAAGGATCCTGCAGGACAATCCCCATATGATTGCGGACAGTTTGCCGCGGCAAACTTTCTACATCTTTTTCATCAATGGTAATTTTCCCTTTTTGACAGTCATAAAAACGGAACAGTAAATTCATAATTGAACTTTTCCCAGAACCAGTATGGCCTACAAGGGCGACAGTTTCACCCTGTCTTGCCTGAAAATCGATATTCTTTAGGACATACTCACCATCTTTATATCCAAAAGATACATTATCAAAAGATACATTTCCTTTAAACCTTGATATTCGTTCAGTACTGACATTTTCACCTTGTTCATCCATTAGTTTAAACACGCGCTCACCCGCAACCAGAGCCTGCTCCAAATTGGCTAATTGATTTACAATACCCTGAATTGGCTGAAAGAGACGATTTATATAATCCACAAAGGCATAGAGCATTCCAAGTGAAATAATATTTGCAGGCAGAAGCGACTGGGCCCCAAAATACCAAATAAAAGCCACAAATATTAGGTTTCTTAATATCCCAACGAGGTTATGGGATGTTAAAGAATTTAAGCTTAACAATTTGTTTTGATAAGTAAAATGATCATGATTAAGCTTTTCAAACTCCTCTTTCGTCTCCTCTTCCCTGCTAAACGCCTGAATAATCGTCATTCCCTGAATGGATTCATTAATCATAGCATTGATGTCACTATTGCGTGATCGAATAAAACGATTATATTTAGATGCATACTTACGGTAAACCAACATCCAAATATACAGGATTGGCAGCAATACTAAACAAATCCCGGCTAACTTCACGTTCAAAATAAACAAGGCAATATAAATACCTGTAATATAAATTACGCTCGTAAAAAAAGCAGCAAGGACGGTAACGTAAAGTTCACGGATCGCTTCTGTATCATTCGTAATTCTCGCCACAACTTTTCCTGCAGGAAGATTATCGAAATATTGAATTGGAAGTCGCTGGATATGACCAAAAATTTCCCCACGCATTTTTTGAATAATTCGATTTGCCGACTTTTTCAGAAGATAGTGTTCGCCAAATTGAAAAATGGCTGAAACCACTAATAAGCCGAAATAAATGATCAATAATTGAATAATCGACGGAATTTCCGGCTGATAAAATTTAAGGAGTTCTCCGCCCTTTAGAATTTTCACCGGATAAACTGCTTTTTTTCCCCCTTTTTCAATAACTAAGGACCCTTTAGCAATCGTCCTTTTTCCATCAAAATCCAATTTCCTATCAAGGAAAATAAATTTTGAACCTACTTGCAAAATCCTGATTTGCTGCCCTTTTTGTTCACCATCTACAAAATACTTTCCTCTTTTGTAAAATTGGCCATTATACTCTACCGCATTTGCGTCCTTCTTGGATATATACCATTTTGACTCAATCCCTAAAATATGCTGGTCAATCACATTTTTGGCAATAAAGGGGCCTGCTAGATCTGTTATAACCGAGATGGTGAGCATAACCAATGCAGCTATAATAATCTTTTTATATGCTAATGCATATCCAAATAATCGTCTGCCCGTGGTCATGCTGACACCTCCTCTTCAACGGTTCCCTCAATTTGCTGTCGTAAAAATTGTTCTTTATACCACCCGTCTACCTCTATGAGCTGTTTATGTGTCCCTTCTTCAATAATTCTTCCTTCATCAAGGACAATAATATGATCAGCATGCTGAACAGCCGACATTCGGTGAGTGGTGATAATCGTAGTTTTGTTGTTTCTCACTTGACGTATATTCTCAATAATTCTTTTTTCTGTTTTGGCATCAACCGCTGATAATGAATCGTCAAGAATGAGAATTTCCGGATTTTTAATGAGCGCACGTGCAATCGAAATTCTCTGTTTTTGTCCTCCGGAAAGAGCCACCCCTTTTTCACCCACCATTGTACTTATCCCTTCCGGAAGCATCTCAAGATCCTTCCGAAGTGCTGCAATATCGATAGCATTCTCTAACTCTTGATCGCTGGCATCCTTTCTGCCAAAGAGAATATTCTCCTTTACACTTCTTGAAAATAAAACATGATCCTGGGGTACATAGCCAATCCAATTTCGAATCTTCTCCAGCTTCTGCTCTTCGATTGGAACCCCAGTAATGGATAGTTCCCCGGTTCCAAGCGGGTACTGCCTTAATAATTGTTTAATAAAGGTTGTTTTTCCGCTTCCTGTTTTCCCTACAATCCCCAGTGTTTGACCTTGAAATAATTGGACATTCACATTTTCCAAATTATTATTTTTAGAGGAGGGATAGCGAAAGGTTACCTTCTTGTATTTTATATTTTCTGGAGCATTGACTGCTACCGGACTACTTGGATTTTCAACCTCTTCCTGATAGGCTAATGTTTCGTTAACACGGTCTAATGAAGCATTTCCCCGCTGCATCACATTGATTAACTCCCCAATTGCAAACATGGGCCATATCAACATCCCTAAATAAACATTGAAGGATACAAGATTGCCTAAAGTAATCGATTGATGAAAAACTAAATAGGCACCATAGCCAAGCCCGATTAAATAACTGATTCCAACCAGAATCTTAATCGTTGGATCAAATAAAGAATCTATCCTCGCCACTTTTAGGTTTTTTTGATATAAGTCCTCTGTTAATAGATGGAACCTATTCTGATCAGCCTCTTCTTGGACATAGGCACGAATGACCCTGACTCCTGCAACTGATTCCAGAACCCGGTCATTTAACTCACCGAATGCATCCTGTGCTTCCATAAAACGAGTGTGAATTCTCTTACCATAAATCTGCATCAGGATTGCCATAACCGGCAAGGGAATAATAGCTGCTAACGTTAGCTTCCAGCTAATAAATAATCCCATAGTCACCAATAGCGTCAGCATCCAAACACTGGAATCGACCAGCGTTAAAATACCGAACCCAGCGGTTATCGAAATGGCTTTTAAATCATTAGTAGCTCGGGCCATTAAATCTCCTGTTCGATTTTTTTCATAAAAAGCAGGCGTCATCTTTAAAAGGTGGTGCATAAATCGTGAGCGAAGTTTTCTTTCAACAAGGAAAGCGCCGCCAAACAATTTAAACATCCACACATAGGTAATTAGATAGGATGAAAACATGATTAATAATAGAACACTTAAATAGTGAAAGATTTTATTTTTACTCATCTCCCCAAAGTGAATATTATCGATTGCCATACCAATCAATTTTGGCGGCAGGACATCTAATATTCCTACCAAAATCAATAAACTAACCGCAATAGCATATCTTTGCCAGTTTTCTTTGAAAAACCAGCTTAATTTTTTTAATACCGAAAACATGATTTGTTCCTCCCCCTTTTGTTTTACTACTATCCGCCTTCTTTCTCTTCAGCTAAATGAATAAGTCTAACCTCAACAATTTGTAACATCACATGTTCCTCCCCCTGTTCAAGTAAAATGATAAAAAAAGAGACATACCGCAGTATAAGTGCAGTATGCCTCTGGAAAAAAGAGACAAAAAAACACACATTACGCATCACTAAAGAACGCAACCTGTGTTTTGTCATTTATTAAATGTACGTTAAAGGAATTAAAGAGAATTCTCTTTTGGACAGGTTGCATTTAAATATTTAGTTTTAAAATTAACTTTTCTTCTTCTAATCATGACGCAACCCTCCATTTCCTATTTTTTCTTCCTTTGTTAGATTATCACCAGTTGTTGTAAAAGTCAATTCGCATTTTTCAGAATTATTCTGCTCTTACTGCCGTTCCATAAGCGATTAATTCTGATGCCCCCTGCATGACCGAACTGGATTGTAATCTCATGGCGATGATGGCATCTGCCCCTAACTGCCTGGCTTCTTCTGCCATTCTTTCAATTGCCTTTTTTCTCGCTTCATTTAACATATCGGTATATTCCTTTATTTCTCCGCCTACAATGGTCTTTAGCCCAGCCAATAAGTCCTTGCCAATATGCTTGGATTGGACTGTACTTCCCTTCACCAAACCAAGCACCTCTTTAATTTCCCTGCCCGGCAGGTAATCAGTCGTAACAATCATCATAATTTGAATTCGCCTCACTTCTTCTCTTTTTACCAAAAATTTTTCTCACAAAAATCAAATAAAACAATGTCGGCATTGGCGCTTGAATAAGGCCGACAATTCCCCAAAGCCAATAATTATGATTATGTTTACGGGCATCTAAAAATAAATATATGCTTTGCACTAATAAAATAGCAGCCACAATGATGATGACGGTTAACGAATTCTCTCCCTTCATCCGATTTTCACCTTCTTCAATAAACGTGTTCCACTATAAAATGCAATAAAAATAGTTGTGGCAATCTGTAGAAATATAAAAACTGCCGGCATTTGAAATAAGGAAATCATAATCCCGCACAAAATGATGATCGCTACGATAAAAAATATAGACAAATCCCTAATCAGTTTTTTCCTGATTATCTTTTTTTCCGCTAAAACCATTTGTTCAAACCATTGGAGGTCCGGTGAATAGACTGGAAACTGCTCCATTTTGTTTAAACCTTCTTGTATCTCAGAAATAGCTAAAATGTCCTGTTTATTTTGTTGTTCGCCGTCCAAAACGATGACTCTCTGTTTCTTCACTTAGGTTCAGCTCCTTTCTGACTGACTTGATTCCATTATGCACTCTTGATTTCACCGTTCCAGGAGATATTTTCATCCATTCTCCTATTTCTTCGTAAGAATAACCATAATAATGCTTTAAAACTATGGGAATACGGACGTCCTCTGGGAGTCTCCCGAGTGCCTCAAGAGCATCATTCCAGTCTTCATTTCTGCTTTCGAAATGCCACTTCAGTTTTCGGTAAATTTCCTCTTGTCCCTGCCAGTTCTTTTCTCTTTTTTTCTTTCGGCACTGGTCAATATATGTATTTGTCGCAATCGAAACGAGCCACGTGGAAAATTTGCTTTGCCCATTATAAAGGTGAATCTTTTGAATACATTTTGCCATTGTCTCTTGTGCTAATTCTTCAGCTGTATCGGGATTCATTGTAATTTTCATTAAATATTTTACAAGGAATGGATAATGGTCTTTAAACAACATGGCAAAAGCAAGATGGTCCCCTTTTTTAGCATTTTTTATTAATGCATCCATTTAGCTATAACCCTCTCTTTCCCCCATATTCCTTGTTTTTTCTCTCTTTATTTATGACGAACAAAAAACAACTTTCGTTCATTCTATATTTATTTTACAATTTTACAATTTTACAATAGAAACAAAAAGGAACGGATTCCTCCGTGCCCTTAATCACCTTTACCATGCCCCTTATTTTTTCCTCTCTTTTTCCATCTCTCTATTTGCTTGTTCCATTTTTCTTCCCACTTTTGGATTTCATTATTAAATTCCTCTTGAAAATTAAATCGATTTTTTTCTTTCAAAGCGGAAATATGCGTCACATTAAATTTTTGTTTTGGTTTACTTTTTAATGCTTCCGACATGACTTCTCGAAAAATAACAGCAGAACCTGTTTTGCTGGTTGGCGTGATATAATGTTCCGCATCTGTTTTATCATAACCGACCCAGATGGCTCCCACTAGCTGCGGTGTATAGCCAACAAACCACTGGTCTTTCAGACCATTAATTCCTTTAATCGGTACTTGGGTGGAGCCAGTTTTCCCTGCCGTTTCACGGCCAGGTATTTTGGCTGCTTTTCCTGTTCCTTGTTCTACAACGCCTAGCAGCATTGTTGTCATATCATCCGTCACTGCTTTCGTCGTAACTCGCTCCTTTTTGACTTTCCATTCGGCAACCACATTGCCATTTGCCTCGACGATTTTTTGGATTACATGCGCCTTCACTTTGACACCATTATTCGGAAATACGGAAAAAGCTTCTGCCATGTTTAGCGGAGAGACTCCTTTATGCAGGCCTCCAAGGGCAACGGATAAATTCCGGTCAGCTTTATCCAAGGAAATACCGAATCGTTTAACTGAATCCAGCCCCTTTTCAATTCCAATTTCATTTAAGAGCCATACTGCTGAAACATTTTTCGATTCCTTAACCGCGTCATACATCGGGACTTCTCCCATATATTGATGATCGAAATTACTAGGCTGATAATTTCCAAATTTCATCGGTTCATCTTTTAGCATATCCGTGATTTTCCAGCCCTCTTCTAGCGCAGGGGTGTAGACAGCCAATGGCTTAAATGAAGAACCGGGCTGTGCTTTTAATTGGGACGCCCTATTATAGCCTCTAAAAGTGTGTTCTCCCCTTCCACCTGCAAGGGCTCGGACCCCGCCTGTTTTCGGGTCTACTAAGACCCCGCCGCTTTGAACCAGACGGTCTTTTCCTTTTGGAAATATACTGTTGTTTTGATAGGTTGTTTCCATCACCGATTGCATGTTGGGGTCAAGCTCTGTATAAATTTGATAGCCTCCCGTAAGCAAATCATCTTGCGATAACCCATACTGATGAATTGCTTCATCTAATACCTGATCGACATAGTAAGGGAATTTACCGCGGAACGGGTCGCCGCCTTTATCATCTAAAACCACTTTTTCCTCCTTGGCTTTTTCATATAGTTCATTTGTTATATAGCCTTGATTTTTCATTTGCAGTAAGACAAGATTTCGCCGTTTAACTGCCTCTTTCATATGGTCATATGGATTCAGGGCAGATGGAGCTTTAATTAATCCGGCTAGCAGAGCGGATTCACTAATCGAAAGCTTCTTTACCTCTTTAGCAAAATATTTGCCTGCCGCTTGTTTAATCCCATATGCCCCATTTCCAAAATAAATTTGGTTTAAATACATTTGCAGAATTTCTTGTTTCGAATATTCCCGCTCAACCGCCAATGCTAAAAAGACCTCTTCCATTTTTCTTTTAAGCGTTTTTTCGGATGTCAGGATCGTATTTTTCGTCAATTGCTGTGTGATGGTGCTGCCGCCTTCTACCATCCCACCTGCCTTTAAGTCACGGAATAGCGCCCTTGACGTTCCAATTAGATCAACACCTCCATGTTGATAAAATCGATGATCCTCGATGGCAATTACGGCATTCTTCATTGATTCAGGGACTTCCTTAATTGGAACTCCTTCATTTTTATTCGCCGAAACCTTGCTCGCTATCTTTCCGTTTACATCATAGAAAACAGTTGGCTGGGGTAGTTCATTTTTAAGTTCTGATATATTGGCAGTCTTGGAAAAAAAATAAATTGCACCAAAGAAGCCTAAAATGATAATTAAGCCGCTTAATACCACGATTTGGACTACATGCCATTTTTTCAAGTTTTTCATAGATGCCTCCTATTTGGAAGAGAAAAAAAAGACAGGAGAACCCTATCTTATGTTTAGATATTATTCACTTTTCGTCAATTCTTTAAAACGCTGTTTGGAAAGCTTCTCATCAAAGCTGCTAAAAATCCGATAATTTCCTTCATCCAATATCCTAAAATGTTTACTTAGGATATTTTGTTGTAGGATAAAGCCGCTTTTCTTTGATATTGCTCTCCACCAGATTCGGCCGCCTAATGTTTTCGTTTTGCGGTAATCAATTCCTTCACGAGCTACCGTTTCCAAAACCTCTAGTGGCTCATTACCAAATAAAAATTGTACTGTTTCCGTTTCCCGGAAAAGAGCACAAATAGCAACGACTGTTGACCAGTTAGCAAGGACTCTTCCTTTTTCAATTTGAACAAGTGTTTTCTTTGATACACCAATGATTTCAGCCATTCTATCCTGGGTATAGCCTGCTTCAGTCCGAATCAAGCGAAGCTTTTCAGACACTTTCAATATGATTTCATCTCTGGTCATTTTAAGCCCTTCCTTCAATAGCCTATGGTGTAATTTTACACAAGTTCCGGTAATCATTCAAATTTTATCATAAAAAAAACTGCTATCAATTCTTCGAAAGCAGTTGAATGAACAAATATATGTTAAAACAGATTTTTTTCGCGTACTAGCATTCTCTTTGGCATTGCGCTGATAACAAGAATGACAATGATAGCACTGATTACAAAGCTAGGAAGCATGTATGTCCCATTATAAAGCAAGGAATAAATCATAACCGGCTGGCCCTTTGGAGCATACTCTCCAAAGAAAACAAACCCTGAAACGAAATGGCATAGATAACGAAGCAAGCTTCCAATGAATGCTCCAAATATTACATAGCTAATCCATTTGCCTTTTTTCCCTTCATTAAGCATTTTACTTATTTGACGGGCAAAAATGCCGGCAAAGCCTACCACTGTAAATGCTATAAAGTAATCGATGATTCCTTGAATAATTGTATATACTTGAGCAAAGCCAAGAATGAATTGTAATAATCCTAATAAAAATCCAGTTAAAAGACCGCCTTTAAGTCCCCAGCGGAAGGCCATTAAAAAAATCGGTACCATTGCGATTGAAACCGAGCCTCCCTGCGGCCATATTTTAAACGAAAGAATATTTCCCAAATAATCCAATAAATACGCGAGCGCAGTAAAAACAGCAACCTCGGTAATAAATAAAGTATTACTTCTTTTAGTCATTTCAATTTCTCCCTCCATATTGGTGAACAAAAAAATAGCAATGCAAGACATAAGGATTGTCTGCATTGCTATATATCTGGCAAACCACATCCCTACGCTAGTGTTAACTAACAGGTTCATAGGGTCAGAACTCAAGTTCACTCTCAGCTGCCATTTGCAGCTCCCCCTGTGGAACTATACAATTAATTCATTAAGAATATACTACTATTTCAAAATGAATACAAGAGGAAATTCAACCTATTTTCAAGAGAAGATTTTATGACAAATTAACTATGTAAATATTAGGAAAATAATTTTAACATGTTTTTAAGAGGTTTTTTTGTCATTATCAGCGAATTAAGATGGTAAGGCGGAATGTGTTTCGGGAGGGACAATATGTTTAAAAATGATCAAACAGATTTAATTGCTTTCTTTGATAAACATAAAGATCAATTACTTCTTGATTGGGAAAATTCATATATTATTTCTAAAGAAGATCCATTTATAGAAAAAATAAGCGAAAATGCTAAAGCACTTTTTCATGTTATCTTAAATATGCATAAGTTGACCGAAGAGGAGCTTTTATTAGTAATCGAAAAGATTGCAAAAGAAATATCGGAAGAAAGAGTCATTGCCAATATTAACATTGGGGATTTTGTTTATAATGTAAATCTTGGCAGAACGATTATGTACAGTTATTTAAGCAAAACGGGGATATCATGGGGGGAAATGCAAGATTCGATTAATCGGATCAATTTCTGTTTTGACAAGTTTTTATACTATGCAGTATCCCATTATACAGAAGCCAAAAACAAAATTATTGAGGAAAAGACTATGTTCATCGACTCAACCCATCAGGATCGGCTAACCCTTTTGGGGCAAATGACATCCAGCTTTATTCATGAATTTAGAAACCCGCTTACATCTGTACAAGGGTTTATCCAATTGCTTAAAGCTGATTTTCCAAATATGAGATATCTAGATATTATTTCAAGTGAACTAGATCAGTTAAATTTTAGAATTTCTCAGTTTCTGTTATTATCCAAGAAAGAATTGATTGGCAAGGAAAAAGATTATTTTAAACTAAATAAATTGATAGACGAAGTTTTGAATTTTCTCTACCCAAGCATACTAGATGGCAAAGTGAAAGTAATCAAAAAATTGTGCGAGGAAATAACGCTGCACGGTTATGCTGATGAAATTAGACAAGTTTTTATCAATATAATATTTAATGCAATTGATGTTTTAAATCATCATGCAAATCCACAGCCCACAATTGAAATTAACAGTACTTTAGAAGACAACCAATACATTATTGTTACCATTTCTAATAATGGACCTGCGATTCCAACTGAATTGCAAAAAACAATTTTTGAACCGTTCTTCACGACAAAAAAACTTGGTACTGGTCTAGGTCTTTTCGTTTGTAAAGAAATTATTGAAAAGCACAAGGGGAAATTAGCCTGTAATTCCACACCGAATAAAACCACATTCTCGATCCATTTACCGATTGCATTAAATTTAGAACCTGAACATTTAATATCTGATAGAAATTAATCCCACTTTAAAAAAGTCGGGATTTTTTTATTGTGGACACTTCTTCCGACTTCTCCCTATCTTGCATAGGATATAGGAAAAAATTTAAGCAGGAGAAAAGTCCAATGTTTACATTAAAAGTCGATAATGAAATTGAGCTTCAATTGTTCGAGAGGCATCATGCCTTTAAGCTTTTTCAACTGGTTGAGGACAATCGTAATCATTTACGGAAGTGGCTGCCCTGGGTTGACAGCATGACGTCTCCCTATCAATTTGAGACGATTATCCCTGTTTGGCTTAATCAATTCGCAGAGAGTACCGGATTTAATGTTGGGATTCTTTATAAAGGAGAACTTGTCGGCTCGATTGGCTTACACCAAATGGACTGGCATAATAGCATGACAAGCATTGGCTATTATCTTGCTAGAAATGCAGAAGGACACGGGGTTATGACTCGCGCTGTCCAAGCATTACTTAACTATGCTTTTAATCAATTGGGGTTAAATCGAGTAGAAATTCGCTGTGGAGTAAAAAATAAGAAAAGCCGAGCCATTCCGGAAAGATTAGGATTTACCAAGGAAGGTTTAATTAGAGATGGCGAAAAATTAAATGGCCACTTCCATGACTTAATTGTTTATAGCATGCTAGCTCGTGAGTGGAATACTCTGGGATTAATAAATAAGAACCTCTAAAACTGCTTTTATTAGCAGTTTTTTTGTTAAGGTTCTTTTCGTAAACTTTGTTGCTCTTGGAACTAATTAAGAGTCATTTATAAAGTTTTAGGCAATTTTCGCAAATGCTCTTACGAAAAGATGCCACGAAGAATCTTGTTATACGGGTTGATGAACTTATACGTAAAAGAACAATATTTGCGAAAATAGCCTATGTAAAACTGGCTTTTTTGCTTTTTAAGACCTGTTTTGAAATAATGATACATAATGAGTAATTTAAGTGAGGTGGCATACCTTACGAATGGTAAGGTGTTAAATGATTTTAATGAACATATTTATAATTGCTATTTTAATTACTCTTACCGCTTTTTTTGTTGCATCTGAATTTGCAATTGTAAGAGTCCGGACAACAAGAATTGACCAGCTAGTGTCGGAAGGAAACAACAAAGCGGAGGCAGCTAAAAAAGTAATCTCAAATTTAGATGGTTACCTATCCGCAACACAAGTTGGAATCACTATTATTTCCTTAATCTTAGGCTGGCTGGGCGAACCAACCATCCGAAATATTTTACAGCCTGTTTTTAAATTCATACACATTCCACCGGCTATAGAACACATTATCTCTGTAATTATTTCTTTTATCGCCATTACCTTTATTCATGTTGTCATTGGTGAATTATCTCCAAAGACGTTTGCAATCCAAAAAGCGGAAGAAATCATTTTACTTTTTGCTGGTCCGCTCATCTTATTTTATAAGGTCATGTATCCCTTTATTTGGGCCCTTAACCGCTCTGCACGGTTTGTTACGGGGCTTTTTGGAATCCAGCCTGCATCCGAACATGATATTAGCTTATCGGAAGAGGAATTACGGATGATTCTTTCCCAAAGCTATGAAAGCGGTGAAATTAATCAATCTGAATACAAATACATGAATCGAATCTTTGAATTTGATGACAGGATAGCTAAAGAGATCATGGTACCCAGGACAGAGGTAATTTCGCTCTCTAAAACTGCAACCATGGAAGAGATTCTTGAAATTGTAAAGGAGGAAAAATACACTCGGTATCCCCTCATTGAAGGAGACAAGGACAATATCTTAGGAATTGTTAATATCAAAGAAGTATTAACAGATTGCATTCAGCAAAAATGTAACGGTGATGAACCGCTTATGCCTTATTTAAAACCTGTCATTCATGTAATTGAAACGATTCCGATTCAGGAACTTTTAGTAAAGCTCCAAAAAAACAGATCCCATATGGCCGTGTTATCCGATGAATATGGCGGAACAGCCGGGATTGTAACTGTTGAGGATATTTTGGAAGAAATTGTCGGTGAAATTCGTGATGAATTTGATGTGGACGAATTGCCACTAATACAGAAAAAAGACGATAATCATTATATTTTAGATGGGAAAGTCCTTATTAGCGAGGTAAACGATCTTCTCGGTACTACTCTCGAGGAAGAAGATGTAGACACGATCGGAGGATGGTTTTTAACCCAAAAATTTGATGTGCATAAGGGCGATAAGCTAGAAATGGATGGTTTCATATTTCAAATCAAGGAAATCGAAGGTCATCATATTCTCTACATAGAGGTAAAAAAAACACAAGCGTCTCCAGAATAAGGAGACGCTTTTTATGATTATATTTTTAGAATATTTTGTTTTTACCATTCATACTAATGACGATTTTCCCATAAAATGTAGATAACAATGACTACTATAACCAGAACGTTTGACTGTACGGTTTAAATTCTTTATAATTATTGTTAATTTTATAAATTGTTGAGGTGGTATGATGGGGCTGTCTATCGAATTGGCGAAATAGCAGAAATAGCGCATGTGTCGAAACGAACGATTGACTATTATACGTCAATTGGCTTACTAAGGGCAGAACGTTCTAAGTCAAATTACCGCATTTATACAGATGAAGCATTAAATGATTTAAAGTTTATCGAAGAATGCAAGAGTTTGCACTTTCCTTTAGACGAGATTAGAAGAAAACTAGAAATGCGGAAAGCGGGTAATCTCCGCCTATCCGAAGTAGATAAACATGTATGTGCGGTAACACAGCAGATGAAGCAGCTGCATAGTGATTTATTTGACCTGCTGCCAATTTTAGAAAAACTGGATGAACAACAAAAGGAAAAGCTGATTAATAATTTTAGTCTGCTAAGATCTGCTTTAAAAAAATCGCTCGTAAGTGTAACGAGCTAATTTTTGTATAATACTGGGAGGTGACTCCTTACTCGTCTAACAACGAGCTAAGGGAATTTATTTGGACATATTTAACTTGGTTTTAATAGCCATTTTAATTGCATTGACTGCCTTTTTTGTAACTTCAGAGTTTGCTATTGTTAAGATTAGAAGTTCAAGAATTGATCAGTTAATTGAAGAAGGAAATTCGAAGGCTGTTTCAGCAAAAAAAGTGATTTCGAATCTGGATGAATACCTATCTGCCTGTCAGCTTGGGATAACCATAACGGCCTTGGGCCTAGGTTGGATTGGGGAATCGACTATAGAGCATTTGCTCGGTCCTGTTTTCCTAAAACTTAACATTCCTGAGGGAGCAACGGAAATATTATCAATTGCGATTGCATTTGCTTCGATTACATTTTTACATGTAGTTGTTGGTGAGCTTGCTCCAAAAACACTGGCGATTCAAAAAGCTGAGTTCATAACCCTCACGGTAGCACGTCCGCTAATCATCTTTTATAAGATTATGTACCCGTTTATTTGGGTATTAAATGGTTCAGCGCGTATTGTATCCAGTATTTTTGGCTTAAAGCCTGTTTCCGAAAACGAAATCGCTCATACAGAGGAAGAGCTTCGAATTATCCTATCTGAAAGCTATAAAAGTGGTGAGATTAACCAATCAGAGTTTAAGTATGTAAATAAAATTTTTGAATTTGATAATCGAATTGCAAAGGAAATTATGGTTCCTAGAACGGAAATTGTTTCTTTATCGAAGGATGAAACGTTAGAGACCTTTCTTGAGGTAACACGTGAGGAAAAATTCACAAGATATCCAATTATAGATGGGGATAAGGACCATATCATTGGGCTTGTGAATATTAAGGAAATGGTGACAGATTTAATTGGAAATGAGAATTTATCAAAACAAACATTAGAAGGCTATACTCGTCCGATTATTAGAGTAATAGAAACAATTCCAATTCATGATCTGCTGGTAAAGATGCAAAAAGACAGGATGCACATGGCTGTATTAATGGATGAATACGGCGGTACATCAGGTCTTGTAACTGTTGAAGATATTCTTGAAGAAATTGTTGGCGAAATTCGCGACGAATTTGATATGGATGAGATTCCGATGATCCGCAAGATAAAAGAAAACCATTATATCATTGATTCAAAAGTATTAGTCAGCGAAGTGAATGATTTATTGGGCGTTGAAATCGACGATGAAGATGTTGATACAATTGGCGGCTGGATTTTAACTGAAAATTATGAGGCAAAAGAAGGCGACGTCATGATTCACGAATCCTATACTTTTAAAATCCTTGATATGGAAGAGCATCATATTAAATATATTGAAGTGATGAAAAATGCACATAATGGCGAAGCTACCATACAGCAAATCGCCGTCTCCAAGTCGGAAGTATTATCCTAAATAAATGTTATTAAAAAAAGACCAAAATTGATATTATCCCCTTTAAGTAGACAGTGTAAAAAAGCCCGCTAATTTGGCGGGAATGATACACTACTACTTGGAGGGGATTTTTAATGGCTAAAAAGGGGACCAAATTTCAATCCTATACAGAGGAATTCAGGCGTTTAGCAGTTGAAAGATATTTAAATGGTGATGGTAGCTATCTGACTCTCTCTAAGGAGTTA
>NZ_JAQMWQ010000010.1 GCF_030403775.1 Paenibacillus sp. BSR1-1
CGCGGAAGGTGAAGAAGGTTGACCTCAAAATGAAAAACTGAGAAAACAAGAGAAAAAGAAAGCTTGTGTCCGGAATTAGGGGGCCAAACCGAATTCGCTGATAAATTCTATAAATTCGCTGATAAAATTTGATTCGCAAATAAAACCAGAGTTTTCGCAAATAAAATCAATAAATTCGCAATAAACTGGGGAAATTCGCAAATAAAAGGACCTTTTCCGAAAATAAGATCGAAAAATCGTTTTTACTTGCAAATGGATTATCTTTTGTAAAAAACAATAAAAATTTTGTTATTTGAATACTCCTGCTCAGAAGTGAATATGAAATTAAAGATTACGTCATAAAAAGGGAGAAAAGGATGGAGGCATTAAAAGTTATTAATCTTGGTATTCGATTCCTTTTAGAAATCATGGTGCTTGTGATATTAGGCTATTGGGGATTTCATGTTTCACAAGGAACAATCATCAAAATCCTGCTTGGTATCGGAACACCCCTACTTGCAGCAGTCATATGGGGAATGTTTGGGGCACCGAAGGCACCATACTTACAAAGTGGATTCGCGTTTTTAGGATTAGAGATTGTCATTTTTGGATTACCAGCAGTAGCTTTGTGTTTTGCTGAAAAACAAACGCTAGCTTACATTTATGGTTTGATTGTAGTTATAAATCTAGTATTAATGAAAATTTGGCACCAATAAAAAACAGCCTGCCCACCTCTAAATAGGTGTCAGGCTGTTTTCGGTTTAACAGCATCTGGATACTTTTCCGCCCTTTGCGTTGTACCGGGCTTCCTGTGCCTCACAGAAAAATTCTTTTCGTGATTTTATGGACTCGCCAGGGTGATGCAATTCCATATGCTTAACGTAGGTTTCGTAGCTGGGAACACCAACTAGCAGACTAATAAATTGTTTTCTGAAGGAGTTAAGTTCCTTTAATTTATTAAGCATATTTTTGGAAATCTCCTTTGTCACGAGGCACATATGGCGATTCGTGCAGTGGTAATTTGTGGTTAGAGATTACTTTAAACCATATACGAATGGCTGAGATTAATACAACAATGACAACTGCCATGAATATTCCTGTAAGGGTGGCATCAACATAATCATTAATTAAAACTTGTTTCATTTGCGCGGCCGTCGTTGCTGGAGCAAGTACCTTGCCGCCATCATATGCCTCTTTAAAAATTTTCGCATGTGACAAGAAGCCGATCTTTGGATTGTCATGGAATAATTTTTGCCATCCTGCTGTCAACGTAACGATTAACAGCCAGGTTGTCGGCAGTAAAGTAACCCACACATATGCTTTTTTGCCCATCTTATAAAGAATGGTTGTTCCGAGAAGAAGGGCAATAGCCGCCAGCATTTGATTGGCAATACCGAATAACGGCCAAAGAGTATTGATTCCGCCGAGCGGGTCAATGACACCTTGATACAAGAAGTAACCCCAGAAGAGGACGCATAGCGCCGTGGCAATTAGGTTTGGAATAAGCGCTTCTGTTTTGGCAAATGGTTTATAAGCAGTTCCAATCAAGTCCTGGATCATAAAGCGTCCAACACGAGTTCCCGCATCAATGGTTGTTAAGATGAATAACGCTTCAAAAAGGATGGCGAAATGGTACCAAAATGCCATTAAGGCCTTCCCGCCAATTACTTTTGAGAAAATAACAGCCATCCCAATCGCAAGTGTTGGTGCACCGCCAGTTCTTGAGAGGATGGTTTGTTCTCCGACATTGCTGGCGATTGTTTTTAAATCATCAGGAGTGACCGTAAAACCCCAGCTTGATACGGTAGTGGCAGCTTGAACAACATCTGTCCCGATTAAGGCAGCCGGACTGTTTATTGCAAAATAAACTCCAGGATGGAGCACACATGCTGCAATCATCGCCATGACGGCTACAAACGATTCAGTCAGCATGGCACCATAGCCAATCGGGCGGGCATGTGATTCTGTTTCAATCATTTTTGGCGTAGTACCGGAAGAGACCAGTGCATGGAATCCAGAAACAGATCCACAGGCAATAGTAATAAATAGGAAAGGGAAAAGGTTTCCAGCAAACACCGGACCTGTTCCATCAATAAACTTTGTAACGCCAGACATTTCAAGGTTTGGGGCAACAATAATAATGCCCAACGCAAGGGCCAAGATTGTCCCAACCTTTAGGAAAGTACTTAAATAATCACGAGGAGCCAGAAGCAGCCATACAGGTAAGACGGATGCCACAAATCCATAGATAATCATCATAATGGCGATCGTTTCACCTTTAAAGGTAAACATGGCTGCAAGTGTAGGATTTTCAGCAACTGTTTGCCCAAAGAATAAGGAAAGGAGCAAAAGCACAATGCCAATCACTGATGCCTCACCCACACGGCCTGGACGAATAAAGCGCATATAAATACCCATAAAAATGGCAATCGGAATCGTTGCGGCGATTGTGAACATTCCCCATGGACTGCCTACAAGCGCTTTCACAACTACCAATGCTAAAACGGCTAATAAAATAATCATAATACCTAAAATACCAATCATTGAAACAATGCCTGTGAATTTACCCATCTCATCCTTGATCATTTCACCTAAAGATTTACCGTTTCGGCGCATGGATCCAAACAGAATAATAAAGTCCTGAACAGCTCCTGCTAATACAACACCGACAACAATCCAAAGGGTTCCGGGCAAATATCCCATTTGAGCTGCTAAGATTGGACCTACTAATGGACCGGCACCGGCAATTGCTGCGAAGTGGTGTCCAAATAGAACCCATTTGTTGGTGGGAACATAGTCTTTACCATCGTTATGTATTTCTGCTGGTGTTTTCCTTGAATCATCAAGCTGGAAAACCTTTTGGGCAATAAACTTGCTGTAAAAGCGGTAAGCAATCGCATAGACGCAAACAGCAGCTGTTAACAGCCAAATGGCATTGATGCTTTCTCCATTATTTAAGGCCATTACCGCAAATCCTGCTGCACCCAAGGCTGCAATTACACCCCAGATTAATATGGATTTTAATGCTTTCAAACATATCGCCACCTTTTGCTAAAATATGACAATAGTATAATTTATTTTTTAGAAAATTTAAATAATTATTTTTTCCTAAATTAAACATTTTTGTGAATCTTTAAATCAAAGTTTTGTTAAACTTAGTGGTTGATTTGGGGCCTTCCGCTTCAATTAACAATGTCTTTAATACAGCCTAAATCAAAAGATAATTGCTTCAAACCTTTGTTTTGATTAAACTTAGAAACAAATGTTGAAATATGTGGTGAAAAATTAATGGAAAAACAAGTTGAACAAACCTATGACATTATGGAGGTCTGCCTGCTAGCTGGAAAAGTCATGCTTCAAAGCGGCGGAGAAACGTATCGGGTTGAGGATACAATGATGCGGATTGCCGCCTCCTTTGGCATTGAAAAAACACATAGTTATGTAACTCCGACCGGTATCATTTTTTCTGCTGAAGGAGCGGAACCGACAAAGACTAAGCTAATCAGGATTTCCGAACGGTCCACTGATTTGAAGAAGGTCGCTATGGTAAACAGCGTTTCACGAAGAATTAGCAGCGGCGAATTGAAACTTGAAGAAGCATTAAATCAATTAAAAGAAATTGATTCTTTAAATCTTACTTTTCCTTTTATGGTTCAAGTGGCTGCTGCATCCTTAGCAAGCGGCTGTTTTATGATTATGTTTAATGGGGGCTGGAATGATTTTATCCCCTCGCTTATTTCTGGTGGGATTGGGTATCTTAGTTTTATATATTTTCACCGGTTCATCCCAATTAAGTTTTTCTCGGAGTTTTTAGCTTCGTTCGTAATTGGGTTGATGTCTTTTATTTTTGTAAAAATTGGTATTGGCCACCAATTGGATAAAATCATTATCGGTTCGGTCATGACCTTAGTTCCGGGGCTTTTAGTAACGAATGCAATCAGGGATTTAATGGCAGGACATTTAGTTTCCGGACTGTCAAAAGGGGCAGAAGCATTTTTGACGGCCTTTGCCATTGGTGCAGGAATTGCAGTAGTTCTATCATTTTTGTAAGGGTGGATAAAATTGGCTATACTAGCACAGTTAATCACAAGTTTTATTGCAACAGGTGCATTTGGCATAATTTTTAATGCACCAAAAGAATCTTTAGTAAAATGTGGACTTATAGGAATGGGCGGCTGGCTCATTTACTATCTTCTCGAGGATTTTTCAGGTGATGCCGTTTTTGCTACTTTGGCTGCGACTGTTTTTGTGGCAGTCATTAGTCAGGAGCTGGCAAAGTTTTATAAAATGCCTGTCATCATTTTTAGTGTAGCCGGGATTATACCTTTAGTGCCTGGCGGTCTAGCGTATGATGCGATGAGGAATTTTGTTGAAAACGATTATAATTCTGCTTTGGGCTCTGCAGCAAAAGTACTCATGCTTGCCGGATCGATTGCCTTCGGTTTAGTTTTTTCTGAAGTAATTAACCAGTTATTAAAAAAGCTTCATCTAAATAAAACACGAACTTAATCAAAATGCTCTTTTGCTCGATCTGCAAAAGAGCATTTCTTTTAAGGAAAACTTAAGGTAATCCGATTATTCTCTAATTGGAAATGAATTTCCTTTATCGTTTACAGATTTTTTGGTATGGTAATAAAGTAGTATATTACTAGTATGAATTTTCAGCCAAGTCTATAACAAGGATGGAATTAATCGGATATGAAAAAAACGTTGATTATCGGTATTATTTTATTAATAACCTTTTTTAGCGCCAAAAGTATTTTGGCGGTAAAGTCGAGCGAGGCTTTACCAGCATTTAAGGCTGTTAATACACCACTGATTACGAGAGAGGTAGCTTTACAGAAAGAAAGCCCTATTTTACCTGATAGTAAACTATTAGATGTACCTTTGTTAAATCAAATGGATAAACCGCTTTTATATAATGGGTGCGAGGTTACTAGCCTAGCGATGATTTTGAATTACAGTGGGGTAAACGTGACGAAAAACGAATTGGCGAAAAATATTAAAACGGTTCCGTTAACCTACAGAAATGGCAAGAAGGGAAATCCAAATGCAGGGTTTGTTGGAGATATGGCACACGGTCCTGGTTTAGGTGTTTATAATGGTCCTGTCTATGAGCTAGCGCAGAAATATGCAGGTGATAAAGCAGTCAATTTAACTGGCAGTCCGTTTACGGATTTATTAAAGAAGGTAAGCCAGGGTCATCCAGTTTGGATTATTACTACGACTAACTTCGCTCCCGTTTCTGTCTTTCAAACATGGGATACCCCGCAAGGAAAAATCGACATTACCTTTAGTGAACACAGTGTCGTGATAACAGGCTACGATGAAAATTATATCTATATTAACGATCCATATGGAACAAAAAATAAAAAATTGGATCGAGACAATTTTATTAAAGCATGGGAGAAAATGGAAAAACAAGCAATTATTATAGAAAACTAAAGTGCATGGCCTGATTGGAGAATCAGGTCATTTTTTCTTGCAAAATTGGACGAAGGCAGAGGAATTATAGTCCCTCTGCCTTCTATTTGCTTTGGTTCGTAATTTGAACCATTATTGTAACTTGTGATTGGTTGCGCATATCTAGTCAGCCATCGCAAGGTAAAAATTTATATATTATCGTTGTTTATAAAAAACAAGCTTGCCGCGGTTATTCTTCCACCTGATGGTTTTATACCTAAACGATGTAAGCCCTACCTCTCTTACATCCTAACGGCTCCGAAGCCGATCCAGTGTGAATAAGTTTTTTATTTTAAAACATAAGCAGAATGCCAGAAAAATTCTTACATTGCGTTATTTTATCTTTTACAAGTTACTATTAATAAAGCACAAGATATTATTATATATTCTTTATGTCGTTTTGTCAAATTATTATTTTTTAGGAGGATTTGTATGTAAGTTCCTCTAAATAAATGAAGTATTAAATAAATTGAGGAGGAACCGATTTATGAATCCCTTTGTTTTTGCCTGCATCACTCCACATGGAGGAGAAATTATTCCAGAACTGCAGGGGGAATTACCAGAAAGAATGTCCCTGACAAGAGGAAATATGGAAAAGCTGGGTGCCCGAATGTCGGAGGCACAACCCGAATGCATCATCATCCTCACTCCTCACGGCACGAGAATCAATGGTCAATTTGCTATTACAGATTCTGAAAGAATGGCAGGAATGGTTGAAGAAAATGGAGCAGTTTTTTATTTGGAACGGAGGGTGGAAAGAGACCTGGCAAAATTGGTTTGCCAATTCGCGTTGGAAGATGAGATACCAGCAGCTGCGATTAATTTTGGAACGGCAGCTGGAGATTTTTCATGCTTGCCGCTTGATTGGGGAACAATTGTGCCGCTTCGGTTTATGCCGAATATACCAATTGTCGTGATAAACCCATCAAGGGAACTTTCTTATCAGAAACATATTGAGTTCGGGAAATCGTTAAGGAAAGCAGTCCAAGCTTCAAACATGCGGGTAGGTTTGATTGCCAGCTGTGATTGGGCCCATGCCCATGATGAAAATGGACCTTATGGATTTGATCCCGCAGCTAAAAACCTCGATAAATTAGTGGTTGAACTAATCAAAACTAATTAATTGGAAAAAATGGCAGATCTTGAACGTGACTTTATTGGGGCTGCTAAACCAGATGGAATTTGGCAGACATTAATACTCGCCGGGGCGATCCCGTCTGAAGAACGGAGAGTTGAGTTTTTATCGTATGAAGTACCAACCTATTTTGGACTAATCTGTGCAAAATTTTAGGCTTAACGAAAAGACCGATGCCACGATTCCTGTTGAAAAATTCTTTTTACAAATAATGATTTCATTATTAATTTTCCCCCTTTAATAAACTGTATAGTAAAATTAGAAAAATAAGGTATAGGAGAAATTTTATGGTTATTAAAGAGGAGTGGGGCATTGATGATATTTTTTCGGAAATTATTTTTAACGGCGTCCCGGTACCGCTACAGAACAGTTTTGGTGTTTACAATCTTTTATATTGTGATAAATGCTGAAATTATGAGAGTTCTCGAGCCGAAGACCTTTGAAAATACCTTCCATGCCGTTTGGTGGATTTTAACGACCATGACAACGGTAGGTTATGGAGATGTTTTTCCTACGACGCAGCTAGGAAGGATTTGGGCTATGCTCATTGTTTATACATTGGGGATTGGAGTGTTTGGTACGGTGATTGGCATGATTGTCGATGGTGTTTCCCAGTATAAACGGCTGAAGGAGGAAGGGAAAATGACTTTTAGAGGAGAAAATCATTTTGTTATTGTTGGCTGGACGGCTAAAAGCAAGAATACCATAAAGGAACTGTTTATTGCAGAACCTAGAACTGAAATTGTTCTGATAGATGAATTGGAAAAGACTCCCTATGAACATGAACGGTTTCTTTATATTCAAGGGAGTCCAACTGATGAAGACATTTTGAGGAAAGCAAAGATTGAAAAAGCAAAAGCGGTTCTGTTGTTTGCTCCAGATGGTATCGACAATCCGGATCTGGCGGATGGAAAAACACTTTTAGTAGCTTCCTCGATTGAACGGTACGATGACGGCACGGAAAAAGAGATTTATACGATTGCAGAGATATTAAATGAAAAGCATGTTGGTAATTTCAAGCATGTTAAAATTGATGAATTTATCCTTTCGCACGAATCTGTATCCAATCTGATGGCAAAATCTGCTCAGACGAAAGGAGCCAGCCATCTCTTTACACAATTATTAAGCCGCAAAGATGGTGAGGATGGAAGTGATTTATGGGAGGTTGAAGTTAATCCAGAATGGAAAACATATGGAGAGGCATATGAAAGTCTTAAGCAAAAAGGTGCACAATTAATTGCAGACCGAAGCGATTTAAACATTTTGAAAAAATGGCAAGAACCTCTTCCTAAGGACGCAAGGTTATTTGTCATTTGCGATAAGAAAACCTACCAGGCCATTTAAAAAAACGCATCCACGGGATGCGTTTTTTTCAATAGGTTAAACAGCCAGCAATCACAACGCCGATGGAAATCGATAAAAACATAAGAAAAAGCCCGACTGCCTGATTATCTTCCTCGATGCTTTGGTTGACATTAAATCGTGGTGTCAGCCATTCTGCCAGGTAAAAAACTATAATCTGCGCGAGAATGCCAATCGCTCCCCAAATTACCATGTCCATGAGGGAGATCGAATTGGCAGCTGTTGAATACAAAACGATTGCAAGACCAAGGAGACGGCCGCCTAGTACATAGCTCGCTGCTTTATTTCCTTTCGCCATTAAAGAAAATTCCTTAACCTTTGTTGTTACTTCCATAAGAAAAAGTCCCACTAGTAAAAGCCCAAGCGATACGGCCAAGTATAATAAGAAATTTGCCATTTACGTTCCCCCTTATTTTTTAATTCCCACCGGTAAAAAGTAAGATTCATTCCCTGTGATTTTTCCGCCTGCACGAATTCCAATGCTGCTTGGCTTGCCGGCAATAAGAAATGAACCAAACACGTAGGAAAGTTCCTCTATTCCTTTTTCTGTTTCCAGTGAAACAGTTGGAAGAGGTACATAGGACTGAAAGACAGGAAGTTCTTGTTCATAGGTTTGAAATGAATTTTGCTCAGTGATTTCGGAATGTTGATTCCAAATCTTAATAGAATCTCCTTCTCTGCCAAAGGATGGTTTTTGGACAAAGGCACAAGTGCCTATAAATGAATCTGGCTCAAGATAGGTAGGAAGCATATATTCCTTAATCCATTTTTGTTCTTCTCCTGAAAAAAAGGCTCCTTGCTCAGCTAATCCCCAAATTAGACTTTGAATGGATTTAGGCTGGAGAAGAAAAGCGGAAACAGGATTTACAATCGAGATTTTCCCTTCTTTTGCAAGCTTTAGTAATTCGATTCCAACAAGATCGCCTGATTCGGAGTCCCTGTCTTCGATAAGATGCTCAAGTGGATAGGTTTGGCGGTACAAAACATCTATGACCTCGCCGTCTGGATCGAATAAAGCATGATTTGTGATGCGAAGATCACTTAAAGGAACCATTTTGTTTTTCATCTGGCAAAGCTGACTTAAATATTGAGTGGTGTTCCAGTCCTCCATATGATCCTCGTGGGCAGCGAACACCACATTCGGTGACATTTTTTCAGCTGACGCCTCTAATACGGCTTTTGTAATAGCAGAGGAAAGGAGCCGTTCCCCGTCATTATTCGGATTTAGCATATCGAATTCCGCACAAACCAGTCCGTTCATTTGAAAACATTCCACAATAAAGGTTGGTGTGTCGCTATTAAATTCAAGTAATTTAATACCATTTTTCGTCAACGCGAAATCGAAACGGGAAATAACCGATTCTGGAAAAAGAGTTTTTTCTCTAATAAATGGAATGCTCCCTTTTGGATATCCGAATTCAAGCAGCTGTTCATCCGTCAGATTTCGAAGCAGAAGGGCTGTTTTAAAAAAAATCTTTCCCATTCGCTCTGTTGCTTGTTTAATTTTAAGGTGGATTTCCTGCGTTATTGTAAATACGTGAAAAAGACTGTACTCGCTCCCGTATAAATCAGACCAAAAGAATGGATATCGTGCATAAAAGTCTTTGCGTTTTTCAACATAATCCGCCATTTCTAACCTCCAAATCCACCCTTCGATCCGCTCCCAAATCCTCCCTTAAAGCTTGAGGAAGATTTATAGGATTTATAGGAGGAGGATTTCAAGAGGGAGGACTTATTTCGATAATAGCTTCCCCCGTAAAAATAATGTCCAAAATGACTTGAATGGCTGTCATCGCATTTCCACACACCTTGATCATCGTCCCATTCCCAGTCCCTGCAGCTTTTGTCATTGGGCTTGGGCGGATGATCATCCGAACAGCCTGAAAGCGTTCCGGCCATAAGAGAAGTAAGAACACCAGTTATTAACCATTGGGTTTTCTTCACCTTACCACTCTCCTTCTTTGTTATATATTTTAATTATAAAAGTAAAATAGAGGAAAACAATGGTAAAATTAGTGGAAAAGGAGTGATAGCCTGTGAGACTGGAATATCGGCTTGATGATGACCACCAGTATCCTGCCCTTTGGAATTACATGAATGTTTCTCCTGCAGAAGCAGTGGCAAGGATGTCCTGTGAATTTTTTGTGAAAGAAGGAGAGACATATGTGGTCACTGCAACAGCCATGGACCCGGATGGGTCTGCAGTTATATACATCAAAAAAGAAAGATTTACGAATGATTCAACGGAAATCCACTATCCTCATATTGGCTTTGAGATAAGAGAACTTAACAGAAGCGGATCAAACCTAATAGAGCATAAAGATGTTTGGGACCATGAGGGAGTGCTCCCTGCCCTCCACTCAGAGTATATTTATATACAAAGGAATGGAAAATTTGCCGAGTTTGCTATGGATTCTAGAGAAATTGACGAAGATCGAAAATGTTATGTGTACTATGGTAATTTTACGGGAAAAAGCAGATGATTTTTTTTTTTAGTATAATTTTTTGAAAATTGAAGGAATGTGACGATTTTTGTCGTATTGTTATCCTTATACATGGTTAACTGTGGGGGAATACAATGCTGGCAGAAAAACTTCTTTTGAATTTGTTAATCACCATCGCACCAGTCCTTTTTTGTAGCGCGCTTTTAGATCATAAGAACAAATTAAATAATCCCTACCTTGTAGGAATATTGCACAGTATTGCGGCGCTTGCTTGCATGACTTTTTCATATGCCAACTATGGATTCTATTGGGACCTCCGATATGTTCCTGTTATTATAGCCTTTTTATACGCAGGGAGGGAGGCAGGAGGTATTGTTTTACTAACCATTATTATTGCCCGAATATTAATGGGGGGAGATACTGTCATATTTGGAATTGTAAACAGTTTATTTACTGCTCTTATTCCATTTCTCATGATGAAAAAGTTTTGGAACTGCCCGCCAAATAAACGTGTATTTCTAACAATCATAGCTGGTGGCTGGTCTCTTGTTGTTTGCTATCTATCACTTAGAGTTTCCCGCTATTTTGAGGGTGATTTATTTAAATTAGACTTTAATATTCCAGACGTACTCCTTATTGGTTTAATTGAAACCATTGCTATTGCTTTAGCCGCAAAGCTCCATGAAGGAATGATTGAAAGAAATAAAATGAAGGAAGAGATCCAGCGTGCCGAAAAGCTTAATACGCTTGGAGAACTTGCTGCTTCCATTGCACATGAAGTCCGCAATCCATTAACAGTTGTCAAGGGATTTCTTCAGTTGATGCAGCAGCAGGAGGCAGGGAAGAATTATGAATATCTTACTCTAGTATTAAGTGAATTAGCTCGGGCGGAATCGATTATCAATGACTACCTGAATTTTGCAAAACCAAAATTTGAAAAAATAGAAGAATTTTTATTGACTGAAGTTTTATCAGAAGTAATGATGCTTCTAACTCCTTTGGCAGCAAAACAGGGTGTTCAGTTAGAAAGCCAGCTTGATTATGCGAAATTTATTCTTTTTACTGACCGTAACCAATTAAAGCAAGCGCTCGTTAATTTGATCAAAAATGCGATTGAAGCAACCCCAGAAGGCGGAAAAGTAACCATACATAATAAATCAGATCAAACCTCAGCCTCGATATTAATCTCTGACACTGGAAAAGGAATGACCCCTGAACAATTATCACGGATTGGAACGTTATTTTATACGACAAAAGATAAAGGCACAGGTCTCGGAACGTCAGTTTCTTTAAGAATTATAGAAACAATGCGCGGAAAAGTTTCCTATCAAAGCGAGCCAGGGCTAGGGACCATTGTGACGATGGTACTTCCATCAGGGAGAAAAGAGGAACTAGTAAATATTTAACAAGCAAAACTAACCGTTCGAATGACAGGTTAGTTTATTTTTTTTGATATAGTTATATTAAAAAACGATTTTTTTAAAAGGAGAGAACTATGATTGAATTATTGCCGCTTATGTTAGAGCGTGTTGGAATCCTAATCATTGTTGCATTCCTTCTCTCGAGAATGAAATCTTTTCGTGAGATTATCCATAATGAGCATGGCATTCGGGCAAAGATAGTCATGATTTCTATTTTTGGTGTATTTGGAATTATTAGTAATTATACAGGAGTAATGATTGGACACGGTACCATAACCTCTCAGGAATGGCTGGCAGATATGGATAGTGAAAGTGCCATTGCAAATACGAGAATAATGGGTGTAACGATGGGAGGATTGCTGGGCGGTCCAATAGTTGGTGTTGGTGTAGGGTTAATCGCTGGTTTGCATAGATTGACATTGGGTGGTTTTACAGGACTTGCTTGTGCATTTTCCACTATATTGGCTGGAATAGTTACTGGCAGTTTAAGCAAACGCTTTAAAATTCAAGATGGAAGTTCCCTTTGGAAAGCAGTCGTCATGGGAGTTTTAATGGAATGTGTCCAAATGGGTATTATTCTTCTTTTAGCAAAGCCATATGAAGAAGCGCTTCATCTTGTCGAATTAATTGCTTTCCCGATGATTGTAATTAACGGATTTGGTACATTATTATTTCTGCTCATTATACAGGAAATTCTTCAAGAGCAGGAGCGGACACGCGCACTTCAAACGCATAAAGCTTTATATATTGCGAACCAAACACTTCCGTTCTTTCGTCAAGGCTTGAATGTTGATTCATGCAAGAAAGCAGCTGAAATTATTCTGAAATGGACACATGCGGATGCGATTTCGATAACTGATCAAACACAAGTATTAGCTCATGTCGGGGATGCTTCCGATCATCATGTCCCGATGGGAAAAATGTCAACAGAATTAACGAAAACAGTAGTAGACGAGGGGAGGATTATTATTGCAAAATCCCCAGAAGAAATTAAGTGCTTTGACTCAAACTGCCCTTTAAAGGCTGCTATCGTATTGCCATTAAAGGTCCATGAAAAAACCGTTGGTACATTAAAGCTTTATTTTACTGATGTCAGTAAGCTTGATCTTGTTGAACAAGAACTTGCGGGTGGATTAGGTCAATTGTTTTCAGGGCAGCTAGAAATGGCTGAGCTCGAAATGCAAAGAAGGTTATTAAAAGATGCTGAGATAAAAGCTTTACAGGCTCAAGTTCATCCCCATTTTTTGTTTAATGCTATAAATACAATCTCCAGCCTAATTCGTACGGATGCAGATAAAGCACGGAGCCTTCTGATTAAATTAAGTACTTTCTTTCGCAGCAATCTTCAGGGGTCGAGGCAAATGCTAATACCACTTGAAAAAGAGCTTGAACATGTTGATGCCTATTTAACGATTGAGCAGGCGCGTTTTCCGAACCGTTATAAGGTTGAATTTGATATAGATGAATCATTAGAAAAGATGCTGATTCCTCCTTTTACGTTACAGCCGCTTGTCGAAAACGCCATTCGTTATGCATTCCCTAGAGCTCAAAATGGCACAGTAAAGGTCCGATGCTATAGAGAAGGTGAGAAAATAGTTCTGTTAACGGAGGACGACGGAAAAGGAATCACACAAGAATTACTCTCTTCACTTGGAAATCAGACGGTGGATTCAGTGGATGGAACTGGTACGGCCTTATGGAATATCAAAAAACGGATTGAAGAAATCTACGGGCAAACTGCCTCTTTTCAAATAAACAGTTGGCCTAATAAAGGAACCAAGGTTTTTATTACATTACCTGAAAATCAACAAAAATGGGGTGAGGTTGTTGCTAAAGGCATTTATCGTTGATGATGAGCCGCTTGCAAGAGATGAACTGGTCTTTCTCCTGAAAAGGAGCAATCAGATTGAAATAGCCGGTGAGGCAGATTCTGTTGAGGCGGCTTTTGAAAAAATAGCGAACCTTGAGATTGATGTTATTTTTTTAGATATCCAGCTTGCAGATGAAAGCGGAATGGAAATTGCCGAGCGAATTAATGAAATGGAATTTCCACCATTAATTGTATTTGCGACAGCTTTTGATGAGTATGCTTTAAAGGCATTTGAATTAAATGCGGCTGATTATATTCTTAAACCTTTTGATGAGAAGAGAGTCCAGCAGACGATTGAAAAACTTTATAGGGTTGTTGCAAATATTCCTCTTTCATCAAGAAAAAAATCTCTTTCTCATGAGAGGACAGAAAAGCTGGCTGTTACTGTTGATGAAAAGATTGTCTTGATAAATCTTAATGAAATTAACTATATAGGTTCAATCGAGGGAAAAACTGTCATAGCCGCAGATAAACAGAAACACATTGTAAATGATCCTCTTGTTATGTTTGAAAGGAAGCTTCACCATTCTTCTATCCTTCGAGTTCATAGGGCATATCTAGTAAATATTGATGCGATTAACGAGATTGAGCCTTGGTTTAATTCAACCTATAATTTAATCATGAGGGATGGAGAAAAAGTTCCGGTTAGCAGAACTTATACAAAAGAGCTAAAACAGCTGCTTGGCTTTTGAGCAGCTGTTTTTGTATTTCATACTACTATTCTTGTTTTTTATCCGAAAATTCCTGCATTTCAGCCTAAAAACCTAATGGTAACGTTTTCTTTCGATATGATAGTGATAAGAAAAAAGGAATCAGGGGGTTGAAATAAAATGAATGCGGTTTCAATTGTAATAGGTTCAATTTGTATTTTGATGATTGCCTATCGCTTATATGGAACATTCATGGCTGCAAAGGTGTTAAAATTAGATGATTCAAAACCGACACCAGCTCATGAGTTAAATGATGGAAAGGATTATGTGCCAACTAATAAGTGGGTAACATTTGGTCATCATTTTGCTGCAATCGCAGCAGCAGGGCCTCTAGTAGGTCCTATCCTTGCAGCACAATTTGGCTATTTGCCAGGATTATTATGGCTCTTGATTGGGGCGGTAATAGGCGGAGCAGTTCATGATGCAGTAGTTCTCTTTGCATCTATGCGAAAAAAAGGAAAATCCTTATCTGAGGTTGCAAAAGAGGAACTTGGACCGGTTGCAGGTTTTTGTACAGGTCTAGCGATGCTGTTCATAATTACGATAACGATGGCAGGCCTATCCATGGTTGTCCTTCATGCTCTCGAAAACAATCCATGGGGAACGTTTTCGGTCGGAATCACGATTCCAATCGCAATGTTTGTAGGAATTGCTTATAAAAAAACGGGCAACTTGAAATTAACCTCAACAATTGGCTTTATTCTTGTTATGGTTGGAGTTTTTGTTGGTCCTTCTATCCAAGATACGGCCTTAGGTGATTGGCTCACATTAGACACAAAAACATTGGCTATTATTCTGCCAATCTATGCATTTTTTGCTGCAGCCCTACCAGTTTGGCTTTTGCTTGCTCCACGCGATTATTTAAGCAGCTTTATGAAAATAGGGGTATTTATTGCTTTAATTATTGGAGTATTTATTATTAATCCTAGTATTGAGATGCCGGCTTTTACAAAATTCACTCAAGGGGGCGGGCCGGTTTTAGGTGGACCAGTATGGCCGTTTATCTCCATAACCATTGCCTGCGGTGCAATTTCCGGCTTCCATGCATTTGTTGGCTCAGGTACAACGCCAAAAATGCTAGATCGTTGGTCAGATATTAAGGTTGTTGGTTTTGGAGCAATGTTAGTTGAATGTGTTGTGGGAATCATGGCGTTAATTGCTGCAACTGCTCTCCAGCCTGCAGATTACTTTGCTATTAACTCAACACCTGAAGTATTCAAGACTTTAGGAATGAATGTGGTGGAGTTACCGAAACTTGCAAAGGAAATTGGGATTGATCTAGAAGGCAGAACCGGTGGCGCAGTTACCTTAGCTGTAGGGATGACCTACATTTTTACTGGTATTCCATGGTTTGCAAAGCTATCATCTTATTTCTTCCAATTTGTTATTATGTTTGAAGCGGTGTTTATCCTCACGGCGATTGATTCCGGAACGCGTGTGGCTCGTTATTTAATCCAAGACTTTTTTGGTGAATTTTATAAACCATTGAAAAAAACCGATTGGATTCCAGGGTCAATCATTGCAAGTGCTTTAGCATGCTTTATGTGGGGATATTTACTGTTCTCAGGGGACATTGGTTCTGTTTGGGCTCTGTTTGGCGTTTCCAATCAGTTAATGGCCTCGATTGGTCTTATTGTAGGTGCCACTGTTATTCTCAAAATTGCAGATAAACGACGGTATATGCTTACTTGCCTTGTTCCGCTTGCGTATTTATTCGTGACGGTAAACTATGCAGGATACTGGATGGTGAAAAACGTTTATTTGAATACCGCTGCATCTGGCTATAGTGTTCTTAATGGAATTTTATCTATCATCATGTTAATACTTGGTATGGTGATTATGGTGAGTGCAATTAAAAAATGGATTAGTATGTGGAATTCACCACGAGTACAATTGGAATCAAAAGTAGCATAAAAATAAAAAGATGGCATCTGTTTCCTAGTGACGGATGTCATCTTTTTTTTGAATAAAAAAACAGTATTATAAAATAATTTTATTTTTATAGATATAGTATAAAGCGTCGTTTATTTGTTTTTAGGGATTAATCTGAATTCATTAAAGGATAAGAAAATTCGGTATTTATCAATTGGGAGTATTTTCAAATAATTTTATTTTTCAAAAAATATTGCTTTTTGTAGAAAAAGATTATATTATCTGTATATAATTTTTTTACGAGTTATTTTGTCAGAACATTAAGACAATATAACAAGGAGGTTTACAAAATGGATTTATTTAGAAAGAAATCGATTCAGGCACTGATCCAAGAAGTTGGAAAAAAAGATGTTACCTTGAAGAAGGATTTAGGTGCCTTTGATTTATCTATGCTGGGAATTGGTGCAATTATTGGAACTGGAATTTTTGTTCTTACAGGAGTTGCTGCTGCAGAGCATGCAGGTCCGGCTCTAATACTATCATTTATTTTATCTGGATTAGCTTGCGTGTTTGCAGCGCTTTGTTATGCAGAGTTTGCTTCCACCGTACCGGTATCAGGCAGTGCTTATACGTACAGCTATGCAACATTTGGTGAATTAATCGCCTGGATCTTAGGGTGGGATTTAATCCTCGAATACGGGCTAGCATCATCAGCAGTTGCCAGTGGCTGGTCTGGATATTTTCAAGGATTACTTGCGGGATTTGGCATACATTTTCCAACTGCCTTAACAAGTGCCTACGATCCTGCAAAAGGGACGTACATTGATGTTCCAGCTATTCTTATTGTGTTCATTATTACGCTCTTGTTAACTCAAGGAGTTAAAAAATCAGCTCGTTTTAATACAATTATGGTAATTATTAAACTAGTAGTTGTTTTACTATTTATTGGCGTAGGAGTATGGTATGTAAAGCCAGGAAACTGGACTCCATTCATGCCATTCGGTTTCTCTGGTGTTACTGCCGGAGCGGCAACAGTTTTCTTTGCTTATATTGGTTTTGATGCTGTTTCAACAGCAGCTGAAGAAGTGAAAAATCCACAAAAAAATATGCCGATTGGAATTATCGCTTCACTTGCTGTTTGTACCGTTTTATATATCGTTGTTTCTGCCATTTTGACAGGTATCGTTCCTTACACTGAACTTGGTGTGAAAAACCCAGTTGCTTTCGCTCTTAGTTATATTCATCAAGATTGGGTTGCAGGTTTTATTTCGCTGGGTGCCATTGTTGGGATCACGACTGTATTACTCGTAATGCTTTATGGACAAACTCGTTTATTCTATGCAATCAGCCGTGATGGTCTATTACCAAAGGTATTTTCAAAGGTTGATAAGAAGAAGCAGACACCAATGTTCAACTCATGGATTACATGTTTACTAGTATCAATTTTTGCAGGTTTAGTTCCATTAAATAAACTTGCCCATTTAGTAAACATGGGGACATTATTCGCCTTTATGACAGTTGCTATCGGTATCTTATATCTTCGTAAAAACAATATGGCACCAAAATCTGGTTTTCGTGTTCCATTTGTTCCTTATATTCCGATTCTAGCTTTTGTTTTCTGTGGATATTTAACTCTTCAGCTTCCAGCAGAATCATGGATCAGCTTCGGTATTTGGTTAGTAATTGGATTAGGAGTATACTTCGGATACGGCCGAAAGCATTCTACATTGAATACTCAAGTGGAACCGTTGAAAAAAGTAAGTTAACAAAATTCGCAAAGGGCTTGCATCTGCAAGCCCTTTTTTACGTATTTGCGAAAAATGTCGAAGATAATCATTAATACCCAATAATTGTCTGTTCTTATTAGAGAAAAATGATAAAATAGTAGCATATTAATATACTTATTCTTTCAAAGAACTTCAATGAGGGAGAAGCAAACATGAACGAAGGCATCAGGAGTCCTAAACTGATATTTGAAGAGAAAAAGGCGATAATTTTATTTTTGTGGCTGTTTAATTTAATATTTTTTTCTTGGGATATTTACTACTATGGTTTTAGAGCCTATACCAATGGCGAGGCTGTGAGCATTGCAAGGGATGGTATGGGAATTTGGCTTTATGTATTGGTTCTAGGAGTTCTTTCTATAGCTATATTCCTTATTAAAAGGGGAAGTATTTACAAAATTAAATATTTATACATATATAGCTACCTGTGTATAGACTTAATAGATAACTTAATGAGATATTTAGGGACAACTAAGGATTTTGCTACTGGCAATATTGTCGAACTATTATTTATACTTTTTTCCCCTATTTTTGTTAATAAAAAATATTTTTGGGTTGTTTTGTTAGGTTTTATAGGAAAAGATGTATTGCTAGGTTTAACTTTACGAGACTTAAATCTATTGTTTCCAATAATATCTTATATAGTTTTATCAGCGATTGCTTATATTTTATTAAATCGGTTTTACTCTTATATTCTTTCATTGACAAGTGCATATGAAGAGTTGCGCCAGAAGGAGAAGCTGGCAGTAATAGGTCAAATGGCTGCCGCAATAGGTCACGAAATTCGCAATCCTTTGTCTGCATTAAAAGGATTTACACAGTTGCAGCAGGAACGATACCCAAATACTAATGAATTTCATCCTATTATGATTCAGGAAATTGACCGGATTAATTCAATTGTCGATGATTTGTTGTATTTAGGAAAACCACGTGCTCTTAACTTTGAAAAACAAAGTATTGAAGAGATTATTGCTTACACACTATCCATTACGCAGCAACTGGCTGAAAGGCAAAATATAAAAGTAGAAACCAAAATGGCTGGTCCTTTACCACCCATATATTGCGATGAAAAGCAATTGAAGCAGGTTTTTATCAACTTGATAAAAAATGCAATAGAATCAATGCCAGATGGTGGCAGGATAAAAATCCAAGTTAAAATTATAGAAAACCTCAGACTTAATATCTCAATAGAGGATGAAGGATATGGAATCTCAGATGAGATTATTCTAAATCTAGGGGAACCTTTCTTTACCACGAAAAAGGATGGAACAGGACTTGGTTTAATGGTCACTAATCATATTATTAAAGATCACAATGGTGAACTAAACATCAACAGTGTCCTTAAACAAGGTACAATAGTCGAAGTCATTTTACCTATTAATCAAAGCTAATAATTCACTATAACAAAAAATACTTCTTTTTTATTCACAAATCATCCTAGTTTTCTCTATTTCTCATTTAACAAATGATTTATAATGTAGAAAAGTGTAGTAATTTGTGTAATTTTCGTATTTTTCGGGATATTTGTATCACTTTTTGAAAACTACTAATTTTTTTGTCAAATTAATAAGACTGAGAGCTTTTATTTCTAACGTGAGGTAAGCAAATGAAAACGAAAATAATAGATCCAAATATAAGAAATGAAGAAGGTCGGACAATAAAGTGGTTTATAGTTTTATTTTATATTATTTCCATTGCCTATGATTTGTTTTATAAAATTATTTCAGATTATAATCCTAATTTAAAATCCAATACTCCAGATGTACTAGGTTATTGGATTTATCTATTTATGTTTGCGCTAATTCCAGTTGCTCGTTATTTATATAAACACCAAAAACAACATCAAATAAAATATATTTATTTTATTTCTTACACTACTTTGACATTTATTAATGATATTATTTCCTTCTATGGTAAAAACGTTCCATACAAAAGTGGTAATGCTGTAGAAATCCTTTGGTTATTATTATCTCCAATATTTGTAAGCAATACTTTCTTTAAAATCGTTTCAATCGGCTTATTATTAAAGTATATTCTTGTTGGATTAATTCTACAATCTCCTGATGTTTTGTCAGCTTTATTACTTTTAGCCGTTTTATGGATTTTTTCATTCATCATTCTTAATAGATTTCAATCTTATGTAAAAGCAATTAAAACTTCCTATGATCAACAATTAGTGGGCATTGTTAAAGGGGTAATTGCAACCTTAGAATTAAAAGATCCTTATACTAGAGGACATAGTGAACGTGTCGCTAGCTATGCACTTGAATTAGCTAAAATGAGTGGGGAATTTACTTCTGAAGAGCTTAAAGATTTTAACTATGCTTGCTTACTTCATGATATCGGAAAGATTCATATCCCAGACCAAATATTAATGAAATCAGGAAAACTGAGTAGTGAAGAATATGAAACAATCAAGTCACATACAGTGGTTGGTGCAGAGGCGGTTTCAAAAGTAGTTAGATTTCAAAATAATATCGACGTCATCCGCTCTCATCACGAGCGCTGGGATGGCAATGGTTACCCAGACCAATTAAAAGGCGAGGAAATCCCTTTTCTCGCTCGAATTGCGGCTATTGCAGATGCCTTTGATGCAATGACCTCAACAAGGTCATACAGAGCCGCTTTACCTGTTGAAGAAGCTTATAAACGGATTTTAGAAGGTAAGGGTACTCAATTTGATCCGAATTTAGTTGAGAAATTCAAATTGATTTACCCATCATGGATTGCAATTCATGATAGTTCCAATAAAAAAATAGAAGAAAATTATGAAAGCTTAAATGTAATAAATTAGTTAGGAAGGAGGTGGAAATATGAAAATTCGTAAACTTAACAAAGTTAAAGTTTCTTGTTGGTGGTGTCTCTGGATTAATTAATAATGAGGATTGGGATGCTTACGAAACTAATAAAGCATCCTTTTTTTATAAATAATGTTAAAGGGTGTTGATATGGGCCTTTCACTCGATTCATATCTTTCTTTAGTCCCGCACGAAATTCGCAAGGATAAAAAACATTATATTGTTGAAGATAAAGTTTCTGGTGAGTTTTATGAAATGCCGGAAGTATGTATTGATGCAATTAATTTAATTAATCAAAATGAACAGCTTAGCGTAATTGAAGGATTCCTAAAAGATAAATATCCATCTGAAAAGATTGATCTTGTGGATTTTGCAAAGCAGCTTTTGGAATTAGAATTGATCAATGAAATTGATGGCATAAAGATTGAGGTAAATGAAAAGCTAAAGGAAAGCCTTGGCTTTTTGTGGATATCTCCATTACTAGGAAAATTCTTCTTTAATAAAATAGCACTATTAATTTATAGTGCACTTTTCGTCTCAAATATTTACTTATTCATTTCCCATCCGAATTTATTTCCAGATTATAAGGACCTTTTTATTTTTGATTACATGATGTTTAATATTCCAGCTTGGATGCTCATAACGTTTATTCTTGTGTTAGCCCATGAATTCGGCCATGTATTAGCAATGAGGGCGCAAAATCTCCCAACCAAATTAGAAGTAGGTCACCGGTTATTTCTTGTTGTTCTTGAGACTGATATGGCTGCAGTATGGAAGCTGCCTTCAAAGGAACGGAATGTTTTATATGTAGCGGGGCTTTGTTTTGACACGGTTATTCTTTCATTGGCTTTAATTTGCCAATTGAATTTTCCAAGTGGATCAGGTATTTTCCTGAACATCATGAATGTAGTCGTTTTAGATACATTTATTCGCATAGTGTACCAATGCTGCGTGTACATGAAAACAGATTTGTATTACATTTTTGAAAATGTATCGGGCTGTTATAACCTCATGGAAAATGCCCAGCAGGTTCTTAAAAAATGGCTTTCATTTCAAAAATGCTATTTAAGTGATGATGTTATTTATGAAAGTGAAAGAAAAACTGTTTTTACTTATTCCATAATCTATTTTATTGGTGTAGTCCTGACAGTGGCCTTATATTTTACTTTTTATATCCCGCAATTATTGTTTGCTATTAAGAAAGTTCTCCCAGGATTCTTGGAAGGAGCTGCCTCGTTTTCTTTTTGGGATGCAGTCATTTTTACCATGCAAATCGTCATTGGTTTGCTTTTACTTTTGTATTCTTGGCGAAAAAAATACCTTCATACTTAGTTTGTGACAGAACTTTGTCAAAAACAAAATATCTAGGGGTTTTTTCCTCCCATGATGGGGGAGTTCCCCTATATAGATAACACTGCCGTTTTTCTTACAATTAGCTTAAGAAAACGGAAGTGTTATTTTTTTTGAGGAGGATCAAGAAAATGCAGTCAACTATTTCAGCTACAACGACTAAAAAGCCGGCAAGAAATGTAAATGATGCATTTGCATCTCATTTTGCCAAATCCATGTTTTTAACTGTCGCGGGAATTGCCATTTTAGTGTTTATCGGAACAAGAATGTTTACACATATTGATTTAAACCTTTACGGATACATGGTCGGAACGATTGTATTCCTTGGTGGTTTTTTCTACCGCTTTATCGCTTGGGGCGAAAGACCGCCAACAAAAATCATGATCAAAAAAGGCTTAAAGCTTTTATTTAGAAAAAGCACCCCAAAAACAGCTGTTAACCACTTAGCGATTTACGATTTCATTCGCAACCGCGGCCTTTATCGCTGGGTACAGCATATTTTAATCGGCTGGGGATGTGTGCTGGCTTGTTTAGTTACTTTCCCACTAGTGTTTAGCTGGATGTATTTTACGATGGAAGAAAACGGCTACTATACAATCGTCCTTTTTGGAATGAATGTCATGAAGGTTCCAGCAGAAGGAATTATCGCCTTCTTCTCCTACAATGCACTTAACATTGCAGCCATTATGGTTACAGCTGGGGTCTGCATGGCGCTTCGCCGCCGCTTGAAAAATATGCAGGCAAGAGCAGAACAGAAATTTATGTACGACTTCTTACCGCTTTACTTATTATTGATTATTTCTGTTACTGGACTTCTGTTAACTGTCCAAAACGTATTTTTACACGGCTGGATGCAGCCGCAAATGTCGCTGATCCACCAATTTTCAGTCATTGTAACGCTAATCTACTTACCATTCGGAAAGCTTGCACATATTCCTTTCCGTCCAATGAGTATTTTTGCAAGAAACTACCGCGAACATTATGGTGAACAAGAAATGAAAAAGTGTAAAGTGTGCGGCGATCATTTTGTATCTGTAGAACAATCAAACGATGTTATTCAAGTGTTAAGCACTAATGAAATGGAATTTAATATGAAGGACGGCTTTAATCTTGCTGAATTGTGCCTGCCATGCCGCAGAAAATACCGCATTGCAAGATTCTCAGGCTTCGCTACGCATCAAGTTAAGGTTAAGGAGGCAAATCAAAATGCAAGAGGTTAAGATTAGAGATAAATTTTTTAAAGAAATCGAAAATGTATGTCATCCAAATGAAACTCTTATCAAAACACACTGTGCTTATTGCGGCATGCAATGTGGGATGAATTTACGGGTTAATACAAAAACAAACAAAATAATTGGTGTTGAGCCACGTTATGACTGGCCGGTAACAGTCGGAAAAATGTGTCCAAAAGGGGTTACCGCTTATCAGCAAACGAATCACCCAGATCGTATTTTAAAACCATTAATCCGCGACGATGCTTCCCTAAAAGGAACTCAGGAAGGCTTCCGTGAAGCAACGTGGGAAGAGGCATATGATCTGATTGCGAAAAAGTTTTCTGAGTTACAAGCGAACTACGGTAAAGATACATTATCAGTTTTCAGCGGTGTATCGATGACAAATGAAAAGTGTTATTTAACTGGAAAGTTTGCTCGGGTAGCTTTGCAAACTCGTTATATTGATTATAATGGCCGTTTCTGTATGTCGAGTGCAGCCGGCGGCTTCCTTCGCTCTTTCGGTGTAGACCGTGGATCAACATTGCCTTGGACAGATATCCATGAAACAGATTGCTTATTCATCGCGGGAAGCAACACGGCTGAATGTCACCCAACCTCCATGTTCCGCGTTTGGCATGTACAAGAAAGAGGAGGCTACTTAATCGTTGCTGACCCTCGCGAAACGCCAATTGCTAGAAGAGCAGACGTTCATTTAGATTTAAGACCTGGAACAGACTTGGCGCTTGCAAATGGAATCCTAAATTTACTCATTGAAAACGGCTATGCCGATGAGGAATTTATTAAAAATCATACAAACGGTTTTGAAGAAACTAAGGAATTAGTAAAAGAATTTACTCCTGAATATACAAGCCAAATAACGGGCGTTGCACCAGAAAAAATCATCCGTGCAGCCGAAATTTACGGAAAAGCACCAAATGCGGTCGTCATGTTCGCCCGTGGTATTGAACAGCAGCATAAAGGAGTCGACAACGTTTCTGGTTACACCAACATGGCGCTTGTGACTGGAAAAATTGGTCGTCCAAAAGCTGGTGTCGCTACCTTCACTGGTCAAGGAAATGGCCAAGGCGGCCGTGAGCATGGTCAAAAATCAGACCTGCTTCCAGGCTACCGTAAAATAACCAATCCAAAGCATGTTGAAGAGGTATGTAAGGTTTGGGGAATTACTCCAGAAGAAATGCCTCAGCCAGGTGTTTCAGCTTATGAAATGTTTGAATTGATGGAAGAAAAGACAATTCGCGGTTTATATTTGCTTTGTTCTAACCCAGCTGTATCTGCTCCAAATCAAAACTTTGTCCGTAAAGCCTTAAAAGGATTAGATTTTATGGTTTGTGCTGATTTCTATCTTTCAGAATCAGCTGAGTTTGCAGATGTGATTCTTCCTACAGTTACATGGTCTGAAGATGAGGGAACAGTTACAAATCTTGAAGGACGGATTATTAAAATCAATAAAGCACAAGAGCCGCTTGGCGAGTCAAAACCAGATTGGCAAATTCAAGCTGAGCTAGCTGAAAAGCTTGGAAGAGGGAAATATTTCTCTCATTTAAAAACAGCAAGAGACGTTGCCGACGAATTCCGTCTCGCATCAAAAGGCGGTTATGCAGACTACTACGGAGCAACATGGGATAAAATCGACGAGCAGGATGGCGTATTCTGGCCATGTAAAGATGAAGATGATCCTGGAACTCCACATATGTTCCTAGATAAAAAATTCTATCATCCAGATGGAAAGGCAAAAATCTGTGCTTTACCTTATCGTCCGCCTGCTGAAGAACCGGATGGCGAATTTCCGTTACGTTTAACAACTGGCCGTGTCGTTTTCCACTATTTATCAGGAAATCAAACAAGAAGAATCCAATTTTTACGCGATATGTGCCCAGAACCGTATGTAGAAGTTCACCCTGAAACAGCTGCAAAATATAACATTGAACATGAAGAATATGTCCGACTTTTTACCCGCCGAGGCGAAGCGGAATATAAAGTGAAAATCACCGAAGCGATTCGTAAAGATACAGTATTTGTTCCATATCACTTTGGTCACGAAAAATCTATTAATCTCTTAACCATTGCCGCACTTGATCCAATGTCACGGATGCCTGAGTTCAAGGCTTGTGCAGCACAGATAGAAAAACTAGACATGAAGAAGGTGCAGTAAATGAAGAAGAGGCTTTATTTAGAACTAGAAAACTGTATAGGCTGCCGCTCTTGTTTAGCAGCTTGCACACAGTGCGGGGGACATGAGCAGCGCAACCGTAACTATGTTTACGACGTTAACCCGCTTGTTAACCGTCAAACGATGCCTCTTATGTGCCTTCACTGTGTGAATCCTGCATGTGCGAGAAGCTGTCCGGCTCAAGCGATTCAAATTCATGAAACAGGAGCTGTCTTATCTGCTCTTGTAGAAAAATGCATTGGCTGCCAAAACTGTACGATTGCCTGTCCATATGGAATACCGAAATTTGATACTGAGCAAAATTTAATGTATAAGTGCGACCTTTGTATCGATCGTTCTAAAGATGGAATCCCGCCGATGTGTGCAAGCGTTTGTCCATCAAATACGCTTCAGTGGTTGACAGATGAAGAAATTGAAGCAAAGCAAAAGCATTTTACTCTTGATAATGGTAAATGGGTTACAAGCATGCCTTATTTAGAAGGCGATACAAATGTAAAAGTGAATCTCCCTGGAATCCTGCAGGGTGTCACAAAGTTGTTTTAGGAGGGATTAGACATGGCATATAAAAATAATAAAATCCCGTTTGATGAAGATAATTATACACATAATATAAACCGCAATAATGAACGAAAACTCGACCGACGAGGATTTATGAAGACCCTTGTCGGGGCTGCCGGCGTATTCGCCGTTTCCTCTCTACCTTGGGGAGCAATGGCGGCGAAGGAACTTGCAGGCTTAGGTGACAAAAAATATCCCAAGCATAAGATTACTGCGGTAAAATCCATCGCGATTGGCGATGCTGTTGACTTTGCTTTCCCCGGTGAGCACGATAGCGCCATCTTAATAAGACTTTCAGAAAATAAATATGTTGCTTATCAAAATGCCTGTACTCATCTTCGATGTCCTGTTTTCTGGAAAAAAGACGAGGGAGAAATGCTTTGCCCGTGCCATCACGGGAAATTTGATGTAGAAACGGGTGCACCAATTGCCGGACCTCCAAGACGTCCACTTCCAGAAATCCATGTGAAAGTTGAAAACGGTGCTGTTTATGCCGTGGGGGTGAAGCGTTATGAAGCGTAGTTACGTACCTGTTATTCTGCTTCTGGCCGTACTGATGCTAAACATTATTTTTACGCAATACATGGTACATCAATATTTTTATGAACATTATACAAACACGATTATTGCTGCAGTTATCAATGTGATTCTATTTCCAATAGCCTTCCTTATCTATAAAAAAGGTGTGAATGTCAATGACTAGCGAAACCTATATCGATTTTTGTTTTATGCGGGCGGGAGCAGGCGGATTTGCTGCAGAGATTGATAGTCTTTTAAAAACCACGTTTGCTAAAAAACGCTTAAATTGGTTTCTAGAAGAAAAAACAATCGATGGTGCTGAAATGGTCGTTGCTGAAATAAAAGGAATGAGCGATTGGATTTCTGAGGAAGAAACAATTCATTTCCTGGAGGAACATGCCGAAGATAAATTTTGGGAGTATCTGCAAGGCTACAAAATGTTCATTTATCCTGTAAAGAGAGGATGCAATAGCTGTGGAACTCATTAAATTAGAAGATGTAGAGCGGTTTGTCGGTGTGCCGGTTGAAATTGCAATCCAAGATGAAGAGGGCGGAGAACGGGCCCCCTCGGTTAAGAAAACAGTAAAAAAAGTTCAATATTGTCCGGATCGTACTCATATCCGTTTTTATTTTGATGACTTTTATTTTCTAGCCGCACCGCTTACGAGCCGAGTAAGTCAATCAGAAAATCGGTGGGAAGCGTTTGATCCAGATAGCGGCTTAACTTATTCAGTAAGAAAGGTTCAGGTCTAAAAGGAAAAGGGGCGGAGCGTCGCAAATATTTTTTGACTTAACCAGCAAGATCTTAGAAACATATTTGGCCCTATTATTGGATTAGTTCAGTTTAGCTCTGCTCACACCGCCTTTTTATTAATGTATTAGGATGGTTTCTAGCAGGCAAGGCAAAGGGAGGGGAGTAAAATGGATTTAATAAGTTCAAAGCAGCAAATTAGCTCATACATTATTGATTCACAAGAGGAAGAAATAAAAAGGATTGCTCTTGAGCTTCACGAAGGGGTCGGACAAAACCTGTATAGCATATTAACAGGCTTGCAATTTGTTGAAACAGGCATAAAAGAGCCGCATATGAAAAATCACCTTCGCGAAATGTCCTTGTTGATCGAAAAGACAATCCAAGAAATTAGGCTGCTTTCCGTTGAATTACATCCGCCTGCCCTAACAACACTTGGTTTACTTCCTGCAGTGAAAAACTATATTAAGTTATATACCTCTACCTTTGGTATTCTAGTTGATTTAGAATCAGATGGTGATGAAAGGCCGATTCCAGAAAGAAAGAGGATTGCAGTATTTCGGGTATGCCAAGAAGCACTTGTAAATATTGCGAAGTATGCAGATACCTCTGAGGTAAAAATGAATTTTTATTGGAATGAGAATGAGTTAAAGATTAACATTCATGATTTCGGCAAAGGATTTCAACCAGTAGAACCGAAGGATCATACCTCTTCATCAGGTCTTGCGGCGATGAAAGAAAGGATGTATCTGACTGGCGGAGAGTTTACGATTTCCTCTAAAATAGGAGAAGGTACATCTATACAAATTTCTCTTCCATTTTAATTAGTCTCTAAAGGGGAGCTTATTTTGATAAAAATTCTGTTGGTTGATGATCATGCTGTTGTGAGAAGCGGTTTAAAAATGCTGTTAAATACAAATCCCGAAATAGAGGTAGTCGGTGAGGCATCCGAAGGTAATGAAGGAATCAAAAAAGCACAAAAACTTAAGCCTAATGTTGTTGTGATGGACTTAAGCATGCCCCATGGTAAGGATGGACTGACAGCTACTACTGAATTAAAAAAACTCATGCCAGAAGTAAATATATTGATTTTGACAATGCATGATGATGAAGAATACTTGTTTCGTGCCATTCAAGGCGGAGCAGCCGGGTGTATTTTAAAAAGCGCTCCCCATGATGAATTAATGTCAGCCATTGAGTCTGTTGCAAAAGGAGATGCCTATCTTCATCCTTCGGCCCAAAAGCGATTAATGGAAGAATACTTAGCTGGTGTGAAACATGATGGCAATGACACATACAATCTCTTATCTGAACGTGAAAAAGAAGTGTTAACCCTAATCGCTAAAGGATATTCGAACAAGGAAATTGCCGAGCAGCTTGTCATTAGTGTCAAAACGGTTGAAACCCATAAAGGAAACTTAATGGAAAAATTGCAAATGAAAACCCGGCCTGAGTTGGTTGAATATGCCGTTAAAAAGGGGTTATTAGGTTATGGTATTTAAGGAGAATCATAAGGGATGACAGAGTTAAATGAACACCCAGCTGTAATTGAGATTTGCAACCAACTAAAAACTTTAGTCAGCTGTGATTTTGTTGGGCTTGCCCTCCAAAATGTTTCCGGCCCTGATGTCAGATGGCATTATGCAGCTGGCAATTTAAATGATAAATATAAAAGAATAACGGTCCGATTCGGGAAAGGGGTTGCCGGAAAAATCATTTCAAGCGGGAGTCCGATGATCCTGGAAAATTTCCCAAATGAAATCATTGGAAAAGTGACTGATCATCCTATTATGCTGGCTGAAAATCTCATTTCCTCCTATGCCGTTCCTTTATTTTTTAATGGTGTTCCGAAAGGTGTTTTGCTTGTTGGGAAAAGGGAAGCCTACACATTTACCGAAACCGAGCAGAAGTTGGTAGATGAATCTGCCCATACCCTGGAACACCTATTAAAAGCTCATATTATTCTTTGATGCAGGGGGTTGGAAATGGAAAGAGAATTTCAGCTGACGAAAAATGAACTGATGGACTATAAATTTGCCTTGGATGCATCTTCGATTGTAGCGATTACGGATTCACGGGGCATTATTACATATGTAAATGACCAATTTTGTTATATTTCTAGATACACTCGGGAAGAGCTGCTGGGACAAGACCATCGGATTATTAATTCTGGTTATCATTCCAAGGCCTTTTTTAAAGAAATGTGGAGAACAATTGGTAATGGAATGGTTTGGAAGGGAGAGATACGTAATAAGGCGAAGGATGGAACATTCTATTGGATGGATACCACGATTGTTCCTTTTTTAAACGAAAAGAATAAGCCTTATCAATACTTATCGATTCGCTATGAAATTACCGAGAGAAAACGTGTAGAGCAGGAATTACAAAGAATGATGACCACGATCATCGATGTTCAAGAAGAAGAAAGAAAGCGATTATCACGAAATTTACATGATGGAATCGGACAAAATCTATACAGTCATTTAATTACGATTAATCGTTTGCTTTCCGAAATGGATCATCCGCTGCTGGATCAAATGCAAACAGAAGCGACCCAATTAATTGAAGAAATTCGAGAGATTTCATGGGAACTTCGCCCATCTGTTTTAGATGACCTAGGGTTAGTACCGGCCATTCGTTCTTTTTTATCCCGTTTTTCAGACCATTATAATATTGATGTATTTTTTGAATGCGTATTACACCGCAGGCTTACCATTAACATTGAGTTGACTATTTATCGCATTATTCAGGAGGCGTTAACAAATGTCCGAAAATATGCGGATGTTGACAATGCTAAAGTCACCGTAAGAGAAATGGACGATATTGTCAGGGTGATGATTGAAGATATGGGGAAAGGCTTTGACTTAAAAAAGCAGTCGCCAGGCGTCGGCTTGTTCAGCATGGATGAACGAGCACGGTCCGTTGGCGGTGAACTTTCAATTAATACTGCCCCGGGCGCAGGAACCAAAATTATTTTAGAAATTCCAGTTTCAATAAAAGAATAAGAAAAGAGGGTGCCTGCACCCTCTTTTCTTATATTTTAAATGAACTTTTCAAGGAAACAATCCGGTTAAAGACGAGTTTATCTACTGTGGTGTCTTTTGGATCGACATTAAAGTAACCGTGTCTAAAGAATTGGAACTTATCGTGCGGTCTGCATTCCTTCATATTTGGCTCAACAAAACCTTGGTGTACCTCAAGTGAATTGGAATTGACATGATCTAGGAATGTTTTTCCTTCTTCGCCTTCATTCTCGGATTCATCCATAATAAGCGGTTCATATAAGCGGAATTCAGCAGGAACGGCATGAGTTGCTTCCACCCAGTGGATTGTTCCCTTTACTTTCCTGCCTGTAAAGCCTGTACCGCTTTTCGTTTGCTGGTCATAGGTACAGCGAATTTCAATAACCTTACCACTTGCATCCTTAATGACTTCCTCGCATTTAATGAAATACGCATGTTTGAGGCGGACTTCGTTACCTGGGAACAGCCGGAAATACTTCTTTGGCGGGTCTTCCATAAAATCGTCTCGCTCGATGTAAATTTCACGTGAGAATGGGATTTTTCTCATGCCCATTTCTGGAACCTCAGGATTGATTTCCGCATCAAGCAATTCAATTTGTCCTTCAGGATAATTTGTAATGACTACCTTTAATGGATCAATTATGCCCATTGTACGAGGCGCTTTTAATTTCAAATCCTCCCGGACAAAATGCTCGAGCATTTGAACATCGACCATAGAGTTGTTTTTTGAAATGGCAGTTTCACGAACAAATTCACGAATGGATTCGGGAGTAAAACCTTTTCTTCTCATTCCAGAAATGGTTGGCATGCGGGGATCATCCCAGCCATCTACAAACCCTTCATCGACAAGCTGCTTGAGCTTACGCTTACTCATAACCGTATTCGTAATATTTAAGCGGCCAAATTCGATTTGCTGCGGCGTGTTCTCCATTTCACATTGTTCGACAACCCAATTATAAAGCGGACGCTGATCTTCGAATTCAATTGTACAGATCGAGTGAGTTACTCCTTCAATGGCATCCTCAAGCGGATGGGCAAAGGCATACATCGGATAAATGCACCATTTATCGCCTGTGTTATGGTGTGTAGCATGTGCGATTCGGTAAATGACAGGGTCACGCAAATTAATATTTGGAGAAGACATATTGATTTTGGCCCGCAGTACTTTTTGACCATTTTCAAATTCACCGTTTCGCATCCGCTCAAATAAATCAAGGTTTTCTTCAATTGAACGATCGCGATAAGGGCTGTTCTTTCCGGGCTCTGTTAATGTACCGCGGTACTCGCGAATTTCGTCAGCGGAAAGATCATCTACATAGGCTAAGCCTTTATTGATGAGAAGAACGGCCCGCTTGTACATTTCCTCGAAATAATCAGACGCAAATAATAAGTCATCCCAGTCGAAGCCCAGCCATTTGACATCCTCTTTAATGGAATTGACGAACTCGATATCTTCTTTTAATGGATTTGTGTCATCGAATCGTAAATTGGTTTTACCGTTAAAATCATCTGCTAAGCCAAAATTAATGAAGATCGATTTCGCATGCCCAATATGTAGATATCCATTTGGCTCTGGCGGGAAACGAGTAACGATTTTGTTGTGTTTACCTGATTCCAAATCTTTTATCATAATATCTTTTATAAAATTTGATGTTTGATTGTCCACCCATTTCAACCTCTTTCATCTTATCTATTAATTATAAATACCATAAATATTGATAATTTTCCATTGTTCCCATCAATTCATGAACAAAACATCCTGATTTGGAGTTTTTTTAGTTCAAAATGGAAAGCAGGAGAAAAAAAGGCTAAAATGGTGTTTTATAAGTAATCAACAGAAGGAGTCAAAAAATGATTAATTTTGGAACAGTCGGAACTGGATGGATTACAGAAGCCTTTATTCAGGCAGCGAAGCTAAGCGGTCAAATGCAGTTAGCCGGAGTCCTTTCCAGGACAGTAGAAAAAGCGAAAGAATTTGCTGATACATATCATGCACCAAAATATTTTACAGATTTAGAAGAAATGGCGAAAAGTGAGGAAATAGAGGCTGTTTATATCGCTTCACCAAATTCTGTTCATTTCGAACAGACACTTGTTTTTTTGAAAAATAAAAAGCATGTCATTTGTGAAAAACCGATTTTTTCAAACTCGGCTGAGATTGAAGAAGCTTACCGGGTTGCTGAGGAGAATGGTGTGTATTTATTTGAGGCAATCCGCAATATGCATACGCCGAATTTTCAAATCCTAAAAGATAACCTTCATCTAGCTGGACCATTAAGAAGCACCGTATTGCCCTATATCAAATACTCTTCTCGGTATGATTTGTTTCTCCAGGGTGAGGAGCCAAATATATTTTCTGCAAAATTCTCTGGAGGTGCTCTCGTTGATTTAGGGGTCTATCCACTTTATTTAGCAGTGGGGCTTTTTGGGGAACCAGAATCTGTCACGTATCACCCAGTTCTATTAAGGAGCGGTGTAGATGGAAGCGGCACGCTTATCTTAAAGTACGATGACTTTGTTTGTACGATTCTGTGTTCAAAAATTTCCGATTCCGTTCTACCTTGTGAAATTCATGGAGAAAAAGGAACGTTTATCCTCGAAGACACTGCCCCTATTTCAGAAATAAAATTCATTGATAGTCACTCGAAAGAAAGTCAAATCCTGAGTGTCAAGCAAGAGGAACATAATATGGTTTATGAATGTAGTAATATCGCTAAGATAATCAGAACAAATAATGTAACAGAATATGAGAAGTTTAAAAAATGGAGCAAAATAGTTCTTCGCATAACAGAAGAGGCCCGAAAACAAAATAATATTATTTTTGCTTCAGAAAAATAAAAAGTGCCAGAGGAGAACGTCATCCTCTGGCTATTAAGTTTAAGCAGCTTTTTCTAATTTGATTTCCCCTTCTTAATTATATTAATGGACGCTTTCATCTAAAAGTTTTTGACAAAATTTAGATGGCAATGTGACATCTTTATGAAATGAATCTAAGCGATGATTTATATCACATACCCTGTTTTTCCAGTTTCTTATAGTAAAAGTATTAGGAATGGAGGAATGGTGATGAAATCAAAAGCTTGTTATAAGAAACAACTGAAGCGGAAGCCTGTTCAAATTACTAGATATGCCGTTCAGGCTGTGTTTCTTTTGTTTTTACTATATGTAGGTCTTACTTTCTATCAATTTTATATGCACTTTGAGACGCTTGGAAAAACCCCTTTTGTGGAAAGACCATCGGCTGTTGAGGGATTTCTTCCAATCAGTGCGCTAGTTGCCTTAAAGGTATGGTTGACGAGCGGGGAGTTTGATCAAATCCATCCGGCCGGTCTCGTTTTATTTGCTTTCTTTGTTGGTACAGGAATTATTTTTCGAAAATCCTTTTGCAGCTGGATTTGCCCTGTGGGAACGGTCAGTGAAGGGACTGCCTGGCTCGGTAAAAAGATTTTTAAGAGGAATTTCGAAATGCCAACGTGGCTCGTTTGGCTGTTAACTCCCCTAAAGTATTTATTACTCTTATTCTTTATAAATATGATTATTTCAATGCCAATCTACAGCGCCAAGGCATTTTTAAATGATCCTTATAATAAAATTTCTGATGTGAAAATGCTTTTGTTTTTCTTGAATATCAGCGGATTCGCTTTAAAATTTATTATTGTTATCTTTATCTTATCGCTGTTCTTCAAGAACTTCTGGTGCCGGTTTCTTTGTCCATACGGTGCGATGATTGGGCTAGGCAGCATCCTTAGAATCACCAAAATCCGTAGAAATGAAGATACCTGTACAAACTGCGAAATGTGTACAAAGGTTTGCCCTCAGCGTTTAAAGGTTCATAAGGTTAAAACAGTTAATTCTCTTAATTGTACAGCCTGCATGTCCTGTGTGGAGGCCTGTCCAATCAAAGATACATTGAATATGACGGTAGTGAATAAAAAAGTTAACAAATGGTTCGTGCCGGTTGGCTTCTTCGCTCTCTTTATCTTGATTGTCGGAATTGCCAAAATGACAGGGCACTGGGAAACAATCATTTCCTATAATGAATGGAAACAATTAATACCTGAAGCAAATTATGTTGGCCATTAAGAATTAGGCAGCTGATTTTGAAGGCTGCTTTTTCTTTTAAAAAAGGCTATTTTCGCAATGAATTGTTGTTTTTCGCATAAGTTCATCAACCCGTAAAACATGATTCCTCGTGGCATCTTTTCGTAAGAACATTTGCGGAAATTGCCTAGAAACTTTGTAAATAACTCTTAAAAAGTTCTAAAAGCAACAAAGGTTACGAAAAGAGCCTTAAAAAAGAATCTTGTGAAACGAATTAATATCTTTTAATATTTAAATTATACGTTTTCGTACGAAAGAGATTGGACTGATGAACAATGCTATTTGTTGAGGAAATGCCAAAAGAGGCAAAAGATAAAATCCTTTATGCCGGTCTATCATTATTCACAAGCTCCGGTTTTAAAAATACCTCTGTCCTAGATATAGTCGAGATGGCAAGGGTATCTAAAACAACCTTTTATCAACACTTCACCAGTAAAGAGAATTTGATGGCCGGACTTTTTGAGGTACTATTCTCAGAAATTATAAGTGAGGTTAAACAAGCGAGTGAACAAGAAAATCGCTATGCTTATAAAGCCTATTTTGGAATTCGGCGTTATATCGAAATTTGCTTTTCGGATGTTAAAGTTGCAGGCTTAATGCTCGTGGAATCAGTCGGTGTATCCCAAGAAGTTGAAAAAGTAAGGAGCGATGCGCACCGACGCTTTGCCCAGCTTATTTTTACGACAGTTCAAGGACTGCTGCCCTCAACTGTTTCAGAGATTGAAATGCAGCTCGTTTCGCAGGCGATGGTTGGAGCTATAAATGAAGTAGTTGTCCAGAACTATAATGTAGATGGAGGAACACGAGTCAGTTATGATGACCTCGCCCGCCTCCTTAACCGAATTGTAATTAGTGCATTCGTTAATCTTGCCAATTAACGGATGCTTTTTTTTTTCAAAAAAGTTCAAAGAATCTTCACTGTATAATACCAATACGTATTAGTATTATAGGGATATACACTTATAAAAGGAGATTTACAAATGGCAAAAGCAATTCAAGCATATACTTTACCAGAGTTGATGACTAGGATTGAGGAAATATTTAATGCAAATCCTGCCCCGATTAAGGGCTTTGAAGCCATTGTTCAATATGACATTCACGGGGAGGCAGAAGGATCCTATCAACATTTTTTCCATGATGGAACATTAACGATTAAGGAAGGCATCGAAGCTTCTCCAAATGTTATCATGGCATTGTCATATGATAACTTCAAAAAGTTTTTATTAGGAAAACAAAGTGGGACCATGGCTTTATTGACTGGTAAGGTAAAAGCAAAGGGTGACATCAGCACGGGAATGAAAATTGAAAGCATTCTCCGTAAATACAAAATTAAAGAGCCATTATAATCATTTCAAAAGACAAACGGGAAGTCGTCGTCCCCTTTGTCTTTTTCTTTTTAATAGGCATTGTTTAAGGGCATTGTTGACTTTTAACACTGTTGATTGGAGCGGAAGGCGCGAGACTCCTGCGGGAGTACGGGGCAGGGGAGACCCCGCAGGCGCCAAAGCGCCGAGGAGGCTCCCCGGCACGCCCGCGGAAAGCGAAGCGCCTGGAGTGTAAATCAACAACTAAGTTTAACAGAGCTTTTTAATTAACACTTTTTACATGTTGAAAAAATGTCGAAAAATATTGGTTGTTTGATACGAATACGTATTGGTATCATGTGAATAAGATAATATACTGAATTTATGGAAAATTCATATGTGTTAAAGGAGGGCGCAGGAATGTCGAAAAAAATAGAAGAGTATTCTTTAGAAAGTCTAATGAAAAAGATTGAAGAGTTATTAAATGCAAATCCGGCTCCTTTTCAGGGGGTTAATGCAAACTATCAATTTGATATTGATGGGGAGGAGTCAGGGGTTTACCAGCTCCACTTTCAGAATGGAAAAGCCGCCGTGCAGGAAGGCTCTGATACACCTGCTGATTGTAGATTGATCATGTCACTAGCAAACTTCCATTTATTTTTGTTAGGAAAACTAAATGGGACGATGGCGTTTATGACTGGAAAGCTAAAAATTAAAGGTGATCTCGGCAAAGCGATGAAAATAGAAAGCATATTACGGCAATATAGTGTGAAAGAACAACTCTAATAAACCTAATTGTTAATTTTCGGGAGGTGGTGTCACATGAAGGCAAAAAATTTAGTAGAAATGGTATCCCAATCAGCCGAACGATTTTCCGAGAAACACGCATTTTTATGGAAAAAAGAGGGGAGGTTTCAAGGCATCAGCTATTATTCCTTTTGGGAAAAAGTAAAACACATTGCAGCCGGACTTGCTCATCTAGGAATAAAGCGAAATGACAAGGTAGCTATTTTATCAGAAAACAATCCTTATTGGCCTGTTGCAGATTTAGCTATCATGAGTCTTGGGGCAGTATGCGTGCCGATTCACTCCACCCTGCCTCCGGAGCAAATAGATTACATTTTGCAAAACGCTGAATGTGCTTTCATTTTTGTTCAAGATGAAAAGTATCTAAATAAAATCCTTCGTAATGGTAAAGCTCCCATTCCAACAGCGATTATTTTTCCAAGGGAGAATTTCAAAGAAACTGAAGCCCTATTTTCCTTGCAGCATTTAGCCTATATTGGATCCGTCAATCCCTTCGATAACTGGGAGGAAGGATGGAATGATTTATCAAGATGGGACCTCGCTACCATCATTTATACTTCAGGAACCACCGGTAAACCAAAGGGTGCTATGCTGACCCATGGAAATATCCTTTCCAATGTGGAAGGGATTCAATTCTGGGTGCTAGAAGCAAGGCCAGATGATATTTTACTTTCTCATTTGCCCCTCTCCCATGTGTTTGAGCGCATGGCCGGGCAATTTATGCCACTATCTGTTGGGGCAACCATTGCCTATGCGGAAGGAATTAATAAGGTCCAGGAAAATCTTTTAGAGGTCCGGCCTACAGTGCTGGTCAGCGTTCCCCTTCTCTTTGAAAGAGTCTATGCCCAAGCCCAAAAGATGGTGGAAACGGGCACACCCTTAAGAAGAAAAATTTTCAATTGGGCAATCAATATTGGCATAAAAAAATATGACCATTATTTAAAGTTAACTTTTGATGATGCAATGAAAAATGGATTTTTGCCAAAAGAAATAAAGAAAAGCTGGAAATTCGCCAATGCTTTTGTTTATAGCAAAGTGAAAAAGAAACTGGGGGGGAGAATCAGGGGACTTATTTCTGGGGGAGGTGCCCTTAATCCGGAAATCGGGAAGTTTTTTTGGGCAGTCGATATCCCAGTACTCGAAGGCTATGGGCTAACAGAAACCTCACCAGTTGTATGCAGCAATCCAATGAATCGGTCAAAGGTTGGCACGGTTGGCAAGCCACTGCCAAACCTAGAGGTTAAGATCGCTCCAGATGGAGAAGTGCTGGTAAAAGGCCCGAGTGTGATGAAGGGATATTACAAGGATGAAAAGGCAACAGATGAAGCATTTAAAGATGGATGGTTTTTAACGGGTGATATTGGAAGGTTTGATGAAGAAGGCTTTCTAAAAATTGTTGACCGGAAAAAAAGGATTATCGTGCTGACAACCGGAAAAAATGTCGCTCCTCAGCCAGTGGAAAATGCCATTACACAAAGTATCTATATTGATAATTCAGTTTTAATCGGCCAGGACAGAAAATATGTGATAGCCTTGATTACACCAAACTTAGAAAATCTCTTGTCATGGGCAGAAAAGAAAGGGCTTTCAGGGGATTTCCAGCAGCTGCTGAAAGAAAAAGAAGTACAACTTCTTTTAACCAAAGAGGTAGCCAGATTCACCCAACAATTTGCCCGGTATGAACAACCGAAAAAAGTGGTTATCATCGGGAAGGAATGGACAGTGGAAGATGGGGAATTGACACCATCCTTAAAGGTCCGCATCCCGGAAATTCAAAAAAAATATAAAGAAGTTATTCATCATGCTTATACGGAGGAAATGTTTATCGATATGCAAATCGCGGCAAACGAAGTAGCCGTCGGATTATCACTTGAGTTTAGCAGAGGGAAAGAGCATTCATCTTAATCAACAGCTATTGTGGAAATAGCTGTTTTTTTCATCCATTGGAAAGTGAACAAACCAAAAGCCCATATTTTTCATATACATATAAAAAAATAAAATGGGTGAGCTCTAATGTTTGAAAATGAAAGAACGGTTTATCTTTTTCCAGCTTCAATAAAAGAAATTGGAGGGAACAAATGGGGATATATCAATGAAAAGGGGAAATTCATTCTTCCACCCATTTATGAAAATGGCGGCGATTTTCAGGATAATGGATTAGCAATCGTAAGGGCAATGAACCATGCGGGTGTCATCAATTCATCAGGATATTTTATTGTGAAACCAAAATATGATACCATCCACCCATTTTCAGAAGGGAGGGCCACCGTCATTGATCATCAGGGGTTTAAAGTGATTGATGAGAGTGGAAAAGAGATTACTTCAATAGCTTATTCCTATATAGGGGATTACAAACAAAGCCGGGCATTAATCGCTGATTATACTAAAGATGGCTGGTATAGGTATGGATATTTAAATAAACGAGGGAAAGAAGTCATCCCCCTTACCTATGAGTCTGCCAGTGATTTTACAGATGGCAGGGCAGTTGTAAAAACTAATGGAGGCAGATTTGCCTTAATTGACCTTACTGGGAAGGAAGTAAAATCGTACCCTTTTTATTTTGTCGGCAATTATGGCCAGGGGATGATGACATTTCAGATACGTGCCAATGAAAAATTTGGTTATATCGACGAACAAGGCAAGATTGCCATTGAGCCCAAGTTTTCAAGTGCCCAATCTTTTATTCATAGTCGAGCCATAGTCAATGTTTCGGAGGATAATAAAGAGCATTATGGATTAATTGATCAGACAGGCGGCTATATTATTAAACCAAATTATAATCAAATAGAATATCTAGATGAAAACCGTTATTCGATTGGTAAAGCGATTGACCCCTCTAAACCATTTGCTGGTTCTAAATATGCTGTTGCTGATGGTGATGGGCGTATTTTGACAGGTTTTATTTATAATGAGATTAGCAAATTTACAGATGGTTTTGCTTCAGCCTCCGATAATCAAAATACCTTTTTTATAAATAAGAGAGGTCAGCGAGCTGGGCATCTTCCCATTGTGAATGGAAGCGGAAGATTGCAGTTTGAGAAAACACTTATCAAAGGTGAAATCGATTTTCGACTTATGTATCTTTCTAGTAAAGGTGAGATAATCTGGAAGCAAAATACGGTGATTCCCCTCAACGACCAATATAAAGTATTAGAGCAGAAATACAAGCCGAATAAGGACTATTTGGTTTATTTTCCTCAAATACAGGGGATGGGAAAGAGTGAAAGTGTAAATGCCGCATTAAAGGAGCTCTCTGGGGTAAAGGCTATACCATCCCATAATCAATTAGATTCCAATTATTTGGGGGACTTTGAAATTACGTTTTTTAAAGGGAATTTAGTGGTTATAGAAATACACGGCTATAATTACCCTTTTGGTGCTGCCCACGGAATGCCAGTAAAAAAGTATGCTCATATCAATCTCAAAACAGGTTCCTTGTATAGCCTAAAGGATTTATTTATGCCAAAAAGTCCATATGTAACAACAATTAGTGAGATTATTAGCAAACAAATCAAAAGCGATTCCGAGTATTCCTATGTTTTCCCCAATAGCTATAAAGGGATACAAGCTAATCAACCTTTTTTTATCGGTGACGAGTCTATAAATATCTATTTTTCCCCCTATGAAATCGCCCCATATTCTGCAGGATTTCCAACCTTTAGGATACCGTTTAAAGAGGTAATGAGTATTATTGACCAAACAGGTGAATTTTGGAGGTCCTTTCATTAAAAGAAGCGTGAATCTAGCAGATTCACGCTTCTTATTTTACACACTTATCATAAGCGCTAAGTATCCAATAACGATGAATAGTAAGCTCAAAACAAGGGCTAAAAATTTCGGTGCCTTTTTTATGAAAGAAAAAATCATCAAGATTAAGAAAAATACTGCCCATACCATAAGGCTTTGCGATGCAATTCCAGGTGAAAAATGTAACGGGAACGTTGGATCACCTTGATGCGATAGGCTAAATAGCTTTGAAGCTCCTTCAGCTTTAATTGTTGTTTTAATATCATGGGGCGGTGATTCCTGGCCTAACGCGCCGGTTATTGCAAAGATAATTAACACGAGAATACTTTCAAGCCTCATCCAAGGAATTGGATTAAAGGGAGCCCCTTTTGATAGCTTATTGCGAATGAGGACACTGTTGATAAATGCAAAGACAAGCAGCGGCACAATCGCCAAATGCTTCAACAACAGTGCCTGGCCATAGGATAACGGCCATGTATTGGCATAGTCGCTTAAATCCATAACAAAGGACATTAAGGAAATACCAGTGATGATGATGGTAAGTAAACAAATGATAGCGATTGGTGAAAACCATTTTAAAAATTTCAGCCAATTGTCATGATTCTTAGAGAACCAACTTACGACAATAAGGATGCCTATCCAGGTACTTACAGCTAAAAAATGGGCAGTATGAATAAAAAAACCTGGCCATCTTGATAAAGAGCTGGCATGGCTGGACCATCCAAGAGCAGCGATTAAAGCAAGGGTAAAAATTAATCCAGTTATTGAGAAGTGCGGTTTTCCCTCTAGTTTAATCGGAATGAGATAAATAAATAAAATAAAAGAAATAACCCCCGTGCTAATCCACGACTTTCCAACCTCAAAATTGGTCAAAACAGACTGTATGGTAATACCCAGTCCAAGGTCCTTATATAAATAGAGAATAATTTTCAATACCGGAATAAAGGAAAACAGAGCAATTCCAAGAGCAGCTGCTAATAAAATGCCTTTTGGAACTTTAATTGAAGGACGAGCTGTTTCTGGAACGAGATGAAAGATAAAACTGCCCAGCAGCAAAGAAAAGCATAAATAAAGCAAAGCTTCGCTAATGATATTTACTACAAACATTTAAGCATGCTTCCTTCGATAAAAGAACCAGTAGCCGCTCATAACGAAAATAATCAACAATGCGACAGAACTAGGGACAACATAGTCTTTAAATGAAGGCTTCATAGTTTCGGTATTTTGGGTCTGTAAGGCAGTATTCTCAACCTTCTTGGGTGCAGCAGCTTCTTCAGTTTTATTTTTATCAGCTGTTTTCATTTCATTTGATGCTGATGCTGCAGCAGTGGTAGTTTGGCTTGCTGGTAATTGAACAGAAAATGGTATATCTCCCTCAAGTGGATGTCCGTCCGTCCCGATAATTTTCCAATGAATTTTATAACCGCCGTTTGGCAGTTCATTGTTCAATAATCCGATTAATTTATTCCCTTCAAGAGAGAATTTGGAAAGTGGTATCGCGGCTCCTTTTGTATCCTCTAAAGTAAATGTGCTGGTGCTTTCTAAAGTTGTTTCAAAGGTAAGAGCTATTTCCTTTAATGGCTGGGTTAGCACTTCTCCATTTTTGGGGGATGAAGATTCTAAATGCGAATGTGCAAATACAGTAGTTCCTAATAGAAAAAACAACATTGATGCAATAAGAGAGATTTTCTTAAACATCATTTTCAACTCCGTTATATTGTTTATCTTGCTTGTTGTTCATTCTATCATCAATTCATCTAGGTTTTATCATTTTGGCGCCATTGTTCACAAACCTTTCAAAAATAATCTCTTTCATTTTTCGAGAAAATATTCTTAATTAAGAACTGAAATGTTCTTAATTTTATATTATCATATAACTATGTCCATATTCCGTACGTATCAGCATAAGAATTAGTAGAAACAATGGATACTAAATATTGATTATGGGGGAAATCATGAAATTTTGTTTATTCCTATTGTTTGCAGGTATATTAGATGCCGTCCTGACACATTTTGGGATTGTATCGGGTTTCGTAGAGGAAGGAAACCCAATCATGGAGTTCTTCATTGAAAAAAGCTGGTCTTACTTTTATCTAATAAAAATTCTCCTGCCAATTATTCTGATAGGTCTGGTTTCCTTTCGTCCATTTAAAGGAGGGGTTCGGACGCTATTAGTTTCTGCCTGCGTACTTTACTTTTCCGTTCTTATATACCATATCGCCTGGATCCTTCTTTATTTTAATACATCGATATAATCCCATAGAAACTAGACACACCTTGGTTATTAAGTTAGTATCAATACGATATGGATTGATCATTGCAAAAAACAAATACTATGAAAAAAGAGTTTAAATAAGGAGTATTTTATGTTGAACAATTTAAAGCCATTTTTACAGGAAGCGTGGGAGAAGTCTGGATTTGAAACGTCCACTTCTATTCAAGACGCTGCCATTCCAGTCATCCTTGAAGGAAAAGATGTAATTGCCGAATCGCCAACTGGTACAGGGAAAACACTTGCATATTTATTGCCATTATTAAATAAAATCGACCCGGCCGTCCAATCTCTGCAAGCTGTCGTTTTAGCCTCTTCGCAGGAACTAGTTATGCAGGTTTATCAAGAATTCCAAAAGTGGTCGGAGGGAAGCGGAATACGCGGAACTTCCATTATAGGCGGAGCAAATCTAAAGCGTCAGCTGGAAAAATTAAAAAAACGACCTCAGGTAATTTTTGCAACTCCTGGCCGCTTGCTTGAACTGATCAAGCAGAAAAAAGTAAAAATGCACGAGGTGAAAATGGTCGTGCTGGATGAGGGAGATCAGCTATTGATTCCTGAACACCTTGGCACAGTCCAAAATATTGTTAAATCAACGATGAGTGACCGGCAAGTTGTGTTGTTCTCAGCAACGATGAAAACAGCAACAGAAAAATTAGCAAAAGATTTAACTAAGGAACCTGAAGTTCTTCGTATTGAAAAAGATGAAGTGGCTTCCTCTGGAAAGGTGGAGCACATTTACTTCCTATGTGAACCAAGGGATAAAATTAAGCTCCTTGAAAAAATAGCCCGGATAGAGGGGAGTAAGTCGCTGGCGTTTATCAATGACATCGGGGAGATTCAGGTTTTTAAAGAAAAGTTACATTTTAAAGAGCTATCTGTCGGAATTTTACATAGCGACATGAAAAAATTAGACCGGCAGGCTGCGTTAAAATCCTTCCGCGATGGCAAAATGAAAATGCTGGTTGCCACAGATGTAGCGGCAAGGGGCCTTGATATTCAAGGGGTTACCCATGTAGTTCAAATTGATTTTCCTAAAGACATCACCCAATATGTCCACCGCGCAGGAAGAACAGGCCGAATGGGTGCAGATGGAATCGTTATTTCACTTGTCACAGAAAGAGAAGAACGGGAATTGAAGAAATATTGTAAAGAGTTGAATCTTCCTCTTCATAAAAGAATCTTTTTCAAGGGGCAAATTGCAGAGGAAATTGAAAAAGGGCAAAAACTGCGGAAATAAGGAAAAAGATATTGGCTTGACTCTATTTAAAACTCATTACGGTTACGTAGAATTTCTACGTGACCGTTTTTGTTGTTCAAGGACCTTTATGGTCACGTAGACCGCTTATACGTAACCGTATTATGAGTCGTAAGCTAGTTTGAGTCACGTAGACCGCTTATACGTAACCGTATTAGGAGTCGCAAGCTAGTTTGAGTCACGTAGACCGCTTATACGTAACCGTATTAGGAGTCGCAGGCTAGTTTGAGTCACGTAGACCGCTTATACGTAACCGTATTAGGAGTCGCAGGCTAGTTTGAGTCACGTAGACCGCTTCTATGTGACCGAATTGGAAGTCGCAAGCTAGTTTAAGTCACGTAGACCATTTCTACGTGACCGTATTGGAAGTCGCAAGCTAGTTTGAGTCACGTAGACCATTTCTACGTGACCGTATTAGAAGTCGCAAGCTAGTTTGGGTCACGTAGACCACTTATACGTGACCGTATTGGAAGTCGCAAGCTAGTTTGAGTCACGTAGACCGCTTCTACGTGACCGAATTGGAAGTCGCAAGCTAGTTTGAGTCACGTAGACCATTTCTACGTGACCGTATTAGAAGTCGCAAGCTAGTTTGAGTCACGTAGACCGCTTATACGTAACCGTATTAGGAGTCGCAAGCTAGTTTGAGTCCCGTAGACCGCTTCTACGTGACCGTATTGGAAGTCGCAAACAAGTTTGGGTCACGTAGTTACTTCTTTGTGAAAAATCCCCTATTTTTATGTAGCAAAAAAAGGATTTGTTCCGCCTGTCTTGAATAAATAAATTGAAACGGAGGGGAAAAACGATGGAAAATCCAAAATTAAAGAATTTGCTTAATGAATGGCTGGAGGAAGCCACGTTAAGCGAGATGCAGGAGAAATTAGAAAGCGGAGAGATTACTTCTAAAGAGCTTGTTTTGATGTATTTACATAGAATTTCGAGCTTTGATAAAGAGCTTCGTTCCGTTCTGGAGGTAAATCCAGACGCGTTACATATTGCTGCAGCGCTTGATGCTGAACGAAAGGAATCAGGACCGCGCGGCCGTTTGCATGGAATACCCATTTTAATAAAAGATAATATTGATACACACGACAAAATGCATACAAGTGCGGGGTCTCTTGCTTTAAAGGATTCCATTGCACCTAAAGATTCCTGGGTTGCGGAACAATTGCGCAAAGCAGGCGCAATTATTCTCGGAAAAACAAATATGACCGAATGGGCGAATTTTATGGCCATCGGCATGAAAAGTGGCTATAGCTCACGAGGTGGACAAGTATTAAATCCCTACGGCCCTGGTAAATTTGATGTAGGCGGCTCAAGCTCGGGCTCAGGGGCAGCCGTTGCCGCAAACTTTGCAGCGGCCGCTGTCGGAACAGAAACATCTGGTTCCATATTAAATCCTTCCTGTCAAAATTCACTTGTAGGAATAAAGCCAACCGTCGGTCTCATTAGCCGAAGAGGTATTATTCCAATCGCGCATACCCAGGATACGGCGGGGCCGATGGCTCGAACAGTGGAGGATGCAGCGATATTGCTAACAGCATTGACTGGAAAAGATGAAGAGGACGCAATCACCCAAACAAATCCACTATTTAATATTGATTTCACTGAATACCTGTTAAAGGATGGCCTTAAAGGAAAAAGAATCGGGATCGCCTTACAAGGATTCATTGAGAATTTAAGTGAAGAAAAACAAAGGGCTGCCGCCCTAGCAATAGAGGTATTAAAATCAACAGGAGCAGAGGTAATCGAGAATATTGAGATTCCTTCTGCAAATGTTGACTGGAAATATGATGTTTTAACCTATGAATTTAAACCTGATTTAAATGTGTATTTGAGTAGTTTGCATCCATCCATTAAGGTCAGATCTTTAAAAGAATTAATTGAATTCAATAATCAAGATGAAGAGAAGATGCTGAAGTATGGTCAGGAAGTGCTGATTGAATCCGAAAAAACGAGCGGCTCCTTAACTGAAGCAGAGTACGTCCAAGTTTTGGAATTTGATTTGTATCATTCCACCCGCCAAGGAATTGATTTTGCTTTAGAAACTTATAACTTGGATGCAATTGTTTTTCCACATGAAGAGGGCTCACATATCAGCGCGAAGGCAGGCTATCCATCGATTGCAGTCCCCGCAGGCTATACGTCAGATGGAGAACCGGTTGGGATTACCTTTGCTGGCACTGCCTATAGTGAGCCAATCCTAATACAGGCAGCCTATGCCTTTGAGCAGATGACAAAATTCAGAAAACCGCCTGTGCTAGAGAAAGAATAAGTCCATTTGTTTTCACTCATACTATCAATGAATTTCTCAAAAAGGAGCTGACAGCAGTGGGAAGAACGAAACTGGGAAATGCCAATGCCAATCGTAATAATAATCGAAAAAAGGGCATGAGAAACAGCGAAGAACTGGTTGAATTTACAACTGGTGAAGACTTAAAACGGAATCGTCCAAATAGTAAATAGCGAATAACGCCTCCTAACAATTAGGAGGCGTTAATTATTATATTTGCTCTTCTTCCTTAAGCAATTCCAATGCTCTAAGTGCAGGTCCCTCAATCACATCACCGGAATAGGCATAGCGGGAACCATGGCAAGGGCAGTCCCATGTTTTTTCCGCAACATTCCATTCACATTCACAGCCTAGGTGGGTACAGGTAGTGTCAACAATATAGAGTTTCCCGTCCTTATCCTTGTAAGCTCCTGCTCTTTTACCATTATACATAACAGCTGAGCCTTCCCCATTCTGCAAGTCCTCTGGATTCTTTGGCACAAATTCCAGCTTCCCTTTGATCAGATGCTTAGCCACATCAACATTTGCGGTAATAACATTTTTTAGTTCTGGGTCTGCTTGGAAGCGGGAAGGGGAATATAATTCTTTGTATGGATTTTCTCTATTCAAAACATAATCAGTGAGCAGGTGGCCAGCGAAAATGCCTGTAGTCATGCCCCACTTTTTATAGCCTGTTGCTACTAAAATATGCTCCCGCTCAGAGGTGATTGGACCGATATAAGGGACTTTGTCCAGTGTCACTAAATCTTGAGCAGACCAACGGTAAGCATATTCTTTTATGCCGAAGACATTTTCAGCAAATGCCTCCAGTGCATCATAATGCGCCATCGTATTGATCCCCTGTCCAGTTTTATGTTTTTCTCCGCCGATGATGATAAGCTTTTCATTCCCGTCAAGCGGTGTATAACGGATCGAGCGAGGCGGGCTTTCGGCACTTATGTACATACCGCCTGGATAGTCTTTATCTGTTTTTATACCAATGGCGTAAGACCGGCTCGCATACATACGTGCAAAAAATAGACCCACTTTATCAGAAAATGGAAAATGCGAGGCCATAATGACCTTATTGCATGTAACTGTATTTTCATTTTTGGTGATAATTTTTGGCTGGCCGTCATCGTCATCAATCTCATCAGCCGTTGTATTTTCATAAACAGCACAGCCATTTTTCACTGCTTCATCCAGAAGGCCTCTCAAAAATTTTAAAGGATGATATTGGGCCTGGTTGCTCATTTTCAAAGCGGCTTTTGCAGGAATATTAAATGGAATCGTATCCTTTATAGCACCATCAATACCCAGCCTTTTATAAGCCTCCCATTCGGTTTGCAGCTTGTCTACATATTCTTCGGTAGTTGCATATATATAGGCGTCTTCCTTGCTAAAATCGCAGTCAATCCCTTTTTCATTCATTGTTCTTTCTACAAAATCAATGGCACTAGAGGTGGAATCATAGTATTGTCGAGCCTTTTCCTCACCAAAATGATTGATTAGCTCATCATAAAGGATATCATGCTGTGCCGTTAATTTCGCAGTTGTATGACCTGTTGTCCCATTTAAAACACTGCCGGCTTCTAAAAGTGCAACCTTTACCCCCTCTTTTGAAAGTAAATAGGCTGTTGTAATACCCGTTATTCCTGCTCCGACAATCGCAACATCTACCGTTATATCTTCGTTTAATTTTTTAAAAGCAGGTAATTCAATTTCACGCCAATATGTTTTTGGAAACTGCGGGATTTTCTCTGACGTCATATGTACTCCTCCATTTTACAAAATGATCTCCTGTTTAATTTTTCCTAAAATGATAAAATTAATCTAAGAGTAAAAAAGAAGAACCTTTCCTGGTGGGCAAGGCTCTTCTTCTTTTGAAAGATGGAGGCTTGATGAATGACAAACCCTTGGACGCCGGAAATTGAATTATCCTTTCAAGAAGCGAGCGAACTTATTGGTAAACAATTTTCTCAGCTTAATCCCATACATATTAGCTTTTTAGGACTAGGTTTTGATAACACTGTCTTTAAGGTAAATAATCAATACATTTTTCGGTTTCCTAGGAGAAGCATTGCGGTGGATTTATTAAAAACAGAAAATCAGCTTTTGCCACACCTTTCTCAAAACCTTAATTTACCTATCCCAACGCCCATATTTTTCGGAAGACCCAGCAGTACATATCCATGGCCATTTACTGGTTATCAAGCTGTTAACGGAGAAACACCATACCAATTAACAGAAGAAATAAGACTTTTATCGGTTGAATCAATGGCAAAGTTTTTACGAACGCTTCATCAGTTTCCAATCGACACGGCTAAAAACCTTCATGTACCAAATGATCAGCTGAATCGATTAAGTATTCCAATCAGAAGAAAAAAATTAGAGGAAAATGTAAATAAAGCTGTCGCAGATGGATTGATAAAAAATAAAAAAGTGATAGGGAATTATCTTAAAAGGTTAAAAAATGTTGAGGTAAATCAAGAACTTGCCCTTGTCCATGGTGATATTCATTTTAAGAATCTATTAGTGGACAACAATGGATTGATTACAGGCGTTATTGACTGGGGAGATGTGCATATCGGACATCGTGCTGTAGATTTATCGATTGTCTACAGTTTTTTCCCGCCTGCAGGCAGAAAACGTTTTTTTGAAATTTATGGCAATGTAGACGAAATCACGATGTATTTAGCTAGATTTAAGGCAATTTTCACAAGTATAATGCTGGTTAGGTTTGCCCATGACCAAAATGATCAAGAAGCCTTCGATGCTGCCGGGCAAGCATTAGATATGGCCTTAGCGGATTAAGGAGATTCATTTTCTTCGGGAATAGGATCAATTCGTTTTGCATCATCAGAATTAAGACCATTTCTTAAAAAATGAATCCAGGTTCCTACTGCAAAACCAAGACACAGAAGAAATCCGATGGTTGTGATCCACAAAAGAGCCACTGTAAATCCCCCTTTAGTTTAGCCTTGAGCGTCCAAGGAAGCTCTAGCTTTCTAAAATATATGCATAAGGGGGATTAATTTTTCCAACCTTTACCGTGTTTTCTTTATTCCTTTTTCTTCAATTCAGCATAATAATCGACTTTTTTAATATTAACGCCCACAAAGGTTTCGATAATGGACTGACCTCCAGCAATCGAAAAAATCAATATAACCACATAAGTAATCTTTGGGAATAATAAGTAAGCTGCCCCGAAGAAGATGGCACTCCAAACGCCTGCACACCAATAACACTTCAATAAATACCCAAACATGGAGGTCGGGACTTCCTTTGTTTCGGTTCCATTTTCTGTTTCCACTTTCACTTTTTTCACAAATGGCTTCCGGATGGATTCGGTAATTTTATCGAAAACAATTAAATGGGTGAATCGGTAGCTTGCTAAAATTAACATGATATAGGTCATCCACGATATGTCTTTCAAATTTAGTCCTCCAAAACCTTTTGAATTCAACGTCTTAGTTAGAGATTTATTTTTCAGGTCCTGTATATTTTGAGCTTGAAATCAAAAATATATATTCGGAGGAGGCTAAAAAATGAAAAAATCTTTTTGGTTTGGTTTAATGTTTCTACTTTCTCTTTTCTGCATTCCAAGCGTTTCATTTGCCCAGCAAATTTATACGGTTCAGCCGGGAGACTCGCTATGGAAAATTGCTGTCAGGTATCAAGTGGGACTTTCAGAAATTATTTCAGCAAACCCGCAATTTAAGAATCCTGCAATGATTTATCCTGGTCAAAAGGTAACCATTCCAGACTTAGGCGGGGTTAAATCGATTGAAAACCAGGTTATTTCGCTGACGAATCAGGAACGGGCGAAAAATGGGCTAAAAGCGTTAACACCTGACTGGGAGCTTTCAAGGGTGGCTCGCTATAAGGCCATGGATATGCGGGACAAAAATTATTTTAGTCATACTAGTCCAACCTACGGCAGTCCGTTTGACATGATGAAGAAATTTGGTATTCAATATACCTCTGCAGCTGAAAACATTGCCGCAGGACAAACCACTCCAGTTTCAGTCGTCCAAGCATGGATGAACAGCTCAGGACACCGTGCCAATATTTTAAGCACAAGATCGACTTATATTGGTGTAGGCTATGCTGCCGGCGGTTCAAAACGATATTATTGGGTTCAGATGTTTATTTCAAAATAAAACAAGAAGGGTCAGTTTCTTATAAGAGACTGACCCTTTCTACGTCTCAGGTCTGAGTTGAAAATCAAGCTCTAGCGCAATTATGGGAGATAAAGAAAAAAGGTAAGATGATATCAAGATAAAGAAAGGAGTGAAAAACAAAATGAAAAAATTTGGTTTACTTTTAGCAGGTGTGATTGCGGCAGTCGTTTTACTGTCAACAATCGGTCCGATGGTGGGGCTGCTCGTTAGCCTCGTGCTCCTGTATTTTATATTCAAACAGTTTTTAAAAGCAAAATCGACTGGAGCAAAAGTCGGTCTAGGGATTATTGGTGCGATTGTCCTAGTGGCTTCTATCCATAACATACCTGCCATCATTGGCGTAGCAGCAGCATATGTGCTTTACCTTGTTTATAAAAAATGGAACGAGAACAAGCATACCAAAATTAAAGAAGAATCAGATCCATTCGTGAATTTTGAAAAACAATGGAATGAATTAAAAAATTATTAAAATATGTGTGAGTTTGAGGTCATTATTGATTTTGAAACTCTGTTGATTGGAGCGAACATCAACATCCAAGTTAAAAGAACTTAAAATAAAAGGAGAGAATGAACATGACAAACCTGTTTACAAGAATTAAAGATACCATTACTGCTGATTTACATGAAGCAATTGACAAAAAGGAAAAGCAAAACCCAATTGCACTGCTTAATCAATACCTCCGTCAGTGTGAGCAGGAGACGGAAAAGGTTAGAAAGCTTCTGGAACGTCAATACACACTAAAGGATGAATTCACTAGGGAATACCAACAGGCCGTAGAATTAACCGAAAAAAGAAAGCATCAAGCGGAAATTGCCTCAAAGGCAGGCGAAACAGAGCTTTATCAGTTTGCGACAGCTGAGTTTCAACAGTATTCCGACCGTGCCGAGCGTCTAAGTGCTTCCCTTGAACAAGTAAAAGGCCAGCTTGAAGAATTAGAAAGAAAGTATCAGGAAATGAAGCACAAATTAAAGGATATGCATCTTCGCCGGATGGAATTAATGGGCCGAGAAAATGTTACACGCGCTAACCTTCGGATCAATCAGGTTCTAGATTCTAATTCTTACTCTGATAAGTCATTCTCAAAATTTAAGGAAATTGAAAACTACCTAGATCGACTAGAACATCAAGTAAATAGTTCATTTTACCGCAGCACCATAGATGCCAGGATCGCTCAATTAGAAAAAGAAATGAAACTGGAAGAAAGCAAGTCCATTTAATGTAAAAACATGGTATGCTAAAAAAGACGTAGTTTTACGTCTTTTTGGCAATTGATAAATTCACAAAAAGGGAGGGTGGGCCATTTGTTAAAAAATAAGAAAAATGAATATACAGGCTGGTTAGTTGTCATCGGAGCAGTTGTTCTTCTGCTTGAAATATTGTTTTTCAATCCTGGGCTTATTTTCTCCCTTTTTGTTTCTGGCGGTATGATTTATTTGGGCCGTAAATGGTCAGGAAAAAAGAAAGGGAAAGTTCTGTTCTACGGTGGGATCATTTTCTTGGCTATTAGTATTTTATCAATGAAAACCTTCAAGTTTTTATTATTTGCTATCCTTTTGCACTATATTATTCAATTCTATCAATCGAAAAAGAATCCAAAGAAAATCCCGCTGGTCTTAACAGAATCAGACAAAGTCCCACATGAGGAAACACTAATTAAGAGCAAGCCGCTCTTTGAAAATATTTTTTTCGGGCAGCAAAAAACTCCTTCAGGCGCCTATGAATGGGAGGACATCAACATCCAGGCAGGGATTGGCGATACCAGCATTGATCTTAGCTATACCATGCTTCCAAAGGGAGAAACAGTTATTTTTATTCGTAACATTATCGGAAATATTCAAATACAAGTCCCATATGAATTGGAAGTAAGTGTTCATCATTCTTGTTTGACTGGTTCCACGTCTGTTTTTGATCATCATGAATCAAAAGTTTTTAATCAAGTCTTTCACCTAAAAACACCGGGATATGAAACCGCAGAACAAAAAGTGAAAATCTTTACATCGTTATTGGTGGGGAATTTAGAGGTGAGCCGGATATGAGCGCAACCCAGCGGCAAATTGTATGGAGTGTCACCTTTTCCTTTCTAACTGCTATTATTGTCTCAGCCATTTTTCTGAATGTGTTCCCACTTTCGGACTGGTCCCAAGTATGGGAGCGCCATTTCATGGGGATTCCATTCATAGTTTTTATTCCAGCTTTTAGTATTGCAATAGGAATTCTACTAGGCGCCTACTCTGGTGTTTTTTGGAGAAGACAGCTAGTGGATGTGGAGCAGGCATTACATCTGCTTGAAGAAGGAAAACAACATGAGGTAAAACCAAAGCCTTCCTTAAGTGAAATTCAAAGTATCGCCAAGCGAATCGATAAAATAGGTAAACAAATGTCCGAGCAGGCAAAGCTCTCGCAGCGCCTTGCAACGGAAAAAGTAGAAGATCTTGAATCGAAAATTCAAGAAATTATTGAACAGGAACGGAATCGTCTTGCCCGCGAACTTCATGATTCCGTCAGCCAGCAATTATTTGCGGCATCGATGATGATGTCGGCAATCAATGAAACAAAGGAACAAACCGAAGAAACGCGGGAAGCGAAACAATTGAAACTAGTAGAAGAAATGATCCATCAATCCCAGCTTGAAATGAGGGCTCTCCTGCTTCATTTGCGGCCGGTTGCCCTAAAAAATAAGACCCTTCAGGAAGGAATTGAGGAGCTCTTAATCGAATTATCACAAAAGGTAACAATGGATATTAACTGGAAGGTGGAAGCTTTTCCGTTAGATAAAGGGGTAGAAGATCATCTTTTCCGGATCCTGCAAGAGTCGATATCAAACACACTAAGGCATGCAAAAGCAAATAAGCTCGAGGTCCTGATGATTAAAAGAGATGATCTTGTTATTTTAAGAATTGTCGATGATGGCATAGGTTTTGAAGTGGATGAAATGAAAGCAGGCTCCTATGGAATGCAAAACATGCATGAGCGGGCGCTGGAAATTGGCGGTTCGTTAAAAGTGATTAGTGTAAAAAATAAAGGGACAAGGCTGGAAGTGAAGGTTCCGGTGATGGTAAATGGAGATGGTGTAAATGATTAGAGTAGTATTTGTAGATGATCATGAAATGGTGCGAATCGGGGTTTCTTCTTACCTTTCAGCACAGCCTGATATTGAGGTTGTTGGCGAGGCTGATAATGGAAAAAAAGGGGTGGAATTAGCACTAGAACTCCGCCCGGATATTATTTTAATGGATTTAGTCATGAAGGAAATGGATGGAATTGAGGCGACAAGGCAAATCGTTGAAAAATGGCCAGATGCAAAGGTCATAATCGTGACAAGCTTCCTCGATGACGAAAAGGTCTACCCTGCCCTTGAGGCTGGAGCGACAAGCTACATGCTTAAGACCTCAAAAGCAAGCGAGATTGCCAATGCCGTCCGCGCTACATACCATGGCCAGTCAGTATTAGAGCCAGAGGTAACCGGCAAAATGATGGTGAAAATGCGCCAGAAGACCCAGCACCTGCCACACGAAGACCTCACCAGCCGTGAACTAGAAATCTTACTTCTTATGGCCCAAGGGAAAACCAATCAGGAAATAGCCGATGAATTGTTTATCGCACTCAAAACTGTTAAAACCCATGTCAGCAATATTTTAAGCAAGCTAGATGTTCAGGACCGCACCCAGGCAGTAATCTATGCATTTAAACATTCCTTAATAAAGTAATTTTTAAAGGCTTTCCAATAATAAATTGGAGAGCTTTTTATTTTTTTAGAAAAAAATAATTGAAAATTATTCTCAATAAATATATGATAATGATTATCATTGTTATTTAAGCGGAGGTTTTTTTATATGAAATTATTAAAAGTATCTGGAGTTCTAATTTTATCTAGCAGTCTATTATTTGGCTGTTCTAATACGGACAACAATTCAACTGCAGAAAAAGCAAAAGAAACAAAGGATAAATCAGCAGAAGCTTTTAAAGGGGTAACAGATGATTACCGCCAATATGCTATAGGTGAAATTGAAGAATTTGTAAAGGCAACAGAAACTTTTACCACTGCAGTTAAAAGCGGTGATATTGAAAAAGCGAAAGAGCTATATGGAACATCTAGGATGCATTATGAGCGTGCCGAACCAATTGCAGAAGTTTTCGGGGATCTCGATCCTAAAATTGATGCGCGGGAAGGGGATGTGCCTGAGGCAGAATGGACAGGATACCACCGTATCGAAAAAGGATTGTGGGTTGAAAACACCACAAAAGGTTACGAGCAGTATGCTGACCAGCTGATGAAAGATGTGAATCTCTTAAGGGCTAAGGTAGATACTGTTGATGTAACACCAGAGCTATTAATTACAGGAGCGGTTGATCTTTTAAATGAAGTATCAACCTCCAAGGTCACCGGAGAAGAAGATCGATATTCTCATACCGATTTATACGACTTTGCAGCAAATGTCGAGGGTGCGGAAAAAATCTATCAGCTTCTTAATCCGGTATTAACGAAAAAGGATGCGGCACTTTCAAAGGATATTCAATCCAAGTTTGATAATGTTTATAATCTATTAAACAAGCATAAAAAGGATACTGGTTATAAATCTTACACTGATTTATCTCAAGCGGAAGTAAAGGAGCTTAGTCAGGCTATCGATGCTCTGGCTGAACCACTTTCTCAAATTGGAATTGTAACGGAGGCGTCCTAATTGACTAATAATCCAAACAGCATAGAAACACCTAATGAAAAAAAGATTTCGAGACGAGATGTCCTGAAAACAGCAGGTGTTGGCGGGGTGGGGGTGCTACTAGGAGCATCAGGATTTGGCGGCTTGCTCTCCATGACCGAAAGCAAGGCCGTTACAAAAGAATCTGCTGAAATCGTCTCGTTTTATGGGAAACACCAAAGCGGTATTACAACAAAAGCACAAAACCATATATATTTTGTTTCTTTAGATGTGACAACATCAAAAAAAGAAGATTTGATAAAACTATTCAAAGATTGGACAAAGGCCTCGGCACTAATGACTGAAGGGAAGACAGTTGGTGAACTTTCCAGCAATGAGTTTCTTCCACCTAAGGATACAGGGGAGGCGGCAGGATTATCTCCATCGAATTTGACGATTACCTTTGGAGTCGGACCGAGTCTTTTTGTAAAAAATAATCAGGATCGTTTTCGGTTAAAGCAGAAGCAGCCCAAGGAATTAGTCGATCTTCCGAAATTCCCGCTCGATGCTTTAGAAGAGGAGTGGACAGGCGGAGATCTCTGTATCCAGGCATGCGCGGATGATTTGCAGGTGGCCTTTCATGCTATCAGAAACTTGATCAGGATTGCTCGGGGAAAAGCCATATTACGCTGGGCTCAGACAGGCTTCCAGCGGAGCAAGCAGGCTGATACAAAAAATGAAACACCTAGGAACTTGTTTGGCTTTAAAGACGGAACAATAAACCCGGATGTGAATAGCGAAAAAGAAATGAACGAAATTGTATGGGTGCAGCCAGGAGATGGTCCCAATTGGCTTGTGAATGGCAGTTATCTCGTTGTCCGCCGTATTCAAATGTTTATTGAAGTGTGGGACCGCACATTATTAAAAGAACAGGAGAATACCTTTGGACGCCACCGTGTAAGTGGTGCGCCTCTAGGTCAAAAAAATGAATTTGATAAACCCGATTTCAATCACAAAGATGAAAACGGACAAGTTTTTATTCCTGCTGATTCACACTTCCGGCTATCTAGAGGGGATGGGACACAAAAAATTCTTCGCAGGGGCTTTTCCTACTCTGATGGTATGGATGTAAAAACTGGTGCCCTAGATGCAGGCCTCCTTTTCGTGGGTTTTCAGCGGACGCCAAGCAGACAATTTATCCCTATTCAAACTCGATTGTCGAACATGGATAAATTAAACGAATATATTTCACACCGCGGCAGTGCCATTTTCGCTTGCCTGCCTGGAACAAAACAGGGCGGTTTTATTGGAGAGACACTATTTAATTAGTGTTTTTCCTTTTATAGAGGAGAGAGAGTTATTATGCAAAAATTATTGAAGCCATTTCTATTCCTGACGATATTATTTGTGTTTTTGCAAGCGGTACAACCAGTTTCATCTGCAGAAAATCATGATGAGCTTTTTGTCCTGATTGGCGATAGTTTAATGAAGGCGAAAGATGGTGATAGGGGAACTGTTGCCAAAAACATGGAACAATTCGCAAGTGAATGGGTTTCCATTAAAAAATCAGACAGTAAGCAGGCAAAAAAGGTGGACGAAAACCTTAATAAGGTTCAAAGTTTACTAGCCAAAGAGAATGTGGATAAAGAGGCTCTTTCAAGAAGCCTTTCGGCTCTGTCAAGTTCAGTTGTTTTGTATGATCAGGAACAAAATCCAGAAGATAAGGCAAAAGGGAAAGAGCAAGTAAAACAGATGCTTACAATAACCGCGAAATTAAAGGAGTCGATTAAGGAGGGGAATCTATTAACCTTAAAGGCTGAATACCAGTCGCTCCTAAATCAATGGAATGCATCAGAAAAGATTGTTCATGATGAAAGTATTGTGACATATGGGAATATCGAAAAATACATGGCATTAATCCGCATCGCTATTACCCAAAACCCAGCGGATCTTAAAAAGGCTGAAACGAATGTAGACCAATTAACCAAAGTCGTGGAGAATTTTTTAGCTGGCAAGGTTACGAAGCAGGTAAAAGGGGAATATTCGTTATCAGACCTGACGGCATTATTAAGTAAGGCGGAGAATGAAATTTCTGACAAGGATTATCAAACTGCTATCAGTCATTTAAATGAAATTCTCGATATCTGGCCCATGGTTGAAGGGGATGTGTCAACAAAGGACAACAAACTGTACAGCGATATTGAAACGAAAGTTCCTGCCGCTATCAGTATATTAAGCTCCAAAAAAGTAAATGAATCAAAAGCACTTACGATCGTAGAGGACTTAAACTCACGACTTGCTCCATTAACGAGCAAAACCGATTATTCTTTATGGGATGCGGCACTTATTTTATTACGTGAAGGGTTAGAAGGGCTGCTGATCATTGCCACCCTAATCGCTTTCTTAAAGAAAATGGGCCAGCAGACTAAACAAAAATGGATTTGGGCTGGAGTTGCGGCAGGCGTGCTGGCAAGTGCAGTGCTTGCAGTCATTATCAATATTGTCTTTACAAAGATTACAGCAGCGTCAAGCCGGGAGTATATTGAAGGCATAACGGGTGTTATAGCGGTTGTCATGATGCTGACGATTGGGGCATGGCTTCATAATAAATCAAGTATTGGGAATTGGAATAAGTATATAAATCACCAGATGCAAGATGCAATAGCAAGAGGAAGCCTACTTTCTTTTGCGTTTATCAGCTTTTTGTCTGTTTTTCGTGAAGGTGCAGAGACCATCATTTTTTACGCGGGGATAACCCCATATATAAGCCTGCAGCAGTTAATCTTGGGGGTACTTCTAGCTGTAGGATTATTAGTGATTGTCGGATTTGCGATTATTCACTACAGTGTAAAAATTCCCATCCGCTTATTCTTTAAGGCTGCAACTTTATTAATATATTTCTTAGCCTTTAAAATACTGGGAATTAGCCTCCATGCCTTACAGGTTTCAAATGTACTTTCCACCAGTACTGTACAAAATCTTCCGTTCATAGATTGGATGGGATTATATCCAACCTGGGAAACCACATTAACTCAAGCTCTGTTAGTAGCTGTCATCATTCTAATGACATGGACGGTTAAGAAGCGCGCGGTTACAACAAATATTTAAAAGGGCGAAGGCCCTTTTTTTGTTGCCATAAAAAAATATTCTCCTAATATTCATGGAACTTGTCTCATAAGTTATAGAGTGATATTAAAAAAAGGGAGAATAAAAAATTGGCTATTTACTACAAGAGTGTGTTCTTTTTAGCGGCTTCTGCATTTTTGGGTGAAGGAATTGAGTTCATAGTAAATATGATTCTGGCAAGAGAGTTGGGAACACACGGTTTAGGGCTTTATATGTCCATTCTGCCGACGATTTTTTTAATTGTCCTGCTTTCGAGCTTCGAACTGCAAGTCTCGATTTCAAAATTTATTGCTGAACGGGAAGAACGCTATCACCGAAATATTCTTTATCATGCCATTACAATCACTATTATCTTTACAAGTATTCTATTTTTATTGGCAACCGTGATTATCCCGTTCATCCCGATTTTTAAAACGTACCATCCTTATGTAAAATGGTTTGTCATGATTCTCATTCCGGTTATTTCCTTTACTTCGGTAGCAAGAGGTTATTTTATGGGAAAGCAGCAGATGGGAAAAATTGCCATTTCCAACTTCCTAAGGAAAGTCGTGCAGCTTGCCGGCCTATTTATCCTATTTCGATTCCTTGCCTTTGACTCAGAAAGAGCTCTACTGATTGCTATTGGCACATTAATTGGCAGTGAAATCGTTGTTTTCCTTTACCTCATTTACATGTTTATCATTCAATTTCAACAAATCAAGCGCAGGCCTTTTTCCAATCTAAATCGTAAGGCCGTTCGGAAAAATTTAATGGCCGTTTCAATACCGACGACAGGGATGCGCTTGTTTTCTGCCTTTACCAACGCCATTCAACCGTTCGTCATTAAAGCAGCATTAGTGCACGCTGGAATGACGGAAAAACTTGCCACCGAGCATTTTGGGATGCTGATGGGTGTGGCGATGTCGATTGGCTTCTTTCCAGCTTTTATTGCTCATTCGCTATTAGTTGTTCTCATCCCTGCTGTCTCGAAGGCCCATTCCGAGCGAGATTATCCAGCCTTACAAAAAATGCTGCAGCAGGTGATGAAGCTTACCCTTTTGTACGGTGTTGCAGCAGTCACCATTTTCTATTTTTATGCTCCTGAATTAACGTCCCTTTTCTTTAAATCGGAAACACCTGCAATCTTTCTGCAATTACTATGGCCTTTTTTCTTGTTCCATTTCTTTATTATGCCAATGCAGGCTTTTATGATCGGTTTAGACATGATTAAAGAAGCGTTTATTCATATTATTTGGTCAACCGTCATCTCCTTTGGACTTATTCTTTGGCTTGGTTCTCAAGCGGAGTGGGGAATGAATGGAGTTATTATTGGAATGAATACGGGTTCTGTCTTATTAGCGATGATGCATTATTTAACCATTTGCAAGAAAATAGGCTTTTCTATTTTTATGAAGGGGCTTATTCAAAAAGAGCAGTAATTTAATGATGGGGTGTAGGGGTCAGTACCATCCTTTCCGTCTAATAAAGTAGGTATTATTTTATTGAAGGGAAGGATGGAATGAAATGGGTAAAGGGTTTGTTCAAACATTTGAAGAATTAATAATAGAACATGGGCCAGCCATTTTTAACTATATTTTATCGTTAGTGAAACAAAAGGAACTTACCGAAGACCTTTATCAAGAGGTGTTACTTTCTGCTTATTTGGCATATCCTGCAGTAAAGGAGCATTCAAAGTATAAAAACTGGTTGTTTACTATTGCAGTAAATAAATGCCGAGATTATTGGCGTAAAGAAAACAAGTCCAAATTATTCTGGAAGGAAGAGGTTTATTCCTACTCAGCCTCTGCTTATTGCTCTCCTATTCCTGAAGAGGAAGTCCTACATAAATTTTCCGCTAAACAAATGGCTGAAAAAGTAAACCTCCTGCCTGAAATTTATCGTAAACCTATTTATCTTTATTACTATCAAGATTTAACTCTAGATGAAATTGCGCGAAAGAGTAATCTGCCGATGTCTACGGTAAAAACTAGGATGAAACGAGCGAAGGAACGACTGCGGCCCAAAGTGCAATCTTTCGCTTGATGCTCCTTTTTAAACAATTCACTTAGAGGAGAATGTTCACGATGACTGGTAATGGCACAAAAGAAATCCCTGCACATTTAAAGCCGTTTATTTCCAAACAATACTACGATCGCTATACGCCCATCGAACATGCAGTCTGGCGATTTGTAATGAAGCAAAATCACTATTTTTTGAAACAAATTGCGCATCCAGCCTATGTAAATGGCCTCCGAGATTCTGGTATCAAAACCGAATCGATTCCAAAGGTAGAGGATATGAATACGAGCTTGGCAAAAGTCGGCTGGGGGGCCGTTACGATTGATGGCTTGATTCCAGGCTCGGCCTTTTATGGTTTTTTAGCAAACGGCCTTTTACCGATTGCCACAGAAATAAGGAATATCCAAAACATTGCGTATACGCCGGCACCTGATATGCTTCATGAAGCAGCAGGGCATGCCCCGATTTTATTAGATGAATCTTACAGGGACTTCGTTAAGAAAATTGGAGAAATGGGCGCGAAAGCCCTGTCCAGTAAAGAAAAACTAGAGGTATTTATGGCGGTTCGCCATCTAACGATAGTCGCAGAGGACCCAAAGTCAACACCGGAGCAGGTGAAAGCTGCGGAACAACAAGTGGCTGAGTCTAGAAAGAAGGTAAAAGGATTATCAGAATCTGACCAAGTATCACGGCTTTTTTGGTGGACTGTTGAATATGGATTAATTGGCGAATTAGATAATCCAATAATTTATGGTGCTGGCTTGCTATCTTCAGTAGGTGAAAGTCAAAGCTGTTTAAAGGAAGATGTAAGAAAAATTCCTTTTTCCGTTGAGGAATGTACGAAAACTCCTTATGATGTGACAAAGCCGCAGCCGCAATTATTTGTTTGTAAAAGCTTTGATGATTTAGTTGCTAAGATTGATGAATTTGCTAATACGATGGCATTTCGAAAAGGCGGGACAGAAAGTCTTGAAAAGGCATTAACGACTGAAAATACAGCTACGATGGTTTTCTCTTCTGGTTTGCAGGTAACTGGCACAGTTGCAGATATTTTGAAGGATGATACAGGAGAGGCTGTTTATTTCCGCACTGCAGGACCTACTGCTTTATCCTGCGATAACCAACAATTAGCAGGCCATGGCACCGAAACACACCGGAAAGGCTTTGGAACGCCAATAGGTAAATTAAAAGGTGATATTGTCCTTGAGGACTGTTCAATAGAGCAATTAAATGCCCTAGGGATCATAGAAGAAAAGGAAGCAGTTTTAAACTTTCAAAGCGGGGTTAAGGTAGAAGGTGTCGTTAAGAGTATTTTGTACTCAGAGGATAAACCTATCATTATTTCCTTCAAGGATTGTACAGTGACCTATAAGGACAAAGTTCTTTTTGAAAAAGCATGGGGAACCTTCGATATGGCTGTTGGGTCAAGAATTACCTCCGTCTTTGCCGGTGCTGCCGATCCTAACAATTATTTTGAAATTAAATCAAATGAGGAAATCGAGGATGAAATGGATCAGCCAAGCTGGAGTGAGCTTGAGGGGTTATATGAAAAGGTACGGAAGTTACGTGAGGCAGCCATTTGGAATGAACAGAGTTTATCCCAATTAAATGAAGTTTTAACTAAATTGGATCAAGATTATCCGCAGGAATGGCTATTACGCTTGGAAATTTTAGAACTCTATAAAAATCATAATGGGAGTCATACCAATGTTGATAGAATTTTAAAAGTATTAAATAAAGCTGATTGGGAGCCATCTGTGAAACAAATGATTGGTCGTGGTCTGACTTTGCTTAACGGTAATTAACATCAAAAGGAGCTTGGGGTGCGACCCGAAGCTCCTAATTTTTTAGTCTTTACTATTTAAAATTCCAAAGATACGGAGAATGCTGATAAATAGATTAATGAAGTCCAAATATAAGTTTAATGCCATCAAAGGCACTTCTTCTGCTCTAACTCCATACTGCTTCATGCGGCTGATATCAAAGAGAACGTACCCGCTGAAAACTAATACTCCGATAAATGAATAAGCAAGCATTCCAGTAGAGCTTAGTGGAAAGAAAATATTAAAAATTGAAATTGCTACTAATGAAAGCAAGGCAGCAAGTAGAAAACCACCTAAGAAAGAAAAGTTTTGTTTTGACTTTGCGGCGTAAATAGCAATACCAGAGAATACAACAGTAGTGCTTGCGAATGCCATTATAACGACGTTTGCGCCTGAAGTAGCTAGGTAGTAAGCAACGATTGGATATAAGGTAATCCCTGAAATAAACGTGAAAAGATACAGGAATGAGTAAGACATTGCTTTTTTCCGTCTGACGAAGAATGCGATCATCAGCATGACAAATTCTAAAATGGCTAATGGCATAAACAGAGCGGGCGGTACAAATACTCCTGCCATGGTCCCTAAGAAGGCAATGGCTAGAGAAAAGGCAAACGTCCTTATAACAGATGGCATAAATTCAACAGATGTTTGTGGATACAATTTAGCTTCACCTCAAAATATTGTATTACTAAGTTATACGTAAAAGTGGTCAAGATGTTTCATTTTTTCTAAAAAAATCTTTGTCTTCTTTTAACAGGTCGCGAATTTCGGCTAATAACTCTTCTTCACGGCTGATTTTTGCTTCCACTTTAGCAGGCTCTTCTTTCTTCTTAAAGCGGCTCAGGAACTTTATAAAGAGGAAAATCGAAATGGCGATGATGAAGAAATCAAGGACAGATTGAAGAAATACACCATATTTTATTGGGCCATAGGCAAGATCCTTAATATCCTCCACGTTTACTGCACCGCTAATTACTACAATTATTGGCATTATAATATCTGCCACCAGGGATGAGACAATTTTACCGAACGCTCCGCCGATAATAACCCCGACAGCTAAATCAATAACATTGCCCTTCATGGCAAATTGTTTAAATTCTTTCCACATCCAAAAAAACCTCCGAAAATAGTTTCTTAATTGTATATTGTAACCATAAGACTCTTAAAATTTCAAACTCAAAGGATTTCCAACAATATGTTGATTGACAGTTCCTTTAATTTTAACTATAGTAACTATGTTAAATTAAATTTATCTGCACCCGTTTATGGGAGAGGTTCATAGCTTATACCCTCTATAAAAAACTATGGAATGGACAAATTGACCATATCCTTAGGATATGGTTTTTTATTTCTTAGTTTTTGAGCTCCTATAATTCGCGGCTATCATAAGGAGGACTAAAAAATGGCTGGAAGAACAGATGCCGAATTAGAAGGCGTAACACTACTTGGTAACCAAGGCACAAAATACTTGTTTGAATATACACCTGAGGTATTGGAGGCGTTTGATAATAAGCATCCAAACCGTGACTATTTTGTAAAATTCAATTTCCCTGAATTTACAAGTCTTTGTCCAAAAACAGGGCAGCCCGACTTTGCAACCATTTATATCAGCTACATTCCAGATCAAAAGATGGTTGAAAGTAAATCTCTTAAGCTATATCTTTTCAGCTTCCGTAACCATGGGGACTTCCATGAAGACTGCATGAACATCATCATGAATGATTTAATTAAGTTAATGGATCCAAGATACATCGAGGTTTGGGGTAAATTCACTCCAAGAGGCGGCATCTCTATTGATCCTTACTGCAACTACGGCAGACCGGGGACAAAATATGAGCAAATGGCCGATCACCGGATGATGAACCACGACTTATATCCTGAAAAAATAGATAACCGCTAATTGTAAAAGAGCAGCATCCATTATCGGAGCTGCTCTTTTTTACGAAATCAAGTTCATTTTTAATGCTTTAACTGCGGCTTCGGTTCTGTTTTTTGCCGCTAATTTTTGAATAATGACAGACACATAGTCACGAACCGTATAGCTGCTTAAATGAAGCTCACTTGCTGCTTCGTTAATCGAAGCACCTTCCGCAATTAACTTTAACACTTCTTTTTCACGCTGGGTCAGTAAGCAATCAGAGCCCCCGAATTGTTGAATAGCCTCATCCCATATCGAATACATTAATTCCCCTGCATACCTGCCCAATTTTATTAGAGTCGCCAAGGTTTGTGAGGATACCGCAAATTCAGAGTTTTCACCCTGATCCAATAAAGCGACTCCAAGCAATCTGCTTTTTGAGGGTGCAAATATTGGCAAGATAACTAATGAACGAAGTTTATACTCCTGTACATATTTCTTTGGTAAAATCTCAGCTGCATTCTCAAAGTAAAGAGGCTGTGATTGAATCAAAGGAAGTAAATATTTCTGAATTAGGGAAAGCCCGAAAACCTCTTCTTTAATCTGCTTTACAGATGGGATGCTGACATTATAACCAGAAACACCAATCCCCGTATCTTCATAGTGATTATATAAAAATAAGGCACAGCGGCTGAAAGGCATATAATCTACTAATCCCTTTGTAATGGCTTTAACCGCATCATCGGCATTTCGAGAGCATAATAAGTGCTGCAAAAACAGGAGGGAAGCATCCTTCCAAACTATTTTTCTTTCGAGATGATAAAGCTTCAATTGGCGAAGATACATATCCCGAATAAACTGAATTTGCTGTTCACCAATCACTAAATCGTTTTCCTGCAGACATACGAACAGAATTTCATTCAAACAGGGAATTTTGAGGATTCTTTCCTTATCTGTACCTGTTCCAATCAGTCTGGAGATTGCCAGTGAAAGATGGTCAATTTCCCCTGATTTTAAACCAGAGCACATATTAAGCAAATGACTGTCCACTTCATGCTCAGGAAAACAAACAACACTATCAATTTGAAAATCGTCCTGTTCTTTTTTTACAACTGCCACCCATTTCATTGGGAGAATGTTCGTCCCCATGATCATTTTAACCCATTTTTCGGTCAGGTTCTCACTATCTTGGGTTAATAACGCCTGGTCAAGGATTCTTGCAAAAAAAGCTTGGATGGCCTGATGGTCGAAAAAGGTGGCAGATGGGGTGGCAGCTACAAGCTTATGAAACATATTTTCTATTGTTGTAACGAGAAAGATAGTCTCATTTTCATCAAACTTGTTGGAAAAACGCTTTTGCCATTCTGTCAGCACCGAAAAAATAAAAGAGTCTATACGGGGTTTCTTTTCACTTAAAATTTTTTGAATGGCAATATCAATCATGATATCAAATTCATCTACTAAACTGTCGTTTCGAAATTTTAATGTGGGCAGGAGCTCTTTCCATTCTTTCATAAATGGCACACGATGCTCCATAAGGATATCGAGCCCTTTCAGTAAAAGCTGTTCCACTTTATGCTCCATGTACTTCCGCCTCCATATCCTCTATGACTAAAATATTCGATAAAAAAAATTCCAATATGACCGTAGTGGAAACTCAAACCCGACATTTGTCGGGTCCTTAATAATTTTACGATATTTTTCGTGATTGTAGTAGTAAAACAAGGGTAGTAAGGTATAGGAAAGATAGATTGTTTAAAAAATTCAAAAAATAGGAGGGGTTTAAATGGAAAGTCCAGTTCAACTCGTGGAGGGTACGACTAGCAAGAAAGTTTTTTGGTCTGCATTAGGCGCTGGAATTTTAACGTTAGCATTATTATTAGTTTCATTTGGTGTATCAGGTGTGGCCTATGCTGTTCCGATTGCCGGTGTAGGTGATTTTTATGTAGAGTTTGACAAATTAGTTGGAACCGGTTACACCTTCTATCCAAAAATGGGGGAAACAGGCACTTCTGACTCTGCTCCCCAAGGTACCAATTTAATCGAAAATCTAACCATTGACAATTTGCAATTGTATAAGGATTTTAAAGTGGGCGGTGAGTGGATTCGTGTGAAAATAGCGGCATCTAAACCAGTTCAGATAAGCGGATTGCAGCATGACGCCGATCTAATTGAGGCAGATGCCAAATTCCAGAACTTAGTCGTTCAGGAAAAGCACAGCGATGACTGGCAAAAACAATTCAAGCAAACTTCTTCCACAATTGTTTTAGAGCATGCCAAATTAAAAACGCACTATCTCTTCCAGAAGACCATTAATATGAATGGAATGAAACTTACCGTAGAAAAAATTAACAAATAGGGAGTGCGTGCAGATGGGTGCTAAAAAATGGCGTAAACAAAGGCCGGTGTGGGGAGCATTACTAACTATTGTAAGTGGTTTAATGATATTATGGGTTCCTTTAAATCTTTATCTAAGTACCTTCCTGCCTGGGTCCATTGCGATTATTGGCCTGCTTTTTGGCGGATTAATCACCTTAATTGGAATTGTAGCTTTATTTTTTCCTAATGCTTCAAAAATTCTTGGAATTTTCACCATATTTTTATCCATCCTTTCCGTTATTGGCGCCTTAGGCGGGTTCTTATTTGGTACTATTTTTGGAATTATTGGCGGAGCACTGTTGATGGCATGGCGCCTTGGTCCAGCGAAGGTAAAAGTCTCACGTTCTGGGGGCGTTGAAGAGACGGTACACAATTTTTAAAGGGGAGCTTAATATGTGGTGGAAAAGCAAGTTTATCTTGTTAAGTTGCAGTCTAACGCTCATGTTTTTGTCAATATGCTCTCTCGGTAAAAGTGTACATGCCGAAAAGTTAGATACAGATGGTTTTATTATAGAAGCAGATCGAGTGGTTGGTTCAGGAATGACAGCATCGATTGTTAAACAAGAAACCACAGAAAATGATCAGAAGCCTATGCTCCGTTTTCAATATCAGTCGGCTACGATTTATGGAATGAGGTTAACGAAACTGGTTGATTCAGCAAATGGTCCGGTCAGTATCACCTTAAAAGCAAGTGGACCAGTTACAGTTAAAGGGATGACTGTTGATACCACGGCTATTTCCTTTAAAGGTGCATGTATTAAAGCATCTGAAACAGTTCCTGAGCTAGGGATGGAAGATGTGGTTATGGTGGCACATTATATGAAGGCAGAGGATAGTTTAATAGAAAAGTTAGTCCTTAATACTATTTCTGGAAATGCTGGTTCTGAAAAGCCGGGGAAATTGCAAGTCCTGCAGGATTTAAGTTTGCTCCCATTGAATCAATTGGATAAAGAAGTTGAAAAAATTTCAGCTGGGCATCTGCCTCTTACTTGTGCAGATGGTTCAAAAACGGACGCGCCGTCTGGCGGCATTGGAAAAATTACAGATCCGATTCAGGATGTCACTGATGTCGTGACCAAACCGCTTGATCCAGTAACAAAGCCCTTAGAACCAATTTTGAAACCGCTTGATCCAGTAACAAAGCCGCTAGAACCAATTTTGAAACCACTTGATCCAATAACCAAACCGCTTGAGCCCGTCTTGAAACCGTTAGAACCTGTTGTAAAACCGCTTGAACCAGTGTTGAAGCCGATCGAGCCTGTTATTAGCAGCACAACAGAAAAGGTGGAGCAGGTGGTAAAATCTGTTTGCGAGCAAATGGAGGATGCAAAAGGAGTGATTCATAAAGAGCTGGCATTGGCATTAATTGATGAAGCGATTGCAAAGAAATTGCCGTTGAATAAAGTTTGCCAAAGTAACACATCCCTGACAAAAGAGCTTCAAAGCTGGGAAGAGAGCCTGTTAAAATCACTCGGACTTATTGATTTATTAGGAAAAGTCATTGTACAGGATCCAATCCAGCAGCTTAATAAAATGCGCGATAATATTTCAAAAACAAAAGATGGAGCCATCATTTTTACTCCATAAAAAAAGAAGGTGTCAGGCACCATGTGAAATTTTCACATGGTGCCTGACACCTTTCTCACTTACTATATTAAAAAGCCCAATTTCCGCCTCTAAATACTGGCTCTGTTTTACCATCGGCGGTAATGCCATCGATATCCATTTGATCGGAGCCGATCATGAAATCAACGTGGGTGATACTTTCGTTAAGTCCATTTTCAGCCAATTGCTCAGAAGACATTTGCTTTCCGCCTTCAATACAGAAGGCATAGGCACTTCCAATGGCTAAATGATTCGATGCATTTTCATCAAACAACGTGTTAAAGAATAGAACATTAGATTGTGAAATTGGCGAATTGTAAGGCACAAGCGCTACCTCTCCTAGGTAATGGGAGCCTTGGTCAGTATCGACAAGGCGTTTTAAAATTTCTTCGCCCTCTTCCGCCTTCACTCCAACAATTTTTCCATTTTCAAACGTAATAGAAAAACGGTCGATGATATTTCCGCCGTAGCTTAGCGGCTTTGTACTGGCAACGGTACCATTGACACCGGTTTTAAATGGAACGGTGAATACTTCCTCGGTAGGCATATTGGCCATAAATTCAAAGCCCTTTTCATTCACACTGCCGGCACCAACCCAAATGTGTTTATCCGGAAGCTCAATCGTTAAATCAGTTCCAGGGGCTTTATAGTGAAGCTTTGCATAGCGTTTTTCATTTAAATAATGTACTTTTTCGTGAAGGGTTTCGTCATGCTTTTTCCAAGCTTCAACTGGGTTTTCCACATCTGCGCGAGTTGCTTTAAAAATGGCGTCCCAAAGTTTGTCGACTTGCTGCTCACTAGGGACATCCGGAAATACCTTAGCAGCCCATGCTGGAGATGCCGCTGCAATAACGGTCCAGCTAACCTTATCTGATTGAACTGCTTTTCGGTAGTTAGACAATGCTTTCCCTGCAGCCTTATTAAAGTTAGAAATCCTTTCGGGATCCACTCCTTTAAGTAAATCTGGACTCGTGGAAATAACCGACATAAAGGCAGCGCCATTTTCTGCAAGTTGTTCCTGCTCTTTGGCACGCCACTCTGGATACTCTAAAAATGCTTCATTTGGAGCCAAATCGTACTTTGTTCTGGTGACGGTATCATCGTTCCAATTCACAACAACATTGTGGGCACCTGTTTCGTACGCCTTTTTGACAACCAAGCGAACAAATTCAGCAGCATCTAACGTGGCACCAATTACCAAGGTCTGGCCTTTCTGAATGTTAACGCCAACCTTAACGGCAAGCTCAGCATATTTTTCAAGGTTTCTTTGAAAATCACTCATATGTATGTCTCCTTTTCAGAATCTTCCTATATATTGTAGCTTTTTTAATTGGAAAAAGAAACCGCTAGCATTTAAACATAAAAAAACAGTAAAGACTATTCTCTTTACTGAAGTTTACTGCCGTATACTTTTATATTAAAATAAACACCTGCTGAAAAAAGAACGATAAATGTAATAATACCTGATAATGAAGTTGGAGCCATGAATTGCGATAATTCCATTGATTCCACCGTCCTTAAAATAAATAAGTTTACACTCTAATTATAATGTTAAAAGGGGTGAATGTGAACGAATTAGTACAATTTTTTGGACATTTTTTGAATTAAATTTCAATAAAAACGGGACCTATCAGGCCCCGGCTTTCATAGATTGTTTTCCAAAAGTATAGAACATCAGCCAATATAAGAAGCTGCTAAAAAGTGCCAAGATAACCAAAACCAAAAACGTCCATCCATACCCAATCCAAACCGTCAATGGAATTGAAAGAGGGGCGATTGTCCGGCTGATGGTAAACCGCAGACTTGCAGCGGCAAAATATTGACCACGCATATGTTCCGGGGCAAGTTTAGAAACAAAGCTTTGCTGGAGCCCCGCGCCCATAAGTTCAGCTAACGTAAATACAGCCATTGCAACAATAAGCCCCCAAATCAAATGGGTTTGACTAAAGATCACCATGGAAATGGCATAAACAATGGATGATAGCACAAATACGTTTCGTTCATAATATTTACTCATCCATTTTGTTACAAAAACCGTCAATAATGCCACAAGGAAGCCATTCTCCGCTAGTACTATTCCAAAGGCCTGCTCTGCCCTTACAGAAAATGACCAATCTCCAAAGGTAAACAGATTTTGAGTTTTGACCATATCTTTTATATAGACAGGAATTAATAAGTCTAATTGCATAAAAGTCTGTCCTGCTAATACACCAGCCAGAATAAATAAAAGGAAAGCTTTGTCCTTTACTATGAGTGAATAATCCCTTAACTGGTTAATTAAAAAATAATACCACTTTCCATCAATTGAAGGGTCTGCCATCCTTTGAAAGGGAGCGGTTTCACGAGTCCATTTAAATAAAATTAAACCTAGCAAAATGCACACCATGCCTGCAACAAGAAGTAATTGAAAACGATAGTGAACATAAAATATGGATCCTAAAATAGGACCAATAACAACTGCAATATTGATAGATGTATAGAATATCGCAAAGACGCTGCTTCGGTCTTTTTCCTTGACTACATCCGCAATCATCGCTTGACTTGCAGGCCAATAAAAGGAACCAAAAACACCTGCAACCGCAAACGATAAAAAGCCTACCCAAGGAGAATGAAACCATGGAGAGCTTGCAAACGCAAATGCCAAAAAGGAAAGTCCCTGTCCAATGGCGGATAGGACCATCATCCGTTTTCGGCCAAATCGGTCGGCACAATATCCGCCCATTAAGTTGGCAATCACAGAAAAAATCTGTGAAAATACTAATAATAATCCTGCTTTATTTTTACCAAATTCATCTGCAAAATAAATCGTTAAAAAGGGAAAAAACATCCAAAAGGTAATGTTCATCATGGCTTCACTAAACAAGCGAACCTTAAGATTTGGATCCCAATCCTTTATCTTCATGCTGTATCCTCGTTTCCAAATTTGATGCCATTTCATCATACTAGAATATGGCCCTTTAATGGAACAGTTTTATTATTATTTTTGTTCCTATGCTATATTAAACTTATGGAAACTTGAAAGGATGTTTTAAAATATGGCAAAAAGTGTTGTAATTGCTGAAAAACCATCTGTCGCACGCGATATTGCACGTGTGCTTAATTGTAATAAAAAAGGACATGGGTATCTTGAAGGGAATAAATATATTGTTACGTGGGCACTTGGGCACCTAGTTACCCTTGCTGATCCAGAAAGTTATGATGTGAAATATAAAACATGGAATTTAGAAGATCTGCCTATGCTGCCCGATCGTTTGAAATTGACTGTAATTAAGCAGACTGGAAAACAGTTTAATGACGTTAAGAGTCAACTGATTAGAAAGGATGTCAGCGAAATAATCGTGGCAACGGACGCAGGAAGAGAGGGAGAATTAGTAGCACGTTGGATTATTGATAAAGTAAAAGTTAACAAACCAATTAAACGTCTTTGGATCTCATCTGTTACCGATAAAGCGATAAAAGATGGCTTCGCCAACTTGAAGCCTGGAAAGGCATATGACAATTTGTACGCTTCAGCTGTCGCCCGCTCAGAGGCTGATTGGTATATTGGTCTAAATGCAACACGCGCGCTCACTACCAGGTTCAATGCCCAATTAAACTGCGGCCGCGTTCAAACTCCAACTGTTGCAATCATTGCTGCACGCGAGGAGGAAATTAAAAATTTCAAAGCACAAACCTATTACGGCATTGAAGCCCAAACATCGAAAAATTTAAAGCTGACCTGGCAAGATGCGAAAGGGAACAGTCGCAGCTTTGATAAGGAAAAAACCGATGCAATTGTAAAAAGACTAGGAAACCAAAATGCGATTGTAACAGAAATTGAGAAAAAATCGAAAAAGTCATTTTCCCCAGCACTTTATGATTTAACAGAATTGCAGCGGGATGCGAATAAAATCTTTGGTTACTCTGCAAAGGAAACGTTAAACATTATGCAAAAGCTATACGAGCAGCATAAAGTATTAACCTATCCGCGTACAGATTCGCGATATATCTCTTCAGATATTGTCGGGACACTTCCAGAACGATTAAAGGCATGCGGGGGTGGAGAATATCGTCCTTTAGCTAACAAGATTTTAAGCAAGCCTATAAAGGTTTCAAAAGCATTTGTGGATGATAGCAAGGTATCAGATCACCATGCCATTATTCCAACAGAAAGCTATGTGAATTTCGCAGCGTTTACAGATAAAGAGCGGAAAATTTATGACTTAGTTGTAAAACGTTTCTTAGCAGTTTTATTCCCAGCATTCGAGTACGAGCAATTAACGCTTCGTGCGAAAATCGGTGAAGAGAACTTCGTTGCAAGGGGAAAAACAATTCTATCAATTGGATGGAAAGAAGTATACGGAAATCGCTTTGAAGATGATGATGCAGAAGAGGACCTAAAGGAACAGATTTTACCTCGCATCGAAAAAGGCGACACATTAAACGTGAAACTAATCGCCCAAACATCTGGCCAAACCAATCCGCCTGCACGATTTAATGAAGCAACATTACTTTCGGCTATGGAAAACCCTACGAAGTTTATGGAAACTAAAAATAAACAACTGGCAGAAACGTTAAAATCAACTGGCGGCTTGGGTACTGTTGCGACACGTGCTGATATAATTGACAAGCTATTCAATTCATTCTTAATCGAAAAGCGCGGCAAAGATATTCACATTACTTCTAAAGGCCGGCAATTGTTAGATTTAGTTCCTGAAGAGCTTAAATCTCCGGCTTTGACAGCTGAATGGGAACAAAAACTTGATCAAATTGCTCATGGCAAGCTGAAAAAAGAAGTGTTTATCAGTGAGATGAAGAACTACACAAAAGAAATCGTTGCTGAAATAAAAGCAAGTACTAAAAAATACAAACATGACAATATTTCTACCAAAAATTGCCCGGACTGTGGAAAACCAATGCTTGAAGTCAACGGCAAAAAAGGAAAAATGCTCGTGTGCCAGGATCGGGAGTGCGGACATCGTAAAAACGTATCCCGAGTCACAAATGCACGCTGCCCACAGTGCCATAAAAAACTGGAGCTTCGCGGCGAAGGTGAGGGCCAAATCTTCGTATGTAAATGTGGACATCGTGAAAAACTATCTGCTTTCGAAGCACGCCGTAAAAAAGAATCTGGCGGCAAAGTGGATAAGCGCACTGTACAAAAGTATCTGAAAAATCAACAGAAAGACGAAGAACCATTGAATAATGCGCTTGCAGAAGCGTTAAAAGGGCTAAAATTTGATTAACCAAATAAAGGGGCTATTCACGAAGATAAAATATCTTTGTGAATGGTCCTTTTTTCAATTCCTATCACCTTTCATTTGTTATTGTGCTAAAGTGTTATCGTGCTAAAATTCAGAAAATTAAATTGACAGTAAGGGTTTTCTTCGCATACAATAATTATCAATAGTATAATTTTTTGAATGGGATGATAACCAATGAGGCATCGAAATAAATTCATACAAAATTCCGTTATGTTCATAAAAGAGGCTGGACTCAAAATCTAATTAGATATGAGTCCAGCCTCTTTCTTTATTATACTAAAGTATTAGAGGAGATGGAGAAATGATTACACTTACTGGGAATAGTTTAACGCTAGAGCAAATGAAGGACGTGTTATTTCGCAAGCAAAAGGTCCGCGCTTCTGAACAAAGCATGGAGGCTGCAGCAAAAAGCAGGGAAGCTGTAGAAAGAATTGTATCAGAATCTAAGGTTGTTTATGGAATTACTACGGGTTTTGGTAAATTTAGTGATGTTTTAATTGATAAGGACCATGTACAGGATCTCCAACTTAACTTAATTCGTTCACATGCCTGTGGTGTAGGAGAACCCTTCCCTGAAGTTGTTGCAAAAGCAATGGTACTTCTTCGTGCAAATGCACTTTTAAAGGGCTTCTCAGGAATCAGACCGCTTGTCATTGAAAAGCTTATTGAATTAGTAAATAAAGACATTATCCCTGTCATTCCGCAACAAGGATCGCTTGGTGCAAGTGGTGATCTAGCTCCATTATCACATCTTGCCTTAGTCCTAATCGGTGAAGGTGAAGTTTTTTATAAGGGAACTCGCATGGACTCCCTTTCTGCACTTCAACAGGAAGAAATCCTGCCTGTAACATTAGAAGCTAAAGAAGGCCTCGCTCTAATCAATGGTACTCAAGCAATGACTGCAATGGGAGTAGTGGGATATCTTGAGGCTGAGCAGCTTGCTCTTGAGAGTGAGCTTATTGCTTCCATGACAATCGAAGGATTAAATGGAATTATTGATGCCTTTGCAGAAGAAGTTCATGTGGCAAGGGGCTATCAACAGCAGATTGATACAGCTGCGAGAATCCGCCAATATTTAAGTGACAGTTTATTAACGACGATGCAGGGCGAGCTTAGAGTTCAGGATGCTTATTCTCTTCGCTGTATTCCACAAGTTCATGGTGCCTCTTGGCAGGCTCTTGATTATGTAAAAGAAAAACTGGAAATTGAAATGAATGCGGCAACTGACAATCCGTTAATTTTTGATGATGGTGAAAAAGTAATCTCTGGAGGCAACTTTCACGGTCAGCCGATTGCTTTTGCAATGGATTTTATGAAAATTGCTGTTGCCGAGCTCGCTAACATTTCGGAAAGAAGGATTGAACGTTTAATCAATCCGCAATTAAATGACCTGCCGCCATTCTTAAGCCCTGAACCAGGCTTACAATCAGGGGCAATGATTATGCAATATGTGGCCGCTTCACTTGTTTCAGAAAATAAAACTCTTGCCCATCCTGCCAGTGTGGATTCGATTCCTTCATCAGCGAATCAGGAGGACCATGTCAGCATGGGAACAATTGCATCCAGACATGCTTATCAAATCATTCAAAACGCAAGAAAGGTTCTTGCAATTGAGTTGATTTGTGCCATGCAGGCTGTAGAATTCCGCGGAGTCGAAAAAATGGCCACTCATACAAAGATGTTCTTTGAAAAAGGCCGCGAACAGGTTCCAGCCATTACTCAGGACCGGGTTTTTTCTAAAGATATCGAAAAGGCATCTGCGTGGCTTAAAAACATTGAATTTTCCAAGATGGTAAGAAGTTTAAAGGAAACATTCTAAAGGAAAAAGGCGTGAGTTGCTCACGCCTTTTTATTCTGTCTGTTCCGGCAGGATCCGTGCAGTATCACCGCGGCTGCCGTCTTCCTCGATTCTATTCTTAAATGCTTCCTGGGTTACAATCAATTCTTCGTCGCCAATGGCTTCCTTTACATGCTTTTCCACTAGGCTATTTTGAGGAAATTCACCTGGATGGTGTTTCCTTTTGTGGTTAAAATGTTCTCCACGAGCCAAACTCAACACTCCTTTCTTATACGCATGTAGCATGCCCCAACAGAAAAGAAAAAATTACTTGTCCAAAAAGACAGTAACTTTAAAATGTATCTTAGAAATTGATATAATTAACTTATATATATGGTAAAAAGGAGGCTTTAGCATGGATATGTTTCAAATTGTCTCGGAAGACCGTATTAAAAAAGCATATAAAGATGGAGAATTCGAAAATCTTCCAGGATTGGGTAAACCCATGCAGCTAGAGGATTTATCGGCAATCCCCGAGGATTTGCGGATGGCTTATAAGTTGCTGAAAAATGCAGGCTATACCCAGGAGGAAAGTCATTTACGACAGGAATTAATGACGATCGAGGATTTAATTAAAAAAACAGATGATAGTAGTGAAAAAGAAAACCTGCAAAGAAAGTTAAATGAAAAGCTGATTCGTTTTAATCAAATCATGTCCAAAAAAGGTGTAAAAACCAATTCTTCCATTTTTAAAAATTACGAGTTAAAGGTACAAAATAAATTAAAATAAAAAAGCTGTGTCGTAGAGGAGCTCATTAACAGTTCACTCTTCGCCAGCTTTTTCTTCTGTTTTTGCGGGTTTACACATACGGTCAAGAAAAAATCCTGCAAATACCATAAATGCAATCGGAATCGAGAAATTTAAGACATGAATTAAGGTCAACAATATCACCGCCTAATATTTTTAGAAAATTATTAATATTAAGTTTAGTTTCATTATATGCTTTTTGTCACATTTTAGACAGATATTAAAACTCAATATTAAAAGGGAAATTCGACTTTTTTTCCTTTCCTTTCCAATTTGTACAAATGCAAATGTAAAATATATAGGGATATTTTGTAGGATTTTGGTATTATTTGTTCAAAAAAGTTGTTAGAATTTTATAAAAAAATGACAAAATCTAACACCCTGTTATAAAAGGACTATATATAATGAACATATCGAAAACGATTAAGTATATTGGCCTAGAAATGTTAGTGATGGTTGGCAAGTCGGTGATGAATTAGGTTCATTAAGACAGAAAAAGGCAAACCTGTTGAAAAACAGGGACGCAAAGCCGAGGATCTAAGGTAGGTAATTACTTACTATGATGGCCGGGCTACCTGGAATACGAATGTATTTTAGGGGTGAAAACGATGGTGATTACAGAAAGAAAATTGGATGTCATCGACGAGGAATGGCTAGGACTAATATTAGAGGCGAAAGAACTTGGTTTATCATTAGAAGAGGTGCGGGAATTCCTTAATCAAAGCCAGGTAAAAGAGCTAATAGCTAAAAACATCTGAGTACATATGGGAAAACTAAAAAGCATTCTACAAAATTTTTATATTTTGTAGAATGCTTTTTCTTTTCATAAGACAAGACAAAAATCCTATTGGTTATTGTTTTGGTTCGTCCGCCACTTATTAAACTCAAGAAACTCACGAAACTGATCTTTGGATACACCTGAATTCATGGCTTCTTTTACAATATTCATCCATTCACTATCTAACTCAGTTTTATCTATTTGTTCATGTATTAAATGTTCGACTGGAAGGTTTAATACAGCAGCAATCTTTTCAAGAAACTGAATCGATGGATTCTTTTGCAGGTTTCTTTCAAGTGAACTTAAATAAGATTTAGCGACACCTGCCTGCTCAGCAAGTTCGGATAGTGACATTTTCTTCTCTAAGCGAAATTTTTTTACGCGGTCACCAATCATTTAGCCTCACACACCTAATTATTATTGTTTATATGTTAATTCTACCAAAAAGAATAGTTAAGTACCATATTACGAACGGAGGATAATGACAAAATTATGAACTTTGTGAATTAATGTTTTAGTTCTGAGGGTATAAGTAATTTTGAAAAAATAATTGGATAGAGTTAATATTAATAGTGTTGCCAATTTAGTCTTAAAGTATAATTTTGACATAAGTATGTTTCTATAAAGAACAATATTGCTTAGCCTACATAAAATTAAACAAAAAGGAAGGGGCCGCTTACATGATTGTCCTTAAATCACAACGTGAAATTGAAGCGATGAAAAAGGCAGGAGAAATACTTGCTGCCTGTCATAGAGAAATAGCGAAGCGAATTAAACCGGGTATTACAACTTGGGAGATTGATCAGTTTGTCGATCAATTTTTAAGCGAAAATAATGCTACCCCTGAGCAAAAAGGCTATAAAGGGTACGAATATGCAACCTGCGCGAGTATAAATGATGAAATCTGCCATGGCTTTCCAAGAAAAGAGCCGCTAAAAGAGGGGGACATTGTTACGATTGACATGGTTGTTAATTATAACGGTGCCTTGGCTGACTCTGCATGGTCTTATGCTGTTGGTAAGATTTCACTGGAGACAGAACATTTATTAAACGTAACAAAGGAAGCTCTATACAAAGGGATTGAACAGGCCGTTCCCGGCAACCGAATTGGGGATATAGGACATGCCATTCAAAAATATGTTGAAGGTGAAGGCTTCTCAGTCGTTCGGGATTTTATTGGACACGGAATTGGGGCAGTCATCCACGAAAAACCGGATGTACCACATTATGGGCTGCCAGGTAAGGGACCTCGAATTAAAGAGGGAATGGTGTTTACGATTGAACCAATGGTTAATGTTGGCAGGTACCAAACAAAGATGGATAACAATGGCTGGACCGCTCGCACAATTGACGGTAAAAACTCAGCCCAATACGAACACACAATTGCAATCACCAAAGATGGTCCGTTTATTTTGACGGATCAGGGGTAAATAAAAAAACAGATCCTCGTGATCTGTTTTTTACCTTTTTCGAAGATTCCCTAATTCTTCAACAAGGGCCTGCATTTCATTGGGACTAAACGAATTCTTTCGAAGCACCATTTCATAAATTTCTTTTAATTCCTCATACATTTCCTCATCGAAGTGAGAGGGTTTAATCGCACCAAGGTTTAATACCTTCAGTTTTTCTTTTATTTGTTCGATCATAAATTCAACATTTTCTACCGACTTTTGGGATAGATTCACTCCGGTCACCCTTTCAGAAATATTAATCCCATCTTTTCACGTTAAAAAGGTTATGTCAATACAAAACTCATTATAAAGTTAGGGACACTACTTGCTTAGGGAGCGTGAATAAAGCAAAATAAAAGGTAGATTGTATTTCTGGTATTATTTTCATGAAAAATGGATTTATGATAATTAGAGATAAGGAAGGAAAGGTTAAGATGACGAAGAAGAATCAATTTTGGAAGGGTATGTTACTGGGAGCACTCGCAGGGGGAGCGATCAGCTTATTAGATAAACCAACCAGACAGATTATGAAGGAAAATGTTCAAAAAACTTCAAGCAAGGTTACCTACATTTTACGGCATCCCGGGGAAACCGCTGGGAAAATACGGTCAACGTTTGAGCAGGTAAGTGAGGATATTTCCTATCTTGTGGACAAGGTTGAGGAGTTGCGGGAATTAACCCCTCAGGTGAAGGATATCGTCAAAGAAACGAAGGATTCATTCTCCAAAAGTGACGAAGAGGAACTTCTAAAAGAGGTAATTGTAGAGGATTAAAAAAATTTATTAAAAAGGAGAGAGTAGCAAGTGGAAAAGACAGTGAATGTACGCTCTTCATTGCTAAGACTGCTTTGGCATAGAATCGAAGAAGATGACCTTCCGGGATTAAGTGCCCAATTGGCCTACTTTTTTCTTCTTTCCCTGTTTCCGCTCCTCATTGTTATTTTTTCCCTAATGCCATATATTCCGATTCCTCATCAAGATATGCTAGGGATGATCAAGGATTTTGCACCGGCTGAAGCAATGGAACTTATTGAAAAAAACATAAAGTTTATTATGAATCATCGAAACGGCGGCTTGCTTTCATTCGGGGTTATCGGGACGATTTGGTCGGCATCCAATGGTATTGATGCGGTTGTGAGGGCTTTTAATAAGGCGTATAATGTCAAGGAAAGCCGCTCCTTTATTGTTGCAAGAGGAATGGCTATTTTATTAACCTTCGGGATGATCGTTGTGTTTATCCTCGCGATTATACTTCCGATATTCGGCAGGGAAATTGGACTCTTTATCTTTTCACAATTAGGATATACACAACAGTTCATAAAGCTGTGGGATACGTTTAGTCTGCTCCTAAGTGCGATTATTTTATTTCTCATTTTTACCGGTTTGTATTGGGTTGCTCCGAATGTTAAATTACGCTGTCGCAGTGCCTTTCCAGGAGCAGCTTTTGCTACATTGGGCTGGATAATATCCTCCATGGGATTATCCTTATACGTAGATAACATTGGTAACTATTCGCTAACATACGGTAGTATTGGAGCGATTATCGTGTTAATGATCTGGCTTTACATATCCGCCTTCATCATCATTTTGGGCGGGGAAATTAATGCTTTTTATACTGAAAAAAGTCGTACGAACTGCTAATACTTACCTTTATGAAAATGGGTTTTATGTCAAAACTATAAATGGGTATGACCCAACATAAACGGAGGTAAGATTCGATGACAAAGCATACTAAAAAAGATGGCAGTACGAAGCAAAAAGGCAAAGGCAGCAAAGGAAATAAAACTTCAGGATCTGCAAATGGATCTAATGGTTATCACTAAGTAATAAAAAAGGCCGGGTGATTTTATTTCACCCGGTCTTCTTTATGATTTTAAAAGGCGCAGACTATTCAAAATGACTAGAATGGTACTGCCCTCATGACCAATCACCCCATAAGGTAAATCAAGCACCTGAAAGAAATTGGATGAGATCAAAAGCATTATGACCGTAATGGAAAAAATAACATTTTGCTTAATGATTTTGTTCATACGCTTGGAAAGAAGAATGGCTTCAGAGATTCGAGGCAGATCATTTTTCATAAGGACAATATCTGCCGTTTCAAGGGCAACATCTGTTCCTTCCCCCATGGCGATACCGACATTGGCAATGGCAAGGGCGGGGGCATCGTTAATGCCGTCACCCACCATAGCGACGGTTTTATATTTAGTTTTCAACTGCTTTAATTGCTCAACCTTTTCTTCTGGTAAGCACTCAGAGTAAAATTCATCGACATGGCTTTCAGACGCAATCGCCCGTGCTGTTTTTTCACTATCGCCAGTAAGCATGACGGTGCGAATACCTTGTTTCTTTAAATGGTCTATAGCCAGCTTTGTTTCCTTACGGACAACATCTTTTAAAGCAATCATGGCACTTAGGTTGCCATTAATTTCGATGAACACCAGCGTATTACCAAGGCTGGCAAGCTCTTTTGCTTTTCCATCTGCAAAGTGATCTACCCGTTCTTTCCCAACGAATGCAGCTTTTCCAATTTTCCATTGTTCTCCGTTTATTTCTGCTTTGACACCCCATCCAGGCACATCCTCTAAACTATTAGGATGGAGAAGATCTACGTTCAAGTTTTGTTTTGCATATTTGACAATGGCTTGTGCAAGCGGGTGGTTCGAATGATTTTCAATAGATGCGGCCTTCAATAGTAGTGTTTCTGAATCAAGCCCTTCCTTAACAATAACTTCGGTCACTTCTGGTTTTCCTTTAGTCAGTGTTCCGGTTTTATCGAAAGCGATGGCTTCTAAATGACTCAAATTTTCCAGGTGTACACCGCCTTTAACCAATATTCCATGCTTTGCACCATTTGAAATGGCTGAAAGCGTTGCGGGCATAATGGACGCGACTAGGGCACAAGGTGAGGCGACTACTAATAATATCATCGCTCGATAAAAGGATTCATGCCAGCTCCAGCCAAGGGCGAAGTGCGGCAGAAAAAACATCGCAAGTACAACGGCTAGAACGGCTTTTACATACGTTCCTTCAAAACGTTCAATGAAAAGTTGTGAAGGCGACTTTTCGCTTTGGGCAGATTGAACGAGCTGAATGATTTTTTGAAAAAGGGTATCATGGCTCGCTTTTGTCACTTGAACCGTAATTGCCCCAGTCATATTAACTGTACCGGCAAATACTTCCTCCTGATTCCCTTTAGAGACAGGCATAGACTCTCCAGTGATTGCTGCTTCATCAATATTGGTTTGTCCTTTAATGATAATCCCGTCTGATGGTACACGTTCACCCGGTTTTATAAGAATGTGGTCACCAACTCGAAGCTGAGAGACGGGAACCCGCTCCTCATCACCGTCTGTAAATAAGAGCGCCTCTTCTGGCTGCAGCTCCATTAAGGATGAGATCTCTTTATGGCTTTTATTCATGGTGTAGGTTTCAAGGGCTCCACTGACGGCAAAGATGAAGATAAGAATAGCTCCTTCAGTCCAGTAGCCAATTATGGCTGAACCAATTGCCGCGAATATCATTAGCATTTCTACATTAAGTTCTTTATTTTCATAAGTAGCCTCCAAGCCTTCCTTTGCCTTGGCAAAACCGCCGATTACAAAAGCCAGCAGATAGGCAATAATGGAATCTGAATTCTCTCCATATTTATCAAATAACCACCCTGTGGCTATCAGTAATCCGCTTACTATCGCTGCAATCAGTTCGGCATGTGGTTTAATTTTTTCAATTACTCCTACTTTTTGTATTCCTTTTGTTAGAGATTTTGCTTCAGAACTCATTGATTCTCCCCCCTCAGTCCTTCTAATTGATAAGATTTAATTCTAATTGAGAAAAATAATCAAAATCATTACCCTAAAAAAGCACGAAAGCTGTCATCTTGGTGATGACAGCACTTTCTAGAAAAATTCTTTATTTAAATTTAATTTTATTTTATCATACATTTTATGCTTAAGATATGAAATTGCTCCGAATTAATTTTTTTGTTCAGTGAGAACGGGAGCTTTTTTTCCAAATGTATAAATAATAAAAGAAAGAGCCAGAAGCAATGTACTATTAATATAAAAAAAGCTTATATTTTGAAAAAACTTAATAAACAGACCTCCCAGAATGGGGCCGCTAAGGCTTCCAACACTATAGAAGATGCCGCATAACAAATTGCCTGTCGGTAAAAGATTTCTTGGTACTAAATCAGTCATATAACTAATACCAAGTGAAAAGGTTGAGCCTACTACCATTCCTGCAATGAGAAAGGCTAGGAAAAGACCAACAAAAGAGTGTTCAAGAAAACTGGCAGCTGTAAAGCTGATAAACCCGATAAATAAAACCGTCATTAAAATGTTCCTTCGACCATATTGATCGCTTAACATCCCTAATGGCAGCTGGGTAATGATACTGCCTATTGCAAAAGCTGATAACATAACTGAGACACTTGAAACATTAATACCCATTCTTAAAGCATAAATTGGAAATATCCCATTTAGAGAAGATTCTAAAAAGCCATAGCATAAAGGCGGTAAAAAGGCTAACCAGCCATATTGAATTGTCTTTCTAAACTGTTTGATGGTTGAAAAAAAGGTAATATTCTTCATTTCTTGTTCGGGAAATTCATTTTTTAAACTAAAAACAAATACCCAGCCAATCAAACAAAATATGGAAGAACCAATAAAGGGGAGAGCTTCATTAACATTCACCAATGGAGTCATTAACGGCCCAGTGGCGAATCCAATTCCAAAAAACAAACCATACAAGGAAATGTTTCGTCCCCTTTTTTCTGCGGGGGAAAAGGAAGTAATCCAGGTCTGGGTGGCGAAATGCAAAGAGTGGTCACCGATTCCAATTAACAAACGTAAAACAAACCAAAACCAAAAGGTTTGCCACAGCGGGAATAAGGCAAGCGAAATCACAACTAGGCCTCCGCCAAAAATAATTACCGGCTTATAACCATATTTTCTTAAGGGCATCTCCATAAAAGGAGATACCAGTAATACCCCTATATAAAGGGCGGTAGCATTTAAACCATTTAAAGAGGAGGATACACCACTTTTTTCAAAAATAACGGCTATGAGCGGAAGAAGCATCCCCTGCGAGAAACCGGAAATGGCAACAATACTCACAAGAATCCAAAAACGCAAATTTAGTTTATTCATCATACTTTCCTCAATTCATAGTCCTTAAATGATGGTACCCTAGAATCTTCCTCCTTTGCAAGAAAATTGTTGCATATTTCTTTTGAAAAATGATACTCTTTTTTTGGCTAATTATGGAGAAAATGACAGCAAAATATGTAGTAGAAAAATTAGTGAGATAAAAAATAGACTATGGAGGGAACGCGGTGACAAATAAAATTTTTATGCTGATGACGTTTGCAGGAGTCCCGTTATCTATAATTGGAACGTTAATGCATTGGTCAAATGGTATCCTATTTGTTCTTTATTGTTTAACAATTATCGCTCTAGCCAGCTTTATGGGAAGAGCGACAGAAAGCCTGGCGATTGTTGCCGGCCCAAGAATTGGCGGACTATTAAACGCAACCTTTGGAAATGCAGTTGAATTGATTATATCGATTTTTGCGTTAAAAGCCGGTCTTGTTGGGGTCGTTTTGGCATCTTTAACCGGTTCTGTATTAGGAAATCTGCTTCTCGTCGCTGGTCTTTCATTCTTTGTTGGGGGATTAAAATATAAGCGGCCGGAGTTTAATGTATATGATGCCCGCCATAATTCTGGACTTTTAATGTTTGCAGTCATCATTGCTTTTGTAATTCCTGCTGTTTTTTCTTTGGATATGAGTAAGGGAAAAACACTAACCTTAAGCGTCGGAATTTCCGTTACCTTGGTGATTCTTTATTTAGCAGCATTATTTTTCAAACTGGTGACTCATCGAGGGGTGTACCAGACGACTAATGATATCGATACACATGAAGAAGAGGAACCGGAGTGGGGGAAAGGGAAGGCGATTGCCGTTCTCGCCATAGCAACGATTGTCGTGGCCTATATTTCCGAGCATCTTGTCCACACCTTTGAGTTTGTCGCAGAATCCTTCGGCTGGACGGAGCTATTCATTGGAGTCATCATAGTCGCCATTGTCGGAAATGCTGCCGAACATGCCTCTGCTGTTTTAATGGCTTTTAAGAATAAGATGGATGTCGCTGTAGAAATTGCAATCGGATCAACGCTTCAAGTAGCGATGTTCGTCGCACCCGTCCTTGTCATTGTTTCGCTTTTCTTTAATCAATCCATGCCATTGATCTTCAGCTGGCAGGAACTTATCGCGATGGTTTCATCCGTACTTTTAATGGTTGTTATCTCCAATGACGGAGAAACGAATTGGTTTGAAGGTCTAACCTTGCTGGCGGCTTATGTCATTATAGGTATTGGTTTTTTCCTGCTCTAATGAATGGTAAGGCTTTCAAAAATAAAGACTCTAGGCCAATGAGGCTTAGAGTCTCTTTTTTCAAACTACTTTATTAATGTACGAGGTCAAACAAAACCGTTGTGATATAATGTAACAGCACCTAATTATATAAGGGTAAAAAATCAATCGCTTTTCTTGGGACCATCGATCACCAACCTTCATGTTTAGTTATAATTTGATAAAACACGAGTGTTGAATGTCATATTATTAGTGAATCCCAACCTCCTTAAAGAAAATCAATAATTCGCCAGCAGATTGATTACTGCCCTCCTTTTTGAAAAGTTAACCTCATTATAAATGAAAAATTGAATTTTGTAAATGTTCAGATTATTACAATTCCATTACTTTTTTCAAGGAGCAAAAGATGAAATTATTAATACGATTTTTATTTTTTATCATCGGTTTGTTTATCATGACCTTCGGTGTATGTATGACCATTAAAGTTGCGGATATCGGCGTTGGCGCATGGGATGCCTTAAATGTTGCTCTAACCGAAAGAGTTGGGCTATCGGTAGGAAAATGGGTTATGATCGATGGGGCCGTTTTAATGATAGTAGTCTCTCTTTTATTAAAAAGAAGACCAGATGTTCTTTCTCTCTTAACGATTATTGTTATTGGTACTTTAGTTGACTTTTGGCTGAATACAATATTTGATCTTTTTTCTGTTGATTTGCTTTTTGCTAAACTGGCGATGCTGCTGATTGGCATTCTAATTATTGGCTTTGGAGCTTCAATTTATTTACAGGCTAAATTTCCGCAAAGTCCGATCGATAGTTTCATGCTGGCTATTAAAGAACGATTTCGTGTGAATTTAATGGTTGCCAAAACCATCGGTGAAATCACCGCCTTAATTCCGGCCTTCTTTCTGAATGGACCAATTTCCTACGGAACCATTATCATTACCTTTGCCGTTGGTCCTGCAATCCAATTGTTTTTTCCATCATTTGATAAATTAATGCAGAAGCTTCAAGCGAAAGATTTGAAATTTACTAAAGTGAATGGATAATATTTGGGGACTCCGAAAAAACTATGAGCAGACCTTATTAATGCTACTAGTGAAAGGAGTTCAACACAGTGAGGAAAAATGTTTCAATCCTTATGACACTGTTATTAATGTTAACTATTATTCCGTCTGCTTTTGCTGAAAAAGCCGGTGCGGTGAAAAAAAATCCTGTAAAATACCAGGTCCCAGCTTCTGTTCGAAATATTACGAAGGAAAATACCTATCCGAATTCAACGCAGGATTTGCCATTCTTGCAGCCAAGCGATTTAACCAAAAAGTTAATCAAAACTTCTAGGGTTAAAATTGAAAATCCCGATTTAATTCGGATGCTCAATGAGTCTAGTATTAATAGTACTCCTTTTGCGCTTGGTTACCGTGCGATTGTTTATTTAGGGCAGTGGCCTTTAAATTATGAGTCAGCAGAGACCTCACCTAACTGGGAGTACCAAAAAATAAATACCAACTATTTTGATAATCGTGGCGGCAAGGTTCCCTACCAGATTAAATATGTTCAAGAGGCACAAAAAATCGTCAGAGGTGGTCTGACTGCGAAAATCCCAAATGCAGAAGACGTTAAAAAGATGATGCTCTTAAAAGCGATGGAGAAGACAAATCTGCCTCTAGCATTTGAAACGATTATTGGTTCTGGAACAAAAAATGATCATATCTATAACATTCCGCCTAACCGCTTAGGTTACTTATATGCGTATGCGCCAGGGGTAAATGAAAAAGGGAAGGTCACTTACGGAGAAGTTTATTTAATGCTAAAAGGAAACCGGAAGTTTATCGTCATCAAAAACGTTACTTCACAAGGCATTGGAGCCTGGATTCCTGTTCAGGATTACGTCTCCTTTGGATTTGCAGCGTCTGAGCGCCCAAGATAAATTTGTTAGAAAGACTCCTACCTGGTACCTGGTGGGAGTTTTTTTATTGTAATTTAGGGTAATATATTGAAAAAGTAAGAAATATTCGATAGGATGAGAACGGTAGTGAAAGGAGAGAAGTTTGTGGGTAGTCCAGTTCAAGATAAAAATTCCCAGGTTGATTTTTTAAAGCACCGCTTAAATATGTTTATTGATGTACTTGATGCCATAGATCCGGAAGATGCGGATCTAGAGGATATTGACCGCTTAATTTTGATGCTAGATGAAATGGAAAATAAATGCAAAGAGTTCAATAACCGTGAAGCCAGCGAGTCTGTTAAATAGCAGACTCTTTTTTTTTGTTTTTGGAAAAGTTACCATGAATTCGTTTGCAACCTTATCCTTTAATTCTAATGCCTATAGGAGTATAATGAAAAAGTCAAAAAGTTGTAAAATTTATATAGAATAATTTGGGGAATTTCGGGAAAGGGGAAATCCAAGTGAATATCACAAAATTTCAAGAAAGCATGTACAAGCTGATCGTTGAAACATCTACCAAACTTCCAAAGGACGTGCGCCGTGCCGTTAAGTCCGCAAAGGAAAGAGAAAACGCAGGCACAAGTGCTGCAATGAGCCTTGCCACCATCACAAACAACATTAAAATGGCTGACGATCAAGTATCGCCAATCTGCCAGGACACAGGTCTCCCAACCTTTAAAATTAAAACTCCTGTTGGCGTGAATCAATTAGAAATTAAAGAAGCGATTAAGAACGCAATTGTTTTGGCAACGAAAGAAGGTAAATTACGCCCGAATTCAGTTGATTCCTTAACAGGTGAAAACAGCGGCGATAATCTTGGCGCAGGTGTGCCCGTTTTCAAATTTGATCAATGGGAAAAAGATTATATCGATGTCCGCTTGATTTTAAAAGGCGGCGGTTGTGAAAATAAAAACATTCAATACAGCCTTCCATGTGAATTAGACGGACTAGGCCGCGCCGGCCGTGATCTGGACGGGATCCGCAAATGTATCATGCATTCCGTTTATCAAGCACAAGGCCAAGGCTGCAGCGCCGGCTTTATCGGCGTCGGAATCGGCGGCGACCGTTCTTCAGGCTATGATTTAGCGAAAGAGCAATTATTCCGTTCGGTTGAAGACGTGAATCCAAATGAAGATCTTCGCAAGTTAGAAGAATATGTGATGGAAAATGCAAATAAATTAGGGATCGGAACAATGGGCTTTGGCGGCGAAGCAACCTTGCTTGGCTGTAAAATCGGCGTGATGCACCGCATTCCTGCCAGCTTCTATGTTTCTGTTGCCTACAACTGCTGGGCATTCCGCCGCATGGGTGTAAGCGTGGATCCTGTGAGCGGTGAAATTAATGAGTGGGCTTACCAAGAAGGCGAGTTCATTGATTTTGCTCAGGAAGAAGCGGCTGCTGCTAATGAATCTGCCATTTCTTCAGAGAGCGTGATTACGTTAGAAGCTCCTATTAGTGAAGAGCAAATTCGTTCGCTAAAAGTTGGCGATGTGGTTCAAATTAACGGTTTAATGTACACTGGCCGCGATGCAATTCATAAATATCTAAGCGACCACGATGCACCGGTCGATCTGAATGGCCAGGTCATTTACCATTGCGGACCTGTAATGTTGAAGGATGAAGATGGTGCGTGGCATGTCAAGGCTGCGGGACCGACAACAAGTATTCGTGAGGAGCCTTACCAAGGTGACATTATGAAGAAGTTCGGTATCCGCGCTGTAATCGGTAAGGGCGGAATGGGTCCTAAGACGCTGGCAGCTCTTCATGAGCACGGCGGTGTGTATTTGAATGCAATCGGCGGGGCAGCACAGTATTACGCTGATTGTATTAAAGGCGTCGAAGGCGTTGATTTAATGCAGTTCGGTATTCCTGAAGCAATGTGGCACCTTCGCGTAGAAGGCTTCACAGCCGTAGTAACAATGGACTCTCACGGAAACAGCTTGCATGCTGATGTTGATAAATCTTCATTAGAAAAATTAGCTCAGTTTAAGGAGCCAGTATTCAAATAGGATTGTGGGAATAGGCGCTGGATTGGCGCCTGTTCTTTTTTTTGTGAAATTTTTTGAGTTTAAAGCATAGGGAAGAAAAAAATCGTAGAAAGACCAGTCACTTTTGTAGAATGACCTTTTAATTTGTAGGATTCCTAGCGTAATGATTCCCAATTGTAGAATAGGGCTGAAAATTTGTAGAATAACCAGTACATTTTGTAGAATGTAGCTTATAAATTGTAGAATATCACCACAAATTTGTAGGATGCTCTAGCGTAATCATTGAATTTAATCCCAATTGTAGAATAGGGCTGAAAATTTGTAGAATAACCAGTACATTTTGTAGGTTGTACCTTATAAATTGTGGAATATCACCAAAAATTTGCAGGATGCCCTAATGTTATGATTGAATTTAATCGCAATTGTAAGGGCTGAAAATTTGTAGAATAACCAGTCACTTCTGTAGAATGTATCCCTAAAATTGGAGAATACCACCCCAAATTTGTGAAATTCCCCACTTTATTTTTAGAATTTGATTCCGATTTTTTTAATATGACAAAATATATTCACAAATGCCAATATTTATTGGTAGGTATTCGACAATTTAAGTTGAAATATTATGTTAAATTGAAAGGAGGAGTTGCTTTGTTCCGAAAAGATCTCACAGTCCCAATAGCTTTACTTCAAGTAGAGGCGGCTGAAAGACGTATAATTGAAAATCATATTATGATGCCTGAAATTAAGAAGAAAATAAAAATACTTAGATCTGGCTACAACGGAGAAAAGACAATTAAACATTATCTAGAACAAATACCTGATAATAAATACCATATTTTTCATGGTCTCCGATTTCCCGTTGGAAATACCTTCTTCCAAATTGATGCTCTTCTCCTTTCTCCAAAAATTATTCTCATGTTTGAAGGAAAAAATCATTCAGGAATACTGCGAATAGGTAAAAATCAAATGATTCATGAAAATGGTGACATAAGAGAAGTTTATGAAAATCCAGTATCTCAAGCGATACGTCACAAAATATTGTTAAAAAACTTGTTGGAATCCAACCATACGCCAAAAGTTCCAATTGGATTTTTTATAGCTGTTTGCCGCACATCTACGGAAGTAATTATCGAATCTGGCTACAGAGAAGCAGAAGAAAAAATTTGCAGAGCCTATGATATTTTACATAGGATCGATCTCACCGAAAAATATTTTAAAGAGGAGATATTCAATAAAAAACAAATTGAAAAAGTAAGCCAACTATTATTAACCAAACACACACCAGAAAGCAGCAACATTTTAAAACAAATTGGAATAAATAAATCTGACATAAGGACGGGAGTCCAATGTCCAATTTGCTTCTTTATTCCAATGATTTACGATAGGCAAAAATGGACTTGCCCGAATTGTCAATGCATATCTAAGGAAGCATTTTTACAAGCTATATATGACTACTTTCTGTTAATCGATCCTCACATAACAAATCAGCAGTTATGTTGGTTTCTTAATCTACCTACCCCAAGGTCTGCTTCATACCTATTTTCTTTATTAAAATTCCCGTATACCGGAAATAGCAGAGACCGCATCTACCACCAACCTCACCCATTTCCTTAATCTGCTAATCATCTTTTCCCTCCAAAGACAAACAATATAAAAAACAAAATAGGGGGAGCATGGATGAAAAGATTTATTGGCAGCATAATGGTGCTGTTTTTGCTTTTGCCGACTACAGCCAGCGCAGCCGTTTCAAATAAGTCCATCCACTGGGGCTTTAAAAAAGCCGTGGATGAGCGGCCTGCAGAAGCAGGCCCAGAATATGATGAACTGCTAGCGAAATACGGGGCTTTTTATAAGGGGAGTCCAAACAAAAAGATTTTGTACCTTACTTTTGACAGCGGCTATGAGAATGGATATATGCCAAAAATTCTTGATGTTTTGAAGAAGGAAAAAGTACCTGCGACCTTTTTTGTGACGGGGCATTTTTTAGAATCACAACCTGAGCTCACAAAACGAATGGTAAAAGAAGGGCATATCATCGGCAACCATTCCTACTATCATCCCGATTTTACTGCAGTAAGTGATGAAAGAATCCGCAGAGAGCTTCAAAAGGTTAAGGAAAAAACCAAAGAAATAACAGGGCAAAAAGAAATGAAATATTTACGCCCGCCTCGTGGGGTTTTTAGTGAAAGAACCATGCAGATTGCGAAAGAGGAAGGTTTCACCCATGTATTCTGGTCTTTAGCCTTTGTGGATTGGAATGTAAATAACCAAAGGGGCTGGCAATATGCATATGACAATATCATGAACCGAGTCCATCCCGGCTGCGTAATTCTATTACATTCGATATCACAAGACAATGCCGATGCGCTTGAAAAAGCCATAAAAGACCTGAAAAAGAAAGGCTATAAATTTAAAAGCCTCGATAAATTAAAATGACCGAATTTCTCCTGAAATTCGGTTTTTCCCTTTTCTAGATTGTTCATGCTATAATACGGGGTAAAATAATAAAAGGATGGATCCTCCCGTGTGGCAAGAAGCAATCCAAATTGATGGACCTTATAATTTTGACAGTGTATTACAAAGACATACGCCAGATCCATTAAAACTGCTAGACTTAGAAAAACGAACGATTAGAGTTCCAATCGTTATCGCTGAAAAAGCACAAGTAGTGGATATAACGGCAACAGGGACAACTGATCGGCCAGCCTTCGTTCTGAACGGAAAAACTGACAAAGAAGCGGCAATCAAAAGAGTGTCTGAAATTTTTCAATGGAAAGTGCCTTTGGATAAAATTCAAAACCATTTTCAAGAAACGGACCTCAAGGAAATATTCAACCTGTTCATCGGAACGCCCCTTGTGCTCGATTTCGACCTGTTTGGGAGTCTCATCAAATGTATTATCCACCAGCAGATTAATATGACCTTTGCCTATACCCTTACTGAACGATTTGTCAAAACATTTGGCTATGAAATTGAAGGTGTATGGTTTTTCCCAGAGCCTGAAACAGTAGCTGGACTTCAAGTGGAACAATTGCGCGATCTGCAGTTTAGCGGCAGGAAGGCAGAATATATCATAGGAATCGCAAAAGAAATCACCGAAAACGGATTACATCTAGATGTTTTGAAAAATCAACCAGATGAAGCGATTTTTGAACAACTAACAAAAATCCGTGGGGTCGGCAGATGGACAGTCGAAAATTTCCTCTTATTTGCACTTGGGAGACCGAACCTTTTTCCGCTTGCGGACATTGGAATTCAAAATGGACTGAAAAAGCTCTACCAACTTGAGAAAAAACCAACCTATGAGGAAATGGAGCGTTATAAACAAGATTGGGAGCCCTATTTAAGTTACGCTTCCTTGTATTTATGGAGAAGCGTCGAATAATTTGGAGTTGAACTTATGAAGACAGAACAAAGTATTAAAATTGAACCAAAACAGACTTTCCCGTTGACCATCAAAAGGCTTGGTATCAACGGTGAAGGTGTCGGATATTTTAAAAAGCAAGTGGTGTTTGTGCCTGGTGCACTCCCGGGAGAAGAAGTGGTCGTGGAAGCTACTAAGATTCACCCTAAATTTGCCGAGGCAAAGGTTAAAAAAATCCGCATTCCGTCGCCAAACCGGGTAAAACCGCTCTGTCCTGTTTATGATCAGTGCGGGGGCTGCCAGCTTCAGCATTTGCACTATGATCAGCAGCTTAAGGAAAAGCGCGATATCATTATCCAAGCGCTTGAACGCCATACAAAGCTCAAACCCGAAAGCCTCGATATCCGTGAAACAATTGGCATGGAAAATCCATGGGGCTACCGAAATAAAAGCAGCTTTCAAGTCGGTGAAAAAGGGGGCAAGGTCCTTGCTGGACTTTACGGCCTCAATTCCCATCAATTAATCAATATCGAGCAATGTGCGGTCCAGCATTCGCATACAAACGAAGCGACAGCCATGGTGAAACAAATTTTAGAGGAATTACGGATACCTATTTATAATGAAAAAACAAGAAAAGGAATCGTCCGAACCATTGTTACCCGCGTTGGTGTTCAAACAGGTGAAGTTCAAGTTGTATTAATCACTTCACAAAAAGAGCTGCCGAATAAAGAACTTATCATTCAAGAAATCCAAAAACGGCTGCCAAACGTAAAATCGATTGTTCAAAATATAAATGGAGAAAAAACCTCACTCATTTTTGGCGAGGAAACTCATAACCTGGCCGGGGAGGAATTTATCCAAGAAACATTAGGCGATCTGCAATTCGAGCTTTCAGCGAGAACATTCTTCCAGTTAAATCCTGTTCAAACAGTAAATCTATATAATGAAGTAAAAAAAGCAGCGGCTTTGACAGGAAAAGAGAAAGTAGTCGATGCCTATTGCGGTGTCGGGACAATTGGATTATGGCTTGCAGATCAGTCATTAGAAGTCCGCGGGATGGATATCATACCTGAATCAATCGAGGATGCTAAGAAAAACGCTAAACGTCATGGATACACTAATACAAAATATGTCCCGGGGAAAGCGGAAGAGATCCTGCCAAAATGGGTAAAGAAAGGATGGAAACCAGACGTTATTGTCGTCGATCCGCCAAGAACAGGGCTAGACAAGCAACTATTGGAAACCATTTTACAAGTGAAACCGGAAAAGCTGATTTATGTTTCTTGCAATCCGTCAACCCTAGCCAAGGACATTCAAACTTTAAGTTCAAAATATGAAGTGAAATATGTCCAACCAGTGGATATGTTTCCTCATACAGCACATGTGGAAGTTGTTGCAGATTTAATATTAAAATAGATTCTAACTTTAGATTGGATGAGCTTTTTTAAGAAATCTAAAGTATATTTTTATTAAAAAATTGTGGATGATTTATAAAAAGGGGTACCCAGGTGAAATTTTATTTCATTGGGTACCCCTTAATTTTCATTTAAAACACTTTCGTAGTCCAATCCTCACAATTCCAAATATCGGTCGCAATTTCACGATAGAAATCAGGTTCGTGGGATACCATCAAAATACTTCCGCGATATGCCTTTAAAGCACGCTTCAATTCTTCTTTTGCGTCTACATCCAAGTGATTGGTAGGTTCGTCTAGGATTAATAAATTCGTTTCTGTGTTTAAAATTTTACACAATCGAACTTTGGCTTTTTCGCCACCGGAAAGGACTTCGATCTTACTTTCAATATGTTTTGTCGTTAAACCACATTTTGCAAGAGCAGCACGGACTTCAGCCTGATTCATACTTGGGAACTCGCTCCAAATCTCTTCAATACAAGTGTTGTAGTTGGCCTGTTTAACTTCTTGCTCGAAGTAACCAATGTGTTGATACTCACCACGTTCCACTTTACCCGAAATTGGATCAATCAACCCAAGAATACTTTTTAAAAGAGTGGACTTACCAATACCATTTGCACCTACGAATGCAATTTTTTGTCCGCGTTCCATTTTTAAATTCAGAGGGCGGGAAAGTGGTTCATTGTAACCAATAACAAGATCCTCAGCTGTGAAAATATAACGACTAGCTGCACGAGCTTCTTTGAAGTTAAACTCTGGTTTCGGCTTCTCTTTCCCTAATTCAATTACTTCCATTTTGTCGAGCTTCTTCTGACGAGACATCGCCATATTACGAGTCGCAACACTTGCCTTGTTACGAGCAACGAAATCTTTCAAATCAGCTATTTCTTGTTGTTGACGCTTGTAAGCGGATTCTAGCTGTTGCTTCTTCATTTCATGAATTTTTAAGAAGTTATCATAATCACCAACATAGCGATTCAACTCTTGGTTTTCCATGTGATAGATCAAGTTAACAACATTGTTCAAGAATGGAATATCATGTGAAATCAAGATAAATGCATTTTCATATTCCTGTAAATAGCGCTTCAACCATTCGATATGCTGTTCATCCAAATAGTTCGTTGGCTCGTCTAGTAATAGGATTTCAGGCTTTTCTAACAACAGCTTAGCTAGCAAAACTTTCGTACGTTGCCCACCGCTAAGATCATCTACATCTCGATCGAGTCCAACATCGTCTAATCCTAGACCACGAGCAACTTCCTCAACTTTTGAATTAATTTGATAGAAATCATTACTATCTAAAGTTTCTTGTAGCTCTCCAACTTCTGCAAGTAATGCATCGATATCAGCACCTTCATCACCCATTTTTGCATAAAGTTCATTGATTTCTGATTCAGCATCAAAAAGATATTGAAAAGCAGTACTTAATGCGTCACGCATCGTAGTACCTTTTTGAAGTACAGCATGCTGATCTAAATAACCAACACGAACTTTTCGTGACCACTCAACTTTCCCCTCGTCGGGCTGCAACTTCCCAGTAACAATATTCATGAAAGTAGACTTACCCTCACCATTTGCCCCAACTAGTCCAACGTGCTCTCCTTTTAAAAGTCGAAAAGACACATCATTAAAAATCGCACGATCACCGAAACCGTGACTTAAATTTTTTACGTTTAATACGCTCATTTTTTTAACCCCTTATCTAATATCACATGAGGATATCTTACTAAAATTTAGCTGTTTTTTCTATCTTGAAGTTATTTTTGTGAAAAATGTAATTCGATTAAATTGAAGTCTGCCCCATCTTAATAAAATGAGATTATTGAAATAAATTTACTTGGACGTATATTGGGTAAAAGTCTATTATACAACCGAACCTGAAGGTAAGATATGAGTTATTTCTATTTGGGAATAACTGCAAAAAATGGTTAAGTTCTAAACTGAATTTTTTAAAACATGTGTAAATTCATCAACACCCCATATGTTGCAACATACATACTACACATGTGGAGCCCAATGATATTGCTGTATCTTCACAGTGGAATGCTGGTTTATGTGGTGGGGGTTAGCAGGAGATAGTTTGGTTGTACAGATTTTGTGAAAGTAAACTAAACATTTCCGATCAATTTGATAAAATGTGGTTAAGCATGGTATAAGTGTAAAAGAAGCAGGGGCATCTTGCTTTTTATTTTTGGGATATGGAGTTGGCCTGGATCCCATAATGAGAGGATTTGAATTTAAATATGATAGATAATTTTTGGCGTGATTTACCACGACCTTTTTTTATACTGGCACCAATGGAAGATGTGACGGATGTTGTTTTTCGCCATGTAGTAAGTGAAGCTGGTCAACCGGATGTATTTTTCACAGAGTTTACAAACTCGGATAGCTATTGTCATCCAGAGGGCATGAAAAGTGTGCGTGGCCGTTTGACTTTTACAGAGGATGAACAACCAATTGTAGCCCATATTTGGGGCGATAAGCCTGAATACTTTCGGCAAATGAGTATTGGTATGGCAGAGCTGGGATTTAAAGGCATCGATATTAATATGGGCTGCCCTGTACCGAATGTGGCATCGAGAGGGAAAGGTAGTGGCCTTATTCTGCGTCCAGACGTTGCGGCAGAACTTATTCAAGCAGCAAAAGCTGGCGGACTGCCTGTCAGCGTGAAAACACGTCTTGGCTATAAGGACGTTCAGGAGTGGGAGGAGTGGCTAACGCATATCTTAAAACAGGATATTGCGAACCTTTCTATTCATTTACGTACAAGAAAGGAAATGAGCCAAGTTGATGCGCATTGGGAGCTAATTCCGGAAATCAAAAAATTACGTGACCGTGTCGCACCCAATACGCTGCTAACAATTAATGGAGACATTCCTGACCGTCAAACTGGGCTGCAGCTTGCTGAACAATATGGTATTGATGGCGTTATGATCGGGCGAGGTATTTTTAAAAATCCTTTTGCTTTTGAAAAAGAGCCAAGAGAGCATAGCAGCAAAGAATACCTAGATCTTTTAAGACTGCAGCTTGATCTTCAGGATCAATATGCTGAAGTACTGCCACGTTCCATCACAGCGCTTCATCGCTTTTTCAAAATTTATGTTAAAGGATTCCCTGGAGCTGCTGAATTAAGAAATCAATTGATGAACACGAAATCAACAGATGAAGTGCGTGCATTGCTTGATAACTTTGGAAAAGAAAGTTGATGGGACGAGGACAGTGAAATGAATTGATAGCAATACTTTTTAGTAAATAACAAAAACTGTATTTTATCAGAAAGAATATATCCAATACGCGGATTCATTGCAACGCAAGAAGTATTGAGGGAGTTAATATTAAAAAGAGAATATAAAAAAATATATTTAAATTAGCCCATTCTTTAAGGATTGGGCTTTTTATGTCGATAGGACATTAGTCCTATTTAACCGATGGTTCAATTCCAATATTACTCGACATAATCCGTTAAACTTCGGGTGTGACAGGAAACTTTTTCTACATAAAATTACAATTATATTACATTAGCGACAGATTCATTGTTTTTCGTCCAATTGAATTATAAACTAGGAATATATTAGTAATTTGATAAAATGATAGGTTACATAAGGAGATTTTGTGATGATAAAGAAATTATTAAAATATACATTATCGGCTGCCGTCCTTGCCTCTGTGATTCAAGTAACACCTACTTTTGCTAGTCCAAATGATCCACCAGTAACACAAGGACAAATCGATGAGACAAAAGGACAAATTGATGATTTTGAAACGAAGATTCAACAAATAGATGATCGAATCAGTCTTTCAATGGAGAAAAGCCAAAAGCTAAATGCTGATATTAAATCACAACAAGGAAAAATAGTAGAAACAGAGGCTGACATTGAAGAAGCCAAAAAGTCATTAGATAATCACAAAAAAGTCTATTCTGAACGGCTGAAAAGCATTCAATTAGAGGGGAAACAATCACTCGCTGCATACGCCGAGCTTTTACTTTCTTCTCAAAACCTTTCTGAGTTTTTAACCCGTTTCACTGCTATTTCGACGATTATGGAAAGTGACACAGCCCTGCTGAATGGTTTAAACCAAAAAGAACAAGAATTAAAAAATGCAGAGCAAAAATTACATAATGAATTAGACCAATTGAAAAATAGTCAAGCTGAATTAGCTTCCGCGCAACAAAAGATTGAACAAGATAAGCAAGAAATAGCAAAGGAATTGGCAGCCGCCAAAAACAAATTGCAAAACCAACAGGATCAATTGGCTGAACAAAAAGCTCAGCAAGAAGCTGCGCGACAGGCGGCTCTATTAGCCCAGCAGCGAGCACAGCAACAACAAGCACAGCAAGCACAGCAAGCACAACAAACACAACAAAAGGCTAAACAGCATACTTCGGTAAACAAAGGTTCAAAAACATCAACAACAGCTTCTGCAGCAGCTGTCCCAGCTAGCTCAGGAGATGCAAGCGCAGTTATTGCATATGCTAAACAATTTTTGGGTGTCCCTTACGTTTGGGGCGGATCGACACCAAGCGGTTTTGATTGCTCTGGATTCACTTCCTATGTGTTTAGAAATGCAGCTGGTATTAATCTTCCGCGGGTGTCACGTGACCAACAGAATGTTGGAACGAGAATTTCCCCGAGTCAAGTACAGCCAGGAGATCTAGTATTCAGGGGTAACCCTGCCTATCATGTAGGCATTTATATTGGCAATGGACAATATATCCATGCCCCGCAAACAGGTGATGTTGTAAAAATTGCTAAATACGATCCATCAAAATTTTCTAGTGCTGCAAGAGTATTGCGATAATAGTATTCCAAAAAGCAAAGAAATCATAATCGATTTTTTTGCTTTTTGCGTTTAAATTTAAACTTTGAACAAGTGGATATCCATGATTAGATTTGAAAAAAATAATAGGGAAAAGGAGGTTATTCCTATGGATTTAAATTTTTTTAATAAAAAAAATGAGGAACAAGAATCACTAGAACAAGTTCTAGAACATTCAATCGAAGTGGAAGAAGATCTGATGAGGAGCTATTTGATTACGGCAGAGAGGGTTCACGATGATGATGAGTTAAAGGAGCGGTTAGAAAATTTTGCCGAAGGAAATGCGAAAAGGACAAAACAACTCCTTGATGAGTTAAACGATCGAAAAGAGTAGTAAAATGAAAGTGGACCCTCACATCTAAGGAAGGGTCCATTTTTTTCAATAAGGCTATTTATTTTTGACTGATTAATTCCTTTTTGTCAACGGATTGCTCTGCCGTAAGATAGTCATGGACAACTTTCGTACGAGGCAGAGAAAGGTCGGTGAGAATATGCGATGCAGACACAATTTCGAGCACTGGCAAATCAGCCATTGGTGCAAGCGCATGAGCAAATAGCTGCAAGCGGGCAGGGGAGGTCCAAGCGCCTTTAATCGTAATATCAGTAATTTCGCCGCGAACCAGCTCACAAATCCTCGGTTTCCCATCCTGGCCGCGTATTAGCTTTAGCATAAAATAAGGTTTGCAAATCTCTTCACGAGCCTGCTCTAAATCAATTTGCTGGTGCTTATATCCCATAGTAGCGGTAGCCACTCTTAAAGTCCCATAATCCAGCGTTCCCACTAACGTATCTGAATCTATGTAAAGATTTGGTTTTCCAAGTTTTTTCGGGTAAGCTCCAACTTCTCTCCCTGCTGCAATCGCAGGGTGGTTATCCACGTACATTGAGTGAACATAGTCCCCTTTTTCGCCGTTGAAACTTACAGGGATGACTTGACCAGACTCCGTGTAAGAGCCTAAGCCGGTTACGTCCGGCATGCGGATAACCTCGAACTTAACAAGCGGTTCATCAATTTCTAATGGCTCTGGAACAATTTTTCTCAATGCTTCTTTATCAGTACGATAAACAATGTTCAAATATTCCCGGTTATTAAACCGATACGGTCCGCGCGGAAATGCCGGAGCATCTAATGGTGTTGAGATTTGCTTAGCAACTTGATCTAGTTTCATATTAATTCTCATCCTTCCTTTGGTCCTGGGTCAAAACTCGGAGATAATATTATTTATTAATGGTCTAAATGAAAAATAAATTTAGACTAAAAAAATGCCGAAATGAAAGGGAAACACAATAAGAACAAAGAAGAAATTTGTCGAAACTTTTTTCAAAAATTATTTAATTAATAACAATTGACAGAAAATTTATTATTTTGTTTAATAATAACATACCAACCGGTCAGTATCAATACAAAAAACAACAACAAAGGAGAATGGATGATGAGCGCTACAATTAATCAAATTGAAACACATGTCCAATTTTTATCCGCTGAAGAAGCTGTTAAACAAATTCCAGAAGCAGCTAAAATTATGGTGGGTGGTTTTGGCTTTCCCGGAATGCCTAGATACCTATCAAAGGCACTAATAAATAAGACAAACCTACATAATCTTACCCTTATCATGAACAGCCTCGGCAGCGTGTCTATCCTAAATGATTTGTTTGTACAGAACCGTATCAAAAAAGTGATTGGCAGTTTTTTTTCAACCAATAAGGATTTAGTAAAGGCTTATCGTGAGGGGAATGTTGAGATTGAACTGCTACCTCAAGGTACATTTACTGAAGCCATTCGATTGGGAGGAGCGGGGATTCCAGCTTTTTATACTCCGACTGGCGCGGGCACGGATTTGGCAAAAGGAAAAGAAATTCGTGTCTTTAATGGCCGCGAACATGTTCTTGAACAATCTTTAACAGCTGATGTAGCGATCATCAGGGCACATAAAGCGGATAAGGCTGGTAATCTTGTCTACAAAAAAACAGCTCAGAATTTCAATCCAGTAATGGCGACCGCTGCGAAACTAACAATTGTAGAAGTAGATGAAATTGTTGAAATTGGAGAGCTTGATCCAGATTCAATCGTTACACCATTTATCTTTGTGGATATCGTTGTGAAGAGGGAGGAAATTTAAAATGAGTGATTCAATTAAGCATTACATTGCATGGCGATGCGCACAAGAATTAAAATCAGGTGTTGTGAATCTTGGAATAGGAATCCCTACCTTGGTTGCCGATTATTTACCGAAGGGCCGGATCACCCTGCATTCTGAAAATGGCATTCTTGGGGTTGGACCAGAGCCGGGGCCAGATGAGATCGTACAGAATGTCGATCAAATGGACTTGGTAAATGCTTCAGGTGTACAACCTATTACGGCTTTGCCTCATGCTTCATACTTTGATAGTTCCCTATCATTTGCGATCATGCGAGGAGGACATTTGGATGCTACAGTAATCGGTGCCCTGCAGGTATCTGAAGGCGGGGATATTGCAAGCTGGGCTGTACCAGGGAAGGATGTTCTCGGGGTCGGCGGCGCAATGGATCTGGTAATTGGAGCTAAACGTGTAATCGCGGCCATGTCTCATCTTTCACCTAAAGGAGAACCGAAAATTCTTCAAGAGTGCACCTATCCTCTAACTGCAAAGAATAGAGTGGATACTATTGTCACCGAATATGCCGTATTCAAATTCCGTGAGGGGCGTTTATGGTTAGTAGAATTGGTAGATGAACTTACCTTAGAACAATTGAAGGAAATGACACCTGCTTCATATGAGATTGCAGATGATTTTCAATGGGTTCAAAGAAAAGAATTAGTAAAAAAAGAGCTAGTCTTAAAATAAACAAAAGGCTGTTGATTCGCTCAACAGCCTTTTATCTTTAATTAACGTACACCTTTCATGAAGCTTTGAATCTTTGGTGATAGAATAAATAGGATAATACCAAGAACAATCGAAGCTCCACCGATTACACCGAAGTATGTCATTTCGGTTTCTGGTGTATAGAATTTAACAAGTTGTGCATTAAGAGCTTGTGCTGCTGCACTTGCTAAGAACCATAAGCTCATCGTTTGTGCTGAGAAGGCAGCTGGTGCTAATTTTGTAGTTGCTGATAATCCCACAGGTGATAAGAGTAATTCGCCAAATACGCAAATTAAGTAACTTAATACAAGCCATAATGGGTTAACTAATGAATTTGCACCCCCAAGGTATGCAGGTAAAAGGATAACAAGGAATGATACGCCAGCGAACAATAATGATAACGAGAATTTCTGCGGAATCGTCGGTTGACGTTTTCCTAATTTTACCCAAATTGCTGCAAAGACTGGTGCAAAAATGATAATAAATAATGGGTTTAATGATTGGAACCATGCTGGAGATATTTTAATTCCTGCAAAGTTTAACTGTGTGCGTGTATCTGCATAACTTGCAAGGATAGTAGACCCTTGTTCTTGAATTGACCAGAACATTACAGCTGCAATAAACAACGGAATATAAGCAATGACCCGTGAACGTTCTACTGCCGTTGTTTTAGGGCTGCGGTACATGACAATGAAATACATGGTTGGAATCAAAATACCAAGGATCGTTACTAGATTGATAAAGCTCTCAAATGTTAATTTCCCCATTGAAATTAAAACAACACATAAAACAGCAATAATGACAGCACCTAATCCAATAATTGTGAAAACTTTTTTCTTTTCAGCAGGTGACAATGGATTTTTAACGATTGTACCAGCAAGGCCAAGATTCTTTTTCTTTGTTAAAATAAATACGATTAATCCTAAGAACATCCCTACAGCAGCAATACCAAAGCCTAAATGGAAGCTGTAATCCATAACGGATCCAACGATTAACGGTGATAAAAATGCCCCTGCGTTAATCCCCATATAGAAAATTGTAAAACCTGCATCACGGCGATTATCTTCTTCACTGTACATCTCCCCGACAACAGTCGAAACGTTTGGTTTCAAAAGTCCTGTACCGAGGACGATTAATACCATTGATAAGAAGAACATCGAAACGCTTCCTGGTATGGCAAGAACGATATGACCGAACATGATTAATATACCACCGTAAAAAACGGCTTTTGACGTACCAAAAATTCTGTCAGCTAACCAACCGCCGATAATTCCGGACATATAAACAAGGGATCCGTAAATGGACATGATGGAAAGAGCTAGGGTTTTATCAATCCCCAATCCGCCTTTGGATACTTCGTAGTACATATAGAATACAAGGATAGCTCTCATTCCATAATAAGAAAAACGCTCCCAAAACTCAGTAAAGAACAGTGTAAATAATCCTTTAGGATGTCCAAAAAATCCCTTTTGAGGCACACTGTCCACAATTTTCTGTCTATTCAAGTCTGACATCTTACTACCTCCCTTTTTTACTATTTTATAATACTTTTTTTGTTTAGAATCGTCAAAAACTTTTTTTGGAAAACAAAAATGTAAGCGATTTAAACCCTTGATAATAGTGGGTTTTCAAGGACATTAAGGGTAAAAAGAAAGTTTTTTTGAAATAATAATTTTATTCGGAAAAATAGAATTTTCGTTTAAAATAACTCTTAGGAAAATTAAATATGTTTCGAGGATTCTGAAATAATAAAAGCCCTTGGTTCTTTAATTGCAAAACCAAGGGCTCATTTATGATGATAAATTAGTTCATAAAGGGCTTCATCTATTAAGGCTGTTTTTTTAGATTCAATCCCATTTTCAGGAATAATTTTAAAGCTGCAGTTTTCGCTCTTTATATAACTATAGATGATTTGTGCTTCATCAAGGTCATCTTTGCTAACTTTCGCAGGGGAAGAGGCCTTATTAGAATAGGTTAATATTTTTTCTTTTATGTTCGAAAGAAGTTCAAGCTCAGTTGTACTTCCCAAATGATACTTTTCACTAAATAAAATTTTATTTCCCTTAATAAAAAACAGTTTAAAAGTGGAGTCCGTTAATGATTCCCTGACTACGAAATTTTTATCTTCTTCAGTAAACTCAATGACTTGCTCCTTATAGATAATAGCGTTTATTGCATCTAGTATGTTTCGATATTTTGCCGCAGCCTCAAAATCAAATTGTTCGGAAGCATTAATCATGCTCTGATTTAGTTCCTCAAGTATGCTAAAGTCGGTGCCGCTAAGTAAATCAATTATTTTATTTATAATGTTATCGTAAAGATCAAGCGCTTGTCCTCCAAGACACATGCCAATACACAATCCTAAGGAATAGTTTAAGCATGGCCCATTTTTCATAAAAGGATTACTGCAGCTTATTTTAAATGCTTCTTTTAATCCTTGAATGGCTCTTTCTGCCGTGTATTTGTTTATAAAGGGCCCAAAATATTGATTAGTGTCATTATCAATAAATTTATCTGTTACTTCTAAAATTTGATAGTCTTTTTCCATTTTAATAACGATATAGGTATATGATTTTGGACTTTTCATCTTTCTATTAAAAATTGGCTTGATTTCTTTTATTAATTTACATTCCAGCATGAATGCTTCAAATTCTGTATCTGTAAGGATATAGTCAAAATCATTTAGGTTTGCCACGAGCTTTTTTATTTTTTGTGGATGAGCTTTTAAGTTTTGAAAATAAGATTGCACTCTTTTCTTAAGACTTTTTGCTTTTCCAACATAAATGATTCGGCCTTGGGAATCTTTCATCAGATAAACCCCAGGTGACAGAGGCAGGTTCTTTACCTTTTCTTTAATATTCAAATGCATTCCCTCTCTAAACAATTACTTGATAAATGTTATTTTAACACACTAAAAAACCAAATTGGTTTTAACAATCTGGTTTCTACTTGGATTGAATGTTCAATTGGGATACCTCTTATATAGATAGAAGAGTAATACTATCATCACAATATCTAATCTCGCATTAAAAGCAAATTGCAGCAGACCGGTATTTAATGTTGGCAATTTGGTTAAAATAAGAGCTGCAATCATTATTCCAATTAAAGGAATCACGGCATTTTTAACCGCTTTATTAACCAATATTAAAAGGCCGCAAATAATTTCTAGTAAGATAACAACCTTTAATACTATGTAAGGATAGGGTAGTCCTAAACGGAGAAAACTGCTTGCTAGTTCAGCACTCATTAATTTCATAAGTCCAGATGTAATAAATACATAGGCCACTGCAAATCGAATTAGATTGCTTGTTGAAAATGAAGTATAAATGAGAATCCCCCCTTATCCATAAATGTATGCAAAATCTGGGACAATCCATTACAGAAAAATAAAAAGACCCTATTTCATAGGATCTTCCCTTCGATTCTAATCTACTATCGCAACTACAGGGGGCTTATTCAAGAATTGCATAAGATTTAATACATCTCCTTGCACTTCACGACCCTCTGGAGATGCTAATGCCTGTCCTAAAGTCTGTGGATCATCAAAATGAAGCTCTGCAATGAGAAATAAATCTTCATTGGTATTTTGAGCTTGTAACACGTGATGAATTTCAGCCCCTTTAAGATTAGGGATTCTTTGCACTAGAGGTATATGTACATTGTAATAATACTTTTCAAATCCCTCTTTATCTTTTGGTTGATTATACATAACAATAACCTTTGCCATAACCCTGCCCCTTTCAAAATTACGTGATGTTTTTTACCTAATACCATTATAAAGGGGAAAAATTCCTAGTTTTATCAAAACTATTCGACAAATATTTCTTTTAGTGCACCTTGATGCCTCTTTTGGTGCATCTTTTGGTGCATCTTTTGGTGCATCTTTTGGTGCATCTTTTGGTGCCTGACACCACTCGTGGACATTTGTCCACGGGTGGTGTCAGGCACCATTTTTTTTAACGAAAATTAGGCAAAATATGAATTGACATTGACGCTGCGTTAAGGTGTATCGTTAGCTATGAGGAGATGATCGAATGGAATATACAGTGCAAAAGCTAGCAAGTCTCGCGGGTGTCAGTACCAGAACGCTCAGGTATTATGATGAAATTGGAATTCTTAAGCCGGCAAGAATCAATTCGTCAGGATACCGGATTTACGGGCAAGCAGAAGTGGATAAACTCCAGCAAATTCTATTCTACCGAGAATTAGGAGTAGGCTTGGACAGCATTAAAGAAATCGTTACAGCTCCTTCTTTTGACGGTGCAAAGGCCCTCAGGGAACATCGCGAAAAGCTCCTCGAAAAGCGGATTCAATTAGATTTATTAATTGCTAATGTTGAAAAAACAATAGCACTATCAGAAGGGAGAATAAACATGTCAAATAAAGAAAAGTTTGAAGGCTTTAAGAAAAAAATGATAGATGATAATGAGATAAAGTACGGAAAAGAAATTCGCCAAAAGTACGGAAATGATACGGTCGATAAATCAAATGCGAAACTGCAAAATATGACAGAGGAGCAGTATGCGGAAGTTTCAAAGCTGGCAGAACAAGTCCAGGAAACCTTGGCGGATGCTTTTAAAACAGGTGATCCTGCAGGGGAGCTGGCGCAAAAAGCAGCCGACCTTCATAAGCATTGGCTCACTTATTATTGGCACGAATACAGCAAAGAAGCCCACGCAGGACTTGCACAAATGTATGTCGATGATGAAAGATTTACCGCCTATTATGATAAAGAAAAGCCAGGGACGGCAGAATTTTTAAGGGATGCCATCCTTATTTATACTGGAATGAAAAAATAGACAATAAAAAGACCCTTTTAATGTCCCAAACCTTACAGGGTCTTTTGCTTTTTGATTTATTGTAACTTTGCCTTTATAATGAATACTGAAAATTATGAAATTTCAACCAAAAAGGGAGTGAGCCATTCCATGAACCTAGCTTCCCAAGAGACTGAAACAAGAGGAAAAAATACGTATTCTTTTGATGAATTCGTAGAAAAACGTGAAAATCTTGACTGGTACCGTGATGAACCGTATTTGCAAAGAGCAGTGAGAAAATTTACTGGGTCCCAATTTGAGACACTCCACGAAAACATTCTTTCTTTCTCACCTACTGTTTCTACGAAATGGAACCAATTAGCTGAACGAATTGCCAGACCAGAGGTTAGGCCATATATGCTTCATTATGATGCATTTAATCATCGAATTGATCGCATTGTCCGGCCTATGGAAGTCCATCAATTAGAACGCGGGGTTTTTGGGGAAGGTCTTTTTTCTAGCAAAATGCCTCATTGGGAAAGCTTTGTGAAGAGAATGCTGATTCACCAAATTGGCGAAGGCGGAGTTACTTGCCCTCTAACATGTACCCATGGATTAATAGCTCTGTTAGAGCAATTTCCAAATGAAGAATACCCAGAGCTTCAAGAAATTTTGCAGCATACAAAAGAAGGAATAGACGGCGAATTTGCAATTGGCGCCCAGTTTATGTCAGAAATTCAAGGCGGTTCGGACCTGCCGGCAAATATTCTTGAGGCCGTTCCGGATGGAAAAAATTATCGCCTATATGGAAATAAGTTCTTCTGCTCTGCAGCCCATGCGGATTATTCAGTTGTTACAGCCAAAATCTCTGGCACAGATAAAGTATCTACATTTATTGTTCCTGCTTGGCTCCCCGGTGATAAGGAAAAAGAAAAACGCAATGGATACGAAATTAACCGGATAAAATGGAAGCTTGGTACCGCCGAATTGCCGACTGCCGAAATTCAATACAATGGGGCATTGGCCTATCCGATAGGTCCTAAAGACAAAGGGATTGCTGTCGCGGTTGGCATTGTTTTGACCTTGTCCCGGCTAGAGATCGGCATTGCCTGTGCAGGATTTATGCTGCGGGCATCAAGAGAAGCCAGGCTTTACAGCGATTTCCGAACCGTTTTTGGCAAAAAAGTAAATGAATACCCGCTTGCTGCGAGCAAGCTGAAACGAATTGAAAAAGCTGCTAAGCGTACAACTGCAGGTGCTTTTAAAATCTACGATTTGTTTTTGCGTTTAGAAAAACCTCTTAATCCGGGCATAAAATCAGATCTTCCAATTGATACTCGAAAACAATTGTTTAACTTACGTGAACTTATTTTATTACAAAAAATTTGTGCAACCAATGAAGGTGCTGAGATATTAAGGGATACCATATCAATGTTTGCCGGGCATGGGGTAATGGAAGAGTTTTCTTCCCTGCCGCGAATTTTTCGTGATGTTGTTGTTAATGAACAATGGGAGGGCCCGCGCAATCTACTATTAACGCAAATTTATCGTGATCTCCAAAGAGTGGCAGACTGGTATTCTCCTAGAGAATTTGTGAGCAGTGTTTTAAAGGGTGCACATCAAGATTTAATTAAGAAATTCTCTGAACAGCTGGAGCATTTACTGCAAAGTCCTGTTTTAGGAGAAGTAAGCGAGGCTTCAATTGAAGCAGCGGATGAGTGGGATAAGTTCTGTGATTCCTTCTTCAAATCTTATCAGGAAGTGGCACTAAAAGAAATCGGACAATAGAATTTTAAAAAAATAAAAAAGCCTGACACCTATCTGAATGCGATGTTGTCAGGCTTTTTTTAAAGCGCTTACATGTATGGGAAAGTTGGATAAAAATTTAATTATTGACAAGTATCAATAAAAAAGCAAAAATGATTATATATTGAATAGTTATAAAATTTATTATTTTAAAATATTTCTCTGTAATCAGAAAATACTATTAGGTAGGTGTCAGTGTGATTAAAGAACCTATTCTTCAAATAAAAGACTTAAAGGTATCATTTCAGTCTGGGAAAAAACTTTTACCAGCAGTTGATGGTATCAGTTTTGAATTGAAAGAAGGAGAAATTCTTGGAATTGTAGGAGAATCAGGGAGCGGTAAGAGTGTTACATCCTTGGCTGCGATGGGGCTAATTCCTTCCCCGCCAGGTAAAATTGAAAATGGAGAAATTATTTTCGAAGGTAATGATTTAAAAAACATATCCGAAAAAGAATGGCGAAAAATCCGTGGAAATCAGATCTCAATGATTTTCCAGGAGCCGATGACTTCCTTGAATCCGTTATTTACGGTTGGAAATCAACTGATGGAAGCAATTCGATTACATACAGATCTTTCAAAAAGAGAAGCGATTGTTCGAAGCATCGAACTATTAAAGTTGGTCGGGATTCCAAGGGCAGAAGGAATACTAAAGGAGCACCCGCATCAGCTGTCAGGCGGAATGAGACAAAGGGTCATGATAGCCATGGCGATGGCCTGTAATCCAAGGGTATTGATTGCGGACGAGCCAACGACTGCGCTCGATGTTACGATTCAAGCGCAAATCCTCGCGTTAATGAAGGATTTAAATAAAAAAACAAATACTTCCATTATTCTGATTACCCACGATTTAGGCGTCGTGGCGGAAATTTGTGAACGTGTCATTGTAATGTATGCCGGTCAGATAGTGGAACAGGGTGATGTCAGAAGAATATTAAAGGATCCTCAACACCCTTACACAAAAGGCTTATTGAAATCAGTTCCTGACTTAAGAGGAAAAAAAGACCGTCTTTATAGTATTCCGGGAACCGTTCCGACACCGGGGACGGTCCATAAAGGCTGCCGATTTGCCGCGAGATGCGCCGAACAATTCGGGAGATGCCATGTGGAATCACCAGATTTATTTCATTTGGAAAAAGACGGACATGAAGTCCGCTGTTTCCTACATACATTGAAGGAGGCGAGTGGCCAGCATGTCAGAGTTACTTCTTGAGGTAAATGGACTTAAAAAATACTTCCCAATCACTGGCGGCGTTTTTGGAAAGAAACAAGGGGAAGTTAAAGCAGTTGATGATGTTTCCTTCTATGTTAAAAAAGGGGAAACGTTGGGCATCGTTGGTGAAAGCGGCTGCGGAAAATCGACAACAGGCCGATTGCTCATGCGCTTGATTGAAGCGAGTGATGGGCGAATTGTTTTTGAAGATAAAGAGATTACAAGAATGTCGAAAACAGATTTAAGAAAAATCCGCAGGGATATTCAAATGGTGTTCCAGGATCCCTATGCTTCGTTAAACCCTAGGCATTCGATTGAGCAGATTTTAGAAGAGCCGTTGATCGTCCACGGCATCGGGACAAAGGAAGAACGAAAAAAACAGGTAAAAGAAATGCTCGAGGTAGTAGGTTTAAGCAGCTACCATGCCAAGCGATATCCGCATCAATTCAGCGGCGGGCAGCGTCAGCGGATCGGAATTGCCAAAGCATTAATGACAAAACCAAAGTTGATTATTGCGGATGAGCCTGTATCTGCACTGGATGTTTCCATCCAGGCACAAGTTCTTAATCTAATGAAGGACATACAAGAAGAATTCCAACTTACATATATATTTATTGCCCATGATTTAGGTGTAGTGCGTCATATTAGTGATCGGGTAGGCGTAATGTATTTAGGCAGATTAATAGAATTAGCTGAAAGTGAAGAGCTTTATGAAAATCCAAGGCATCCATACACGAAGGCCCTCCTTTCGGCTGTACCAATACCAGATCCAGATTTGAAGAAAAGAACAATTTTAATTGAAGGTGAATTGCCAAGCCCGGCAAATCCTCCTTCAGGCTGCGCTTTCCATACTAGATGCTCTCAAGTGATGGATATTTGTAAAACGGCAAGACCTGCGGAACAAAATCTCAACGGTCATTATGTTGCCTGTCACTTATATAACAAGTGATGGCCGGCATTCATGATAATTAAAAAAAGAATTAGGGGGTAAAAAATGCTTATGAAGAAAAAGTCTTTTAAACTGCTGTTGATTTCGCTTTTAGCCATCAGTATGTTTTTAGTTGGCTGCAGCAGCAAAACGAATAATGAATCAAGCGGCAAGAAGGAGCCTGCTTCTGGCAATAGCTCGAAAAAGGATACACTTGTATACGGTCGCGGTGGGGATTCCACTTCTCTTGACCCGATTACAACTACTGAGGGTGAAGCCTTCAAAGTAACCGAAAATATTTATGAAACATTGTTACAGTATGGTGAGCAAGATACGACTGTTAATCCTGGACTTGCTGAAAAGTGGGAAGTTTCTCCTGATGGATTAACTTACACCTTCCATCTTCGTCAAGGAGTAAAGTTCCATGACGGAACTGATTTTAATGCAGATGCAGTAGTATTCAACTTTGATCGCTGGATGAACGGTGATTCTGACAAATTCCCTTATTACACAATGTTTGGCGGATATAAAAAAGATGAGGGCCACGTAATTAAGGAAGTGAAAGCACTTGATGCAAACACAGTTCAATTCGTGTTAAAGCGTCCACAAGCTCCGTTCTTAAAGAACCTAGCGATGTCTCCATTCGGAATTGCCAGCCCGACAGCTGTGAAAAAATGGGGCGACGATTTCAGAAGCCATCCGGTTGGAACAGGACCATTCAAATTTGTTGAGTGGAAACAAAATGATACTATCACTCTCGAAAAGAACCCTGACTACTGGCAAAAAGGTCTTCCTAAGTTAAACAAAGTCATTTTCCGTGTAATTCCTGAAAACACTGCACGTCTAAATGCTCTTGCCAACGGTGAGATTGACGTAATGGATGGATTAAACAATTCAGATGAAGCAACTGTTAAGAGCAACAACAAGCTTCAAGTAATCGAACGTCCTTCTATGAACGTTGGTTATATTGGTTTAACAACAACTCGCAAACCATTCGATAACAAGCTTGTTCGCCAAGCGATCAACTATGCTATCGATAAGAAAGCGATCATTGATGCATTCTATGGCGGTAAAGCACTGCCAGCTGTTAACCCAATGCCTCCTTCCATTGAAGGATATGACAAAGACATTCAGCCATACCCATATGATTTAGAAAAAGCTAAAGCATTATTGAAAGAAGCTGGCTACGAAAAAGGTTTCTCAATTGATTTATGGGCAATGCCTGTAGCACGTCCATATATGCCAGAAGCTCAAAAAGTTGCTGAGGTTATTCAAGAAAGCTTGAGCAAGATTGGTGTTAAAGCAAAAATCCAATCTGTTGAATGGGCAACATACCTAGACAAAGCGGCAAAAGGCGAGTTTGATATGTTCATGCTTGGATGGACAGGCGACAATGGAGATCCTGATAACTTCCTTTATACTTTACTAGATAAAGATAGCATTGGAAGCAATAACTACTCCTATTACAGCAATGATGCTCTTCATGATGTATTGATTAAAGCTCAAACTGAAACTGATCAAGCTAAACGTAACGATCTATACAAGAAAGCTCAGGAAATCATCCATGACGATGCTCCATGGGTACCACTTGTACACTCTACACCATTATTAGCAGCTTCAAAGGATGTCGTAAACTATTTACCACACCCAACTGGTTCTGAAGCATTAACTAAAGTTGATTTTAAATAATCATTTGTGAAAGGGGAGGAGCATTGCCTCCCCTTTTGTTAACGAAAATGTTAAAAAGAGGTGATAAGCTTGTTTACATATACGGTCCGACGCTTGTTTTCATTAATACCAGTATTGTTTGGGATGACTTTAGTTGTTTTTGGTATTATTCATGCCATTCCGGGAAATCCGGCCCAGGTTATCCTCGGTCAGAGGGCAACAAAAGAAGCCATTGCCGTATTATCGAAACAACTGGGGTTGGACAGGCCTTGGTACATACAATACGTGGATTATCTAAATAAACTATTACATGGGGATCTAGGGACTTCACTTCGGACAAGGGGCCCGATAAACCATGAAGTATGGCCATTTTTAGCGGCCACAATCGAACTCACAGTCGTTGCCATGGTAATTGCTATCATCATTGGTGTAAATGCAGGGATTATTAGTGCTTGGTTTTCGAAATCCTGGTTCGATTATGTCGCAATGGTCCTTGCACTAATTGGGGTTTCACTGCCGATTTTCTGGCTTGGTTTAATGATGCAATGGGGATTTGCAAATGAATTAGGCTGGCTCCCGACTACTGGAAGAGAAAATGTCAGGGATCCCGTCTCGGCCATTACCAATCTCTATTTAATAGATACGCTTATACAAGGAAGGTTTGACCAATTTGGTACAGTTATCAAGCATCTGATCCTGCCAAGCTTTGCTCTTGCAACCATTCCAATGGCGATTATTGCAAGAATGACACGTGCAACGATGCTAGAGGTAATGAGATCTGATTATGTACGAACTGCTAGAGCAAAAGGTCTTAGAATGTTTTGGGTTGTGTACAAACACTCTTTAAAAAATGCTGTAATCCCAGTACTTACCGTCATTGGTTTGCAAACAGGACTTTTATTAGGCGGTGCGATTCTAACGGAAACAATCTTTGGCTGGCCGGGAATTGGGCGATATTTATACGATGCAATTGGTTATCGCGATTATCCAGTTATTCAATCCGGGATTTTAATTATTGCAGCAATCTTTGTCCTAATAAATTTAATCGTGGATCTATTATATGTGGTTGTTGATCCAAGAATTAAATATACGAAATAGGGGGGATTACTAGTGGCTGAACTGGCAAAAAACACAGCGGACATTACGATGATGCCTGCCGAAGAAAAGCTTACACCTCCGTGGAAGGAGGCGTGGCAATCCTTCTATAAAAATAAATTGGCCGTGATTGGCTTAGGGATTGTTCTCTTTTTTATTATTTTAGCCATCGCCGCTCCATGGGTGGCACCGTATAGTTTTAAAGGTCAAGTATTGACTGAGCGGATGCAGGCTCCATCTTCTAAGCATTGGTTTGGAACAGATGACTTTGGCAGGGATATTTTTTCGCGGGTAGTTTACGGAGCAAGGATTTCTTTATGGGTTGGTTTTTTCTCTGTATTGGGATCTGTGGTTATCGGAACTTTTCTAGGGATCGTGGCTGGATATTATGGACGCTGGATTGATAATATCATATCTCGTATCTTTGATATCATGCTTGCTTTTCCGAGTATTCTTTTGGCGATTGCAGTTGTGTCTATCCTTGGACCATCCTTGCAAAATGCACTTATTGCGATTGCGGTGATCAATATTCCAAACTTTGGCCGCCTTGTTAGGTCTAAGGTGTTAAGTGTAAAGCAAGAAGAGTATATAATGTCAGCCCGTGCGGTTGGTATGAAAGATGCACGAATCCTTTTCCGTCATATTTTACCGAATAGTATTTCCCCAGTAATCGTTCAGGCAACCCTGGCTATTGCGACTGCTATTATCGAGGCAGCTGCCCTGGGCTTTCTAGGATTAGGTGCCCAGCCTCCTACACCAGAGTGGGGGAAAATGCTGGCGGATTCAAAAAACTACATTACCCAGGCACCGTGGACATTGATTTTTCCAGGTCTGGCCATTATGCTGACCGTCCTTGGATTCAACTTAATGGGTGATGGCCTGCGTGACGTGCTCGATCCGAAAATGAAGCAATAAACTTTGAGACTCCGTGTGGGGTCTCTTCTTTTTTTTGATTAGCGGATTATTTGTAGAATATGCTATTAAATTTGTAGAATGTATCTTATTAATTGTAGTAAGTGCCTTCAGAATTGTAGAAAGTATCCTTAAATTTGTAGAAAAGATTGTCGAATGTAGAATGTGCCTTCAATATTGTAGAATGTGGGTATAAATTTGTAGAATGTACCTTAATAATTGTAGAAAGTGTCCAGAAATTTGTAGAATTGTTCAGCTTTAAGGCTTATAATTGAAAAAAATTCAGAAAAATCACTTCAATTTATTGCTTAGTCGTAGGGGGATCGAAAAAATTGAATATTGATCGTGAAAAAAGCATTGTGTTTATCGGATTCATGGGTGCTGGGAAAACAACAATAGGTAAACTAGTAGCACAAAAACTGAATCGAGAATTTATCGATATAGATGAAGAGATTGAAAAGGAATTTAATATACCTGTATCGCATATATTTAAAGAATTCGGAGAAAAGGTATTTAGAGACAGGGAAAAAAGTTTAATTACGAGTTTGAGCCAACAAAAGAATGTCATAATATCTGTTGGCGGGGGAGCATTCTTACAGGAAGAGATTAAAAAGGTTTGTTTATCTTCCTCTATAGTAATTTTTCTAGATATAGCTTTTGAGAGTTGGAAGGAACGATTAAACTTAATTATTGATAGCCGGCCGGTATTGCAAGGGAAATCAATTGAGGAAATGCAAGAGCTTTTTTACAATAGGCAAAAAGTTTATGCAGATTATCATTTGAAAATTCAAACCGAAAATAAAAATCCAGAGGAAATTGCAAACCAAATCTTAGAGAAAATGAAAAAAACAATAACGATTAAAGGTATTACAATTGGGGAAGGGACACCAAAAATCTGTACGCCGATGGTTGGGAGGTCAGTATCAGAATTAAAAAATGAAGCATTACATATTAAAACAATTGATGCAGATATTGTTGAGTGGCGGGTCGACTTTTTTGAAGGGGTAGAAGATTTTTTGAAGGTAAAAGAAGCTCTTAAGGAAATCCGAGGTATCCTGCCAAATGTTCCGCTAATCTTTACATTTAGAAGTGAAAGAGAAGGTGGAGAAAAGGAATTAAGTAATCAAACCTACTTAGAATTAAACAAAGCAGCCGCGGAAAGCAGAATGGTAGATATCATTGATGTTGAGCAATTTTATGATGAAGGTATTGTTAAATCCTTAATTGAAACAGCACACTCAAATGATGTGTTCGTCATCATTTCTAATCATGATTTTGAAAAAACACCTCCCAAGGATGAAATCGTGTCACGGTTACGTAAAGCGCAGGAGCTAGGCGGAGATATACCGAAAATAGCGGTAATGCCAAGAAACACGGGAGACGTGTTAACCCTATTAGATGCGACCAACACAATGAAAGAACTTTATGCCAATATGCCTATTATTACCATGTCGATGGCTGGTAAGGGGGTTATCAGCAGAATTGCTGGAGAGGTATTTGGATCCGCAATTACATTTGGAGCTGCCCAAAAGGCATCCGCACCTGGACAGGTACCGGTGGATGACTTACGCAAGGTCTTGGAAATCCTGCATTCAAATTTATAAATAGTAATAGGAAAGAAAGTGCCCCGCCAGGTACTTTCTTTTTTTTTGGAAAAAAATAATTAACCTCACTCTATACAAAACTTAATAAAGAGGGTAAAATTACAATAAATCATACAATTCCAATTTGAAAGGTAGGGATTTAGATGACAAGCAATATTCGTTCAATCCCACGTCCTCTCGTAAAAACAAACCAGTGGAGCATTGTCCTTAGTGTTGTATTAACATGGGTAACTGGACAGGAGTCGTTCTTATTAATTCCTTTAGTTGCAGGTCTACTTGGCCTTTTATTTGGCTTTAATCCAATTATGCAAATAGCAAAATTATTCTTAAGAAAAGAGCCATCGGCTTATATTCCTGAAGATTGGGACCAGCAGCAATTTAATCAAAAAATAGCTATTTCATGTTTAGCCATTGGTTTTATTAGTTTTATTCTTGGTTGGGACACATTAGGTTATGTATTTACAGCTTTAGTAGCAATAGCAGCATTTGTGGCCATTCTAGGTTTTTGTGTTGGCTGTTTTATTCATTATCAATGGAATCAGTACAAATACAGACGTGCACATCAATAAGGGAAATATTAGAAGCGGAAGCAGGAATCATTAACAGTCGATTCCTGCTTTTTTGTTTACAAATGCATAAAATTTGTATAATCTTACAAACGAAAATGAAAGCGTTTTCAAAAATAATCGTAATAATTTTCAATAAAAACGGAAAATTAAGCAATTTTTCCGTTGAATAATTATATATATGTATGTATAATAATTCATTATTAGAGGAACTTAGGAGATGAAAAAATTGAAGGTTGGCATAATCGGTGGTACAGGATATGGATCAATTGAACTTATTCGCTTAATACAAAAGCATCCCTATTTAGAAATTGGTTCTGTTGTTTCTAACTCGCAGGCGGGCACACCTTTTAGTGAGGTATACCCCCACTTATCTGGTATCGTTGAGCAGCCACTTGATAAATTCGATCCAGATCGTTTAAGTGAAAATGAATTTGTTTTTTTAGCTACTCCCTCGGGTGTAAGCAGCCGGCAAGTGCCTGCCTTACTCGATAGGGGTATTAAATGTATAGATTTATCAGGTGATTTTCGATTGAGGTCTTCTGAAGAATATGAAACCTGGTATAAACATTCACCAGCAGATCCGAATTATTTACAAAAAGCAACATATGGGTTAAGTGAAATTTATCCTGAAAAAATAAAACATTCCAGCCTCATCGCAAACCCTGGATGCTATCCGACGGCAGCCACTCTGGGGCTATTGCCAATAGTAAAAACAAATTTAGCAGATTACGAGTCAATTGTAATTGATGCAAAATCTGGTGTTTCAGGTGCAGGAAGAGGACTTTCGTTAACCTCTCATTTTGCTGAAATTAATGAGAATATAAAAGCTTATAAACTCGGAGCACATCAACATATACCTGAAATCGAACAGGTTTTAGAAGATGAATCGGGCAGCCCTATTACCATTACTTTCACAACCCACCTCGTGCCTATGAATCGGGGAATTATGTGTACGATATATGTGAAATTAAAAGAAGACGTATCTATTGAAGATATTCAGCAAATATACGATGAATTTTATAAAAATAAACCTTTTGTAAGAGTAAGGCCACAAGGGAATATTCCTTCGACAAAAGAAGTCCAAGGGTCCAATTACTGCGATATTGGTTTACATGTTGATAAAAGAACAAACCGCCTAACCATCATCTCCGTTATTGACAATTTGGTCAAAGGAGCAGCAGGCCAGGCGATCCAGAACGTAAATATAATTAACGGATGGGATGAGCGGACGGGGCTTACTGACATTCCACTATATCCATAATAAGAATGATAAATTGATAGATATCTAGTTTTGAAAACGGACAAAGGGAAAACTAAGGGGGTAGTTCAATTGACTCAGGCATTAACAAGCAAGAAAATCGTTATTCTTGAAGAAGAAAGTGTTACATTTCCGCAGGGGTTTAAAGCAGGCGGCTTACATTGCGGGATTAAACGTAAGAGACTCGACCTCGGTTACATAGTTTCCGAAAAACCAGCTGTAGCTGCCGGTGTATATACAACGAACATTTTTCAAGCTGCACCACTTTTAGTAACACAGGAAAGTATCGCAAAAGAAAATAAAATTCAGGCAATCATAGTGAATTCTGGAAATGCCAATGCTTGTACGGGGGAGCAAGGCTTAAAGGACGCATATGAGATGCAAAAAGGATTTGCAGCTGAACTTGGGGTTCAGGAGCACTTAGTTGCAGTAACCTCAACGGGTGTAATTGGTGAACTATTACCAATGGATAAAGTGAATTCGGGAATTAAGCAGATTCTCGATAAAGAAAATGAAAATGAATTATTTTTTAAGCAAGCGATTCTTACAACCGATACTTGCATAAAGCAGATTGCGGTACAACTTCAAATCGACGGAAAAACAATTAGCATCGGCGGAGCTGCCAAAGGGTCAGGGATGATCCACCCGAATATGGCAACCATGCTTGGCTTCGTTACGACAGATGCAAACATTGCCCACGAAGACCTGCTATTTGCATTAAAAGATGTAACGAATCAAACCTTTAATATGATTACCGTAGACGGTGATACCAGCACGAATGATATGGTTTTAGTAATGGCCAATGGCCTAGCGGAAAACAATCCGCTTACAAAGGACCATCCGGATTGGGAAGTCTTCAAAGAAGGATTAAAAATAGTTTGTGAGTCCCTTGCAAAGAAAATTGCCAGAGACGGTGAAGGCGCAACAAAGCTGGTTGAAGTTCAAGTTAACGGAGCATTCAACACAGCTGAAGCTTCAGCAGTAGGTAAATCAATTATCTCTTCCAATCTTGTAAAAACCGCAATTTATGGAACGGATCCTAACTGGGGCAGAATCGTAACGGCAGCAGGCTATAGCGGAGTCCCTCTTGAACCGAATAAACTAAAGGTTTCCATAGGAACATATACAGTTTTTGAAAATGGATTACCAAGTTCCTTTGTTGAAGAAGATGTGAAGCAATATTTAGAACAAGAAAATGTCAAAATCTATATTGATTTAAATCAAGGTGATTCCAGTGCTACTGCTTGGGGATGCGATTTAACATATGATTATGTGAAAATCAATGCATCCTACCGCACTTAAGGGGGGCAGGTAAAATGAAATACTTAGTCATTAAGTGCGGCGGAAGTGTGTTAGATAATCTGCCAAGATCATTTTATGAAGATGTAGTTAAAATGCTTGAAGCTGGTGAGTGGACGCCGATTATTGTACATGGCGGCGGCCCTCTTATTACATCTTTATTGAAATCCCTAAATGTCCAAACCACATTTATTAATGGTTTAAGAGTAACTAATCATGAGGTCCTTGATGTTGTTGAAATGGTTTTAAGCGGATCCGTTAATAAACAGGTCGTCAGAAATATAATTGAAGTAGGCGGAAATGCTATTGGTGTCAGCGGAGTTGATGGAAGCTTGCTGCAAGCAGTCCCAACGCAAAACGCCGAAACGCTGGGTTTTGTTGGCGAAGTAACGGGGGTTAACAAAAAAGTTCTCGAAGGAATTATTTCTCAGGGAAATATTCCGGTAATATCTCCAATTGGAATAGATGCCAGCGGTCAACGCTATAACATTAACGGTGACATTGCAGCCTCAGCAATTGCTAAGGCTCTAGGAGCAAATCTTTGTTTTATCAGTGACATTCCTGGGATATTAGTCGAAAAAGATGGCGCTAAAACAAAGCTTGATAAAGTGTCTAAGGCAGTTATAGAAGAAATGATTGATAATCAAACTATTTATGGCGGAATGATTCCAAAGGTAAAAGCTGCGATTGACGGACTTGTTCACAACATTCCCGAAGTTGGAATCATCAACGGATTCGATAAAAATAGTCTTATAGATTATACCGACGGTAAAAGGGTCGGAACAAAAATTGTGTTAGATGAGGAGATTGCGTAATGTCAAATACTACTTCCGTTTCCCAAATCTCGCCTGTGATGGCTACCTACGGACGCTTTCCTGTCACACTTGTAAAAGGGAAGGGAAGCTACGTATGGGATGATCAAGATAACCAGTTCTTAGATTTCACTTCAGGAATCGCTACATGTAACCTAGGGCATGTTCCCAATGCTGTAAAAGAAAAACTGGAAGAACAGCTGCAAAATCTTTGGCACTGTTCGAATTTATACAACATTCCAAATCAAGAGCAACTGGCTGCGCTTCTTACAGCAAACAGCTGTGGCGACCTAGTCTTCTTTTGCAACAGCGGTGCAGAAGCAAACGAAGCGGCCATCAAGCTGGCTAGAAGATACTCTAACAAAGTGAAAGGGAATGAGTCACCTACAATTGTAACTTTTAAGCAATCTTTCCATGGCAGAACGTTAGGAACATTAACAGCTACCGGTCAGGAAAAAATTCAGCACGGCTTTGCACCATTAATGCCTGGATTTAGTTACCTGCCGTTTAATGATATTGATGCACTTGATGAGCTTTACAGCATTAAACCAGCTGCAGTACTTTTAGAACTTGTCCAAGGAGAAGGCGGCGTAATTCCAGCAGCCCAAGAATGGGTTGAAAAAATCGCACAGATTTGCAAAGAGAATGATATCCTTCTTATGGTCGACGAAATCCAAACAGGGATCGGCAGAACAGGAACTCTTTTTGCGTATGAGCAATACTCTATTGAGCCGGATGTAATCAGTATCGCCAAAGGTCTTGGATCAGGATTTCCTATCGGGGCCATTATCGCCAAGGAAGAAGCGGCAAAAGGCTTTGAACCAGGCAGCCATGGCAGCACCTTTGGCGGAAACCCATTAGCAACTGCCGCTGGTCTGGCAACTCTTACACATATAATTGAAACAAACCTATTAGAACAAGTTAAAGTAATTTCAGAGTACTTAGACTCTCAGCTTCAGAATCTGAAAGAAAAGTACTCTTTTATAAAGGATATTCGTGGAAAAGGCCTTCTAAAAGGCTTGGTTGTCGAAATTAACGCCCTAGAAATTGTCCAAAAGGCGATAACGAATGAACTGTTGATATTAACAGCAGGCCCAAATGTAGTACGGATTTTACCACCATTGACTGCCTCAAAAGAGGAAATAAATGAATTTATTATCAAGTTGGAAAGAACATTCCAAAGTATGGAGAAAGGCGAGTGAGTGTTTTGAAACAAGGATATCTTACTTTGGAAACGGGAGAAGTATTTGAAGGAATATTAATTGGTGCCCAAAAGGATTCTCTCGGAGAAGTCGTTTTTAATACGAGTATGACCGGCTACCAAGAAATCATTACCGACCCTTCATATGCCGGACAAATCATTACATTTTGTTACCCGATAATTGGAAATTACGGTGTTAATGCGCTCGATGATGAAAGTATTTCCCCAGCTTTGGCTGGAGTAGTAATTGGGGATTTATGTGAAATGCCGAGCCATTATCAATCGATTAATAAATTTTCCGAAAAACTAAAGCAGGCAGGTGTCCCAGGGATTGCCGGAGTGGATACTCGACTTCTTGTCAAAACCATTCGAAGCCGCGGAACCGTTAAAGGATATTTAAGTACAAAAAAGCAAGCACAATTTTTAGATACTGAAAAAGCACCACTATGGGTGGAAAAAGTATCGACGGAAAAGATTCAATTTTTCAAAAACAATGGACCGCATGTTGTATTAATCGATTTCGGTTATAAAAAATCGATTCTGAATGCACTTTTAGAGGAAGGCTGTTCCGTTACAATCGTGCCTTATAATACTTCGTATGAAAAAATTAAAGCATTGAATCCGGATGGGGTCTTACTCTCAAATGGTCCTGGAGATCCGATGGCACTACAGAAGTACTTTTCGGAAATAAAAAAGATTAGTCAGTACTTCCCAACACTCGGAATTTGCTTAGGGCATCAGTTAATCGCCTTGGCATATGGTGCGAAAACCACAAAACTTGCATACGGCCACCGCGGCGGCAATCATCCTGTTAAAGAATTGCGAACAGGAAAAGTGAAAATGACAGCCCAAAATCATGGCTTTGTGGTCGTGGATGAAAGCATCGATTGTCAGGTATTTGATATTACTTACCGTAATGTGAATGACCAATCAATTGAAGGATTAAAGCATCAAAGCTATCCAATCCAAACTGTTCAATTCCATCCTGAAGCCCATCCGGGCCCAAGTGATACAGAATATATCTTAAAAGATTTCGTAACCCAGATAGCTTCACTAGGAGAGACTCGCTATGCCTTTAAATAAAAACTTAAAAAAAGTACTAGTAATCGGATCAGGCCCGATTGTTATCGGTCAGGCAGCAGAATTTGACTATGCAGGAACACAAGCTTGTATTGCTCTTAAGGAAGAGGGATTAGAAGTCGTTTTAATTAACAATAATCCTGCTACCATCATGACGGATGAAGCCGTAGCCGATAAGGTGTATATTGAACCATTGAATGTTGAAACGATTGAAAAAATCATCCAGAAGGAAAAGCCGGATGGAATCATCGGTACCCTTGGCGGGCAAACTGGATTAAATTTAACAGTACAATTATATGAACAGAATATATTAGAAAAATACAATGTAGAATTGCTTGGAACCTCAGTAGAGTCAATCAAAAAAGGGGAAGATCGTGAAAAGTTCCGTAATTTGATGCTTCAGATTAGCGAACCAATTCCAGAATCAGCAATCATTCACAGCTACGATGAAGGCGTAGCATTTGTTAACAAAATTGGTTTTCCTGTTATTATCCGTCCAGCTTATACACTTGGAGGAGATGGAGGCGGTTTTGCCCACAATGCTGAGGAACTTGAAATCGTTCTGAAAAAGGGTTTAGCTGCAAGTCCGATCCAACAAGTATTAGTTGAACGCAGTATCAAAGGCTGGAAGGAAATCGAATACGAAGTCATGAGAGATGCCAATGATACCTGCATCATAGTTTGTAATATGGAAAACATGGACCCAGTTGGTGTCCATACAGGTGACTCCATTGTAGTTGCGCCATCACAAACCTTGACAGATGTTCAGTATCAGATGCTCCGTGATTGCTCCCTAAAGGTCATTCGTGAATTAGGGATTATCGGAGGTTGTAATATCCAGTTTGCGCTTCATCCTGAATCCAACCAGTACTACATCATTGAAGTAAATCCGAGGGTTAGCCGTTCATCTGCTTTGGCATCTAAAGCTACCGGCTATCCAATAGCAAGAATGGCAGCAAAATGCGCGATCGGCTATCACTTAGATGAGATTGTGAATCCGATAACAGGCAACACCTTTGCTTCGTTTGAGCCAGCGATTGATTATATTGTGGTAAAACTGCCGCGCTTTCCATTTGACAAATTTCCTGAAGCCGATCGGACATTAGGGACGCAAATGAAAGCAACTGGGGAAGTCATGGCCATTGATCGGACATTTGAAGGTGCTTTGAATAAAGCAATCAGGTCGATGGAAATGAATGTACACGGTCTTTGCTTAGAGACAAATAAGTCATTAACAGAATCATCCATCATTGACCTCCTTAAAACAGCGAATGACCGACGTCTCTTTATTATTGCTGAAGCATTCAAAAGAGGGATTTCTTTTGAAAAAATTCAACAGCTGACCCAGATTGATCCATGGTTTTTGCACAAAATTAATTCAATCGTTGCTTTAGAAAAGGAATTAGCTTTATATCATTGGAGCGAAGTTCCCGTTACCCTGCTGAAGCAGGCAAAGCGAAATAATATTGCTGATAAGCTCTTATCGCAAATTTACAATATTCCTGAAAAACAAGTGAGAAGCAAATGGAAGGAACTGAATTGGAAACCAGGCTATAAGATGGTAGATACATGCTCGGCTGAATTTGATGCCGTTACTCCATACTATTACTCTACCTGGCATGGATTTGATGAAGTGGAAATCACCAACAAGAAGAAGATTCTTGTCATCGGTTCAGGACCAATAAGAATTGGCCAAGGGATTGAGTTCGATTACTGCTCGGTTCATGCAGCAAAAGCAATAAAGAAAAAAGGTTTTGAAGCTGTTGTAATAAATAATAACCCAGAAACTGTCAGCACCGACTATTCAGTTGCAGATCGACTATATTTTGAACCCCTTGCGGCTGAAGATGTTCTGCATGTCATTGAAAAGGAAAAAGTTGAAGGGGTCTTAATTCAGTTCGGCGGGCAGACGGCGATTAATCTTGCACATGATTTAGAAGAAGAAGGGGTAAAAATCCTAGGCACATCAGTTCAGAATGTAGATCGATTAGAAGACCGGAAAGAATTTTATCAGCTTCTAGAGGATTTAAAAATTCCTCATATTGAAGGAAAAACCGCCGATACCACAGAAAAACTGGTTGAAGCAGCGGGAGAATTAGGCTACCCAGTTCTCGTAAGACCATCTTACGTGATTGGCGGACAATCGATGTTTACCATTTTTTCAGAAGAGGAACTAAGAGGTTACACGAAGCAGCTTGAAAATAACTCAAGCGAAAAAATGTGGCCGTTATTAGTAGATAAGTTTATGCCCGGACTAGAATGCGAGATTGATGTGATTAGTGATGGGGAATCGATTGTGGTACCTGGAATCTTTGAACATATCGAAAAAGCAGGTGTTCACTCAGGCGATAGTATATCAGTCTTTCCACCAATTTCATTATCAGAAAAACAAAAAGAAACATTAATAGATTATGCAAGCAGGATCGCAAAGACTACGCCGATTGTTGGAATGATGAATATTCAGTTTGTTATTTATAAAAATCAAGTCTATGTATTAGAGGTAAACCCGAGGTCATCAAGAACGGTGCCTATTATCAGCAAAGTAACGGGAGCTCCGATGATTGAGTGGGCGACGAGTGTACAATTAGGCGAATCCTTAAGTGAATTGTGTCTGAACCAAGGATTAATGCCAGAGCCAAATTATTTTTCTGTGAAAGCACCTATTTTTTCATCCAGTAAATTAAAGGGTGTGGACCATGTACTTGGACCTGAGATGAAGTCAACAGGTGAAGCGCTTGGAATGGGTCTGACCTATCAAGAAGCCCTTAATAAGGCAATACCAGCTTTAGAGGGGAAAATAGAAGATAAATATATTTTATGTTCCATTTCTGATCGAGAAAAGCCGGCTAGTCTTCCAATAGTTAAAGAGCTTTTAGAAAAAAAGTTTAAATTAGCGGCAACAGAAGGAACAGCATTATTTTTTGAAATAAATGGCATCCCTGTTGATAAAGTAGTAAGGGATGATCAGGATATTAACCACCTTTTCCGTAATCAGAAAATGAAGGCAGTCATTAATCTGCCAAACCAAGGCCGAAATAAACTGAAATTTGGTTTTCAAATTCGGGAGCAGGCGATACGGTATAAGGTGCCGGTTTACACACATTTGGATACGGTGGAAGCGACCATTGGTTTACAAAAAGGTCCGATTACTAATCTTGATGTCCGCTCAGTAAGCGAATTTTACAATTTGAATGAAAGAGGTGCCGTTCATGCTAGAAGCCATTAAGTTGAACGAGAATAAATTACAATTTAAAGGAAAAGATTTTTTACAGCTTTCTGACTTCAGTCCAGAGGAAATCCTATTTCTTCTGGATGAGGCTCAGGAACTGAAGGCTATGCAAAAACAGGGTAAACCACATCCATACTTAAGCGGGAAAGTATTGGGAATGATATTTGAAAAATCTTCGACACGTACTAGGGTATCCTTTGAAGTTGGCATGCTTCAGCTCGGGGGCCATGCGATATTCTTAAGTTCACGTGATATTCAGCTTGGAAGAGGCGAAAGTATTTCCGATACGGCAAAAGTATTATCGCGCTATGTTGATGGCTTAATGATCCGTACTTTTGGCCATGAATCGGTTGAAGAATTAGCAGAGCATGCTTCTATCCCCGTTATTAATGGTTTAACGGATTTGCAGCATCCAACCCAAGTAATGGCAGACCTTTTAACCATACTTGAACATAAAGGAAAATTGGCCGGATTAAAGCTTTGCTATATTGGGGACGGAAACAATAATATGGCACATTCCTTAATGGAAGGCGCGGTGAAAGTGGGAATGGATATTAGCATTGCCAGTCCCCCTGGATATTTGCCTAATGGAAAAATTACTGAAAAGGCAATTAAAGTAGGAAAACAATATGGCGGCACAGTTATGATTACCAATGATCCAGTTGAAGCTGTGAAGGGTGCCGATGTCATTGTGACTGATGTATGGACCAGTATGGGTCAGGAAGAAGAAACAGAAAAGAGACTTAAGGATTTCGCATCCTATCAGGTTAATAAAGAGCTTTGTCAGTATGCCAAAGATGATTTCATCTTCTTGCACTGTTTACCGGCACATCCCGGTGAAGAGGTAACGGCCGAAATCATTGACGGGCCACATTCCGTTGTTTTTGATGAAGCAGAAAACCGTTTACACGCACAAAAAGCAATTTTAAAATTATTACTAGCATAATAGTATTTATTTTTTTGAGATATAGTGTATAATAATTCTATAGATTGAATAATAATACACACAAACGTAAGGAGATATTAAAAATGGCGAAAGAGAAAATTGTTTTAGCCTATTCAGGCGGTTTAGATACTTCGGTTTCGGTTAAATGGATTCAGGAAAAATACGGATATGATGTTATTGCATTAGGTCTGGATGTTGGTGAAGGAAAAGATCTTGAAGCAATTAAAAATAAAGCCTTAAACGTTGGCGCTATAAAAGCCATCATGATCGATGCTAAAGAATTATTAGCAAAGGAGTATATTCTTCCTGCTTTAAAGGCGAATTGCTTATATGAAGGGAAATACCCGCTTTCATCTGCTCTTTCACGCCCATTAATTTCAAAATTACTAGTTGAGGTTGCAGAACAAGAGGGTGCTGCAGCAGTAGCACACGGCTGTACAGGTAAAGGAAATGACCAGGTTCGCTTTGAGGTTTCTGTTCAAGCATTGAACCCTAGTTTAAAAGTGGTCGCTCCGGTTCGTGAATGGGGCATGACACGTGATGAGGAAATTAAGTATGCGCAGGAAAACGGTATTCCAATCCCTGTTGATTTGGATAATCCATTCTCAATTGATGCTAATATCTGGGGACGTGCCTGTGAGGCAGGAGTTCTTGAAGATCCATGGGCAGAAGCACCTGAAGAAGCATACGACTGGACAAATCCTATTGAACTAACTCCAGACCAGGCGGAGTATGTTGAAATTGAATTTGAACAAGGGGTTCCTGTTGCACTTAATGGTGAAAAACTTCCTTTAGTGCAATTAATCGAAGCGTTGAACACTCTTGGCGGCAAACATGGTGTAGGCCGAATTGATCATATTGAAAATAGATTAGTAGGAATCAAATCGCGCGAAGTCTATGAAAATCCTGCTGCGTTAATTTTAATTAATGCACATAAGGAATTAGAGTTTTTAACATTGACTCGTGAGGTAACACAATTTAAAACACAGGTTGAGCAGCAGATGGCAAAGATTATTTATGAAGGCCTTTGGTATTCACCCATTAAACCAGCTCTTGATGCGTTTATTAATGAAACACAAAAAACCGTTACTGGAACAATTCGCGTGAAGCTTCATAAAGGCAGTCATACTGTTGTTGGACGTAAATCCCCATACAGCCTTTATAACGAAGAACTAGCAACCTATGCAAAAGGTGACGCATTCGACCACAATGCAGCAGTTGGTTTTATTAAACTATGGGGACTGCCAACAAAGGTTTATTCAGAGGTAACTAAAAAAGAATCAGTTTTAAAATAATTCTAAAGCGCCCTCGAAGCCAAAATTTCGAGGGCAAACTTCTTAGAGGAAGTAAGGGGGAGCACTGATGTCCAAGCTATGGGGCGGACGTTTTACGAAAGAAACGAATAAATTAGTCGAAGAATTTACAGCTTCCATCTCTTTTGATCAAAAACTAGCAAAAGAAGATATCGCTGGAAGCCTTGCCCATGTCACAATGCTTGGGGAATGCGGTATCATTCCAATGGAGGATGCCGACAAAATAAAAAATGGTCTTCTTAAGATTAAAGAGAAAGTGGATCGAAACGAAGTAGAATTTCAAATAGAAGATGAAGATATTCATATGAATATTGAAAAGCTTTTAATTGAAGAAATTGGACCTGTCGGCGGCAAGCTCCATACCGGACGCAGCCGTAACGATCAAGTTGCAACGGACATGCATTTATATCTTCGTACAAAAACAACTGAGTTGATTAAATTAGTCGAAGATGTCCAGCAGGCGATCATTAAGCAGGCAAAGGAGAACGTAGAAACACTGATTCCCGGTTATACACATTTGCAGCGTGCTCAGCCGGTTTCATTTGCCCATCATTTAATGGCATATTTTTGGATGTTTGAACGCGATAAAGAGAGATTGTTAGACTCTTTGAAACGTGTAAACTGGCTTCCACTTGGTTCTGGAGCATTAGCAGGGACGACCTTTCCGATAAATCGCGAACTTGTTGCCGATCTGCTGGGATTCGAAACCATCTATCCAAATAGCATGGATGCCGTTAGTGACCGTGATTTTATCCTTGAATTTCTATCAATCGGGTCAATCATTATGACGCATATCTCCAGATTTTCTGAAGAATTAGTGATTTGGTCCAGCCAAGAATTCCAATTTGTCGAGCTTGATGATTCGTTTTGTACCGGATCAAGCATTATGCCGCAAAAGAAAAATCCTGACGTACCAGAATTGCTTAGAGGAAAAACAGGGCGCACCTATGGCAATTTAATAGGTTTGTTAACAGTCCTCAAAGGATTGCCACTGGCGTATAATAAAGATTTACAAGAAGATAAAGAAGGTATGTTTGATACTGTTGAAACACTGGAAGGCTCATTAATGCTCCTCGCACCGATGATTGAAACTATGGCAGTGAATAAAGAGATCATGCGAAAAGCGATTAACAATGATTTTTCTAATGCTACAGATATTGCCGATTATCTAGTTAGAAAAGGATTGCCGTTCCGTGATGCCCATGAAGTTATCGGGAAAATTGTTTTATATGCAATCCAATCCAACAAATTTTTACTGGATTTAAGCTTCGATGAATATCAGCAGTTCAGTCCATTGTTTGAAGAGGATATTTATGAAGTTTTAGCCCCGGAACATGTAGTGGCTGTCCGCAATAGCTTCGGAGGAACGTCACCTGAGCAGGTTAAAGCGCAAATTAAACTTGCTGAAGGAAAGCTGCAGCAATAATAAAAAGCTCGCCAAATGGCGGGCTTTTCATTTGGCAAATTATTTGTATGAAAATCTAAAATAGGGGATAATTTCCTTAGAGAAAATTTCCAAATTAATGTGTGGGGGTTAGATATGAAATATAGAGTATCAGTAGTGCAGTACCATTTACATACAATTAATTCGTTTGAGGAATTCGCGGCACAATGTGAGCATTATATAAAAACAGCTGAAGAATTCGGGGCTGAATTTGTTTTGTTCCCTGAGTTTTTTACCACACAGCTTCTTTCCATTGGCAACGGAAAGGGGGAAAGCCTAATCATTGATGATTTGCCAGGCTTTACGGAACAATACCGAGAGCTGTTTTCTAACTTTGCCAGAAAGACCAACATGCATATTATTGCCGGAACGCATGTTATTAAAAAAGATAATAAGCTATACAATACCGCTCATTTATTTTACCCAGACGGAAGAATAGGCGAGCAGGCAAAACTTCATATTACTCCGACAGAGGTAAAGGAGTGGAGTATGGCGCCTGGTGATTCGTTTCAAATTTTTGAAACAGACAAAGGGAAAATAGCCCTTCTTACCTGCTATGATATTGAATTTCCGGAAATTGTCCGTATGGCCAAAGCAAAAGGCGCTGATGTTATTTTCTGTCCATCCTGTACGGATGATCGTCATGGCTTTCATCGGGTTCGTTACACAAGTCATGCCCGGGCAATTGAAAATCAAGTATATGTGGTCTTAACCGGAACAGTTGGCTCACTGCCAACAGTTGACTTTATGAGGGCTAATTTTGGTCAGGCAGTTATTATTACTCCTAATGACATTCCTTTCCCGCCGCGAGGCATTTTAGTGGAAGGGGAAATCAATGATGATATGGTTGTGACAGCTGATCTTGATTTAGATCTATTGTATGAAGTCCGCGAACGCGGTTCTGTTACAACCTGGCGCGACCGCAGAACTGATTTATACCCTGATTGGGAAAAGTAGGATGTGATTGGATGTACAGAAGTAAATTTTTTGTTTTTGATTTGGAAGAACCAATTCCGGCTATCATTCGCAATTATACAAAAGAGGATTTTGACCAGCTCATTGATATCCAAGCGGAGTGCTTTCCTCCTCCTTTTCCATCAGAATTATGGTGGAATAAAGAGCAATTAAATAACCATGTTACTCTTTTTCAAGAAGGAGCTTTATGTGTCGAGGTGGATGGAGTGTTAGCGGGCTCTCTCACCGGCCTAGGTGTGGATTTTGATCCAAAAGAAATCAATCATACATGGGATTAAATCACTGACCATGGATATATCCGTAACCATAAGCCGGATGGAAATTCCCTGTATATTGTAGATATCAGCGTTCGTCCCAAGTACCGAAAGCTGGGGCTTGGTAAGTTAATGGTGCAGGCTATTATCATGTTGTGATTGAAAAGGGGTTTGACCGGCTGCTTGGCGGCGGCAGGATGCCAGGCTATCATAAAGTGGCACAAAGAATGACCCTGAGGAGTACTTGACTTCCATTATTAAGGGAGAGATGAAGGATCCAGTCATTACCTTTCTCCTTCGCTGCGGTCGTGTGCCCTTAGGTGTTTCAACAAATTATCTAGATGATGAAGAATCCTGCAATCTTGCAGCGATTATGGAATGGAGAAATCCATTCAAATAAAGAATGGGGGCTAATTTACAAATGGAGTATAAACGAATTTCAAATATTGAGGACCCAAATTTTAAAAAGCTTCATGATTTAATGGGGAAGATATTCCCGCCTGAGGAAGTATTGGATTATGAGCTATGGAAGGAACCGCTAGAAGATCCAAGTATACGCGTATTTGTTGCTATTGATGATGAACAGGTTGTGGGAGCTACAGAATACCGCTATTACCCGGATTGGAATATCGCAATGACAGACTTCACCATTATCAGTAAGCCGGGGTTAAGCCTTGGCCGATTTTTGGCACAGAATCGTTTGAAGGATTTACAAATGCTTGCAAAAGAGAACGAGAAAGAGCTGTTTGGTATGTTCGCTGAAATTTATGATCCATATAGAGTAGAACATCATGAATTCGGCGGTGTGAAAGTGATGGATCCATATGTACGCAGGGAGGTACTATCCCATCTAGGCTATAACCGTCTGGATCTCGCTTATGTCCATCCATCATGGGAAAATAACGGCGAGGCTGTCTCTGGCCTAGATTTATGCTTTATGCCGACAAGCGATGAGGTCCATAGTTTGCCAGCAGCGCTTGTAAAAGATTTTCTCACTACGTATTATTCAGTGCTTTCAAATAAACCGAAGGAATGGCTTAATATGGTTGAAAAAATCGGTAATAAGGAAACAATTGAATTATTGCCGCTTTAAAAAAAGGCTGTATTAAAGAACATTGTTGATTTTTAACCACTGTTGATTGGAGCGGAAAGCGAAGCGCCTGGAGGGTAAATCAACAACCTAGATTAACAGAGCCTAAAAAAACTATTGACATTGACAGAAGATTCAGCTAATATTCATTTTATATATTCTTGGAAATTTAATGAAAAATTATATATCTCTTATCCAGAGCGGCGGAGGGACATGGCCCGATGAAGCCCGGCAACCTTCAAGGTAATCCTTGAAAAGGTGCTAATTCCTGCAGGTTTTTATAAAACCTGATAGATAAGAGGAGGAATCCGTGCCCTCTTCTTATGAAGAGGGTTTTTCGTATTTTCTAACTATTTATTGAAGGGGTGCAAAAAAATGACTGTAATAAAGGTGGCAATCTTAGGTTTTGGTACGGTTGGAGAAGGTGTCTACCGCACGATTGAATCCCACGCTGACGACCTCGAAGCCGTTTTAGGCAAGAAAGTGGAAGTGGCGGCGATCCTAATCAAAAATAAACAGAGGGAAAGAAATATTCGTAAAGATGTTTTAGTAACTACAGACTTTGAAGATATACTTAACTTGCCAAAACTCGATATTGTAATTGAAGCCATTGTAAACAAGGAGCCTACCTTTACATTTTTGCAAAAGGCAATTGAGCGGGGCTGCCACATTATTACAGCGAATAAGGAAATGTTTGCACACCACGGGAAACATCTGATCGCACTGGCAAATGAAAAAAGTGTCTCGGTTGGTTTTGAAGCCACGGTAGCCGGAGGAATTCCCGTCATACAGACATTAAGACAATTATTAAAAATTAACCGGGTTCAACAAATTCAAGGAATACTAAATGGAACCTCAAATTTCATCCTAACCGAAATGAGAGAAAAGAAGTGGTCGTTTGCTGAAGCCTTGCTTCAGGCTCAAAAAAATGGCTATGCAGAAGCTGACCCAACCAATGATGTCGAAGGCTTCGATGCCTTTTACAAAGCTATGATTCTCAGCCGAATTGCATTTGGAGAAGAACCGAATTGGAAGGACGTTGAACGTGAAGGAATTACCCCCATCACAAGTGAATTAATTGAGGCTGCCGAAAAATTAGAATTGAGATTTAAACATATTGCAAGTATCTCTAAGGAAGGCACTCAAATACAGGTAACTGTTAAGCCGGCTCTTGTCGGGAAGGAAAATCCTTTTTATCATGTAGAAGGCGTCGAGAATGCTGTAAGTGTACATTCAGATATTGTTGGCAGAATCACGCTGCAGGGTCCTGGAGCAGGGATGTTTCCTACAGCGAGTGCTGTTATCGAGGATTTGGCTTACGTGTGTCAAAATAATAATATAAAACGAAATTTTAACCAAACGGTCTCTGCAGAACTAGAGCAGAAAAAAGGGAAGGCGAAAGAATTCTGGTTAATTACTGGACTTTCCAAAAACGTCATAAAACCATCAATCACCTGTATTGATGAAATTTCTAATGGAGTATTTGTCATTAGAGCTGACAAAAAGGATTTAGATAATCTTGGAAAGCTGGATGAAACAATTAGTTATTTTCCAATCCTTGGGGAATTTGAAAGTGAAGTTGTGTCATTCGAGGAAAAGGTATCGGCATTATAGGTAATAAAAAGAGCATCTGTATATTGGATGCTCTTTTAATCCACAGATTTATCCACATTAAAAACCTTTAAATATAGGTATTCTACATTATTATGCACACTATCCACAATCAAACCTTGTTCATATCTTTAATGTCTTGATTCCTTGGGGAGAAATGCTAGTAGGTATAGGGTTAATCGTGGGATTAGCTACAATTCCCGCATTATTTGCCGGATATGCTTGCGGGAACAACAAGCACTAATCCAATACTTTATACAGCAGCGTTGATTCTATTATTCGCAGGTACTGGAGCTTACTACTTCGGACTTGACCGATTTACAGGACCCTTTGTTAAAGGCTATTTCCAAAGAGCCCATGCAAAAAATGTGAACATGAATTAGTGTTAAAACAATGAAAAATTAATATAAAAGAAGCAGGGCAAACCTGCTTCTTTTTTTAGGATTATTTTCTATTTCGATTTTGAACGCGTTGGTTTGCTGCATTAGCGCGTGCCAGTGCCTCAAGATCGGCTCCATCAGCCATTTCCTTCGAAAACTCAACATCCTGTCCATCTGATTTCATGTTTTTTGGCACTTGTGGAAGTGAAGCTTTATTTTTATCTCGTGAACCATGTCCGTGTGAACGACCCATCACAAAAACCCCTTTCAAATGTTAACTCTTGAGAGGAAAAATGCTCTCTACTCTAGTTTTAACAAATTGAAAGGGGTCCATTAATGGAAAATTCTTTAAAAATTTGGTGTTCTAAAGCTTCGTTTTTCTGTCGGCATAGCCGCCAGCACGGTCAGCCATTTTAAATTCCCGCTGATAGGATACCTCTTGCATGCTAGTAAGACTGTATTTCCCTCTATCCTTATCCTTTTTCTTCTTTTCAGCCATTTTGCTCATTCCTTTCAACATTTTTTTGTCAATCGTCATCAAGCTATGTGGTAAAAATAAAGCACTTTATGTACTTATTTCCATTTTTACCTTTTAGGAAAGGAATGATACTGATTTAAGTAAATATATTTTGTAAAGCTTTTTGAAGATCAGTGTATTTATATTTAAAACCTGAATCCAATAATTTATTTGGTAATACGTTTTGACCATCGACAACTAATGTACTCATTTCTCCCAAAAGTAATCGAAGGACAAAGCTTGGAACCGGCAGCCAATGAGGTCGGTGTAATTCCAGAGCAAGTGTTTTTCCAAACTCGCTCATCGTAACCGGGTTAGGTGCCGTAAAATTAACTGGTCCTTGAATGTTCTTGTTTTCAATAATAAAGGTAATCCCTTTGACGATATCTTCAATGTGAATCCACGACATCCACTGCCGGCCATGGCCGATATTCCCGCCAATAAAAGCCTTATAGGGAAATGAAATTTTTGGCAATGCTCCCCCGTTACGATCAAGGATAATTCCGAATCTGCAAAAAGCAATGCGTATTCCCAATTTTGCTGCAAAACCTGCTTCGTATTCCCATTGCTTGACGGTTTCAGCTAAGAAATCATTTCCGAGTATTTGCTCTTCTTCTGTAAACACCTTGTCTAATGATGTTCCATAAATACCCACTGCACTGGCATTAATAAATGCCTTTGGTTTTCGTTCCAATTTTTTCATTATTTCTAATAGCTCTTTAACAGCCTCAAGCCGGCTGATTAATATTTTGTTTTTTCTTTTTTCTGTCCATCGGCCGCTATTAATCGACTCTCCAGCAAGGTTAATAAAAATATCAGTATTCTGAAGTTCGGATATGGGGTTTGAATTTTCACTCAGCCATTGTACATATTTAATTCTGTCATTTTTATTTATGGCAGGTAACCTTCTAGTTAAAATAATGACTTTATGATTGTTTTTTAGGAATTCTTCTACCAGTGCCTTCCCAATAAAGCCAGTTCCGCCTGCGATTGCAATTTTCATGAAAAACACCCCCTTTTGCTTTTATTTTACTATATTAAATGAAAAATATGGTAAAGTATTCTTGAGGTGAAGGAAATGGCTATTATTACGAAAATCACCACACAACAGAAGAATCAAGACCGATTTAATGTGTTTATGGATTACGGAAAAGGCGAGGAATTTGCCTTTAGTATTGATAGTGATGTACTAATAAAATTTCAGTTAAAAAAAGGCATGGAGATTGATGATTTTTCCTTCATGGAAATCCAGTTTCAGGATGATATTCGTAAGGCATATAATCTAGCTGTAAATTATTTGGCTAGGAGAATGAGGTCGGCGAAAGAAATTAGGGATTATCTTATTCAAAAAGAAGTAGATGAACCTGTTATCGAGGAAGTTGTTCATAAATTAACAAATCAGAAATACATCAATGATGAGGATTATGCTTTTGCATATGTACGAACACAGGCCAATACGACTGATAAAGGTCCTGATTTAATCAAATTGGAATTAAAGGAAAGAGGGATTGAGGAGGAAATCCGTCTTCGTGCTCTCGCGGAATTTCCGCTCGAACAGCAGATAGATAAAGCAACGAAAATGAGCGATAAGTTCTTCAAAAAGAATTCGAAGGACTCTTTTAAAATTCAAAAGCAAAAGCTGGAGCAATTGCTGCTTAGAAAAGGATATCCTTTTGAGGTTATTCAAATTGCTGTAAATGAAAATGAAGTGAATAAAGAAGTTGATGAGGAAATGGAAGCCATCAAGTTTCAGGGGGAAAAAGCTCATCGGAAATACTCTCAATTCAGCGGTTTCGAATATGAGCAAAAGATGAAGCAAGCTTTATATCGGAAAGGCTTTCCGATCGATTTAATTGAGAGGTACTTAGCTGAAAGTAAAAAATCATGACAAGCCCGTCATGATTTTTTACTTTCAATAATAATCTCATTTTGATCAAGTTGTTCAAAAATCCTTTCAGCCACCTGTTTAGGCGAGCTTAGCCGTGATGGATCTTTAATATGGTCACTGCCCGACCAAAATGGTGTATCCATCCCACCCATGTAAACCGCACTAATTTTTATTCCACTGCCCTCGTATTCCTTTTGCAGGCTTTCTGTAAAGCCTCTGACAGCAAATTTGCTCGCTGCATAAACGGCTTCATTGACCTTTCCGCGTAAACCGGCAGTTGAAATGATGTTCATAATCCTTCCTTCGCTCTTAACATGCAGAAGCGGTAATACTGCCTTTGTCATAAAAATTGTACCCAACACATTAGTATTTAACATTTCACTGATTTGCTTTCCATCTATCTCCTCAAAAGGCCCAAAATGTCCTACACCGGCATTATTCACCAATCCAGTTATGTGGCAGGTACTGCCAATATCTTTTATTTTCTCCGAAACTTCTTCATTCTTCCGAATGTCCAGCACAAGGATATCAGCCTTACCGCCACTTGCTTCAATCTCATCTTTGGCAGCAAGTAATTTAGCAGAATTTCTGCCAGCAAGCAAAAGATGATACCCCTTTTTTGAAAAAAGAAGTGCTAACTCTTTTCCCAAGCCTGTCCCGGCTCCAGTTACGATGATTGTTTCCATTAAGTTATCTCCTTCAAAATGTTTTTTACCTTTATTAATTTTACAAAAAAAACTATACTAAAATAAAGAGAAATGGGAGGGATAGGGATGCAGCAGGAGAAGCGGTATAGTGAAATGACTAAGAATGAATTAAGGCAGGAAATTGCTGGTCTGCAAGAAAAAGCCAGGAAAGCAGAGCAAATGGGGATGGTAAATGAATTTGCCGTCCTTGAAAGAAAAGTTTTAATGGCAAAGGCATATTTATTAAACCCTGAATCCTTTAAACCTGGGGAAATTTACGAAATTGAAGGAGACCCTGGCCAGCATTTTAAAATAGACTATATGAATGGCGTGTTTGCTTGGGGGTATCGGCTAAAAGGTGATGGTAAGGAAGAAGCACTGCCGATATCCTTGTTAAAGCAGTTGAAGTGACAAACCAGAGAACCTATTCTCTGGTTTGTCTTAGTATTACAAATTAAAATTGTGGTGATTCGTCGTCACGTTCACCGGAAGCGCGCATGCGCTCTTGAGGATGTGTGTTGATAGTTCCGTTTGCTCTTTTTGAAGCATATTCTGCTTTAGCTCTCGGTTCTCCCTCAAACTTATTATTATTTTGATTTGGAAACCCAGTTTGTTTATTTCTCATGCTGTACCTCCATATAGGGAATGAGAAAAACGTGAAAAGCAAAGCTTGTTTTTCAATGCTTGCCACGTAATGTTAGTATCTGCTTAAATTTTTACGGTTATGTTATAAGAAAATGGCAAATGGGGTGTGTGTATGAATGATTATCATGAAAAATTAGCAAACCTGCTTTTAGGAAAAAATGACCAGCTTTCCTATCAGCAAGCCCGGACTTGGGTAGAACTGCTGTGGGAGGATTTTGAAACCACATACGCAAAAGCGGGCAGGGAATATATGGGAAGTGAAATGACAGAAAGAATTGTAAAACAATGGATTGAACATTACGGAGATAAGCTGCATGAATTTGCAGCGACCAATCCGAAATATAAACATTTTCTAGAGCAAGCAAAAAATACTCTCCATTAAAAAAGCAAGTGATTATAGGTCACTTGCTTTGCTTTTTAACTAGGGATAATCCCTAATTTTTTTCGCAATTTCTTTTCGCTGAACACCCAGCCTGTATAAGAGGTAATTCGGTTTAGATTACAATCTAATTGCACCACGGCTACAAAGGGATAATGACCGTTGCTTCGATAACGCAAATCAATAAAACGGACCTCATAATAATCATTGAATTCATCTATTTCCCAGCGATAGACCGGGGAGAATGAAAGAAAAGCGGAAATATTGTCGTCCTTTTTCGCTGCTTCAATTAAGGGTGTTTGCGGAACAGGAACACGCTTAAAACGATCCAAAATTTCTACTTTTTTATCTTCTGACCTGCCAACAAAAAACATGCTTTTATTCATGGCAGCAATTCGCCACTGATGAAACTTCATGGTTGGCGCGATAATAATTTCTGTAGCATCAGGAATAAGGGTTCTCACCTCAAGCAATACTCTTTTCTTAGCCTGATATCTTCTTAAATAGTAAACGATGATAACTGCATACATAATCAGAAAAGTATAGCCTGGATTTGCCCCTAATATCCAAATGAAGATCCCAACAACGTGAATTCCAAATATTATCGGATCAAAAGTATTAATCACACCGAGCGCCACCCATTTTGAGGAGAATGGCCTTAAGGCTTGAGTTCCGTATGCATTAAATATATCAACAAAAACGTGGATAAAAACGGCAGCAAATGTCCATGCCCAGAGATGAAGAAGATTTGCACTTTGAAAAAAGGGATAAATGACTGCCACAATTAAGAGCGGCCACAGGATGACCGCAGGAATTGAATGGGTCACTCCGCGATGATTCCGAATATAGATGGCATTATTTCTCAGTTTTAAAACAGTGTCAATATCTGGTATTTGAGAACCTGCTATTGTTGCAATTAAAACACTAGTTGTAGCAGCATGGCTGGCGGCCACCGCTGGATCGAGGGTTGCAAGACCACCTAGTGCAATGCCCATGACAACATGAGTTCCAGTATCCAAAAGGAATATCCTCCTTTAAAATGTTCTTGTCAAAATAGAAAAATTAACTTATTGTAAAACGAAAATGCTTTTCTTTTTGCTAGTTTTTTACGGAGGGCCTAAAGTTATGTTAATTGAACTAAAAAATATTACAGAAATCAATATAAATGCTTTTCAAAATGATTTAATTTCTTGGTTTAAGTCGGAACAGCGTGACCTTCCCTGGAGAAAAGATCAGGACCCATATAAGGTCTGGGTATCAGAAATAATGCTGCAGCAAACAAGAGTAGATACTGTCATTCCGTATTTTAACCGATTTATCGAATGGTTTCCTACCATCGAAGACTTAGCCGAAGCGGAAGAAGACAAAGTTCTAAAAGCATGGGAAGGACTTGGGTATTACTCAAGAGTTCGGAATTTACAGTCTGCAGTTAAGGAAGTAAAAGAGAATTATAATAGTAAGGTACCCAGCACCCCTGAAGAAATTGCGAAACTTAAGGGGGTGGGTCCTTATACAGCAGGTGCTATTTTAAGCATTGCTTATGGAGTTCCGGAACCTGCTGTTGATGGCAATGTCATGCGCGTTTTATCAAGAATACTTTCTATTTGGGAAGATATTGCGAAACCATCGACACGAAAGATTTTTGAAAAAGCGGTCAGGGAATTAATTTCACATGATGATCCGTCTGCCTTTAACCAAGCTTTAATGGAATTAGGGGCATTGATTTGTACCCCAACCTCTCCATCTTGCTTATTATGCCCAGTTCGTGAACATTGCCACGGGTTTCATGAAGGTGTACAAAATGAGCTGCCAGTGAAAACGAAAAAGACAAAAACACGTCATGTACAATTAGCTTCCGCTATTCTTTTAGCTGAAAATGGGAAGATTGTCATTCATAAGCGTCCCTCGTCAGGATTACTAGCAAATCTATGGGAATTTCCAAACGTGGAGATTGTTCATCCATTGCAGGCTGACCGCGAGGAAGTTGCAGGTCAATTTAATCAATCTCTGAATTTATCCGTCAAGCTTGATCACATTATCGGTCAAATTGAGCATGTTTTTTCACATTTGGTTTGGAATATTAAAGTGTATACAGGTAAAATATGTTCCGAGTTTGTGGAAAGTGATGAATGGCGGCTTGTTTCGTTAGCGGAAATGGAAGAATACGCTTTTCCTGTTTCCTATCAAAAAATGTTAAAGCTTTATCAGGAACAAAAATAGGAAGAACGCCGTGACCTTGTTACGGCGTTCTTTTTTTCTAGTGTTTGATCCCTCCGCGATTTTCAATTTCCTCAATAATCTCTCTATGTATGGTTTGACCCTCGCTATTTAAATAAGGGGCAATTTGCTGCAGGGAATGATGAAAAAAAGCAAGCTCGTTATCCTCCCAGTCAGATTTAGCCATCATTGAAAGCTCTGTCATATCCCGTCCTGCATACATAAATCTTCATCCCTTCGTTAAGGTATTTTCTCTTAGTGTTTGGCCGATTAATTGTCTTCTATTCATGGAAAAGTTAAAATAGAAGCTATACTTGATTGAGGAAAGGAAAAGGAAAATGACACATAAAGTAGCATTAATTACTGGAAGCAGCAGGGGAATCGGAAAGGCAACAGCACTTCGGCTTGCTGAAGCGGGATATGATATTGTCATTAATTATGCGAGAAGCAAGAAGGGTGCCATAGAAACTGCTGAACAAGTTGAGGCATTAGGCAGAAAAGCCTTAATAATAAAAGCCAATGTTGGAGATGTAGACAAAATAAAAGATATGTTCGCCCAAATTGAACAGGAATTTGGCCGCTTAGATATATTTGTCAATAATGCCGCTTCTGGTGTGCAGCGCCCGATTATGGAGCTGGAAGAATCACACTGGGATTGGACCTTAAACATCAATAGCAAAGCACTTTTATTTTGTGGCCAGGAAGCGGCGAAATTGATGGAGAAAAATGGTGGAGGAAAGATTGTCAGTATAAGTTCCCTAGGGTCGATACGGTATCTAAAGAATTATACTGTGGTAGGCGTATCAAAAGCAGCTCTCGAAGCATTGACAAGGTATTTAGCGATTGAACTGGCACCAAAAAATATTGTTGTAAATGCCGTTTCAGGCGGGGCGGTAGATACAGAAGCATTAAAGCATTTCCCTAATCGGGAGGAGTTGCTTCAGGAAGCAAAAGAAAAAACTCCTGCTGGGAGAATGGTTGAAATTGAGGATATGGTAAACACCGTAATGTTCTTATTATCTGATGATTCAAGTATGATTCGTGGACAAACTATCATCGTTGATGGAGGAATTTCTTTACTCGTTTAATTATTTTTAAATAATTTTTTGGGATAATCTTCACGAAGCAGGGATACATTAATATTCGTGGAGGTGATTACAATGGCAAACTTCAATCAACAGCCAAACAAAACTTCAGCTGGAACAAACATCCAGGAAGTAAGACAACAAAATGCTAATTCCCAAGCTGGTGCAGGTGCAGCTGGTGCAGCTGGTCAATTTGGTACTGAATTCGCGAGTGAAACAAATGCTGCTGAAGTAAGAGCACAAAACCAACAATCTCAAGCCCGTAAAGGCCAAGGCAACGCTGGTCAATTCGGCCAAAGCTAATAACCTTAACTTGAAGGCACTCTTCCAATCGAAAGAGTGCCTTCTTCATTTTTGCCTAGAACTTTGATTACTGTCCAGCTACAGCGTCTAGGGGCTTCCGCTTTTCTGATTTCGACAAAACTTCCTTTTTGTCTACATAAGTAGTCAAAGGAGATTAAAGTTTGTTCAAGAATACATATTAGGTACAAATAATAAGGCGGTGAGGGAAATGAATCATTTTAACCGATTAGTTTCCGAGCAAATGGCAACGATGGAAAAATTATTATACCTTCAGGCTGAACTTGAACGTTGTCAGCAAATTGAAGAAGAATTGCAGACATTACAGAACGAAACCGATCTTGAAAGTATTCAAACTGATATTCAACTTATGAAAAAAGAGTTGAAAGAAATTCAGTCCATGTTTGAAAAACAGACTGAAGAGGTTATTAATTCATATCGGGAATCGAGCTTAACTCCTTCCTTGTAATGAATAATAATGAAAATGAAGAAAAAAATTCGCAAATTTTTACAAAGAGCCACTTGAAATGTGGCTCTTTTGTTTTAAATTCTGTTCTCAACCGTTATAATAATAGAAAGTAGGAATTTTCTTTGTTGCCTTTTGTCATTATTTTTCAAAGAATAGGTTACAAAGCGTTCAGTAATGAAGGTAGGGGAGAACATGGGCGTACCCATCGAAGGTGAACCAATGCAAATACATAGCTATAAACACAATGGGCACATCCATCGCGTCTGGGAAGAAACAACCGTTTTAAAAGGGTCACAGCATTTAGTGATTGGTGGAAATGATCGGACATTGGTAACAGAATCAGATGGTAGGACGTGGATTACAAGAGAACCTGCCATTTGTTACTTCCATTCACAATACTGGTTTAATGTAATTGGAATGATCCGTGAAGACGGCATTTATTATTACTGTAATATCAGTTCACCGTTTATTTTTGATGGTGAAGCACTTAAATATATTGATTATGATCTTGATATAAAGGTGTATCCTGATATGACGTTTAATTTGCTAGACGAAGATGAGTATGAGCGACATCGCCGCGAAATGAATTATCCGGATGTGATAGACCAAATTCTCAAGCGAAACGTTGATAAATTGATTCAATGGATTCGTCAAAGAAATGGCCCATTTGCACCAGATTTTATTGATATTTGGTACGAGCGTTATTTAACATATAGACGTTAAAGGGTAGCGTAGGTGCCTGTTGATTTTATCAACAGGTTTTTACGTGCTTATCGAAAAAGAGAGGGGGCCGCAAAAGATTGAATAGCATTCAGAGATATCTTCAATTTGTAAAGCCATACAAATGGCAAATCTTCGGAACAATCATCATTGGAGTTATAAAATTCTCGATTCCGCTTATCATACCTATTTTAATAAAATATGTAGTGGATGACATTATAGGAAATCACGCCTTATCAGCTGATGAAAAAATACATAAATTAATGCTGATTTTGGGGATGATGATTGTTATTTTTGTGATTCTAAGGCCGCCGATTGAGTATTACCGGCAGTATTTTGCCCAATGGACATCAAGTAAAATCTTATATGATCTTCGTGATACGATGTATAAACATATTCAAAAGCTTAGCTTTAAGTATTATGCCAATACCCGGGCAGGAGAAATTATTTCTCGTGTTATAAATGATGTCGAGCAAACGAAAACGTTTGTTGTAACAGGGTTGATGAATCTGTGGCTGGATGTCGCTACTATTGTTATTGCCATTATTCTTATGTTTTCAATGAATGTTAAATTAACTTTAATTTCGATTTTGCTGTTTCCACTTTATGCTATTTCCATTAGGTACTTTTTTGGGAATTTACGGAGGTTAACAAGGATTCGTTCGCAAGCTCTAGCGGAGGTTCAAAGCTACCTTCATGAACGGGTGCAGGGGATGCCTGTCATCAAGAGTTTTGCGATTGAAGAATATGAACAAACCCAGTTTGATAAGCAAAATAAAAACTTTTTAGAAAAAGCCTTGCAGCACACGAGCTGGAATGCAAAGTCCTTTTCTGCTGTAAACACAATTACAGATATCGCACCATTAATTGTGATAGGATATTCAGCATTTTTAGTTATTCAACATGAGTTAACACTAGGTACGATGGTGGCGTTTTTTGCTTATATTGACAAGCTTTATAATCCCTTAAGAAGACTGGTTAACTCTTCAACCACTGTTACACAATCCTTTGCCTCAATGGACCGTGTTTTTGAATTATTGGATGAAAAATATGATATTGTTGACGAGCCGGATTCGAAAGAGTGTACTGAGGTACACGGTGATATTTCTTTTGAGGATGTATCCTTTTCCTATAATGAAAATGAGGAACTAGTACTTAAAGATATTACTATCGATGTAAAAAAGGGAGAAACCATTGCACTTGTTGGAATGAGCGGCGGCGGAAAATCAACGCTGGTTAGTTTAATTCCGCGTTTTTATGACGTAACCAAAGGAAAGATTACTCTAGATGGTGTAGATATTCGTCAGTTTAAGGTTCAAACTTTACGGGATAAAATTGGGGTTGTGTTCCAAGATAATATTCTATTTAGTGAATCAGTGAAGGATAATATTTTATTGGGAAAACCATGGGCAACGGATGATGAAGTTTACCAGGCAGCAAAAGCCGCTAATGCACATGAATTTATCTTAAATCTGGCAGAAGGATATAATACAAAGGTAGGGGAAAGGGGTGTAAAGCTTTCCGGGGGTCAAAAGCAGAGGATTGCCATTGCACGGGTATTTTTGAAAAACCCGCCTATCCTTATTTTAGATGAAGCGACATCGGCTCTTGACTTAGAAAGTGAACATTCGATTCAAGAATCCCTAGAAGAGCTTGCAAAGGACCGTACAACCTTTATTGTGGCACACCGATTATCGACCATCACTCATGCAAATCGCATTGTTTTGATTGAACATGGCCAAATTGTTGAAGTCGGAACACATGAAGAACTAATGGCGAAGCAAGGGAACTATTTTAGATTATTTCAAGTTCAACTTCTTGAACATAAAGAAACCGAAGTGGAGTAAATTCCACTTCGGTTTTTATTCGTTAGAAGGTTCTTCAATGGAAACTTCATTTTCATGGTAAGAATGAAAACTTGTAATCAAAGTATCAAGATGTTCAACCTGTTCACTATAGTCAATGATTGATGCAACGATTTGCATTATGTGATACATATGTGGAGGATTATTCTCGGCATATTCCTTTTGATGCGATAAAAATAAGTCAAATAATTCTTTTTTGTTTAAACAAACAGTTCCTTCTGAATACGTTGGGTGGGTTGGGATTTTGCCAATAAACCTGAGCATTAGCTGCTCATGCTGGTAAATCAAACAATCCAATTGTTCCTGAATCGATTGCTGAAAATTTTCTGGCAGGTGGAGCAGTTCATTTTCAAAACGATGAAGCTTTTTTAACGTATCAAGCGCTTTTTTAGCTGTAGATGTCATTTGCCGATAAATAACAAGCTTCCGTGACTTTTCTAATGTAATCCTTTTAAAATAGCTTCGTTCTTCTTTATACATTAAATAAAATTGACTGATTTTAATATAACTGTCCTTTAACTTTTCAATATCTGTTTTGAGAAGTTGATGATCGAAGTCATGACGTGTACTTAATCTAATCCACCTAATAATCTCTTCGGTCGTGTCGGCTATTTTTAAATAAAGCTTATTTTCATATTTTGGCGGCATAAATACGAGATTAACTATGAACGCTGAAAATACCCCAATCATAATCGTGGAGAAACGAATTCCTGCAAACTGAATAAAGCTTCCGCTTTGTATTTCCATTATTGAAATTAATGTTACCAGTGAAAGACCAATGTTTTTCTCGAGTTTCAGCTTTAGATTTAGAAGAATGACGATGATCGCTGCCAGTCCGACAACAATATAATGATTACCTAGCACAAGAACAAAAATTACTGCCATTATAGCTCCAATAATATTACCTTGAATCTGTTCAATGATTGTTAAATAGGAACGGTATATCGTCGGCTGAATAGCGAATATGGCAGCAATGGCGGCAAAGACTGGGGAAGGTGAATGCAATAGTTGGGCTAAGTATAGTGATAAAACAATAGCTATTCCCGTTTTGAAAATGCGGGCACCTAACTTCATTATAAATAGTTTCCTTTCAAAATAAGTGGTTATCTTTATTTTACTAATAAATAACAATACTGTACTATACATGGAATCATGCATTTTATCAAGAGAAATTATATGAATTTTTTTACGTATTGTTCCAAAAAAATGTGACAAAAAAACACCCGCTTGTCAAAAGCGGGCGTTTTTTGTTACTGATAAATCACTCTGTTGATACGGATGGATCAGCTTGCTCCTTAACTGGAAGAATCTGAACGAAATGATCTTCCAGGTTTGTTAATAAAGAACGAAGAGAGTTTGCTTCTTCCGGTTGACCGTTTTGCTCGAGAAGGTCAGTATACTTTATTAATAACTCAGTAATATCTTGTATTCCTTTTTCATTTAAATCAGCAACAGATACCTTTGCACCTTTTGCAATTCTTTTCTTGAGGGCATCTTTCGTTAGACCCACTTCAGGCTGAATTCGTGAATACACAACGCCACCGGTCATACCCGCACAAATCCATGGTCCTGGATCTCCTAATACAAGGCCTCGGCCATTTGTCATATATTCAAAAGCAAAACCTTTAATATTTGCATTAGAACCAATGTTGCCGGCTTCTTTTTCTGGAAGCGGTTTTTTCACCTGGCCGCCAATAATTAAATCCGCACCTGATAATCGGATTCCCGCACGAGCATCAGCATTTCCTTGGGCAACTAGGAGACCCTTTTGTGCCCCATAACCAAAGCCCTTTCCAACTGAACCATTATAGAAATAACCATTTTTACCTTTTGACTTAAGGACATGGATATTTCCGCCAAAGGACGTTTTACCAACCCCGTCCTGACCGCCGCCGTTAACAGTAATTTCAATGCCTTCACTGTTATAGGCACCAAGTCCGTTTCCAGGAATCGAGCCATCCTTATACTTTAGCTGTACAGGAGGAAGCTGTTTGTAAGAACCATCAAGTCTGCCGCGAACACGGTGACAGGAAACACGGCTTCCGAGTACACGCTGTTCAGAAGTAACACTTTCGAATTCTCTAGATGAATGAAGCTGTTCTACACTTCCATCGAGATATTCTGCACCTACAGCTACTTGCATTTGCGCTTCCGAAATGGATTTGGATGCTTCCACTTTCGCAAATTGGCTGATTTCTAAAGGTTTAAGCAAATGAGAGAGGTTAAGCTGACCTTCTCCTTTAAATTGCTCTAATAATTCGGAATGACCGACTGCATCTTGGAGATTTTTGATTCCAGCTGAAGCAGCGAGTTCCTTTAATTCTGAAGCGAAAGCAGTAAACAGGTTCATGATGCCTTGAACCGCTAAATCTAATTGTCGCGGTACAAATCGGCGCAGACCGTGATCCTTTGCCTGTGCTTCAGTTTCAATTTGGGTGGCAATACCAACATGACATGTATCTAAGTGACAGCCGCGGCAAGTCGTACAGCCAATTGAAAGCATTGATAAAGTTCCAAAGCCAACACGGTTTGCACCTAAAAGCATGATCTTGATAACGTCTTTAGCGCTCTTCATACCGCCGTCAGCCCATAATTCAACCTTATGACGGAGTCCGCTCTCAAGGAGGGCATTATGTGCCGCTTTCACGCCAATTTCAACCGGCAATCCAACGTGCTGCAATGCATGAATTCTTGCTGCACCAGTTCCGCCATCGAATCCGCTTAGTGTAATGATATCCGCACCAGCTTTGGCAACACCGACTGCAATGGTTCCGATATTTGGAACCACTGGTACCTTAACAGCAATTTTTGCCTGATCGTTAGCCGTCTTTAATTCTTGAATCATTTGTGCTAAATCTTCAATCGAATAGATGTCATGGTTGTTTGATGGTGAAATCAAGTCAGAACCTAGTGTGGCATTACGGGCAGCAGCAACTTTGGCTGTTACCTTTGAGCCAGGTAAATGCCCGCCTTCTCCAGGCTTCGCTCCTTGGCCAATTTTAATTTCTAACAGATTCGATGAGTTTAACAGTTCAGCATTGACACCAAAACGTCCGGATGCAATCTGCTGACCGCGCGTCTTTGGATATTTGCCAAGCATATCCTTGATTTCTCCGCCTTCTCCATTAAGGCTGACCATATTTAAGCGGTCTGCACCCTCAGCATAAGCACGGAACGCAATCTCATTTTGTGATCCAAAGGACATGGAAGAAATGATAAATGGTAAATCATGGTCTCCGACACGAATATCAACTTCACTTGGTGAAACGGCTTTATTGCTTTGCTTTACCTGAACTAAATGGCGGATGGTTGTTGGGTTTTCCGTTTCTTGTTCCGTGATTTTATCGCGGTAAGCACCATAGTCACCAGTAGACGCTACTTCGCCAATTGCTTTCCAAATACGTGGGAAGAGGTGGAACGTTTTTCCGACACGTTCTTTATCGTTATTGTAATCTTCTGCTCTTTTTAAAGCATCCAGTTTCATGGCATCAAAGCCAGAATTGATTTCTTCTGATCCAAAAAAGTTAACAATATTTAATACTTTTGCAACGGATTCATGTAAGCCAATACTTGAATATAATCGGCCGTAACCTCTTAACTCATGAATTCCAATGGTAGAGATTACTTTTTCTAGACCTTTCGTTAATGCGCTATATAAGTTGGTTAGTGGTGTAGTGGATTCATCCAAAACCGTTAAGAACATGTAATAAGGGCTGATTAAATCTGCTCCCAAACCAAAAACAGTAATAATATCATGCAGAGAACGAATCGCTCCTGAACGCAGCAATAAAGAACAATCTCTTCTTAACTCTGCTTTAACTAATGCTTGATCAATCGCAGAAGTAACTAAATGCGGGTCAATCCAGTACGAATCTTCTTGATGGGCTTTAGCGTCATCAAGAACAAGCAAGGTTTTTCCTGCTTGAACAGCTTGCACGGCTTCAGCAGAAAGTCTTTCTAGAGCTTCGTCCAGTTCTTCGTCTTTATGGAAGGTGGTTGAGATAAACGCAACTAGTTTCTGTTCTTGGAAATGTTGTACAAGTTGATCAAAGCTAGGCTGTCCGATGGACTCTGAACAAGTGTAACCTGCTTTTCCCTCTAATAAAAGTGGTGTAGTCAATTCAACAACAGTTTCCGTTTCCTCTTTTACGAATAGAGTAGGGCGTTTGCCAATAATGACACGTGTTGAGAAATGTTCTGTTTCACGATCACGGTCGATGGCAGGGTTGGTTACAACCGCAACGCTTTCTTTTATATAATCTGCAATATTAATGCGTTCTGGATTAAGTGCCGCAAGCGGAGCATCATGACCAAGAGAACGGATAGGCTCAATTCCTTTTTCAGCCATTTGTTCAATCAACTGGATGTGATCCCTCTCCCAGCCAAAAGCCTTGTATTGACCGTTATGAATTTTATCAGGATAATTCATCGTTACGGTTTTATTCAATGAAGGCGGCTGTAAACGCAATCTAGACTCGCTTAGATTTAAACGGTTTGTAAAACGGCTGTATACTTCATTTTGATAACGAGCTTGCTCGTAAACTTCCAATTGTTCTCCGTTCCATTTGAAACCTACTTTTTCACCAGGCGCCAATGGCTTAGGATCATTCACATATTCACTAGATGGAATAATACCAGGTTCAGAGGAGAAGAGATAGGATGTCTCAATTTCAAGCATCCAAAGTGGACGCAAGCCAAGTGCATCGACACTAAATACAGCTTCATCCGCATAGCGTGAGATAATTCCTGCTGGGCCTTGAGCAAAGTGGCCCCATGCTTCTCTTAAATAGGTATATAAATCTTGCAGCTCATTTGAATATGCCTTAATTTCGTTAACGATTGGCGGGAACAGGAGGTCCATTGCTTCAAATAGGGAATATCCTTCCCGGCAAATCAATGTTTCCATTGTTCGGCTTAAATCCTGAGAGTCACTTCCGTCTTTAACAAGTGGAACACCAATCATTTTTGCTTCGTCGCGAAGCTTGGCGATTGTATTAATTTCACCATTATGGCCTAGTACACTAAAAGGCTGAACACGGAAAAAGCTTGAAAGAGTATTCGTTGAATAACGATTATGGCCTAGAGTCATCGTTGAAGCAACAAGTGGATTAGCTAGGTCATGATAATATCGTGGAAGAATATCTCCAGCGCCCATTACCTTATAGACAACATGATTTTGGCTTAATGAAGCAACATGGACGTGCTCATTTTTTTCAATATCAACTAGTGCTTCAAATAGAAGCTTGTTAAGTTCTTGGCCTTTTTTGGCTGAAAGACAGGCGAATTGCCAAAAAACAGGATTTTCTTGAATCGCTATCGGTCCAAGCGCAGATGAATCTGTAACCTCATCCGTCTCAAAAATTAGTTCTAATTCATATTTTTCCAGCTTTTGTTGAAGTTCTTGTTTAGTAGATTCCCAGTTAACTTTCTGGCTGATAAAGACGTGGCCTACCGAAAATTCCTCTTTTTCAGCTAATAATGGGTCAAGGCCAGCCTGGCGCAATTTTTCTTTCCAAAGTTCAACAGGAATATCAGTATGAATTCCTACACCATCGCCTTCACCATTGATGAAGCCGGCACGATGGTTCATTGTTACAAGTGCATCGATACAGTCGAAAATATTTTTTCTCGTAGGACGCTTACTTTTTTCAAGGCAAGCAACGATTCCGCAGGCATCGTGTTCGTGTTTATAAAAATCTTTAAATAGGGAAGGGGTCCATCTTTGTGTCATTTTGTTGGGCTTCTTCGGAAAAACCTTCGGAAGCCGCTTCACCTCCTATGAAACTTTTTATTTTGTGAAAATAATTTTGTTCTTTTAGTAATGATGCGATTCTTTATTGAGGCAATAGGTTAAAGGAAAAAATAAAAATGATAATTTAATAGTATCATATGAATTTTCAGAAATCAAATAAATATACAAAGATTTGGATAAAAAAATGAAGGTATTTATGTGATGGATAAATGAGGAAAGTTGTCTATGTAACCGTTTTCATGAATGTTTCAAAAATAAAAGGGAGTGATTTCCACTCCCGGTAGTGCATAAAAAAATGTATATTTATTCGTCATTTAGTGAAAAAAATGCATTTCGTACTGCGTGTAAGGTTGCTTCAACATCCTCTTCTGTGTGTGCAATGGTTAAGAACCAGGCTTCGTATTTTGATGGGGCCAGGTTAATTCCTTGGTGAAGCATAAGTTTAAAGAATTTGGCGAACATTTCTCCATCCGTATTTTCAGCTTGCTCATAGTTTTCAATTGTTTCATTTGTAAAATAAACAGTAAATGCACCTTTTAAACGATTTATCGTTATTTGAATATCATATTCTTTCGCTGCTTCTAAAATACCCTCTTCCAGCATTGCCCCTAAACGATCAAGATAATCATATACTCCTTCCTGCTTTAAAACTTCAAGGCAGGCGATGCCTGAAAGAATTGACGCAGGATTTCCTGCCATCGTTCCTGCTTGGTAGGCAGGACCAAGGGGAGCCACTTTTTCCATGATTTCCTTTCGTCCGCCATAAGCACCGATTGGTAATCCGCCGCCGATTATTTTTCCGAGTGCTGTAAGGTCTGGCTGAATTCCTAAAAGGTCCTGGGCACCGCCATACATAAACCGGAAAGCCGTAATAACTTCATCGTAAATGACAAGTGCACCTGCAGCATGCGTCAGTTCATTTACTTGCTGCAGGAAGCCTGGTTTTGGCTCAACAATACCGAAGTTACCGACGATGGGTTCCACTAAAACCGCTGCAATTTGGTCGCCCCACTTATCTAATGCTTCTTTAAAAGGCTCAATATCATTAAATGGTACTGTAATTACTTCTTGAGCAATACTTTTTGGAACACCAGCGGAATCTGGGGTTCCGAGAGTGGAAGGGCCTGATCCTGCGGCAACAAGAACAAGGTCAGAGTGGCCGTGATAACACCCAGCAAATTTGATGATTTTATCCCGCCCGGTATATGCTCGGGCCACGCGGATTGTTGTCATGACTGCTTCTGTTCCTGAATTAACAAAGCGGACTTTATCTAATGAAGGAATGGCATCCTTTAACATTTTTGCGAATTTTACCTCATGTGGTGTTGGGGTTCCGTAAAGGACCCCACTTTCTGCCGCACTTTTAATGGCTTCGGTGATATGTGGGTGGGCATGCCCGGTAATAATTGGTCCATATGCTGCAAGGTAATCGATATATTGATTACCATCCACGTCCCAGAAGTATGCACCTTGGGCACGCTCCATCGCCACTGGAGCACCGCCGCCCACTGCTTTATAGGAGCGTGATGGGCTGTTAACTCCGCCTACGATATGTTCTAAAGCTTCATTATGTAATCGTTCTGAATTGGTAAATTGCACAATTTTACCTCCTTATATTTTTCTTATCTATTTTAGCACTTTTTTCATCAGTTTTATCTGTTTTAAAAATTAGAAAATTTATAGGAATGCTCGATAGTTGTTTATACCACCCTATTTGGCTAAACTAAATAGGGCAAGTTTCAGGAGGTTGAAGAATGAATAACGCAATAGAAGTAGAAAACTTACGAAAAGAATTTAAAGCATACTCAAGTCGGTCGGGATTGAAGGGTGCGTTTAGAGATTTATTAACGAGAAACTATAAAGTCGTCCCTGCTGTGAATGATATCAGTTTTACTGTTAAACAAGGGGAGATGGTTGGCTATATCGGTGAAAATGGTGCGGGAAAATCAACGACGATAAAAATGCTGACAGGCATCTTAACACCATCATCCGGCAAAATTTCTGTAAATGGCATGAATCCTCATAAAGAGCGGGAAAGATTCGTCCAAACCATTGGTGTCGTTTTCGGTCAAAGATCACAATTATGGTGGGATATCGCTGTTCAAGAGTCCTTCCGATTGTTGAAAAAGGTATATAAAGTAACTGATGAACACTATGACAATCATATGAATCACGTAATTAAAACGCTGGATATTGAACCTCTGCTCGATAAACCGGTTCGTAAACTGTCACTTGGTCAAAGGATGAGGTGTGAGTTGGCTGCAGCCTTAATTCACAACCCGCCATTGCTATTTTTGGACGAACCGACCATTGGCCTGGACGTCTTGGTTAAATTGAAAATTCGTGAGTTCTTAAAAGAAATCAATGAAAAATATAACACCACGATTCTTTTAACTACGCATGATTTATCTGATATTGAAGCTTTATGTGAACGCGTGATAATGCTTGATGAAGGAAAGGTCATCTATGACGGGGCTTTAAGAAACTTACAGGAAAAATGGGGCGAAGGGAAAGAACTGCAGTTTCAATTTTTGGAGAAGGTAGATATGGCTGCTGTTAAAAATTTAACAAAAGCAATACCTGTTAAGTGGGAATTGGATGAAAAGGAGCAAATTTTTACAGCTTCCTTAGAGGATAATGATGAACTTATTTCACAAGTGATAGCCAAAGTGGTTGCAGCCTTTAAAATTAAGGATATTAAAATTAATGCAACCTCAACAGAAGAAATCATTCGCAATATATATGAAAAAGGTGCTGTTTAATGAAAGGTGGCAAGTAGCATGGATAAATATTTAGAGATGATTAGAATCCGCTTTTTAATGATGCTGGCCTACCGGACAAACTATTATACAGGAATTCTCATTTACGGTATTAATATAGGAGCCTATTACTTTTTATGGTCAGCCATTTATGGGGGGAAAGAGCAAATCCAGGGGTTATCTGTCGTACAAATGACCACCTATGTGGCAGTTTCTTGGATGGCACGGGCCTTTTACTTCAATAACCTTGACAGGGAAATGGCTATGGAAATCATGGAAGGAAAAGTGGCGATTGAGCTGATCAGACCTTACAATTATCTAGGAATGAAAACAATGCAAGGATTGGGTGAAGGGATATTTAGATTATTCTTCTTCTCAGCACCAGGCCTTATTATTGTTTATTTTGTGTTCCCGATTGAGTTTACATGGGACCTAAGCGTTTGGGGGTTATTTGCTGTTTCCATCATTTTAAGCTTCTTTATTAATACAGAGCTAAATTTATTAACAGGGATCACGACTTTCTTCCTTTACAATAATACAGGCCTTATACGAGCTAAACGTGTGGTCATTGATTTGTTCTCAGGTCTTCTCCTTCCGATTAATTTTTTTCCTGGCTGGGCACAGGAGTTTATGAAATTTCTCCCTTTTCAAGGAATCAGTTATTTGCCAAGTATGATTTTTACTAAAGGCTTCTCCCAGCATCAGGCTATAGAAGCAATAGGGCAGCAATGCATTTGGGTGATAGTTTTAATCATCCCGATCCAATTATTGTGGCATATGGCAAAGAAACAGCTGATCATTCAAGGGGGTTAATCGATGTTTTATCTCAGCATGTTTTTTCAATATATATCCCAATATTTAAAGACGAGACTTCAATATCGAGCTGATATATTTGTAGAATTTTTCTCTGATTTGTTATCGCAGGCCATTAATCTCGTTTTTATCCTGGTTGTATTTGGTCATACCAATTTGCTGAACGGCTGGAACCGGGACGAAATTATTTTTATCTATGGATTTTTCTTAGTTCCTTTTGCGGTTTTTTCTGCTTTTTTTAATATCTGGGATTTTAATGAACGGTATATCGTGAAAGGGGAACTTGATCGTATTTTAACCAGACCCATTCACAGTCTATTTCAAATTATCCTCGAGCGTCTGGAACTGGAATCGTTACTAGGGGCTATAACTGGATTAGCGGTCATGTTTTATGCGGGGAGCAGGCTTGGGTTAAGTGTGGAGTGGTATGATCCTATCTTATTTGTCGTTTTCGTTGCCGGAGGCGCTCTTGTGTATGGAGGGGTCTTTATTATGATTGCCTGCATCAGCTTTTGGGCCGACGCCAGAACCTCCCTAATGCCGATGATGTACAATATTAGTAACTATGGGAGATATCCTGTTAATATTTATAACAAATTGATTCGTTTTGTCTTAACATGGGTGCTGCCTTTTGCGTTTGTCGGGGTATATCCTGCTGCTTTTTTTCTTGAAAAAACAGAGTGGTATTGGTATTCGTTTATCACACCAGTGATTGGTATTATCTTTTTTATCGTTTCGGTGCTTCTCTGGAATCAAGGAGTAAAAAAATATAGAGGGGCAGGAAATTAAAGCTTCCTCAATTTGATATTTTATGGAACAAGCCTGCATAGAAATAGAATAACTCACGTTGATTTAGGGGTGAATGGGTTGTTTTATTTCCTGCTTCCAGTCGTTATTTTTTGTATTTTTATGAGTTTAAGGACTTTATTTATCCCGAATACGCTTAAGGGAAAGCTGGTATCGGTTGATAATTTTCTTTATTTAGGTTCGGTTTATTTAACTGTTATTATCGGCTTTGGCCTCATTTATCTGCTATTTGAATTAATTGGAATATCCATTTTAATCGAAGTGAATCCGCAAAATAGGAATAATATTTTTGAAACGAGCTTCTATTTTAGTGCCATGACTCTTTTTTCGGTAGGAAATGGGGATGTCATTCCCCATGGTATTGGCAGAATCATTACTGTAACGGAAGCGTTAATTGGCTATACCTTGCCCGCAGCATTTGTTGCTAAAGTTATGTTTGAACGGGATATGTAATATGATGATTTGGATAGTTGTTATGTATGGAAAGAAAGGTTAAGCTATGTATAGGAATATTTTACATTTGGAGTGAATAAAATGACTGTTGAAATAGGAAAAACGGCACCAGATTTTACCTTAGAAGCCAACAATGGTGAGATCATTACATTATCTCAATTAAAGGGGAAAAACGTAGTGCTTTATTTTTATCCAAAAGATATGACCCCTGGATGTACAACGGAAGCATGTGATTTCAGGGATCAATATCAGGAATTTAATGATGTCAATGCTATTATATTAGGAATCAGTCCAGATCCCGTTGATCGCCACCAAAAATTTGTGGAGAAGTATGGATTGCCATTCCTGCTGCTCGCTGACACTGATCATAAGGTAGCGGAAGCTTATGATGTATGGAAGTTAAAGAAAAACTTTGGCAAAGAATACATGGGAATTGAAAGATCCACCTTTATCATTGATAAAGATGGGAAAGTCGTAAAAGAGTGGAGAAAAGTTCAAGTTAAGGGCCATGTAGAAGAAGCATTATCCTACATACGTGAGAATCAATAAGTGGATTTTTTTCTAGCCTATTTTTGATATAAAAGGCTTTTGTCCAATGCAAGATACTAGTATCTGAATATCATTTTATTAGGGCATACCTCCTCAGATAAATTTTGGGTCCAAAGCGGCCCTTTTTTTATGCAGAAATCTGGGAACTCAACGGTTTTAAGTTTTCTAAAGGTCTAAAACGGTGATATGATGAAGGAAAAGTTTTGATACATATAAGTATCCTTAACTAGGGGGATTGGCAAATGAAAATTTATACAAAGACTGGAGATAAGGGAACTACCTCTCTAATTTATGGGCAAAGGGTTGCTAAGAATGATTTAAGAGTAGAAGCATACGGAACCTGTGATGAAACGAATTCCATGATTGGGCTGGCATTAAGTTATCTTAAACAGGAAAATTTTCAAGGGAAAGAAATAATTGAAAAAGTATATCATAAAATACAAACGAATCTCTTTCATGTGGGCGCAGAGCTGGCAACTCCAAAGGGGAAAGAAGTGAAGTGGTCATTAGTTTCCGCAGATATTGAAGAGATGGAGAAACAAATTGATGAATGGAACGCAGTCATACCTGAATTAACAAATTTTATACTACCGGGTGGACATCCTGCGGGTGGTGCCTTTCATGTTGCGAGAACTATTGCCAGGAGAGCGGAAAGGTGTGCAGTTACATTAGGGGATGATGTCAATCCGCTAGTATTGGCATACTTAAACCGGCTGTCTGACCTATTATTTGTGACTGCCCGTTTTGTTAATAACCAGCTTGGGGCTAATGAACTAACCTTGCATAGTAAAGAATAACTTTCATTTTAGTTAATGGTATTACAATGTTGACAAAAGTACTATTCGCTTAGTAAACTATTTATAACAATTATAATTTAAGAATCTTTTTTAGAAAAGAGGTGCATGGCGATGAACCAGTTAAAAGAAGCGTTGGATACCTTAAAGGAAACGGGGGTACGCATTACTCCGCAACGTCATGCGATACTTGAATATTTAATAAACTCGATGTCACATCCTACTGCAGACGATATTTATAAAGCCCTGGAGGGAAAGTTCCCTAACATGAGTGTGGCGACAGTTTACAATAATTTACGAGTATTTCGTGAAGTTGGTCTTGTAAAAGAATTAACATACGGTGATGCATCAAGCCGTTTTGATTTTGTTACAACCCATCATTATCATATAATTTGTGAATCATGCGGAAAAATTGTTGACTTCCATTATCCTGGATTGGATGAGGTAGAACATCTAGCTTCACATGTGACCGGGTTTAAAGTGGCAAATCACCGCATGGAGATTTACGGATCCTGTCCTGAGTGTGTAAGTAAAGAAGTACATTAAAATTGCCTTTTTCGGTAAATAAAAAGAGTTGACTTAAACTGTTACGTTTAAGTCAACTCTTTTTATTTTTCTATATTTTTATTATAAGATTCATCGAAATCTCTGCCTTCAAGTTTTGGATCAAGTGTTAAGGGTTCGCGGCAATACATGCACATGTCCACACGGCCGAGCATTTTTGTTGTTTTACCGCACCCTGGACATTTAACCTGAATGGTTTTTGTTGATAACATTCCAATCCAAAAATAGACAACCGTACTTGCGATTATAAAAAGAAGACCAAAAAGCATAAAGATGGTCATAATAAGTGGTGAGGAACGAAAAAAGATGCCTCCGTACATAACGATAAAGCCGATAAAAATTAGTCCTAATGCAAAGCTGCGAATTTTATTTATTTTACTTGAATATTTAACCATGTAGTTTCTCCCTCCTATAGAAACTATACCATATTTATGTAAAGAGAAAAAAGGTTGAAGAAGAATGTCGAATTTTGTCTTCGATTTTAGAAGGAGATTTATCATCATTGTCGAAGTTATAATGCTATCGAGAAAAATGGAGGTATGATGAATGGAAGACATTCTTCGTCCTATTTATCAAGAAAGGGCAAGCCAATTAAATACTTTAGGAGTTTTATTGGTTGAAAAAAGACAAAAATCAAGCCAAACAACAGATTCATTTGATGCAATTCTTTTAATCATCGTAAAAGAGGCAGACAAGCCAATCTTCATAAAGCACTATACCTATGATAACCATAAGGCAGCTATGCATGTTATTACTGAATCAAAGTTGCAAGAATGGCTTTTGTTTGGTTCTAATCGGAAAATATTTGAATGGCTTCATAATGCCAAAATTATTTTTGACCGAAATGAATATGTAGAAAATTTAAAAACTGAGCTGCGTGAATTTCCTTTTAACGGTCGAAAAATTAAAATGGGCTTAGAATTTGCAAAATTAATTCGACGGTACGTAGACGGAAAAGCACTATTTGAACATAAACAGTTCTTGGATGCTTATAATCATGTTGTTCATTCATTGCATCACCTTGCAAGATTAGAGGTTATCGAAAATGGGCTTCATCCTGAACTTACTGTCTGGCATCAAGTGAAACAAATAGAACCGGAAATATTTAAGTTATATGAAGAGCTTGTTAACAGTGAAGAAACTCTTGAAAAAAGATTAGAACTTTTATTTCTGGCCAGTGAATTTATGATCCATTCACGAATAAATATTGGAGCAGCTCATTTACTCGAGGTACTAAGTACGAAAGACCATTGGATGTTTAATGAAATCATGACTGAAACTGAATTGGCACCTTATTCGGTTGATATGGCAGTTCTTCTTGAATATTTGCTTGATAAACATTTGATTGAAGTTGTTAATGTTGAGACGAAGGGTCAAGGTGTTTTCCACCGGTGCTATCGTGTGAGCAAAAAAATATCGTAAAAAAACGAAATTACTTATTGACCTTTTTATAATTACTTGGTATATTTATAACCGTCGCTGCGAAACGATTTAATTAAGTTTTCGTGAGTGACGGTTTTTCAAAAAAAGTTATTGACTTTATGAAAAACGATGTGTTATATTAATAAAGTCGCTTGTGAGCGATAATAAAATTTGTTCTTTGAAAACTAAACAAACAAAAACGTCAACAAACAATAATATTCGTTTCATTTGAAACGAAGCCAACGTTTTATTTTATGAGCTAAT
>NZ_JAQMWQ010000011.1:0-75101 GCF_030403775.1 Paenibacillus sp. BSR1-1
AGGCATTTAAAGACCCCCTTTCACGATATTTTGCTTGTTACTAGTGTAATAATTAAGCATTTTCGTGTCCAACGGATTAAGGGGTCCTAAAAGGGTTTATTGTATTTATCGGTCGCTTTATCCTTTTTATCAGCCGGTTTTCCGTTTTTATCGGCCACTTCAAAAAAAAAGCCCCCCTTTATTTAAAAAGGGAGCCTCTAAACCTTATTACATCTTTTCCGGAGCCGAAACCCCGATCAACGCCAATGCATTTTTTAACGTAATATTTACGGCCTTCACAAGCGCGAGGCGCGCCTTACTGCGTTCCGGCTGCTCAAAATCCAGTACCTTGTCAGCATTATAAAAGCTGTGGAAGGCGGAAGCTAATTCAAAAATATAGTTCGTGATGCGGTGCGGCACACGCTTCAAAGCGGCTTCCCCTACTGCAGCGGGGAACTCGCCCAGCTTTTTCAACAGATCGATTTCCTTTTCAGACCCCACCAATGAAAAGTCCGCACTAGTATCTACTTTAATGCCCTGCTCTTCACCGGCACGCAGAATGCTGCAAATCCGCGCGTGGGCATATTGCGCATAATAAACCGGATTTTCGTTCGATTGCGATACCGCCAAATCTAAATCAAAATCTAAATGCGTATCCGAGCTGCGCATCGCAAAGAAGTAACGCGTCGCATCGAGGCCGACCTCATCAACCAAATCGCGCATTGTGACGGCTTTTCCTGTCCGTTTGCTCATCTTCATCTTCTCGCCATTTTTATACAAGTGAACAAGTTGAATGATCTCTACCTCTAACGCCTCGCGGTCATACCCAAGTGCCTGAATTGCCGCTTTCATCCGAGGAATATAGCCATGGTGGTCCGCACCCCAAATGTTAATCAATTTTTCAAAGCCGCGCTCCAGCTTGTCCTTGTGATATGCAATATCCGGTGTCAAGTACGTATAAGAACCATCCTGCTTAATCAACACGCGGTCTTTATCATCGCCTAAGTCTGTCGAACGCAGCCAGGTTGCGCCGTCCTGCTCATAGATATAGCCGCTCGCCCGCAATGCCTCGAGCGCATGGTCGATTTTGCCGTTTTTATAAAGTGAGGTTTCTGAGTACCACACATCAAAACCAACGCGGAAGTCCTCTAAATCACGCTTCAACTTCGCCATTTCATACTTCAGGCCATACTCGCGGAAAAACTCAAAACGCTCCTCATCAGGAACGCCAACATATTTGTCGCCGAATTCCTCAGCCAAACGCTTGCCAATGCCGATAATGTCGGCCCCATGATAACCGTCTTCCGGCATTTCTTTATCCATTCCAAGCGCCTGGAAATAACGCGCCTCCACCGATAATGCCAGATTGTTGATCTGGTTGCCGGCATCATTAATATAATATTCGCGGGAAACATCATAGCCGGCCATGTCCAAAATATTGCACAGCGAATCGCCAACCGCCGCACCGCGGGCATGTCCTAGGTGCAGGTCACCAGTCGGATTTGCAGAAACAAACTCGACCTGGATTTTTTGATTTCCGCCAACCGTTGTTTCGCCGTACTTATCACCAGCTTCGAGTACCGTTGGAATCAAGTCTGTTAAATAAGCATTATTCATATAAAAATTAATAAAGCCCGGGCCCGCCAATTCAATTTTTTCAATCGAAGCCTTTGAGCGGTCGAAATTTTCAATTAAGCTTTCCGCAATCATTCGCGGTGCCTTTTTTGCAACCCTTGCAAGCTGCATCGCCATATTTGTCGAGTAATCCCCGTGCGTCTTCTCTTTCGGAGTTTCCAGAATCACATCGGGAATCTGTTCCTCAGCTGCAAGCCCTGCCTTCAGCACCGCTGCGCGTATCTCTTCCTTAAGCTTACTTTGTACCTGTTCAACTATATTCATTTCCGCTCCTCCTGAAATGTTATTTCTAAATGATATGTACCGGCATGCTCGCCATGCATTGCAAAATCGTAAAGGATGTCTATCCGTTCCTCGGTGTGCTCAATCCGTTTCGCCAGCGTCAACGTTTCAAACGTGCCAAACGGCATTTCATAGCTGCCCCTTAGTGTTCGATTTAGCTCAAATGGAAGCCGCATCTTCACCGCACCGCCCCGCAATATCAGTGCCTCATTGCCAGACACCTTGACAATTGTCCTTACCGTGCCTTCTTCCTGCACTTCCTCATACTTTAAAAAGGTTGCCTCTCCTTTTTTAAAGTATTGGCCAAAAACTTGGAGCTCAAAGCTCTCCTTCCGGTCAATCGTCGTTTTCACCTTAATCTTCATAGGAATTTCTGCGTTATCCAACCAATTACACTCCTTTTTGTAAAGGCTATTTTCGCATAAATGTTGTTTTTCGTATAGGTTTATCAACCCGTATAACAAGAAGCGTCGTGGCATCTTTTCGAAAGAACTTTTGCGAAAATTGCCCTGGAACTTTGTAAATGAACCTTATTAAGTTCCAAAAGTAACAAAGTTTACGAAAAGAGCCTTTATAAAAGGAACTTTGTAAAGCTCTTTTTCATTATTCTAGTCTACATCATTGACCGCGCACTTTTTCCGCATACTAACCTATTATAAACATTGAAACTATACAAATCAAAAGATGCCCGCCCCTATGGGACAGGCACCACTAAACTATTATTTCAATAGAAAAAAATCATTTCACCCAGCCAAGGATCATTTCGCGGATTAGTTTGCTCGCAGTATTGGCAGTTTGCTCGGACGGGTCGTAAATTGGCGCAACCTCTACAAGGTCACCTCCGACAACCTTGACTTCTGATCGAGCAATCTCATGAATGGAAGCGAGCAGTTCTTTTGAAGTGATGCCCCCGCAATCGACCGTACCTGTTCCAGGCGCATGCGCTGGATCTAGGACATCGATATCAATCGTCACATAAACCGGACGTCCGGCAAGAGTCGGCAGGATTTCTTTTAGCGGCTCCAACACTTCAAATTTGGAAATATGCATGCCATTTTCCTTCGCCCACTCAAACTCTTCCTTCATTCCGGAGCGAATTCCGAATGAATAAACATTTTGCGGCCCGATATGTTCCGCAATCTTGCGAATCGGCGTCGAATGTGACAATGGCTCGCCTTCATAATGCTCACGCAAATCGGTATGCGCATCAAAATGAATAATGGCTAAATCTGGGTATTTCTTATAAACAGCTTTCATAACAGGCCAAGATACTAAATGTTCTCCGCCCATGCCAAGCGGGAACTTACCCGCAGCCAAAAGCTGATCCACATATTCTTCAATCATATCAATGCTTCGCTGTGGATTTCCAAATGGAAGCGGAATATCACCGGCATCGAAATATTTAACCTCTTCAAGCTCGCGGTCAAGATAGGCACTGTACTCCTCTAAACCAATTGACACCTCGCGGATACGTGCCGGGCCAAAACGTGAACCCGGACGGTAGCTCACCGTCCAATCCATCGGCATCCCGTACAATACAACCTGGCTCTCCTCATAACTTGGATGGCTTTTAATAAACACATTGCCTGAATAAGCCTCGTCAAAACGCATTAATAAATTCCTCACTTTTTATATAATTTACTTCACTAAATCCCCAACAAACTTAGGCAGCACGAACGCGGCTTTGTGAAGTTCTTTTGTATAGTATTTCGTTTCGATTTCGTGGAAACGGTCCTCGCTCACTTCTAATGGATCGTATTTCTTCGAACCAATGGTAAATGCCCACAAACCGCTTGGGTATGTTGGGATATTGGCAACATACAAACGTGTGATTGGGAAGATTTCGCGAACGTCGCGCTGCACGTTGCGGATTAAATCGGCTTTGAACCATGGATTGTCCGACTGTGCCACGAAAATACCGTCTTCTTTTAATGCTTTAGAAATTCCAGCGTAGAAGCCTTTTGTAAATAGATTAACCGCTGGCCCTACCGGCTCTGTTGAGTCAACCATAATAACGTCATACTCGTTTTCGCTTTTAGCGATATGCATAAAGCCATCGTCCACACGCACGTCCACACGCGGATCCTCTAACATGCCAGCAATTTCTGGAAGAAACTTCTTAGAATACTCAATCACTTTTCCATCAATATCAACAAGCGTCGCTTTCTTCACGCTTGGGTGCTTTAAGACCTCACGGATTACGCCGCCGTCACCGCCGCCGACAACTAAAACGTTCTCAGGGTTTGGATGCGTGAACAGAGGAATATGCGCCACCATTTCATGGTAAACGAATTCATCCTTCACAGACGTCATGACCATGTCATCGAGCAAAAGCATGTTGCCCCATTCTTCTGTTTCAATCATATCTAACTTTTGGAATTCTGTTTGCTCTGTATGTAAGGTTTTATTAACTTTCATGGTGATTCCGAAGTTTTCAGTTTGCTTCTCTGTGAACCAAATGGCCATCTTCATCTTCCTCCATTCATTTTCATACAATTGCCTTTAATTTTTATACTACCCAACCTATTGAAATACAACCAGAAAAAAAAGTCTAGCAATTTTAAAGAAAATTTTTCATTTTTCGGTAGAAAGTGTTTAAAAAGACTCTCTTTTTTCAATACTATTACTATCTAATTTTTCAAAAAATGGAAAGGGAGTGAACGAAATGGAAATCATGACTAATCACGGGTTTCGAAAAACAATTAAATATTTGCGTGCTCTCATCTTCATCAGTTTGATCGGCATGATTTGTATGCTCATTCTCTTCCTCGGCATCCTTGGCTATGCCAAAATCTTGGGAGCTCCGCCGCTGGCTGTTCCGCAATCGACGTTATTTTTCGCCGATAATGGCACGCTAATCGGCGAGAGTAACAGCGGTCAAAAGCGCTACTGGGTTGGCATGAAGGATATTTCACCAGACCTCGTGAATGCGACTGTATCGATTGAGGATAAAAATTTTTACGAGCATCATGGGTTTGATATTAAACGGATTGCTGGTGCCGTGGTTGCTGATGTTCAAGCGTTTGCCAAGGTGCAGGGTGCAAGCACGATCACTCAGCAATATGCCCGCAACCTTTTTCTTGAGCACGACAAAACGTGGAAGCGGAAAATGCTTGAGGCGTTCTATACGATCCGCCTTGAAATGAACTATTCAAAAAAGGATATTCTCGAAGGCTATTTAAATACGATTTATTACGGCAACGGGGCTTATGGTGTCGAAGCGGCCAGCCAATATTATTTTGGCAAAAAGGCAGCCAATTTAACCCTTGCTGAAGCCAGCATGCTCGCTGGCATTCCAAAGGGGCCAGGCTATTACTCACCGCTCGCTTCTATGAAAAATGCAAAAAACCGCCAAGCGATCATTTTAGACAGTATGGTAAAAAATCATTACATCACAAAAAAAGCAGCACAGGAAGCCGCTGCAATGCCGCTTGCCTTAGTGGGCGTGCACAATACGCAAAAAGTGAAGGTGGCGCCTTATTTTCAGGATGCTGTCAAAAATGCATTAAAGAACCAGCTTCATTTAAATGAACGTACGATTGCCCTTGGCGGCTTAAAGGTCTTTACGACACTAAATCTTAAGGATCAGAAAGCAGCCGAAAGTCAGGTCAACAACTATGTGCCCAACACCTCGGAAATTCAGGTCGGCCTTGTGGCGATGGACCCGAAAAACGGCTACGTCAAAGCGATGGTTGGCGGCAGGGATTATGAAAAGAGTCCCTTCAATCGTGCTGTTCAAGCAATCAGACAGCCAGGCTCAACGATTAAGCCGCTGCTCTATTACGCTGCCCTTGAAAATGGCTTTACGCCATCCTCAACGATGAGAAGTGAGTTTACGACCTTCCATTTTGATGATGGAACACCTGATTATACACCGCATAATTTTAACAACAAATACGCGGATGGCGAAATCACGCTAGCACAGGCGCTGGCTGTTTCCGATAATATTTTTGCCGTTAAAACACACTTATTTTTAGGAGAAGGAACTTTAATTGAAACCGCCCGGAAATTTGGCCTTTCCACGAAAATGAACCAGGTGCCATCGCTGGCCTTAGGAACCTCTGGTGTGCGCGTGATTGAAATGGCCAATGCCTATAGCATGTTTGCAAATGGCGGCAAAAAAGTCCAGCCGATCTTAATTACAAGAGTAGAAGATTATAATGGAAATGTTATTTTTGAAAGAGAAAGTCATTCCGAAAAGGTATTAGACCCAGCGAAGGCGTTCGTCATGACGCAAATGATGACAGGCATCTTCGATTCGAAGCTTAATGGCTATGCCAAGGTAACCGGCAGCACCGTTATAAAAGACCTTACCCGTCCTTATGCAGGAAAATCGGGATCAACAGAGACCGACAGCTGGATGATTGGTTTCTCACCGCAGCTTGTTACAGCTGTTTGGGCGGGCTATGATGTCGGCAAGCCGCTCGAGCTTACCGCTGAGAAAACGTACGCGAAAAATATATGGGCAAATTTTATGGAGGAAGCCTTATCAGGCAAGCCTGTAAAAGCCTTTAAGCCGCCGAAGGACGGCGTTATCGGTGTATATGTCGACCCAGAGAATGGCAAGCTGGCAACAGATGATTGTCCTGTCCGCCGCTTCACCTACTTTGTTGAAGGAACAGAACCAAAGGAATATTGTACCGAGCATTTAAAACATGCCGATGAAAGCTCGGCAGCCAAGAAGAAAACGAAGAAAACACCGTGGTACAAGAAGATTATGCCGTGGGATAATTAAATTTTACTAGGATAATGAGAAAAGCTCCGGATCACTCCGGAGCTTTTCCTGTCCTAGTTTTACAGTGCTTACACACTGTTTATAATACTACCCATTTTTCTAAAAAACTACAAGTAAAAATTATCCTATTCTGCCGAAAGACCTTTTTTCAGTTCTTCAGATGAATTATTCCACAATACCTCATTATGGGCGAGGAGAAAGTCCGCTAATACCTTTTTTGATTTTGGATCCATATCTTCTACAATGATATGGCGTTTCAAGGACTTATCCATGCGGTTCACATGCTCAGGCAGAGACTTGTAGCCGCGGCGTATTTCCCGGTCTACTGTCATATAACAAGCGGTCACGCCGGCATAATAGGGCCCCTCTTCATTGCGGTCAATCGTGACCCAGACGAGCCAATATGGCTTGCCGTTTGGCACTTCCTCTTTTTTTGCCAAAAATTTGATTCCTTTTTCAACGGTACTTCGGGCATGCATCGCACCGACATCAATCACTGCCTCTCCAGCCTCGACATCAATAATGACAGGTGAAACATTATCAAGGGTTAACGCGCCCTTCCCAAAGCCTTTATGGCCGTCTAATGGATCTTTTTTTATAATATTAAAGCCTAGTTTTTTCTTATTCTCTTCCATTGAAGCGATTTCCTCCTCTAAAAAAACAATGTATAAAAGAAATGGCTTAATCCGTCTGTTACCCAGGGGATTAGGTTATTCATAATAGGCTGAATCGTATAGCGGCCAAGCGGGGTAATCACTAGTATTAGAAAAATCAGTGAGCCGTACTGTTCATATTGCGTCATTTTAGCCCGGACATCATTAGGCGCTAAGTCTTCAATGATTCGGTAGCCGTCAAGCGGCGGGAACGGAAGCAGGTTAAAGACAAACAGGACAATATTCAGGTTGATAAAAATATTGATGAAATTATTAATGACTTCCGATGTCGAAATGCCAAAGCGGCTTAACCCGTAACCGACGATAAAGCCAATCACCGCCAAAATCAAATTGCTAAGCGGGCCGGCCGCCGAGACGAGTATGCTTGCCAGACGCGGCTTTTTAAAGAAAAAACGATTCACCGGTACAGGACGGGCCCAGCCAAAGCCGGCAATAAAAATGAGAAGGGTTCCGATTGGATCCAGATGCTTGAGCGGATTCAACGTGAGGCGCCCTTGGTTTTTCGCCGTTTGATCCCCGAATTTATAGGCCACAAATGCATGAGCAAATTCATGGACCGTAAAGGCCACCGCCAGGGTAATCACTACATAGGGAATCATACTTAGCGGATATCTAAGAAATCCTTCTAATCCTTCCATCCTGCCTCTCCTCCTTTTGATGCCGTTTCTCTGTCTATTTCCTTTAAGTATACATGAAACCGCTTGGAAAAAGAAAACCAAAAGTAACCACTGTTATTGCACTTTTTCAATATTTGTGGAACACTACTATAAGTTATGATGAAAAGGAGGTAACGTAATGCCATATGTTACAGTAAAAATGCTCGAAGGCCGTACTGAAGACCAAAAGCGGGCGCTTGTCGAAAAGGTAACCGTCGCTGTCAGCGAAACAACCGGCGCACCAAAAGAAAACATCACCGTCTTCATCGAAGAAATGAGCAAAAACCACTACGCAACCGGCGGCGTCCGCTTCAGCGACAAATAAATTGTTGTTGGTGTCAACTTTGGTATGAACTTTGGTGTTACAACTTTGGTGTCAGGCACCATCCGCGGACATTTGTCCCCCTGGGACGGACATTAATATCTAAAAGAAAACGCTTGGACGTCAAGTTGGTCCAAGCGTTTTCTTTTATTGTATTTTCCCTTTCAACGCCTCAATATATTGATATGCGTCATCGATTTCTGCTTCGGTGTAGCGCTGGCTGCTTTTTAAGGTGAACACCTTGTTTGCGACTTCTTCCTTTGGAAGATTATCAAAATATAAAACCGTCGAAACCAGCTCAAGGAATCTAGCATTCTGGTCGTTCATATCGATAAGGCACTCTTGCAAAAACGGCATGTCCACTTCATTTAAGCTCAAAAACTCTTTCCCCGTATCGGTCAATGTATACCGATATTGAAAATAGCCGCCTTTTTTCTCCCTTACTTCATTCAGAAAACCCATATTACAAAGCTCTTCGACACGGGTGGTCAATTCCTCTGAATATGGCCCATAAAAATGAAATTGGAACCGCTCCTGAAAAGGGAAATCAACTTTTTTCGCAATATATATCATCTTCTGCAGCTTCTTTCTTCCGACAATTTCACCGGAAACGAGGATCGCCTGCATCAGCTTAGCATGATCTTTTAACAACGTTCGTCAACTCCTACTCCATTTAGGTGTCAGACACCAAAACAGTCTTATATTTCTAAAAGGGCACGAATTTGCTTTTTGATATTCACATCACCTGAGTCATCCTTTAGGAAATCGGCCGGGTAGTAGAGCTTATGGTCAGTTCTTCTCTTCCCGGATATCGCATCCACGATTTCAGACTCTCTGGATAGCTCCTTCAACTCCCCATTCGGCATCAGCAAATGAATCGGAAGCCGTTCTTCCTCTTCACCTGGACGATAAAAATCGTAAGGCAAATCCGAAGACGAATCGACAACTAAGTAATACTCAGGGTCAATCCCTGCTTTTTCAAATAGGCGCGTTAGTTCAGCGAGCTTTTTGTATTCTTTGGCAGGGTCAAACTCCGCAAACTTGAACAGATTGCGGTTAACAAATCGACGGCAAAGGTCGCTTAATATCGGATCTGCTTCCTCCTGCCAAATTTGAAAATAATATAAAATAACAGATTCATCTAATTTTAAATAGTCTTCTAATGTCACTTGCTCATGAAAAATGGAGGTAAAGTGAATCGGCTCATATTTAAATGAATAATTTTCCTCAAACAATTGCTTGGCGCGATGGAGGATTTTTGTTAAGAGTACCTCGGCGCTGCGGGACACTGGATGAAAATAAACCTGCCAGTACATCTGATAGCGGCTCATAATATAATCCTCAACAGCATGCATACCGCTCTTTTTAATGACAACCTGATCTTCGCGCGGCCTCATCACGCGCAAAATCCGTTCCATATCAAATTGGCCATAGCTGACCCCGGTAAAATAAGCATCGCGCTGTAAATAATCCATGCGGTCGGCATCAATCTGGCTCGAAATCAGGCTGACGACCAGTTTTTTATCGGATGTCTTGGCGATGACTTCCGCTACTTTTTCCGGAAAATCCGGTCCTACTCTAACAAGCACCTTATTAACTTCGGTATCCCCTAGAATAATTGCGCGGGTAAAATCCTCGTGATCAAAATCGAACACTTTTTCAAAGGAATGGGAAAACGGACCATGTCCGAGGTCATGAAGAAGGGCAGCACAAAGCGTCAGGAGACGTTCGTCATCGTTCCATTCCGGTCTGCCGGCAAATACATCATCGATGATGCGGCGAACAATTTCATAGACACCGAGAGAATGATTGAACCGGCTGTGCTCTGCACCATGAAACGTCAAAAAGGTCGTTCCCAGCTGTTTAATCCGTCGCAGCCGCTGAAACTCCTTTGTTCCAATCAGATCCCAAATCGCCCGGTCGCGGACATGGACATATCGGTGCACTGGGTCTTTAAATACTTTTTCTTCTGTAAGTTTTTCCGTGGAATATGACATCGATTTCCCCCTTCCTTTTCGAAAAATTACTTTTTTCTATTATATCCCAAAAAACAACAATTTTCCCCAGTATTTTTCGACAGAAAGCGAAAAGAAAAATCACCTTCAAGCGCACTGGTTAAAGGTGATTATTTAATCTTCTTATTTACTTTCTCCATTAATTCCTCTTCCGTTAATGCGGCAACCGGGCGGTTATTAACGAAGGCAAAGGTCTTTTTCCGGCCGGGTCCGCAATAGGACTGGCAGCCAATTTTGATTTCGGCATTCGGATCGATGTCTTTCAAACGAGGGATCAATGTCTTTAAATTCACGGCCTGGCAGTCATCGCAAACACGAAATTCATTGGACATTTGGTACAACCCTTTCTCGGTCAATCTACTTCTATATATTATTTTATCCTTAATGGTTACGTAATTAAACTCCTTAGGTATTTTACATTTTCTTGGCAGTCATTGCAAGGCACAATTCTTTGCAATCAATTAATTAAACTTTTAAAAAAATCTATTATCCTTTTAACCATTTTGGTATAAAGCCTAGAAAACTTGTCCATCCTAAGACTAGAACTTTTTTAAAAATGAGAAAACCTATAAGGAGTTGAAACATATGAAAGTTCGTCAAGATGCATGGACAGATGAGAATGATTTGCTTTTAGCCGAGACTGTCCTCAGGCATGTAAGAGAGGGAAGCACCCAGCTGAACGCTTTTGAAGAAGTAGGCGACAAGCTGAACCGGACTTCGGCAGCCTGCGGCTTCAGATGGAATGCCGTCGTACGCCATACGTATGAAAAAGCCTTGCAATTAGCCAAAAAACAGCGCAAACAAAGATCAAGAGTTTTAGGAAAAGACCAAGGCGGCAAGAAAAAACTGCTTTACAGCCCGCCGGCTACTTCGACAGAAGAGTTTGAGGCAATGCCAATGTCCATTGAAATGCCAGTGGAAACTTCTAGGGAATTGCCGGATATGACTTCTGAAGTGGCAGCTGAAACCTATGTAAAACCAGCGGCAGCACAAACCTACAGACCTCAATCAACAGGGCTCAGCCTGGATTCTGTTATTGATTACTTGCAAAACTTCAATCATTCGAATCTGCAAAATGAAGCATTAAAAAGTGAGAATGAAAGATTGAAGCGAGAATTGTCTGAGCTGCGGAAGCAAAATGAGGAAATGCGTGCAAAAATCGAGGATCTCGAGCAAAATACCGAAACGATTCAAGAAGATTACGAGACCTTAATGAAGATCATGAACCGCGCCAGAAAGCTTGTTTTATTTGAAGAAGAAGAAAGACCCGCTACTAAATTCAAGATGGACCGAAACGGCAATTTAGAGAAAGTAGCTGAGTAATTTTTGGGGAGAAGAGGTTGGATGGCAGCATCCAATTAGAAAAAGCCGTAAACCATCGTTTACGGCTTTTTTACTTGTTCATTTCGCTCTACGACTCTTTGATAGTACCCGGGCAATAGTTCGAGTTCGAATTCATTGAGCTGGCCGGCATAGAGCAAATCGCTGTTTTTCTTTAACTGGTTTAATAGCCGAACCATAACATCCGCGATGGAAAAATTAGTTTGATAAAGCTCCGATAATGAGGCCATGACGTCAGGGACAATCTCCGGAAAGGTGAATTTGGTCGTTTCCGCTTGTTTGGCAATCGCGTAAAACTCTCTAATCAGTTCGGCGCGATTGCTGCCGCTTCCATTGACACAAAGATAAATCTGAACGGCTACACCTTTTTTCAGGCGGCGCTGGGAAATGCCGGCGAATTTTTTCCCGCCTATACTGAGGTCATAACTTCCCGGGCAATAAGATCCGACTATTTCCCTTGCCTCAATCTGCTGGGGGAAATCGGCAAACATTTGTTGAATCAGCTGCCACATTGCCTCATAGCCGCGATTGATATCAATCCCTTTCTCGGCCTCGGGGAAAATCAGCGAGATATTGAGGACGCCCTCATCGAGAACGACGGCAAGCCCGCCGGAATTCCTTACAATAGACTGATAGCCCTGATTATGAAGATATTGAATGCCTTCTTGTAAAAATGGCAGTTTTGTATCTTGAATGCCGAGAACGATGGTATTGTGATGAACCCATGTCCTTGCAGTAGCCGGCGCTTGACCTGCTCCGACCGATGCACAAAGTGTATCATCGGTTCCAAATGACTGTAACGCGTGAAAATGACTGCCTATGACAGACTGGTCAATAACCCGCCACTGTGGCTGCCGCAGTAAACCTTCCATTTTAGTAGCTCCTTGAATGTTTGATAGGGTAATTTTATCAAATAGCTAGCTTCTTGTCCTGTTTTCTTCCAATAAATGTCTAAATAGACAAAGTGGCTTTAAAAATAGACAATGCCCCCTTGAAAATAGACAAAACCCTCAAAAAAATAGAAAAACTACCCAAAAAATAGACAAACCTCAAAAAAGAGCCAGCCCACCCTCGGACTAGCTCCCCCAAAAACCATTTATAACCCCTGCGCCGCCGTAATTAACGCTAACTTATAGACATCTTCTTCATTACAGCCGCGGGACAGGTCGTTAACCGGCTTATTCAAGCCTTGTAAAATCGGGCCCACTGCTTCAAATCCGCCTAAACGCTGGGCAATTTTGTAACCGATGTTTCCAGCTTCAAGGCTAGGGAATATAAACACGTTAGCATCTCCTTGCAGCACAGAACCAGGCGCTTTGCTTTTAGCAACAGATGGAACAAACGCGGCATCAAATTGAAACTCCCCGTCGAGCACAAGCGATGCATCGCGACGTTTTGCCTCAGCAACAGCCTCGACAACCTTTTCCGTTTCAGGAGATTTCGCCGAACCCTTCGTTGAAAATGAAAGCATCGCAATCCGCGGTTCAAGATCAAACATCTCAGCCGTCTTCGCGCTTTCGATTGCAATCTCCGCTAAATCCATGCTATCCGGCGCAATGTTAATGGCGCAATCAGCAAACACATATTTCTCATCGCCGCGCACCATGATGAACACACCAGAAGTTTTCCGCACGCCCTCTTTTGTCTTAATGATTTGCAGCGCCGGGCGGACCGTATCGGCTGTGGAATGGGCCGCACCACTGACCAAACCGTGTGCTTTATTTAAATACACCAGCATCGTGCCAAAATAGTTTTCATCAAGCAAAATTCGTCTAGCATCCTCTTCGGTTGCTTTTCCATTACGGCGCGCAACAAATGCCGCGACAAGCTCATCCATTCCCGCATAGTTGGCAGGGTCATAGATTTCCGCTGCCTCCAAGGAAACACCAAGCTCGCTTGCCTTTGCCTGCACCTGTTCAATGTTGCCAACCAAAATCGGTGTCAGCAGCTTTTCCTCCGCCAAACGGCCTGCCGCACGAACAACCCGTTCATCCAAGCCTTCTGGAAAAACAATTTTTACATCACGTCCGGAAATTTTTTGCTTTAATCCTTCAAATAAATCACTCACAAAACAAACCTCCCTAAAAAAACTACCTACCAAGCATACTTTACCTGGCATAAATTTCAATGATTTTACTCACAGAGAACGGTTTCACTTAAAATATTTTTGTTTTCAAAAAATTGCACTCTATCCTTTACTATTTACTATTTTTTATAAAAGTATCCTTCAAGGTTTTATTAAAGCGTCTGTTGGTCAAACTATGTTATAGTTATTTAGAATGATTATTTAGGAGTGATTGTAATGAGTGAAGCAGCACAAACGCTTGATGGCTGGTATTGCCTGCATGATTTTCGTACAGTAGACTGGACGACTTGGAAGATGCTTTCAAGCGATGAGCGCCAGTCCGCTATCCACGAGTTTTTAAGTCTAGTTGAAAAATGGAATACTACCCAGGAACGTAAAGAAGGCAGCCATGCCCTATATACAATCGTTGGCCAAAAAGCTGATTTTATGATGATGATCCTTCGTCCAACAATGGAAGAATTAAATGAAATTGAAACCGAATTCAATAAAACAAAATTAGCGGAATTCACAATCCCTGCTCATTCCTATGTATCGGTTGTGGAGCTGAGCAACTATTTGCCTGCCGGTGAAGACCCATACCAAAATCCGCAAATCCTTGCTCGTTTGTATCCAACGCTTCCGAAAACAAAGCATGTTTGTTTCTATCCAATGGATAAGCGCCGTCAGGGCAATGATAACTGGTACATGCTGCCAATGGAGGAGCGCCGCAATATGATGCGCAGCCATGGCATGATCGGTCGTACATATGCTGGTAAGGTAAAGCAAATCATCACTGGCTCTGTTGGTTTTGACGATTACGAATGGGGCGTAACCCTGTTTGCTGAAGATGTACTTCAGTTTAAAAAGCTTGTTTATGAAATGCGTTTTGATGAAGTCAGCGCGCGCTATGGCGAATTCGGAGCTTTCTTTGTCGGCAATCTGTTAGAGGAAGAACGCGTACCAAAATTCCTTCATGTTTAATCCAAAAAAGCTCCGGCCTCCGCTTGGAGCTTTTTTGTTTTTCCTCCTAATCCTTAAGTCATATCTTAGGACTTTCCCTCATACTAATAAAACAGCGAGTCTTGATAAAAGTCTGCAGGAACCAATTTGGGCTTATGGGAGTATGAATAGAATGTTGAGCCACATTTTTAGGAGGGAAAAAGATGAGTCAATATTACAATCCACAAGGATTTCAGCCTTATAATCCAGCAGGGCAGCCAGGAGCGGCGGGGCAGCCCTTTTACCCTGGTGCACAACAAGCTTTTCCGCCGGCCGGCGCAGGCAGTACGCCAACGCCGCAACAAGCAGCCGCTGCGGCATCCATTTCAGCCGGCATGCTGCCAATTGAACAATCCTACATCGAAAATATTCTACGTTTGAACAAAGGCAAACTTGTCAGTGTTTTTGCTACCTTTGAAGGCAGCACGTCATGGAATTCCAAAGAATTTAGAGGAATCATCGAAGCTGCTGGAAGAGACCATGTTATTTTAAGTGATCCTCAAAAAGGCACACGGTTTCTCATTCCAATGGTCGCCGTGGACTATATTACTTTCTCTGAAGAAATCGAGTACGAATATCCATATGGAGGCGGGCAACAAATGAGTACTTTCCCTCCAAGGTAAATAAAAAAGGCATTCGGACCCCGAGTCCAAATGCCTTTTTTCGTTTATAAATGTTTTACCGCCCCGACGATAATCAAAATCCACGCAGCTAAAAAACAAACGCCGCCAATTGGGGTAATCGCTCCTAAGACGCCCACTTTCGTCAAGCTTAACATGTACAAGCTGCCGCTAAATAAAATGATTCCCGCAAGCATCAACCATCCGGACCAGCTAAACAAAGAGCTGACTGGAACCTTGCCAAGAAGGAAACCAATGATTAACAGGCCTGTGGCATGAAACATTTGATAGGTTACACCCGTTTTCCAAATATCTAAATAATGGGCGTCAAGTCTATCCTTTAATCCATGTGCCCCAAAAGCGCCCAGTGCAACAGCCAAAAAGGCATTGATGGCACCGATTATAATAAAGGTTTTCATTTTCTAAATTTCCTCCCCTGTTAAAAATCAAATAACGAATCTCCATTGGCTTCGTCACCTAATTCTAATTTTTTAGGCTGCTGCAGTGAAACTGGCTGATTTTGAAATACCGGCTGTGCAATAACAGGCTGGACCTGGACCTTAGAGGCTTGATTCCATGACGCTTCCTTTATACCAGGCTTTTCTTCCAGTATCAATTCGCATAATATTTTAATAGAGTAAATCTTTTCCCGCAAGCTTTCTTCCTTCTGAGCTGTTTGCGCCTGCTTTAATTCTGTTTCCATTTTGTCTAATAGTTTTTGGATGGATATATTCACGTTTGACACCTCAAAATTAAGACTCGCTTCTATTCTACCTGAGTATTGACCTTTTTACGAAAAATTAGACTGCGGGCTGCGACAATATTTTCATGTTCCACGTGAAACATGTCATTTTATGTCATTTAAAATACCCGCACCAATAAAGGCACGGGCTTAAGATTATCCTAGTATTCTCTGGTAAATAGACTTCGCTTGCGTCAAATCCTTTGTTCCGTGGATGAGGGCGCGGCCATCTTGAAAAATAACCATCCGCTCCGGACCCATTTCCACTGAAACTAAATAGGGATTGCCTTTAACAGTATATCCAAGTGAACTAAGTTGACCGGCAAGCCGTTCCAGTGAAATCTCTCCTGCTGAGGAAGGGCGGATTTGCACCGTATCGCGGCCGCACAGCACTGTCGTTTTCATCATATTTTCCTGGTCAAGATACGGATAGGTCCGCTCCTCGCCGCAGGATAAGCAGCCTGCAAACTTCGCCTTCGACATTTTCAAACTCGTATATTGGTTTCGCCATAAATCAAAGCTGACAAATGATGTGCGCACTGCCTCCCAATCCTCAGCCAACATTTTTAATGCTTCAGCTGTCTGATGGGCGATGACCATTTGCACCGCAGGAGATATTATTCCGCCGGTATCACAGGTCATTCCCTGAAGCGGGATGCTGCGCAGCAGGCAGTTCAAGCACGGCGTTTTCCCCGGAATAATTGAAAAACTCATTCCAAAGCTGCCGACACAAGCTCCGTAAATCCACGGAACCTTATATTTTTGCGATACATCGTTCATCGCCATCCGTGTTTCAAAATTGTCCGTTGCATCAATCATCACATCCACACCGGTGACGAGTTCTTCGAGCAACTCAGGGTTGGCATCACCGATGATCGCCCGGATTTCCACATCGGAATTAATGGCGCGCAGCCGCTTTTCCGCTGCAGCGGCCTTCGGAAGCTTTTCAGCCACATCTTCTTCCGTGTAGAGCTGCTGGCGCTGGAGATTGCTTGCTTCGACGTAATCACGATCGATGATGGTAATCCGCCCGACTCCGGCTCGGGTCAATACTTCAGCATTCCCTGAACCAAGAGCCCCGGCCCCGATAATAAGGACATGTTTTTCGCCAATTTTTGCTTGCCCGTCTTTGCCGATGCCCGGAAAGAGGACCTGCCGTGAATACCGTTCGTCCAAATTTTTCACCTCTCAATAGAAAACTCGCCGTATGGCGAGCTTTATGTAAGAACTCATGTTTTTTTCCTATTTAAAGATTTATCCGAGTTTTTTTTGTGAATTTTCCATGTTTATTTATGAATCAACTGCTTTTATTTGCGAATCTAAAAATCAACCGCCGCTCACAGGCGGAATAAAAGCAATCTCATCACCGTCACGGATGACCTCGTCATTGGAAGCAAACTCTTCATTAATCGCGGTCATGACAGTATCCATTCGCGGAAGGTCGTACTGAGCCGCCAAATCTGCTTTCAATTCGGCGACCGTTTTCCCACTGGCGTCCACCTTCAAATACTCTTCGCCTACGGCATCCCGTAAATGCGCAAAAAACAACACTTTATTCATTCAAGTCACTCTCCTCCGGCTTGCCGCTCGGGTAGGCAACCGTTTCGAGCTGATTACCCATCCAGGCCTCGCCGTCCTCCCAATGCTCTTTTTTCCAAATTGGGACAATTTCTTTGATACGCTCAATGGCATAGCGGTTCGCTTCATAAGCATCTGCGCGGTGCGGCGTCGATACGGCGATCACGACCGCAACATCAGTAATGTCTAAGCGCCCTACACGGTGGGTAATCGCGACGCGGGAGCCCTCCCAGCGATCTTCAATTTCCGAACCAATCTGCTCGAGCTTCTTAACCGCCATCGCTTCATAGGCTTCATAGATTAAAAATAAAGTTTTCTTGCCATGCGTTAATTCGCGGACGGTGCCAATGAAGGTGGTAATCGCGCCTGCTTCGCGCTGCACCACTTTATCAATCACCGCTTGTATATTAATCGGTTCCTTCGAAATTTCGTACATTTTCATTCTGTCACCTCTTCAGCTAAAAGCTTCGGTTCCGCATTTTCAACCACTTGATAGCCCCCAATTTTTTCAACCTGCTCTTTAAACCTGGCGGACTGAATCATCGCTATCAGCAGACGGCCGCTTTCGCTTTCATAAAAACTTCTAGTCATCAGTAAGTCATACTCTTCATCAGCAACTGGGACAAACTCCAAGTCCATGGCCTTCGCAGCCGGGTAAATTCCTAGTCCTGCACCATGAGTATCACCTTTAACCTCTGCCGCAACCGCTAAATGGGAGAACATTTCCCGATCATAGCTGTTAATATCCTCTTCTGAAAGATCCGCCTCCTCGAGCAGCAAATCAAACAGGATGCGCGTGCCCGCTCCTTTTTGGCGGTTTACGAAGTTCGCGTTCGTCCGGACTAAATCCGCAGCCACTTCTATTTCAAGCGGATTGCCCTTTGGTAAAATCCAGCCTTGCTTTCTTTTTAAAAATGGATAAAGAACAATGTCGAGACCAGCTGCTATTTTTCGTACATATGAAATATTATATTGCTTTGTGCTCGGGTCAAGCAAATGAATGCCCGCTACATGGGCCTCACCTTTTCGTATCGCCATGATTCCCGCCATGCTGCCGACATGCGAGGAGACAATTTTCATATCATTGCGTACTCGCTTCAGTTCCGACGATAGCAAATCAATCGTCATATCATGGCTGCCGCTGAATACAATAGCCTTCTCAATTTCTTCAAGCGGACACAGAAGTTCGACCTCTGCCGTATCCCCCTGCTCATAGCCAATCATATTCGGCGGAACGATTAACAGGCCATCTGCCCTGACATAGGACATCGTTACGCCTGCCGCTCTGGTCAGCGGGTTGGCGACAAATTGTCCATTCACATAGCCGATATTCATTCGCACAAAGTCTTCAGCACCCATGGACGAGACTATACGGCGGCCCAGTTTGACCGTCAACTTTTGTCTCTCAGGTACAGGAATCCCTAAATACTTGCACACGAGCGGCCTCACAAACCACTCCAAGGCCAGGTAAGCTGAAACTGGATATCCCGGAACACCGACAACCATTTTTTCGTTAATTTTTCCTAAAATAACCGGCTTACCAGGCCGTGCGGCGACCCCATGGGTAAAAACTTCGCCGATTTCGGCGATGATGTGGACCGTATAATCCTTGGAGCCGGCCGAGGAACCGGCATTAATCACAATAATATCGGAAGTTTCAGCCGCTTCCAGTAAAGCCTCTTTAATTCGATCAGGCTCGTCCTTTACGATTGCACGCAGCTTTGGCTCACCGCCCCATTCTTTCACAAAACTAGCAAACACTGTGCCATTGAATTCAATAATGTTTCCTGAAGCAAGCTCTGAAGCAGCATCCACCAGCTCATTTCCCGTTGGAATAATCGTCACAACCGGCTTTTTCACAACGGGGATCACCGTCTGCTGCCCTGCCAGCAACACACCCAGATCAGCAGGCCTTAACACATGCCCTTGTGGAAACAGCATTTCCTCTTGAACGATATCCTCACCAATTGGGCGGATATGCTGCCACGGGGTAGCCGGTTCGATAATTTCAATCGTATCTTCATCGATCACCTGAACATGCTCAATCATAATGACGGCATTGAATGGGGAAGGAATAGCATTTCCGGTATCCACATAGCAAAATTGCCCTCCGCGCTTAAGATGAAGTGGATTTTGCTCGTGAGCGTTATATGTAGTTTCAGCGATAACAGCAACACCGTCCATCGCGGAGGCATGGTAGTGCGGCATTGACACCCGTGCAAAAATCGGTTCAGCAGTAATGCGGCCTAAAGCGTCTGCAGCAGAGAGGTATTCCTTTTCAGGGTTCAGCCTGGAAGCAGCCAAGATTTCGTCGCGTGCCTCCAAACGGGGTTTGTCTTCTAAATAAATTTTTCGTTTGTACATTTACATTTCCCCCTATCGTGATGCGATCACAGGAACAGATTCACCCTGTGAAATACCTTCTTTTTCTGAACTAATCTCGACAATGCCGTCACTTTTTACAAGCGTCGTAATCAGACCGGATTTGCCGATAATCGGCTCGGCCCACCATTCTCCAGCATTTTCAAACAAGCGGACGCGAATATAATCTGACCGCCCCATGGAAGATGGAATATTTTTTGTGATTTTCGCAAAAATACGCTCAGGCTTCCGCTCCAGCTGCTCTCCTGAAAGCCGGCGAAGAATTCGTTCGCCAAACAAGCGGAAAATAATCATGGCCGAGGCCGGATGCCCCGGCAGACCTATAACCGGCTTTCCGTCTGCCATTGCTAGAATCGTAGGTTTACCCGGCTTGATCGAAATACCATGAACAAACACACCCGGTTCCCCTAAAGATTGAATCACATCTGTCGTATAGTCCTTCGCCCCGACCGAGCTGCCGCCGGAGAGAATTAAGCAATCCGTTTGCTCATAAAGCTCACGTGCCCGGGCCTGAAATTCCGCGAAATCGTCTTTGACAATCCCGCCGTATATGACATCAACATTCCATTCACTTGCTAAACCGGCAATCGTTAAATAGTTAATGTCGCGGATTTGCCCAGCTAGCAGTTTCTCAGTATGATAGGGAACAATTTCATCCCCTGACGAGAGGTAGCCGACCGTCAATTTTCGGTAAACGGTGACATGGGTAATGCCTAAAGACGCAAGCGCCCCTAATTCCTGCGGGCGAAGCTTCACGCCTTTTTCAAGCAGGACTTCGCCTTCACGGATATCTTCGCCGGCACGGATGATATTTTCTCCAGGTGCGACTTGCTTGTATGTATTTAAAAGACCATCTAAGTCTTCACAATGTTCAATCATGATGACGGAATCGCTGCCGGCAGGAAGCATGCCGCCTGTCGGCACGTAAACGGCTTTACCAGAGCTGACTTCATCCGTCGGGACCTCGCCCATTTTCACTTCTCCCGCCAATGTGAGAAAGCCGGGCATCGATTCGGAGGAACCATACGTATCTTTCGCGCGGACGGCATATCCGTCCACAGTTGAACGGTCAAATCCCGGAACATTTTCCTTTGCTGTGACCGGTTCCGCTAAAATATAATGGAGGGCGCGGTCAAGCTCCCTAACCTCTGCTGCTTCGGTCGCTGGTATTTTTTCCTCGATTAAGGCAAATGTCTCTTCAACTGTTTTTACTTTGAAAAATTGCATGGTTCCCATAGTCCCCCTTAATGTTCTGTTTCAGCCCACTTTTTGGCGTCTTCGTATTCCTCAGGATGATTCATATTAAAAAAAACGCGCTCAATATCGATTTCACTAAAGCCTCTAAGCTCTTTTTCAGTTACAAATAAGACATTTAATTGCTTTAGCAGGTCTTTCATACGGAGATTTCCTGCTTCAATCGATTGTGCAGCTTTCTCGGCAGCTATTTTTTTAAAAACAGCAAATAACGGATGCTGCTTTCCGTTGATGACAGGAACAACCGCATCAAATTCACCGCACAGACTGACGAGCCCCGCTGCAAGCCCTGCCGATACAAACGGCATATCGCAGGCAACAATAATGTTCACATCATTTTCGCTTTTGATGAGTCCTGCATGCAGGCCGGCGAGCGGTCCCATACTAGGAAAGCGATCCGCTGTCATTTTTATACTCAAAAATTCATATTGTTCTGAATCATTCGTTACTAGAATTATATCATCAAACGTGGAACTAAGCGTATCACAGATTCTCTCAATATTAGTTTTCTCGTTTATTTTTAATAGGGCTTTATTTGTGCCCATCCGGCTCGATTTCCCGCCCGATAAAATAATAGCCGCTGCTTTCATGAAACACCCTCTTTTTTCCGTTCCCCAACTGCGTAATACCCGTTTTCCTGGGCTATAAAATCAAAATGAATGGAATTTAAATCCAGCATGGCTGCAGAGGGCTTTTCAATATATTGTCTTGTATCAATAATTTTAATATAGCCGTTGCACTGTTCGCAAACTTGGATTTGCGATACAGCGTCCCCTTCAATTTGAATGAATTGGATCGTTTTATGGTCTTCATTGCCGCAATGAGAGCATTCCAGTCGTTTCGCGTTCCATCGTGCCTGGCACCGCGAACAATGAATGACTTTTTTCCCCTCATCTTCAAGTGCGGCTAACCTTACGGGCTCACCACAGACAGGGCAGCCTGCACCTGGTACAGCAAGGTCAACCGCAGTTTGTACTTTTTCCGCTATTAACTGCAGGTAAGGGCGAATAGCCGTTTCAGCAAGAAAATGGGGAACCCATTCGTCCAATCCGTTTTCAAGAGCAAATCTAGCAAAATAATCATGATTGCAGGCGAAGGCCTCTTCAATCCAGCGAATTGCGATTTCATTATTTAACAGGCTACTAATGCTCTCAAGCTTTTTTTCTAGTTCAGGATTACTTTTTACAAGGATGGCATTTATTTCCTCTATCCACTGTAAAAATAGGGGAATTTCAAAATTAATAGCCGTTAAGGCTGCAGCAGGCACTCCTGCTGACATGGCTGCTTTGTCCAGATTTGGTTTGACTGTTTCCGGGTCAATCAATTGCTTCCACTTTTCCTGAAGGGCAGCGATTTCCTTTTGCAGACTCTGGTATTCTTTTGAAACAACCGATTTAATCATTGTTTTCGCACCTCTATTTCAAGTTATTTTCAATTCGCCGATATAGAAATCTTTTTAAAGGAAATGGCTGCCTTTACCTCGACAGCCATCCCCTGAAACTACTTTTATGCGCCTTTTTTATGTTTTGGATCGTCCAAGTTAGGGAAATTGCCTTTTTTCTCTTCTTCTTCATACCATTCTGTGTAGTGCTCCTTCGCCCACCAGGCCGGAACCTTGCCAGTTACCACACCGGTATAGCCAGGACGAGAGTTTTTGTGAATCACGCTCAAATAGATATGGCCGACAATAACAGCAATCGCCAGGCCGAAGCCGACATTATGGAAAAAGTAACCCCATTGAACCACTGCTCTCGGAAAATATGCAGGGAACCACATTGGGAAGCCTGAACCAATAATCATAACAGCACAAAGAATTTGCAGAATCGAGTTCATTTTTTCACCGGCATTAAAGAATGTTTGTTTCACATGCTTAAATTTAAAGCCGAACAGTTCTTTCACAAACTCAGTGAAAAATTCGAGATCCCGCTTTTTCCAAGTGACAAGCTCTTTCATCCAGTGGAAAAAACCTTTATGGTCAAAAATTAAATAAATAACCGTCGGTGAAACGAATGTTACGGCAAAGATGCGATGAAGCAGACGGGCATTCGCCGGACCGCCAAGAATTGGATAGAGCCAGTCAAAAAACTCAATGTACATTGGGAGCGCTGTAATGTAGAGCGCGCAGAATGAAAGGGCATTGATGGCATGCGCCCAGACAAACGCCTTGGAAAAACGCTTTACCTGCATATCAGGCTTAACGTGCTGCTTACTCATGGCTTCCACCTCCGTCTTGGCTTTCGCTCCTGCCTTCTTTATTAAACAGCCTATTCGTGACAAACGCTCCAACAAGCGCCATCGTTGTCGCCCCCAGCATCATCTTGCCAATTGGCTGAGCATAATCCTTCCAGGCAATGGCAGACGCCGGCACCCTCGGATTTTCCGGCAGCCCATAAACGGACGGCTTTTCTGCCAGCACGTAAACCGTATGTGTGCCGCCGACTCCTTGCGGATTGTAAATATTGGCATTAGGGAAACGGCCTTTGATTTCACTTAAACGCTTGTCCGCTTTTGGAAGCATCGCTTCCTTGCTGCCAAACTCCATCGCACCTGTGTGGCAGGTAGTGACACAGGCAGGCTGCAGCCCTTCCTCCAAGCGGTCCGTACACATTGTGCATTTATGTGACTTTCTGTACTCTTTGCCATTTTTATCTTTATAGGTTTTTAACGAAATCACTTCAAACGGACAGTTTTGAACGCAATAGCCGCAGCCGACGCACTTGTCTTGATCTATCACAACAGAGCCATATTTCGTATAGCTGATGGCATTTTCCGGGCATACCTTTTCACAGGCCGCATCTGTGCAATGGAAGCAGGAGGAATGACGGAAAAGATATTCCAAATCGCCTTTTCCATTCTCATGCTCGATATATTGCAGGACATTCCAAGTATCGGCTGTTGTTTTCGCATGTGATTGGACACTCCCCAGGAAATCGGTCGGTTCCGCCGGCAGGTCGTTCCAGTTTTTGCAGGCCACCATACAGGCGCGGCATCCATCACACTTTGTTACATCAACATATTTCACATATTTCGTCATTAGTCAGCCCTCCTGACGTCACACAAGAATGCCTTAAATTCAGGTATCATCGTGTTGGCATCTCCAATATGAGGAGTCAGGCGGTTCGCGGTATCTCCCGTAGCAAACCCTTTATAGCCATAATGCCATGGCATTCCAATTTCATGTATCTTTTTGCCATTCACAATGACTGGCTTAAAACGTTTGGTTACCATCGCATAGGCCTTGATGCGGCCGCGTGCGGAACTCACAATGATTTGATCTTTATTTTTGATGCCTTTTTCATTGGCAAGCTCTTCGCTCATTTCGACAAACATATGACCGGCAAGCTCTGAGAGCCACTCCTGGTTGCGCGTCATCGATCCGGATTGCCAGTGTTCACTTACCCGATAAGTCGTGGCGACAATCGGATATTTCTTCTTATCGCCTTTTTTATTAAAATCGCCTTCAATAATGACAGCCGCTGGGTTTAATTGCTGACTATTAAATGCATTCGGAACTGGGCTTTCAAACGGTTCGTAGTGCTCTGGGAATGGACCGTCGTTCAAGGTTGGTGCAAACAATAAGGCAACACCATCCTTGTTCATCATAAAGGCACCTGTTCCCCCTGGTTCTGTTGGTGCTGTCACCGCTTTAAAATCTGGAACGTCCTTGCCAACCCATTTCTTCTGTCCAGCATCCCACCAAATAACGGCTTTTTCCTTGCTCCACGGCTGACCGCTTGGATCGGCAGATGCACGGTTATATAGAATCCGGCGGTTCATTGGCCACGCAAAGGACCAATTCAAATAATGTTCGCCGCCTAAATCCTTGTTGTCACGATTCTTTGACTTGTTTTTGCCTTCTTCAGGATAGAAGCCGGAATAGATCCAGTTGCCGCTAGAAGTGGTACCATCATCCAACAGCGCTCCAAAACCGGCGATTAATTTTCCAGTTTTCAAGTCATAGCCATTGATTTCTTTACAAACAAGGTCAATATTAGGTTCTTCTCCGTCGCCGTAATTCCAATCCATAGCAAGGAAAGGCTTGTCAGCTGATTTGGGACTGTTCGCATACATTTTTTTCAGTTTTAAAGCAAGCTCATGAATGATATCTAGGTCTGGCCTTGCTTCGCCGCGTGATTCAATCGCCTTCCAGCGGTACTGCATCCAGCGTGAGCTGTTAGAAACACTGCCTTCTTTTTCAAAAGATGCTGATGCTGGCAGCAGGAATACTTCTGTATTGATGTTTGCTGGATTGCTGCCTGCTTCTTTTTGCCAGAATGCTGAAGTTTCCGTTTCCCAAAGGTCAATCGCGACGAGCCATTTTAATTTGCCAAGCGCTTCTTTTTCCTTGCCGGCATTCGGTCCGCCGACAACCGGGTTTGTTCCAAATAGGAAGGCACCGTCAAGCTCGCCGTTGTACATCGCTTTAAATAGATTGATATGAGAGTAGTTTTTATTGCCTTTTGGTAAAAATTGGTAGCCGAATTCGTTGGCAGCGGTGGCATTTGCCCCGTACCACGCTTTCAGTAAGCTGACTACGAATTTAGGCTTGTTGCTCCAATAGCCTGTTTTTGGTGTTTCTTTTTCCAAAAATCCTTTCAAGGTTACATGCTCAGGCACTGTAGCTTTTGGCACACCAAGATATCCTGTCAGGTTATCGAATAATAAGCCAAAGTCCGTTGATCCTTGTACATTGGATTCGCCGCGCATTGCATTGATGCCGCCGCCCGGTAAGCCGATGTTTCCTAATAGGAGCTGAAGGATGGCATAGATGCGGACGTTTTGTGAGCCGACCGTATGCTGGGTAGTTCCCATTGCATACATGATCGTGCCCGCCTTTCCGACCTTCGCCGTTTCACAGAAGGTTTTACAAACCTTTAGGTAATCGTCTTTTGGTGTGCCTGTCACTGTTGTTACAGTATCAATATCATAACGTGAATAGTGCTTCTTCATTAATTGGAAGACGGAACGCGGATGGGTTAAGGTTGGATCCGTTACCGGTTTTCCGTCCGGTGTTGATTCAATTGCCCATTTTGTTTTATCATACACTCGTTTTGCTTCGTCATAGCCAGAGAACAGACCGTCATTAAAATCATAGCCCTCTTTGACAATGAAGGAGGCATTTGTATAGTTAACAACATACTCCTTGTGGATGAGATTGTTTTCAAGTGCATACTTAATCATCCCGCCAATAAACGGAATATCCGTACCGGAGCGAAGGGAAGCGTAAACGTCAGCCTGTGCCGATGTTCTTGTATAGCGCGGATCAACGGAGATGATTTTTCCGCCGCTTTCCTTGGCCTTCGTCAGCCATCTAAAGCTTATTGGGTGATTTTCTGCAGGGTTTGCGCCAATAATCAACGCACAATCTGTATGCTGCAAATCATTCCAATGGTTAGTCATTGCTCCACGGCCAAATGTAGGTGCCAGACCGGCAACCGTTGAACTATGTCATATTCGTGCCTGGTGCTCTAAATAGACGACACCAAGGCCCCTCATGAGTTTCGAGAGCAAGTACGTTTCTTCATTATCAAGTGCCGCACCGCCAAGGCTGGCAATTTTTTCAGTTTTATTAACGGTAATACCGTTTTCCATTTCAACAAATGAGCTGTCACGCGTTTCTTTTGTGCGTTTGGCTATGGTATCAAGCATCCAATCCCAATCTTTTTCTTCCCACTTATTACTTCCTGGTGCCCGATATAGCGGTTTGGTTAAGCGTTTTTCAGAGGTATATAGCTGTCTTAATGTAGTTCCTTTGCTGCATAGCTTGCCTTCGTTAATCGGATTATCCGGATCCCCTTCCGTATAAACCACAGTATTGTTTTTGGTGTGGACGAGGATTCCGCATCCAACACCGCAATAGCAGCAAATAGTTGGTGTTACAGTAGCTTTGGCAATTTTAAATTCTTTTGTTTTCGCATACGCTTTTTTCTCATTAAAGCCCAGTTCCACGATCGCAAGGGTCGCTGCTGTGGCGCCAGAAAGCTTTAAAAATTGCCGGCGATTTAGGTTCATTTCAACCATTTTGAATCTCCTTCCCAAAATTAGATTAGAACAAAACATCCCACGAAAAGCGGAAGCGCCTTGCCCAAGGAAAAAAGCAGTTCATTTTTTCCCAGGGGCGACAAGCATAAGACGAGCCGGTGAGAAGGTTGCTTTTTAACCTTCTTGCCGGTTTGGCTGTAGACCATAGAGCCCCTAGGCGCTGGAGCTAGACATATTTTTTCTCTCTAATAAATTACTAGTCCTTTAATTCCCCCCTTCAAAGACTCTTTCGAAAGCAGGATCTGGTGTGACATCATCTTCGACTCTGCCGGCACGGGTATAAATCATTGCCATCTTTCCCCTTAAGTAGCCGATGACCTCAATATTTAAATATTTTGCCAGCTGTACAGCCTGTTTAGTGGCGGCTGTGCGCGAAGCGATGACAGGAAAGCCGAATTTCGCTGCCTTTGAGAGCATTTCATATGAAACCCTTCCGGTTGTTAATAAAATTAACCTTTCAGGCTGCAGGCGGTTTCGAAGGCAAAAGCCAATAATTTTATCGACAGCATTATGCCGTCCGATATCTTCGCGGATTTCCATGGTGCCGTCTTCCTTAACAATGCAGGCCCCATGCATGCCGCCGGTTTCCAGATAGAGCGACGAATTTTGGGCAAATTCACTTCGTTTTTTTAAGAGATAGCTAAGCGTATAGGTTTGATCAGCGGTTATTTTCTCAAAATTTTTCACATCGGTCATCGAGAAAAACGTAACACCTCTGCCACAGCCAGCCGTATAATGCTTCTTTTTTGAAAAAACCTGTTCTTCGTCAAAATCGGAGTGGAGCGATACGCTGATACTGCCTACTTCTTCATTAACGACGATCGACCCAATATCACTGGCATCCTGGATAAATCCCTCAGAAAACAAGTAGCCATATGTCCAGTCTTCGAGGTTGTATTTTGTCAGTTGAAAAACGGCGATTTCAAAGCCGTTGATCATCAAAGTAATGGGATATTCTTCAGGGCAGCCTTTCCGGTTCATTGTTTTCCCTCCCTAGAGGATGCTTTTAAATTTAACGTTAGGATTAAACCGCTTTCAACGATTTTTATCACAGCAATATGGCTTAAGGCCTCTTACTTAAAGAGTACTTTTCCATTTATTGTTTGAAAGTAATTTTTATCACTCTAAGCACTTGGAAATAGTACAAATAGTTCATTTGTCATTTTTCTGTCAACTATTGCGGATTTCTGTTAAATTTAAAAAGATGAATTATAATAAAGAAGAGGTTTTTAGAATGAGGAGGTCGATTACATAATGACAATTAATAAGGTATTAACCATTGCCGGTTCGGATTCAAGCGGCGGGGCAGGGATTCAAGCTGACTTAAAAACATTTCAAGAGCTTGGCGTATACGGAATGACAGCCCTTACCTGCATCGTAACAATGGACCCGAAAAACCATTGGCATCATGAAGTTTTCCCGATTGATGTGAATATCCTTGAAAAGCAGCTGGATACGATTCTCTCTGTGGGCATCGATGCCATGAAAACAGGGATGCTTGGAACGGTAGAAATCATCGAATTAGCGGCAAGAAAAATGGATGAACACAAACTCAGCCGCGTTGTGATTGACCCTGTTATGGTGTGTAAAGGCGAAGATGAGGTGTTAAATCCGGAGACAGCGGATGCAATGCGCGAGCTGTTATTGCCAAGAGCCTTTGTTGTGACACCAAATCTGTTTGAAGCTGGACAGCTTGCCCGGACAGGTACACCGCGTTCGCTTGATGACATGAAAAACGCTGCCGTGAAAATTCATGATTTAGGCGCGAAGCATGTCCTCATTAAAGGCGGCAGCAAGCTACAGTCAGAAGAAAAGTCCATCGATCTTTTATACGATGGAAAGGACTTCAAAATTTACGAGTCTCCTAAAATTGAGACCACCTTCACTCATGGGGCAGGCTGTACGAATTCTTCGGCTGTCACTGCTGGATTGGCAAAAGGTCTATCCGTTTATGAAGCAGTCGATGTGGCCAAGCAATTTGTTTCAGCAGGCATCCAGCAGGGCTTCCGCTTAAATGAATACGTTGGTCCAACCTGGCACGGGGCGTACCGCAGTGCCGGGGCCGTTACGGAGTATTGCGAAGATTGTTAAAAGTAAATAGTGTGGAGAGCCAGCGCATGTCGTTTGGCTCTTTTTTTATTGGCTGTGTTAAAGAATATTTTTGATTTTGAGACTCTGTTAATTAGAGCGGAAAGCGAAGCACCTGGAGCGGAAATCAACAACCGTGTCTAACAGCGCTTTTCTTATTAAGCACCGATTTCGCATTTTTTAACAGATTTTAGTATGATGGATACATTATTAATGAAAAATAGTCATTAGGTACGAAAGGGAAAGGAGACATTAGCCTTGGAGTTAGTTGATATTAAAAAGGTTCAAGAAGCCATTAATCATTTTGCGAATAAAGATGTCTACATTCACCTTGAAACAACAAACGGAGCCTATGCATCCCATAAAGATCAATCTTTCTTTAATGCGGGAGCCTACATCCGGAACGCCCTTGTCCATTATGAATTAGGGAAAATTACCGGCAAAGGACCATTTCGGGTCGGTTTAAAAATTAACCTCGGCTGGATTTATGCTGAAGGGATCACACATTTTGAAATAGATGAAGAAAATCACCTTTTAATGGCTGGCCACGACAATGAAGGAAGGCTCGCCGTTGCACTAGAAATCAGCACTACACCATTTGCTTAAGCAATGTGGAAAGGAGAATGAAGATGGAAAAAGAACGTCAAGTCCTGGTCGTTTTCCCTCACCCTGATGATGAGGCATTTGGAGTATCCGGAACGATTGCCACACATGTGCAAAATGGAACCCCGGTAACGTATGCTTGTTTAACCCTGGGGGAAATGGGACGAAACATGGGGAATCCTCCGTTTACAAATCGGGAAAACCTTCCTAAAATCAGAAAAAAAGAACTGCAGGAGGCTGCCAGGGTTCTCGGCATTCAGGATCTCAGGATGCTAGGCTTCCGCGATAAAACCATTGAATTTGAGGATGAAGAAAAGCTGACAAATACCATGTCTGCATTGATTGAGGAATTAAATCCTTCCTTAATCATTACTTTTTATCCCGGCTATTCCGTTCACCCAGACCATGACGCCACCGGTGCGGCTGTCGTGAGAGCTGTTGAAAAGCTGCCTGCCGCCGCGCGGCCAACGTTACACTGTGTCGCTTTTTCAAATAATTGTGTCGAGGAGCTTGGCGAAGCCGACATTATCAACAACATCACCCCTGTCGCTAAACAAAAGCTCGCCGCTATTCAGGCGCACCGCTCCCAGACCGAGCAGATGTTTAAAGATGTAGAGGAAAAGTTGAAAAACCAAGATCCGCAAATTATGGTTTGGATCAACAACGAACGGTTTTGGACATATAAGTTTGCTAACTAAGAAGTCTGTACTGAATATAAAAAGCCGCTCTTCTGATTTAAAAAGAGCGGCTTTTATTAATTAGTAATATTTATACCGCTTTCCTATCAGTCTTATCATCTGACTGGAGCTCGGCAGGTACACGTTTGTTGATTCCGAAAGCATAATAGCTGATGGCCACGATAGCCAGGAAGACAATACCCGCAATCAGTGAAACACGCGTGTCTTCATTGAACCACATACCGACAAGCACCGCTACGAGATAGGCGATCGTCACATAGTTAGTAACAGGCGCAAACGGCATTTTAAATGGATGGCTGGCCATTTTATCTGCATGGACCTTCCTAAACCTGGTCTGGCTGATCAGGATGACAAACCAAGGAACCATCCCAGGAAGAACACTCGCCGCATAAACATACACAAACAGCTTTTCTGGTGCAAGATAACTTAACACTACGCCAACGCCAAGGCCGATCAGTACGCCGATTGTACCGACTAAAGGCACTCCATTGCTGGAAACCTTCGCAAAGTATTTTGGGGCTTGTCCATTGACGCCAAGAGTATAAAGCATGCGTCCCGCGCTGTAGATACCGCTGTTACAGCCTGACATCGCAGCTGTAATAACAACAAAGTTAATGATTCCAGCTGCAGCTGTAATACCGATTTTTGCAAAAGTTGCTACGAACGGGCTGCCGAGAGAAGTCAATTTATCCCAAGGATAAACTGTAACAATAACAAAAATTGCACCGATATAGAATACAAGAATACGCCAAATTGTACTTTGGATCGCGTTTCTTAATGTTTTCTGAGGATCTTTCGCTTCACCAGCTGTAATACCGATAAGTTCTACACCTTGATATGCACCAACAACAAGTGATAGAGCAAAGAGGAAGCCTTTTAATCCGCCGGTAAAGAAGCCGCCATTTTTCCAGAGATTTGATAGGCCAATCGCTTCTCCCCCGTTGCCAAAGCCGAAGAAAATCAAGCCAAAACCTGCCACAATCATCAATACAATCGTAACTACTTTAATTAGCGCAAACCAAAATTCGAATTCACCAAATGATTTAACAGAAATAAAGTTTGCTGTTCCAAGAATAACCATTGCGATAAGTCCTGGAATCCATGCAGGAAGATCCGGATACCAATACTGCATATAGGCGCCTATCGCGATAACTTCTGACATACCGACAACTACCCATTGGAACCAGTTGCTCCAGGCAGTCATATATCCTGCTAGTGGATGGATATACTTATATCCAAATGTTGCGAATGAACCTGTACTAGGTTCCAAATAGAGCATTTCGCCCATGGCACGCATAATCAAATAAAGAAAAATCCCTGTAATTCCATAAGCCAGCATGACAGATGGACCCGTCCAGCCAATTGTGCTGGAAGATCCCATAAACAGACCTACTCCAATCGTTCCACCCAAAGCAATCATCTGAATATGGCGCGAACTTAAACCTCTGCTCAATTCCTTGTTTGCCATTTCGTTTCCTCCCCTGTACTGCTTATTCTCAAATTTTAAGCAAGATTCATATAAGCCTTTGTTCATATTTTGTTATTGTAGGATAACTTACGATAACATAATTCCCAGGAAGTAGTCCACCCTAAAAATACAATTGTCTTTTTTATACGGATGGATTATAATAGTTTCATAGACGGATATTTATTCCTTTTACCTAGTTTTCAAAAATTAATAGGCTAATGCAAGCTCCCTAATAGGAATGCCTAATTTCTCAGATAAGTTTTCAAGCATATCTTTCGTCATACGATCCAAGTCGTATTGAGGATTAAAATCCCATTCCTCACGTGCAGCAGAGGCATCAATGCTATTTGGCCATGAGTCTGCAATGCCTTGGCGCACAGGATCAACATTGTATGACATCTCAAATTCAGGAATGAATTTCTTAATTGATGCAGCAATTTGTTCCGGCTCAAAGCTCATAGCAGTGATGTTAAACGCATTGCGGTGCTTCAATCTAGACGGGTCTGCCTCCATCAACTGAATGATTGCATCGATCGCATCAGGCATATACATCATGTCCATAAAAGTTCCTTTGCTAATGAAGGATGTATATTTTTTGTTTTTAAGAGCTTCATAGTATATATCTACGGCGTAGTCGGTTGTACCTCCACCAGGAAGAGTCTTGTATGAGATTAATCCAGGGAATCTTACTCCGCGTACATCTACACCATATTTAGTGAAATAGTAGTCGCAAAGCAATTCTCCAGCAACCTTTGTAACTCCATACATAGTGGCAGGTCGTTGAACCGTATCCTGCGGTGTCATATCGGCCGGCGTTCCAGGTCCGAAAGCAGCGATGGAGCTAGGTGTAAAGAGTTTCAGATTTAACTCACGGGAAACTTCAAGGGCGTTCATAAGACCTCCCATATTCAGATCCCATGCGAATTTTGGTTTTGCTTCTCCTACTGCCGATAATAATGCGGCAAGATGCATAAGTGTATCCACTTCATATTTTTTGCAAAGGCTCCGCATTGCTTCGTAATCCATAACATCAAGGATTTCAAATGTACCGCCTTCAATGACGGGATTGCCTTCAATATGGCGAATGTCTGTTGCTATAACGTTTTCTGTTCCGTACACTTCCCGGAGACGGTGCGTCAATTCGGATCCGATTTGGCCGAGACTGCCAGTTATAAGAATTTTTTTCATACTATGGGACCTCCTGTGGTTTCTTCCTAAATCAATTGTGTTGAAAGCGATTTCAAACAATAGGAAAAAAATTCAACGAAAACTGTAATTGAAAGATACAGTTTCCTATAATCATAGCCATTCTATTATCCTATTTAAATACTGTCAATATAATTTGAATAAGTCTAATCATTCAGATAACTCGCTTGTCATTCTAAAGACCTAGATGAGTAGTTGACTGTTGACTACACCAAATTCTTAAATAAGCCAAAAGAGGGGCTCCCAAACTACCGGGAATCCCTCTTTTTCTTTGTGCCTAATCATTCATATTATAATACACAAGTTCTCTATCGCCAGGAGATTTTTTTCCAAATAATGTTTAATTAGACAAACCCTTTTGAAAAATAGACAAAGTTCTTAAAAATATAGACAAAACCTATGAAAAAATAGACAAACCTATCAAAAAAATAGACAATACCACCAAAAATATAGACAAAACTAATAATTGACCTTAAAATTCCCTCTGCAGCAGCGTACAAAACTTGTACCAATCAAGAATAATGATTTTCCGCGACTTCAAATCGATCATTTCCTCTTTTTTTAGCCGTGAAAATACCCGGCTCACGCTTTCTCGCGAAGTTCCAACCACAGTGGCAAATTCCTGAACGGTTAACGGAATTTCAATATTCCACCTGTTTACCCCTGTATTAAACTTCTTCCCAAGCCGCTCTAGCGTCTTTACGGTCTTTACGTAGACATCAAGAAGGGCAACGTCCCGCAATTGCGAGGTCATTTCCCTAAGCGCATCACTCATATAACGAATCTTTTGCATCGAAAGCTCAGGATGCTGGTATAACTCCTGCTCCAATTCCAGCTTATCCAAAAAGAGCAGCTTTCCATCCTGGAGCATGGTTGCCGTGGCCGGGTAACATTCTGTCCTTTGTGTGAACAAGCATGTCTCTGCAAAGGCATCTCCTTTTTGTTTCACACAAACAATGATTTCATTCCCGTTTTCATCCTGTTTCGTCAGTTTAACTGCGCCAGAGTGAACAAAATATACTCCTTTGGCAATTTGTTCCTCGGAAATAACCTGATCCCCTTTTTTTAACTCTAGCGTTTGGATTCTTTTTTCGATTACACTTAGTGATTTTTCTGATAGATCGTTAAAGATGACAATTTTCCGAAGCAAATCAGCTTTTTTCACCTATTGATAAACAACAAGATGCGGATCGTTTAAGCAATCAACTCGCTGCATCCTCCCACCACCTTTTTTGATTTCTTTTAATTTGCATGTTGATTTCCGCTCCAGGCACGGGCGGTTCGCGGGCTGTTCATGAGCCTCATCGGCGAATTGCGCGCCTGCGGGGTCTCCCCTGTCCCGTCCTCCCGCAAGAGTCTCGTGCCTTCCGCTCCAATCAACATGGGGCAACATCTAATCAGTATTTTCAACTATTGTAAACCTCTTATTTCAAAGATGTAGTGACGATATTCACAAAACGTTCAATTTTTTAAAATGCGTCATTCCTATGGTTTGGGAGCCCTTTCACAGAACGTTCAAAAATAATCGAAAAGGTGTGAGATGCATCACAATTTAACGGAGACGCTGCGGGTAGGATAAAGTTGTTCATTAGACAAAAAGGAGGGTCAAATCAAAATGAATAAAGCCATTATGAATTTTGTCATTTGCGCGCTGCTTGGCTTTGGTTTAGGCTACCTTGTTTTTGGGGTCATCATGGGAGACTCCGCAAAACAGCCGCAAACCGCTCAAGCTGATTCAAAGCAAACAACGACTACAACCACAGAAGCTAAAGAGGAACCCGCAAAAACTTCATCGGCAAACGCGGATACCATCCTAAATAAAAAAGGATGCCTTGGCTGTCACAGCGTGGAAGCTCTTAATCTAAAAGGCGGTGCCGTCGGACCGGATCTTTCCCAAGCCTCTGTAAATGTGGAAGGCAAGCACGGCAAGCCAATTGAAGAATTCCTTAAGGCGCCTACTTCAGCTGTTATGTCTGGCGTCATCGGTAAAAATCCATTAACAGATGACGAGCGCAAGCAGGTCCTAGATCTCCTTAAGCAAGCATCTGAAGCTAAATAATCAAAAAGGTGGTGTAAGAATATGAAAAAATGGATTCCAATCGCATCGGGATTACTTGCCGGCTTTGTAGCTGCCACAATCTCGTTTGCTGATTTCTCCGCAAAGACCAATACGGAAGCGGCATCCTCCAGCAACAAAACTGATGCTGAAAAAGTTTATATTCCGTTTGGCAAAAAAGATGATTACTATTTATTCGCCTCCGGCGGACACTCAGGACAAATGTTTATTTACGGTGTTCCATCGATGCGTCAAATTCGTACCATTCCTGTTTTCTCACCAGATTCGGCAACAGGATATGGCTTTGATGAGCATTCCAAGAAATTAATGGGTGACTATACATGGGGAGACCTTCACCACCCAGCCTTCTCAGAAACAAACGGTGACTATGACGGTAAATTTATGTTTGCAACCGACGTTGGTAACAGCCGTGCGGCGGCCATGGATTTAAAAACCTTTACTGTAAAGGACATTATTCAGGTTCCTAACACAAGCGGCCCGCACTGTGCGGCCTTCGTTACCGAAAATACCGAGTACATGTTCCTGCCAACTCGTTTCGCTGTACCGCTTGGCCAAAAGTACGAATCACTAGATGACTACAGCACGAAATACCGCGGTGTAATGTCTGCCGTAACGTTCGACCAAAACAAAGAAAAGCTCAATATTGCTTACCAAGTGGCACTTCCGCCATGGTCCTACGACCTTTCTGATGCTGGTAAAAAAATCTCCAAGGATTGGGCTGTACTAACAACTTATAATACGGAAGAATCAACGACAAACCTTGAAATCAACGCGTCACAGGCAGACCGTGACTATATTGTTCTTTTTAACTGGAAAGAGCTTGAGAAAATGGTCAAGGACGGCAAGTATGAGGATGTTAACGGCCAAAAAATGATTTTCCCTGAAAAACAAAAAGGCGGCATCTATTTAATTCCGGTTGCAAAGTCACCACACGGCGTTGACGTAACGCCAGACGGCACACGCTTCATTGCTTCCGGTAAACTGGCACCTACGATGACTGTATTCTCATTTGAAAAAGCATTTAAAGCAGTTGAAAACAAAGACTTTGCCGGCAACCGCAACGGTATTCCAATTCTTAACTACAAGTCTGTTATGGAAAGAGAAGTAAACCCAGAAAACGCGCTTGGACCGCTACATACTCAATTTGATGACAAAGGCATGGCATATACAACGATGTTCATCTCTTCTGAGGTTGTAAAATGGGATCCAAACACTGGTAAAACTTTAGACCGTGTACCTGTACAATACTCTCCAGGTCACTCTGTAGCTGCTGAAGGCGACACCGTTTCACCGGACGGCAAGTACCTAGTTGCCCTTAACAAGATTGCGAAAGACAGCTACTTGTCTGTTGGTCCTTCACACCCTGAGTCCATGCAGTTAATCGACATCAGCGGCAAAATGAAGGTCATCCAATCTGCTCCGGTTAACCCAGAGCCGCACTACGCACAAATGATTAAAGCCGATAAGATCAAGACGATTAACGTTTACCCTAAGGATGAAAAGAACAAAGACGCTGTTTATAAAAAGTCTGATGCACGAATTGTCCGCAATGGAAACAAAGTCGATGTATATGGAATCGCGATGCGCTCGAAGTTTATCTTTGATGCGAAAGCAAAACGTCCTGATGTGATTGAAGTCAATGAGGGCGATGAAGTCACCATCCATTTGACGAATATTGATTTCGATGAAGACATCACACACGGCTTTGCCATCAACAGCTATAACTTAAACATGGAAGTACAGCCTGGCCAGACAAACACAATGAAATTTATTGCCAAAAAAGCCGGCACCTTCCCGCTTTACTGCTCAAATTTCTGTTCAGCACTTCACCAGGAAATGACCGGTTACTTCCTAGTAAAACCAAAGAATTAGTCATTGGTGATGGGTATCAATTAGATCAATTGGTACCCTCGCCTTTTCCTTAATTAACACTATATTAGGAGTGGTTAACTTGATTGGCACCCGTAAAAAGTTATCAGTGGTTTCTTCCTTCATTTTAACGGTATCAGCCATTTTGATTGCAGGCTCTCTCTTTTTCCCATGGTGGAAAATGGTGTTCATTGCCCCGCAATATCCAGAGGGGCTAAATATCATTGTTTTTCCGAATAAGCTTGAGGGTCAAATTGATATCGTGAACGGACTGAATCACTATATCGGAATGGCCAACTTCAGTGAAGCAAACTTCCCTGAGCTTCAGTACCTGCCTTATTTAATTGGAGGCTTAGCAGCTATTACTCTATTAACAGCGCTGCTTCGGAAAAAGCCGGTTCTTTATGGATTGATTGGCGTTTTTGCCATTGGCGGCCTGATTGGCGTTCTTGATCTCCATTCCGCCTTGAAAAAGTTTGGAACAAATTTAAGCCCAGAAGCACCGATTAAAATTGATCCCTTTATCCCGCCGATTTTGGGCCACAATACGATTGCAAACTTTCATACAACCAGCCTGTTTGGGACTGGAATGTATCTTGTGATTGCAGCGTTTCTATTATTATTAATTCCGTTATGGAAGGATCGAAAGTAAAATGAAAAAACTCACGCTCATCTCTTTAGTTTTTTCTCTCTTTTTATTCGTGAAACCTGAGAGAAATATGGCAGCCGAAAACCTTCAGGCAATGATCGACTCCATGAAAGAGGGGGCGGTATTGAGACTGGAAAATAAGACGTATGAAGGCAATATCGTCATCAACAAAAGTATGACGATTATGGGTTCTAGTAATACCGTGATCAAGGGAGACGGAACGGGAAATGTCATTTCCATTAAAGCTCCAAAGGTGAAACTTAGCCGCCTAACCGTGACCCACAGCAGTATGGACCGCAATTCGGCTGAAGAATATGCAGGCATCAAGATCTATACAAACAATAATGTGGTGGAGGATGTCTTGATCCGCCATTCCTTTCACGGCATTTATTTAAGTCAGGCACACTATAATATCATCCGTAATAATAACATCAAAGGCATGGGCAAAGGCGAAATTGCCGCCCAGGGGAATGGACTTCACATTTATTATGCCAATGATAATCTGCTCGAACACAATACGATCGACGGCACCCGTGACGGGATGTTCTTCGATTATGCCAACAACAATAAAAGCTATGAAAACAATATCAGCAATACCCGGTATGGCTTGCACTATATGTATTCCGATGAGAATATTTTCAAGAAAAATACCTTTACCATGAACACCGGCGGAGCCGCCATCATGAACTCAAACCATCTTAAATTAGAAGATAATCAATTTATCGTTAACTATGGAAATCAATCATTTGGCCTAATGCTTCTGCAGGCCAATGATAATTATATAGCGGGTAACACCTTTTACATGAACCAACGGGGCCTTTACATTGATCAGGCAACGCGAAACACCATTAAAAACAACCATATTGTCCAGAACCAAATTGGCATTGAACTGTGGGCCAGCTCCAATGACCAGACGTTCACGTTAAATCACATCTCTGAAAATACCATTCCTGCTGTAACCCTTGGCGGTACAGGCGAGCATAATTCCTGGAGCAAGCATGGGAAAGGCAATGATTGGGGACGTGCGTTTCCGCTCACCGATTTAAACCAAGACGGCATCGGCGATTTTCCGGTCACCTATCGTTCCTCGTTATATCAATTAATCGAGGATCAAGAACTTACGTATTTATTTTTAAAAAGTCCAGCAATATCGATCTATGAAAAAATCAATGCCACGCTGAAGGATGAGGATACAATGTTTAAGGATTCTCACCCGTTAACTGCCGCAAAGGGCAAGCCGCATACGATTCTATTTTTCGTGTTAGGGGTGCTTGTGGTACTGATTTTACTAAAGGGGAGACAAAGGCTATGCATTACATTTGGAAGGAATGGAAGGAAAATATAAGGGGTAAAGGCCTGTGGCTCAGTTTAAGCATTATCGTGCTCTTAAGCATTAGTATTTTGTTCCGCTCGACCAACCTTTCATTTGATAAAGGCTTTTATATTCTATTAATCAATTTGTTCGATACGCTGATCTACTTTATCCCAATCCTTTGTTTGTTTATCGGCGCCTTTTCAATTTTTCAGGAAAAGGAACAAAAAACGCTGATTATGCTGCTGACGAAGAAGGACAATTACTCCAGCTTTTTGGCTCGAAAAAGCTTAGGGCTTTATACCGTTGTACTTGTTCCGATCCTTACTTGGTTTTTTATCTATCTATTATTATTAAAATTTAACTTTCAACTCGATATCAAAAGCTATTTGATTTTTATGATTGCTGCTATTTGCATAGCGCTGGTGTTTTTGCAAATGGGCACTGCGATTGGCAGTATTAGCCGTTCACGGATGCAAATTTTAGGGATAACCATTTTTGTCTGGTTTTACTTTTTCTTCTTGCATGATTTTATTTTGCTATCCTTTTTGCCGGATGTTCAGTATGAAAATGTCAAATTCTTCTCAGCGGTTTATTTCTTAAATCCGCTGCAGTCAGTCAGGATGTTTTTAGAAACCGGTATGGGCGTCTACTCCTTCGGCCATATGTCAAGGCTTTTGCAAGCGTTTATGTGGACGAAGCCCGTGTTCTTTTTACTCGGAAATTTGATTTTCTGGCTTACTGTTTCTTTTAGTACAGCGATTGTTTTTAACCGCAAGGAGGGCTACGAATGATTAGAGTGACAAATTTAAACCAATCCTTCGGGAAAAAGACGGTATTGGATTCGATTTCAATCGAAATTGAAAAAAATGAGATCTGTGCCCTTGTCGGCCGAAACGGGGCCGGTAAATCGACATTTATTAACAGCCTGCTCGGACTGCTCCCGGTTAAACAGGGGACCATTTCGATAAACGGAATCGAAGTCACGAAAAAAAGTCAGGTATGGAAAAAGACCATTGCTTATCTTCCGGAAAAATTTATGCTGTATCCGATGCTGACGGGGCTTGAAAATATGACGTTTTTTGCGGAAGCGGTTTTTAAAAAGGGTGACCTTGGCCGGATGGAACAGGTGTTGAAATCGGTAAGTCTTTGGGATGACCGTTATGTCCAGGTTAAGTCCTACTCAAAAGGAATGCTGCAGCGCCTTGGCTTAGCCATCACCCTCTATCAAGATGCGAGCATTCTGATTCTCGATGAACCGACAAGCGGCATCGACCCGATGGGAAGAAAGGAAATTTTGGAAGTCCTCCGGAATCTTCATGATAAGACCATCCTGCTCTCCTCGCACCATCTCGATGAAATCAAGCAGGTCTGCACACATGTTGCTTATTTAGATAATGGAAAAATGGAAAAGTATACAGTTAAAAAATTTTTACAAACTCACCAATTAGGAGGAAATGCGTCATGATGAAACGCCTACTATTCCCCTTGCTGCTTTTGATTGCCTTGTTGGCCGGCTGCAGCAAGGGGCCTGAATATAAAATTGAAGTGACAAAAGATCTTTATTTCCAAAAGGACACGGTGCTGCCTTTTGAAATTAAAGTAACCGAAAATAAAAAAGCGGTCAAGGGGCTGGATGTGTCAGCTCAGATATCGATGACAAATATGGACCATGGCACCTATGATGTGAAGTTAGCGGAAGGGAAAGATGGCACTTACTCAGGCAATGTGAAGCTGCCAATGGGCGGTAAATATGAAGCAGCGTTTACGCTCAAAAATGATGGAGATAAAACGGAGAAAGTCATCAACCTTAATGTTCACAAGCCTAAAGGCGTGGCCAAAATTAACGGTAAATGGATCACAAAGGATGACATTGCTTTTTATCAGTTTATTAATAAGCTGCAGCTGGAAATCAACCGCGAGGCGGCCAAAAAAAAATATACCGGCAAGCAGTTAGAGGAAGAACTCGCCTATCTTGATTCACAGGAAAAAATCAATGATGATAAAAACCAATTATTAACGCAAATTATCCGCTTGCGCGCAATGGCGATGCTGGCCAATGAAAAAGGACATAGGTCAACAGATGCCGAAGTTGAACAGGCCGTTGCTAAAGCCCGCGATCAATATAATCAATTTGAGTCCTCCAAAGGTTTGATCCAAGAGTACGGCGAAGACAAGTTTTGGGCAACCGAAAAGCAGCAGTATCAATTAATCGTTCTTTCTCAAAAGGTACAAAAGGACGTTATTGAGAAGGTTAAAAAGGAAAATCCGAATGTCGGCGAACAAGAAGTCTATTATCTTGCACAAAAGGCTTACGAAGAGCTATTAGTTTCCCAGGTGAACTCGTTAAAAATAGAAGTACTATAAAAGCACCGCGGTTCATCGCGGTGCCTTTCCTTTCTAAAGTACTTCCAAAATTGCCTTTGCCACTCCGCTTTCTTCATTGGTGTCTGTCACGTGGTCACAAAGTGACTTTATGTAGTAGCTGGCATTGCCCATTGCGACCGCTCTTCCTACGCGTTCGAACATCGAAACATCATTCAAATTATCACCCATCGCCATTGTCTCAGATAAATCTATCCCGTTTGTTTTCACAAACGACTCCAGCGCAATTCCTTTTTGGGCATTTTTATGGGTAATTTCAATGTTTTCATGACCAGATGAGGAAATCTCCAATTCTTCAATTGCAACAAGGGCATTGTTAGCCGCTTCAAGTCTGTCTGCATCAAAAGAGAACGCCAGTAATTTATAAATCTGGTGATTTTCATCTGCAAAAATCATCTGGTAATCCTCCACTTCATGAACTAGGCCATTTCGTACCCGTGCCCCTGCCTTATAAACAATCTCCTCCCGATTCAAATCCGGATTCGCGCTCATCACAATATCAACGAGAATAGAAACTGCTTTTTCCGAATCAAGCGAGAACGTACCTTGGTTTGTGTAGACTTCAAAATAAATATCATGCTCCGTTAGCGTGGCTGCTGCTTTCCTTGCCAATTCCTTGCTAATTGGGTTTGCAGAAATAATCTCGCCATCTTTCGAGCGTACCTCCGCCCCGTTCACACAAATAATCGGGCATTTTAGGTCCGACTCAGCCAACACGAAGGTTGCCTCCTGATATGACCTTCCTGTCGCGACGACAAACTCGATACCCTGCTCTTGCGCTTTTAAAATGGCCGCTTTATTTTCCGGTGTGATTTGTTGAATACTGTTTAATAAGGTTCCATCCATGTCTGATGCAATACACTTAATCATGTTGTCCAGCTCCTATTTTTTGATAAAGACATTCTAACATGATTGGCTGGCAATTTTCCTCCAGAAGGCTTAACCGACATACTTGCTTCCTTCGCGTACACTTAAGGGTGCTAACCGGTGACCTTCGATAAACGCCTTTACCGATGCGGGATTTGACTTGGAATATTCCCGTAACGCCCAGCCGATTGCCTTTTGGATAAAAAATTCTTTGCTGTCAGCATTGAGCCCAATGTACTGATAAAGCAGTTCTTCATTCGTTTTCTCTTTATATTTTAATTGAAAAAGGATTGCCGCCCTGCGAAGCCACATATAATTGTGTTCTGCCCAGCTATTTAGCGTTTCCTCGACGACTTCAGGGTGTTTCTGAGTGATTTTCCCGACCGCTTTTGGGGCGATCGCATCCACGGTATCCCACCATGATTTCGTCATAATCAGCCGCTTCATGAATTCCAAATCATGTTTTTCCAGCTTATTAAGCGATTTTTCTATATAAGTAAGGGCTGTATATTGATATTCCCTTTCACGCTTGTCCCAAAGCTCGCTGACAAAATCTCGATTAAATGATTCTTTTAGAATCCCGCTCTCTTTGAAAAATTGCTTTTCAAGCTCTTTACGCAAGGGAGACTTAATTCCTAGGAAGGGAAAATGACCCTTCATATAGCTTTCCATCGGCCCGGCATTTGTTTCATTACGGTTTTTTTCGAAAAGATTGGTTAATAAATCTAGTTGCAAATAATCACTCCTCTCCATTATGAATTATTCTCTTTTTAACTTTTTTTCCCTTTCTATTTATTTCGATACCTTCCGCATAAACGAATTTACCAATGCCAAACTAAAAGTGGATAAGGAAGGAGGTCAAAGCATTGACAAAGAAATTTAATAAAGGCAGCGGCAACCAAAATTCACCGCAGGCAGGACAGGCAGAGGCGGAGTTTGCCAATGAATTTGTGAGCGGCGATAACAGTAAAGGGAACAAGCGTAATAAAGGCCAGCAAAGCAAAACTAATCCACATGCTTAAATCTAGTGAAAAATCGGCTTTCTCCATTGAAAGCCGATTTTTTTGAAATTAGTGGCAGCTGAAGGAGCGGATTCGGTCTAAATCCATTCCATAATATTGCCAGTGGTTGCCGCGCCAGCGATAACCGGCGACGGAAGTTCTGCCCACATAGGTTGGGTAGTACCAGAAGTTTTTTCCACTCCTTAACCAAATATATGTGTAACGGTAGAGGCACGGTCTAATGCCGCCTGGGTCGACCGCAAATAATCCCACTTGTTCATGTGGTATAAAGGCCGGCGGCGGGGCAGTCGGAGGTCCTCCATGCTGCCCTCCCCCATGCGGTGGTGGCGGCGGGAATCCTCCGTGTGGTGGTTGATGCTGACCACCCCCGTGCTGCGGTGGTGGCGGGAATCCCCCGTGTGGTGGTTGATGCTGACCACCCCCGTGCTGCGGTGGTGGCGGCGGAAATCCCCCGTGTGGTGGTTGATGTTGGCCACCCCCGTGCGGCGGCATTTGTTGAACCCCGCTCTGCGGCGGCGGTCCTGACGGTTGATGCTGGCCTCCTCCTTGAAACTGTGTCTGACGTAAATAATCTTCATGAGAAATACCATGTATTAGGCCGTAGCCATAAGGGTAATTCAAATAATCCAAGGCACAAAACCCCCTTCTATTTGTATTCCCTTCAATGTATGCAATCGGCCTATTTTGGTGAAATTTCAGCCCTATTCAACCCTGGCAGCAGCTAAATTTCTTATTTCTTCGGCAATTTTATTCTGAATTCCCTCCACAACGGAAAAATCCATGGCTGCAATATAAATTTCTTCTAACTCATCATGCAGTTCTTTTGCCTTCGCCAAATAGGAGGTTGCCTCCTGCATTTTGCTTTTATAGTTAGCTGCAATTTTACTTAGGATATCTTCAAAAATTTCATCTGTACCGTGAGCAATTAACAATTCATACATATCAATGATTTCATCGCCGTCGCGGCTCGGGAAATACTCATGCGGTGCAGTACTGTCAAAAATGGCGATCCCCAATTCTCTAAAAATAACCATATCTAAACTATGAGGGTCAAAACCGCAATGGTATATTTCAGTGTCAACGCCTCTCGTTTCAGCAGCGGCCGCCAGCTTTTTCAGCATGGTGGACTTTCCTGAACCTGGACGTCCCTTAATAAAATAACGCTTCGGAATCTCTTCTGTTAGATTTGGAACAAAATCAACGGCGCCTTTTGGCGTTGCCGCCCCTAAAAAGCGGTGACGGATATCGGATTGTTTACTGAGCTTCATTTTCCCAAAGAACGTATCAATTAATTTGTTCGTTAATTGATCAGCCTTTTTGAAATCCATACTGTTGATATAAATTTTTTCCCAATCGTCATGGATATCCAGGGCTTCCTTGAACGTATCATAGGCCTTATGGAAGGACTGATTGATTTGCTTTGTTAATTTTAATATCGTGCTTTTATGAGTAGCTAGTGCCTTGGCATTCCATGCCTCGCCAAGGTTAATATATTCTTCGACTGCACCAGGTGCCTTCGGTTCAATGACGTGCGGTGCGGTTCCATCGACAATTCCCACCTTCAACGACGGAATAATTACACCATCAATGGAATTATTATCTGATGAGCAATGGAGAAACTCGATATCGAAGCCTTTTCCAACCCACTCATTGCCAATTTTTTTCATCAGCGAGGATTTACCTGTTCCAGGCCCGCCTTTTAAAATAAATAACCGGTCAAGTCCTTGGAGATTTGAATCGTACAGATTGTGGAACCCCCTAGCTGTATTACCGCCGGCAAAATAATTCTTAATTTTACCTGCCACTCTTCAACACTCCCTTTTTATGACGAAAGCTTAAGTTAATTTCACCCTATCTTATGCTTTTGTCATTTATAGGTGAATGCCCATGAAAATTATTTAAGAACATCCGTAAGACATGCGTTTGTTACTTCCTGTAAAGTTGCAGAGGCGAGGACGATTTGCATCCCAATTTTTCCGGCACTCACAACAATTGTCTGGATCTCGCGGCAGCTTTCATCGATAAAGGTCTTATATTCCTTTTTCATGCCGATGGGGGAGCAGCCGCCGCGGATGTATCCCGTCCATTTTTGAATATCCTTCACCGGAAGCATTTCAACTTTTTTCTCTCCAGCCGCCTTCGCCGCTTTTTTTAAGTCCAGTTCTTCCGCAACCGGAATAACGTAAACATATATATTTTTGCTTGCTCCCTGTGCCACAAGCGTTTTATAGACCTCTTTTATATCCTTGCCAATTTTTTCAGCCACGGAAACACCGTCTATTTTTCCATCTTTGTTGTCGTATGTAAGCATGTCATACTGGACCTTCTTTGCATCCAATATTCGCATTGCATTTGTTTTTGCCAGTGCCAATTTGATCATCCTTCTTTTTTGAATACTATTTTATCAAAAAAAAGAGAAGAGCTCACAGTAAGCTCTCCTCCAAAAACGATTATTGCAGCCATGCCTGAAAGTAACGCGTTACAGCAGCCGCATAGTCGCCTCTAGTCACTTTTTTCGCTGGATCAAAGCTGGCTTCGACGGTTGGCACCAAATCGTAAGGTCCTTGTTTTACCGCAAAAGTGGCATTTAAAATATTGAGGTCCAGCGCTGTTTGGACATAACCTTTAAGCGATGCCGGAATAGACGCATTATCCTTCAATGGAATCCGCTCATCCTTATAAAGCACTGTTACCGTATCACCACTGAAATCCTTGGCCTGTTTTTCTAAACCAAGGGCTTGCACAAGCGTGTAAGCGAGCTCCGCACGGCTGACCTCACCGTTTGGATTAAAATTACCGGCCGAATCCAGGAGCATAACGCCGCCCTGAGTCTGTAAACCATCACGAATAGCAGACCCTTTAGCCGTAACAGCTTTAACAAACGGAACGTCAGCTGACTGAACATCCTTTAAGGCAGGAGCCTGGCTTTGACGAATTCCAGCCCCCATAACTAAAAAACGGGCTAAATCCTTCCGAATCAGGTTCTGCTGCGGCTTAAAAGATCCATCCGCATAACCATCTACTAACCGCTCACTTACCGCCATTTGAATCGCGGAGGCTGCAGGGCTGCTAGCTATATCATTCAAACCTGAAAAACCATTGACCTTAGCAACAGAAATCGTTCCCTGAATCGTTTCAGGCAAGCCGACCCCAACCGGATTGGCCGTATTATAGTGCAGACCGTCAATCTTTACCTGCCATGTACCAGCCTTTGGTGAATTGACGGTCGCCGTACGGTCAGGATAAAGCGTAAACAATAGGCTGATCCCTGAGCTGTACTCCGTGCCATCCGGCGCAGTTAATATAAGGTTGACCGGGTTCCCGGTTTGACCAAGTAATCCATAAGCATCAATTCGTGCGGTTAATTGGGAGACACCGTCCGGAACATCAAATGAGTAGTTGTTTGACATTGACAGCAATGGGTTATAGTCTACTTGAAAAGGCGACCTTTCAACAGAAGAAGCTGCATTGCTATTAAATGTTTGATTCGCATTCACGGTCTTTCCGTAGGTGCTGCCAAAAAGAACTGCATCGAGCGCAGCATAAGCGTTAACATACCCGCTTCCGACCTCCCATGTTTCATATCCAGGCATATTCGTCGCGGTATCCTGCAACACCTTTTTGATTTCATCTGGCGTTAATGTTGGCTTTGCTTCAAGGAGAAGGGCGGCAATCCCGGCAACATGCGGCGTTGCCATGGAAGTACCACTCATCACCGTATAGTATGGGAGGTAAGCCGGTTCAATCATCGCGGTGTCATCCGTTGCCGCTAAGGAAGAGACCGGGCCCACTGCCCTTGTCGAGATAATGTCCACCCCAGGGGCGGTAATACTTGGCTCATCCTTCCAAGTCCATGTGCGTCCATCCAGTTCAAATGTGCCGCCGACACCCTTAGTTCCCCGCGAAGAAAAGTCTGCTAGGGAGCCATCTTTTTCACCAGCGGCCACGGAAATGACCCATGGTGCCTTAGCATATGGATTATGAGTGTTTTCTCCAGGGCCTTCATTTCCTGCCGCAAACAATACGGTAATGCCGCGGTCATAGGCCGCTTTACTTGCTAGATTAATAGGGTCATTTGGATCAAAATCGCCGGAAGAGCCCCAAGAATTTGTAATCACGCGAATATTGTATTGAGACTGGTGGGTAATGGCATAATCGAAGCCGCCAATTCCATCGAGTACCAGTAAGGCAGCACCAGATCCATACCCGATTAAGCTTGCTCCTGGGGCAACCCCTTCATATTTTCCATTAGAAGCTGCACCGGTTCCGCCGACAATCCCGGCAACATGGGTTCCATGGCCAGAATTTGTGTCGGTGTTTGGAACATTTTCAACATACGTAATGGGAAGCAAGCTCGGTTCCAAGCTGTTTAAATTTAGGCTTGCCATCACGTTTTGAACAACATGAGTGCCAAACTGCAAATCTTTATGAGTTCCATCCACCCCGCTATCGTTAATGACAACGCCTACACCTTTACCGGTTAATGGCAGACCGCCGTTTGCTTTTTGCATTGCAGAGTCCGTGCGGGCCTTATCCACTCCTGTAATATTGGTAGCATCAGCATTGTAATATTCAAGTTTACGATTTAAATAGATGGACTTAACTCCAGGTGAAGCAGCAAGCTTATTGATTTGATCCTTTGTGGCGACAATTCCAGCCATTGGTAATGCCTTCATCGTTATTCCTTTGGCAATTCCAAGGCTCTTCAATAAATCCAAATTTCCCTTTGTTGGAGCACCTTGGCCGTCAAAGCTCACGATGACCTGCAAGGGTTCCGTTGCTGATTCTAGTGCTTTGACTAGTTTACTATCAAGAACTGCAGTTGTTACCGAGGCATGTGCCTTTGATAGATTTGGTAAAACGAGTGAAAATAGCAATAAGAAAGCAAGTAAGCCCGAAAACCACCTTTTCACATTCCATTCCCCTTTTCATTTGCATTTGATAGAATTATTGTCTAAAAATTCAGACCTGCTTACTATTCAGCAAAGGGAGTAATTAAAATAAGAAAAGGTACTATTTTCAACTCATACAAAAGTAATATTTACTAGACCTTTATCATTACCTAAGACTATGTCAATGGGACGAGCTGATTTTGGACGGCGTAAATGACTACCTGAGACCGGCTTTTGACACCTAGTTTTTTGAATATGTTTGACACATGAATTTTAACGGTTTTGTCGCTTATGTAAAGGGAGCCAGCAATTTCCTTATTATTCATTCCCCTTACAAGGCACAGAAGGACCTCTTTTTCCCTTCCTGTCAAGGCACCTTCCACTTTCTCCTCAACAGGCTCAGCCGCTTTTGGCTGTTGAAAGGCAAGAAACTTCTTAGTCATCGTAGGGTGAATCACCGATTGCCCACCCGCGACCGCACGGATGGCATCAACCACCTGCTGTGAAGGAGCGTCCTTCAGAAGGTAGCCATCCGCCCCTTCACGGATTGCCGACATGAAGTATTCATCATGGTCATACATCGTCAGCATTAATATTTTGACTGATGGATAAAGCTGCTTAATGATACTTGTTGCTTCAATACCGTTTTTCTCCGGAATATTTATATCCATCAATATGACGTCAGGCTGCTCCTCCTTCACCTTGGCGATGGCATCATTTCCATTTACAGCTTCCGCGACCACCTTAATATCCGTTTCCAAATCTAAAATATTTTTTAACCCATCCCGCAGGACGGCATGATCATCGACTAACATAAGCTTGATCACGCATTTCACTCCCTTCAATTCCCATCCTTGGTACCGCTAAGGTAATTTCTGTCCCGGCCCCTTCCTTGCTGTCAACCTGGAGGGTGGCCTGTATTTTTTCAGCCGCTTCATTCATATGCAAAATTCCGAAATGCGGGTGTTCACGCGCCTTAATCATTGCCTGAAAAAGTGAAAATCCTTTGCCATTATCCTTTACCTTTAGTAAGACATGCTCTTTTTGATAGCTTAAGAGAATTTCTAATTTGGAAGCATCAGCATGCTTGATCGCATTTTGCACACTTTCCCGGCAAATCTCAAACATAATTTTTTCCACCATTGGGCTTAGCTGAAACTCTGGTCCCCGTGTTTCTAAGGAAATTGGGATTTTGGACTCGCGCTCCACCGCACTGATCTTTGTGGAAATAGCCGCAAGCAACCCGACACGTTCCGTTGGATAAGGCCTGAGCGCATAGATCGATTCCCTGACCTCCTTAAGGCTTCTTCTCAGCTTTTCCGTGCTGCCATTCAATAAGCGGAGGGAGTCCTCAGGCATCTTCGTAAATTTCCGCTGAGCCGTCTCTAAATTCATAATCGCCCCGGCAAGCGACTGGGCAACCCCGTCATGGATCTCACGGGCAATTCGATTTCTTTCTTCCAAAATTAGCCGTTTTTCCTGCTCGGCAAACAGCCACCTCGTTTTGATTAGGACGGCCATCTGATTGGCAAGTGTCGCTGCAGACTGCATATCCTCTTCGGCAAAGCTTTTCGTGCGGATTCTGCCAAACACAAACATGCCGACCAGTTCGTTCTCTAGCATCAATGGTGCATATAACAGCGAAGCTACTTCTTCCGTGAAAATTTTCCCAACAGGGCCCGCTGCTTTTTTCGTATCGTGATAGACCGTTAATTGCATAAGTTCATCCAGGGAATCCGCCATTTGTTCAGATAAAACCCACCCCTCCTTCAGGAGTCCGGAGGCAGTCTTTAATTTCCAGACGTTTTCTTCTCTTTTCCATAAAACCCAGGCATCAACATCAATAAATTCTTGGAGATTTTCGGTTAAAAAGATCATCCAATCGGCAGCAGCAATTTTTTTATTTAATTCCGAGGAAATACTGAAAAGCGCTTTTAATTTAGCTTTTTCCCTTTTCAAATTAGAAATGATTGAGCTTAGCAGGGCAAAGCAAACCAATGGTGAGAAAAAGAAGAAAAAGGAAATGGCATCAATTTCGCCTCTGTTTTGGTTTCCTAAAAAATGAAACACAATGAGATAGGCATACGAAATAAAAAAACTATTCAATTCCTGCATTGACTTCCGCTTCCACGCTTTAAAACTATAGGTTTGCGGCCGAATTACAAGCAAAACATCGACTAGGATGTTATTAATCACATAAAAAGGAATCATCAGAAGAGTGAAAAAGACTATTCCCCTTACTACTTTCGATTGGTCTGCAATCGGCAGCGCCGGAAACAAGGACGTACTTAGTATATATGCGAGAAAGAAGCTGATAACCAATAGAGCTGGGTTAAAAAAAACAAGTCGTAACGGGCGTCTTTTAATAAGATTCACGGCTGCAACGACCAATCCGTAAAATACAAGGGTAAACGCAAGCCCATCAATGATGAATATGGCATAAACAAGCGAAAAAGAAATTGTAACGGTACCTTTCCATATTGGGAGGGGAAAGAACTCGACGATAAAAAGGAAAATTACTAATAGAGCAAAAATCATAGGCTCTTTTGGCACCGTTAATTTGAACAGTCCAAATTGGATGAAAATCACCGTTCCAATGATAGATGTCAGCAGCAAAAAGAGCCTTGCGAGTCGTTCTTTTTTATGCAAAATCTCAGAATTGGCCATGAAGCAACTCCTCACTTTATTACAAATTGCATAATTTTCTGTTAATTATTATTGTACTGGAATTATATAAGAAAAACAATTATCGAAGTCGAGCTAAGCCTCTGGGCAAGCTTATTTCCCAGTCTCTTAACCTCACAAAAAAGCCCAGACCGGCACAATGATCTCACTTACCGATACTGGGTCCCACAAACCTGGTGGAGGTCTGATAGTAACATTATCACACACTTTACCCATATTTTCCATTTGCTAAAAGGATTATTCTCCATTAGTACCTTTGTAGTAAATTCCACCGTAAATAAAATTAACCAAATTTTATAAGCGATTGTCACTCTATCAAAACAGTAATATAGTAAACTGAAATTAAATGATAGATATTTTTAGAAAAAAGATATGGGCTGCGGGTGAAAATTATCAATATTGCTAACCACATGCTGATGAGTGAGAAGTTCGAGGTGGAAAAGAAACTGCGGCAAAAAAACGAACTAAAGTGGAGGTCCAGAAAATTACACTAATTTCTTTTCGCTTGCCCTGGTATGCTTAGAGCAGCGCTATGTTGATTATGCCAATAAAGTTAGAAATCAGCTTCAGCCAAAGCTTCGCCGGCAATTTAAACTCGAACCAGAGCGGAGGAAAATGAAAATATAAAAGAAAAAGGGATCGGAAAACTCCGACTCCCTTTTTTAATGCCCACCAAGGTAAGCATTTCGAATTTGATCACTTGCACTAAGTTCTTCAGCCGAGCCAGAGGCAACAATTTTCCCAGTCTCGATGACATAGGCCCGGTCAGCAATTGATAATGCCATATTGGCATTCTGTTCAACCAACAGGATTGTTGTACCTGTTTTATTGATTTCTTCGATGATGTTAAAAATCTGTTTTACTAATAACGGTGCAAGACCCATTGAAGGCTCGTCAAGCAGCAATAAACGAGGCTGCCCCATTAATGCACGGCCCATTGCCAGCATCTGCTGCTCACCACCGGATAAAGTTCCTGATAGCTGCTTGCGGCGTTCGAGCAAGCGCGGGAAAAGCTGATAGACTTTTTCAAAATCTTCACGGATGCCTTTTTTATCCTTACGCAAGTAGGCTCCTAATTCAAGGTTCTCTTCAACCGACATGTTGGAAAAAACACGACGGCCTTCTGGTACCTGACCTAGGCCTCTTTTCACAATCAATTGCGGAACCTTGCCGGCAATGTGCTCGTCTTCGAAAACAATTTCACCATTCTTCGGCTTCAGTAAGCCGGAAATCGTTTTTAAAAGTGTACTCTTTCCAGCTCCGTTAGCGCCAATCAGTGTAACAATCTCACCTTGATTGATATCGAGGGATACTCCCTTCAATGCATGTATGTTTCCGTAGTAGACATTTATATCGTTGATTTTTAGCATTTTAAGAGACCTCCTCGCCTAAGTACGCTTCGATGACTTTTGGATTATTTCTAATTTCGTCTGGAGTACCGCTGGCAATCAATTGACCGTGGTCAAGTACATAAATTCTTTCACACACTCCCATGACTAAGGGCATATCGTGCTCAATCAAGAGAATGGTTAAGGAGAAGCGTTCACGAATCAAGGCAATCAGATTCATGAGTTCCTCTGTTTCCTGCGGATTCATCCCTGCTGCAGGTTCATCTAGCAGAAGAAGCTTTGGATTGGCTGCGAGTGCCCTGGAAATCTCCAAGCGGCGCTGCTGGCCGTATGGCAGATTCTTTGCCTTCTCATGCATAACCTCATCAAGTTTAAAGATTTTTAAAAATTCAATCGCTTTTTCTTCCATTTCCTTTTCCCCTGAAAAGTGGGAAGGGAGGCGGAAGATTGAGCTCAAGATCGAATGTTTAGCAAGAGAATGATAGGCTACCTTTACATTATCCAACACCGATAATTCACTGAACAAACGGATATTTTGGAATGTACGGCTGATGCCTTTTTTCGTAATTTTATAGGGTGCTTGCCCATTTAGTTTCTCCCCGTCTAACGAAATGCTGCCTTCAGTTGGAACGTAAACGCCAGTTAACAGGTTGAAAAATGTCGTTTTGCCAGCACCATTCGGTCCAATTAAACCGACAAGTTCACCCTGATTTAATTCCAAGTTTACATCTGAAACAGCTTTTAATCCGCCAAATCGGATTCCTACTTTATCTACTTTAAGCAACGGTTTGTTTGCTTGCATCTTGAGAACCTCCCTTAGCAGACTTTCCTACCTTGAAGAATGAGGTAATTTCTCTTGTTCCTAATAATCCTTGTGGACGGAACAGCATCATTGCGATTAACACAAGGCTGTAAACGACCATCCGAACTTCTGGAAAATCGGCAAGGAATGTTGAAATAATCGTTAATAGAATGGCAGCGATAACAGCGCCAGACATACTGCCAAGACCACCAAGTACGACGAAAATTAAAATATCAAAGGATTTCAAGAAACCAAAGTTTGTCGGCTGGATGATATAAAAGTTATGAGCATGTAAGGCACCAGCAATACCGGCAAAGAAAGCACCGATAGCAAAAGCCATAACCTTGTAATAAGTCGTATTGATTCCCATGGCATCTGCGGCAATTTCATTTTCCCTGACCGAAATACACGCTCGTCCATGAGTAGAATTCGTAAAGTTAACGATGACAACAATTGTAATCAGTACACAGGCAAACAGCCAAGGCCATGTGATCAAGTGGGCAACGGTCATACCGCTTGCTCCGCCTACATAATCCATATTTAAAAATACAATTCTCATAATCTCACCAAAACCTAATGTTGCAATGGCAAGATAGTCGCCTCTTAATCTTAGAGTAGGGATACCAATAACTAATCCGGCAATTGCAGCAACGACACCACCGGCAAGTAAAGCGACCGGGAATGGGAGACTTAATTTAGTTGTAACGATTGCCGAAGCATAGGCACCTACAGCAAGGAAGCCGGCATGTCCAATTGAAAACTGTCCTGTAATCCCGATGATTAAGTGAAGACTAGCCGCAAGAATGATATTAATACCGATAAAGAAGAGTGTGTTTACATAGAAGGAGTTTAATGTACCTCCGTTAATTAAAAACTGTGTTACTACTGCAAAAACAACGGCAGCAGCGATCCAGATCCAAAAAGTCTTTGTTTGTTTTAATGTTTTCATCGCTTTAGCCACCCCCTAGACTTTTTCCCTAACATTTTTACCAAATAAACCTGCTGGTCGGAAAATTAAAATTAGAATTAAGACAACAAAGGCCACACCGTCACGCCATAAAGAATATCCGGATGCACTTACAAGAGCCTCGATAACACCTAATAATAAACCGCCTGTCATTGCACCAGGGATAATGCCAATTCCGCCTAGAACGGCAGCAACGAAAGCCTTAAGTCCTGGAATAATTCCCATTAATGGTTCAATTTTTGTGTAGTACATTCCGAAAATAACGCCTGCTGCTCCAGCAAGGGCAGAACCAATCGCAAAAGTTGCAGAAATCGTATTATTCACATTGATTCCCATTAATCTTGCAGCGTCCATATCGTGTGATACGGCACGCATTGCTTTCCCAATTTTGGTTTTATGAACGATAAACTGCAGTAAAATCATTAAGAAAACTGACGTACCTAAGATTAAAAGAGATTGTCCGCTGATTTTAACACCAAAAAGCTCTAGGCTCTTTAGTGGAACGATGTTGCTTGGATATGCTTCTGGCTGTGCACCGCGGGCATAAATTGTTCCGTATTCGATAAACAGGGATACACCAATCGCTGTAATCAGCGCCGCAATCCTTGTCGCATTTCTTAGCGGCTTATAGGCAATCCGCTCAATTAAGACTCCAAAAATGGCACAGGCCACCATGGCAATTACTAATGCTGGGAAAAATCCTAAATGAAAAATTGAAATACAATAAAATCCGATAAATGCACCAACCATGAAGACGTCCCCATGGGCAAAGTTAATTAATTTTACGATACCATATACCATTGTGTACCCTAAGGCAATTAAAGCGTAAATACTGCCTAAGGAAACTCCGTTGACTAGCTGCTGTATGATTTCCATTTGTGTAACACTCCTTTAGAAGGACTCAACTTTTTTAAAAAATTAGGCGTTAACTAAGTTAACACGGTGGAAAAAGTGTTTATTTCTAATAAATTGGAATAGGGAGGCATTTCGCTCCCTATCCAATAAAACACTTATAGAAATTAAGGATTTACTTTTGTCTTAAATTGTTGCTGGCCGTTTACATACTCAAGAATTACTGCGGCTTTAATTGGATCATGGTTTTTATCAAGCTTTAAGTTTCCAGATACAAGTTGAAGGCCGTCAGTTGATTCAAGGGCTTTTTGAATTTTCTTAGGATCGCTGCTTCCTGCACGCTTAATGGCATCAGCAACGAAGTAAGCAGTATCATAACCTAAAGCAGCAAAAGCATCTGGTGATTTACCATCATACTTAGCTTTAAATGCAGATACGAATTCCTGTACCTTCTTATCGCTATCACCAGAAGAATAGTGGTTTGTGATAAATGTATTCTTAAGCGGATCGGCACCAGCGATTTCTACTAGTTTAGGAGAATCCCAGCCATCGCCGCCCATAATTGGAACATTAATACCAAGAGCACGAGCCTGCTTTACGATCAGACCAACTTCTTCATAGAATCCAGGAAGGAACACGTAATCAGGATTTTTTGCTTTAATATTTGTTAGGATTGCATTAAAATCTGTATCCTTCGCTACATATGCTTCTTCTGCAACGATCGTACCGCCATTTTTCTTAAAGTTCGCTTTGAAGGAAGAAGCCAGGCCTTTTGAATAGTCACTGGAGCTGTCAATAATAACGGCTGCAGACTTAACCTTTAGGGTATCTAGTGCAAAAGTTGCAGCAACAGTACCTTGGAATGGGTCGATAAAGCAAGTACGGAATACAAAGTCATTTACTTTACCGTCTTTGTTTGTAATCGTTGCGTTAGTAGCAGTTGGTGTAATTAATGGAACTTTGTTATCTTGGGCAATTTGAACTTGAGCTAGGGTATTTGTACTTGTTGCGGAACCGATGATTGCTGATACCTTATCTTGGCTGACTAGCTTAATAGCACCGTTTGTTGCTTCTGCAGCATCTGACTTATTGTCAACTGTCACTAATTTCAATTTCTTGCCATCAATACCTTTTTTGTTGATTTCCTCAAAGGCTAATTCAACACCTTCTTTAACTGACTGGCCGTAAGAAGCTACTCCGCCGGATAGCTCCAGGTTTGCACCGATCTTGATTGTGCCGCCCTTTTCAGCATCTCCGCTCGTGCTGGCAGAGCCACAGCCTGCCATTACGCCTGCCGCCATCATCAGCGACATAAAAATTCCAGCTACCTTTTTCTTCCTCATACTTTACCCCCTGTTTTTCCGAAAAATTTTCCCAACCTTTTGTGCTACTGTTTTAAAAACATATAATATTCTGAAAACATTGTATCTAAAATTTTATAGTTCGTCTAGTCTATTTCCGTGTTATTTTAAAATAATTTTGAAAATAATATTTTCTTCGGTTTTCGTACATTTTAAAGCTTTATTCAACTAAAGTGAATAAGAATTTACTTTTCCATTAAAAGGGTTATAATCAGGTTAATATTTTGCCTAAATATATTTCTTTCCTCTTAAGTCGAAAAAAAAGAGACCCCAAAAAGGAACCCCTCTCAAAAAATTGTTATACCAATTCTTTGCTTTTCGTTTCTTTTCCAAAAAACAATACTGTTAATGCCCCAATAATGATAGAGATACAAAAGATCGTAAAGATTGACTGAATCGACATTTTTTGAGCCACAAGATAGCCCACTAATAATGGACCCAGCACCCCGCCAATCCGCCCGAAGGAAGCAGCCATACCTGCACCTGTCCCGCGAATAATCGTTGGATATTGTTCTGGAGTATAGGCATATAGACCTCCCCAGGCTCCAAGATTAAAGAAGGACAGCAGGATTCCAGAAGTCATCAAAAGGGCCGTTGATTCAGCCGTGCCAAAGAAATAAGCGCTGGCAGCAGTACCGATTAAATAAACAACTAATACAAATTTCCGGCCAAATTTTTCGATAAACCAGGCTGCGGTAAAATAACCCGGCAATTGAGCCAGTGTCATGATTAGGACATATTCAAAGCTTTTAATTAAACTAAAACCCTTCATCACCATCACACTTGGCAGCCAGAGAAACATCCCATAATAAGAGAAAACAACGCAAAACCATAAAACCCAAAGCATCCCCGTTTGGCGTCCATACTCTTTTGACCAAAGTTTCGCAAGACTTTGGAAAACAGAAATTTTCTCTTTATCCTTTATGGCTGAGAACCGCGGTGAATCCGGCAGCCCCATACGTAGGTATAGAGCATAAAGAGCAGGGATGGCACTAATGATTAAAGCCGTCTGCCACCCGAACTTAGGAATGACAAAGTAAGAAATCAGGGCTGCAATCAGCCAGCCGCCCGCCCAAAAACTTTCCAAAAGGACGACAATTCGACCGCGTTTTTCCGGCGGAACACTTTCGGATACGAGAGTGGAAGCGACAGGGAGCTCTCCCCCCAATCCCATTCCTATTAAAAATCTAAAAATTAAAAAGACAGTTAAAGTTGATGTAAAAGCCGAGGCGCCGCTGCCAATTGAAAATAATAATAACGTAATAATAAAGACATTTTTCCGCCCGATACGATCAGCCATTACGCCGAATAAAAGAGCACCGACAGCCATCCCAATAGAATTGATGCTGCCAATCCAGCCCATCTGACCCGGGGTTAAATTCCATTCTACTTTTAAAGCCGCTATGATGAAGGAGAGCATTCCGACATCCATGGCATCGAACATCCAGCCCATCCCGGCTATGCCAAGTAATTTACGGCCTGATATTTCCTTTTTGTTCATTAAAATCCCCCTATGCTGTAGCGTTCTCTAACATTATTCCCCAATTTGTTCTCTTTATTTTCCATGAGGGATAAACGCTACTAAACATAGATATTCTAGCAAGTGTCTTTACAGTTGTCACTACTTTTTCAGAAATGCCATAAAAAAGAGAGGATGCAAAATTGCATGCTCTCTTACTAATAATTAATATAACCAATGTCCGTCGGTAGCAAAAGTAAATGTTTTGGAACCAATTTTTACTTTGCCAGTTTTCATTACACCACTTGAAGGATCTAAATAATACCACTTGTTGGCTAATTTTACCCAGCCTGTTTTCATGTCACCATTAACTGGATCTAAATAGTACCACTTGTTAGCTATTTTAATCCAGCCTATTTTCATATCACCATTAACTGGATCTAAATAGATCCACTTATTACCTAATTTAATCCAGCCTGTCTTCATTACACCATTTGCGTCAAAGTAATACCATTTTCCGCCGATTTTATGCCCGCCGATTGCCATATCGCCATTTACCGGATCAAGGTAGTACCATTTGCCTTTTTCTTTGTACCAGCCAGTTTTCATGTCACCTGCAGGATTAAAGAAATACCACTTGCCATTCACTTTAAACCAGCGAGTAATTTTCTGGGCATCGTTATCATATAAATACCATTTGCCATTTACAAACTTCCAGCCTTCAAGTAAAAGAGTGATATTCACTTCTGATTGGTTTCCGTTAATATCGGTTACATATCCACCAATTACATTTTCATTATAGAAGTTTTCTCTGATATCTTGAAGTGACACAATCGTATCAGTTCCTCGATATTGTGGAAATAAGTAATTATAAGCCTGTTTAATCGGGGCATTCTCAGGTTTATCCAACCATCCTAAAAATCTACTTTTATCAATATCCAGCTTACCATTAAAAAAATGGCCGGTAATGTCAGGTAATCCTATCGACGGCTCTCCAGGAATTGTTACGCTATCGGCATTATCTGAAGTGATAACTAATTTCTTTACATTTCCTGTTTCCCCAATTAAATTCAAAATAAAGTTGTTTCCTGTTCCCGTCGCTTTGACTACACCATTGTCTGTTTCTAATGATATTCCCTTAACATTAACCGATTCTGCAGCATGAGAAACATTTGCTGGAAGCACAGCTAATAGGAAAAGGAATATAAAGCTAGATAATGCAATAATTCTTTTCACAATAATCCTCCTAGTTTTTATGTACTGAAACTATAAATTTGAATGCTAGTTTACTATATGAAGCAAAGTTTTATATTACATAAAGAGAGGATGCCAACTTGCATCCTCTCTTACTAAAAATTAATATAACCAATGTCCGTCACTTGCAAAAGTGTACGGTTTGTTGCTGATTTTTATTTTTCCTGTTACCATTACGCCAGTTTTAGGATCAAAATAATACCACTTGTTGTTTATTTTCTTCCAGCCCACTGCCATGTCGCCATTAATTGGATCTAGGTAGTACCACTTTTTAGCTAATGTTAACCAGCCCGTTTTCATTGCACCTGAAGCATCAAAATAATACCACTTACCGCCGATTAGATCCCAGCCGATTGACATATCGCCATTTACTTCATCAAGGTGGTACCATTTGCCTTTTTCTTTGTACCAGCCAGTTTTCATGTCACCTGCAGGATTAAAGAAATACCACTTGCCATTCACTTTAAACCAGCCAGTTACCATATAGCCTTCATTATTTGGGTTCAGGTAGTACCATTTCCCATTTTCTTTGTACCATTTAGTTAGAAAATCGCCAGTTTCTTCATAGAATTTCCAACCCTTAGCTTCCTTCTTCCAGCCTTTTGTCATAACTGTTAAAGAAGCAGGAGATTCATTTCCATCTTTATCTGTTAAATATCCTGGGAACACATATGGAGACTCGGCATTAACGCCCGTTAGTTCAGAGAATAGTCCAGAAAGGAATGGGAAAATTTCAGTCTTTAACTCATCAACAGTGAACAATTGGTCTTCCACTACTGCGTCTGGAGTACCGCCCATTAATTGATTAATTCTATTTGACCAGTTTGCTGCTTTTTCTGGATCTAAAACAGCCACACCATTCACAAATTGAATATCAAATTCGTCTTTTGTTAATGGAGAAACTTGAGAATAGTCAAAATCCGCAGGAAGTGTTGAAAGGGTAACCGCTGTATCGGAAGTGATTTCAATTTTCTTTACGATTTTGTCACCTAGATTATGGCCGCCCACTAAGTCTAACTTGAAGTTGTTGTTGCCAGTCCCAACTGCGTTGATTTTCTCCCCATTTGCTAAAACGAGGGTAATTCCATTCAACTTAACAGCTGCATTCGTTGCCGCTTGTGAAACGCCGGCAGGAAGCACTGTCATCAGTAAAAGGAATAATAAGCTTGATAATGCAATAATTCTTTTCACAATAATCCTCCTAGTTGTTATGTACTGAACCTCTGAATCTATAAACTAGAACGCTAGTTTACTATAAGAAGTAATAGTCTTATTTTACATAAAACTACCATTTTCTACAACAAAATAATACATTTTTCCTATTATTTTAATGCGCCGACAGCTTTATCCATTAGCGCAGACCGTTTCTGCTTTTTCAGACTTACATAATGGTTCTTTATCGGCTTCGCTTCATCGGCACTGTACCCATAATTCCCCAATTCTTTTACAAGGGCATTATAAATATAGTAAAATGAATTATCGGTACTAGCCTCCAGTCTTTTGGCGGCACCATTATATTTTGAATAAAAATAGAAATAAGAAACATCCTCACCACTGGCCTTTTTTTCTTGATATTCACTCATAGCATAGGATAAGAGATTACTAAGCTTACTGGCCGCTTGGTCTTCTAGATCCTGAAAGGCCGGTTGATATTTTGCGATGATGCTGGCGGCAGTCGGCTTTGTATTTGTTGCAGAAGTCTTCGTTACGGCCCCAGCACTAGCAGGCTCATGCGTTTTGTTTGATGTATTATACGAAACATTTTTTACCGTCTGGCTTATTTCCTGGCCCTTTGCATTTGCCGCAGATCCTGTCTTCTGCGTTTTCTCATCAGGTAATTTGATGTTATAGTCCGTTTTAACAATATTATCTACTCTTGGATCCGCTGTCTTATATTCTTTAACATTGAGGTAATAATAGAGCGACCCTGCCCCGACTGCTAAGACGACAACGATGCTGCTTAAAAAAATTATCCACTTTTTCACATTCTATCCACCTTTATTTCGACAAATTTACCTATAACATTATCATATTTTGGTATTTTTCAATAATGTTTTATATAATTAGGACAAATTAACCAGAAAACTACATAACTAGTTTTAATAGAAATAGAGAAATGAGTTAGAAATGAGGGCACTTAATGAAAAAAGTATCCATTTTCCTATCTACAGCCGTAATAACAGGACTATTATTTACACCTAAGCCGGCAGCCGCATTTTCACAGCCCAATCTCCAATTGTCAGTCATGAGCGATGTGCATATTAACAAAGACATGCCGAGTAATAAGTTTGAGAATGCCTTAAATGACCTGAATAGGGTTGCCCCAAGATATGACGCGATTGCTGTTGTCGGCGATTTTACGGATGCAGGATATGAGGAGGAATATCAAACCTTTACTAACCTTCTCAAAACCTATAAAAATCCTTTGGCAGAATCGATAATATCCATTGGGAATCATGAATACCGCGAAACAATTGTCGATCCCGCTTCTCCTGTTACCGATGACGAGCTAAAAGCTAGGTTCATGCATTACAATGGCGATCCTATCACCAAGGTTTATTTTGATAAATGGATCAAAGGCTACCATTTCATATCCTTGGGCGGCGAGCTATCACCTAAATCGTTAAGTCCTTATGAAGTCAGTAATCCGGGGGCTCGCGATTGGGCCTATATTTCGGAGGAGCAGTATCAATGGCTGGAGCAAACCCTGCCTGTCAATGCCGCCAGTAATAAACCAATATTTGTCCTTTTACATCAGCCGATTGCCAATACAGTTTATGGAAGCGACCGTTATAATGCAGGATTCGATAACCAAAGATTGTTAGCCATATTAAAAAAATACCCGCAAGCAATCTTAATTTCAGGCCATACTCACTATCTATTAAACCATCCAAAAAGCATTTACCAGGATGGGTTTACGATGGTCAATACGAGTTCGGTTGCCAGTACATGGTATGATGGCGGCTCGGTTCCGACGCTCTCCCAAGGGTACGTCATTAATGTTTACGATGACCGTGTAGAATTTAAGGCACGGGAATTCAGTAATGGAACGTGGATTCGGACGGAAACAATTCCCATCCCGTTTAAAGAAACAACGAAGGATGTATCGAAGCCTTCCTTTCCTGCATCAGCCAAAACAGGCATAAGCACGATTGGCACGACAAATGCTGCATTCACATGGGACCGCGGAAAAGATGATACAGTGGTTGACCGGTATGTCATTAAAAAAGATGGCCAGTTGGTGAAGACGGTTTATTCACGTTATTGGGAGCCGGAGGAAACACTGTCCCTATCCGTCAATAACTTATTCCCGAACACCACCTATACTTACGAGGTTTTTGCGGTAGATGCTTATGATCATGTCAGCGACAATCCGTTAAAAATCACCTTCACGACCCAAAGTGTAACTGGCTGGTACCATTACAACAATACTTTGTATTACTTTAATAAGGATGGGGTAAAACAAATCGGATGGCTGCAGTTAAACAGCCAATGGTACTACTTTAATCCGGCTGGGGCGATGCTGACAGGCTGGAATTTCATCAACGGAAAATGGTATTTCTTCAAGGAACAAGGAGAAATGTCAACGGGCTGGATGAAAGAGGGAACATCATGGTATTTCTTCGATTCAAATGGTTCTATGCACACCGGCTGGCTGTTTACTGGCGGAAAGTGGTACTATCTTGATTCTCACGGAGTCATGAAAACCGGTTGGATTTCCGCTCAAAAAAATTGGTATTACCTGGACGAAAAGGGTGTTATGCTCACGGGCTGGCTGCAGCTGGCGAATCAATGGTATTACCTTAAGTCGAATGGTGTAATGGCCGTTAACTGGCAATTCATCAGCGGAAAATGGTATTACTTTTTACTAAATGGGCAATTAAAAAAATAATAAAAAGCTCCCGCTGCAGCGGGAGCTTTTCAAGTTACTTAATCCAGTGCGCCTTCCACATTTTTAAATTGGTTAAAAAACATCTGGTAATATCGCCCTTGACTGCTCATTAAGGCATCATGGCTTCCTTTTTCGATGATTTGCCCTTGGTCAATGACCATGATCGTATCGGCATCGCGAATGGTATTTAAGCGGTGGGCAATGATAAAGCTGGTCCGGTCCTTCATTAAGGTCAGCAGTGCGGCTTGAATATGAAGCTCTGTCCTCGTGTCGATGCTGCTGGTTGCCTCGTCCAAAATAAGCAGCGAGGGTTTCGCTAAGAAGACCCTGGCAATCGCTAACAGCTGACGCTGACCTTGGCTGAGGTTTCCGCCATTCTCTGAAAGCACGGTGTTATATTGACGGGGCAGCCGCTTAATGAAGGCATCGGCATTTGCCATCCTTGCCGCATGCTCGACTTCTTCATCCGTTGCTTCCGGCTTTCCATACTTGATATTCTCCTTTATGGTTCCGGAGAATAAATACGTATCCTGCAGAACAAAGCCAAAGCAGCTTCGCAGGCTGTCCCTTGTATACTCGCGAATATCACGGCCATCGAGCAGGATTCTTCCGCCAGTCACATCGTAAAATCTTGTCAGCAGATTCACAATCGTCGTTTTTCCCGCACCTGTTGGCCCCACCAAGGCAGTACTGCTGCCTACCTCCGCTTCAAAGCTGACATTCTTTAGAATCGGAACATCTGCCCTGTAACCAAAGCTGACATTTTCAAACACAACATGACCTTTTGGGTTTTCCAATGGCACTGAATCACTCGAATCAGCAGGTTCTTCCTGCTCATCCATGATTTCAAAAACCCGCTCTGCCCCAGCGACACCCGATTGAAGGATATTAAAAATGTTTGCCAGATCATTAAGCGGCCTGACAAATTGCCTTGAATAGGTGATAAAGCTGGCAATAGCCCCAACGGTAATCAGACTTTTTACGGCAAGAATACCGCCGACTACGGCAACGACCGCAAAGCCAAGGTTATTGATAACATTCATTATTGGCATCAAGAAACCTGACCAAATTTGCGCCTTAAGGCCGACCTCACGCAACCGTTCATTGACCGTACTAAACTCTTCAATTACCTTCTCTTCGTGATTAAAGGCTTTTACCACTTCAATCCCCGAAATCGTTTCCTCAATATGGCCGTTTAATTGGCCCAGCTGGATTTGTTGATTTTTAAACATGACGCTCGTTCTTTTTGCAATCGTTCTTGTCAGAAAAAAAACAAGCGGCACGGTAATCAAGCTGGCTAATGTTAACAATGGACTTAATATCAGCATCATGATTAACGACCCGGCGATGACAATCACCCCGGACATTAATTGGGTTGTCGATTGAGAAATGGTATTACTGACATTATCAACATCATTGGACAGCCTGCTCATCAGCTCACCGTGGGTGCGTGAATCAAAAAACGAGACAGGCAGCTTTTGCAGTTTTTGAAAAATAGACTCTCGTAAGCTTTTGACTATTCGCTGCGCTACGCCGGCCATCAGCCATCCTTGCAAAAAGGTGAGGAGAGCATCCGCTATATAAGCAGCTACTAAAATGATGATCATCATTTCGAGAACATTGAAATCTACCTTGCCACCTTTGAGAGTCATAGCATCGATGGATTTCCCAATCAGGTACGGAGCTGCCAGCATGAGGGCAGCATCGACAAGGATAAAGATAAAGATGACGGTTAGCATTTTCCGTTCTTTCCCGAAGTAATCCCACAGCCGTTTGAGTGTTCCTTTAAAGTTCTTCGGCTTTACCACCGGGCCCCTTAGTCGCTGGGCACCGCCAGGCCGTAATGGGGGAGGGGAAGGGGGAGGGCTTGTTTGCTGGTTTGACATTTTATGATACCTCCTTGCCCATTTGCGAGTGGTAAATTTCCTGATAAACCTTACAATTTTGCATTAATACAGGATGACTGCCGACACCAACGATTTCACCGTGGTCAAGGACAACGATTTTATCGGCATCCATAATCGAGGTTATCCGCTGGGCAATCAGGAGACACGTAAGGCCCCGGGCATATTTTTTCAAGCCTTCCTTAATTCTGGCCTCAGTTGCCACATCGACAGCACTTGTACTGTCATCCAAGATTAAAATTTCCGGTTTTTTCACCAATGCCCGGGCAATTGAAATCCGCTGCTTCTGCCCGCCGGAAAAATTAACGCCTCCCTGGCCAATTTTCGTGTTGTATCCTTCAGGAGAGGCCGAGATAAAGTCGTGTGCACCAGCAATTAATGCCGCTTCTTCCATTTCCTGCTCACTTGCGTCCTCTTTTCCCCAGCGGAGATTTTCCGCAATACTTCCCGTGAACAAGATATTCTTTTGCGGGACAATCGCAATTTTCTCCCTTAGTTTTTTGGGATTTACCTGGCTAATATCTTCTCCATCGACTTTAATCGTACCGCTTGTGATATCGTAAAAGCGGGGAATGAGCCCAACAAGCGTACTTTTTCCAGAGCCTGTAGAGCCGATAATACCGACTGTTTCGCCGGGTAAAATGGTTAGATTGATATGTTTTAAGATGGGTTGGCCCGATGCAGTCTCATAGGTAAAAGAGACATTCTCAAATTCAATGCTGCCTTTTTCTCCTTGTTTTGGCGCAGCTTCGGTTTCCATATTGGACGGATCTTCAAGCATAAAGACCTCGCCAATTCTGCTGGCAGAAGCCCTCGCTCTGACAAACATATTAAAAACCATCGAAATCATCATTAAAGAAAATAAGATTTGCGTCATATAGTTGGTAAAGGCAATAATGTGGCCGACCTGGATATTCCCTTTATTTACCCCTAAACCACCGATCCATAGCACGACAACGATTCCTAGATTCACAGTCAGCATAATCGCCGGGCTGAAAGTCGCCATCAAGCGGCTCGCAGTAATGGATTGATCGCGAAAATGCTCATTCGCCTTCGAAAATTTGCCAATTTCTACATCAAAGCGATTAAAAGCTTTGACAACGCGTACCCCTGATAAGTACTCACGCATAACAGCGTTGACCCGGTCGAGCGCTTTTTGTACTTTGGAAAAAAGAGGAAATCCTATTTTCATATTGAAAATGATGAGGAGGGCCACAATCGGTACGACGACTGCGAGGACGACCGCAAGGTGAAGGTTAAGGCGCGTTGCCATGATCAGGCCGCCAATGGCGAGAAGCGGTGCCTTAACGAATATCCGCATTAAGCCATTGACAAAGACCTGCACCTGGGTAACATCATTGGTGAGCCGTGTAATTAACGACGCGCGGTCAAACCTATCAATATGTTTAAACGAAAGTGTTTGGATTTTTTTAAACAAATCGGACCTTAGCTCCGTGCCAAAATTTTGTGAAACAATACTGGCGATGATACTCCTCGTCGAGGCCGCCACTGCACCACCCGCCGTAATCAGAAGCATGATGCCGCCCATTTTTAATACATAATGAAGGTCCTTTTCCGCCACACCTTTATCGATGATTTTAGCCATGATTGTAGGCTGCATTAGATCACTAATCGCCTCGAAGGTGAGGAATAAGACAGCCATGCTAAAAGACTTCCAATATTTGTTTGTGTATTTTTTAAAAAACTTCATTTAGTCACCTCAGCGTGTCGGAAATCTTTTGATATAGCTATTATAATTTTGAGTTCCTGTATTAAACAAATTTTTACGACTGCCGAAATGATTAAAATTCCATTAAAAAATGGCCCATCATTTCGAATGGACCATTCTTTTACTATTCAACCGGGCTGAATTCATGGACCCAGACGCGCATTTGCGGGAGCCAAGGCATGCCTGGGTGAATGGATAGAATCGATTGCTTGTATTCTTCCACTGTTTGGAAGCCCTCGCGGCGGGCATCATCATCTGTCAGTTCGCCTAGACTTTGTGAATAAACCTTATCAACAACGAACTTTCGGCCTTCTAGTGTCATGATTTCACCTGGATCAGCGTAACGGCCATTCCGGCGTGTAGCTGTTTTTTCTCCGGATAGGACTTTCTTTACATCCTCTTCCAATGTTACGAGTCGTTCAACAGAACATGTTTTTGGCGGTAAGGCCTTGTTTTCATTTTGGGTTGTCATAGTGTTTCTCCTCCTTTAATTTGTTTATTTTACCATATTACCATCTTAGGTATCTTTTTAAAACGCTTTCTAACCTACTTGTCCACCTTTATCATGGTATTTCAGGATGCCTTCGGCCGCACGGTAGGCCAGAGCCCCGACTGTTCCCGTTGGATTATACCCCGAGTTATGCGCAAAAGCGGAGGCACCCACAACGAATAAATTATCGTAATCATGCATTTGTAAGTAATTATTGACCGCAGAGGTGGACGGGTCTGACCCCATAATCACCCCGCCTGTATTATGCGTCGATTGATAGGTGGTAATATCATACGGGCCTAACTCCTTCAATGAATCAATATGGTCCGCACCCATTTCCTTAACGACATCGGCACATTTATTAGCAAGGAACACAGCGAGCTGACGGTCCTGTTCTTCAAAATCAAAGGTAATCCGAATTAACGGGTCGCCAAATGCATCCTTATAGGTTGGATCGAGGTCAAGAAAATGATGCTTAAATGGCATGGATGACCCTTGTGCTGCAACGGTTAAAACACTGTTTGCATATTTTAACGACTGCTTCTTAAATTCTTTCCCCCACATTGGCGTTCCTTTTGGTACAGGATTGTTTTGAATCGGCCTGTAGCCCGTTTGTGTAAGCGATATGCCGCCGCCATGAATAAAATTTAATTTGGAGTGATCAAAATTATCGCCATTATAATCATCAAACAGAATACCAAGAGAACCTGCCCCAGCAAAGGTGTTAAATTCTTTATCCTTAAAAAACCCGACAGCATTACCTTTCATGACCTGGTAAGCATAATTTTTACCGATAACGCCCTTCCCTGTTTTCGGATCATACGGTCTTCCTACATCCGACATCAAGAGCAAACGGATGTTATTGAATACATAGCTTGTCATCACGACAATGTCAGCCGGCTGTTCAATTTCTTCTCCGGTTGTCGTGTCTACATACATAACTCCCGTTACCTTGTTACCTTGTTTTAAAATTCTTCTAACATTGGAATGCGTCCTGATCTCAAAATTACCCGATTTTAGTGCTACCGGAATCACCGTCACAACCGGATCAGCCTTTGCCCCATACTCACAGCCAAACCTTTCGCAGTAGCCGCAGTATTGACAGGCTGACCTCTGAATCCCATCTGGGTTTTTATAGGACTCCGATAAATTAGCGGATGGCATCATATAAGGATGGAGATTCAATTTCTTCGCCGCTTTTTCGAACATTTTCATTGGCGGAGACATTTTCATTGGCGGTGTCGGATATTTATCGGACCTCTTACCGCCCAGTGGATTTTCCTCGCCGGAAATCCCCGCTGTTTTTTCAAATTGATCATAATAAGGTTCAAGCTCATCATAGGTAATGCCCCAGTCCTGCAGGGACATTTCCGCCGGAATTTTATTTTTTCCGTATTTTTCAATCGTTTTACTATGGATCTCGAAATCATATGGAAGGAACCGGTATGTCTGCCCATTCCAATGAACGCCTGATCCGCCTAAACCATCACCAAGCAGGAACGAACCGTATTGCCTCATTGGCAGGGCACGGATATTTTCATTGCCTCGAAAGGTGATCGTTTCCTTCGACAAGTCCTGCATAAGGTCATAGCGCAAAGCATAGCGCAATTCATCATGAACCATATAATAATCTTCGGTTTTTCGTTCCTTTCCCCTTTCTAAGCCGACCACCTTTAAGCCTTTTTTCGTTAGCTCGGCGGCAATAATTCCTCCAGTCCAGCCAACGCCAACCAAAACAACATCTACTTTCGGTAACTTTCTCGCCATGTTTTCACCTTCTTTAAAAAATTCTACTTACCCATATGGTTTTGCAGACTTTGTGGTTTAATTTTCTTAAAATCCTTTTCAATGACCGAGGCATACGCCATTTGACTTCCTGGATAGTTGCGCATTTTCCAGCCATCCATATTTTTATTGCCTCCATAGAGCGGATCACTATAAACACCCTCTAAGGTTGAACTCCTCAGCATATTGAAAAATCCACTCGGTGAAATAGTGGTAATATTCACTTTGTCCTCCTCAAAGTCTTTGAGGATAGAATCCTTCTCATCGCCCTTTAAGTCGACAAAATCCTTCTTATAAACGGATTGGCTATGGTTATTCAGTTCGCGTAAGGCAATGTCAAAAATATCTCTCCGTTTTAACCTGCCTTGGAAGCCTTGAACTTTTTCTCCCTTAAAAAAGGGTGCTTGCATATACTCCCGTGAGTTAAAGCCCCAATCGCCTGCTAATTGGTGATCAATAAAAAAGGCAACTCCCAATTCTTTGGCACCCGGACCATGCTCATCCTTCGGATAGATCCGCTCGGTTGCTGCTTCGACAATCCGAAATTGTTCAGGGGTAAAATACATGAGCGCTCGATTAAAATTCTGGGCTGTTTCCTCTTTATGTTTCTTTGCAGTCCCGAGCGGGAGGATACTGCCCAAAACGCCGCCAACGGCAAGGCCACCAACTGTATAGCCCGTATTACGAATAAATTTTCTCCTTGATAATAAATCCGGCTTTTCCTTTTTTTCTTCTGTCATTCCAAACACCTCCAAGGAAAATGAATCAAAAAATTGAAGACTTAGGCAGTTTTCTGCCTTCTGTTTGATAATGTTCCCAAAATAAACCATTCATACGCACAAAAGGAAAAGGGAAATTTATTTTTAAAAAGGAGGCGACGAAGGAATGAAGAAGAATTGGAAAATTTGCTGTACACCTTTAATTGGGACACTTCTGCTACTAGGCGGATGTTCTGGGCAGCAAGATCTAAAAGCACATGAGGCAGATGCGGCCATCAACCATGATATGCACCAACAGTCTCTGAACAATAAGGGAAATGGAGTCGTCCACGGCAATCATAATAGTATCAATGTGATTCCAAGTGTGGACCGCGCCAAGAAGAAAACAACTCAAGCGACAAGCGGTCTTGGCAGCAATGTCTACAGTTTAATTGGCAGCTCCAGCTTACATGACGGGGGAATTTCATCACACTTAGAGTCACGACTTGCAGGGGAAGGGGTTCCAGGCATTAAGGTGTTCGTCCTTGATGACACCATCATCCTTGCCAGAGCGAATCAAGAAAACACTTCCACCCGTTATGATGAAATGCAGTCAAAGGTGTTAACCAATACGAATGGCCTTTCCGGCAAAGGGAACTTAGACGGGGTCGACAAAACAAATCTGAATACCGATGACAATTTAGCACGGGCGAAGGAAATCATGACAAAAGCCTTTAACGGCCAAGTTCAGATCCTAACGATCACTAATCCAAAAGCCATGCCGCTCATTGACGGAATCAAAGCCAATATTAAAGCCAAAGCGCCATCTTACAGCAAGCTTTCAAGTGATATTATTACCCTTGTAAAAATGGCCAATGAAAAATGAAAAGACCGGGAATTAACTCCCGGTCTTCTATACGTTTAAATCTCTCTTTTTATAAAAAACATACGTTACGGCGGACAGTGCGGCGATCAATACGACTGAAAGCACAACAAAAACGGGATCGAGACCGCCGCCAAACATGACATTTTTAGCTTCAAAATATTTAAAGGGAGTCAAATATTTTAAACCCTCTATATTCTCATTTAAATCAATTGATATCGACAACATATACGTTACTAAAAGTATGCCAGTAGCCAGTGAGCCAGCCGTCTTAGGTCTCTTTTTGACCGCCGCGAGGGCACTGCCGATGACCATAAATAACAGCTGTAAAATGAACATCCCAGCCATTAAAAGGGCGATATCTTTATTCACCGCTTCACCCTCATTATATTTTGCGATAAGAGCAATGGAAGAAATCCAGGTTGCCAGATTGAAAATGATGATATTCGTTAATGCAGCTAATAATTTTGCCGTAATGATGGCATTTCTAGATACCGGTTTTACGAACAAAAACTCAGAGGTTTTGTCTCGCTCCTCTTTGGCAATAATCGTTGCCCCCAGCATCGCCGCATGGATGGTGGCCATTAATAATAAATAGATGAACAGCATCCCGTAGTACCCACTTACCTTCGATAAATCCAAATCACTCATGCCAAAAACAGCCTTCAGGGATCTTGGCATATCTTTAAGCAAATCATTGATCGATTGCCCTGATGAAGAATAAGCGTCATATTTTGTCATTCCCGATACTACCATCAGAAAGACACCAATGCTCCAAAAGATTATCGATTTTCGGTGGGACTTCAACTCTTTTACATATATATTCACCTAGGAAACACCTCCATTTTTAAACGGCATGAATATCCTTTTTTGAATAAACAACAAAGCTTGCCATAATGGCAAGAAAGATAATGACAGCGCCGGCTAGCAAAAAGGACGCTTCATAACCTGCGTGTTTGATAATATAGGCAGTGTCAAAATATTTGAATGGCGAAATATAACGTTTTACTTCTTCTCCTGTGGTGTCACTAAATATTCCCAGAAAGTAGAAAGCAAAGACCGTCGAAAGCGAGACAGTCAGTACCGATTTGATTTTTGGAACAATCACGGAAATAATGATCCCTAAAGCTAGGAAAATAAGTTGAATGAAAAAAACCGTCAGTGAAAGCAAAAAGAAAATTTTCATACTAAAATCATCTGTTTTCACCTGGAATGCCAAGAAACTTGCTGCAGCAAAATAAATAATATTGGTGATGACCAAGGAAACGAATGCCCCCATTAACTTAGCTGTGAGGATTTGGCTGCGCGTTACAGGTTTTGTTAACAGAAAATCGGCTGTTTTTTCACGGACTTCCTTACTGACAATGGAAGTGCCGAGATTCATTGCTTGGATGCCGGCGCACAAAGTAATAAATGATAATGGAAAGCTATAAAAACCTAATATTGTAAAGAAGTTTCCTTGAATAAATCCGATTGCATTTCTAATCGCCGCTGGGTAATTTTCTAATATCTTCAAAAACCCCTCTGCATCCTTGGCAATCGAAGAATACAACGACATAAACAGAGCGATAATCAACACTAATGAGATCGACCAAATGATTGTCGACTTCCGATAAGCCTTCAACTCATGTAAAAAGATATTCATAGTTTATTAGGCCTCCTTTTCATAGTAGTGCAAAAAGATCTCCTCAAGGTCTGGTTCTTCAATCCATAGATTTGCAATTTCTATGTCGGCTATTTTCTTCATGATGGCATTAATATCTCCACGAAATAGGAAGCTGGTAATGCTGCCATCCACCGCTAAATTATTAACGCCGCTCATTTGGAAATAATTCTGGTTGAGTGGCGATTTCGTCTCAATCTTGAACTTTTTATAATTGTTTTCTTTTAAGGTGCTAATCTTTTCAACGGTAACGATTTTGCCTTCTTTAATAATGGCCACTCGGTTGCAAAGGCGCTGAACTTCGCTGAGGATATGCGATGAAAAGAGAATTGTTGCCCCTTTTTTATTTTCTTCTTCGAGCAGTTCAAAGAATTTTTGCTGCATCAGCGGGTCAAGGCCGCTTGTTGGTTCATCAAGGATAATGAGCTTTGGTTCATGAAGCAGCCCCTGCACAATTCCAACCTTTTTTTTGTTACCTAATGAAAGGTCATCGATCTTTTTATTGAGATCAAGGTCCATGATTTCCGCCAATTCTTTGATTCTCTTACTGCAATCCTTTTTATAAAAACTAGCTGAGTATTTTAATAGATCTTTCACTTTCATATTGTCATAATAAAAAACTTCAGACGGCAGATAGCCAATTTCCCTTTTTATTTCCGGGGCAAACTGAATGCAGTCCTTTCCAAAAATGCTTGCGCTGCCGCTTGTTGGGTAAATAAGCGACAGCAGTGTGCGGATGGTGGTGGATTTACCGGCACCATTGGGCCCGATGAAGCCAAAGATTTCACCTTCTTCGACATTGAAGCTGATGTTCGTGATTCCTCTTGCCTTCCCATAGGTCTTTGTTAGATTATTAATTTCAATCACATTCATCGTTAATAGCCCCCTTTATTTATAAAAACATCTGGTTAACACTTGAAAATATTCTTCCGTTTCATCCAGGATATTTTGATAATCAATTTCATGGTTAGGTGACATTTTTGCCTGATTTAAGACTTCATCACTTAATTTTTCAAAGGTCCAAGTAATGATTTTTATAATTTTTTTGAGGTCGACATCCTCTCTAAATTTGGAATAATCAATTCCCTCATAAAACTTCTCCATGTTGATATGGGTTATTTCCTGCTTTTTCTTATCAAACTCCACTTTTATTTCTGGAGAGTCCTCCAAAAATACCTCTTGAATGAACTTAAATATATCTGGATGGGTACCCAGCATTTCCATTTTGACGATAATCGCCTGCCGGATTCTTGTAAAAAAGTCTGTTTCTTTAAAATTTACCTTTAGGTAATATTCGTCGGTTATAAGAGTGGTGCAATAATCAAATAAAAAGAAATACATCTGCTTTTTATTGCCAAAATAATGAAATAGCAGCCCCTTTGAAATCCCTGCCTCTTTCACGATTTCATTCGTCGAGGCCTTATCATATCCTTTCTGGGCAAATTCCTTTATAGCAGCATTGATGATTCGGTCTTGTTTTTCCTTTTCTAGGCTGAGAAACTTTGAAAACACTGTGCCAGCCCTCCTTTTGTTTCTGTTGACCATACGGGTCAATGACATCATTATAATCCCGTTGACTCATGTGGTCAATAGTGGTCAATCTATATTTTTAACAAAATTATGAAATGTATAGTAGGATTTTTATGGATGTGCTAACATGCATGGTGAAGGGGGTGGGTGAACATTAATCTTAAAAATAGAGACCCATCATTAAATCTAGAAGGTTTAATAGCTGCTCAAAATCGGTTGCCAAGCGGCCATCCCAGTTTGCCTATTCTGGCTGCAAAACAAGCTTCAGTCGAGGCCAGAATTGGAGGGGAGGAAAGAGTTGCTAAGGTTTTCCGAAAACATTCATTTCCATTCGATCACCGCACTTTCCACGTTTATCACCCTCATCTGATGAGCATTTTCAAATGGACAACTATTTTATGTCTCCCTGGTATGGCTTGGTTTTAGAAGTTAAAAATATTGCGGGCGTTTTGGAGTTATGGATAATCCCCCACAGTTGATCCGGACCAGAGAAGATGGGCATAGGGATGGCTATGAAAGCCCTGTCGTCCAATTAGAGCGGAACCGTAATTTATTGAGCGCCTGGCTGAGAGGCCGCGGCATCAATCTCCCCATTTACGGTGCGGTTGTACTGGCGTATCCGAAGCAAATTGTGGCTGTGCCTCCTGCGAAAACAAAGATATTATTCCCCAATTTGGTGCCATCCTACATTCGAAGCATCCCACAACAAGGCAAACAGTTGGATATAGATACCTTCCATTGGCTTTCTAATGAATTATTAGCCAGTCATCAACCATTTATTCCAAAACCAATTAGTGAAAGTTTTTCAATACCTTTCGGGGATTTCAAGCCAGGGGTGAGATGTGAGGAATGCGGCAGATTTGGAATGATTAAACTACCACGGACCTGGAATTGTCCATTTTGCAGGGCGATGGACCACAGTGCCCATCAACGGGCTTTGCTGGAGTGGTTTTTGATTTTTAAGAGGAGTATTACGAATAGGGAATGTCGGGAGTTTTTGGGGGTGGATGATGTCAATACTGCTAAACGAATTTTGCAAAGTATGAATCTTTTAAGTAATGGTGAATATCGATATCGCTCTTATATGATGGACTTCAATAACATTAATTTCTTTAAGGGGAGATAATTTTTTCTAGTGTGATGATTGGCGGGTGCTATCCGATAACCGAGTTTGCTTTTTGATGATTGGCGGGCGTTATCCGCCAATTAACTCGCCTTATCCGCTGATTGGGGCACGCTATCCGATAATTGAGTTTGCCTTTTGATGATTGGAAGGCGTTATCCGCCAATTGACTCGCCTTATCCGCTGATTGGGGCACGCTATCCGATAATTGAGTTTGC
>NZ_JAQMWQ010000011.1:75201-157006 GCF_030403775.1 Paenibacillus sp. BSR1-1
TGATGATTGGAAGGCGTTATCCGCCAATTGACTCGCCTTATCCGCTGATTGGGGCACGCTATCCGATAATTGAGTTTGCCTTTTGATGATTGGCGGACGTTATCCGCCAATTGACTCGCCTTATCCGCTGATTGGGGCACGCTATCCGATAATTGAGTTTGCTTTTTGATGATTGGCGGACGTTATCCGCCAATTGACTCGCCTTATCCGCTGATTGGGGCACGCTATCCGATAATTAAATTCCGCCCCTCCCTTAAAATGTGTAACCGTTCCCACAAAATGATATGATACTCATGTACAAAAACCTATAAAGGGAGTGTAGCAATAGTGAAAAACGAATTAATTGAAAGATTTACTTCCTACGTAAAAGTTGACACTCAATCTGATGAAAGTAGTGAAACTTGTCCATCAACAGAAGGTCAATGGACACTGCTTCGCATGCTCGAAGATGAATTAAAAGCAATTGGGATGGAAGAAATCACGCTTGATGAGAATGGCTACCTGATGGCGACCCTGCCATCCAACACAGAAAAGCAAGTCCCAACCATCGGCTTCCTTGCCCATGTCGATACCGCAACTGATTTTACTGGTAAAAACGTAAAACCGCAAATCGTGGAAAACTATGACGGCCAAGAAATCGTCCTTAATGAAGCAATAAAAGTAATCATGTCACCTAAGGATTTCCCAAGTCTTCAATACTATAAGGGCCACACCCTAATCACCACGGACGGCACGACTCTCCTTGGAGCGGACAATAAAGCGGGCGTCACCGAAATTATGACGGCGATGGCTTACTTAATTAAGCATCCGGAAATCAAGCACGGCAGGGTCCGCGTTGCGTTCACACCAGATGAAGAGATTGGCAGGGGACCTCATAAGTTTGACGTTGCGGCCTTCAATGCCAGCTATGCTTATACCGTTGACGGAGGTCCGCTAGGGGAGCTGGAGTTCGAAAGCTTCAATGCAGCTGCCGCTAAAATTACTGTCCAAGGAACGAATATTCACCCTGGCTCGGCCAAGGACAAAATGGTCAACTCCATGAAAATTGCCATGGAATTACATAGTAAACTTCCTACACAAGAAGCCCCTGAGCATACCGAGGGATACGAAGGCTTCTACCACTTAATCTCTTTTAATGGCGAGGTTGAGCAAACGAAGCTTCACTATATTATCAGGGATCATGACAAGGGAAAATTCAACGAAAGAAAAGCAACGATGGAAAAAATTGTTGCCGACCTACAAGCAAAATATGGCACAGACTCCATCAAGCTAGAATTAAAAGACCAATATTACAACATGAGAGAGAAAATCGAACCAGTGAAAGAAATTGTCGACATCGCTCACCAGGCAATGGTGAATCTGGACATTACACCGATCACGAAGCCAATTCGCGGCGGCACTGATGGCTCCCAATTATCCTACATGGGACTGCCAACGCCGAATATTTTTACCGGCGGCGAAAACTTCCACGGCAAATATGAATTTATTTCCGTTGATAACATGATTAAAGCCACTAACACCGTGATTGAAATCATCAAACTTACCGAGCAAAAAGCATAATCAAAAAAGCTAACCCTCATGGTTAGCTTTTTTCTGTGGAAAAGAGAGCAGCACCACACTGCCGCAGACTGCAGGCCGTCTCTTCCCGCTGTGTAATCAGCTGTTCCACCGACCACTTTCCGCCGTTATTCTGTAAGTCCTTTTGGATCAGCAGGAGCATCCAAATGGAAAAAGCCGCCGCGAACAAATAGTACTCCTTCATAAAGTCATCGTCATTAATCTCTAATTCTACTTGGCTAAGATACGATTTTAAAATCAGGTCGCGAAATTCACTCGTAATCGTCCTTGGAAAAAGGGGATGAGACATATCCAAAACATGATACAAATCCCAGTATGGCGTATTAAGGTGCGTATGCTCCCAATCCAATATCATCATTTTATTATCCACGAGGGCGTAGTTTCCGACATGTAAATCCCCATGTGACAAAACCTGATGCGTTGAAAATTCCACCTCGCCGAGCAAAGCATAAATATGTTGTATAAGTTTTTCGTCAATCTGTAATTGGGGCAGTATTTGATAAAACGACTCCCGCCTATCACAAATTTCTGCAACAATTTTACCAATCTGCGGCTTCAGCCCTTTAACCGGTAGATCCCCCAGCTTTCCCACAGGGAGGGAATGCCACCAAGCCACCCACTTGACAACGCCCAACACGGTTCCCTCATTAAATTTATGCGTAAGCCGGCCGGCATCTTCCAGTATCATCCAGCTCAATTCCGGATTATCACTTTTTGAATAAGAGAGTATTTTAGGGAAAATAGCAGGGAAATGGGGGAGCACCTGTTCATGGATCCACGCTTCCTTACCTAATTGATCGTTATTGGTCAGCGGCTTAAAAATATAACTTTCCGCCTCTGACAAATAAAATCGTTCGACAAATCTTCCATTCATGCCCTTATAAAGAATTTCCCTTTTCATAATCAACTTTTCATTTAACAAACCGTTTTCGAGAACAATATCATTCGGCAGCCTCAAAGGTCCCACCACCTAGTCTAGATTAGTAGGATAATAGATTTACTTTTATAGAAAAAGTTTCCACTATGAATATAATGCTAACTCTAAATCATCGCAAGTTTTCCGATTCAGGCAGGGGAAAAAACTCAGACAGCCTCTTCACCTGACCATCACTAGCTTTAAAAACTATATGGTCACGGGTAAATTTCTTTGGTGTATCAATGCCGCAGGCAGCCGCTAAAGCAAACAGTCCCTGGCGGACATTAATAATATAGTTCATCACACGCCACTTCTTTTCTTCTGGCACCAATGCTTCCTGATGTTTCGGGTCCGTCGTCGTAACACCTGCCGGACATTTACCGGTATGGCACTGCAGGGCCATAATGCAGCCGTTCGCAATCATAAAGCCGCGGGCAGAGTTCACCGCATCAGCACCGATCCCCAAAGCAATTGCTATTTTATCAGCCGAAATTAACTTTCCTGACGCAAAAATCTTGACCTTACGGCGTACCCCATACACATAAGCTTTATCGACGACTGCAATCAAAGCAGGATAAAGGGGGAGGCCCATCGAGTCTGCCATCGATTTAAAGGTCGCACCTGTACCGCCCTCACCGCCATCAACCGTAATAAAATCAGGATAAATCTGCAGTCGATTCATCGTTTCGAATAATTCATCCAGTTTCGAGTGATGGCCCACCACGATTTTCATTCCAACGGGTTTTCCGCCTTCTTCTTGCAGTGTTTTGATAAATTGCAATGCTTCCGCTGCATTTCGCAAAAAAGAAAAGCGATTCGGCGAATTGATTGTTTGGCCTTCTCGAACCTTTCTAATTCGAGCAACCTTTGCTGTGACCTTTGCCCCCTCAAGATGGCCGCCGCGGATTTTTGCCCCTTGGCCGAACTTCAGCTCAAAAGCTTTAATCATTGGCTCTGCTGCCTTCGTCTTGAATTCAGCAAGTGAAAAGCGCCCTTCAGCATCACGATATCCAAATAAACCGGGACCAATTTGGGAAACGACATCGGCGCCGCTTTCAAGATGCTCCGGCGCCACTCCTCCTTCACCGGTATTGATCCATGAACCGCCTGCCATTCTGCTGCCATGGCCCGTCGAAAGAATGTAGTGTTCTCCAACAGAGCCGTAAGAGGTTGCTGAGGCACCAAAAGGCCCGCGCAGCCTCCAGGGTTCCCTGCGGTCCCGGCCGACGACAATTGTATCCTCCTCATGAAAAAGCCAACGAGTAATTTCATCCTCTTCAAGGTGCTCTCGCCGGGTGAACAATCCCTCATGGTCTATTTTATATTTCATGGCATGGACCTTTTCCTGATTATCAACCTTTAATTCATCATTTAAGAGCGGAAATATCTCGTTAGCGATAAAGTAACCGGGCTGCTCAAAATCCCGCTTGGAGCCAAAGCTCAACAGGTCACTGCGGTATTTCGCTGAAAAAACAATCCCTAAATAATCGGCGCGTGAAAACGGTCCCGTCCCATTATCACTGTCAAACCAGTATTGCCGCAGCTTCGGTCCCATCATTTCGAGAACATAACGTATCCAGCCAAAATAGGGATAGGCCCTGATAATGGAATGCTGGGGCTTTTTTGCCAAGTTGCGCAGCCAGAAGAAAAAGCAAAGCGGGCCGCCAATAAATACAATCAATAGAATGATCAGAATCGTTATTAACATCCAAACTCCTCCTCCATTCTTTAATACTTATGTACGGTGAGTAAATTTTAAATCCAATATCTGCGAAGGAAGGGGGAAATTGTATGTTTTTATTGTGGAATGGTTACATTAACCATTGTTCTAAACTTAAGGAGGGTTGCGGAATGGATAATAACAAAAGTACACATGAATTTGTCGAGGATCTGCGTGAAAGGCAGGAAAAGGACAGAAAAAATAAAGAACATCAAGGGGATAATCGCCCTGCCAAAAAATTGCCGAACCATAGCCATTAATGGAAACAAGCCATGACATTTAATATCATGGCTTGTTTTTCTTATTTATTCATATTCGCCAAAAACCCGCCAAGCAGGTCCTCTACTTCATCTTTTCCTTCACCGTCAACCACTTCTGTAATGGCCGGCTGCACTTTTTCCGCCCTATCCCAATCAAACCCATCTAAATCGTCCTCTAAATCATTTAGATCAATAGGGACAGTATCCTCCCCATTCCCGGCAGCCACCTCTTTATAGCTAGCAGAAAGTTCCTCAGGAAATACTTTCTCCTGAAGGTATAAAGCCTCATCTATATCTAAAGATTTACTATTTAAAGATGCTAAAAGAGAGGTTGCACGAACTGGGTCAGAAATCAGTTGAAAAAGGATACTCCCAAGCAATGCCTCAGAGTGCTCATGCTTTAGCCAATCCCGCTGTGCTTTCGTCAGCCTCTGGGGGAGGGGAATCGTAATGGTTTCCTTTTCTCGTGAAACCGAACTGCTGACTCCCTGCATGACGAATTCCGCAATTTTACTTGAAAAATTTCTGCGCTCGGTTTCCTTCAATTTTTGAAGATGCTTGACAATATGGTCAGGTGTATCGGAAGGGACCCGGAAGGATATTGCCTGGCCCCTTGTTATATCATTAGTCGCAGCCTTTTTCATTTCATCACCTTATTTAGCTTTTTACAGGTTGTGGTTGTGGTTGTTTAACAATATTTTGTTTCTCCGTTTTTCTGGCAAAATCCATAATGAGTTTATAATAGGCATTTGCCATCATCCAAATACTTTCTTTATCATCTTCAAAGAATTCCAGATTATATCCGTCGAGATTATTATTTAATGTTTTAATATAATCCTTCAATACATGAGCTCCGCCGCCTACAAAGTAGCAGATTTCCGTTTGTGAGTTCTTTGACCATACATTTCGTAATAAACGATACTGTTTTTTGGCTAAATCAAGCAGAATTCGATCAGTAATATCATGGACACTTGTTCTGCTTCCTTTTACCATAATGTGGTTTCGGTCATTCTTTCGTGTGATGATTTCGACCACGTCACGGCGGCTATCCAGTTCAACGCCGTGCTTCGTTCTGATTTCCTCACGAATGGCTTCCAATGATTCTGAAACACCTAGGTTAAAGCCCTGTGCTTTATCATCATCAACATTTCGATTTTTAATGACAGCAATATCTGTTGATAAACCACCGATATCTTGAATGAGAATGCGTCTATCAATTAAGTCCTTATTGATAATTTTTAAGTTATTATCCATCACAAGGTTAATGTAAGCTGCAAATCCTTCCGGATAGACCTTTACTTCATTGAACTTAAGGTTCACCTTTAAGCCCTGGTATTTTGGAGTTACTAAAAATTCAACTTGATGGACAGAGCCCATTAATTTCGAACGATATCCTGCATCTTTTCCTTCCTTTACTTCGCGAAGGGGGAGACCAGTACCTAATGTATAATTGGCATCAATGATATTCTTTGTCTTTAGAAAAGTGGCATCATCTTTTACTGCATCTAACGCTAATGTTGTAAATAACATAATTAAGGTTTGGTCTTCTTCTGACTTGCTGCTGCCCGGGTCTAATTCGGTAGCATTATTACTTTTAGTGGCTAAATTACCGACACGATAGATTACGTTATTTTCTTTTAAGGCAGGGGAGTGGATTTTAACGTGGATTCCGTCTAACGGATTTTTGTTATCAAGTTCTTCGATCCCAATTACAGGACGATCCTCAGTGTCCCTTGCAATAATATTAGGAATATTTAATTCATACTCTAATTCCCCGAAAATAGCTTTTATGGAGTCATTACCTACATCAATGGCAGCAATTCTGGACTTTGTCATATACATCATTCCTTTTTCTTTAATAGATTTAGATTCAAATTAAGATATGTAAAACTATTACATACTAATAGATTATAGGAGATTAATAGATTCTTCAATAGTCCAACAGAAACGAAATACAAGTGTAAAGAAGTAAACATTTTGTAAACACCAGCAGAGATGTAAACATTTTTGTAAACATTGATTACAATAGTGTATACAACGCTAAACCACGGGAAGTATTCATTTTCGTATACATGTATACATTTACGTTTACACGTATACATCCATTGTAAACAATCACGTAAACATGTATGCATTTTTGTACACATTAGGAATCGCCTTAAAAAACTAGACTACTAGTACTTTTGATATAAGTGGTTCAACTCCTGTTTGGCAACAGTTAAAGTTGACACAAAGAAATACTATTCGTATAACTTCATGATTGTTCATTGAGAAACATAGATCCTTTCTTAAAGCTTCTTTTCACAAAGATTGTTGATTTTCGTATAAGTTCATCAACCCGCCGCTTACAAGATTCTTCGTGGCATCTTTTTATAAGAACATTTGCAAAAAGTGTCTAGCGACTTTGCTAATAGCTTTTAATAAGTTCCAAAAGCAAAAAGTTTACGAAAAGAGCAAAACGAGTTAAGAAATTGATTCATTATAATAATCCCTGAGTTCTGCTTTTTCTGAGTACCATCAGTTACTTCCTACTATATTCTCCATTGGAAGTGTCCCTGCCAAAAAGGGATCTCCTAAAACCTTTATATATGAATATTCCAGGCTGTGTTTGCGCCGAATTTTTTAATAGTCATGGTAGTATTAATCTCCCCATATAAAATACTTTTACGTTCGTGACGATTTAGTATACAGGTTCGTAAACATAGATGACAAACCTGTATACATAATGTTACAGATGTCTACGTATTCGTGTACTTGTTTGCAAATATGTTTACCAAAACGTTTACTTGTGTACACATTTGTAAACATCAAGTATACAACCATGTAAACGAGTAAACGGATTTGTTTACGAAATAAAAGTAAAAACCTAAAGTACCATCTACATTACAATAATCCGTTAATACCGCCATTTCGCCAGTTAGTTTGGATAGGCACAATAAAATAAATATACTTGTTGTCATGGGCGCCTTGTTAATTAATATTATTATTTTTCTATTAGTCTATCACTTTCCCACCCCCCTGCCACTACATGATAGCCAGCAAGGCTAAGGTGGGTGTTCGAAGGATTTGGTACATAGACTGCAATATCAGCTACATTTATCACTTGTGCAGTTGGGACGAATGTATCGCCATGAGCTGCACCTTTACTCGAATTTGGCCATAAAAGGCTGTTAATAATGGAGCTAATTGATCTTGCAGTGCTTGTGGGGCACATAGGAATGGGTCATAGTAGCCCATTACATAAACTTTTACATTTGGATTCAGCTGATCAACTGTGCCCAGAATTGCGTTTATCTTTGCAGCAATAGTCCCACAATTGCTGTCGGTGCTCTTGTTGGGTAAGCCTGAATGGCTGGAAACGTTGCAAGCAGGTTATTCGCACCAATATCAATTGTAACGTGAGTAGCTTCTTTTATTTCTTTTGAACATCTGGATTACTTAATTAATTGCACCAAATTTAAAAAATCCATTGTAGAATTAATTGATACCAAAAATATACCTTTCCGTTCGTTATGATTTAGTATACAAATTCGTAAACAAATAGGACAAACCTGTATACATAGTGTCATTACTAGATGTCTACGGATTTGTGTACTTGTCTACACATTTGTAAACATCATGTATACAACAAAGTAAACAAGTAAACGTATTTGTCTACGCAAAAAAATAAAAAACCTAAAGCACCATCTACATTAGGAAACAAAGAACGTTATTCTCTCTACTCTCATCCAACAAAATCCCAATAACTATACCAATTAACTTTTGCAGGTTCTAAAATTATCACTTCTTTATTTGCCACTGGTGCGTTGATAGTCAATACAGCCTGTCGTAATCTTTAAACTATAGTATAATATAGTGGACACCATAATCCATTAATACTGCCATTTCGCCAGTTAGTTTCGATAAGCACAATAAAATAAAGACACCCTTTGTGGAGGGTGCCTTGTTAATTGAAATTATTTTTCTATTAGTCTATTGCTTTCCAAAACTCCCCAGCCACCACTTGATAGCCAGCAAGGCTTAGGTGAATGTTTAATGGATTTGTAATGTATTCTGCAAAATTGGCTACATTTATCACTTGTGCCGTTGGGACGAATGTATCGCCATGGGCTGAAGCCTGTGCTTGTATTTGGCCATTAAACGCTGTTAATAATTGATTTAATTGTGCAATTTTAGTTGGGTCCGTTTCATATGGGAATGGGTTATAGTAGCCCATTACATAAACTTTTACATTTGGATTCAGTTGATCAATTGTGCCTAGAATGGCGTTTATCTTAGCAGCAACAGTTCCAATTGCCGCAGGCGCTTTTGTTGGGTCTGCCTGAATGCCTGGAAGAGCTTTAAGCAGGTCATTCGCGCCAATATCAATTGTAACGTGTGTAGCTTCTTTTATTTCTTTTTGAACATCTGGATTACTTAATTGAGCGATCACATCATCAGTTGTATATCCTGAAACACCAAGGTTATTAAAATCAAGCAATTGATAAGCTTTTGCAAAGTTTTCTGCAATATAATTTGGATATCCCCAATCCGGATCCTTTCCGTCTACCACAGGTCGATCTACTCCCTGTGGAGTCATACCTGCCGCTAAGGAATCTCCTAAAGCAACATACTCAACTTGGATCCAGGCACCGTCTGCACCTAGTTTATAACCCTGAACCACCGTATTGGCAGCCATTAGACCCTTATTGTTGAAGAAATACCATTTCCCTTCAATTTCCTTCCAGCCTATAACCATCCCGCCATCACTCTTGAGGAAGTATTTCTGTCCAGAAAGGTCTAGCCAGCCCGTTTTCATGATTCCACTGACTTCGAAGTAATACCAAATTCCTTTAACTTGGAACCAGCCGGTTCTCATTGAACCATCAGACATGAAGTAATACCAATCATTACCGGATAATAGCCAGCCGGTTTTCATCGCGCCCGATTGTTCAAGGAAATATTTCTTGCCGCCGTATGTCAGCCAGCCCGTTTGCATGGCTCCCGATTTGTCTAGATAATACCACTTTGCATTATCATTGACCCATCCGGTTTTCATTGCACCAGATTTATCGAAATAATACCACTGGCCCTTATAAGCAAGCCATCCTGTCTTCATTACCCCAGAGTCATCAAAATAGTACCACTTGCTATTTAAGTTCTGCCAGCCTTTTTGGGCAACTCCTTTAACATAGTAGTACCATTTACCGCCTGATAGCACCCAGCCATCTGTATTCATTGAAAAACCATTTGCTTTTGCAATTGCGTCAAAGCTGCTGCTTGAGTAAGTAATGATTACCGGAGTGTACAATTGGACTTGGTCAAACAACGAACGGATCTCGGTATTATGCATGCGCACGCAGCCCGAGCTTACGTATTTACCAATTGAGCTTTCATTAGCATTTCCATGAATCCCATACGTTGTACCATATGTTCCCCTTGCCTCTAGCCCCATCCAACGGTCACCTAACGGATTGCGCGGGTCGCCCCCAGGAATATTTTTTGTATAGTAGGGACGATTTTTAATCTTATTTACAATCCTAAATGTGCCCTCAGGAGTTAAATCTCTTGATCTCCCTGTTGCAACACTATAGGTTTTGACTAACTTGCCAGCATTATAAAATGCTAGAGTGTTAGTCTTTTTGTTAATAATGATCAACTGAGAACTTGCTGCGTCTGCTTGGCCATTAAATAACAAGATACTTAGTAGGAACACAAAAACAATCGATAGTTTTTTTATCATATTTCTCTCCCCATTTATGTAATTATTATTAAAATAACATGTCAAACGAGAGATTTTTGTCACAATTTGGTGAGAAACTTGTAATATTTTAGTAATTTTTCTAAATAGTTAGAATAATAGTCTTTTAATCTCTCGACAATACCTTTTAAAAAATAGTCACCATCTAACTCTTCAAACTATGTCTATTTACGTTAAAAAATATGTTGTATGGTATTTATTTACACCTATCTTTTACCATGATAAAGTTACATATTATTTAGTGCTAAAGGAGGATGTCCTTTGAAAAAGAGAAAACCCCATTTGGTTTTAAGTAGTTTCTTATCTATGACATTAGTATTCCCTCTATTTGCGCCCGCTGCGTCTGCGGCATCTAAGCTTGATGGGCTGAAGGAAAACCGCCCTCTGTCTTCCATCCTTAAAGAACGATCTGCCAAACATCGTCTAGAAAAAGTAACCACATCCTTGATTCCGCCTATCATAGGGGGACCGCTGCCAATCGCTCCTGTTCCAACAGACCCAATCCAAGAAAATGATGTATTTAAAATGTTCTCCGTCAGTAATAGTGCCATTTCCCCAGATGGTGATGGCAGAGGGGACACAGCAGTCATAACGTATGAGAATAAAATGGACCGCAACTTTACCACTATCTACGTTTTTAATTTATCCAATCCTGCTTCTGGCCTCGATGAATTCGGCATGCTCGGGGATGTTTATTATTCAGATGAAGATGGAGATGGAGATGGGTCTGATCCAGCTGGCATTCATACAAGTGTATTTAATGGGCAATATTTTGATTACCATCCGGATATTTACGAAAAGCGAACATTGCCCGATGGACTTTATGCATTCAGAATCGAGTCCCTTAAGGATGATGGGGGCGATGACTCCGCCAACGGAGTGAATCTCTACCCAATTTTTGTGAAAAGGACAAAACCTGTCATTAACATCGAGAGCCAGCATGCTGCCACAGGCGCAGCCTATAATTTAACGGGTACAGTTACTGATAAATTTATAGATTATAAGTCCTTAGCTAATCAATATGGAGTACCTTATGATGTAAATAAATATTTAAAATTGTCTTATGTCATAAAGAAGAAAAACGGAAATATCTACGATTCCAATTCTGTTAGTTTAAAAGACGATGGAAATTTCTCAATTCCATTAACGAATTTAGAAAAAGACGATTATACGGTTTCTCTCACTGCCCAAGACATTGCACAAAATTCCACAACAAAAGATCAAATCACGCTGACTGTAAAACTGGGATGGGATTTAGTTGATGGGAAATGGTCTTATTATCTGCCTTCAGGGGGAAAAGTAACGGGATGGAGTAAAATTAATGGCCCATGGTACTATTTCAATTCAAATGGAGAAATGCAAACAGGCTGGATCAAATTAGGGGATACCTGGTATTACCTGACTGGAAGCGGAGCGATGAAAACGGGCTGGCTGAAATGGGGCAGCAATTGGTATTTCTTAGCGGCTAACGGCGTAATGCAAACGGGCTGGGTCTATACAGGCGGCAAATGGTATTACCTCTATCCAAACGGGGCAATGGCTTATAATACATGGATTGGAAAATACAGACTAGGACCGGATGGTGCCTGGAGAAAATAATAAATAAACTAACAAAGGCTGTCGAAACTGACAGCCTTTGCTTTATAGATTTCCTTCTACCCATAATGGAATGTATACCCTAAAGGTTGTTCCTTCCCCTTTTTCACTTTCCACTTCAATTTTGCCTTTCATTCTTTCCACGATTTGATAACAAACCATTAGCCCGATACCCGTTCCTTTTTCCTTTAATGAATAAAAAGCCGTCCCTAGTCGTTCCATTTCCTCAGCTGACATTCCAATACCGGTATCTTTTATTTCTATCAATCCATAGGTTTTAAAACTCTTAACGTTAATGGATAAGGTACCGCCTGATCGCATGGCTTCAATACCATTCTTGACAATATTAATGACCACTTGCTTTAATTCACTTTTATTACCTCTAACAAGCACTGCTTCATCCAAATTGGTTTTCAAAGAAATGTTTTTCGACATAAAGGCAAAGGTGTTCATTAAATCAGATACTTTTATGACCACATCCGTTATATTTACCATCTCAATATGATCGAGATCCGGTTTTGCAAGCGACAAATATTCATTAATAATTTTCTCAGCCCTGTTTATCTCATCAAGCATTAATTGAATATAAGACAATTCAGCTTCACTCAATTTTTCATGTGATAAAAAAATTTGCAAAAAACCTCTCACAACCGTCATAGGATTACGGATTTCATGAGCAACTGAGGCCGCAAGCTGCCCAATTGCATTCATTTTTTCAGCCCGCTGTAATTCCTTTTGGATTTTTGTTTTAGCAATAATTTTTTCCATTTCACTTATGGCTTCTTCTACACGATGGACATTGCCGATATTTTCCGGTATTGAGCCAAATTCTCTATAAGTATCTGAAAGCCGTTCAAACAGTTCCGTCAACTGTGCGGTCATATGGTTAAAGTTTTTTCCTAATTTCCCCATGTCAGACTGATTTGATATCCCAACCTTAACATCAAAATTACCTGAACTCACTGCATCGATTCCGGAAATGATTTCATGTACGGGCTTCAAAACTTTGCTTAGCCCCCATCTCAATATAAAATAAATCAACATTGTGATAATTAACAGTGAAGATAATAAATACAACCCGATTTTCCTTTTAAAGTGGTCGATGGTCGAAGCATCAACATCTACTGCTAATACTGCAATCACTTTCCCATCGTTATCTAAAATAGGCTGGAAGGCAGTAATCCATCCACCATAACGATCATGATAATGACCGCTGCTTGTTACCTTTTTTTCGGAAATGGCAAGTTTAAAGGCCATAAGAAATTCTTTGCCTGCTTTATACTTGCTAAAGCTGTTAATCTCAGAGGTTTGATCTGCTTTTGAAACTGCTAAAAATTCCAATTCATTCCCTTTTTCTATCTTTGCTTCCATGATATATCCTTCTAGATATTTAGCGTTTCTTGTTTGAATCAAGCCGACTGAGTAATTCAACCTTTGTATAGATGGAGCTTTAGGATCTTGGGAGTCAATTGCTTTTTCCACTTCCTCAGCTGGGATCGTGACACCCCAAAGACTGGCAACGCCTCTGGCCCGATCTGTTAACTGATTCGTTAGCTGCTTCGATTCATAAAAGAATGTAAACCCCGCCGTCGATACAACTGCCACAAAGGTGATAAGAAAAGAAAGTAATAGAATTTTTCTATAAAATGGTAAGTCATTCACATGCTTTTTGCACATAGATAATAGTCCTTTCAGAAGCTTCATAAGGTGAAAATTCGACAGCCCTGAAGGAGAATCCTTTTGTTAACAATTGACATTAAACAAATTTTTAATAAATTAACTCCTGTTTGTTGGAACAATGAAAAGACTATGGTCTGGCCCAACTAGGGCTTACTGTTTCGCTTCCCAACGTGAAATTTCCTCCCGAACTTGCGGCGCCACCTCTGTCCCAAGAAGCTCAATAGCTTTCATAACATCTTCATGCGGCATGGACCCTACCGGTACGTGAAGCATAAAACGAGTAATTCCTACGTTCTTGCGTAGGTGAATAATTTTCTCTGCCACTGTCTTTGAATCCCCAACGTATAGCGCTCCTTCAAAGCTTCGTGCTGCATCAAAGCTTGCACGGCTGTAATGACCCCAGCCGCGCTCCCGTCCAAGCACGTTCATGACCTGCTGGGTAGGAGGGAAAAATTTGTCCGCTGCTGTTTCGGTATCCTCAGCAACGAAACCATGTGAATGTGACGCAACCGGCAGCTTAGATACATCGTGTCCGGCTTGCGCTGCCGCTCGCTTATAAAGCTTAACGAGGGGTGCAAATTGCATTGGACTGCCTCCAATAATGGCTAAAACAAGCGGCAGTCCAAGCATTCCTGCCCGAATGACAGATTGGGTATTGCCGCCGCTTCCAATCCAAACAGGAAGGGGATTTTGTACTGGTCTTGGATACACTCCCAGATTGTTAATCGCCGGGCGGTGTCCGCCTCTCCAAGTTACTTTTTCAGATTCCTGAATTTTCAACAATAACTCCAGCTTCTCTTCAAACAGTTCATCGTAATCTTGCAAATCATAACCAAACAATGGAAAGGATTCGATAAATGACCCGCGCCCCGCCATAATTTCTGCCCTGCCGTTTGAAATAGCGTCCAGAGTAGAAAAATCCTGGAAAACACGGACTGGGTCTGCCGAAGATAGCACTGTTACCGCACTTGTCAGCCTAATCCTTTTTGTCTGTGATGCCGCTCCTGCAAGCACCACTGCCGGAGAAGAAGCCGCGAAATCTTCGCGATGGTGTTCACCAACACCAAAAACATCCAACCCTACCTGATCAGCAAGGACAATTTCCTCCACCACTTCCCGGATTCGCTGAGCATGACTAATCACTTCGCCAGTCTTTACATCCGGCGTTGTTTCTACAAAGGTACTTATACCTATCTCCACTGAATATTCCTCCAATTTCCATCAAAAAATAATATCTTTATTTTGAGACTTTCCACCGCTAAATTCAAGTTTCTTGAATGACCCGCCGCAAATATAAAAAAGGAGTACCCTAAATCTGGATGGTACTCCTTCCCTATATTACTCCTTATTAAAGATATCACTAATGACTTCTCGCGCTGCCCTTTCCCCTGTCTCAACTGCTCCGTTTAAATAACCAGCATAATGAATGGATGTGTGCTCTCCAGCAAAGAATATATTGCCTTCACGTTCCCCTATAATGCCGGCAAACTTCGTATATTGGCCAACCTTCCAATACGAATAAGAACCCTTGGTCCATTGATTGCTAAGCCAGTGATCAACAGTCGCTAAGCCATTCCAATTGCTGACACTTCCCGGCAAAACAAGGTTTAACTTGTCCAAAAATTGCTTCGTAGTCTCATTTATTTCCGCCTCAGTTAAAGCAAACTGCTTGGCCGCTGTTTCACCGCCTGTAAAATTAACCAATATGCCGGAATTACCTTGCTGTGCCCTGGTTGACTCAAACGTCTGCTGATAGCCAGTATCCGTAAAAGTCTCACCATTATTGCCGATATCATTCCAGAACCGTTCGACAAATTGCACATGGAGCTTCGTGTTGACTCCCATTCCAAGCTCGTCAATTGCTAGTTTTTTTAACTTTCGAAAACTGGCATTCTCAAAATCTATTGTTTTTAAAATTTTAAAAGGAATAGCTAGAATCACTTTATCCGCCACAACCTCCCATTCCTTTTCGCCATTTCGAAAAACAAGCTTGATTTCATTTTCAGCAAATTGTTCAATCTTTACCAGCTGGGAATGAAATTGAATTTGCCCATCATCTAAACTTTTTGCGAGCATTGCGGGGAGCTGATCATTACCACCCCTAATATGAAAGCATTCATCAGAGTCGCCATACATTTGAAATTGATCTTTTTGAGAAAATCCTAGTAAATATAGAAGATTTAATGCGCTCTGCGAATTAGCATCCGCCCCAAATTCAAGGGTATAGGCAACCTCTAGTAATTTCCCAAATTTCGATTCAATTCCGCCAGGGACAATTTCATTGATATAATCGACAATTGTCATTTGGTCCAGTTCATATCCACGTTCTGTAAAATGATTATAAAGGGTCGTTTCACCTACTTCATCTAGATCCCTTTTCAATTTTGGCAAGATGCTCGTAAAGTCATTTGTAACTTCTTGAAAAGAATAAGAGGATTGGTCAAAGAAGTAAAAGGGTTTCGTGCCCATGGATTCTGACTTGATTAAATGATCTAATTCCAAGCCAAATTCCTTTGCCAGCTCTTGAATCTCCTTATGACCCGTATCGATTAATTCTCCGCCCCGTTCGACAATTTGCCCGTCCTTAAAGAAGCCCCTTCTCGTCCAACATCGTCCCCCAACCCTGTCTGTTGCTTCATAAACAGTTGATAGGATCCCTTCCTGCTTTAGCCGATAGGCGGCTGTGAGGCCCGCCAATCCAGCCCCGACAATAACGATTTTCGGATTATTTTTTCCATTATGGTTATATTTAATAGCCTGCTTCTTTTGTGTTTCTGGAGCAGCTTTTTGTGATGTGATAGCTTGTCCAGTGCTTGTTTGTTTTCCCAGTTCAGCACTAGCCAGCGCAAAGGATTTCTGCAGGATACTTGCTAATGGTGTTCGTGCCAAAAACCTACCCTCCCAATGCAACATTGATCGATAAACTATCGTACGATAGTAAATATCTATCCATAAAATATGCATGACCTTCTTTATTTGCTTTAGGCAGGAAATTGGTTTCTCATTTATTTTTCATAAATTAGTACAAAAAACGTTCACAAGTAACCTTTGCAACAAACCCGTAAATATCAAATAAAACAATGTGTAGAAATAGCAAAGGTGCCCTCTAGTCTTAGGGCACCTTTTTCACAGCAGGGAGGAGAACAGTTGAAATAACATATAAATAGCCATAACCCATATAATCAGGGCGGAAACTTGATTCATTTGTTTTAAGAGCTTCCCATTTCTATCAATTTGGCCCATTTTTCGACCTATGATTGCTAGGGAGAAGAACCAAAGCCAAGACACCAATATACAGGCTATAGCAAATATCCACTTTTCATATCCTGTATAAGCCACTGAGCTAGTTCCAATAACTCCAATAGTATCCATTATGGCATGAGGATTAAGTAAGGATACAGACGCAGCAAAGGTAACCTGATGACGTGCAGAAAAACGGCTTTGCTCTTGATCAATGCTAACATTGGATGTACTTTTCCACATGACCCATCCCATATAGGCTAAGAAAAGGAAGCCAATTAAAAATAGTAAAATCTTTAACCATTCAAAACTAAAAACAATAATGGATACACCGGCCACAGCCATATAAATCAGAATAGTATCACAAACCCCTGCTGTTAAGATGGCAGGTAAAGCATTAGTGAATTTTTTATGCGTCGCTCCTTGATTAAATACAAATACATTTTGGACACCTAAAGGTAAAATTAATCCAAATGCCAATATGATTCCATGAAAGAATGGTTCCACAATAATTCCTCCTATTCCTATTTAGAATAACGGAGGATGTTCTCGATGTCTCCAACCAATTGGATGGGATTTAATCCAACCATTTGGTTATAATAAATATAGGCTGTGTTAAAGGTCATTGTTGATTTTTCAAACTGTTGATTGGAGCGGAAGGCACGAAGACTCCTCGAAAATGCTATCGCATTTCCTTCGTGCGTGGGCGGATTCGAGGATGTAAATCAATGTCCTGCGGGAGGACGGGGCAGGGGAGACCCCGCAGGCGCTTAAGCGCCGAGGAGGCTCGCCTGACCGCCCTAAGGTGCGCGAAGTGCCTGGAGCGCAAATCAACAGCCAAGTTTAAAACCGCCTAATAAAGAAAAAAACGGTGATAGCCTATGTCTGAAATAGAATGGAAACCGCAAAAAAACTCAGCAATTCCATTGCATCTGCAAATCTATAACTATATGAAAATGAAAATAATGAACGGTGAATGGACCATAGGGACTAAAATACCTCCACAAAGAAATTTAGCAAAACTATTTCAAGTAAACCGCAGTACAATTGTCATCGCACTAGAAGAACTAACGGCTGATGGACTCATTGAATCAAAGATCGGAAGTGGTACAAGGGTGATCAATAATACCTGGGGCCTGCTTTCCTCAACACCCCCGCCAGATTGGATTAGTTATGTAAAATCAGGTATCCATAGGCCCAATATATCGATCATTCAAGAAATCAATAAAGCAGAAGCAAATCCTGACTTTATTCGGCTTGGAACGGGTGAACTTTCACCAGATTTGTTACCAACCGAAGAGATGACAAAAATACTGCAAATTGAAAATGGACATTCTTTATCACTTGGATACATCGAGCCTAAAGGAAGTCTATCTTTGCGAAAAACGGTAAGCGACTATTTACAATCAAAAGGAATTGAAGCCTCGCCTGAATCAATTTTAATTGTTTCTGGAGGGATACAAGCACTGCAATTGATATCAATTGGGCTGCTAGAAAGAGGTTCGATCATCTTCCATGAAACACCTTCCTATTTGAACTCCGTCCACGTATTTCAATCTGCAGGTATGAATTTATTTGGGATTCCTTTAGATGATGAGGGGATTAAATGTGATTCAATTGGACGTATTAAGCGGCAGCATAATGGGACTTTGCTTTATACAATACCCAACTTTCACAATCCAACAGGCACTTTAATGTCTGAGAGAAGAAGAATGGAATTACTAAAGGTTTGTCAAAGAGAGTCCCTTCCCATCATTGAGGACGATGTTTATGGTGATCTATGGTTTGAAAGCCCGCCGCCAAAGCCTTTGAAAGCCCATGACACACAAGGGAATGTATTATATATCGGAAGTGTGTCCAAAACATTGAGCCCTGGTTTACGAATCGGGTGGATTGTGGGGCCTGAACCTGTCATTGAACGTTTGGCAGATATAAAAATGCAAACAGATTACGGCTCAAGTTCACTTTCACAATATGCTGTAGAAAAATGGCTATGTAGTGGTTTGTACGAGGATTTCTTAACGGAACTAAGGGTTGAATTAAGATTCAGAAGGGATTTCACTATTCAAATTTTGGAGAAGTATTTTTCTAAAGTAGCTGCCTGGAGCGAGCCAAAAGGCGGATTTTATATTTGGCTGAAGCTGCAGTCAGGAGTTTCCACTCGAAAACTATTTGATTTAGCCCTTCGAGAAGGGATTTTATTAAATCCAGGAAGCGTGTATGAAAAAACTGATTATCAGCACCTTCGGATTTCCTATTCTTACGCTTCAATAGAACAACTTGAAAAAGGGCTGATCCTTTTAGCAAGGCTTGTTTCACATCATGGAAAATAGACTTAATAAAAAATAGCCGTAATTCCTTAACGGAATTACGGCTGCTCTTGTGTCTTAGTCAACTTTATCTATCTAGTATGACCCAATCTCCTGCCGATAAATGTGCTCAACAAAAATCCCAATTTAGTTTAATTGTTCATTCGATTATTCCTGGTTATTTGTGTTTATGTCGGCTTGACCAATTAAATACCTAACATAAAGAAATTTGTTGGTAATATTCTTCATGAAAGCGGGGGTGGAGCATAAGTACCCCCTCCTCTACGCTTGCATTCCTTTCCTTTGCAACATTTTCGACAATATTATCCGTCCATTCATGTCTAGCATTTTCACTAATATTACCCATTCCAGATATATGATAGGTATTCATACCCCAGCGATAGATCATCGTTTTTTGTTCACGGGGAGATTCATAAATTTTTGCTGCAAAATTATATGTCATTGTGTAATCTTCTCCAAAACTGGCTTCAGGAATTTCAATTCGTGACAAGTATTTCTTTGTGTAGACATTTCCATTATTAACATTGCCAGATATTCCTTTAAATTCGTTATTTTCAAAAAAATAATGTCCATTACTTCGATAAATTTCATAACCTGGGTGAGCCATAATGTCATCCCATGTATGACTCAATGCCCAAGGAGCCATTAAATCATCATCATCAAGGCGGTATATATAATTATATTTACATTTGGAAAATCCAAATGTAAGTTTGTGTCCAATTGATGGAAACCTTTCTTTTACATTAATGATTCGAATTTTGGGGTGTTCAAATACATAATCAACTTTAGGACTATCATTAATAATTACCATTTCTGATTCACCTGAAAAATCTTGACGAAGAAAAGATTCAATGGCTTCCTCTAATAAATGATGGCGCTGATAGGTCAGGGTCAACACACTAATCATATTAAACTCTCCTCCAAACATACTGTTTGCATTGGAACATACGTGTTAGATTCTATATAGAAATCACTAAATTTTTGGGAATTATTTAGTAGAATTGCTTAGTTAATATTTTTAACATTCAATTATGATAGTATATACAACCTCAAAGAAATATGTTCCTTTTACAAGAAAAATGGGGGATACCACCTAGAACACTATACCGTTTCTTCACATATTTATATAAAGATTCTAGTAGAGATACACATTCATGACCCACCAAATTGGGCCAAGCTTGTTGAGTTATTTCTACTAGTGCATTAGCGATTTAACAAACCAATGTGTATAGGAGGACTCATTTATGATTAGTGAGAAACCCATTGTTACAATGAATACCCTTGGGGGAAATGGCCGTTTTGGGAATCAGTTATTTCAATACGCCTTTCTAAGAATATATGCAAATGTATATAATTTAGAGGTTATGACACCAAAATGGATTGGCCAATATTTGTATGGACACAATGACCCAACACCAACTCATCAATTTAAAACAATCAACGAGTATGATCATCCCCTATTTAAAAATATATTTTCCTATGAGAAACCACCGTTTGAAAACGTAGACTTTTGGGGATATTTTCAATTTCCTACCCATGCATATGCTCCTTATAAAGATTATTTTCGTTCCTTATTTAAACCGGTTGATAGCGTTAACGCTATCATGGAAAAGGGAGAAGCTATTTTAAGGAGTAAAGGAAAAACCATAGTAGCTATGCATCACAGAAGAGGTGATTATAAAGGTTATGGGGGTGTAGAAAGTTTTAACAAAATCTTTTATGTTGCACCAACTACATGGTATAAAAAATGGCTTGAGAATATATGGCCTACTTTGGATAATCCTGTATTGTTTATTGCCAGTGATGAGTTGTATGACGTATTAGATGATTTCAAAGAGTATAATCCAGTAACATCTAAAGATTTATTTGACTATTTTTCGCCAGCTGATTTTTACCCAGATTTTTACATTTTATCCAAGAGTGATATTATGGCTATTTCTAATAGTAGTTTTTCGTTTGCTGCAAGCATGTTAAATGAAAATTGTAAAGGTTTTTTTCGGGCTGACCTTAATCATAATGGAGTAATACCTTATGACCCTTGGTCCAGTCAAGTTCTTGTTAATAGGCATCTTATCGAGCCTTATTAAACAAGAATAAACTGCTCTGTGATACTGTTTGATCAACAAAAAGACAGCTGCCTTTCAGCTGCTCTGTCTTCCACTTCTTTCTTTATATACTCTTACCATAGTCTCCTCATAGATTAAAAGTTTTCGAAGTCTATTAGAGTGTTAATTGCATACCACATTCCACATTGGGAATGTTTCCATAGAAATTGGGGTCACAATCTTTTTCTCCTGTTCATAAAATGAATATAGAAAAAAAGAGAAATTCAATTTTAAGTTGCAAACGCAAGGAGATAAATAGAATGTTAGATGTTTCAATCATAATTCCCTTTCAAACGGATCATGGCATAAGAGCGGAGGAATTTGAATGGATTAAAAAATATTACTCTCGTGTTATGCCAGATGCTGAGTTATGTTTTGGGATAATAAGTGGTAAGGAATTAAATAAATCTAAGGCTGTAAATTTAGCAGCCAAAAAAGCGACAAAAGAGGTTTTGGTAATAGCTGACTCAGATGTCATTTATGATCCTGAAATAATTGTAAAATCTATCAGACTACTTAATGAAGCAGCATTTGTAGTCCCCTTTACTGAAGTCTACAACATAAAAAGAGCTGGTACTGAAAGATTACTCAAAACAGAACCAGCGTGGCCTATTGATGTTAAATTTGAAGAATGTACCAAGGAAAGTTTTTATTATGGATTTGCTGGAAAGCTTATAGTAGTTTCAAAAGAAACTTTTGAAAACGTTGGCGGTTTTGACGAACGTTTTATAGGTTGGGGTGGTGAAGATGATGCTTTTTCACTGGCCGTTCAGACCCTCTGTGGGGGACTTGTAAATATTACGGGTGAAATCTATCATATGTGGCACCCTGTTTCAAACTATTATACAAATCCACATGGCAGAGAAAATCACGCCCTAGTCACCCGTTATTATCATGCGTGTGGAAACAAAGAGCAAATGGTTAACCTCATTAATGAAAGAAGTATTAATAGAAAACATTAAACGCGTATATTGATGACTTTGCTAGGCTCGTTGCCTATGCACGGTTATAGGAGTCTACTTCAGGCATCTTAAATTTTGATTAAAAGATTCTATGAAAAGATGTCAAAGCTATTAAAAAAAAGGAATGAACGTATGAAACCAAAAATTAAAATAAAGTTTACTGATTTTTGGCCAACTGATAAAAACAGCTATTTCTTTCCGAATTTATTGGAAACAAAATACGATATTTCGATTAGTGATAATCCAGATTATCTCTTCTATTCTTGTTTTGGTAATGATTTTTTAAATTATGATTGTGTAAGGATCTTCTATACTGGTGAGCATTGGTATAAACCTGATTTTAATTTATGTGATTACGCATTAGGTTATGATTATTTATCGTTAGGTGATAGATACCTTAGATTCCCACATTACCTTATGTACACTGAAGACCATACCTTAGCAAAGAAAAAACATTTGATAACTGAAAAGGAAATTGAGGAGAAAGTTTCATTTTGTAACTTTATCTATTCAAACCCTAACCCCTATCACCGAAATCTCTTTTTTGACTTGTTATCAAAGTATAAAAAAGTAGATTCCGGCGGAGGAGTTAAAAATAATTTAGGCTACAGCGTCGGAAATAAACTGCAATTTCAAAGGAAATATAAGTTTAGTATAGCTTTTGAAAATGCTACCTCTGAAGGCTATACAACTGAAAAGATCATTCAGGCATTTGCAGCACAAACCATACCAATATATTGGGGAAATCCTTCTATTTCTAAAGAATTCAATTCAAATGCCTTTATCAATTGCCATGATTTTGATTCCTTTGAAGATGTTATAAAGAGGATCATTGAAATTGATAATGACAAGGAACTTTTTTATAAAATTCTAAAAGAGCCCATTTATTTAGATGACGTCAATCAGGATGAACTTGGAGAAAAACAATTACTAAAGTTTCTATCTCCAATATTTGATTCTAATTATGATTTAGCGTTTAGAAGACCAAGGTAGCAAGTGTATTGGCTGGGCCTCGCCTGGCCTCTCTTTATATTTCCGAATTCTCCGAGCTTATCAGGATATCCCAAAAAAACAGAATCAAGTTTTGATAAATAGTCACGAGGACTTATCGTCTCTCCGTTATTCCTTTATAATCGGCTGCTCCAACCTATTTTAAACAAGCTCCGGAACGCTTTGATGACTTTTCCATATAATAGAGTGTAGCAAACGACAGGAGGTAATTATGGAAAAAGTAGCTTTAATAACGGGAATTACCGGGCAAGATGGAGCCTATCTTGCCGAATTGCTGCTAGAAAAAGGATATACGGTTCACGGCTTACAACGAAGAAGCTCCCTGCTAAATACCAATCGAATTAATCACTTATACCGAGACCCTCACGAGCCAGGCACCAAGTTTTTCCTTCACTATGGAGATCTGACCGACTCTACTAATTTAATCCGGCTCATTCAAACCATCCAACCTGATGAGATTTATAATCTTGGCGCCATGAGCCATGTTCATGTCAGTTTTGATACACCGGAATATACAGCGAATACAGATGGTCTAGGAATCCTTCGAATTTTGGAGGCAGTCCGAATTCTCGGACTCACAAATAAAACTAAAATCTATCAAGCTTCCACGTCCGAATTGTATGGTTTGGTACAGGAAACACCGCAAACGGAAAAAACACCCTTTTATCCCCGTAGCCCTTATGCCGTTGCTAAGCTGTATGCATATTGGATTACCGTAAATTACCGGGAAGCCTATGGAATGTATGCGTGCAATGGTATTCTGTTTAACCATGAAAGCCCGATCCGAGGCGAAACTTTTGTTACCCGTAAGATTACTCGGGCAGTTGCCAGAATCGCTCTGGGACTTCAGGATCAACTGTACTTAGGGAATTTAAATGCCCAAAGGGATTGGGGACATGCCAAAGATTATGTGGAAGCCATGTGGCTCATGCTTCAGCAGAACGAACCACAAGACTTTGTAATAGCGACGGGAGTGACTACAAAGGTGAGAGATTTCGTTCGGCTGGCTTTCACGGAAATAGGAATTGACGTGGAATTTAAGGGAGAGAACGAAGAGGAAAAGGGATTCGTTAAAGCATGCCATCACCCCGATTTTCAAATCCCGACTGGAAAGCCTATTGTGTCTGTAGACCCTCGCTATTTCCGACCCAGCGAAGTCGATTTGCTGTTAGGAGATCCGCATAAGGCAAAACAAAAATTAGGCTGGGCCCCTAAATACAATCTGGACGAGCTGATTAAAGAGATGGTAGATAGTGATTTAAAGGAAGCAAAAATGGAAGAGTATTTACAAAAGGGTGGTTATCGCAGTCATGAACAATTTGATTAACGGCTGCAAAGGATGACTGCCGGCTGAAGAAAGGAGGAATTTCGAAACATTGAAAATTGTTTTATTATCCGGTGGATCAGGAAAACGGCTTTGGCCTCTTTCTAATGATTCTAGGTCAAAGCAGTTTTTGAAGGTTTTAAAAACTGACAGTGAACAATTAGAATCGATGATACAAAGAATTTGGAAACAGCTTAAATCGGTCAATCTCCAACAATCCTCATACATTGCGACCTGCAAAGCTCAGGTCGACATGGTGTTGAGTCAGATTGGCAGTGATGCTCCCCTTATCATTGAGCAAGAGAGACGCGACACCTTCCCTGCCATTGCATTAGCCTCAATCTATCTATATTCCTGTATAAAGACAGATCCCGATGAAGTTGTTTGTGTACTGCCTGTCGACCCCTTTGTTGACAAGAGCTACTTTGAACAAGTTAAGGTTTTGGACAAGCTTGTTCAGAGATCAGGTGCCAATATTGCTCTGATGGGTGGAACCCCTATTTATCCATCCGAGAAATACGGATACATCATTCCAGAAAAAGGGGAAACAAAACATAATCCACAATCCTATATGAAAGTCCGTAACTTTGTTGAGAAGCCTAAGGAAGACCAGGCTATCAGTCTTATTGAGCAAGGTGGATTATGGAACCTGGGTGTTTTTGCCTTCAAACTGAAATATATGCTCACCTTCTTACAGACTATGGGCTTTCCCATTGAATATTTTGAACTCGAAAAAGTATACGATCAACTTCCTAAAATTAGTTTTGATTATGAGGTTGTTGAAAAAGCCGAACATGTCATCGTTGTTCCTTACGATGGGACGTGGAAAGATCTCGGAACCTGGAACACATTAACCGAAGAAATGGATACTAACCAAGTAGGAAAAGGAATAATCAGTGAGAACACGAAGAATACTCATGTCATTAATGAACTTGACATTCCTGTTGTGGTCATCGGTGTATCAGACATCGTCGTAGCAAGCAGCCCACAGGGCATATTAATTTCAGATAAGGCGGCAAGCCACAAAATAAAGGATATCATGAAAAGCGAGAAAGAAAGGCCAATGTATGAGGAACGAAGATGGGGCTGGTATCAAGTCCTAAACTATACCAAAATTTCGGACAACAATTTCGCATTAACGAAAAAAATCGTGATTGATGCAGGAAAAAATATCAGCTACCAGAGCCATTCGAAAAGAAGCGAGGTCTGGACAATCCTATTGGGGGCAGGAGAGTTTGCCCTGGATGATCAGCTTTACGATGTAAAGCAGGGAGATGTTCTCAAGATTCCGAAAGGAGCAAAACACGGCATTAAAGCCAACAGCACCTTAGAAATAATTGAAGTACAAATGGGCACCGAACTGGTGGAAGAAGATATCACCCGCTTGTTTATGACCTGGGACGAAGTGATCAAGCATTGCGAGGAAAAAAGGAAGGAAAAGGAACAGGAGGCTTAACTAAAGCCTCCTGTTTTTTACATACCAATCAATCGTTTTCTGTAAACCTTCTTCAAAAGTCGTCCTTGCCTCAAATCCAAATAGCGCCTTTGACTTGGTTACATCGAGGCACCTTCTCGGTTGACCATCCGATTTTCTGTTATCCCAAATAATTTCACCTGTATAACGCTTTTCTGCAATCAAGCCCATTTATTTTTTTAATGATATTTTGTTTAATGTCTTTGCCTATGATGGTTTAACAGGGTGCCATAAGGAGAATTAGAATACGGAAAAGAGGAATAGCCATTGATTTGTCCATGATTAGTAAACTCATTTGGAACCCTGAATGATTCCAATTTAAAACTATTTCCCCATTGGCTCGGGTCCCTAAAGACTTCAATATTGTGTTTCACTCCTAAAATTGATAAAACTGATTGATCATGTCGGTGGTCGATAAAATCCGGCAAGTTCTCCAAACCACAAACATTTGGGATATCGGTAATAATAAATTTATTGCAGCAGTAATACAGCCACTCCTCCACGAATTTGATGCTTCTTTCATTTTTCATAAAAATTGAAAATCCGCCCATTAACTGTTGAGCTTCCCAATATTCAGATGAATCGCAGCCCATTAATACAAAACAGTCTCTCTTTGTCCAGGTTCTGTTAAGATGAACATGTATTTGAAAGAGTAAGATCCCGCCCTGCTTGTGGCAGAGCTCAAAAGAGGATCCAAATGGTCAATGATTTCAATTCCTGAATCAGAATAGACAACAATATCATTTTCCTTAATCTTAGATAAGACATCCAAAATAATATAAGGCTTCCATAACCAATAACCTGCTCCTCTAGGTTGATTTAATATTTCGTCGTTCTTCTTAAAAAATTCAGTTCCAATAATATCTTTTTCTTGATAGGAAAAAACCTGATCGATTCCAAACTTTAGGGCAGAAGCATTCAACCTTGCCTGAGAACCATAAAAATTCCTATTTGCATAATTCACCAAATATTTCATACAATCCCTCCTATTGCTTCTCTATAAGAATACGAAAAGCAGCTCGAAAGGCTTGGACAATTTGTCAAATTTTTTATAACTCGGATAATAATCAAATTCACAATCTGGAAGAATAAATCCACCACTCAATTACTTATAATAAGGTTCACAGCCAAATAGGCGATGAATTACTGGAAGAAGATATCACCCGTTTGTTTATGACTTGGGACGAAGTGATCGAGCATTGCTTGGGAAAAAACAAGGAGGCATAATTCAGCCTCCTATTTTTTATACCAATTTACCCTCTTCTGTAAGCCTTCTTCCAAATTCGCCCTTTATGATAGCTTTAGAAACCATTCATAAGTTTTTCTTATTCCTTCTTCAAGGTCTGTTTTATAAACCCATCCAGCTTTTTTTAAAGCTGAAACATCCAATAATTTTTGTGGCATTCCATCTGGTTTAGTAGTATCAAACTTTATATTACCATCAAATCCTACAACTTTTTTTATCAGATAGGCCAACTCTTTTATTGATATATCACTGCCAGTTCCTACATTGAAAAATTCATTTCCTGAGTAAGATTCGAATAAAAATATGCATGCATCTGCCAAATCTTCACTAAACATTAACTCTCTTCTTGCATTCCCTGTACCCCAGACTTCCACAAATTCTTTATTTTCTTGTTTGGCTTGGTGAAATTTTCTAATTAATCCTGCTACAACATGTGATTTCTGTGGATCAAAGTTATCGCCAATTCCATATACGTTACAAGGCATAACACTGATGAAATCTGTATCGTATTGTTTATTATACATTTGACACATTTTCAAGCCTGCAATCTTTGCGATAGCATAGCCTTCATTTGTTGGTTCCAATTTTCCATTTAATAAATACTCTTCTTTCATTGGTTGTGGACAAAGTCTAGGATAAATACAAGAAGATGCTAAAAATAACAACTTTTTAACACCATATCTATAAGAATAATGAATCACATTGTTTTGGATAGCTAAATTTTCATATAAGAATTCTGCTGGGCTCTCTATATTTGCCATGATTCCTCCAACCCTTGCTGCTGCTAAAACAACATATTCTGGTTTTTCACCAGAAAAAAATTCTTCCACAGCTGATTGGTTTTTTAAGTCTAATTCTTTTGAACTTAAACCAATAATGTTTTCATAGCCTCTTTTTCTAAATTCCCTTTCTAATGAAGACCCAACCATGCCATTCCGTCCAGCGATAAAAATTTTTGCACTTATATCTATCAATTTAATAATCCTTTCAAAACATCGATTAACAGATCAACTTGGTTTCTATTTTCATGACTATGATTGCCAACAAAGAAACCATTATTATGAATAATATCGGCATTATTTAAAGAACCATATATTGAATAATCCAAGTATTTAACTGCAATATTTTTTGTGAAATTCCCCGCAACAATGGGCCTCACCTCAATTTTATTATCCTTCAAGGCCTTTATCACTTGTTGACGGATATCTAATTGATCCTCTAAAATCAACCCGAATCCAAACCATGAGGATTCTTCCATTTCCTTTTGAAGTCGAATATTTTTTACTTCTTTAATTCTTTCCATGAAATATTTCGCATTGGCTCTTCTTTGTTCAATGATTCTATCAAATTTTTTCAATTGTTCTTTTCCGATTGCCCCTTCAATTTCTATAGGGCGTAAATTGTAGCCTGGAACTATGAAATTAAAGCTCTCATAAAAATCATCATTGTTTTTTGTATAAATTTTACTTTTAGGGGGTAAGTTCCTGGTCCAACCATGAGCTCTTATACTTAATAAATAATGATAGAGTTCTTCATCATCTGTTACGGTTACCCCTCCCTCCATTGTACATAAATGGTGGGAATAAAAAGTTGAATACGTTCCCATGAGACCGATAGTTCCTAATTGCTTCCCTTTATATAAGCCACCTAAAGCTTCACAATTATCTTCTATAAGAATTAGATCGTATTTTTTACAGATTTCTAAGATTTTTTCGTAATCACAGGGGTTCCCTAATAAGTTCACTGCAAATATTACCCTGGTTTTCTTTGTAATTGCCATCTCCAAATTGAATGGGTCTATATTAAAAGTACTTGGATCTACGTCAACAAATCTCAATTTTAAATTGTGTTGGCTAACAGGAAAAAACGTGGTACTCCATGAAACAGCTGGGACAATTACCTCATCCCCCGGAGTTAGTTTTCCTGAATACACTAAAGCAGCTATAGCCAATAAATTTGCTGATGAACCTGAATTTGACATAACTGCATACTTACTACCTACTTTTTCTGCAAATTGCTGTTCGTATTCTTTTACCTCATTGCCCATGCTAAACCTATTCGACTTTATCACTCGATTTATTGCTTCAATCTCTTCATTATTCCACGTATCATCTGCTAACTTATACTCTATCAAATACATAACCTCCCTGACCTATTTACTCCGTTTATCAATGCCATTCTTCGTATTTCCCCTTCAATGAGAAGCCAATAGATATAGCTCTGTTCCCACTTAAGGAATAAGAGCTCCTAATCTCAGGGTATTATTTACCATCCCTAAACTCTTTAAAACATTGAAGATTCTTATCTTTTTCTGATAAGATTATTTCTTTATCAACTAGATCTAATGGCCACTCAATACCAATATCCGGATCATTCCAAATGATTCCATCATCGTATTCTCCATAAAATTTCTCTGCACATATATATGAAACTATGGATGGTTCAATTACCAGATAACCATGTCCAAAATTTTTTGGAACATAAAGCTCACCCACCAGCTAAAATACCTCTTTTCTCAATTCTTTAATACAGGATAAATACCGTAAACTCAAGCATCTTACTGCCACTCAGGATATATAATATGATTAATAACAGAGCTTGCATGGTTGAATGTAATTGTTTGGAGTTTTTTAGGGGATTAATTTTTAAAGGGAAAATAAGAAGATGAATAGTAGAACAAAATTCAAATAAAAGCCAAAAAAAGATACTTTTCAAAAAAAGTATCTTTTTTACTCACTTATTCTAGCCCATAGTATCCGCAAACTACATAGCCTACTGATTTTGCAGCAACGATCAGTGCATCCTCGTCAATATCAAATTTCGGGTTATGGTTGAAATAAGGCTTTTCTACCCCTTTTGGCGTACAGCCAATGTAAAAGTAACAGCCCGGGATTTTTTCTAAGTAATAGGCAAAGTCATCAGATGGTGACAACTGTGGATATTCAACGACTTCCTTAATATCCGGGTCATTTGTACACTCTAAGATTTCTTTTACAATTGCCGTCACATCCGGGTTATTATAAAGCGGCGGGTAATCAGAAGTGTAGGTTAACTCACATTGAACACCAAATTCAGCTTCAATCCCTTTGACAATCCGGCGCACTTCCTTCTCAATGATCGCCTTTGTTTCCAATGTCATGTAGCGGATATCCCCTTCAAGCTCCACACGATCCTTGATCACATTAAAGGTACCCTTTCCATCAAAGGAACCGATCGTAATAACTCCCATATCCATTGGATTTAGCCGGCGGCTGATAATGGTTTGAACGGCTGTTACAAAATATGAGCCTGCAACAATCGCATCATTTGCTAAATGCGGGGAAGAGCCGTGACCGCCGACACCTTGAATCCCGAGTTTAAAATATGATCTTCCTGCAAATGAATAACCGCTGTGATAGCCTACATTTCCGGCTTTCGCAATTGGAAGTAAATGAATCCCCAAAATATTGTCAACATCATTTAGTGCCCCAGAATCAACAATGCTTTTTGCACCGCCAGGCGGGACTTCTTCTGCATGCTGATGAATAATTTTGATGGTACCTGGGATTTCATCTTTTAATTGAATAAGGCAGTCTGCTAGAACCATTAAATAGGCTGTATGCCCATCATGCCCGCACGCATGCATGACCCCTTCATTCTTTGATTTAAAAGGAAGGCCTGTTTCTTCCAAAATCGGAAGTGCATCAAAATCAGCCCGAAGTGCAATCGTTTTTCCCGGCTTTCCTCCCTTAATGTCACGATGATCCCAGGTCCATTTCCGACATTGGATTGAACTTCAACATCCTTGCCTTTATAAAAATCTAAAATATATTGAGCTGTTTTTTCTTCTTTAAAAGATAACTCTGGGTTTTCATGTAAATATCGACGAATATAGATTATTTCATCTTTCCGTGCTTCTAACATTTCCATTAATTGCTTTCTCATTTTTATTCCTCCCAAAGTTCATCTTACCGATGAATAAAACTCAACTCCTGAAATCGCAACTCCAAAAGATAAAGTTCCCGGCTCGTACCTATGGATATACTTAAAACCTCATTTACTTATGATACGGTTCACCGCACCTCTTTAAGCAGCAGTTTTATAAAAAATATGCCTCTTTTGTTCCACGTGAAACCATGATATGATGATTAAATTGTTTTCTACCTTAAATCACATTTATATTCATCTAGGAAAGGAGGTAATTATGTTCTCTACTGAATTATCCAAGCAACATTGGTTGCTCATCTGTACACTTTCTTTATTAACATTTGTTCTCGGAACAAGCGAATTTGTTATCGTCGGGATCTTAACTGATATTTCCTCAGGTCTCCATATAACCAATGCAAAAGCAGGCACACTCGTTTCTGCGTTTGCCATTACGTTTGCCATAGCCACACCACTCGTGATGAGTGCAACAAGCCATTTTCCTAAGCGTAAATGGATGTTGTTTTTAATAGGGTCGTTCATCATCCTAAATGCTTTCTGTGTGATTTCGACGAGCTACATCATGCTCCTTGTACTTCGGATGATGACCGCGATTGTAACAGGAGTTTTAATCTCCCTTGCCATGATTGTTGCAAGTGAGACCATTCCAAGCGCCAAACGAGGACTTGCTATATCATTTGTTTTCGGTGGCTTTACTCTTGCAAACGTGGTTGGGGTACCAATTGGCACTGCCATCGCTGAATGGTACAACTGGAATGCAACCTTCCTGTTAACGACATTTCTGGGTGGAATTGCATTTTTGGCGGCCTTTTTCATTTTACCTAATAAGCTCAGTCAATTTCGCAGTTCCATGCGTGATCAATTTTCTTTGTTGATACACCCGCGAATCTTAATGGCGTTTTTCATTCCATCATTAGGATTTGGAGCGACGTATGCCGTTTATACGTACCTTGTTCCGATTCTGAATGGAATGGAAGCACCGAGTAATTTAATCAGTTTGATATTGTTTGGCTACGGATTTATTTCGATATTCAGCAACATACTCGCTGGTAAAATTGCCAACTTCAATGCGATCGGGCGCCTTCGCATTATTTTTATTGTGCAAGCAATTGTTTTGGTCAGTTTATATTGGACGACAAGTAATTTACTCGCTGGATTGATTAACATTGGCTTGATGTCATTAATGGCCATCCTTTTAACAACATCTACCCAGCTTTATTTGATTGACCTTGCAGGCATTTATCAACCAAAAGCGACAGGACTTGCTGCTTCTTTGATGCCAGTCGCAAGCAATGTCGGAATTGCCTTGGGCTCCGCAGTAGGTGGAGTGGTTTACCATCAAGGGGATTTGATGAGTGTGACATTAGTCGGAGGGTTGATTGCAATACTAGCAAGTGTTCTAACTTTTCTGAGCCATCACTTGGACCAAAAACAAACAAAACCCGCAATAAGCGAGAATATGTGAATGCTTTGGCTTGCTTTGTTTCGATACCTTCAGATGGAGGATTGCATTTTTATTGATGATCCGTTAGTGTAAATAGATTTGTTAATAATATAACGAAAAGATATGGTTCCGTGCTCACTAATTTTAACAAGCCAAAATGAACAAGTTTTTTATTCAAAACTTGTTCATTTTTGGCTTATTTATTTTCCCGGAATAAATTTTTTACGTACGACGCATATAGGCACGGACCGTTATAGGTGCAAAAATGGCCACGATGACTGCTGCTCCAATGAGGGAAATAACAAAATCGGAGCCAATGATAGTGTTGTTAACAAGATCACGGACAGCAGTAATCAGATGTGATAGCGGGTTCATCTTTACAAACCACTGCAGCCAGTCGGGCATGGTGTTGACTGGTACGAAAGCATTAGAAAGAAACGTAAGGGGGAACAGCGCAAGCATCGAAATCCCCTGTACACTAGAAGCAGTTCGCGCAATCACACCAAAGAAAGCAAAAATCCAACTAATGGACCAAGAGCACACAATGACGAGAATTGCTGCAATAACTACATAACCAAGTCCTCCATCAGGCCGATAGCCCATAATATACCCCATGGTAAAAGTAAGCACAGTCGCAATGGTATATCGGATTGTATCTGCTAAAAGTGCTCCCGCTAACGGAGCAATTCGTGCAATCGGAAGGGACTTAAACCGGTCAAATACCCCCTTATCCATATCCTCACGCAGTTGAACTCCCGTGACAATGGAAGTCGTAATAACGGTCTGCACAAGGATGCCGGGAATTATGACCGGCAAATAGTTCTTTACATTACCTGAGATGGCCCCGCCAAAGATATAGGTGAACATGAGAGTAAAGATAATTGGCTGAAGCGTGACGTCGAAGAGCTGCTCGGGTGTACGCCGTATTTTCAGTAAACCTCTATAGGCCATTGTCAATGAATTTCGTACCGCCTGACCTAAGCCCGTATTGTTTTTCAGTTGACGATTAAGTGAAGTACTTTTCATCCTCTTATCTCCTCTACTTCGGGCATTTCATATGGCGCACTAGATGCGTTCTCATTCACACCATGTCCAGTGATAGTCAGAAAGACTTCATCAAGGGTCGGTTTCTGTACACTTAGCTCTGCTAGGTGGATTCCCGCCTCACGAAGGGCGATTAGCAGATCCGCAACTCGATCGGCATCTGCCATCGGTGCAGTAATCTTCCCGCCTTCCGAAGATACATTCGACTTTACGTTTAACACCCTTTCAACGGTATGACGAGCCACACCTATATCCAGTGAATTTTCAATTCTTAAATGTAAGGAAGATCGGCCAACGGATGACTTTAATTCATCCACGGTACCCTCTGCAACGACTATGCCTCGATCGATTACCGCAATCCTGTCTGCCAGTTCATCGGCTTCTTGTAAATACTGCGTTGTTAACAGTACGGTTGACCCCGTACTCACTAATCGGCGGATAGTATCCCACATTTGATTTCGTGTACGCGGATCAAGCCCCGTAGTCGGTTCATCTAAAAAAATGAGCGGTGGCTGGGAAATGAGACTTGCCGCCAAATCCAGCCTGCGGCGCATGCCGCCGGAAAAATTTTTCAACGGACGTTTTGCTGCTTCCGTTAAGCCAAATTCCTCGAGCAGCTCCGCTGCCTTACGTTTTGACTCTGCCCTGGAAAGACCAAGCAGCCGGGAGAAAATGACCAAATTCTCGGTTGCGCTTAGCGACTCGTCGACAGAGGCATACTGACCTGTAACTCCAATTAATTGCCGCACGACCTGGGACTCCTTCATCACATCATGTCCAAAGATATGTGCAGACCCTGCATCCGGCCGGAGTAAGGTTGCCAGCATTCTGATGGTGGTGGTCTTGCCTGCTCCATTCGGTCCAAGCAGGCCATAAATGGTGCCAGCGCGCACATTCAGATTTACGCCGTTAACGGCACGATTTTCACCAAAATTCTTTATGAGGCCGCGGGCTTCAACGGCCCAATCACCATTGTTCGGTATTGTTCGGTGTATCATTTCCATTCCTCCCCTTCACTGGGTACATAGTAACAAACATTTGTGAACTGAATATGAACTTTCTCCTCGCTCTCTTGTTCATATTAAGTTCATAAAGAAGGAGTATGCTAACAACAGCTTGAATATTTTTTAGAGGTGAAATAATGATAAAGTTTTTGAAAAAAAGCGGAGAGGTTATAGCTTTTTTAATTCTATTATATCTATGCTGGTCAGCCACTTTTTTCATCACCCCCGGGTTATTCCATGTTCTTTCAATCAAAAGTCTCTATTTGAGGCAGATCATCAATTCCTTTTTGGGCATGTTCTTCTTTGGTCTAATCATGTATGGCCTTTCCAAAATTAGATTTTTCCAAGAAAAGCAAAGTCTCTTTTTGCGGCCAATGATTGAAGCGATGGAAAAGATGGCTCAGGGGAATTTTAATATTGATCTTTCTTTCTACCAAAATGAGTTTAGGAATCGAAATCATCCTTTTAATGAAATAGCAGAGAGTATTACCCATATGGCAGCACAACTTGGTGAAATGGAACAAATGCGCCAAGAGTTTATTTCCAACGTTTCTCATGAAATCCAGTCTCCGCTGACGTCCATTTCAGGTTTTGCCCATGCATTAAAAACTTATCAATTATCTGTTGATGAGCGCAAACAATACCTGGAAATCATTGAAGTGGAGAGCATGCGGCTTTCAAAGCTTAGCGAAAATCTGTTAAAGCTGACGTCTTTAGAGTCCGACCATCCGCCATTTGAGACGAAAACCTATCGTTTGGACCAGCAATTGCGAAGAGTAATCCTTTCGAATGAACCACAATGGCGAAATAAAAACCTTGAAATGGATGTTTCCTTAGATGAAATAACCATCCATGCGGATGAAGACCTGATGGATCAAGTTTGGATCAATTTAATCCATAACAGTATTAAATTTACACCTAATAATGGAATAATAATGGTTGAATTAATAAAGAAAGATTCAGATAAGGTAGAAGTGATCATTAAAGATACAGGAATTGGAATGACGAATGAGGTTCAAATGCATATATTTGAGCGTTTCTATAAAGCCGACCCTTCGAGGAGCCGCACAAATGGCGGAAGCGGATTAGGACTATCCATTGTTAAGAAAATCATTGAAATGCACAAAGGAGAAATACAGTTAGCAAGTTCGCCAAATGAAGGAACAGAAATAAAAGTGTTATTGCATATTGGTCAATAATAGCGTGCTGGAAGGACACTTAATAAGGATACCGTTTAATGTGCTTGAAAATATAAGATTGGTTGGGTATTCTTAAAGCACAATCTCCTTTTAAGGATGTGTTTAACCTGCGATTAAATAAATATATTTCCGAGTCTGGAAAAACATCTAGACGCGGTGCAGATAAGTTGATTAGTGAAGGAAAAGTGTCCATTAACGGAAAAGTTGCTACATTAGGAAGCCAAGTCGAACCAGGAGATGATGTTCGGATTGGTGGAAATCCGGTCAAAGTGGATAAAAATTACGTTTATATTGCCTTAAATAAACCGGTTGGCATTACTAGTACGACAGAAAGACATATTAAAGGCAATATTATTGATTTAGTCAACCATCCATTAAGAATATTTCATATAGGAAGACTGGATAAAGATTCTGAGGGCCTTATCCTCCTGACTAATGACGGAGATATTGTTAATGAAATTCTGCGTGCTGAAAATAAGCATGAGAAGGAATATATCGTGACAGTAGACAAGCCAATCACTCCAGAGTTTTTAAAAGGAATGGCAGGAGGCGTAGAAATACTAAATACAAAAACGCTGCCTTGTAAAGTAGAGCAGCTTTCTAAATATGTTTTTCAAATCATTTTAACACAGGGTTTAAACCGACAGATTCGCCGTATGTGTTCTGCCTTGGGATATGAGGTTTGTCGACTGCAACGAACACGAATCATGAATATTCATTTAGGTAACCTTCCTATTGGCCAATGGAGAGATTTATCAAAGAAAGAACGCACTCAATTATTTAATGAACTTAATTATGAGCCAAAAGAATGGTAAAAAAGAGTGTGAACCGAATCTACAAACAATTTCGGTTCACACTCTTTTTATATTTATTTAGAATTTTAGTATTATGGTTTTCACATTAAAAGATTTCCAATCGCCCATAATAGAACAAAACTAATTACAATGGCTAAATTGGATAATGTTCCTATGAATTTCTTAAACTTCATATAGGGAATTTAGTGTAAAAAATCTGCCACTATTTATGATAAGGTTCACCGCGGTTAATCCGAAACGCCCGATAAATCTGTTCGACCAATATCAACCTCATCAGCTGATGGGGAAAGGTCATCTTTGAGAAGGATAATTTTTCATTCGACCTCTTCAAAACCTCATCGCTAAGACCCAAGGATCCCCCAATAACAAAGGCAATTTTACTTTTTCCGTATGTTGCAAGCTTATCTATTGAACCTGCAAGTTCCTCCGATGATTGTAATTTCCCTTGAATCGCTAAGGCAATCACATATGTATCCTGGCTAATCTTTGCTAAAATTCTTTCGCCCTCTTTTTGCTTTACCTGCTGCATTTCCGTATCACTTAATTCTTCCGGTGCCTTTTCATCAGCAACTTCGATGACTTCGACCTTTGCATAGGCCGATAATCTCTTCAAATATTCCTCAATTCCCTGCTTCAAATATTTCTCTTTTAATTTACCAACCGTCACAATCGAGATATTCACAATCCACAACCCTTTATTTTTAGATTACAAACAGGTTACAAACAACATATCCACAGAAGTTATCCACATTATCCACACCTTTATCCACATTTAGTATGGAATCACTTGTTCGCCACAATATATACAGCCGGGTTTTGACAATATTCACAGGTTGTTGATAAATTATCCACACCAATTTTTGATAAAACCGGAAAAGTTTCTGTTTCATCCACAACCGTATCTAAAGCAATATCCACATGCTCCTCACAACTATAAATCATCTTTCATCTTCACCTTTCCTAACTCTTTTAATCCTAGTGTTTACGTTCCAGATACCTCTCATACGACAACTATCATATCATAATAAAAACAGGACAGCCTCCGCCGTCCTGTTTTCTTCATCCTTATTGTAATCTTTCTCCTGACAGTGTCAGTGTCGTTTCTTTAAGCTTGCCATCGCGATAAAATTTGACCTTTAATTTCTCGCCGATTTTCTTTTTCTGGTATAAGTGCTTGCGCAGGTCGATAACGTCATTTATTTTTTGGCCATCCATTTCTACAATGACATCCAGCTCTTGTAATCCTGCTTGTGCTGCTGGGGAATTCGGAACTACCTGTCTCAATGCTACACCGTAATTGACATCTCTCGGCAATTTCAATGCTTCCTCTTGGTAGTAGGCAGGGATTTCAGATACTGATTTTAAATCCACACCCATATATGGACGTTTGACAGAGCCAAAACGCTCTAGATCATCAATGATAGGCTTGGCTGAATTGATTGGAATTGATAATCCTATTCCTTCAACCGCCTCCTGGGAAATTTTCATGGAGTTGATGCCAATCACCTGTCCGGCCATATTGATTAACGCACCACCGCTGTTTCCTGGATTAATCGCAGCATCAGTTTGCAAAACCTCTGACTGCCAATCGACAACCCCATTTTGGTCGATATCAACCGGGATGGTCCGTTTAAGACCTGAAATGATTCCTTGTGTAACTGAGCCTGAAAAAGTCGCACCAAGTGGATTTCCAATTGCAATAACCGGTTCACCCATTTTTAAACTATCGGAATCACCAAATACCGCTACTTTCTTTACTTTGCTTGCATCTATTTCAAGGACTGCTAAATCTGTCCAAATATCACTTCCTAGCAGCTTTGCAGGGATCTTCGTTCCATCTGTCAGGCTTACTTCTAGTTTGGTTGCACCCTCAACAACATGATGGTTGGTGACAACATATGCCCGGTTATTGTCTTTTTTATAAATAACACCGGAGCCTGTTCCCGCTGCCTCTTCAGAGTTATCGCCATTACCATTCCCATTGTCAGACCAAAATCCCGTTGACTGGATATTATTGATGCCAACAACAGCTGCAGCTGTTTTATCAACGGCATCAGTGGTATCTGTTTTGACGTCATAGGATACCTGCTGGTGAATGACGTTCTGCTGATTTGTATTATCTGTTGTATTGGCAGCCGTATTTTGATTGGTTTCAATTTTATAAGGTAGTACCCCTCGATTAGACAGGGCTGGAAGAGCAACGATTACTATAATCGCTCCAAGGATAGCGCCGACTAAACTGGCAATAAAAAATCCGCCCCGATTTCCTTTCTGTTCCCGATAACGCCCCTGTGAATGATCATCATAATAACCCACTGGACACCATTCCTCTCTCTCGAAATGATTGCTATCTTTTATTTTGGCTTATAATAACAATTATACTCTCTCGGCCCTAAATTTAAAAAAATTTGACAATTATTCCATAAAATTTACGACTTTGTTCATAGATTTTTCATACTTATAAAAGAAGAGTGAAGATTGCTCTTCGCTCTTAGAAAAAACACTATACTGCTGTTAAAATGGTTGGTATTTTCGGGTCTGTATCGTAAAGATCGAATTGTTCTCCGACAATCAGGCCTCGGCTCTCTAATGTCTGCGTTACAGACATTTTCGCCAGGTCTTTCATATTATTATCAAGGCTTAGATGGGCGAGGTAGACTCTCTTGGTCCGATCGCCTATTACATCACTCATTGCCAGGGCCGCATCTTCATTGGAGACATGGCCGATATCGCTGAGAATTCTTCGTTTAATGTTCCACGGATACCGTCCCATACGAAGCATTTGCACATCATGATTGGACTCAAAAATGTACACGTCAGCATTGGAGATTGTCCCCTTCATGCGGTCGCTGACATACCCTGTATCTGTAATGAGCACAAGCTTTTTTCCTCCATTATGAAACACGTAAAACATCGGTTCCGCAGCATCATGGGATACGCCGAACGATTCAATATCCACAGCACCGAAAGTCTTCACCGTTTCCATGTTAAAAACAAACTTTTGCTCTGTAGGAATCGCCCCTACATTTGTTTCCATCGCCTGCCACGTTTTTTCGTTCGCGTATACAGGCAATTTATATTTTCGTGCGAGAATGCCAATCCCTTTAATATGGTCGCTGTGCTCATGAGTGACAAAGATGCCGGATAGCTTGCTAATATCGCGGTCAATTTGTTGAAAAAGCGTCTCCATCTGTTTGCCGCTAAAACCGGCATCCACTAGAAAGGAATGTTCGTCTGACTCTACATAAAGGGCGTTCCCCGTACTCCCGCTTGCTAGAATGCTATATTGTAAAGACATACAGTTTCACTCCACACTTAATTTTTCTTCGCTGTTAAAATTAATGATCTCACCTTCAAAGGCATTTACAAACAAACTCTCCTTATCATCGACCACAAAGCGCCAGGTAGGCGCTAATAATTGAGAGGCCGACAGCGGAACAAGTGTCGAATAGCCGAGCTCGATCTTTGTAATTTTACTCTTCGGTTTCAAGACTCCCTTTTGATGAAGCGTTTCAATCGCCTTTAACGGACGGAGGATCTCTTCTTTTTCCGCCAGCTTATCAATTCTTTCAAGATAGGTTTGCTGATACGAAACAATTTGATTACTGGAATTATAATTGAAGGTGATCATCCCGTTAATATTGTTATACAAAGGCATATTGTTACTTTGCTGAAAATAGGTGATTGTATTTTTTTTATCATTTTTCTCCCAAAATAGATAATGATCACCATACAGGACACTTTCGTTTAAAAAAGACGAGAGCTCTGCTGGTTCAAACTTTGAACTTAGCTGCAAAGGCTTCTCCAGCGTCGACTGCAGTGTCGTCCCCGGTCCTTTAAGAGAAGCAGACTGACCCTTTAGTTTTTCAATATCCCCTCTGGTAAAGGTTTTCGGCTTAGCGCTAAGATATTGAGCCTTAATCGGGTTCTTCGGCAGTTCTACATATTTGATTTCATCCACTTTCAATTTCTCTTCAACCGATGCCTCCGTTAAAACCTCATATTTATTGGCATCTCGGATCTTCATGAATTGAAATAAAAGATACACATCCAGTATCAAGAAAGTTAAAATAAATATTGTTTTTATTTTACTCCAATCCATGCTTCAGTCCTCCCAGGTCATCCATCGTGATCTCTTCCCACGTATTATCATAGCGATAAAACCAGGCTGGTTCTAAAAGGATCAGCATATTTTCTTCAGTATCCCTTTCCATCCGATAGCCTAATACCATTTCTTGCAGAAGCTCTGGCTTAAAGTTCCTTTTGTTTTGTAAAAACTTCAAGGCAGCATGGCCGGAAGGACGGGTAACCTTTTGAATTTCAGTTGTTAATGGGAGTTCTAAAGCAATGTTTGGACGAATATATTTGTTGATTTCATCCCGGCCCCAAACCTCTGTAATTTCCGACAGTCCTCTTTCATTAAAAACAGGATAGCCATCCCTGCTGTACATTCTGAAGGTAACAGAGCGGTTATATTCACTTTTGGAAACGAAGCGGTAAGGGTCTGTCCAGCCGCCGTGTTCATTAACAAAATCAATACTCCGTTTCACTAGATCATACGAGCTGGCAATATATCGTTCCTCTGCGGTTGGATTGACATAGAGGAGTATATTGCTATCAAAGTTCACAGTCATTTTGCTTGAATCGTCGGTATATTCTTCACCTGCAGGCAGCGGGCTTTTTTGGACGAAGCTTGGATTTCTGAAAAGCGCTTCTTTAAACTCATCGGAATTAAGGTCTTTGGGCAAATATTTATACCTCATCATTTCCTGATCCCCTTCGGGAAGGAACAGCGTCCGTTTTTCAGATGCTTTATATCCAAAGTAACGTGGCAGACTCGCTGCATTTTTATAAAAGCTTTGATTAAAATCGTTTAAATTGTTAGAGGAAATATGACTGATATACACCTGCTGATTTTCAGTTGAAACAAAATAAACAATACCATTATCCTTATCAGAACCTTCAACATTAATAATAATGCGATTAAAATTGAAAGCAGGTATTCTTTTTCCCTCGATGTTCAAGACACTGCGATATAGCTCGATGGGAACTTCTCCTGGAAACTGGATTTCCGTATTGCCGCTATTATGGCTTAGTTCCTCAATATTTTCGATTTTTTCCGTTACATTTTTCACATCAAAAAAGGTCCACTGACCTAATTCCTTAACCACTTTGTCAATTTCACCCGTGTTATTGATTCCATAATGCTGCCCTTTAATATGGAAAAGAATCTGATCAGGCCTGACAATTTTTTGAACCTCTTGTTTTTCACTAACAGTGACTTCGGCAACATAATTACTTTTTTCCATTTTGTCGTAATTAGGCTGATAGGTCCAAAGATTCCACGTTAACAAAATACTAACCAAAACCAATATCGTTAAAATCACTGATTTAATATCTTCGTATCTCATGACCATTCATCCTCTTCTGAACGCTCATACGGCAGGGAAAAAGAGATAATCGTACCTTTCCCTTCTTCACTTTTTGCCCAAATCGCTCCGCCATGGGCATTCACCATTTCCTTTGCAATGGCCAGCCCAAGACCCGTACCGCCCAATTTCCGGGTTCTAGCTTTATCAACACGATAGAAACGGTCAAAAATCTTTCCGATATTCTCTTTTGGAATTCCCATTCCTTGGTCCGATACACTAACAATGATTCGATCTTCCTCTTCTTCAATCGAGAAGGTTACCAGACCGCCTTCAGGGGAATACTTCAAGGCATTGGAAATGATATTGTACAACACTTGCGTCATCTTATCTTCATCAACCTCAACAAAGATAGCCTCGTTTGGCAGCTTTCGTTTAAATGTGACGTTTTGCTCCTTGGACATTTCAAACCGATCAATAATGCGGTCATAGAAATCGACAAAATTAACCCATTCTATTTTCAGCTTGTAATCGGTACTATCCATTTTTGATAGCTGAAGGAGATCATTAACCAGGCGGATCAATCTTTCTGTCTCCGTCCGCGTTACCTCTAGAAAATTAGGAGCAATTTCTGCATCCTGCCATGCACCATCTGCGAGTGCTTCTAAATAACTCCTCATCGTTGTCAAAGGTGTCCTAAGTTCATGTGAAACATTGGCAACAAATTCTCGTCGTTCAGCATCAATTTTTTCCTGCTCGGTGATATCATGCAGGACGGCAATAAGTCCATTTACAAAACCCGTTTCTTTTTGAATCACGGAAAAATTAGCGCGGAGAATATAGCGTTTTTTCTTCGTACTGTAATCCAGTATTAAGGAATCCTTTTCTTCTAATAGGTCCTCAAAGGTATTCGTATCATCTAAGTCTAACAACTCCACAATCGGTTGGGACAAAACTGTTTCACGTGAAACATTCAGCATCTCCGCAGCGGGTTCATTGATTAAAATAACCCGTCCTTTACGGTCTGTAGCAATAACCCCATCTGTCATATACGATAAGACGGAGGATAATTTTCTTCGTTCTCCTTCCGTCATGGCCTGGGCCTCTTGGAGCTTTTTCGTTAAATTGTTAAAGGCGATGGCGAGTGTGCCAATTTCATCATAGCCATACACTTTAACCTTCCGCGAAAAATTCCCCTTCGCCATCGCTAACGCCTGCTTCTTCATATCTGCAATCGGCCTGGTGATGGTTTGGGCGAGTAATATGCCTAAAACAGCCGTAATCGATAAAGCGATGGCTGTCCCGGTTGCAAAAATGCCATTAATTGTTTTCATTTGTTCAAACACATTTTCAATTTTAGCAACAAGATAAATGGCGCCAATCACTTTTTTGTCCGACTTAATGGGGGTCGAGAGGACCCATATCCGATAACCGTTTTTCTGGTCAATCTTGATGGCACTTTGTTCCTCTTCCAAGGTCATCGATTGTTTTACCCGGAGCTCTGTTGTCCTTTGGCCGACCACACCTTGACTGCTGGAGGGAGAGGCACCAAGAATTTTAAGTGATCCGTTTTCAATCACCTGAACCTCCAAAATATCACCGGTCACAAAATCTTTTAAGGTCTTTTTAATATCATCCTCGAGGCTCGGATCTTCAGTAGTTCTTTCCTTTCCCATTTCCTGAACAATATTATAGCCAAGCAAATTAACGCGTTCTTTTAAGGAAGTTTGGAAGTTCGTTCTTAATGTTTCTTCCAGCTGCCTGACAAAATAAACACCGATAATTTGCATCGCAACTAATATAAGGAGGACATAGATGATGACAAATTTAACGTGTATGGAGCGAAAAAATCCAACCTTTCTCATCAAGGCCTTACTCCTGTTCAGGATTACGCAAATAGTAGCCAACACCGCGGCGCGTAACAATCCATGTTGGGTGGCTTGGGCTATCCTCAATTTTTTCACGCAGACGTCTTACAGTTACATCGACAGTCCGGACATCTCCGTAATAATCGTAACCCCACACAGTTTGCAATAAATGTTCTCTCGTCATAACCTGGCCAATATGCTTCGCCAGATAGTAAAGAAGCTCAAACTCCCGATGGGTTAGTTCAATCGTTTCTCCGCGCTTTGACACGACATAGGCATCAGGATGAATCACAAGAGAGCCAATTTCAATTTCATTCGTTTCCGCTTCAGCATCTGGCTGAGTCAAGATTTGCTGATGACGGCGTAAATTCGCCTTCACACGGGCAATTAATTCCCTTGTGCTAAACGGCTTTGTTACATAATCGTCTGCACCAAGCTCAAGTCCAAGAACTTTATCGATTTCTGAATCCTTCGCTGTCAGCATAATGATCGGCATTTCATATTTTTTTCGGACCTCACGACAGACCTCCATGCCATCCCGAAGCGGCAGCATAATATCTAAGAGAATTAAGTCTGGCTGAATTTCTTCTACTAATTGAAGTGCTTCATTTCCATCATAAGCGCAATAGACAACATAACCTTCTTTTTTGAGATTAAACTGCAAAATATCTGCAATTGGCTTTTCGTCATCAACAACGAGAATTTTCTTTTCCATACCATTTCTCCTTTTTAAAAAGTAATCTATTCAATAAAAAATCACTATAAGTCATACCTACTCTATTTTACTTTACCATTGTTTCAGTTTAAATTCATCTATTAGTAGCATTTGTCAAGATTGGCAAGGTAAATCCTTGCAAAAAATAAAAAAAGTCTCTAGCAGGTACTAGAGACTTCGCCATGTTATCTTCTTAAATAGCTAAGCGGGTTTACCAGGCTGCCGTTTTTAAAAACTTCAAAATGGAGATGGACACCTGTTGCATCACCTGTAGCCCCCATAATTCCGATAGCAGTGCCTTTTGAAACCGTTTGGCCAACCTTTACGTTGATCGATGACATGTGACCGTATAAGGTACGGAAGCCATTTTTATGGTCAATTATTACTTTATTTCCATAACCGCCATTATCGTATCCGGCAGATACAACAACGCCGTTGTCGGCAGCTTTAATGGTTTTGTTGCTAGGTCTGGCAATGTCAATTCCTTTGTGCATCTTGCCCCAGCGATAACCCATTTGGCTGGAAACATAGCCGCCCACTGTCGGCCAGGCAAAGCTGCCCTCACCACGGGAAGGAATCGCTTTGGTTCCCTTAATTACAATATGATTAACAGGCTGCTGAAGAATTTGTTCGCTTGTTTGCGTTTTTTTAACAGATGTACCATTTTGTTCTGAAATGAAATAAGTGACTGTCCGGTAGCCATCTTGCCCCTGTTGCTTTTCCTTCGTCTCACCCTTCGGCATAGAGGAGTCCTCGACTACCTGATTTGTATAGGGCATCACTTCTCTTTGATTGACTTCCTTTTCTACGACTACTTCTACATATGGCATTAATACAGTAACGTTAATCTCCTGGCCGACTTTTAATAGGGAACCCGCTGTTAAACTTGGATTCAACGCTAAAAGCTCAGGAACCTTTAAGCCGTAATTATGTGCAATTGATTCAAGAGTATCGCCATCTTGAACAGCATATTTCTTTTCCTGTAATGTTCCTTTTTGTAACAAAGTAACGGCATCACTAGCTGACAATATTTGATCTGGCTCAATATTTTCAGCTTGAATCGTGACGTTCTTAGATAAGCGAACATCCATTAAACGTGTTTCGTTCTCTTTCAATGGCGGGAGATCTGTAGCCGCCTGTGCTTTTCTATCCTCAAGGTCCTTTAATTGATCTTCAGTCACATATTTCAGTTTCAGGTCTTTAATAACTTCTTCGGCAGTATTTTTATCGGCAACATAAACCGCTGGCTTTCCGTCGATGACAATCGCTGCTGCTTCTGCTTGAAGCTGGAATGTGTTTTTGAAATTTTGGATAGTCTCAAGGTTATTGGCAGATGAATTGAAAACCTGTTCTGGTATGTATTCAACCTGGGAACCTAGATTTAGATCCGTATTGGAATTCTTAAATTCGTCGACCTTTTCATTGATTACTCTGTCTACTACAGCTTTATCAGTAACGTTTCCAACGTATGTACCATTGAGATATACATGATAAACAGTTGATAGCTCGGGTGATGCTGCTAATGCAATTGGCCTATTGCCTAAAGCCACGACAGAGGCTGCTAAAGTCGTAATAATGGTTGTCTTTATGATTAACTTTTTTGTTTTGGAAATTGTATTTAGCAAAAACATTTTCTTCCTCCTAAACCACGGTAAAACCCTATTAATCTAGTAATGAATTTTCCAGAATTTTAAACCTTCTTAACTTTAACATAATTTTTTGTAAATAGATTAATAGTCTCAATAATGTAACAAAATTGTATAATAGCTGACACCTTCCGACATTCACTTGAAATGTCCTAGTCAAATTTCCACGAATTTTTTTGAGAATTTTTAATTTTATAGGTATAAAATCCTGCTAAATAAAAGGTTTGAGTAGTACTGGAGTAGTGTGATGTTTATTTCAAAACGGGATGAACTTAGTAACGGGGATATATAAAAACAGGAGCAAATATTGCAGTATTGTTACAGTGGAAACGTTTTATATCGGCTTGGTCGATCATTTTAGTTCAATTAACCCTGCAAAACTGTTACGGGCCGCTAGTTATGAATAATAATTCTTATCATGGGATAAAAATGCAATACACGGACATTGTTGGGGAATGCCAGAGTGACCGTCACCGTTTATATTTCTATTCTACGGACACTATGAAAAAGGTAATAGTAATTCACATAATAAGGATATCCAATTTCACTAAGTTACTGCTATTCAACCTCTTTATGATCACAATAATGTTATTTAGGATAAAAAAAGAAGCTTGCGCATTTGCAAGCTTCTTTTTGGTATGGCTCAGGACGGAATCGAACCGCCGACACAAGGATTTTCAGTCCTTTGCTCTACCGACTGAGCTACTGAGCCAACTAGTGGCGGTCTGGACGGGACTCGAACCCGCGACCTCCTGCGTGACAGGCAGGCATTCTAACCAACTGAACTACCAGACCAAAATTATATTAATGGCAGTCAGCAAGGAGACCGTCCTTGCCAGCCTTTTGCCGACCGCCAAATGCCGATGACCCCTACGGGATTCGAACCCGTGTTACCGCCGTGAAAGGGCGGTGTCTTAACCGCTTGACCAAGGGGCCATACATATTGAAAGTTATTTTGCTAATGCAAAAAACTTTGGTGAGCCATGAAGGACTCGAACCTTCGACCCTCTGATTAAAAGTCAGATGCTCTACCGACTGAGCTAATGGCTCGTACTTAATTATGTTTGCCGTTCGTGACGACGCTTTTTATAATATCAAGATATCATTAATTATGCAATACTTTTTTTAAAAAATATTTATTTCTCAAAAAATAAAAGCAAAAGCCCGCCAAACAGCGGGCTTTTAAACACAAAGTTAGATCTGTCTCCAAGGGCTGCGAACAACATTTGTTTGAGTACGGTCCGGACCGACTGAGAAGGTCGATAACGGAATACCAGTCAACTGTGTTACACGCTCCACATAGTGGCGGGCATTTACAGGCAGTTCATCTAATGATTTTACGCCCGTAATATCTTCCGTCCATCCTGGTAGCTCTTCGTAAATTGGTTCACATTGTGATAAAACCTTTAAGTTTGCTGGATACTCGGTAATGACTTCATCTTTATAACGATAAGACGTACAAATTTTTAATGTCTCAATTCCAGTTAATACATCAATGGAATTCAAAGATAGATCAGTTAAACCGCTGACACGGCGGGCATGGCGGACAACGACGCTGTCAAACCAGCCGACACGGCGAGGGCGGCCTGTAGTCGTACCATACTCACGGCCCACTTCACGGATGCGATTTCCAGTTTCATTATTTAACTCAGTCGGGAATGGACCATCCCCAACACGGGAAGTGTAGGCTTTACAAACGCCGACAACATGAGTAATTTTAGATGGACCCACTCCAGATCCAATCGTTACGCCACCAGCCACTGGATTTGAGGAGGTTACGAATGGATAAGTACCTTGATCGATATCAAGCATAACTCCCTGAGCACCTTCGAATAATACGCGCTTGCCCTCATCCAAAGCATCATTTAAAACAACGGAGGTATCGCAAACAAACTTCTCAATTTGCTGGCCATATTCAAAATACTCATCTAGAATATCTTCCTTCTTAAAGCCTTCCGTTTCGTAAATGCGTTCGAATAAGCGATTCTTTTCTTCAAGATTTTGTACTAATTTTTCTTCAAAAATTTCACGGTCTAGTAAATCAGCGATACGGATACCAACGCGGGCTGCCTTATCCATGTATGCAGGTCCGATACCCTTTTTCGTTGTACCGATTTTATTAGCACCTTTCCGTGCTTCTTCCACTTCATCTAATTTTAAATGGTAAGGAAGGATGACATGAGCACGATTGCTGATGCGCAGATTTTCAGTTGAAATTCCTTTTTCATGTAAATAGGCAAGCTCGGTTACCAAAGCTTTCGGATCGACAACCATGCCATTTCCGATGACACTAATTTTCTCTTTATTAAAAATTCCTGATGGAATCAAGTGCAATTTGTAGGTTTCTCCGTTGAACTTAATCGTGTGTCCAGCATTATTACCGCCTTGATAACGTGCAATGACCTCAGCATTTTCTGAAAGGAAATCCGTAATTTTCCCTTTTCCTTCGTCTCCCCATTGCGTACCAACAACCACTACTGATGACATGTAAGGCACCTCCAAAATTTTAACGTCCATTAATTTATTATCACACCATCATAGTTTATCAATTACGCGATCAAAAATCAAACGAAACACGAACATTTTATATCAACCTCTTAAAATATGTTCGTAAAATATTAAAATAGGATTCTAGTTTCACCAGCCCGCCTTAAAGGTACTCAAACTATCAATCTAGCAAAAAAGAGCCAGCCCAAAAAATGGCTGGCTCTTCTTATGCTCCTGGCGGGGCATCGTACCTCGTCTCGATGTTGACAAACTTATTATATTCTTTAACAAACGCCAGCTGAACAGTGCCAACTGGACCATTACGCTGTTTCGCAATAATAATTTCAATGATATTCTTCGCCTCAGATTCCTTATCATAATAGTCATCACGATATAGGAAGGCAACAATATCAGCGTCCTGCTCGATCGATCCGGATTCACGGATATCGGACATCATCGGACGCTTATCCTGACGCTGCTCGACACCACGGGAAAGCTGAGATAGGGCGATAACAGGGATCTGAAGCTCACGGGCTAACTGCTTAAGAGAGCGGGAGATTTCTGATACTTCCTGCTGACGGTTTTCACCTGAACGGCCGCTTCCTAAAATGAGCTGCAAATAGTCAATCAAAATCATGCCAATACCGTGCTCTTGCTTTAAGCGGCGGCATTTCGAACGAATATCACTGATACGCACACCTGGGGTATCATCAATAAAAATCCCCGTGTTGGACAAGCTTCCCATTGCCATCGTCAGCTTACCCCAATCTTCCTCTGTCAGGGAGCCGGTACGAAGCCTTTGCGCATCGATATTCCCTTCGGCACAAAGGAGACGCATGACTAGCTGCTCAGCGCCCATCTCAAGACTGAAGATGGCAATATTCTCGCCCGTCTTTTTGGCGACATTTTGCGCAATATTTAAGGCAAAGGCTGTTTTACCCACGGAAGGACGAGCGCCAACAATGATCAAGTCATTGCGCTGAAAGCCTGCTGTCATCCGGTCAAGGTCAACGAACCCCGTTTCAAGTCCAGTAATATCACCGACACGGTTATGCATAACTTCGATATTATCATAAGTTCGAACGAGTACATCTTTAATATTATGAAAGGCCCCGGCATTTTTCCGATTTGCTACTTCCATAATATTTTTTTCCGCTTCACTTAAAAGGGCATCCACCTCGTCCTCGCGGGTATAGCCATCTTGAGCAATATTGGTAGCCGTACGAATTAATCTTCTTAAAAGTGATTTTTCACCTACGATTCTAGCATAATACTCAATATTAGCGGCTGTAGGAACAGCCCCGGAGAGGTCGCTCAAATAGCTGACGCCGCCGATATCCTCTATCAGTTTTGCCGCGGCTAATTCCTCGGTTACAGTAATTAAGTCAACGGCTTTACCTTGATCATTTAAATTCAGCATCACATTAAAGATTTTTTGGTGGGCAGCCCGGTAGAAATCCTCTGGAATCAGAATTTCAGAGGCCACAGTTAAGGAAGACGGCTCTAAAAAAATAGCCCCTAATACAGCTTGTTCAGCTTCAATATTTTGCGGGGGCATGCGGTCTGCTAATAATTCATTACTCATATATATTCTCAAACCTCCTAATGAATAGGAAATATTTCAAATCAATCATATCATATTCGAGTTCCAATGCAGAAAAAAAGTGACCAGCTTTAACCGATCACGTCCCATTGCTTACTTTTTATATTCTATCATGATTATTTTAAAATTGAACTGGCAAATTTTTTACAGTCTACTATTTTACTTCTTTTACCGAAACCGTTAACGTCGCCGTTACTTCATGATGAAGTTTTACAGGTACTTTCGTATGACCAAGCGTACGGATGGCATCATTTAATTCCATTTTACGTTTATCAATTTTGATTCCATGCTTCTTTTGCAGCTCTTCGGCAACTTGTTTCGTGGTAATCGAACCAAACAAGCGGCCGCCTTCGCCTGCTTTAGCGGTTAATTCAACCGTAATTTGGTCGATTGTTTCTTTCAGCTTTTTGGCTTCAGCAAGCTCTTCTGCTGCTTCTTTTTCTTGCTTTTTCTTCTGGGCATCTAATGAACTGACATTTGCATTATTGGCCTCAACTGCCAGGCCTTGCTTAATTAAAAAGTTATGGGCATAACCGTCGGCTACATTTTTCACTTCGCCTTTTTTTCCTTTACCTTTAACATCCTTTAAAAAAATTACCTTCATTCCTTTTTTCCTCCTTCAAAGTAGTCATCAATCGCCTGCTTTAATTTACTTTCCGTTTCCGCAATGGTTAAGCCTGACAGTTGGGTAGCAGCATTGGTGAGATGTCCGCCGCCCTTTAAGCTTTCCATGATGACTTGGACATTGATGTTTCCTAATGACCTGGCACTGATGCCAATTAAGCCTTCGTTTCGTTTCGAAATGACGAACGACGCCATCACTCCGTCCATCGTCAATAACGTATCAGCAGCCTGTGCTATAATGACTTGATCATATAAGTCATGTTCATTTCCTTTGGCAATCGCAATTCCTTCATGATAGAAGGTAACCGATTCAATCAGCTTAGACCTTTTGATGTATGTATCAACATTTTCTTTCAAAAACTTCTGGACCAAGATGGTGTCGGCACCATGTGCACGCAGGTAGGAGGCTGCATCAAATGTCCGTGAACCTGTTCTTAGTGTAAAGCTCTTTGTATCGACAATAATACCTGCTAAAAGGGCCGTCGCTTCAATCATCTCAATTTTCCCGCGCTTTGGCTGGTATTCCAGGAATTCCGTCACTAGCTCAGAAGTCGAGGAGGCATATGGCTCCATATAAACAAGCAGCGGATTCGAAATAAAATCCTCACCGCGGCGATGATGGTCAATGATAACAACATTATCAATTTTGTTCAACAACCGTTCTTCCATAACCAGCGATGGTTTATGAGTATCAACCACAACTAGCAAGGTTTTATCAGTGGCAATTTCAAGCGCTTCTTCTGACCCGATAAAATGAGAAAATAAGTGCTCCTGGTTGCGGATTTCATTCATAAGACGTCCGACACCGTTGTCCATATCCATTGAATTTAAAACGATATAGGCATCCTTTTGATTCATTTGCGCTACTTTATAAATTCCGATACTCGCCCCGATAGAGTCCATATCTGGATTTTTATGCCCCATTACAATGACTTTGTCGCTTGCTGTAATTAAATCCTTTAAGGCATGGGAAATAACCCTGGCTCTTACCCTTGTCCGTTTCTCAATTGGATTCGTTTTCCCCCCAAAGAATTTCACCTTTCCATTCGGAAGTTTAATCGCTACCTGATCCCCGCCCCTGCCAAGGGCTAAATCCAGACTAGATTGGGCAAGCGTCCCCAGCTCCGGCAATGAGGATACACCGGTACCGACACCAATACTTAAAGTAAAGGAGACATTTTGCTTGGAGGTCATTTCTCTAACTTCATCCAAAATGGAAAATTTCCCCTTTTCCAAAATATGAAGGATTCTTTCACTGAAAACAGCGATAAATCGTTCAGAGGAAACCCGCTTCAGGAACATCCCATTGTCTTGGGCCCATTTATTTAATATAGATGTGACCAAGTTATTGATGCTCCCGCGCATTTGGTCGTCCATGCCTTGAGTCAGATCATCATAATTATCTAAAAAGATGGTGGCAATAACGGTCCGGTCATCCTGATACTTTTTCTCAATTTCCGTTTGCTCGGTTACATCAAAAAAGTATAGAAGCCTTTCTTCACGTTTATGTATAACGCGAAATTTCCTTTCATGGAGCGTAATGATTTCTGTCTCTACTTCCTGTTTTATTAGTGGAATGAGGGTGTCAGCCACATCATAAAGGGATCTTCCCACTAGTGTGTCTTGATCAAAGCAGGAAGTAAGAAATGGATTTGTCCATTCAATATAATATTCATCATTTATGAGCATAATCCCAATAGGCATTTCCATTAATGCCTCTTCGCCGACCTTTTTTACCCGGTAGGAAAGGGTTGAGATATACTCGGACATTTCCTTTCTTTGAGCCCGTTCGATGACAAACATATAGTAGAGCGGGATGAACATAAATAAAAGACCTGCCAGGCTTAATATCCAATTATATAAGGACAGGATTATAAGCAATACCACTGTAACGCCTATTAACCCATAAAATGGGTAACGGATCGATCGCTTTTCTAAAAATGCAGGCATTATTTCAGCTCCTAAACGCAAGTCTTACTCTTTTTTAGCAAAACGTTTTCTTAAATCAAATCCTATATCGGTTATTCCTAATATCATTATTATATAATGAATAATTGGTATCATGAAAGCAAGAATTACTACAAGGACACGAATTCCCTTAGGAATGGACTTTTGATGGAAAATATTAAATAAAAATCCGAGTCCCTGAACAACCATAAACGTCCCCAATATGTATATTGCATTTGTTAAAACTGAAAATAAATAAGTACCTTCTTCCGGTCTTACGAGTAGATTTGCTCCCAAAGCTATTAAAAGATACCACAGCATGCTTCTTGGTAAAGATAGATTTCTCAAGCTTCCCCATGGCTCAACCTTTACACCAAATCTCTTAGCGATAGGAAAACAAACCCACTGAATGATAAAGGAAGCAACTATGGAACCCAAAATTAGAACGCTGGGTAAAAGTGTTATGACCATATCCACCTGTTTTTTCAGCTGTTCAACTTGGCCTTCTTTTCCCACTGATTTAAGCATTTCCCCTGACTGTTTCAAGGATTGATTTAAAGCTGCCTGTAGTTCATGAGTGATGTCCATTTTCATAAAAGCGGAGGTTACTACATAAAAAATAATCATGCCCGCCATTATAGTCAGGGAACTAGCAATTAAAATCGCAGACCTGCTTTTATTTTTTTGCAGCATATATCCAATGATTACACCAGTTGTTCCATAAATCAGCACCATGGCTAATCCCATAAAAGACGCAGCGATAAATGAAATAATGATGCTGGCTACAAAAAAGGCAGCGATATTTTTAATATTATTCTTAGCTGTAAATATGATAAAAGGTGCTGGAAGTACAATATTTATAATAGAACCAACGAGCGGAATATAAATGGTTATTAATAAAAGCACCGTAAATGCAGCTAAAAGGATGGCACCTTCTGTTAGTTTACGTACATTTTTCACTACTTCACCCCTAAAATTTTCTGGAAATCCATCTCTTTATTTTAGCTAGATATTCGGTTGTATTCAACTTTATAAAAAAGGCAGCAAGGGGAGAACCCCTGCTGCCTTATGCTTTATTATTCACCTGCAACGAATGGTAATAATGCCATTTGACGTGCACGTTTGATTGCAACTGTTAGTTTACGTTGGTATTTAGCGCTTGTACCAGTTACACGACGTGGTAAAATCTTTCCACGCTCAGAGATGAATTTTTTTAGTAAATCTACATCTTTGTAATCGATGCGAGAGATGCCATTTGCTGTGAAATAGCACACTTTACGACGCTTTGCGCGACCGCCTTTACGTCCTCCTGCCATGAAAATTCCCTCCTTCATTAGTTTTTATAATATCGTTCAGTAAGGTTATTTTAGAATGGAAGATCGTCATCAGAGATGTCAATTTGACCATTTCCTGCAAATGGATCTTCATCCATGCGGGTATAACCTCTGTTTTGGTTTTGATTTTGATTCTGGTTAGGACGCTGATTCTGATTGCTGCTGCCATATGGATTACCTTGTGGTTCCATTGGAGGAGCCCCGTATAAATCGTTGCCTCTTCCCGCGCCGCCGCCAGAAGAAGATTTAGGCTCTAGAAATTGAACACTTTCTGCTTGAACCTCTGTAACGTATACACGTTTACCATCTTGTCCTTCATAGTTGCGGGTTTGAATGCGGCCATCGACACCTGCCAGGCTTCCTTTTTTCAAGAAGTTCGCCACATTTTCAGCCGGTTTACGCCAAACAACACAATTAATAAAGTCTGCTTCACGATCACCAGACTGACTAGAAAATGGTCGATTAACTGCTAAAGTAAAAGTAGCAACAGGAACCCCATTTGGTGTATAACGCAAATCAGGATCTTTTGTTAAACGGCCAACAAGCACGACACGATTCATCATCAGAATCAACTCCTTTTCTTTTGGAAATATGTTCCACGTGGAACGTTTTTACCAAGAAATATATATAAATCTTATTCTTCTTCTTTAATTACGATATGGCGAATGATATCTTCGCTGATCTTTGCAAGACGAGAAAATTCTTGTACTGCAGCAGCTGAAGATGTAGTTTTAGCGATTTGGTAGTATCCGTCACGGAAATCGTTGATTTCGTAAGCTAGACGGCGCTTACCCCAATCCTTTGTTTCAGCAGTTTCCGCACCGTTATCAAGAAGAATTGTGTTGAAACGCTCAACTAGAGCTTTCTTTGATTCATCTTCAATATTTGGGCGGATGATGTACATGATTTCGTACTTATTCATCACAGTCACCTCCTTTTGGTCTAAACGGCCCGAATGGGCAAGGAGCAATTATTCATTACTCACAAGTTGAAATTATAGCACAAGAAAAAAAGAAAAGCAACGACCTTCACATTTTCGCCAATATAAAAGCTCTGCAAGCTGCAGAGCTTTTATATTGTGCGTTGTTACCTTGTCTGTTGATTTCCGCTCCAGGTGCTTCACTTTCCGCGGGCGGTTCGGAGAGCCTCCTCGGCGCAAAGCGCCTCCGGGGTCTCCCCTGTCCCGTACTCCCGCAGGACATTGATTTTGCTTCCTTGAATTGGCCCACGCACGAAGGAAATGCGATAGCATTTTCGAGGAGTCTCGCACCTTCCGCTCCAATCAACAGAAGTGCAAAATTAATATTGTGCTTTTACTTAACCTAAACATTAAAGCGGAAGTGGATTACATCTCCATCTTTCACAATATAATCTTTACCTTCTAGACGTACTTTACCGGCTTCCTTCGCTGCATTATGGCTGCCAGCAGCTAATAGATCATCAAAGGAAACTGTCTCAGCACGGATAAAGCCGCGCTCGAAATCAGAGTGAATAATCCCTGCACATTGCGGTGCTTTCATGCCGTTTCTAAATGTCCAAGCACGAACCTCCTGAACACCCGCCGTGAAATAAGTAGCTAAACCAAGCAGGCTATAGGCAGCACGGATTAACTGGTCAAGACCTGATTCTTCAATGCCAAGCTCAGAAAGGAACATCGCTTTTTCTTCGCCCTCAAGCTCAGCAATTTCCTCTTCAATTTTGGCACAAATTACAATAACCTCAGCATTATCAGCCTTGGCAAATTCCCGAACCTTTTGAACATATTCATTTTCTGAAGCATCAGCAATATCATCTTCGCTCACATTGGCTACATAAAGGACAGGCTTGATCGTTAATAGATGCAGCCCTTTGACCAACTTCATCTGTTCTTCCGTAAAGTCTACGGTACGAGCAGGTTTTTCCGCTTCAAACGCATCACGCAGCATTGCAAGAACTTCAAATTCAGCCGCTGCTTCTTTATCCTTTTGTTTGGCCAATTTCTCTACACGGCCGATGCGCTTTTCAACGGATTCCATATCAGCTAGGATTAATTCTAAATTAATCGTTTCAATATCATCGATTGGATCCACTTTACCTGAAACGTGGGTAATGTTTTCATCTGCGAAGCAGCGAACTACTTGGCAAATGGCATCTACTTGGCGAATGTGGGAAAGGAATTTGTTCCCCAAACCTTCACCTTTACTTGCACCTTTCACAATCCCAGCAATGTCGGTAAATTCAAAAGCCGTTGGTACGGTCTTTTTCGGCTGGACAAGCTCAGTTAATTTTTGTAAACGGTAATCCGGAACCTCTACAATTCCAACATTCGGATCGATCGTACAGAAAGGGTAGTTTGCCGATTCCGCCCCTGCTTGAGTTATTGCATTAAACAATGTAGATTTACCCACGTTCGGCAAACCTACAATACCAGCTGTTAAAGCCATTCATGTTCACTCCTCTAGAAAAATAAATCTATTTTAAAAAAATTAATTCCTAAATTATAAAGACAAGCCTTTCACAATTATAGGCATATGTCTTAAAAAAGACAACTGCCGCTTTAGAGGCGGCAGTTAGTTTATTTTTTCAAGATTTACTAAACAATCGTATAAAGTACTTCCCAGTCCATTATCAGATTCCCTGCTAGATGTCAGCTGATTAACAGACCCGCCAAATTCCTGCCAAATCCCTTCATCAATATTAATCGTGTCAGGGTGGGCATTGGCTAAAATAAAAATATAACCTTTGACTTCACCGCGGTCGTTCCATACCCGTACATAATCACCATTGTTTAATGACAAATCAGCTGCAATATTATTAGCAATTTCTACCTTCAGTTGCGGCTTTGAGGCGAAAAGATGATAGTTTTGTGAATGATTAGAGCGCATTGGGTGAATCGTCAGCAGGCTATAGGGATATTTTTCTGCCAGAGCAGGATTTGTCCATTTCGATTCGTCCGGTACGGCTAATTTCAAGAGACCGTCCTCACCTTTAAGCAAAGAGGTAAATTCAAATTTGCCGCTCGGTGTCTGAAAATTCATTTCCTGCCATGGAATGTACTCAACTGGCAGTTCCAATGTTTGTGCTTCTTTTAATTTTTGAAGTGTGATCCCGTAAGGCGCCAATGGCTTTAACGTCATCTCAAGGAATTGGTCTCTGGAATAGGAAAATTCCTCCCCAAATCCAAGTCTTTCCGCTAATTGCGTCCAAATCCATAAATCAGATTTTGCTTCGCCCGGCGCTTCGACAAGCTTTGGGCCATAATTGATATAATGATGGTACATCGAGGAGTAGTAAAAATCCTCCTCTTCAAATGCGGTAGCCGTTGGCAATACATAATCAGCCATTCGTGCCGTATCGGTCATATATTGGTCAATAACAACCAGCGTTTTGACTGAAGAAAAAGCTTCTTTAACCACATGAGTGTCAGGCACCTGAGTTAACGGGTTCCCGCATGTCACGATAATCATTTGAATTTCCGGGTCTGCTGCCTTGAGCACTTCTTCCGCCTGCTTCATTATTGAAAATTGCCGATGGTATTGTCTGCGGCCGGCAAGGGTTAATTCTTCAAAGGCAAAGCTTTGCCCCACTTGAAGGTTAGCATAATTGGCACCGCCGCCGGCAATTCCGATATTTCCACTGACGGCTACGAGTGCATCAATCAAGCGAATCGTATTCCCGCCGTTTTGATATCGCTGCAAACCTAAGCCCATATAAGTGGAAGTGGGTTTATCCGCATAAATCCTAGCCAGCTGCGTAATAGTTTCTTCCGCCACCTCTGTCATTTCGCTTATTTTTTCAAGGGAAATGCTGTCCAACAGCCCTTCTAAATCTTTATAGCCGTGTGTATGCTGTTTAATAAAGGATTGATCCTCTAAACCTAAGCGGAGTATTTCTTTCATAATGCCAGCAGCCAGCAATCCATCCATTCCAGGTTTAATCGTGATATGCTGATCGGCAATTTTGGCTGTTGCATTGAACAGGGGGTCAATAACATAAAGGTTTGCGCCCCGCTTTTTCACCTCTAATAGCTTTTCGTAGAAATGCATATTTGTCCTAGCCACATTTCTTCCCCAAACAATGATGTTTTTGCTATTAAAAATATCATCCGGTCCATGGCCGTAAGCACTGCCAAAATCCCATTTCTGCGCTTCAATCCCCGCTCCCCAGCATAGGGAGCCATACAGTTCTGTTACTCCGCCATAGGCATTAAAGAAGCGCTGATCCAAATTTTTTAATATCCCGTTATTGGCATAATCGTGGCTGTGAAGAACCGCTGTTGTACCGTTTTGTTTTTTAATTTCTACTAATTTCGCAGCGATTTCACCAAGGGCCTGATCCCAAGTTATTGGTTCGAATTGACCGTTTATCTTTTTTAAGGGGTGCAATAACCGTTTTGATGAGTTTGTTCTTGTTTCCAATTGACGGCCTCGGCCGCAAATTTTCCCCTTTGTAATCGGATGGGATGGATCGCCGTCGACTTTTATTACTTTATTATTTTCTACTGTTACATTTAAACCGCAGCTATCCCAGCAATTTAACGGACAAGCCGACTGTATAATCTTTGCCACAGCTCTCCCCCCAAATCTTTTTATATCTATGGCTATTTTCGCAAAGATTGTTGTTTGTCGTATAAGTTCATCAACCCGAATATTTAGATTCTTCGTGCCATCTTTTCGTAAGAGCATTTGCGAAAATTGCCTAGAAACTTTGTAAATGACCCTTAATAAGTTCCAAAAGTAACAAAGTTTACGAAAAGAGCCTTATCTAATAAAAATAATACAGCATCCCAAAAAAAGAAGCATGAAAATTATTCTTCATGCTTAACCAAAATTTTCTTCATTTTTCTTGAAAACTCTCTCCTTGGAATGAGAACACTATGGCCGCAGCCTTCACATTTAATGCGGACATCCATCCCCATGCGGATAATCTTCCAGCGATTCGTCCCGCACGGATGCTGTTTCTTCATTTCAACCACATCGTTTAAAGCAAACTCTTTTTCCTCCACCCGACTCACCATCCTTTAAACACTTGGTTCTTTTACATTACTTGAATCCTTCGAGAACATCACCATGCGTGGATATGGAATTTCAATTCCATGGGCATCTAGTTCAATTTTGATATCTTTTCTTATTTTCCTCGTAACTGCAGCATGCTTCATTGGCAATGTTTCAGCAATAATTCTAATTATTACTTCTGATGGTCCAAAATTTTGAATGCCCAAATACTCCGGAGCTTTTACTAATTCCTCATATTGTTCCGGCATTTTTTCAAGTAAATCTTTAATGACTGTCTCAGCCTTATCAATATCTTCCTCATAAGCAATTCCGACATCAATTATTGCAATGCTATTATTAAGGGAAAAGTTGGTTACTTCCATAATACTGCCATTTGGAAGAATATGGACTTCCCCAGTCCAGCTTTTTAATTTGGTCGTCCGTAAGCCTATTGTCTGAACCGTTCCCTCAAACTGTCCGATGCGGACATGGTCACCGACCGAAAATTGGTCTTCAAAAATGATAAAAAATCCTGTAATCACATCTTTAACCAAACTTTGGGCGCCAAAACCTACAGCCAAGCCGACAATCCCGGCACCGGCAAGAAGGGCCTTTACATCGATTCCTAATACGGAAAGAATCATCATAAAAGCAATAAAATAAACCACATAAGAAAGGATATTATCTAAAAGTTTTGAGAGGGTCTCTTCGCGTCGTTCGGAAGTACTGAGCGGAGAGAGGTTTCTAATTTTAAATATGTTATGAATGGCCAATTTTCCAATGCGGATTAATATATTGGCAATGACAAGAATGGCGATAATCTTTAATAGCCCTTCGCCCAAGTTTAACCACGTATCTTCATTTTGAAATTTATTAATCAATTTTTCCATGCCTTTTTCAGTTAGACTCATACATCCACCTTCCTTTATCTAAACCACATCTATTTTAACAATTTTCTTTCTTACATTGTAGCATTATGATTTTTTCATTTTCTATCCACTTCATGTATAGATTTACTGAATTTTCCGTATACTAATAAAACTTAGAGTAGGGAGTGGGATTAATGAATCTAAAAACGAACTTTTTTGACAGGAGGAGCAAGACTCGCATCATTCATGATGATGATCAGGCATCCGAAAATTTAGCGGAGGAATTGCTGGCCGCCATTCCAAAAGTGACTAGCCGCCCGATCGTATTTGTTTGTATTGGTACAGACCGCTCCACCGGAGATTCATTAGGACCACTTGTCGGAACATTGCTTGAAGAAAAAGAACTGAAATCCTTTTATGTATATGGAACATTAGATGAGCCGATCCATGCAGTGAATTTAGCAGAAAAGCTAAAGGAAATTCATATTAAGCATGTAGACCCGTTTATTATCGGAATCGATGCCTGTCTGGGAAGGATGAAAAATGTCGGTGTCATTCAACTTGGGCATGGTCCAGTCAAGCCAGGCGCCGGGGTAAACAAGGAGCTTCCAGCTGTTGGCGATATCCATATCACTGGGATTGTCAATGTCAGCGGGTTTATGGAATTCTTTGTATTACAAAATACACGGTTAAATCTAGTGATGAAAATGGCGAAAACGATCGCCGGCGGAATTTACGAAGCCAGCCTCTTGTATCCAAAGCAGCGCTGGAACGATTTAAAATGGTTAGATGAAGAAAAAACAAATTAAAAAGAGCACAGGGGTGCTCTTTTTGTGATTCCATTTATTGTAAGAAAGTATGATAAAAATACATACCGGTGACAATGATTCCCGTGATTACAATGCCAGGGAGAAGGTTTGCGACCCTTATTTTCACCATTCCGGTAAGATTAAGACCAATGGCAAAAATCATAATACCGCCTGTTGCTGTCATTTCAACGATGAATTGATCCATCAAGGCTTGGGGGACAAAACGGTCAATTTGTGTGGCAAATAAGGCAATCAAACCTTCATAAAGTACAACAGGAATCGCTGAAAAAATGACACCAATTCCAAGTGTGGTCGTTAAAATCAATGCAGTGAATCCGTCAATCAAAGATTTCGTATACAATACATCATGATCGCCGCGAATACCGCTGTCAAGGGCTCCGATAATTGCCATGGCACCAATCACAAAGATTAAAGTGGCCGTGACAAACCCCTCTGAAATACTGCCTTTTCCATTGGAACCGACCCTTTTTTCCAGCCAGCCGCCCAAATCATTTAATTTATCCTCGAGTTTTAACAGCTCACCGACTACCGCACCAACTACTAGACTTATAATGACAATTAGGAAATTTTCGCTTTTGAAGCCCATTTGCAATCCTAAAACCATAACGGACAAGCCAATGGCATACATGACCGTGACTTTCATTCCCTCTGGAATTCGGTTTAACAGCTTACCGAGAAGAGTACCAATCACTATTAATAGTCCGTTAACTATTGTTCCTAGTAAAAACATGATGTTTCACCTTATTTAGCCTTTCGAAATAATTAATATTACTAAACTATCATATTAAGATAAAAAAATAAACCATCCCTTTGGATGGTTTTAAAATGACTCTTCCTGGCCAAGCATTTCAAGAATCCGTTCCAGATCTTCCTGCGAGAAAAATTCAATTTCTATTTTCCCCTTATTGTTATTTTGCTTAATATTCACTGTCGTGCCAAAACGCTCACGCAACGAATGCTCACGTTCCTGAATGAAAACATCCTTTTTCTTCTCAGGCTTTTTTGTTTCACGTGAAACATCTTCATTTAATAGTTGAATTAATTTTTCCAACTGGCGGACGTTTAACGCTTCATTGATAATTTTTTCGATTAAAACAGGCAACTTAGCTTTTTGTCTTAGTCCTAATAAGGCACGGCCGTGACCCATTGATATTTTTCCTGCTGAAATTAACTCTTGAATATGGGGAGGAAGGGAAAGCAGCCTAATATGATTAGCGATATGCGGCCGGCTTTTGCCTAAGCGTTTCGCTACTTCCTCTTGTGTCAGCTTCAGCTTTTCCATTAATGTTTGGTAGGCAAGTCCCTCTTCAATCGGATTCAAATCTTCCCGTTGAAGATTTTCGAGGACAGCCAATTCCATCATTTGCTGTTCAGAAAGCTCGCGAACGACCGCTGGGACTGTTTCAAGCTTCGCTTCTTTAGCAGCCCGGAAACGGCGTTCACCGACAACAATTTCATAGCCCTTGATTGTTTTTCTAACAACGAGCGGCTGTAGGATTCCATGTTCTAAAATCGACTCTTTTAATTCATCGATTGTATCTTGGTGGAAGGTTTTACGTGGCTGGTAGGGATTCGGCCGCAGCTCCTTAAGTTTAATTTCTTGGACTGTTTCTTCTTTGCCGACATCCGCAAAAAATGCATTAAGGCCTTTTCCTAATCCTTTAGCCATTTGAGACCACTTCCTTCGCTAAATCTAAATAGACTTCTGCTCCGCGGGATTTTGCATCATAGGTAATGATCGGTTCCCCATGACTTGGAGCTTCACTTAGACGCACATTTCTAGGAATAATTGTTTTATAAACCTTGTCTTGGAAGTATTTTTTTACTTCTTCAATGACTTGAATGCCAAGATTAGTCCTTGCATCAAGCATTGTTAGTAATACTCCTTCAATTTTTAATTCTTGATTTAAATGCTTTTGCACCAGTCTTACGGTATTCAAGAGCTGACTTAGTCCTTCAAGCGCATAATATTCACATTGTACTGGGATTAAAACGGCATCGGAAGCTGTTAAAGCATTGATGGTTAATAAACCTAAGGATGGCGGACAATCAATAATAATATAGTCAAATTGATCCTTAACCTCTCCGAGGGCGCGTTTTAAACGGACCTCTCTGGAAATCGTCGGAACGAGTTCAATTTCTGCTCCAGCCAGCTGGATGGTTGCTGGAAGTGCGTATAAATTTTCAACAGATGATGGTTTAATAACTTCATTTACTTCGACATCGTCTACTAAAACATCATAGATACACTGTTCAACTTCTGCCTTTTCAATTCCAATCCCGCTTGTTGCATTTCCCTGCGGGTCAATGTCTACCAATAAGACACGTTTCCCTATGTGTGCTAAGCAGGCGCCTAGGTTGACAGAGGTAGTCGTTTTGCCGACTCCACCTTTTTGATTCGCGATCGCAAGAACTTTGCCCACGATGTCACCTACCCTTTATATCTTGAAAAATTTTATTCTAGGAATCTATTAAAAATTATCCTCCATAAAAGAAAGAAAGTAAAATTTCATTCCTATATTTTAACATGAAATTGATAGGTTTTTGTTTTTTTTCTAAAAATATTCCAATCAGTTAATTTTTCCAAAAAAATAGAACCAAACAAGTATGATTGTATGGTTCTTCTAAAACGTAAATTATTTTTTCTTTGGAATCCGAATTGTAAATTGGTAAAATTCGTCAAATTCTTCTTCCTCAGCGTCAAGATTAATCCCGCTGTCGGTTACCATTGTCAACGATTGACGAATGGTATTGACGGCGATTCTCATATCCTTGCTAAATGCTTTGCGTTTCGGCTTGGGTTTTTCATTTTTTTGTTCAAGCATCCTGACAACGCGATCCTCGGTCTGCTTAACATTCAAATTCCTTTCAATAACCTCAGCCATGAGGACCACCTGTTTTTCTGGATCCTTAAGTGGAATCAAGGCACGTGCATGCCGCTCAGTAATGATTTTATTTAATAAGGCTTCCTGTACCGGCTGCGGTAATTTTAAAAGCCGCAATTTATTGGCGACAGTCGATTGGCCTTTGCCAAGCCGCTGTGCTAGTGCCTCTTGCGTGAGGTTGTGCAGTTCGAGCAGTTTTCCGTACGCAATCGCTTCTTCAATCGGCGATAGCTCTTCCCGCTGCAAATTTTCAATCAATGCCACAGAAGCCGTTTCGGTATCTGATAAATTTTTTACAATCGCTGGCACTTCTGTCCAGTCTAGTTTTTTCATGGCCCGCCAGCGGCGCTCACCGGCGATGATCTCATATTTGCCAATTGCAAATTCTCTAACTACAATCGGTTGAATGATACCATGTATGTGTATCGTTCGTGATAATTCTTCAATCTTATCTTCATCAAATACTGTTCGCGGCTGAAAACGGTTAGGCACTATCTGGTCAATTGGAATTTTTTTAATTTCTTCATTTCTTTCCACTTCAATTTCTATTTCTATTTCTTCCTCAAGACCAACCGCAGCCTCTTGTTCTCCTTTTTCACCAAAGCCAAAAAAGCGTGTAAATGAATTTTTCATCCCCAACACCACCTTTACGAAACTCCCTATTACTAATTCTATAAACGAATAATATCTTCCTGCCTAACGAGGTAATTTTCACAAAATTTGCGAGCCTTCCGTTACTCGATTGGTGCTTTACCTGGTGTCCCTGGTTTTCGCGGATATTTCTTCGGCGTCTGTTTTTCCTTATTAATAATTAAAATACTTCTTTCGCTTTCTTCAAATGGCAATGTAAAAGTAAACATTTTATCCAGCTTGCCGCCGAGTGTGGTTATTGCTTTTTGACCCACTGCCAATTCTTCTTTGGCTGATGCGGCCTTCATGGCAATAAAGTCCCCGCCGACTTTGACAAGCGGAAGACAGAATTCACTGAGAACCGACATCCTTGCAACGGCCCTTGCTGTCACAACATCAAAATTTTCGCGATATTCCGGATTTACCCCAAAGGTTTCCGCCCGGTCATGGACAAAATGAACATTCTCTAATTCCAAAACGTTTGCAAGATGGTTTAAAAAGGAAATTCGCTTATTCAATGAATCCACAATCGTTACTTCTATTTCCGGGAAAACTATTTTTAGCGGGATGCTCGGAAATCCCGCACCTGCCCCGACATCACAGAGATGAAAAGGTTTAGTAAAATCAAAATAAAATGCTGCCGTAATGGAATCATAAAAGTGCTTTAAATAGACATCATCCTTATCGGTGATGGCTGTTAAATTCATTTTTTCATTCCATTCAACCAAAGTCTCATAATATTTTTCAAACTGGTTAAGCTGCCTGTCCGTAAGGGTAATGCCCTGTTCCTGAAGACTCTCTTTAAATTGTTCAATATTCATTTAAAAATCCTCGCTGTCCAGCTCAAGCGCCTAGCCCCTCTTTGGTCTAAGCCCATCCGGCAAGAAGGTTTAAGGGCAACCTTCTCACCGGCTTGTCTTATGCTTGCGGGGGCTGATCAAGGCGCTTCCGCTCTTCTGGTTATTCATTTGATATTCTCGCAACCCGGCCTTGTTCTAAGTATACAAGAAGAATGGAGATATCCGCAGGGTTTACCCCGGAAATTCTAGAGGCCTGAGCAAGAGATAATGGCTTGATCTGCTTTAGTTTTTGTCTTGCTTCTGTTGCCAGTCCTGTTATCGCATCATAATCGATGTTTTCAGGGATTTTCTTATTCTCCATTTTCTTTAAGCGATCGACTTGCTGCAGAGATTTTTCAATATATCCCTCATACTTAATTTGAATTTCCACCTGTTCCTTTGTTTCATCATCAAGCGGAGCATCAGATTTAGTTAGAGTTTCCAGCAATGAATACGTCATTTCTGGTCTTTTTAACAAATCAGAGGCACGGATTCCATCCTTTAATTCACTGCCGCCGATGCTTCTTATTAGTTCTTGCACCTCAGCAGAAGGCTTTAAAATAATGGAGAGTAAACGTTCCTTTTCTGTCTCAATCGCGTCTTTTTTGGTTAAAAATTTCTGATAGCGTTCATCGGTAATTAAGCCAATTTCATGACCGGTTTCAGTTAAACGCAAATCGGCATTATCATGACGCAGCAGCAAGCGGTATTCCGCTCTTGACGTTAGTAATCGGTAAGGCTCATTTGTTCCTTTTGTAATCAAATCATCGATTAATACTCCGATATAGGCATCGGAACGACTTAACACTAACTGTTCCCGACCAAGTGCATTAAGCCCTGCATTAATTCCGGCCATTAAGCCCTGTCCTGCCGCTTCCTCGTATCCAGACGTACCATTAATCTGCCCCGCCGTATACAAGTTTTGCACGACCTTTGTTTCAAGGGTTGGCCATAATTGTGTAGGGACAATCGCATCATACTCAATTGCATAACCGGATCGCATCATTTGTACGTTTTCAAGACCTGGAATGGTTTTAAGAATTTGCTGCTGCACGTCTTCAGGAAGACTTGTTGATAAACCTTGAACATATACTTCCTGCGTATTTCGGCCCTCTGGCTCAAGGAAAATTTGGTGGCGCGGCTTATCATTAAAACGTACGACTTTATCTTCAATCGATGGGCAGTAACGCGGTCCTGTTCCTTTAATCATCCCGGAATACATCGGGGAGCGGTGCAGGTTATTATCAATTAACTGATGTGTATGTTCATTGGTATAGGTTAACCAGCATGGGAGCTGATCGGTAATATATTTCGTTGTTTCATAGGAAAAGGCCCTTGGCGTTTCATCACCAGGCTGAATTTCCGTTTTGCTATAATCAATCGTATGGCTGTTTACTCTTGGCGGCGTTCCAGTTTTAAATCGGACTAAATCAAATCCAAGCTCTTCTAAGTGCTCAGACAGCTTAATGGATGGCTGCTGATTATTCGGACCGCTCGAATATTTTAATTCACCCAGGATGATTTCCCCGCGCAGGAAGGTCCCCGTCGTAATGACAACCGTTTTTGAACGATAGACGGCGCCTGTTTTGGTAATTACACCCTTGCAATTTCCGTCTTCGACAATTAACCGCTCGACCATGCCTTGGATTAACGTCATATTCGGTTCATCTTCAATTGTTTTTTTCATTTCATGCTGATAGGCAAATTTATCCGCCTGTGCTCTTAATGCTCGTACAGCTGGCCCTTTGCCTGTGTTCAGCATTCTCATTTGAATATGGGTTTTATCGATGTTTTTGCCCATTTCTCCGCCTAATGCATCGATTTCCCGTACGACAATGCCCTTGGCAGGACCACCTACCGATGGGTTACATGGCATAAAGGCAACCATATCGAGATTGATAGTAATCATTAATGTTTTGGCACCAAGTCTTGCCGCCGCGAGGCCTGCCTCACAGCCAGCATGACCGGCACCGACGACAATAACGTCGTAACTGCCTGCTTCGTATTGCATGTTGATCCTCCTTTTCCGTTAAAAACGGAAACCTACCTACTAATTGTCTCGCTCCGGCGCCTAAGGCGCTTCTGCTTTTCTACTTTCCTAAACAAAACTGTGAGAATAACTGATCAATGAGGCTTTCATGGACGCTGTCGCCGATGATTTCCCCAAGCAATTCCCAGGTTCTTGTTAAATCTATTTGTACAATATCAATCGGAGTGCCCAATTCTACACCTTCAATAGCTTCTTCGATTGAGTTCAAACTTTGATTCAATAACGCAATATGACGGCTGTTTGAAACATAGGTCATATCACCAGCTTCAAGTGAACCAGCAAAGAATAAAGAGGAAATCGCCTCTTCCAGTTCATCTACTCCTTGGTCTTCTAATAGTGAAGTCGTTACTAGCTTATACTCCTTCGCTAATTCTTTCACCCGGTCTAAATCAATTTGCTGCGGCAAATCTGTTTTATTGACAATGACGATGACATCCATTCCCTTAACGGCTTCGAATAGATTTTCATCCTCTTTTGTCAGCTTGTCCGAGTAATTCAACACGAGCAAAATTAAATCTGCCTCTTTTAATACCTGTCGCGAACGCTCGACACCAATCCGTTCAACGATATCCTCTGTTTCCCTGATTCCCGCTGTATCCAAAAGTCGAAGCGGTACACCCCGTACATTGACATACTCTTCTATCACATCGCGGGTAGTCCCTGGTATATCAGTGACAATCGCCTTGTTTTCTTGCACCAGACTGTTTAATAAAGAGGATTTTCCAACATTCGGCCGGCCAACAATAACAGTGGAAAGGCCTTCTCTTAAAATTTTTCCTTGCTGAGATGTTTGCAAAAGCTTGGTAATTTCCTCTCTTACAATGTGAGCTTTTGGCAGCAGCATAGTATGAGTCATCTCTTCAACATCGTCATATTCCGGATAATCAATATTCACTTCAATATGGGCCAGGATTTCTAGAATTTCCTGACGCAGTCGTTTAATCAGCTTCGATAGGCGCCCTTCCATCTGCCCAAGGGCGACATTCATGGCCCGGTCTGTTTTCGCTCTAATTAAATCCATGACTGCCTCTGCCTGCGATAAATCAATCCGTCCATTTAAAAATGCCCGTTTTGTAAATTCACCCGGCTCTGCTAATCTTGCTCCGTTTTTTAAAACATGCTGGAGGACTCGATTAACTGACACGATTCCGCCGTGGCAGTTAATTTCCACTACATCCTCTTTTGTAAAGGTTTTTGGCCCCTTCATCACAGAAACCATTACCTCTTCAACCACTTCGTCGCTCTTTGCATCGATTAGATGGCCATAGTGAATTGTATGGGTCGGTTGCTCAGACAGCTTCTTCCCGCCAATCCCTTTAAAAAGCTTATCAGTTATTTTTATCGCATCATCCCCGCTCAATCGGACGATGGCGATGGCTCCCTCACCCATTGGCGTCGAGATCGCTGCAATTGTATCAAACTCCATCTACTTCACCTCACTTAAAAACCATATTTATATATGAAAATTATTTTTTTATCCAAAACACTAGAATACCACATCAATTTCTGTTAAAAAAGCAAACCACTTCGTTAAAAATTATCCACAGTACAGTATTGTCCATTTATTATTTTAACTTATCCACATGTGAATAACAATAAAACAAAAATAAGGGAACATTGTTTGTAAAGTTGAAAATTTTTTTATAAAGATCCTAGAAATTACGTTTTTGCAAAAATCAAAAACAAATTTTGGGGAAATTGATTGGTTTAGAGTGTAAACAAAGAGTCCCAAAAAAAATGTTTCGGATTACGGACTCGGACGGTTGTTATTCTGAATTACGATTCCTCTATAAGCTTAATTGCAGACTTGATTCCCTGATTTTTCGTCTCCAGTGTCCTCTATAGCCCTTATAGTGGACTCGGCTCCTTGATTTTTCGACTCCCATGTCCTCAATAGCTCTTATTGCGGACTCGGACCGTCGTTTTCCGTAATTCGTGTCCCTAACAAGCACATTGCAAGCGGATTTCCCCTTAGCTTATAAAAAAACACCCTATCGAAATTCGATAGGGTGCTTTAGTATTATTTATCTTCTTACTGGTGATATGACAATAAATCGATGAGGCTCCGATCCATCGGAAAAAGTTTTCACGCGTTTATTTTCAGATAAAGCGGAATGAATAACTTTACGCTCATAGGAAGGCATCGGCTCTAATGCAACATCTTTCCCAGTCTTGACTGCTTTCTCAGCAAGACGATGTGCAAGTTGAATAAGGGTTTCATTTCGTCTGTTTCGGTAATCTTCAGCGTCCAATATAACAGTTAAATACTGATTGGAGAAGCGGTTAATCACTAATTGCGTCAAATATTGAAGTGAATTTAAAGTTTGGCCCCTTTTTCCAATCAAAAGCGCAATCTTTTCCCCAGTCATGATGAACTGAACCTGCTTGCCGTCCCGCTTAATCTCAATTTCCGCAGGGGCACCCATTTGTTCACTAACTTGAGTTAAAAATTTCTTCGCTTCCTCTAGCGGATCGATAATGACGGTTACCTTTACAACAGCTGGACGTGAACCAAAAATACCGAAAATCCCTTTTTTTCCTTCGTCAATAATGTCAACATCTGTGCGGTCTTTTGTTGTCTTTAATTGAGCTAAAGCTGATTCTACTGCTTCTTCGACTGTTTGTCCTGTAGCAGTTACTTGTTTCACTTTTTTGCTCCTCCCGCTTTGCCGGTGGCCTGTGCCCTCAGATCCGGCCCTTTAATAAAATAGGTTTGAACAATCATAAAGATATTTCCGACAACCCAGTACAAGGACAGAGCTGCTGGGAAATTAAAAGCAAAAACGACAATCATAATCGGCATCATCCAAAGCATCATCGCCATTTGCGGATTCTGCTCCTGTCCAGCCATCATCAATTTTTGCTGAATAAATGTTGTGATACCTGCAACGATTGGTAAAATGTAGTACGGATCCTTTTCACCAAGGTCAAACCACAGGAAGCTGTCTTGGGCAATTTCCCTTGTTCTTGAAATGGCATGATAAAAACCAATCAGGATTGGCATTTGCACAATTAAAGGAAAGCATCCAGCCATAGGATTTACGCCATGCTTTTGAAAAAGCGCCATCGTTTCCTGCTGCAGCTTTTGCTGTGTCTTTTGATCCTTCGAGCTATATTTTTCACGAAGAGCCTTCATTTCCGGCTGCAAAGCCTGCATCGCTTTTGAGCTTCTTGTCTGCTTAATCATTAACGGCAGGATAGCCAGCCTGATTAAGATCGTTACGACAATAAGCGATAAACCAAAGCTGCCCCCAAGTAAATGAGCACCTTCTTTAATCAGCCAGGACAAAGGATAGACAATGTATTCATTCCAAAAGCCCGTACTTTCGGCAGTAATTGGCTTCTTTATTTCACTGCACCCTGTGAGGAACAGAAAAACAGAAAGAAGGCCGAATGAAAGAAATATTCTTTTTTTCAACCAATTTTTCCTCCTTGCAACATATATAGTGAAAAAGTGTGTAGGTAAACTTTTTATGTATATATTTCCATTAGGATATATCATAGGTATTTTATCATTTATTTAAATGAATTGTCTTCATTGCTTTACAATTATCGCCCTAAAAGTTTTTCTTCAAAACCTTGCCGACCTTTAGTACATGGGTCAGACTCTTTTTGACCTCGAAAAAATCCATTTCAGCTGCAGGCTTTCTTGCAATGATCACGAAATCATTTCCCACAGCCAGCTGATCTTTAAGCTCGAAAACAGATTGTCTGAGGTATCTTTTAATCCGATTCCTTGTAACAGCATTTCCAATCTTTTTGCTGACAGATAGTCCAATTCGAAAATGAGCCTGTTCTTCTTTTGATAAGGCATAGACAACAAATTGTCGATTCGCAAATGAACGGCCTTTCTGGAAGGCTGATTGAAATTCTTTATTCTTTTTAATTCGGAATTCTTTTTTCATAAAAAAACTCCTTCATTTAATAACGTTCTTTGAACTTTGATAGCTTTCCAGCTCCAGCGCCTAGGGAAAGGTGAACTGCTTTTTCCCTGATCAAGGCGCTTCCGCTTATAATTAGAAAAAAGACCACTGAGACGTTTCAGTGGTCTAAGCTGATAATACTTTTCTTCCTTTACGACGGCGACGAGCAAGAACCTTACGTCCGTTTGCTGAGCTCATACGACTGCGGAATCCGTGAACTTTGCTGTGTTTACGTGTATTTGGTTGGTACGTTCTTTTCATATATGACACCTCCCCGAGGAATAACTCTCAATTACAAATGACAGTCTTAATTATTATAAAGATGTCCATCCCAAATTGTCAACCACTCTCCAGCTATTGTTTCCTATTTCCAAATTTTTTTACATACTTTCGTTAAGAAGAACGGCATGAAAAAAAATTTCATCTCAAATCCGTTTTTTCGTGCCTGTGGATAAAAAATCGACACATTTCGCATTATCCACACAAGATATTGACAGCTTTTTCACAAAATCAATTCTTGTGGACAATTATTATACACACAATGTTACAGTTGTGGATAAACTTCGAAAAACCATTGCACACCTTGCTATTATTTGATATTATATTTGTGTTTTCACTCTGAATAACTTCATCCCCAAAAATGCTTATCCACAAATTGTGGATAACATGTGGACATGTTATTCTAGGTCTCTGTAAAAACTTGTCCACAAGGGGTGGATATTGTCGAAACTCCACTTTATTTCCTTATTATATGTTTTCCACAACCAATGTTTCGTATATTGCTAAATTCATAGATTGTACTCCTAAATTGACAAACGATTTTCACTTAAACTTTGTCGAATAGGATACCTGGTTGAGAAAAGAATACTCCATATACAAATAATTTTTTTCGGAGTTAGACAGCAGCGAAATGCATTTAAATATAAAAAATCAGAAAAAAGGAGGGAAACTAGTTGGAAAATATTGCGGATCTTTGGAATGCAGCTCTAGCCAATATAGAAAAGAAAATAAGCAAACCCAGCTTTGATACTTGGCTAAAGTCGACAAAGGCTCATTCCCTTCAAGGCAATCTGCTTGTCGTGACAGCTCCAAATGAATTTGCCCGCGATTGGCTGGAAGAACGCTATTCTCAGTTAATTGCAGGAATTCTTTATGAAATAACGGGAGAAGAATTATCGGCCAAGTTTATTATTCCGCAAAATCAAAAAGAGGAAGAACTCGATCTGCCAACGCCTCCAAAAAAGGCGAAAAAGGATGATGATCACACGGAATTTTCTCCAAACATATTAAATCCAAAGTACTTATTTGATACGTTTGTTATTGGTTCCGGCAATAGATTTGCCCATGCTGCCTCACTTGCTGTAGCTGAAGCACCGGCAAAGGCCTACAATCCTCTCTTTATTTATGGGGGTGTAGGATTAGGAAAAACCCACTTAATGCATGCGATAGGCCATTATGTTCTAGATCATAAACCTTCGGCAAAAGTGGTTTATTTATCGTCTGAAAAATTTACCAACGAATTTATTAACTCGATTCGTGACAATAAAGCGGAAAGCTTCCGCAATAAATATCGAAATGTGGATGTCCTTCTGATTGATGATATTCAGTTTTTGGCTGGAAAAGAATCAACTCAGGAAGAATTTTTCCATACCTTTAATGCTCTCCATGAGGAAAGCAAACAAATCGTTATCTCAAGTGACAGACCCCCAAGGGAAATTCCGACATTGGAAGATCGCCTGCGTTCCCGCTTTGAGTGGGGTTTAATTACCGATATTACTCCGCCTGATTTAGAAACGAGAATTGCCATCCTTCGTAAAAAGGCCAAAGCCGAAGGACTTGATATACCAAACGAAGTCATGCTCTATATTGCGAATCAAATCGATACAAACATTAGGGAACTAGAGGGTGCCTTAATTCGTGTCGTTGCCTATTCATCTTTAATTAATAAAGATATCAATGCAGATTTAGCTTCGGAAGCATTGAAGGATATCATTCCAAGCTCGAAGCCAAAGGTCATCACGATTCTTGATATTCAAAGGGTCGTCGGGGAACACTATAGTGTCAAACTTGAAGACTTTAAAGCCAAAAAGCGGACAAAGTCTGTTGCTTTCCCACGGCAGATTGCGATGTATTTATCACGTGAATTAACCGATTACTCTTTGCCTAAAATAGGAGAAGAGTTCGGCGGCCGGGATCATACGACTGTAATCCATGCTCATGAAAAAATATCCAAGCTCCTCCAATCCGATTCAACGCTGCAGAAGCAAATGAAGGAATTGAATGAGCTGTTGAAAATATAACTTAATTGTGAATAACTCCCTAAGACTTGCACACAGTCTGTCCACATGTGGATAGGCTGTGTTTCTATTGAAATTCCTAGTTATCCACATACTAACAGGGCCTACTAGTACTTCTTCTATATTTTTTAAAAAATAATATTATATGCTTACGCATTAAAAATATGCTTACAGGGAGGATTTAATTATGAAATTTATTATCCAGCGCGATCGTCTTGTTCAAAGTGTTCAAGATGTTATGAAGGCTGTTACAACAAGAACCACCATACCTATTCTTACGGGAATTAAAATTGCTGCTACAACAGATGGAGTTACTTTAACAGGAAGTGATTCTGATGTTTCCATTGAATCCTTTATTCCTAAAGAAGAGTCTGGGGATGAAATTGTAGAGATAAAACAATCAGGAGCAATTGTTTTACAAGCTAAGTTTTTTAGCGAAATCGTAAAAAAATTACCGACTGATTCCGTTGAAATTGAAGTACTTGGATCGCTGCAAACCGTTATCCGCTCCGGAAAATCAGAATTCAACCTTAACGGCCTTGATGCAGAAGAGTACCCTCACCTGCCGCAAGTAGAAGAAAATAATAAATTTCATATTGCGACCGATTTGTTAAAAGCGATGATTCGCCAAACGCATTTTGCTGTGTCCACCTCAGAAACACGTCCAATCTTGACAGGTGTAAACTGGAGAATTGAAAATGGCGAGTTAACCTGTATTGCAACAGATAGCCACAGACTTGCATTAAGGAAAGCGAAAATTGAAACGGCAAATAACGAAACCTATAATGTCGTTATTCCAGGAAAAAGCTTAAATGAATTAAGTAAAATTATTGATGACACAAATGAATTAATCGATATCGTGATTACGGAAAATCAAATTTTATTTAAAGCCAAGCATTTATTATTTTTCTCAAGATTGTTAGAAGGCAACTATCCGGATACATCAAGATTAATTCCAGGTGAAAGTAAAACAGATGTGACAGTCAATACGAAGGAATTTTTGCAGGCGATTGATCGTGCTTCTCTGCTTGCGCGTGAAGGAAGAAACAATGTCGTTAAATTTTCAACAATTGAGGATGGAATTATCGAAATTTCTTCAAATACACCAGAGATCGGTAAGGTTGTAGAAGAAATTCAAAGCGGTGCGATCGAGGGAGAAGATTTAAAAATTTCCTTTAGTGCAAAATATATGATGGATGCCCTAAAAGCATTAGAAGGAACCGATATCAGAGTAAGCTTTACTGGAGCCATGCGCCCGTTCCTGATTCGTCCCCTTCATGACGAAACCATTTTGCAGCTGATTTTACCTGTAAGAACGTACTAAATATTTATACAACCTAGTGTATATAGCCGCCACACCATTGGCGGCTATATTTACTATTGTGAGATAACTTTTGAGAATCCTTTGTATCTAAGGCGAAAATTTAGTAAAATAAAGTATTGAGACCATTTTAGGAATGAGGGTGACTTGTGTGCCTGGAGAAATAAAGCTGAGCACAGAATTTATTACATTAGGACAATTTTTAAAAGCAGCTGATGTGATCCAATCTGGCGGAATGGCAAAATGGTTTTTAAGTGAACACGAGGTATTTATCAATGGTGAACAAGACCAAAGAAGAGGAAGAAAGCTTCGGGCAGGTGACAAGGTTCAAATTGCCGGTGTTGGGGAATTTGTCATTAAATAAAAAAATTAAGTTAATCTTTGAGAAATGTCTAGCTACAGCGCCTAGGGGCTCGCAGGTCTACAGCCAATCCGTCGAGAAGGTTAAAAAGCAACCTTCCCGACGGCTTGTCTTATGCTTGTCGCCCCTGATCAAGGCGCTTCCGCATTTCTATTAAGGATGTCCTGCGCATGTATATTGAAAAATTAGCGTTAAAAGACTATCGCAATTATGATGAGTTATTTATTGAATTTGAAAATAAAGTAAATGTAATCTTGGGAGAAAATGCTCAAGGTAAAACCAATGTAATGGAATCCATTTATGTGTTAGCGATGGCTAAATCCCACCGAACATCAAACGATAAAGATCTTATTCGCTGGGATCAAGATTATGCTAAAATAGAAGGCAGGGTTCAAAAACAACACAGCTCGCTTCCGCTGCAATTGGTTATTTCCAAAAAAGGCAAAAAAGCAAGGCTTAACCATATTGAACAACAAAAATTAAGCCAGTATGTGGGGAATTTGAATGTAGTCATGTTTGCACCAGAGGACCTTAACTTAGTAAAGGGCAGTCCGCAGGTGCGAAGACGGTTTATTGATATGGAAATTGGGCAAGTTTCGCCAATTTACTTACATGATATGAGTCAATATCAAAAAATACTCCAGCAGCGTAATCATTATTTAAAAATGATGCAGATAAAAAAGCAAACCGATCAGACAATGCTTGAAATTTTAACCGAACAGTTTATTCAAATTGCCGTGAAAATTGTCACTAAAAGATTTGAGTTCCTAAAGCTGCTTGAGAATTGGGCAAAACCAATTCACCAAGGGATATCCCGGGGGCTTGAATCGCTTGAAATAAACTATAAACCTTCCGTAGAGGTATTAGAAGGACAAGATTTGTCGAAAATGGTAGCATGCTTTGAAGAAAAGTTCGAGAAGGTGCGCGCAAGGGAAATTGAACGCGGAACAACCATGTTTGGCCCTCATCGCGATGATTTGATGTTTTTTGTAAATGGAAGAGATGTTCAAACCTTTGGATCACAAGGTCAGCAGCGGACAACAGCATTGTCTGTAAAGCTTGCGGAAATTGAACTAATCTATGCCGAAATTGGGGAATATCCGATTCTCCTTCTAGACGATGTGTTATCAGAGTTAGATGATTATAGACAATCTCATCTGCTCAATACCATCCAAGGCAAGGTTCAAACCTTTGTGACGACCACAAGTGTAGAGGGGATTGACCATCAAACATTGAAGGAAGCCTCCACATATGTTGTGGATTCTGGCTCTATAAAGAAAGTCAACTGAGGTGGAGCATGTATATTCATATCGGGGAAGACCACAATATCCGGGCCAAGGATATTATTACCATCCTGGATAAAGAAAGTGCCAACCAATCGGAGCTCGTGGAGGAGTTCTTGAGCCGCCATAAAGAGAAAGTTATGAATTTATCCAAAAACCCCTTTAAGTCGATTATTATTACCTATGACAAAGTTTATTTATCCCCAATTGCTTCTGGAACGTTAAAGAAACGTTCCAGCCAATTGAATATCCAGGAATTTTAATACATCATATTCTTATTGTTTTTATAACGAAAATATAGCTATATTTTTGTATGAAGGTGCAGGTGAACAGGTATGACTATGGAACAAAAAGCTTTAGAAGAACAATCCTACGGTGCGGAACAGATTCAGGTTCTAGAAGGACTTGAGGCAGTAAGAAAAAGGCCTGGTATGTATATCGGTTCAACAAGCGGCAAAGGCCTCCATCATCTTGTTTGGGAAATCGTTGATAACAGTATTGACGAGGCGCTGGCCGGCTTCTGTAATGAAATCAATGTTTTCATTGAGGAAGACAATAGCATCACAGTAAAGGATAACGGCCGTGGTATTCCGGTTGATATTCAAGAGAAAATGGGCAGACCCGCCGTTGAGGTCATAATGACGGTTCTCCATGCCGGCGGTAAGTTTGGCGGCGGAGGCTACAAGGTTTCTGGGGGACTTCATGGGGTTGGTGCATCGGTTGTTAATGCCCTCTCCACTGATCTTGAGGTTTATGTCCACCGCGAAGGTAAAATTCACTTAATTAAATTTGAACGCGGAGCGGTTGTCCAAGAACTTGAGGTAATTGGAACTACCGATAAAACAGGTACCATTACACACTTTAAACCAGATGGTGAAATTTTCACTGAAACCCTGGTATATGAATATGACATTCTAGCCACTCGTCTTCGTGAGCTTGCCTTCCTTAACCGAGGAATCAAAATCACGATTGAAGATAAGAGAGTTGAAAATAAACATAATGAATATTACTACGAAGGCGGTATTAAATCCTATGTAGAGCATTTAAACCGTACAAAGGAAGTTATTCATGAAGAACCAATCTATATTGATGGCGAGCGCGATGGCATTAGTGTGGAGGTCGCTCTTCAATATAACGAAGGCTATACTGATAACATTTACTCCTTCGCTAATAATATCCATACCTATGAAGGCGGAACGCATGAATCAGGCTTTAAAACAGCCTTAACTAGGGTCATTAATGACTACGCCCGAAAAAATGGTTTGATTAAAGAAAATGATACGAACCTTTCTGGAGAGGATGTTCGTGAAGGATTAACTGCTATTGTTTCGGTCAAACACCCTGATCCACAATTTGAAGGACAAACAAAAACAAAACTCGGAAACTCTGAAGTAAGAGCGATAACCGATACTGTCTTTGCTAGTCATTTTGAAAAATTCATGCTGGAAAATCCGACAGTTGCCAGGAAAATTATCGATAAAGGCTTAATGGCTGCGAGAGCAAGGCTTGCTGCAAAGAAAGCCAGAGAATTAACCCGCCGGAAAAGCGCGTTAGAGGTTTCCAGTTTACCGGGTAAATTAGCGGATTGTTCTTCTAAGGATCCCTATGAAAGCGAATTGTATATCGTTGAGGGTGATTCTGCGGGCGGCTCTGCAAAACAAGGCCGTGATCGCCATTTCCAAGCGATTCTACCGTTAAAAGGGAAAATCCTTAATGTTGAGAAAGCACGTTTAGATAAAATTCTTTCTAACAACGAAGTTCGAGCAATGATTACCGCCATTGGAACAGGAATTGGCGAGGATTTTGAAATTTCGAAGGCGCGTTATCATAAAATTGTCATTATGACGGATGCCGATGTAGATGGTGCTCACATTCGAACACTGATTTTAACTTTCTTCTATCGCTACATGAGAAAAATATTAGAAGCAGGTTATATTTATATTGCCCAGCCTCCGCTCTATAAAGTGCAGCAAGGAAAACGGATTGAGTATGCGTATAACGATAAAGAGCTTGAACGGATTTTCGCTGAGCTTCCAAGCCAGCCAAAGCCGAATATCCAGCGGTATAAAGGTTTGGGAGAAATGAATCCTGAACAATTATGGGAAACAACGATGGATCCTGAAAAACGAAGCATGCTTCAGGTTAGTCTTGAGGATGCGATCGAAGCAGATGAAACGTTTGAAATGCTTATGGGTGAAAAAGTAGAACCACGCCGGAACTTCATTGAAGCTAACGCACAATATGTTAAGAACTTAGATATATAAATCAGGGTAGAGGTTTAACCACTATCCTCCTTTTCTTTTACCTGGGTGGCCAGGTGATCATTATAGGAGGTACCAAATATGGCTGAAACACCAAATTCTCAAATAAAAGAGATTAATATCAGTCAGGAAATGAAATCTTCCTTTCTTGACTATGCAATGAGTGTTATCGTTTCACGTGCCCTTCCAGATGTTCGGGATGGTTTAAAGCCCGTACATCGCCGTATTTTATATGCTATGCATGATCTTGGAATCCATGCGGACAAACCATATAAAAAATCTGCTCGTATCGTCGGTGACGTTATCGGTAAATATCACCCGCATGGCGATTCCGCCGTTTATGAAACGATGGTTCGGATGGCGCAGGACTTCAACTATCGTTATATGCTTGTTGATGGACACGGGAACTTTGGTTCCGTAGATGGAGATGCCGCAGCAGCGATGCGGTATACCGAATCGAGAATGTCCAAAATCTCAATGGAATTATTAAGAGATATCAACAAGGACACAATTGATTACCAAGATAACTATGATGGTGAAGAAAAAGAACCTGTTGTTCTGCCGGCAAGATTTCCAAACCTGCTAGTTAACGGAACTACAGGTATTGCGGTCGGTATGGCTACCAATATCCCGCCCCACCAGCTTGGTGAAGTCATTGACGGTGTATTGGCGGTCAGTCATGACCCTGAAGTTACTACTCAAGAGTTGATGGAGATAATTCCGGGTCCGGATTTCCCGACTGGAGGAATCATTCTTGGCCGGAGTGGTATTCGTAAGGCCTACGAAACAGGTCGAGGGTCGATAACTATCCGAGCTAAAGTAGAGATTGAACAAAAATCGAATGGCAAGGAAGTCATTATCGTAAATGAATTGCCATATCAAGTAAATAAAGCAAAATTAATTGAAAAAATTGCGGAATTAGCACGTGATAAAAAAATTGATGGCATAACTGACCTTAGAGATGAATCTGACCGCAGAGGAATGAGAATTGTAATTGAGGTCCGTAAAGATGCTAATGCTAATGTCCTCTTAAATAACTTATATAAGCAGACGGCCCTGCAAACTAGCTTCGGAATTAATACGCTGGCCCTTGTGAACGGTCAGCCGAAGGTGCTAAGTCTAAAACAATGCTTGGTCTATTACTTAGATCATCAAAGAGTAGTTATCCGCCGGAGAACAGAATTTGAACTTCGTAAAGCGGAAGCACGTGCTCATATTTTAGAGGGTTTAAGAATTGCGCTGGACAATTTAGATGCCGTGATTACCCTTATTCGAAACTCGCAAACAACTGATATTGCCCGCGAAGGTTTAATGAGGGAATTTAATCTTTCTGAAAAACAAGCCCAGGCAATCCTTGATATGCGTCTACAGCGTTTAACAGGTTTAGAAAGAGAAAAGATTGAAGATGAATATCAAAGCCTTATGAAGCTTATTGCGGAATTAAAAGCAATCTTAGCTGATGAAGAAAAGATTCTTGAAATCATCCGCGAAGAATTACTGGAAATTAAAGAACGCTTCAATGATAAGCGCCGAACAGAAATCCAAGCAGGCGGTATTGAAAATATTGAGGATGAGGATTTAATTCCACGTGAAAATATTGTCATTACCCTAACCCATAACGGTTATGTTAAACGTCTGCCGGTGTCTACATACCGTGCACAAAAACGCGGCGGACGAGGCATTCAAGGAATGGGCACGAATGAAGATGATTTCGTTGAACATTTAATCACCACTTCCACCCATGATACGATTCTGTTCTTTACCAATAAGGGTAAAGTATATCGCTCAAAGGGATATGAAATCCCAGAATATAGCCGAACAGCAAAAGGAATTCCGATTATTAACCTTCTTGGCATTGAAAAAGGAGAATGGGTAAACGCTATTATTCCGGTGGAAGAATTCGTGGACGATTGGTTCTTGTTCTTTACAACCAAGGAAGGAATCTCAAAACGTTCACCATTATCATCGTTTGCGCACATCCGTAACAATGGTCTCATTGCATTGAGTCTCCGTGAAGGTGATGAACTGATCTCTGTCCGCATGACAGATGGATCAAAGGATATGATTATTGGTACAAAGAACGGTATGTTAATCCGTTTCCCGGAAACAGATGTCCGATCAATGGGGCGGACTGCCACCGGAGTAAAAGGGATTACTTTGGATCAAGGCGATGAAGTGGTCGGAATGGAAGTTTTAGAAGAGGACAATGATGTTCTAATCGTGACCCAAAATGGTTACGGAAAACGTACACCTGCTGCTGAATACCGAATTCAAGGTCGAGGCGGTAAAGGTATCAAAACTTGCCACGTAACCGAGAAGAATGGAAATCTTGTTTCCATGAGAGCCGTAACAGGGGAAGAAGATCTTATGTTGATTACAACTGGCGGCGTCCTTATTCGCATTGATGTAGCTGGTATTGCAAGAATAGGCCGGAATACTCAAGGTGTCAAACTCATTAGCATAAAAGAAAATGAAAATGAGTTTGTGGCCACAGTTGCTAAAGTAGAGAAAGAGGAAGAAGCTGTTGAGAATGAAAGCGGCACTGAGGGTGAAGAAACCCCTTCTGTGAATGAAGAAAACAGCCAGGAAGAGACAATCTCTTCTGAAGAAATTGCCCCTGAGGGTGATGAAGAATAAGAAGCCAAAGGGAGCATACAGGGTATGTTCCCTTTCTTTATATAAGGCTCTTTTCGTAAACTTTGTTGCTCTGGTATTAATTAAGAGTCATTTACAAAGTTTCCAGGCAATATCCGCAAATGTTCTTACGAAAAGTTGCCACGAAGAATCCTTTTATACGGGTTGATGAACTTATACGTAAAACAACAATCTTTGCGAAAATAGCCTTTTATAAAAAGTTTTAAAAAACCGTTGACTTAAATTATTACAGATGATATATTTATTAAGTCGCTTACGAGCGATTGAAAAAAATTGATCTTTGAAAACTAAACAAACAAAAACGTCAACAAACAATAATATTCGTTTCATTTGAAACGAAGCCAACGTTTTATTTTATGAGCTAATCAACTTTCTTGGAGAGTTTGATCCTGGCTCAGGACGAACGCTGGCGGCGTGCCTAAT
>NZ_JAQMWQ010000012.1 GCF_030403775.1 Paenibacillus sp. BSR1-1
CTTGCATGTATTAGGCACGCCGCCAGCGTTCGTCCTGAGCCAGGATCAAACTCTCCAAGAAAGTTGATTAGCTCATAAAATAAAACGTTGGCTTCGTTTCAATAAGAAACGAATATTATTGTTTGTTGACGTTTTTGTTTGTTTAGTTTTCAAAGAGCAAGCTGTCGTTCAAAGACGACTTTATTAATATAACATTTCAAGTTGTCAAAGTCAACAACTTTTTTTATTTATCTTTCATCGCCTCGCTGACGACTTTTCCTATATTACAGGAGATTAATAGATTGGTCAATACCTTTTCAAAAAAAAATAAACTAATAATCTTTAAGAGGAAGACTTGAAGATGTGTTTAATGATATCCCTTGTGATATTCAAAATGAAATAGCCTATGCCGCTACCTAAGGATAAACAGCTGAATATGGGCGATAAAAATCATTCTCCGCCCTTAACTTTCCATTTTTTAATGAATATATTAATTTGAAATGACCAATTTGGAAGGGGCGTGAAGAAATGGGGAAAAAGGGACATGACAGTTCCGGACATAGCAGTTCCGGACATAGCAGTTCCAGGCATAGCAGTTCCGGACATGACAGTTCCGGACATAGCAGTTCCGGGCATAGCAGTTCCGGACATGACAGTTCCGGACATAGCAGTTCCGGGCATAGCAGTTCCGGACATAGCAGTTCCAGGCATAGCAGTTCCGGGCATAGCAGTTCCGGGCATAGCAGTTCCGGGCATAGCAGTTCCGGACATAGCCGCTGTAAAAACGACTGTAAGTGTGACTGTCTATGCCAGATTCTAAAGAATTTCATGCATAGTGAGGTAACCATTAGAACTACATCCGGAGACATTATAACTGGGGAATTGGAGAAAGTTACAAAGGACTGCTGCGTGAAAATTATTGAACCAGCAACTGTGTCACCTATTATTAGCGAGAGATTGACCGTCATCCGTTGTAAAGACATTGAAAGCTTCTCTGTTGATTTGCTTGCTTAATAAAATCAGCTTTTTCAGCAAGGCCGCGCTTTTTTATTCGCTGCCTTGCTTTTTATTTTGAAAAAACCTTTCAATTGATGAGGTGCTGCCAGCGAACAGGCTTCTTCTTCTTAAATGCGGCTCTTTTGCATCAGAATGATGGTGATTTTGTGCAGGGTATCGAACATATGCATAATGGTCCTTAGATAAAGAGTACATTTTCAGTCCATCTTCATAGCAAACCCGCTGAAAGCCGCTGTCTTCACCCAGATTTACCTTAGGAAAGCAGACTTTGTTAAAAATAGACTTCTTCCAAGCAAGTGTAGCCCCGTGTAAAAAATAGGAAGATTTATAAGGCCCTGCGTTTACAATCCATTTATTTTCATAATTAGGGTTATACAAGCGGACCTCATGGTTCTTTTTAAAATAGATATAAAAAGTACCTTTTCCAACGAGATCTGCCCCTGTAAGAACAAGCATCTCATACGCTTCCTTCAAATAATCGGCTCCATAATAATCATCATCATCCATCTTGGCAATATAATCATATTTCGCCACTTTAACACCTCTGTTTAAACACTCTCCTAAACTCATATCATCTGGAAAACATAGAATTTTCATCTGCTCATCAGGAACTGGATCTGCATGCAGGTCCAAGGAATTTAGGATCAAAATAAGCTCCTTATGGGCCAGAGTTTGTTTTTGGAAATTTTCAATTATAAGTTGTACAAATTCCTGCCGATTGGTGCAGGCTATAACGGATATCACAGTCTCTTTCCCCCCCTCAAAATTTTGCCGCTGGAAATTATCTATTTCCCAATATGTTCCCTTATGGTATACATCAAAACCGTGACCAATTCGCCCCCACCTACCCATACCAATCTTTATTTACCTCATAATATGTTAAAGACAGGAGAAATAGAGGTGAATCATGGAAAAGAAAGTGTTAATTACCGGCGTTGCAGGATTTTTAGGATCACACCTTGCGAAGGATTTACTCGCTGAAGGCTGTCTAGTTATAGGCATAGATAATCTTTATTCTGGAAAAATCACGAATATTATTGACCTGCCATATGACAGGTTCATATATAAAGAAATGGATGTGTGTTCGCAGAAGCTAATAACCGACCCTGACTTCAAGAACGTCCAAGAAATTTATCACCTGGCCTCCCCTGCTTCTCCCAAATATTATCAAGCTGCACCCTTCGAAACGATAAATGCAAACACAGTTGGTACGAAGAATATGCTGGAATTAGCGAAAAGACATCAAGCCAAATTGGTCTATACGAGCACAAGCGAGGCATATGGTGATCCTGAGGTCAATCCGCAGCCGGAAAGCTACCGAGGCAATGTGAATACATGGGGGCCAAGGGCTTGTTATGATGAAGCAAAACGTATGGGAGAGGTCCTGTGCTACTTGTATTTCAAGGAGTATCAGACAAAGGTAAAGGTGGCCCGCCTTTTCAATACGTATTCGGCGGGACTGGCCAATGATGATGGCCGGGTGATCTCGAACTTTGTTACCCAGGCATTAAAAGGGGAGGACATTACCGTTTATGGCAATGGGACACAAACCCGGTCGTTTTGCTATGTAACAGATACAATCCGCGGTTTGAAGCTTTTAATGGAAAAGGACGCTGCAAATGGGGAGATCATTAATATCGGTAACCCAGTTGAATATTCAATCCTGGAATTGGCCGAACGGGTCAAAAAGCTAACAGGTTCTGAAAGCACGATTACATTCCACCCGCTTCCCGAGGATGATCCCAATGTTAGAAGACCTGATATCCAAAAAGCGAAAAAAATATTAGGATGGGAACCAGTGACAGCATTAGAAGATGGGCTGAAGTTAACAGTTATGGAATATCAGAAAAAATTGAGTATATACTAGATGATTTGAAAAAATGAAGCATGGAGTCTCTGATCTCCATGCCTTTTTCATTTGATTTTTTCATTTCAATATGCAGTTTTTAAAGATAAACGTTTATTATAACGTATTCAGTAAAATATAATAATCTTTATTATATTTTAAATATCGGCTTCCAAAGCTCCTAATTATTTTGGTTGTATTATCATTATCTAGTATGATAATGGCATCTATCTTCCCATTTCTTATTTTTCGAATTGCAGAAGAAAGGTTACTGCTATTTTTATCAATGATACCAGTTACCTCTAATCCACTTAATGGGGCGACTTTTTGAATATAATTTTCACAGCTTCCCAGTTCCCCTATTACCATAACCTTGGGCGAATGTTGTTTTTGTTTACTTTTCATTCGATACACAGCCTTTGAAGCAGCTACTTGTATTTCATGAATCGTTTCAAAACCATTTTTGTGTGACAGTGAATTCTTCTGTATGCGATAATCCAGTAAAACCTTCGGAACTTTCTCCAAATCGCCTAGTTCTAATAGTTTTAGCCATAAATCATAATCATAAGCAATTTTATAGCCGGGATCGTATCCTCCCACTTCCGCAAAGGCACTTTTAGAGAACATAACAGAACTATGTGTTAAAGGGCAGCCCCAAAAAATAATTTTCCTGATTTCCTTTTTTGAAACATGATAATTTCTGCTTAATGTATATTCTTCATAGACATAATCTGGGACATCATCATCCCCGGAAATACATCTTACGAACGTTGCCACACCTACTAAATGCGGGTTTTCCTTAATGAATTTTACTTGTTCCTCTATTCTTGTTGGGTAACTATTGTCATCGGCATCCTGGATAGCAATCCATTGGCCGCTTGCTTCCTTAATCCCTAAGTTTAAGGCATTGGCCGCACCGCCATTTTGGTCTAAATGGATTACCTTAACTCTCTGGTCTTGGATCTCATCTAATATCTGTTTTGTTCTATCAGAAGAACCATCATTCACTATAATGAATTCCATTTCAGTATAAGTTTGAGCCAAAGCGTGATGGATTGCCTCTTGAAGAAATTTCTCTCCATTATGAACAGCCATTACCATAGAAACAAGCATATTTTCGGTCTCCATCCTTCCAATTAAATGCTCTTATTTAAAACACATGTATTGTTTAAAGCAGCCTATAATATTTTTTGACAGCCTTTTTTAAGAAGGTACTTCAGCTGCTCTACATTGTGATCACCGGTATTTTCTCTAAATAAACGAACCATGTTTTTATAAATCGGAATATCTTTCCATAAATCATCCGAGGAATTCCAAATGCTTAATAGAAAAATCTCAGGATCTTCCTTTCCAAACTTTTCAGCCAACAGACTGCTAAATGACACTAGGGTTTTGTAGGGCTTTCGATACTCATTAGGATGTTCTTGATGATAGCCGATTTCCTTTTCAATGATGACAAATTGGTAACCGCTTTGATATAACCGATATCCAAGCTCCCAATCTTCACCAGAACCTCTAATTAACCTTTCATCAAATTGTCCAATTTTTTCAAATGCTGATTTTTCCACGGAAACATTACGTGTAATAAATAATAACCATGGTGCAACGGTTAAATCATAAAATTCTTTTCTTAACGAATCATCCATTCCATCATATATGGACAAGATTTTATATACTTTGTCAAAATTATTTCTAATGTCCTCCTGTGTTAGGACGGAGGTGATCTCGTCTGCTTTATTATAGGAGTTCTTCCACAGCCCTGTTCTTTTAAGCGATTGTTTCATAATAGAAGATTCCCAATTGGAAAAACTCGGAAAACATTGACTATATATGCCTTTATAGCAATACGGAGTTCCTGATACAACTGCATTTTCGTGTTTTAAGTGTAATTGGTAATGCGTCTCAATAAAATTAGGAAGAACTAAATAATCTGCATCACAAAAAATGATATACTTCCCCGTTGCTTTTTGAATTCCGGCATTTCTAGCTGCCCCTGGTCCTTTTCTATTCTCTAATGACACGAAGGAAAATGGATAGGACGCTTCTGCTGAATAATGTTTCAAAACTTCAACAGTTTTATCGGTTGAAGCATCATTTATGACTATTACCTCGAAAGGGAGTGGATTGATTTGTTTTTCAAAAGAGGTCAAGGTAAGAAGTAATTGCTCAGCCCTGTTATACACAGGAATGACTACGCTAAACAATAATTCCATGAATCTCACATCCTTGGATTTACTTAAAATGTTCAACTGTCCAAGACAGTATATGATAGAAGGAATTAACCGGTGTAAGACCTAAAAGAAATGAAAATCGTAATAGGTTTATGTTATGGTCCACTTTAAAAAATCAGTATTGATTCAGTAACATGTTCTTTCAAATAGGAATAGTTAATATGTACGGAAACGTGAAAGCAAAAAAATAAAATGAGGGGAATTTTTTGAGCAATATACTGCCGCCTATTGGAATCTATAACTCAGTAAAGGAATGGATTCAAGCGAATCCCGGTTCTTTTTCTCAGGGAGTGATTTTTAAGGAAATTTATCAAGCATCCTCTTTTTCAAGGCGAATTAAATATCCTCCGATACGCTATCCAATCAAATTAGAAGGAGGATCAGTCGGAGTGATACCCGGAGGCCGTGTGTGCGGGCTGAATGGAGCGATTTTAACCCCTGATAATCATCTGATTTGGGATGTTTCATTAGAATTTGTACATCCACGCTCCAATCATTCGATTTTTAAAGAGAAAGAATTGCCGCCGATTTCTCAACATGTTGAAAAGGCTGTAGATCTAACCCATATAGTGGGAGGGAATTATTATCATTGGATGTATGAGACACTTCCCCGTATTCACTTGCTGAAACAGAGCGGAATCAATGCTGATTTGTTTATTGTGAAGCCGGAACCCCGTGTTTTTCCTTTTCAGATTGAGACACTAAATGAATTAGGTATAACTGCGGACCAGCTGATCAAAACACATAGCACGTTTCATATTGAAGCGGAAAATTTGATTGTTCCTTCCCAGCCATCATTTGCAACAAAGTGGGCATATGATTTTTTAAGGTGTACTTTTTTAAAAGATAGCAGTGCGACGCCATATGATCAAAAAAGAATCTATATTACCAGAAGATGGTCAAGAAAAATTTTAAACGAAGACCACTTGATGGAGGTACTGACGAAATACGGCTTTATTAAAATCGAACTGGAAACCCTCTCAGTCGCTGAACAGGCGAAGCTTTTTTCAACTGCTGAAGCGATTGTTGCACCACATGGAGCAGGATTGGTCAATTTGACCTTTTGCCAGCCAGATACAAAGGTGGTTGAAATTTTTCCGCCAACCTATATAACTCCCCTATATTGGGCAATCAGTTCATTTGGAAACCTGAACTATCGTTCTTTTATTGGTCTTAAAGATCCTGAAAAGTCACCTCATGGTTGGAATGGCCTTGATAATATAACAATAAACATTCCAAAATTCACAGCTCTCTTGAGAAACATAAAATTATAATAAAAACAATCCGCCTTATTGGTGCGGATTGTTTTTTTCTTTATATCCGTTGGGATGCTTTTGATACCAGTTCCAGGCTGTCTCGATGGTTGTCTTGATATCGTATTTCGCAGACCAGCCCAGCATGTCTTTTATTTTTCTTGAGGAGGCCACTAAGCGGGGAGGATCACCTATTCTCCGCGGTTGCATTTTCACATAGGCTTTGACTCCAGTTACTTGCTCACAGAGTTTTATCATTTCTAGAACGGAGACGCCTCTTTCATTTCCTAAATTGAAGGTTTCAGCAATCTTTTGACTGCTGCTTTGCAGTAAATATTCAAGTGCTAAAATATGCCCCTCCGATAAATCGGTAACGTGAATATAGTCGCGGATGCATGTGCCATCCGGCGTCGGGTAATCATCTCCAAAAATTTCAATATATGGCGTTTTCCCCTGTAAATGCCCTAATATATTCGGAATTAAATGAGACTCAGGATTATGGTCTTCACCGATTTCACCGGTGTGATGTGCTCCAGCGACATTAAAATACCTGAGCGTGATATATTGAAAATCATATATTTCTGAGATACTGTTTAATATGGTTTCTATCATTAACTTTGACTTTCCATAAGGATTAATGGGGTTGGGAGTCAAGAATTCAGTGATTGTTTCTTGATTAGGGATTCCGTATGTTGCACACGTCGAAGAAAAAATAAAACTCCTTATCTTGTGTTCAATCATTTTATGAAGTAATTGGACTGTGTTTGAAACATTATTATGATAGTATTTAAGTGGAAAATTAACGGATTCCCCCACGAGACAGCTGCCCGCAAAATGCATGACTGCCTTTATAGGATAAGCTGCAAAGATCTCTTCGAGCACCCCCCGATCTCCCATATCTCCCCGAATAAATATTGCCCTTTCGTCAACGCTCTCCACATGTCCAGTTGATAAATTATCAAGCACTAAAACAGAGTACCCTTTATCCGCCAGGTCGCGGACGACATGACTGCCGATATAACCGGCTCCCCCTGTGATGAGAATCATGTTCTCCCCGCCTCTTTTTTCAATAGTTGGCAATACCTATATAATAAAATCCTAAGTTCTCCATTTGAACTTTTTCAAGCATATTCCTGCCGTCAAATATATATGGCTGCTTCATTAAAGGCTTGAGGTTTCCCCAATTGATGCGCTTATATTCCTCCCAATCGGTGCAGATAACAATCGCATCGGCGCCACTGATTGTATTTTCTACTGTTCGGCATTGGTGAGGCCATAAATTTACGATAGGGTCATGTACCTTGATATTTGCCTGCTCCTCTAGCAATCTATCAATCAGGGTGATGCTTGGCGACTCCCTTGTATCATCGGTATTCGCTTTAAACGCTAAGCCAAGCACGGCAATCGTTTTATTTTTCAACTCGCCACCCAAGGCATCCTTTATTTTGTCGATAAAATACAGCGGCTGCTCTTCGTTCACTTTCACCACTCTCTCGAGTATTGTCATGGGCCGGCCCTTTTCGTTTGCAATCTGAATTAACGCATTCACGTCTTTTGGAAAACAAGAGCCCCCATAACCCATACCAGCACGGAGGAACTGTGGTCCAATCCGCGGGTCAAGTCCAATTCCCTGAGAGACATCATTCACATTAATACCTAATTCATCACACAATCGAGACAGCTCATTGATATAGGAAATTTTCAAGGCGAGGAAGGAATTTGAGGCATACTTGATCATTTCGGAGGCTTTCGGGTTGGTTTCGACGATAGGACAATGGAAGTTTTTATATAATTCTTTCATGATCGTTCTGGCTGCTTCGCTTTCTGTGCCGATGACAATTCGATCCGGGTTTAGTGCATCCTGAAGGGCGGAGCCTTCGCGGAGAAATTCAGGATTTGAGACAACATCGAATGGAATCTGAGCCGTTTGCTTGGATTGGATCCACCCCGTCACCAATTCCACCGTCCCGACGGGCACAGTGCTTTTCGTTACTATGACTTTATAGGTGTTAATATTTTGACCGATGGATTCAGCAGCTTTTCTGACAAAGGTTAAATCAGCGTTTCCGTCTGTTCCTTTTGGAGTTCCTACGCAAATGAAGATTACATCATTTTCCTTAATGGCCTTTTCTGTCTGATTGGTGAATGCAATATTTTGGGCTTGGATATGCTTTTTTAGAAGCTCCTCAAGACCAGGTTCATAGAAATATAGATTCCCTTCTTGCAAGGAGCGTATTTTGTGTTCATCAAGATCCAGTCCGGTTACCTTGTGGCCCATCTCGCAAAAAATCAGCCCTGTAGTCGTCCCCACATATCCTGTTCCGACTATTAAAATGTTCACAGATCCTTATCCTCCCTTAGTCCGCAAATATGATTAATCAGCGCAACGTACTCTGAACTTTTAGCGATATCAAAGCACATGCCGTCAATTTCAAGTCCATAGCTTGGATAATCATTCGCCATCGCTTTAATCGCATCTGTTAATTGGATCTCCCCGGCAACACCGGGCTTTACATTCTCAAGATAGCGAAAGATTTCAGAGTCAAAAATATACCTTCCGATAACCGCCAAATTCGAAGGCGGAGATTCCTGCGGCTTTTCGACAATGTCCTTGATGATATATTGGTTATCCTTTAATGTTTCCGGCTGAATCACTCCATAGTTTTTCAGCTCCGGAGCAGATATTTTTTTCACACCAATGACATTCCTCTTATATACGCTGAACAAATCGATTAACTGTTTTAACGGTTCACTTTTTTCTGAAAGAATAATCTCATCCGGCAGCAAGACCGCAAATGGTTCCTTACCAACGAAGTGCTTCCCTAACAAAACGGCATCACCCAGCCCGCGGGGATACTGCTGTCGAACATATTGAAAATGCACATCAGGAAGACTGATTTCCTTCAATAGATGCGTTTTATCTTTTTGTTCTAAGTAGGTTTCCAATTCTACCGATCGATCGTAGTAATCCAGAATCATGTTCTTAGACCTGGATACAACGACTAAAATCTGCTCAATCCCTGATTTGATGGCTTCTTCAACCAGGAAATCAATGGCGGGTCGTCCACAAATCGGCAACATCTCTTTTGGCAATACCTTTGTAATTGGCAAGGTTCTGGTTCCATACCCTGCTGCAGGAATAATGGCCTTTCTAATCATGACACCCCTTCCCTCCTTACGAACTAGTATTACTATATTCCTGAGTAGATTTGGAGGAAGGTTGTCCAACATAGAAAGGGCGATAAAATAGGTAGTGTACAAGGTACTGCAGACTGAATTTGCGAGTTGATAATTAGGTTGCCGCCTCAAAAAATAGGGGCCTATTAACAGGCCCCTTCTGATATTAGAATTTAGATCCACCCTTTATTCTGGGCGATGGCGGCTGCTTCAGTTCGGTTTTTGGCGTCGAGTTTGTGGATAATTTCGGAGATGTAGTTGCGGACGGTGCCAGATGATAAATAGAGTTCGGATGTGATTTCTTTTGTTGTTTTCCCTAAAGCTGCTAATCTAAGAATCTCTTGTTCTTTGGGAGTGAGCGGGTTTTCCTCACGGATGACGGTAAAGGTGAGCTCCGGGCTGAATACGCGTTTTCCCGCTGTCACCTGACGGATCGAATCCGCCAGCTCTTCTATCTCCCCGTCCTTAAGCAAATAACCGTGAACACCAATTTTTACGGCTCTTTCAAAATAGCCTGGGCGGGCGAAGGTGGTGAGAATGATGACTTTACTAGGGGCAGCCAGCCGTGCCAGTTCCTCCGCTACCTCGAGCCCATTCATTACAGGCATTTCAATATCCATTAAACAAACATCCGGCTTAAGCTCAAGGATAGAAGCAAGTGCTTTTTCCCCATTCATCGCCTGGCCGACTACCTTCATATCCTTCTCTAAATCTAGTAACGACCCGAGTGCTCCTAGGAGCATTCGTTGGTCCTCCGCGATAAATAAGCGAATCAGACCGCAGCACCTCCTGCCTTTTTAATAATTGGAACGATCATTTCTAAAACAGCGCCATTATGATTCGATAGGTTTAGTGAGCCCTCGATAAGGGCGAGCCGCTCTACCATCCCGTTCAAGCCATTACCGTACTGGTTGTTTTTCCCTGAGACCCCCATCCCATCGTCATGAATCACGACCTTCATTTTTTCAGATGATAGATTGATGGAAACGGAACAATGGGTTGCCCGGCTGTGTTTTACGACATTTGTCGCTGCTTCCCGTACACACATCCCGACGATATTTTGTGTAAATGGGGGGATTTTTGAAAAGTCATGATCTCCAGCGTATTGATAGGTAATTCCCACCGCCCGCAAAATTTGCTGGATTTGGATGAGTTCTTCCGCAATGGTCGCTGCCCGCATGTCCGTTACAAGCTCGCGCACCTGCTTAAGCGCTGCCCTTGATGTCGTTTCCATTTCCTTTGCTTCAAGTCGTGCCCTTTCTGGATCAACAGCGGTCAGCCGCTGCACAAGCTGGCTTTTCAGGGTCAGCAAGGACAACGTATGACCAAGCGTATCATGAAGGTCACGGGCAATCCGCACCCGCTCCTCCCGCTTCACCAATTCTTCGATTTGCTTATTGGCTTTATCGAGCTCCTTTTCCAGTTCCATCCTCCGGTTCATCGAGCGGATGCCAAATGGCGAAATCAGCATGATGATGAGAAATGGAACAAAATAAATGAGCTCAGCAAACGTGAAAAATGTATTTGTCTTTATTACCTGAAAAGCAAACGGGAATATTTCCACGTATGTGAGGCAGATAAGACCTCGGTAGAAAACTCGTTTATCTCGATACCAGCCGATAAAATTCGCCGGGAAAAATCCTAGAAACATATAGTTTAAATGATAAAATAACGTCAAAATAAAAACGATTCCCATTTGCAAAGCAAGCCAGTAGGTGAACCTTCTTTTTCCCATTGAAAAATAAAGCTGGCGGTACGTCACCAAAAATAGCAGCACCATCCCAAACCCAAGCAGCTGCTTCACCCCTGCCTCCTTCGTCAGATAGTAAATCGGAAATCCGATATAAATGAGGAAGATATAGGGGAAGAAGCCGAATTGCCGAGGGAATAGGCTAAACGACTTTTTCATCCTTCATCACACCGCTTCTTGTTTTCTTCTAATATACTTTGATAGTAGCATGAACAAGACTAAATAGGCGATCAAAACCAGAATATTTTTCCAATCCGGCATGTTGCCGCGAACAATCTCCCACGCGCCATTGCCAAAATTATAGGATGGCAGCCACTTCCCAATGGCCTGCATCATTTTCGGCATAATCTCAAGCGGCATCCATAGCCCGCCTGTAATCGCGAGCACCATATAAAGGACATTGCTGACACCTGCTGCTGTTTCTACTTTTTTCATCATTCCGACGAGAGTTCCAATTGCCAGAAATGGCAGCGAGCCGAGCAAAATCCAGGCACCGCTCATGACCCATTCAGCAGCGGTAAGGGAAACATCATTGATTAAAGCCCCGGCGATAAAAATAATCGTGATCGAAAAGGCATGAATGACGCTTTGCCCGACCATTTGCGCGGCAAAATAAACGCCGTCTGATAAGGGGGTAATTCGAATAAATGTTGACCAGCCTTGAGAACGCTCCTGCACCATCCGGATTCCGAGCGTCATCATCGATGAGCCCATCACACTGAACACCGTCATCGACATGAGGTAATGTGCCTGCCACTCTGCTAGATCCGGTGCATTCTTATTGACAACATTCGTGAAAATATAATAGAAAAGAATCGGCATCACTAGTGACCAAAACACGAAATAGCGATTCCTTAACACACGAATAATCTCTGTTTTACATTGCATTTGAAATACTTTCATCTTATATAGCCTCCTTGTCGTTACCCGTTAATTGTTCAAATGCTTCCTCCAGCTTGCCGCGTTCAATTTGGATATCCCGCGCACCGATTTTTTCTTGAAAAATTAATTCAAGAACTCGGTCCGTATTCGTCGACTGCACGTAAACCCGGTTATCTTTTCGATAAATATCATCGATTTCACTGTGAAGATACAACTTTTCTAAAGATAGTTCCGGATCGACAATAAAGGACACTGACTGCTTGGAAATTCTCGCTTTGATTTGCTGCGGTGTTCCGTCCGCCACGATGCTGCCGTCTTTAAAAAGGAAAATCCGATCGGCTGCGTCATCGGCTTCCTGGAGGTAATGGGTTGAAAAAATAATGGTTTTGCCTTGTTCAGTCAAAGCCCGAACCGTGTGCCAAAAGCGGTTTCTTGAAGTAATATCCATCCCGACGGTCGGTTCATCGAAAATAATCAATTCTGGATTTCCTGCCAGAGCAAGTGCAAAACTAAGACGGCGTTTTTGTCCGCCTGATAATTTTTCCGCCCGGGTTTTAAGGTCCTGTTCTGTAAGTCCCGTTAAATTGATGAGTTCCTCCAGGTCGAGCGGTTTTGGATAATAGCTTCTGATTAATTGAAGAATTTCCCGAACCTTTAGGCCCGTCATCACACTGACCTCCTGCAGCATCGTCCCTATTTTTTCGCGGACTTGCTTTTCATGAGGTTCGAGGTTAAACAGACGAATCTCCCCGGCAGTTGGTTTGAGGAGCCCTAAGATCATCGAAATCGTCGTCGTTTTCCCAGCACCATTCGGACCAAGTATCGCCACGACTTCTCCTTGGCCAATTGAAAAAGATACATTATTTACAGCTGTTTTATGTTGAAAGGACTTTGTCACATTTGTTAAGGTTAAAATTGCGTTCATGTTTCGAACACCTCCTGCTTTCTTGATTTCATTGTACGTTGGAGGGGTGGGGAATTTTAGTAAGCAGTGTCATTAAAATGAGGTGACATTTGTCATATTGTTTTATGGGGTTTACGCAAACATAATCCATACCAGTGGTTTGGCATTTGGATGATAGTGACTGAATAGGCAAAAAGTCTTGCTGGTTTATTCACAGGTTTTAAGGCAGTTACCAACAGTTATAGGCTTGCTATCCACACATCACCGCAAAATATCCACACTTTTCAGACTTTTATACACAAATAATGTGCATAACTATAATTATCCGATCAATATCCACTGATGTATCCACAATCTTGTTAGACTTATCCACTTTTTCCAGCGGTTTATCCACAAAATCCGTTGGACTATCCACATTCTCACGTTTATTTGTCCACAATACGCAAAAAAAAGACCCAGAACGTTGTCTAGGTCTTTGGGCTAATCTGATGATTATGTGGTGGAAGAGTTATTTTCGCTGGAATCGTTTTGGTCGACAATTTCCTCTAGCTCGCCCGTATCGCCTTTTGCATTGATGATTTCAAATATTTGATTTAAGCCATCGCTAATTTTATCCTCATCTTTTTTCATTTTAACAGCCCTCCTCTTTTATTTTTTAGGATGGCCAAAAGAATAGGAAACTATGACAAATAATGTCGATAACATTCAGAAACCACTTGACAATATTCGTCTTTTTTCACGGCTATCATTTGCTATCTTTAAAGAAATACTAGTAGGGGGCAAGAGGATGGAGTTTGAGATTTTGTTAGATGCCATTTTAGGAGAACGACGAATTTTTCACATAATTGAATGCCCTGTTTGCGGATTAGAAGAAATTTATTATGAACATCATGTAACGAAAAGACTGCTTGGACGAGCCTGTTCCTGCTGTAACTTTGTACAAAGATTTTCATAAAAAAAGCCTGGAGTCCCAGGCTTTTTTTGACAACGATTACATTTTTGCTCCTAGCTCCACGGCTTTGCTATTATGGTAGCTTGATTTCACCCGTAACTTCATTCTTAATTCCTCATCAAGGCAATCCTGCTGCAGGATTTCATTGTGGCGGTACTGGATTAAATGATAAAAATATTTGCCTCGAATAAACATTTTCAACACATGATAACCCCCCAATTGTGGTTTACATAAATCGCAGGAGTACGTCGTGTTCGGTAACTGGCTAGCATTGTCGTTAGACATTAGCCCCTGTAGTTTTGCGTCACCACTTTTCAATGGCTTTGCCGTTTCGTACGATTTATGTGTTTATCAAAAATATATCCAACAAATTTATAAATGAAAAGTGTCTTAGGACCCAACAGGTGGGTATTTTTCTATTTTCCGCCAGGATGATTGTTTCTAAATAAGACTTGTGAGGTTTTAAGTCTATTAATAGTGTCCATGATGATAACAGGATTTAATTTTTAAAAAAAGGAAGTTATTCATGTTAAAATTATGGTCCCTTACTTTTTGTCTTGTACTGACGGCTCTCCTGTTAGCAGGCTGCATGGAAAAATTGCATTTTGCGCAGGAAGAGGAAAAAATCGCTTTGAACAAACCATCATCATCTACGAACAAGACCCGCTCACAATCCTTGGATAGCATCTCTGTTGTCGCCAATCCAGAAAGTATCCCCGTTCTTGTCAATAAACAGAATAAATTGCCGGAAAATTATTTGCCGGAGGATTTAGTGGATGCGAATATCCCGTTTATTTTTAAAGAAAAATCCGAGAAGCGAAAAATGCGTGAGGCAGCAGCGTCCTCGATTGAAAAACTTTTCATTGGTGCTAAAAAACAAGGGGTAAATCTTTTAGGAGTTTCGGCTTATCGTTCACACCATGCTCAAACGGCTTTGTTCAATAGCTATGTAAAGCAAGATGGCTTTGAAAAAGCATCAACCTATAGTGCGGTTCCCGGTACAAGCGAACATGAAACTGGGCTTGCCATTGATGTGACCGGCGGGGATGGCAAGTGTGCGGCGGAGGAATGCTTTGGAGGAACAAAAGAGGCAATATGGCTTCAGAAGCATGCTGCTGATTACGGCTTTATTATCCGCTATCCGAAAGGAAAGAGTGCAATCACCGGCTATACCTACGAGCCTTGGCATCTTCGCTATGTCGGAAAAACGATGGCTAAAAAAATCATGTCGCGTGACATTACCCTGGAGGAGTACTATCACACTGTGCCGGTTAATAATTAAAAGAGGTCTCCATCTGGAGACCTCTTTTGTGTTATTTTCCTTTTATCTCTAATAATTTTATTTTTAGGTCGTTTTCCATTGTGGCAAGTTCTTGTTCAGCAGCTCGGCGTTTGTGGCGGCCTTCCTCTTGAATTCGCAAAGTTTCTTCGAGTGTGGAGATGAGGTTTTCCTGGGTCTTCTTAAGTGTTTCAATGTCAACAAGGCCGCGCTCGTTTTCTTTCGCTGTTTCAATCGTATTTGTTTTTAACATTTCAGCATTTTTTAACAGCAGTTCATTCGTTGTTTTGGAGACCTGCTTTTGTGCCTCTACCGCATGACGCTGGCGGATTAATGTTAAGGCAATGGCCACTTGGTTTTTCCAAAGAGGAATCGCGGTCATGATCGACGATTGAATTTTTTCCACTAATGCCTGGTTCGTGTTTTGAATCAGGCGGATTTGCGGTGCACTTTGAATTGTAATTTCCCGGCTCAGCTTCAAATCATGAAGCCGTTTATCCAAGCGGTCGGCAAATTGAATCATATCGTTGACCTCTTGAAACTTCATCTGATCATTGGATGCCTGTGCAGCCTGCCTTAACTGCGGGATAATTTTTTCATTCATTTCCTCAAGCTTGATTTCCCCAGCCGCAATATAGACATTCAAGGCATGAAAATATTCTTTATTCGTTTCATATAACTGCTCAAGCAGCTTGATATCAGACAATAGGACATTTTTGCTGCGGTCAAGCTTCACACTGATTCGATCAATTTGCGCCCCAGTTTTTTGATATTTGGAGAGAACCTCCTGTATGGAACCGGAAATTTTTCCAAACATACGTGCAAACAAGGATGGCTTCCCATCCTTTAGATCATCCGGATTCACTTCATTCAGGCGCTTCATTAAGTCGCTGATAATGTCTCCGATTTCGCCGACATCCTTTTTCTGAACGTGCTCGAGCATCGTGTGCGAAAAACTGAGGAGCTTGCCCTGGGCCTGTGTGCCGTATTGAATCATCGCCTGATGGTTGGCGGGATCAATTTGCTCGGCAATCTGATAGGCTTTTGCCCGGTGCTCCTCTGGAATGACGTCAATTAACTTGACCGGCTTTGGTTCCCCTGTCTGCGGAACCGGACTTTTTGACGGCGTGAGTCCGTCGCCAAAGGGATCAGCAAGGATATCATCTAATAAGCTGCCCGATGTATTGGGTTGAATTGAGTTGTTTTCGCTCATTTTAGCCACCTATTCTCTTCAGGAAATTTAGAGTCCTTTTGTTTTTTGATTGTATGCTTTGCGACATCTATTTCGAAATTTAAAGTATCGATATCATCCGATATGACGTGGTATAAATCCTCTTCCAAGACCCTTGTCATTTCATTTAAGGTTCGGCGTGTTTCAAGTAAGGACTGGTCCAGCTCCATGCTTTTTTTCGGCTGAGTGGAAAGGAAATTATATTTTTCAGTCAGTTCCACCACGGAATCCAAATGAGAAAAATAAAAAGGCTCCGCCTGGTAAAAACGCTTCGGCTCTTTTAGGGTCATCTTGTGTATTTTTTTGGTGATTCTTAGGATATCGATTCTCTGCTTTACAGATGAAATATCGCGGATCGTGAAAAGGTTTTTATTCAAGCGATGGATTTTTTGCTTGGCTTCCTTTAGATTTTTCTTAATGTAGCGATATTCCTTGCTTGAAAGCTGATGCTTTTTTAAAAAGTTCTTGTTCATGAACAGCCCAAGTATTAGGTGGCTTAAAACACCGCCAGCAATCGCATAGCCCAGGGATGGCAGGAAGTGCTGATCAAGCGCTAAATAGCTAATTAACCCGGTTAAAACGGTAACAGGGACAGCCACAAATGAACGAATGATTAATGAAAGGATAGGGTTCATAAAAATCGACTCCTGACTAGGTTTCCTTTATATTAATACGAATAAAATCAATAGAATGTTTCACATTCTTGTAATTTGTACCAAAAGAAATGATTTCCATCTACTACTTCCACAATACATGAAAAAACTCCTGCCCGCCATAGACCTCAAACGGAAAGAAAACTAGGACTTGAGACGTATTTTGGACATTCTTTCAAAGGGAGAAGAATTCACCATTTTCTAATAATATGGGCTCCAATCCAAGAATTATCTAAAAAGGTACATAGGCTAATTACGATTATGAGGAGAAAGGAGATCGTATGAATTATCCTTATAGAATGCCCGTAGAGAGTTATCATGGAAATCATCACTATGCACAACATCATCATGGAGACCATCAATATGGACACCATCATGGGGGCCATCAATATGGACCCCAAACCAATTCCCATTTCGGTCTTGGTCAAGTTGGTAAAGGGCTCCTGGGTCTTGGTTTAGGATATTTAGGCTCCGGACTGCTAGGAGGAATTGGGACTGGTGGATTTGGCGGTTATGGCGGCTTCCCAGGTTACGCCCCTGGGCCGGGTGGTGGAATTTATGGCTATGCCCCAGGTGCTGGCGGAGGTTTTCCCGGTCTAGGAAATATCGGTTACCCAGGATATGCACCGAATATTAACCCCTACACATTAAGCAGCTACGGCACCTGGTCCCCACAAGAATACGGCCTGCCGAGATACTAGGTTTTTAATAGTGACGTTCTTTTAATGGTGTCATTTAATGTCTTTCAATGGTGTCATCAATGGTGTCAGGCACCGCTCGTGGACAGTTAGGCTAAATTATCCATCCCACGCGGACAAATAAAAAAAGAAGGGCATGTTGACCGATTGGATATGGTGCCGGTCTGCTGCTCTTCTTTTTGTTTATTTCTCATAGAGTTCGATTGGCAGTCCGTCTGGGTCGGGGAAGAAGGTGAATTTCTTGTTGGTCACAGGGTCGATTCGGATCGCCTCAACATTTATTTGGTGTTTTTTAAAGTAGGCTGCTGCCTCTTCTATATCGTCCACTTCAAAGGCAATATGTCTTAAACCGGCGGCTTCGGGGTAGCCTGGCCGTGCTGGCGGGTTTGGAAATGAAAACAGTTCAATCTGATACTGTCCATTTATTTCTAAATCCAGCTTATAGGAATCTCTGTCCCCTCGATAAACCTCGTTTATTGGGTTCATCCCTAAAATCCGTACATAAAAATCCTTCGACTTTTCATAATTAGTACAAATGATTGCAATGTGATGAATTTTATTAAACTTCATGAATGGCCACCTCTTTTCTTCAGAATTCGATAAATAAACAGCCCACCTGTCTTGTCTTCTAAACAAGACAGGTGGGCTGATAAACCTTACATAATACTAGTACTTTCCCAGCTTACGCCATGTCGGCAGGTCGTTGTTCGCTTCTTCCGAAGTGATAAAGAATCGCTTCGACAATTCGTTTGGAGGCGAATCCGTCTCCGTATGGATTGGAGGCTTTCGCCATTTGGTCATGGGCAGACTTATTAGACAATAATTCATCTGCCAGCCCAAAGATGGTTTCTTCATCTGTACCTGCCAGCTTCAATGTCCCCGCTGCAATTCCTTCAGGCCGCTCGGTTGTATCGCGTAAAACAAGAACAGGAACCCCCAAAGATGGCGCCTCTTCCTGAACCCCGCCGGAATCAGTCAAAATTAAATAGGCCCGTGAAGCAAAGTTATGGAAATCAATTACATCCAACGGCTCAATCAGCTGAATTCGATCGTTTTCTCCCAATACCCGATTAGCAATTTCACGAACCACCGGGTTCATGTGCACTGGATAAACGACTTGTACATCAGCATGTTTATCCACTACTCTGCGAATCGCACGGAACATGTTTTCCATCGGTTCACCGGTGTTTTCTCTTCGGTGGGCCGTCATTAAAATTAATCGATCATCCCCAAGCTTATCCAAAACAGGATGGGAGTAATTCGTTTTAACCGTTGTTTTTAAGGCATCGATCGCGGTATTTCCTGTTATAAAAATAGCTTCTTCTTTTTTATTTTCTACTAAAAGATTTTGCTTTGATTGTACTGTTGGCGAAAAATGAAGATCAGCTAATACACCTGTCAGCTGGCGGTTCATTTCCTCTGGGTATGGTGAATATTTGTTATGTGTGCGTAGTCCTGCTTCCACATGACCTATCGGAATTTGATTATAAAAAGCCGCTAAACTCGCCACAAATGTTGTCGTTGTGTCACCATGAACGAGAACGATATCGGGTTTTACCTTCGCCATTACATCATTAAGCCCCTCTAAGCTTCGAGTGGTCACATCAATCAAGGATTGGCGTTCCTTCATTACATTTAAATCATAGTCAGGTGTAATTTCAAAAATATTTAAGACCTGATCCAGCATTTGGCGGTGCTGGGCTGTTACCGTTACAATCGATTGAATTTGATCAGGATGTTTTTCTAATTCTTTGACAAGCGGAGCCATTTTAATTGCCTCCGGTCTTGTTCCAAATACGGTCATTACCTTCAATTGATTTGTCATAAAAACCTCCAAAGAATATATGTACTATCATTATACAACTCACTATTAATATTTAAAAATTGACAGTCAAATATAGCCCAACTATCATGATATCAAATTTCACTAGCTGGCAAAAGCAATAACAAATCGAAAGCGGTTTCTAGGGTATTTTTAATAAAAAAATTCACCTCAGCCGAAGCCCTGTCCAAATACTCCTCTTTTGCATATATAAATAATAAAGGAGAGGACAAGCCATGAATATTATTCAACGACTCATTCCTGCCTCCAATACCGAAACCCGTCCTGGGTTAAAAATGGATCCAAAATACATTACTATTCATGAAACTGATAATACGAGTATAGGGGCGGATGCGGAGGCACATGCGAGATTACAAGAACGCGGGAATACCCGTACCGCGTCCTGGCATTTGCAGGTTGATGACCATGAAATCATTCAGTCCATTCCCTTCGATGAAGTGGCCTGGGCTGCCGGAGATGGACGGGATGGGCCTGGGAATCGAACATCCATCCATATCGAAATGTGTGTGAATGCGGACGGAAATTATGAACAAACCGTTACGAATACAGTCGAAGTTGTTAAATACTTAATGAACCTATTTAATATAGCAATCGATCACGTTGTCCCTCATAAGCATTGGACGGGTAAGAACTGCCCAAGAAATCTATTGCCTCGATGGGATGACTTTATTAAACGATGCCAAATAGCTGATGGCTGGGTAAAACCAGGTGCACAGTGGTTTTTTTATAAAAATGGCCAAAAACAAACTGGCTGGATAAAGGACAAGAGTAAATGGTATTTTCTCGATACCAATAGTGTTATGCAAATCGGCTGGGTGAACGTAGATAGTAAGTGGTATTTTCTAGATGAAAATGGGGTCATGCAGACAGGCTGGAAAAAGGTGAAGAATAAATGGTATTACATGGCCAATGATGGATCGATGCAAACCGGCTGGATTAAATTAGATTCTAAATGGTATTTCCTAAAACCAAACGGTGAAATGGCTATTGGCTGGATTCAGGATGATAATAAGTGGTATTACATGGCCAATGATGGATCGATGCAAACCGGCTGGATTAAATTAGATTCTAAATGGTATTTCCTAAAACCAAACGGTGAAATGGCTATTGGCTGGATTCAGGATGATAATAAGTGGTATTATCTTGATTATCCTAATGGGGTTATGATTACAGGTACCCATGTAATTAGTGGTGTCGAATATACTTTTGGGACAGATGGGGCTTTAATTGAAAAGGAAGAAACCCAGGAGCCTCCTCCAAACGGTGGAGTTGCAGAAACATCTGCTACAACAAATCAAACAGGCGATACCTCAAGCGAATTAGATATTCCATTCGGCAGTCAAAATACTAACACAACGAATGAAGAGCCTGCTCCTTAGGAGTTTGGCTTTTTTATTATGGCTATTTTCGCATAAATTGTTGTTTTTCGTATAAGTTTCTCAACCCGTATAACTAGTAGCTTCGGGGCATCTTTTCGTTAGAACATTTGCGAAAATTGCCCAGAAACTTAGTAAATGGACCACATTAGTTTCAAAAACAACAAAGTTTACGAAAAGAGCCTTATTTATTAAACTCATTGAATTTTAATAAAAGAACAATGGGAATTAATTACTATAGATGATAAAATAAATGAAAACTTCATAGTATAATTAGAATATATTTTATATAACTCCTATACTCGAATTCACTAGATTCCTTTTTTTAACGAGACTAAACAACAATACCTCTAAGACACAGCGTATTTCACCAAGAACCATACCTACGATCATCCGTACATATTACCTATCACGATTGTCCACTCAGGGCGGACAAATTCACCAAAGTGTCCACGAACGGTGCCTGACACCATTTGGCATCATATTATTATGGGGGTTTAATTATATGAGATCTCAGGAGAAGAGAAGTAGAAAGTGGTTAAAGGTGACGGGGATTATTTTATTACTAATCTTTGTTGCTGTGGGTGTTTATAGTTACACGGTTTATAAATCTTTAAAAACTGCGGTAGTAACGATGCACCAGCCGATTGAGCGAATCCAGCCGGAAAAGCGGGAATTGCCGGTAGCATTGGAAAAAAAGGTGCCCTTCTCCGTCTTAATGCTGGGTGTTGATGAACGAAAGGGTGACAAAGGGCGTTCTGATACAATTATTGTGCTCGCCGTGAATCCCAATAATAACTCAGTAAAAATGCTAAGTATCCCGCGAGATACTCGTACGGAGATAGTCGGAAAGGGGAAAGAGGATAAAATAAACCATGCTTATGCTTTCGGCGGGGTTCCCATGTCTATGGCTACCGTTGAAAATTTCCTCGATATCCCAATTGATTATTATATGAAGATTAATATGGAAGGTTTTAAGGACCTTGTCGATGCGGTTGGCGGGGTAAACGTCCAAAATGATTTTGAATTCGATCAGTATGGTTTTCATTTTGGAAAAGGAGATATTACCCTAGACGGTGAACAGGCTTTAATATTTTCTAGAATGCGATATGAGGATCCGCGCGGGGACTTTGGCCGTCAATCAAGGCAGCGGGAAATCATTAAAGCGGTCATTAATGAGGGGGTAAGCGTATCAAGCTTAACGAATTTTTCTGATATATTTACAGCCCTTGGAAAAAATATTAAGACAAATCTGACCTTTGATCAAATGGTTGATATCCAGAAAAACTATCGAGAAGCCGGAAAGAACATTCAACAGATGGAAATAAAGGAAACAGGCACAATGATCAACAAAATCTATTATGGCATAGTAACAGCTGCAGAAAAACAAAGAATCCAAACCGAACTAAAGATGCAATTAGAATTAGAAGCGAAATAAGATAATTGAAAGGGATAACAAAAAAAGTATTAAAACACTTTTAAAGTCATCCCTTTTTTATTTTGGATGGAAGATTTTGTTTTATTATTTTTCAACATCTTCCTGCTTTAATATTTCCTCAACTTCGTGTTTATATGGCATAGCAGGTGCTGTACCAATTTTTGTCACGGAGAGGGCGGCAACTGCATTGGCGAAGGTCATCGCTTCACGGACAGAGTACCCAGTGCAGAGCGCGTGAGCAAATCCCCCATTAAATGCATCGCCAGCCCCTGTTGTATCAACAGCCTTTACTTTGAGACCCGGAACCAAATCACCCTTCTCACCGCCAGTATAAAGGAATGCCCCCTTCGATCCAAGGGTGATAATCACCGTCTCAACACCCAATCCATGAATTTTCCTCGCAGCCACTAAAGCTGATTCTTCATCTTTTACTTCCACCCCGCTTAGCTCAAATGCTTCTGTTTCATTTGGAGTAATATAGGTCACAGCCGAAAGAATCTCTCTAGGAAACTCCTGGTATGGGGCGGGATTTAAAATGACCGGAACATTATATCTTTTTGCTAGTTTCATCGTAGTTACCACTGCTTCAATACTTGTTTCCAACTGAAGCAGGACGATGTCTGCAGTTTTGAACCTTTCCTCCGCTGCGACTACTTCCTCTTCTGTAATAGTTCCGCAGGCACCCAGGGCGACAACAATGCTGTTTTCACTTTTATCATCCACGGCGATCAATGCAGCCCCAGTTGACTGGCTTGGATCGACAATAATATATTGAGTATTGATATTTTCTGATTCAAAGTGTTTTAATGCCTCTTGACCAAAAAGATCGTCGCCCACTTTGGTAATAAACGTAACTTCTGAGCCGCACCTTGACGCTGCGGTCGCCTGATTTCCACCTTTTCCTCCCGGCCCCATCTGAAACGGTCCCCCTAGAACCGTCTCCCCCGGCTTTGGAAGATGTGGTGCCCGGCTCATTAAATCTACTACATAACTACCAATTACAAGCACATTAGACATAAATGCCCTCCAAATAATGACCTAAATTCTCTCTACACAATAAACAGCATATAGTATTTGAAGATATTAGCCTTCTCCTTCAAATTGAAAAGTGGTGGATGTATTTTCCATCTTACTTTTATTATATATAATTCATCTTGTTACAGCCTACCAAAATTGCACATAACCAGAAAGGTGTGATTCGAGTGATTTGGCTTTATTTTGCCTGTTCTTATTTCATTGGGTGCATTATGTTTGGATATCTAATTACAAAATTGCTCTTTCATCAGGATATCCGCAGACAGGGGAGCGGAAATGTCGGGGCGCGGAATGCCGGGCGCCTGTATGGCAAAAAAGCCTTTGTTATCACGTTTCTTGGGGACGCTTTAAAGGGCATTCTGATCATTCTAATTGGCCGGTACCTCGGTTTTTCTGAATCTATTCAATTACTTGGCCTCGCTTTTGCCATCATTGGCCATTTAAAGCCCGTTACGCTTAAATTTAAGGGCGGGAAGGGCATTTCAACGTTCATTGGCGGGATGGTTGCCTTCGAGCCCTTCCTTGCACCTGTATTTATCCTGGCATTCCTTGTCACATATCCCTTCACCAAAAGCTTTACCTTTTCAGGATTAGGAGCATTCCTTGTCATTCCAGTGTTTTTGTTTATCCAGCATGATAATTGGGAAACCGGTGTACTGGCAATCATAATCTTAGCTTTAATACTCCTTGCACACTCAGAAAATATTAAAGTCCGATTGAAAAAGTAATTCCTATCAAGCTCCCCCATTCCACTTGACTGCTGCCCAAATACTTTGGTCGGTGATGCGGGAGCACCCTTGCAAATCGGAAATCGTCCGGGCGAGGCGGATGATTTTAATTTGCGTTCGATTGCTCAGCCCTTTTTTAAAAGATAACTTTTGTAAATCCACCTGCTGCCCCGCAGGCAATGGGCTTGTCCTTAAAAGCACCTCATACGGAACCCGGGCATTGCAAATTTCCTGCCCATGTAAAAAAATTACAATCAATCTGTCGCCTGCCGATCAAAAGAAATTTGGCCCGATGTTTGATCTGCAGATGGCGATTAGTCAATTGTTGAGTTTGCATGAATTAGATTTGGTCATTCCAGAAGGGACCGGTTTTTTGGGAGCCCTGTCATTGGATGGTTCGATTCAGTTGGTTGAAGGAATGCTGCCGGCTGCACTTGCTGCGAAAAGGCTTGGTATTAAATGGATCTAAATGAGCGAAGGGCCGCAATAATACGCTCCTCGGCTTCCTTCACCGCAGCATCGGGAAGCCCGAAAATTTTAAACGAATCAGTGTCCCAATATAGGTGCTAACCTCGACATTGACCCGGTACCCTTCCATTCCTTTTAGGCCAATGCTCAACACACGCGCCCACATTATAGCATCACCTTTTCGCCCATATAGAGCTTACCATCTTCCCAGAAAAATTTATCATCCCAGCGGGATTTCATATATTGCTGATAATGCTGTGTCTGTGGGTGAGGAAAGTAGGAAAGAATCGGCTGGGGTTCAATTAAAGGAATACCCTTCAAGTCGATGTAAGCTCGATAGCTGCTCCATGGATACTCCTCAGGCAGGTTCACCATCCCGGCGCTGACAGGATTTAAGTGAATATATTTACTGACATCGATTTCATATTCAGGGGAATTGAGCAGTTCAGCGCCATAGCGCTTTTCAAATACATGCCCCGAATAATCGTACTTTTTATTAAAAAATTTCGCGTATTTCGTATTGAGGTTTTTCATTATGATGCTGAGCGGAGATTCAAGTGTTTCAATCTGGAGATGGGTATGATTGGTCATCAAACAAAACGAATGGAGGATGAAAGGGTATTGCTTCCTTGTTTCTTCTACTAAATTGAGGTATTTTTCATAATCTTCATCATCATAAAAAAGCGAATTTCTTCTGATTCCCCGACTGGTCACATGATATTTCGCACCGGCAAACCACAATCTTGCGCTGCGTACCAATGTAAATCACTCCCTTTGCATTATCTACTTTTTATTATACTGGAATCAGTCTTTTCGATTAGCAATATTCACAATATTTAACAAAATGTTCAAAGCTGAAAACGACCAAGCTGTCGAATGTATAAAAAGTCCTGCCTGCTAATATTTATTTACTATAACATTTTACATCTAGGGGGTAAGTCTCTGAAAACAATAAGATTCCTCCAATGGCTGATCGGTATTCTCCTATTGGTGTACGGCATTTATCTTATTTTCGGAACTCAGGAATTTTTCGGTACCATCTTAATTATTGGGGCCTTTTTAATTTTTCCGACTTTAAAAAGAAAAGCACAATCCAATGATTATTACGATAATAATGATGTTTCTAAAGATGACCATATTTATGCTGGCGGGGATAGTGATGGCGGCAGCGGGGACTCAGGAGGAGATTAATTAATTTATCTAAAAAATGTCCCCGACTTTGGGGACATTTTTTACTGTATCTTTGAAAAAAAGTACAAAAACCACACGGCATGATTTTGTTCATCAGCTGCCGCTCTTCGAAAAATACTTCTTATTGCTGGATCTGTCGCTTCATCAGCGATTTCTTGATAAAAATCAACGGTATGCTGTTCATCCTGCAGGGCAAATTCTAATCCTTTTTTATAAACATTTGGACAATCTTCCGTGATTTTTGGCTGGGGCTGTCTGCCTGTTAAACGGCTATAAAGCTGGACAAACTGCTGATAATGCTTAACTTCATCCTTACAAATTTCAAGAATTTGCTTCCGTTCCTTTTCATTCGCCGCTAGCTGGGCTAATTGGTCATAGCAATTTATCGCACTATATTCCCCATTAATTGCTTTTTCAAGATCAGTAATCATTTTATGAGGCTGCCTGTTTATCGCATCGTAGTAATTTGTATAAGGATACATAACGTGACCTCCGTTTTCATTACTATTTGTATATCTTACGGCCACAGAAGTGTAAAGTGCAGATTATAAAATTTTGTCGACCAATTCTTTTACACGAGATTACTCATTCCCCGGGAAACATTCATTATTCGACGTCATTCCCCTCCCTATATCCAAAAATGGTAGAAGAATGTCGAATTTCCCTTCACATAATAAAAAAATCAGTTTAATATAAAAAGGAAGCAAAAACGGAAACTTTTGGTAACATTATTCGATAAGGGAGCGTGAGAGTCTAGTAGAGAAGCCATACAACCTTTCAACTCGGGGTTGTACCGACTCTTTAGAGTTAAATAAAGGCTCTTTTCGTAAACTTTGTTGCTGTTGGAACTTATTAAGGGGCATTTACAAAGTTTCTAGGCAATTTTCGCAAATGTTCTTACGAAAAGATGCCACGAAGAATCTGGGATATACGTGTTGATGAACTTATACGAAAAACAACAACCTTTGCGAAAATAGCCTAAATAAAAGATTAAAGGGGTACTATGCTTTGAAACAAAAACTATTAATCTTCTCAATTTTCGTCCTGTTATTCGCGGGATTGGGGATCGGAACTAGCCATACGTATGCCGCCAGTTCGGGCTGGAAGCAGGAAAGTGGCAAATGGTATTACTACAATAATGATATGGCGGTAAAAGGCTGGTTATACATAGGGAATAAGTGGTATTACATGGATAAAACCGGCACAATGCAGACCGGTTGGATTAACGTGGATAACAAATGGTATTACCTTCAATCAAGCGGCGAGATGAAAACGGGATGGCTGCTGCTTGGTTCCAGCTGGTATTATCTTAAGTCTAGCGGCGAAAGAAGCACCGGACTACTAACCATCAATTCAAAATTGTACTATTTTAATAGTTCAGGTGTCATGGAGTCGAATCTATGGAAGGAAATAGAAGGCAAAAAATATTATTTTACTACCGATGGTGCCGCAGCCAAAGGCATCACTGGTATTCTGGGAATAAAATATCTTTTTAACACAGATGGTACACTTGTCTATGGTTGGGGCAAATTGGATGGGAAATGGTATTTTTCCAATAATGAAGGTGTAATTCAAACCGGATGGATTACCTACAAGGATAAAAAATATTTGTTAGACCAAAGCGGCATCATGCAGACGGGATGGTATCAAGAGCAAGGGAAAACCTACTTTTTCGATAATAGCGGGGCTTTCAAAACAGGCTTAACCATCTTGGATGGGAAGGGATATTATTTCGGTAACGATGGTTCCCTATATAGCGGCTGCTGGTTTACTGCCGAAGCGAAAAAATATTACGCAAATAAAGCAGGTCAGCTTCAAAAGGGATGGCTGCTTTTGAGTAACATTTGGTATTACCTTGGTGACGATTTTGCTATGAAATCAGGCTGGATACTTGACGGTGGAAAATGGTACTTTTTAAATGGCCAAGGCGAAATGCAATCAGGGTGGCTGGATAATAACGGCGGGCGATATTACTTAAATTCAGGCGGGGCCATGCAAACTGGCTGGATAAATCTAAGCGGCAAATGGTTTTACTTTAATCAGTCCGGGCTGCTGAAAACAGGGTGGTTCCAGGATAAAGGAAACTGGTATTACGCCGACAATAATGGCATCATGCAGACTGGCTGGATTACGGTTAATGGCACGGATTTCTTTTTAGAGTCCAGTGGTGTTTGGGTCCCTGTTTCCCGGGATTTAGAAGGGAAAGTAATTGTTCTCGATCCCGGTCATGGAGGTTATGACGGAGGGGCGAGTGCAGCAGGTGTTCTTGAAAAAACCATTAACCTGCAGGTCAGCTTGAAATTCGCCGACATGTTAAAACGGCACGGGGCTACGGTTTATTTGACCAGGAGCACGGATGAATTTATTTCATTAGATGGAAGGGTCGAATTTTCAAATTCCATTAATCCAGATGCGTTTATCAGTATTCACGTTAACTCGGCAGGAAGCAGTTCTAGCTCCGCCCAGGGAATTGAAACCTATTTTAATTCTGTCGACGGGGTGATGCCTGAGGAAAGCAAGCAGCTTGCTGCTTACCTTCAGAATGAAGTCATTAAAGCAACCGGCGCCGTCACAAGGGGCGTAAAGGATGAGAGCTTCCGTGTAATAAGAGGAAATAACGCACCTGCAGTCTTAATGGAAATCGGCTTCATCACCAATAACGGGGAACGGGCCAATCTTATCAGCGACAGCTACCAAAACAAACTATGTAATGGATTAATAAACGGATTACTGAAATTTTTCAATCAATAAAGAGAAAAAAAGCATTGACAATAGGGATGCAAAATCCGTATAGTCAATGCTTTTTTTGGTGAAAAAGAAACTAACATGATTAACAAACGTATAATAGTACAATTGGGTGTCAGGCACCCTCTGCGCACATTTGTACGCCCAGGGGTGGACCATCGGAGTTTTCAGCTGATCTATTGTAGTTTTCTATTGCATGCACCATCCACTGTAATATAAAAAGGAGGGTTTCATAATGAAAAAATCGTTAATGATTTTATTTACCGGCTTTTTGCTGATGCTTAGCGGCTGCTCTCTGCTGAATGATGCAAAGAATACAGTCACGTATATAAACGAGGCAACTAGTTATTTAGACAAGGCAACTGCTTTTGCTAATGACGCCCCTTCTCTTGCCCAACAAGCTGTAGGAAATCAGCAGGCGGCTAAAGAGCTTGAAACAATTCTACAGCAGATGAAACAAGAAATACAATCCTTTAATCAACTCCAAGCACCGGATATAGCTGTTGATTTGCACCAGCAAATAATAGACCAAAACAACAAACTATTGGATGGAATTAACCTCTATTTAAATAATTTTAATAACGACTTACTAGACCCAACCGTTTTACAAAACACCGAACTCTTTCAAACCGTTCAGGACATTACCAGCATAATTAATCAGATCAAACAGCTTGGGCGATAATGACCCTTCAAAATCACATACGGAAGTGTCCACCACACGCGGACAAAACTAAAAATTGTCCACGTGTGGTGCCTGACACTAATCATAACTTCCTTAACCAAATTTGAAATACCGCACCTCCCTGCACACCGTTCAGCGCTTTAATTGTTCCGCCATGTGCTTCAATGATGGCTTTGGTGATGGCAAGTCCGATTCCCGAACCACCCTCTTCACCGCTATAGAATCGCTGGAACACCTTGTCCACTTCTCCCGGCGCGAATCCTATTCCATTGTCCATTACTTCTATTAAAAACGTCTTCCCATCCCATATGCTGCTTTTCACGATGACCGCTGATTTTGCATAGCGAATAGCATTCCCAAGCAAATTGATAAAGGCCCGCTTCATTTTTTCACGGTCAACCATAAGCGGCTCGGAGATAGCCCGTTCGACAACAATTTCAATTTCACGCTGATCGGCTAACGCCGCCACACTTTCCACCGCCTCTTGAAGGATAGTTTCTAATGACTCCCGCTTAAACACAAAGCTTTCCTCGACACTTTCAAGCTTTGCTAAATAGGTGATACCTTCGACAATCCGCTTCAGCCGCTGACTTTCGGCAATAATGACGTTTAAGCTTTTATTCACATCTGCTCCGGTTACGATACCATCTAATATTCCTTCAGCGTTACCTTGAATTGCCATCAACGGCGTTTTCAATTCATGCGAAGCATTTTGAAAAAATACCTTTTGGTCCTCATCATACTGCTTCAGCCTCCGAGATAAAGCATTGAAGCTTTCAGCAAGTTCGCCAATTTCGTCCTTCGTCGTTAGACGGATTTCCCTGTTCGCCCCTTTCAACGAATAATTTTTCATATGTTCACTAAGGTTGCGAATGGGTCGCGTTATCCCTTTTTTGAAAAATAACCCTAAAACCACAGCAATCATTGCCGACAGCACCAAACTAATCAGCTGCGACCTCCGCATCAATCGATTCAGTTCCTGAACCTCATCCAGTCTGGCTACTAAGGTTACATATCCTCGCGTCTTCCCATTTTTTGCATGGATCGGCACCGTTTCCGATACAAAATTTCTTCTTGGCCTCTGCCTAAATTCTTCTAAGACAGCTTCTTTTAAATCCGTATAAACGATCTCCTGCCGCGCCGTCCAGATAATCATTTTGGAAGACAATAACCGCTCTGTAACAGCCAGCGCCTTTCGATTCATGAGCTTTTCCTCAATTACCGGTCTGGAGAGAGACGACTTGCCAAGTAATTGACTCATCACCGTGGCTTCCTTATGTAATTGCTGTTCCGTTTCGTGAATCAAATATCGCTGCGAAATAAAGCGAAAGGATACGCTTGTAATGATGAATATAATGATAATCAATAAAAAATAAGTGAATAAGAGCTTCGTTCCTAATTTCAACCTACTCATCCAATCTGTACCCATATCCCCAAATCGTCGACACCGCCACCGTTGACTGGTGCTGCTCCAATTTTTTCCGGACCCGCTTCACCAAATCATCAATCAGCCGCCCATCGCCAGCGAACTCATACCCCCAAATAAACTCAAGCAGTTCATCTCTTGTAAAAGGCTTCCCTTTGTTTTGCGCTAAAAAGCTAAACAAATCGTACTCCTTGGTCGTCATTTTGATTTCCTGGCCGTCTTTTTCTATGTACCGCCGCTCCGAATCAATATTTACATCCCTTATATTCAGGATTTGCGTCCCACTAGCGTTCGTTTTCCCAAGCCGCTTAAATATATTTTTAATTCGAACCATCAGTTCACGAGGGCTGAATGGCTTCGTCAAATAATCGTCCCCGCCAAGCTCCAAGCCCAAAATCCGATCAAATTCACCGTCTCGTGCGGAGACAAAAATAATCGGAATATCGCTCACCCGGCGAATCTCTTTGCAAAGCTCAAGTCCATCGAGATGAGGCATCATGATGTCGATGATCAATAAATCCGGTCTAAGCCGCAGCATTTCCTGAAAAACGTGTCTTCCGTCAGAAAAAAGTGTCACTTTGTAGCCTTCATTTTCGATATATTTTTGCAAAATATCCCTAATATTCTTCTCATCATCCACAACAAAAATATGCTTCATCAACGGTTCACCTCGGTTCCATTATATAATAAAGAAGAGATAGCACTGAACACTATCTCTTCCCCGACTCTATTTTAAAATCTCAATCATCTTATCCAGTTCTGCCAGCTTTTCTTTCATTTTTTCATTAATCTTTTGCTGTGTCGCAATCAGCTTGGAGAACTGTTCACTGCCTTCGCCTTTTTTCAGGTCTTCTTTCAGTGTCTTCCGCTTATCGCGTCCCTCTTGGATAAGCGTCTTCATATCGCTGTTTAACGTCTTCAATTGCTGCTTTACTTCTTTTGCCTGCTTTATGTCCTCTTTGTTGCCGCTTTGTTTGGCAGCCACTACTAAATCGAGGAGCTGGTCCCTTTTTTCAATCATTTGTTTCTTCAGGTCAAGGCGGTCTTCACGAAGCAGATTTACTTGATGAATTTGATCTTTAAATTGGCTAAGCACCTCAAGCCGTTTGCCGGTTTGTCCTGCTTTTGCTTCTACTTTTGCCGGCGGATTTTCCGCAGCGGAAACACTTTGGATTTTATAAACGCCCCCTAACAGCATCAAGGCGCCTACCCCTACAATCAGTCCTTTTTTTAGATCCATTTCCATCACTCCTTTCCTCTTCAGTATAGACAAAGAGTGTGGCAGAACTTCGGGATAAATGTGTGAAAAGTGTGTGAAAATGGGCTGAGAGTTGAAGCTGTAAAAATAAAAGCCCTGCCTGGAAAGGAATCATTCCAGCAAGGCTTTTAATATTATTTACCCGTTAAGGCAGTATAGGCATTTGCTTCGCCAGAACCGAATAATTCATCGTGACCCTTTTTGCCATAATCTAAGGCTGTCTTTTCGATTAAGGCCTTCACTTGTGCTGGAGTATAATTTGGGTGAGCCGCCTTAATGACACCGGCGATTCCAGCTACTTTTGGTGAGGCCATGGATGTTCCGTGTAGGTAGGCGTAGCCTTTATTATCGACCATAGTAGCATATCTGCCCAAGCCTCTTGGCCAAGTTGACAGTGCCCGATAAGTAAAATCACGCTTACTTAAATAGTCACCAGCAGGGTCTTGTCGGAAAAAGCCATCATAAACAGGACCGTTGTCACCACCAGGAGCTGCTACATCAATATAACCATTTCCATAATTGGAATAGAAGGCTAGGTTATCTGTAGACCACTCATTCGAAGAAGAGACAGTTATGACACCAGGAAGACCACCAGGTGTATTAATGGCAACACCTTTATAAACTAGGTTGTCGCCCCCATAATTAACATTCATATAATCCGTCAGTGATTTTTTATCTGCAAAATCCAGCGAACTATTTCCCGCTGATGCAACAACGGTAACATTTTTGTTCACAGCATATCTGATGGCCCGTTTCCAAAGAAGGACATCAGCAATATCACTAAAACGAGTACCATCAAGGTAATACTTCAAATTATCGAACCCGCCAATTGACATGTTTATTACATCGACGCTATCGTTAGCTGCTTGGACGATCGCCTCTACAATTGGAGAGGTTGGAGCACTTCCAGATGCATCGAAAATTCGGTAAGCACGGATTCCAAGGTCTGGTCCGACCCCTTTAATTTTTCCATTCCCGGCTATGGAACCGGCCACATGTGTTCCGTGTCCATTTGTATCTGTTACATCACTTGTTTTGCCTTTTTCTTCTGGAACTCCACCAAAATAGCCACCGGCTGGAACAAAGTTCATTCCACCGATAAAGTTTGCAATTAAATCAGGGTGTCCTGCATCAATCCCCGAGTCAATTACACCGACAACAGCCTTATGAGTAACTTTCCCGCTCGCTGTTTTAGCTCCACCAGACTCTATGGCAAATGATTTCCCTTTGTTAGTTAAATGACGGATATCCCATTGGGAGCTCCAATATGTACCGTCAGCATCTGGAGTAATATCAACTCTCTTACCATCTGCTCCTTCAGGGGTACCATCCTCTAATTTGTAAACCCTTTCAGAATTAGCCGCAACAATAGTTGCACTCGACTTCAACTGACTAAGGAAATTAGGATTTGAGGATCGAACCTCCAACCCGCCAACCTCTGGCATAGCCCTTAATACTTCCCCACCAGCGTTCTTAATTTCCGCTAGATAGTTCTTCGGTAAAGACTGACTATAAGCAATTAGATAGTTTTTGCTTACAGTCTGCACACTTGCAGATGTGTGAACACTAGTTGAAAAGCCTAATAGAGACATTGCTAAAACACTGCTGGCGACGATCGCCATTCCTCTTTGTTTCTTCTTCACAAGCAAGACCTCCTCTATATTTGTCCCAACGCTCTTAATTTTAAAACTATTAATTCCCCTTTGAAAACAAATACTTCTCGATAAAGAATGACACCAGACGCAGAACTTGCCTAAGCTTGTCTTTATTTAAAATTTTCTAGTAAACCGGCAAAACTCCATATCTCGTCAAAATTCTTTTTTTCATCAAAAAGACCTCTCTGCACAGGCGGAGAGGTCCTACAAATTATTTATTTTATTTTTGTTCCTCTACCACTATATTTCATCTTCAAAAATAATATCGTTAACGCTAAAATCAAGGTAATTAAATTGGCTACAATGATGGGGATATCTTTTATAAACAGTCCGTAAATCAGCCATAACAGTACTCCCGCGGTGAACATGCCGTACATGATAAATGAAATGCCTTCCGTGTTCTTTTCTCTGATCGTTTTAATTGCCTGCGGAAGAAATGAAAGCGTTGTTAAAATTGCAGCCAAATAACCAAAAATGGATACAATGTCCTCCATCGACCTGCCCCCTAGTAACTTATATAAACCAAAAACCTCGTCTCTGGCACCTAAGCACCTCTTCCATTATACTAATATACAACCCTGCATATCTATTAATGAAGAGATGGCAGCCATCCTTTTTGAGAGGAGATTTTTCATGGAGCGAAACGGTATTTTTCATTCAGTTTGCCCGCTTGACTGCCCGGATCAGTGCGGATTGCTTTTACATAAAAAAGACGGGAAAATCGTCAAGGTCGAGGGTGACCCCGAGCATCCGGTAACGAAGGGGCATATTTGCAACAAGGTACGGAATATGACGGAACGGATATATGATGAGAATCGATTGAAATACCCGTTGAAACGTATAGGACCCAAAGGCGAGGGAAAGTTCACGAGAATCAGCTGGGAAGAAGCCTTGAGAACGATTACGGCGCACTGGTCGGAACTTATTCATTCAGATGGTCCGGAAAGCATCCTCCCCTACAGTTTTTATGGGAACATGGGGAGGCTCAGCGCGGAAGGAATAGACCGCCGTTTCTTCCACCGCCTCGGTGCTTCCAGACTCGATCAAACAATTTGCTCTTCAGCCGGCTCCGTTGGCTATAAATATACGATGGGCGGAAGCCTAGGAATCGACCCGGAAGATACGATCCATTCGAAGCTGATTTTCTTTTGGGGCATCAATGCTGCCAGCACCAATATGCATCAAGTCGCCCTTGCTCAAAAAGCCCGAAAGCAGAACGGTGCTAAAATCATCGTCATCGATGTTCATAAGAACCAAACAGGCCGATTAGCGGATTGGTTTATTCCGATTTTACCCGGCACAGACAGCGCACTCGCCCTTGGGCTCATGCAAATTATGTTTGCCGAAAATATGGTGGACCAGGACTTTCTCCAAACCTATACCGTTGGTCACGAAGAGCTCCGGGAACATGTTATGCAGTACAATCCAGAGACGGTTTCCGCCATCACTGGAGTTCCAGTTGCGGACATTTACAAACTCGCACGAATGTATGGAGAAACGTCTCCATCGTTTATTCGAATTGGAAATGGGCCGCAGCATCACGACAATGGCGGGATGTTCGTCCGTACCGTTGCATGTCTGCCTGCCCTGACCGGCCAATGGCTTGTCAAAGGCGGCGGTGCGATTAAAGGAAATTCGGGGTACCTGGCACTGAATACGGAATACCTGCAGCGCCCTAACCTTTTGAAAAATAAAAATACTCGTATCGTGAACATGAACTTGCTCGGTGAAGCATTGCTGTCCCTTGACCCGCCTATTAAGTCCCTCTATGTTTACGGCTCAAACCCGGCAGTTGTTGCTCCGTCCAGTCATAAAGTAAGAAAAGGCCTTGCCCGAGAAGATTTATTTACCGTCGTTCACGATTTATTTTTAACCGAAACGGCTAAGTATGCCGATATTGTCTTGCCAGCAACGTCTTCCTTTGAAAATACGGATATTTATACGTCCTACTGGCACCACTATACCCAGCTTCAGCAGCCGGTTATTGAACCATTTGGTGAAGCTAAATCAAATGTCGAAGTGTTCCGCTTGCTGGCGCATACCATGGGATTCGGTGATGAAGCAGCCTTTAAAGAAACTGAGGCAGAGATGATTGAAGGTACGCTGAATAACCCAAGGAATCCATATTTGGCAGGAATTAATTTTGAAGGGTTAGCCGAGTCGAATTATCTGAAAGCCAAGGTGAAACCGTTGTTTCCTGGAAAACTTCCAACGCCTAGCGGAAAAATAGAATTATATTCTGAGAGGATGAAGCAAGACGGACACCCGCCGCTTCCAACCTATATTCCTCTTCTGAACGATGGGGATCATCCATATCAATTTGTGCCTGGGCCAAATCATAATTTCTTAAATTCTACTTTTTCTAACAACCAGAAGCATGTTGACCTGGAAAAAGAACCTCGATTGCATATGAATAAGAAGGATGCCCTGGCAGCTGGCATTCAAGATGGCGAAATGGTGCGGGTCTGGAATGACCGCGGGGAATGTACGCTGAAGGTTTCAATTGGTGAGAGCGTCCTCCCAGGAGTCGTCGTCAGCCAGGGACTTTGGGCCGACGAAAATGGAACGAAACAGTTGGTTAACGTCCTCACCCCGGATCGGATTGCCGACATGGGCGGCGGCGCCACCTTCTTTTCGGGCCGTGTCAGCATAGAAAAAAATTAATTTTTACAAACAAAAGCTCCCTGGGTTCTCTTACCAAGGAGCTTTTGTTCAGCTTGCTTTGTAACCTTTGCCCATCATTTCGTGGACGTTGTGGACGGTGACGTAGGCCATTTCGTCGATTGATTTTATAATATTTTTCAACTGGATGATTTCCTGTTTATTGATGACGATATAGAGGACTTCCTTGTTCTGACCGGTGTAGCCGCCGCGTCCGTCTAAAACAGTCAAGCCGCGTGACATTTTATTCGTAATCCCTTCGAGCACCTGCTCTGGCGTGTTCGAGATAATCAAGACGGCGACCCGCTCATCAAGCCCTTCAACGATGAAATCAATCGCCTTCGCCCCGACATACACAATCAAAAGTGTATACATCGCCTTTTCCAAACCAATAATCGGAATCGACCCTGCCACCACAATAATATCAATAATGAGCACAGATTTGCCAAGGCTCCAGCCGAAAAATTGTGTCGCCAGCCTAGCTATAATGGTTGTTCCGCCTGACGTTCCGCCCGCACGAAATATAAATCCAATCCCGCCATTCACTAATAATCCCGCAAAAAGGGAAGCAAGCAGGGTATCCTCCGTTATCCGTTTGCTGACATCCTCTGTTATAAATAAAAACCCTGAGCAGGCCGCAATCGAAATCAGCGTATAAATAAACGCTCTTTTTTCAAAAAATTTATAGCCGACCACGATCAGCACAGCATTTAAAACAAAGTTCACGACCCCAGGTGACCAATTCCACAAATAGTGCAAAATGATGGTAATACCTAAAAGTCCGCCTTCGGAAAGATGATTGGGAATCGTGAAAAAATTAACTCCGACCGCAAAAATAAACGCACCCAGTATAATGAAAAGCATATCTTTAAACAGTTTCCTCATTAAAATGCCATCCTTCTATTATGCCGCTCCATTTAGAGCTCACAAAATCATTTCTTCCAATAATGATACAACAAAATGACGGACACTAGTAACCTAAATTGAGGAGGCATAAAAAAAAGAACAGAGACATCCGTCTCTGCCCTTCCATAAAAATCGTGGTTTCAAACATCGCCAATCCGTCCACTACATAAGGACATTTGTCCACGAATGGTGCCTGACACCACAATGACACTGCAATGACACTACAATGACACCACACTCTTTAGTATTTCTGCTCCTTGTGCCATCTCCAGGCATCGCCGATGATTTGTTCAAGGTTTCGCTGGGCTTTCCAGCCTAGTTCATTAAGGATTTTAGCGGAAGAAGCGACGAGTCTGGCCGGGTCGCCAGCACGGCGGTCGGCCATTTCGACATTGGCTTTTACCCCAGTTACTTTTTCACAGGTCTCGATAACTTCCTTCACAGAATAGCCCAGTCCATTTCCTAAATTGTAAACCTCAGCAGACTTCTTCCCACTCAAAAGCGCCTCAAGTGCAAGAATATGAGCGGCAGCCAAATCAGTAACATGGATATAATCGCGGATACATGTGCCATCCGGAGTGTCATAATCATCCCCAAACACAGACACCTTTTCCCGAGAACCTAATAATTGCTGCAACACAATCGGGATTAAATGCGTCTCCGGATCATGACTTTCGCCAATCACCGCGGAGTCATGCGCTCCTGCTGCATTAAAGTAACGAAGCACCACATAATTTAAACCATAGGACTTGGAAAAATCAGCCAGAACCTGCTCGACCATCAGCTTAGAATGACCATATGGGTTAATTGGTGCAGTCATTGTTGATTCATCTATGATTTCCACATTCGGTATGCCATAGGTTGCCGCTGTAGAAGAGAAAATAAAGTTTTTTACTTGAAATTTCATCATGACCTTCAACAATGTTAAAGTAGAGGCCACATTATTTTGATAATATTTTAAAGGATCAACAACAGACTCTCCAACCAGGCTATTGGCCGCAAAGTGCATGACCGCCTTGATGGGATAGCTTCTAAAGATCATTTGCAAATCCTCTTCATTGCCAAGGTCTCCCTTAACAAAAATAGCCCGGCTATCAACGGCCTCGCGGTGACCCGTAGTCAGGTTATCCAATACAACGACCTCTTCTTTTTCGACTAAATCCTTCACAAGATGGCTGCCAATGTAACCAGCGCCGCCGACAACGAGAATCATAGTTCATTTCCCCTTAAATTAAATTCTATACCGTAAGTATTATAGCACTTTTAGCCAACTACCGCTTGTCAGGTGTATTTGCTAATAATTCCCTAATAAAATCTCATGGTGACAGGCATCTTTTTTCATTGTATTTTCCTACTTCGACTATTAAAATCAACAATAAGATTTAATTTTTAGGAGGCCCCACCATGAAACTGAGCAGTGAAGAAATTGAGATATTAAAAATCATCGAAGAAGACCATAAGCTTTCCGTTGAAACGATTGCATCCATGGTACTTAGCAGCGAAGAAAAAGTTAAAGCGGCGATTGAAAAATTAGAGCAGGAAAAAATCATTATCAGTTACCCGACCTTAATCGATTGGAGCAAAGTCGAAGGCCAGGAAAACATCATTGCAATGATTGATGTAAAAGTAACTCCGAAGCGCGGGGTCGGCTTTGATGAGGTAGCAGAGCGAATTTATCGTTTCCCGGAAGTGACTTCCCTCTATCTTATGAGCGGTGCTTACGATTTGTCGATAACTGTTGAAGGTAAAACGATGACACAAATTGCCACGTTCGTATCGGAAAAATTATCAACGATTGATAATGTCATTTCCACCACCACCCATTTCATGCTGAAAAAATATAAGCATGACGGGGTCATCTTTGGCGGCGGTGATGAGAAAGATAAACGAATGGTGGTTTCACCATGAAACAGGATTACGCCCATTATCTTTCCAAAACAGCAAAAGAGCTTCAGCCGTCCGGCATAAGGAAATTTTTCGATTTGGCCGCCAGTATGAAGGACGTGATTTCGCTGGGAGTCGGTGAACCTGACTTTATCACTCCCTGGAACATTCGCGAAGCAGCGATTTTATCCTTAGAACAGGGCGAAACCGCCTATACGGCGAATCCGGGGCTGCTGGAGCTTCGGCAAGAAATCACCAACTATCTGGGAACCAGGTTTGGGGTCGAGTACGATCCTAAAAATCAAATTATTGTGACAATCGGAGCCAGTCAGGCCATCGACCTCGCCTTCCGGGCGATTTTAAACCAAGGTGATGAGGTCTTGATTGTGGAACCAGCCTTTGTTTCCTATGCCCCATTAGTATCGATTGCCGGAGGCACACCTGTTGCTCTTTCAACTTCGCCTGAGAATGGGTTCAAATTGACACCTGAGCAGCTCGAAAATGCCATCACGGAAAAAACAAAAGCAATTTTGCTTTGTTTTCCGAACAATCCAACTGGCACCTCCTTAAACAAGGAGGAACTGACGGAAATCGCCAGAATCGTCGAGAAACATGATCTAATTGTGGTATCAGACGAAATATACGCGGAATTAACCTATGATGAAGTCTTTACGAGCTTCTCGGCCCTTGAGGGCATGTATGACCGAACCATATTAATCAACGGGTTCTCCAAAGGTTTTGCAATGACCGGCTGGCGCTTAGGTTTACTTGCGGCTCCAGCACCTTTTGTGGAAGTTATGCTGAAAATTTTCCAATATACAACGATGTGTGCACCGACGATGCTGCAGCATGGTGCAATTGAGGCCCTCCGGAACAGTTTTCATGATGTGGAAACGATGAAACGAAGCTATCGCAGAAGGCGGAACTTTGTCGTCCAGACGTTGAATAAGATCGGTTTGGATTGCCACATTCCCGGCGGCGCCTTTTATGTGTTTCCATCCATTAAAGCAACCGGCCTTACCTCGGAACAATTTGCGGAAGAGCTGCTGATGCAGGAACGAGTCGCAGTAGTCCCTGGCCATGTGTTTGGTGAAAGCGGAGAAGGGTATGTACGTTGTTCTTATGCTACCTCGATGGCCCAGCTTCAAGAAGCGCTCAAGAGAATGCAGCGTTTTTTGGAATCGAAGGGTGTCTATGGGGAAAATACGGTGGAAATATTGAAATAAACGTGGAAAGCCCAATTCTGTGTGAGGAATTGGGCTTTACTAAATTATAATGGGAATTTTTATTTTTTGAAGATCAATAGAAGCATTTATTTGGAAGTTAAATTATAACTGAAGGTGAAATTTAAGTTTAGCTAACTCTCTTTCATTTCGAGCTGATTTTTCCCAGATATGTTCTTGTTCTGCCCTAATGTCAGTCACGATATTAAGTATTTCAGTAATTTTCGCCTCATTTTTGCTATCCATGGCGGCTAGTTCCTTCCTCATTCCCTGCTGGTCATTCTTCATTTTATGCTGTTCTTTCTTCATTACCTGCTGCTCGATCTTCATTTCCTGCAGTTGCTGATTAATATTTCCTACTATCGAAATGATGCTAGATAACATCTCTTCCATCCTATCTAGTTTCTTTTCCAAGTATGTCACCTCCTATTTTAACCATTATTATACACCAATTTTTCATCCTACTATCGACATCATCCGATATATTTCCATTTTTACTCAAAAAATAATGATTGAAAATCTCGCAGAAAACGAATAATATATTAAAGTATTTCAAAAATGTTCGTGTTTTCGGAGGAACCTTAATGTTTAAACTAAATGAAAATCATACAAATGCCAAAACAGAGCTACTTGCGGGGATTACGACCTTCTTTACGATGGTCTATATCGTGGTGGTCAATCCCGTTATTCTTGCTGATGCTGGCGTGCCGTTCCAGCAGGTTTTCACGGCAACCATCATCGCTGCGGTGGTCGGGACTCTTTGGATGGGGCTTTTCGCCAACTATCCAATCGCCATCGCTCCGGGGATGGGGCTTAACGCGTATTTTGCCTATTCTGTCGTCGGCGGCCACCAGGGTATCACCTATCAAACAGCCTTTGCCGCTGTCTTTATTGCCGGTCTTATTTTTGTCATCTTATCGTTAACTCCTTTACGGGAAAAATTAATCGATGCCATTCCGGATAATCTTAAACATGGGATTACCGCTGGAATCGGCTTATTCATAGCTTTTATAGGACTTCGCCTGACAAAAATTATTACGGCACATCCGACAAATCTTGTTGGGCTGGGCGATCTCCATGCCCCATCGGCGATATTAACGCTTGTCGGACTCGCTGTGACCCTTGTATTAATGGTGCTGCGCGTAAATGGAGCATTATTTTTTGGAATGATTGTGACTGGTCTCATCGCTTTTTTCACAGGTCAGCTTTCCTTTAAAAATGGATTTATGGCCCTCCCTTCTCTGCCAGAAGGGCTTATGATTGGGAATCCTATCACCGCATTTGGTGATGTGGTTCAGCACAGTCTTTATGCCGTTGTATTTTCTTTCATTCTTGTAACGATTTTTGATACGACCGGAACGATGATCGGTGTCGCCAACCAAGCAGGCTTGATGAAAAACGGAAAATTTCCGCGGGCGCGTCAGGCATTGCTGTCTGATTCCATTGCGACGGCAATCGGCGCCATGTTTGGGACGAGCCCGACCACTGCTTATATTGAATCATCATCAGGCGTCGCAGCCGGAGGACGGACAGGCTTAACTTCACTTACTGTCGCTGCCCTGTTTATCCTGTCTGCATTCTTCGGCCCGCTCGTCAGCGCCGTTTCAGGAATTTCCGCCATTACAGCACCTGCACTTATTATTGTCGGAAGTCTAATGATGGGAAGTATTGCGAAAGTCCGCTGGGACGAGCTTGACGAAGCTTTCCCTGCCTTCCTGACGATTCTTTCCATGCCATTAACATCAAGTATTGCAACAGGAATCGCACTTGGATTCATCAGCTATCCGCTATTAAAATTAGTCAAAGGCAAATGGCATGATGTACATCCATTGTTATACGTGTTTGCTGTGTTGTTCTTTTATCAGCTTGCATTTTTACAGCATTAAATAAGAAAAGCGAAAGCGCCTCGGTCAGCCCCGACAAGAAACCTCGAGGGGCTAGGCGCTGAAGCTGGACAATTCTCAAAGTCGAATTTTGTTATCCTATAACAAAAGTCCAATTCGTATCAGAATTGGACTTTTGTTTTGCCTCTAAAAAAATTCCGAGTTAAAACAGGACAAGCACCCTCACGTATACTATCACTCCTCATACCATATAGATGTACCACTATATAAAAAAGTGAGGAGATTAAATGAAACTATATTTAGATCCAGGACACGGCGGCACTGACCCAGGAGCCCAGGGAAATGGTCTAAACGAGAAAGATATAACATTAGATATTGCGCTAAAAATCCGTACTATCTTACTAAATAATTATGAAAATATTGAAGTGATGATGAGCCGCACTGGCGATATTACAAAAAGCTTAAGCCAGCGGACGAATGAGGCAAATGCTTGGAAGGCTGATTATTATTTGTCTATTCACATCAATGCCGACAGCGGCACTGCCACAGGATACGAGGATTATATTCACAGCAATTTGTCGGACACATCAACAACAGCAAAATATCGGGATATTATCCATGCCGAAGTCATCAAGCTGAATCAACTTAGGGACCGCGGTAAGAAAAAGGCTAATTTCCATGTCCTTCGTGAATCGAAGATGCCAGCCATGCTATCCGAAAACGGCTTCATTGACAACTCCCAAGATGCCGCCCTCATGAAGCAGACTTCCTGGCGTCAAAATGTCGCTCAAGGTCATGCCAACGGAATTGCACTAGCATTTAACCTGCAGCCAAAATCCACTGCTCCCGCCGGAACCATCTACAAAGTCATTGCCGGTTCCTTCAAGCTGAGAGACAATGCAGACAAGCGCGTTGCCTTCCTGCACTCAGTGGGCATTGAATCCTTTGTTGTGACCACAACGATTTCTGGTGAAACCCGGTATCGTGTTCAGGCTGGCTCCTTTTCTAGCCGTACAAATGCCGAAACCCGCCTGCAGGAGGTCAAAAACGCCGGAATTACAGATGCCTTCATTGAGGCCGAAGCTCCAAGTACAAGCCCTACACCTGCAGCCCCAACAGGCTATTCGATCCTTGGCCCGACTTATCTCTCCCCAGAACACATGAATTTGTTCGTAAAATCAGTCAACCCGAACGCAATTGAGATTGGCAAATATTATTTAACCTTCGGTGAATATTATGGAATCAGAGGTGACATCGCCTTCGCTCAAGCCTTGCACGAAACCGACTTTTTCCGCTTTACCGGTGTGGTCCAGCCTGAACAAAACAACTATGCCGGAATTGGCGCTACAGGACCAAGTAATCCAGGTGCTGCCTTTAAAACCCAGGAAGAAGGAGTACTCGCCCACCTTCAGCACCTATTCGCTTACGCTTCTACTGAGCCATTGCCAAATCAATATCCATTAGTTGATCCCCGCTTCAATCTCGTAACAAGAGGTTCTGCTCCAACTTGGACATCCTTAAATGGGAAATGGGCTGTCCCAGGCACCACTTACGGACAATCCATATTGGACCTCTACAAACGAATGATTAACTTCGCGAAACTTAATCTAGATACTGTCCTCAATGACATCAACAAATAATAATGGCGGTTTGAGCAGAGCTTACCTTAACCAGTCCATAAAGTGTTAATAAATATTACAATAAAAACTGGTTTGCAAATGCACTATTGCGACGCCCCGCCCCTTTACCACAAAAGGCCGGATCCTTGCAGAATCCGGCCTTTTCCTCATTTTATAAAAATCCTACTTTACCCAAACACCGCTAGTATTAAAATAATACCATTTACCGCTGATCATTACCCAGCCGGTTTTCATCACACCGCTGCTGTCCAGGTAGTACCATTTGGTTCCTTCCTTCAGCCAGCCCGTCCGCATCGTACCGCTCGCATCCAGATAGTACCACTTAGCTCCATCCTTCAGCCAGCCCGTCCGCATTGTACCGCTCACATCCAGATAGTACCACTTAGCTCCATCCTTCAGCCAGCCCGTCTTCATCACGCCGCTTCCAGCCAGATAGTACCATTTACCCCCATCCCTTAACCAGCCCGTCTTCATCACGCCGCTCGCATCAAGGTAGTACCATTTGCCGCTGTCCAACAGCCAGCCGGTCCGCATCTCACTGGTTTTCAAATCATAATAATACCACTTGCCATTTGCTAAAACCCAGCCGAACCGCAGTGGAACCCCATTATTTTCTTGTCCTTTTTTAAAAAAGGTATAACTTACATTATTACCTTTAGCAGCGGGCTGGACAAATCCATCCTTCGAATTATAAGTTGTCACAACCGCGCCGCCGCCGTGCAAATTCACAGAGCTGCCGGTAAAAATTTTCTCGTTCAGCGTATTAAAGAAAGGATCACCCTTGAATCCGTACGGACCGGATCCTTCTTTTAATAAAAGCGCAATTCGGAAATTGGTCATTAATTTTCCAAACGTCATATCTGGACTGATATACTTTTTCGCAACATCCTCAATCGCCTTATAATTATTATTCGGATCTGCTAAAATTTCTTTAAAAATCCGATTTCCCTGCCCGGTTTGAATTTTTAGATACTGACCGAACAAATAAGACAGCGAATAATTGGCAAGCGTATCTCCGTAATAATCCCAATACAACAGAGAATGTCCATTTCTGATGGACGAAGAAAGGTTATAATACTCAACCCGGTCGGAAAGGCCGTGACCCAAATAGATTTGTTCGGCCGCCATCGACAAAGCTTCATCCAGCCATGTATCCATGCCCTCACTATTTCCTTCAATCAACGCATTTTGATTGAAGTTCACCATATGCTGAAACTCGTGGGCAAGTGTCTCATACGCGCCAGTGACATCCTTTTCCGAACCGATGCCCATTGTCGGGTACGTATCCATATAAAAAATCTCAGACTGATTGGAATGATCGACATTGTATAAATCCCCGGAATAAAAATATCCTGCGATATAGCCGCCGTCACTCGTATCCGAATATCCATCCTGAATGTCATAGCATAAAATATTTATTTTTCCATCATGGTCCACATCTGATTCCGGCCCAAAATTAGTGGTCACAGAGGAATAAATCTTATTGTCAAATTCCGTCCCCAATTTTTCAGCATCAGAATCAGTAATTTGGTTATCATAAACCCATACATTCGCTTTGGCTCCGCTGTAAGCTAAGCGGGCATTAATTTGCGAATCTGTATTCGTCGTTAGATCGGACACCCAAAATAGCTTTTGATCACCGATTTTATATGCCGGCATCAAAGACCGGGCACTTTTTCGAACCAGTTTGCCTTTATAAGCTGCATGGTCAAATGGTTTATTATAGTCAATCTTATACGCATCACGATTCAAACTAGCATTGGTCGTGACCTTCATTTTTTTCACATTAAAAGCCCCGGAGGCCTGAATGGCCTCTCCATCAACAGACTCATTACTAATTACCGCATATCGATCGTCCGGTCCAATGTCCCTTGGCGCAGCATAAAACGGATTTGCCACCTTAAAAGTAAGCACATCAGCATAGTAAGGATCATCACTAGATTTCGAAATTCCTATTCTCATATAAATATAAGGCTGATCGCTGAAATCACTTTTGGCCAGTTCCGTATTTAAATAAACGCCATTATACCCAGTCATATCATAATCCGCACTGCCTAAGAATTCCAAAGAACCCGCCGCTTCTTTATAAAGTTCGAGGGTCAAAAGACTATCCTTTTCCGTAGATGTATCTGACTCGTAGGTCAATTTCACATTCATCAGTTCTGAACTAACAGAAGTCACATCATCAAAATAAATATAATGATAACTGCCAACACTATCATATAAATCATCAACAAAATCGCCCTTCGCAATTAAAGGATAATCCTGCGGATCCATAAAATCCGCTTTCTTTACCGACTGCTTCGGTGCTTTTTCCGAAGATAATTTCTGGCTCATCGTCTTCTCAGGCGCGGCCGCCGCCGAATCCATCCCCTCGGCAAACCCCACCGAAGGCACCAGCACTAGCTGAAGCGCAAGTAATACCGCTGCAAATCTCCGCAATTCCTAAAACCCCATTTCCATTAAAAGTCTATTAGTATTCTACTATTAAACTCTCGTAATTTCATTCCCATTTTATTTCCAAAAGCAACCCTATGTAGTGATTGAACCAGTTTAGCGCTAATATCTAGTGATGCAGATTTCTGCCAAATTTTTGAACCGGATGCAAATTGAAAGAAGCCTCCACAAAATGTGAAGACTCCGATCATTAAAATGGAACTTTTTTGTAATACCGTCTCGTCGTCAGCGGATGGTTCCTTTGCGCTTCTAAATGGCAGCTGACCCTCTCGAGAAGACTCGCAAACACGATCGGTGAGATTAAACCCCTTAATTCCTCCGAAATCCCCTCTAACTGATAATCCTTCGTATCAAAAACGGTTACCTCTCTGGAGTAATGCTCAGCAAACCGCTCTACTCTCTCTATCAAAGGGCGGGTGCGATTCTCGCCTTTGAGCAGAATTAAACTCGTATCCTTCTCCACCAGCTCTAACGTGCCGTGAAAGAAATCGGAGGCATGGACAGGACGGGTTTTGATCCATTGCATTTCTTCTAAAATACACATCCCGTAGTAATAGGTTTGCCCCCAATCTACGCCTGCACCGGAAAGAATATGGTAAGACGTTCTCTTATGATTTTGGGCAAATGCGGAAGCCCGCTGCTCGGCTGCTTCCTTTACTTTTAAAAGTGCGTCTGGCAGCAGTTTCATTTCATCAATGTATTGATGGTACTGCGGGAATTCCTTTCGTTTATACATGAGGCGGAACGCTATCAAATAGGACTGGATGTAAAACGACTCACATGAGGTATCGTCCTTCGCAAAATTAACAAAGGTGTAATCCGTTAATTTCGCTAACGGTGTATCGGCATGGCCAACCAGGCTGATGGTCGTCGCCCCTTTTTCACGGGCAAATTGCGCCGCTGCCACCGTTTCTTTGGTGGTACCGGATAAGGAAGGCATAATCACTAAGGAATGTTTGTTTAAGTGTTGATGCTGCATCACCATTAATTCCGATGAGATTTCCGTAAAAACAGGCAGGGTAGAATACGTTTTTAAGATGTATTCAGCAGGATACATGAGAATCGCGGCGCCGCCTGTACCTACAAAAAATATATTTTTTATTTCTGACATGGAATCAATGGCCGCATCCAGCTCATCCTTAAGAGACAACGCTCCCTTTTGAATTCTTAAATACCGTTCCGAGTCGAAATTGAACATCACATTCCCCCCTTAATACTCCATTTTCCGGTAATAGCGTCTCAGCTCCAACGGATGATTTCGTTCCCGCTCCAGATACACACTGATTCGTCCGGTTAAGGCCCAGTTCACGTTAATGGCCAAATGTTTCCTGAACTCCTCACTGATTCCATCCAAGGCATAATCCTTTGTATCCAGAATGAATAGCTCTTTTGTAATTTTTTCAGCAAATCGCTCGACCCGCTCCACCAACGGACGGGTTTCATCTTCTCCTTTAAAGAGGATAACGCTTGTATCTTCCTCGACAAGCTCGAGCGTCCCGTGAAAAAACTCCGCGGCATGGATCGATTTAGACTTGATCCACTGCATTTCCTCTAATATGCACATCGCATAGGAATAAGTGTTGCCCCAAAGATTGCCCGCCCCGACCAGCATGTGGTACCCAGTATCCTTGTGCTTGATGGCGAATTTCTCCGCCCGTTCGTCAAAGGCTTCGAGCGCCTTGACCATGCCTTGCGGGAGAAGGTCCAATTCTTTTGCAAATTGATTATATTGCGGGAATTCGTCGTTGTTATGGATGAGACGGAAGGTCAAGAGCTGCAAATATAGAAAGAAGGTATCAAATGAATGCTTTTCATCAGGAGCCAAAATGCAATAATCGACTGCTTCAGCGAGCGGGGTGCCTGCCTTCGCTACCAGACCAATCGTCGTCGCCCCTTTATCCTTGCAGAACTGGGCGGCGGCTACCGTTTCTTTCGTAGTACCGGTGACAGAAGCAAATACACAAACAGAGTCTTTTGTCAGATGACGGTTGTTCATGACAAGCAGCTCCGCTGCAATCTCTGTATGAACTTCTAGAGAAGAATTTGATTTCAAAATATATTCAAATGGGTACATCATTGCAATTGTCCCGCCGGATCCGATAAGGAAAATATTCTTAAACCCCTTCGTGGCGATTTCATCCACCACCCGCTCAATCTCCGGCCTTTGTGCCAGCGCTTCCTGTCCTAAAATCTTTAAAAATAACTCAGCATCAAACTTTAACATGGTTATACCTCCAAAATTTATTTTAGTTGGTTGGCGCCAAGGCCATTAATGGACATTCGTACGCCTACAGTGTACATCCTTACCTAAAAGAGAAATGTCCTCCCACCACGGACAAAATGGTGAAAATGTCTTTCTTTGGTGCCTGACACCAATTTAACTTTCCTTTTAATACGGGACCTTCCACATGTATCGTCTGGTACTTAGCGGGTGGTTGCGGGCTTCGGCCAGCTCTTCAGCGTATTGGCGGAGCACGGTTTGTAATACAAGTGGGGCAATATAGCCTTTAACACTGTCGGCCACGGCCGTTAAGTCGAATTCCTTTGCATCAAGGACAACGACTCTTTCACCGTACCGTTGGGTGAATTCTAAGGAACGCTCTTCTAGCGGACGAGTTTCATCCAAACCTAACAACTGAATGACTGGAACGTCTTTATCTAGCACTTCAAATGGTCCATGGAAGTATTCGCCGGCATGGAGGGCATGGGAATGGATCCACTGCATTTCCATTAGCAGGCATATCGCAAACCAGTAGGCAATCCCGTAGTTAGCGCCGCTGCCCATTGTGTAAATAACCTTGTCATCCTTATAGGACTCCGCAAACGCCTTTGCCCGTGATAAAAATTTCGCCTTTTCTTTTTCTAAAATTGGCCCTAGGTTTTCTAATGAAGAAACAACATCATTGAATCTTTCATTACCTTCTTTAGCTGCAAGGAGTCCGAAAACAAGCTCAAGCATAATCGCAGGTGATTCGTTCACTTCTTTGCCATCTTCATAAACAATGACATATTCAGACTCTTGGGCCAGCGGTGCATCAGCATCAAAGGTTAATGAAACGGTTAATCCCCCTTTTTCGCGTGCAAAGCGGGCCGCTTCCACGGTTTCTGGTGTTTTTCCGTAGTGAGAGCACAATATCACCAATGATTTTTCATTGAGCTTTCGCGGGTTACGGTGAATGAATTCATTGGGGCTGTATAAATCAGAATCGATTGTTGCACTCTCACGATCTAATACATATTTACTGGCATACATCAGGGAGGAAGATCCCCCGCATGCGACGAAATAAACTCGGTCAATTTCACGTTTTTTGAAAACCTCTAAGGCATTTTTAACGTCTGCTAACAATTTTTTGTCCTCCTTTTTTATCTGTTTGGCATAAAAAGAACCCTACATTGATTTGGTATATACCATTTAAACCAATCAGGCTGAAATAGGGAAGCATTCCCCCTAATCACCCCTTCACACTGCCAGCCGACAGCCCGCGCACAAATTGTTTTTGAAAGAGAATATAGGCAATAATCATCGGAAGCGCAGAAATCGCTAAGCCGGCCAATTGGATTCCAAAATTAGTATTCAATTGACTGCGCAAATTCATTAGACCAACTGGAATCGTTCGAAGCGCAGAATCCTCCACGAATACCAGCGCGAACATAAATTCATTCCAGACATTCATCCCCGCCAGCAACGCGCAGGAAGCAATAATCGGCTTCCCCATCGGGATGATAATGTGCCAATACACCTTCCAGCTATTACACCCATCGATAATTGCAGACTCCTCAAGCTCTCGCGGGATGGATAAAAAATAAGATCTCATTAAGAAAATCGCAAACGGCAATTGAAACGCCACATACGGAAGAATTAACGCCCAATACGTATTGTAAAGCCCCAGCCCCTGCAGCAATTTAAACAAAGGAATCAAGCTGACCTGTGGTGCCAGCATTAGACCGCTTAAAATCAGAACAAGCACCAGATTCTGACCTTTAAAATGGAAACGGCTCAAGCCAAAAGCCGCCATCGACCCGAGCAGCAGCACCGCCATCACTGAAACAAGCGTCACGAGCACACTATTTAAAAAGAATTTGCCGATACCCGCGTCCCAGGCAGCTTTATAATTGCTCCACAGCCATTCCTTTGGCAGCGACCACGTATTCAGGAAAAAATCACTATTCGATTTCAGTCCGCTTAAGGCAAGCCAGATAATCGGGTAAATGATCAATAAAGCGAAGACACTAAACCAGATGAACACCACAAATTGAAACAATCTATTTTTGACCAAGGTCAAGTTAACCCGCGAACTGCGAAACTCCGCCACTTTTTCCGTATTCACCAAAGGTTCCATACCCGCTACACCTCCTGTCCCGATTTCCCTAATTTCAACTGAACCAAAGACAGGGTCAGCGTTATCACAAAAATCACCGTTCCGATTGTTGAGGCATAGCCCATTTCATCATTTCGGAAAGCCGCCCGGTACAGCATCGTCCCCAGCACTTCCGTCGAACGGCCCGGCCCCCCGTTAGTCATAATGTACACTTCATCAAACACCTTAAACGCGCCAATCACGGTGATCACCGTGCCAACTAGAATCATTTCCTTAATCTGCGGCAAGGTAATAAACAGGAACGTTTTAATTTTAGAAGCGCCATCAATCATCGACGCTTCATAGTATTCATACGGAATTTTTTGCATCGCTAAAATGAACAGCATCGCCATATATCCGGTATACTGCCATTGTGACACGGCGACGACCGCGTAAATGGCCACTTCACTATCACCAAGCCAGGAGCGTGCCCATTCCGACTGTCCAATCGCCTTCATGGCACCATTAACCAAGCCGACTTCCGGATTATAAAGGAGCTGCCAGAGCAATCCGACAACCGCAATCGATACAACAGACGGAATAAAAAACACCGTCCGGAAAAAGGGCTGGAACCTTCGAATCAATTTATCTTCTAAAATAGCAGCAATAACCAAACCACCGCCGACTTGAAACAGTAACGAAATGACCGCGTATAAGGAATTATTTTTCAAAGCCGTAAAAAAGATCGGGTCTTTAAAAAGCCTCCCGTAATACTCTAAGCCAACAAATGCTCTCCCCACCTCGAACGAATTCCACCTAAATAAGCTATTGTAGAGATTTAAGACAATCGGCAGAAACACAAACATGAGAATGAGAAGGAGTGCCGGCAAAATAAATAGTAAGGCCGTACGGCTATTGCGAAAGGTTCTTGTCATATCTTCTCCCTCCAGGAAGGGGCAGGCAAATCGCAAGCAACTGCCTGCCCTTCTCATTCTTATTCCACTTCACTTTGGACTTGCTTCGCTACCTTTTGAACTTCCTTAATAATTTGTTCCGGTGTTTTCGAGCCATCGAGCAAGAGCTGGATATTAGATAAATACACATCCGCCACTTTTGCGTGAACATCAGTATCAAGCCACTCCGCCATGCCTTCTGCTTTCTTCATCGCCTCAACACCTTCAGCCACTTCCTTCAAAGCTGTGTCTGGGTTTGTGGCTCCGTCAATCGGGCTTGGCCAACCGATTTCTTTGACCAGTTTCAAAGAATTTTCTTTGCTTGTTAAGAATTTCAGGAACTGGATTGCTTCTTTAGGATGCTTGGTTTTCGAAGAAACGATAAAGCCATCTGGTGCGCCGGTGATGAAATTCTGGTTTCCTTTTCCATCGGCAATCGACGGCATCGGGAAGAAGCCCCAATTGCCCTTCATGTTTTTATCCATATCGGCAAATTCCTCTAGTTCCACATACATAATCGCGCCCTTGCCGGCGAAGAATAATTGCTTCGCCATATCATGTGAGCTGGAGTTGACATTTTTCATAAAATAACCCTTTTTATTCAAATCTGCTAACAGTTCCATCGCTTTGACATAGCCTGGGTCAGTGAATTCGCCTGAACCTGGATTATAGTCTTTCATTCTTACATCCTGAGAAACTTCTTTTTGGTTTAATCCTGTTAAGTAATGAATCGCGGCCCATGGATCTTGATTTCCAAGAATGAGCGGAGTTTCACCGCCCTTTTTCAACGTATCGAGAGTCTGTAAAAATTCATCCCAGGTCGCGGGCTCCTGCAGGTTATATTTTTCAAAAATTTTCTTGTTGTAAACAAAGAATTTACCATTGAATCTAAGCGGGATACCGTAGTTTTTTCCGTCAGAGGTGAAAGGCTGCAGGGATGCTGGAATAAAGCTGTTCTTCCAAGCTGTATCTTCATTTAGATACGGGGTCAAATCTAGGGCTGCATTAGCGCGGACGAACTTGCGGGCAAATTCGCCGGACCAGGAGAACATGATGTCCGGAACTTCGTTGCCACCGAGGATGACACGAAGTTTGTCCTTGATTGGTTCATCGGCAATGGCTTCCATCTTAATCTTGATATTAGGATTCTGCTTTTCAAAATCTTTAACCACTTCTTCAAAATAGGGAGCGTATTCTGGCTGCGGCCACTTATGCAGAAACTTTAACACTACTTTTCCTGACTCATCTTCCTTTGTAGACGAAGAGCTCGAGCACCCCGCTAGCAACAGGGCGAACACCAACATGAATGTTAAGACCAGCTTTGTTTTCATAGCAATAGACCCTCCTTATTTTTATAAAAATTAAAACGGAATCCCATAGCCAAAAGCGCCATCGACCAGACAGGTTTTGGCTGCGAATTTTGCGCCTTCTTCCAAGCTTCTTTCTAATTGATTTCCAGCTAAATGATGCAGAATAAACGCTGTAAAAAAGGAGTCGCCGGCACCGAGTGTATCCACTGGCTGAACAAAATGCGGCTCTTGACGGTAAAAATTCTCGCCATCAAAAACCACCGCGCCCCGCGAGCCCATCGTGCCAACCGCCAGCCTGCTGCCAAAGTCATAAACTCGTTTTAATAGATTCTCAGCTTCCTCAACAGCCAGCTGCCCGCATGAAAGGAGACCAATATCAATATGGGGGCAATTTTGTTGTAGCAATGAATCAGTGTAGTCACTCGAAAAATCATAGGATACGAGAATGCCCGCTTCCTTCAATTTTGGCAGCTCTGTATCCATATCGCTGTAGATGCTGCTATGAGCTAGATTGAAAGATTTAACATAGTCGAGGTCTTCGTTGTTAAGAACAATTGGATGATCCTTCTGTACACCTCCACCATTCCCGCCAATAAATACCCGGTCGCCATCAACTAAATCGACCGCAGCAAAACCGTTTTCTCCTTTATGCTGGCGACATTTTGAAATATCCACATCCAAGCTTTTTAATGTTTCAATAATATGTACGGCCGCTAAATCATTCCCGAAAACGCCCAGATAGGCGGATTCAATCCCTAATTGCTTGGCATAGACGGCGAAATTCAGGGCGTTCCCGCCGGGAAACATCGTTTTTTTATACATATATTTATCGACCACATTGTCACCTACACCAATTACCTTCATCTCAGCCCCCCTTAATGGTATATACCATTTCATGTAAATCTGAAACAAAATCATTTCAGATTCAGTTCAGAATAAAACCTTACGATATCGCTTCTAGTTAAAGAAGTGGAAAATTCTATTTCTTGGTCGTGGGGGTCGTAGGCGACGGACTCCTGATATATACACGGACTTTCAGAGCGGATTTTTAATAGCTTACTATCACATTCCTCCGAAAAAGTAACCTGCATTTGCTCCTTTGCCTTAACTAGAACAATCCCGTATTGATCCTCCAAGATTTGATAGAGAGATACATTATCGAAGATAAACTGTTCGAGATTTGGACATAGTTTTTCAGAAATAAACGATTCTTCGATCGCTACCGGCATTTCATTGACTGAGCGCAATCGTTTTAAGGAGATAAGTGTTTCTCCGATTGGCACATTCAATTTCCTGGCGATATGGGGCTTGGCCACGGTCTTTCCGATGGAAAGTACCTTTGTGCTGGGAATAAACCCCTTGTTCATCATATTTTTCGTAAAACTATTAAAGGTAATAAAGTCCATTTCAATTTTGTTGTTGGTTATGAACGTTCCCGCGCCTACCCGCCGCTCGACCACACCTTCTCTTTCCAGGACTGAAAGTGTGTGCCTCGCCGTCATCCGGCTGATTTGAAATTGCTCGGCCAGTTCCCTTTCAGACGGAAGCTTATCTCCGTGCTTCAGCTTTCCACTCTCAATATCATCCAGAATCTTTTCCTTTAGCTGCTTATAAAAAGGAACCTGATCCTCTTCGTCTCGTATCATTCTGCTCATCTGATATATTCCCCTATTTTAGTTGATGGTCACTCCTAAAACTAATTGTTGAGGTTCCTAAAAAATTTGTCAATCTTAATAATGGTATATACCATTTGAAGTATTTTTTTTAAAAAAAGGGGCCATTAAAACGCTTTCAATTTTGCTGGTTAAGTAGATGATTAATTGCTTGCGGGTTGAGTTTAGAATAGTCCAAATTTTCTGTGCCGTCAATGAGGTTTCGATAAACAAATATCGGCAATTCTTGCAAAAGATTTTTTTATGTCAATAATCTAACGAATGAGCAAAAATGAGCTCCAAAAATCACTTTTGTGCATAAAAATCGACGGTTCAAGGCCAAAATGCCCTTCAAAAGTGATTTTGTCACATTCGATAAGCTGAACCATTCCGGCTATGGTAGAGGTACCCGGGAATACAAGTATAGCGCGCTTTCTGAAAGGAATTTACCATTGGAAAGCTTCGAACAATTAGTAGAACAGTACCAGCCGATGATCCAAAAGATTATCAACTCGCTCCATCTATACAAAAACAAGGACGAATTTTACCAGCAGGCGCTCATCGCTCTGTGGGAGGCAAGCAGGCGCTTCAATCCTGAAAAAGGGAGCTTTACCAACTATGCCTACTCCTATATTCGCGGCCATCTTCTCATGGAATTACGTAAATCGTATCGGGACAGCGAACGAAACCTTTATCTTAAGGAAGAATTCTGGGCGGGTATTGAAGACGATTGTTCAGTCTGTCCATTAGAAAAAGAAACTCTATTAACCTATTGCTCCACGCTGACGCCAAGCCAAAGAAAATGGGTCCTCGATTCGGTCTTCTACGGATATTCGATTAGAGAGATTGCCGAACGGGAGAAGGTTTCGGTCTCAGCTGTCAAACAATGGCGCACGGGTGCGAGGGAAAAGATAAAGGACTTAATTCATTCTGTCGAAAACATTTAATTCTACCTGACACGCTTCTCCATTTTTCCGCTGTTCTGTTTGCTATTTTAAGTAATAGCTATCCACGAACTTGACCATACTGATGAAGGAATTCTTTCAAGTAGGAGTGGTTTTAATGGAAGAGCGGGAAAGTTTTTTCACAGGATTGCTATGGGGTACAGCGCTAAGCATCCCATTATGGCTGGCCTTATTTGGATGGGTAAGAATAATCCTCCATCTCTTTTAAATTTCGATTCGCTGAAAAAGTGGCCGGATTCGCTGATAAACACGCGAAATGCGCTGATAAACATAGGAAATGCGCTGATAAAGGGAATGCGGTCCCCGTTTTCGGCTCTTTTATTTTAAAATAAACACAAATTCCCTTTTCTTTCCTCAAAAATATGCTAAAATACCGAGGATAAATAGAAAAAAGGAGGATCAACTTGAAATCCTTCACTAAGAATCTAGTAACAACACAAGAATTCAATCAAGTGAATGACGAGCAGTTATTTGAAAGAATAAAACTCGTTTCCTATATGCTAATTTTCACCTATCCATGTTTTTTCATTGTCGACTTCATATTTTTTAAAAATCTTGACAGGCCCATGTTTAAATTGGTGCTCGAAAGCGTACATCTTACTGGACTGGTGATATCACTCATTTTTCTTATGATTTATCGGAATAAGAAAGCTCCTAAAGGTTTGATTGTAAGTGGCTATGTTTCCCTCTATTTGTTGATTGGGGCCGTTTCCTCTATCAACAGTCAGCTATTCACCGGAAACATTTACGCCTATATCATAATATTACTGGGAGTGGCGGTCATCTTCCCGATTCGTCCTAGGAATCTATTATTCCAGTATGTCACCGTCCATATATTATTCTTAATCGGCTTATATCTAATTGAGTCCAATCATTATTCGTACCTCTCCCTATTAATTAACTCTACAGGGACCGCCGTCATTTCATTTACCATTGCACTAGCCTTCTATTCGTTTCGAAAAAATGATTTTTTAAACAAGCAGAAGCTTAGCCGGAATGAGGAAAGTTTTCAGAGACTATTTAATCTGAATCCAAACCCGTTAATTCTGACAAAGCTCGATAGTGATGAGATTGTCCTCATGAATAAACAAGCGGTCGAATATTACCCGGAACAAGTTAATGCAAGCTTTTTGTTCAGCAGTTCAAATGAAAAGCAGGAAATTTTAAATAGGCTATTAAAGGAAAAAAGCATTAAAAATTATGTAACAGAACAGCAAATTACAGCTAACGTATGGAAATGGTCGCTTCTTAATTTCGAGTTGGTTGATTACCTTGAGGACACCTGCATTTTAATCGATTCGACTGATATTACCGACATGAAAAAGAAAGAGGCCGAGCTCCTTCAGCATGCATCGATTGATATGCTGACTGGCATTCGCAATCGCCGCAGCGGCATTGAGCTGCTAAGAGAATTGCTTAAGGAGGATACGCAGGAATTTATTATTTGCTATATTGATATAAATAATTTAAAAATCGTCAATGATTGTTATGGTCATTCAATTGGTGACGATCTGATTAAAACGTGCTGTGAGACCATTAGCGAAAACCTTAATCACCAGGACGTGTTATTCCGCCTAGGCGGGGACGAATTTATCGTGATCTTTTTTAAAAAGAAAGTCGAAAACGTCGAGGAAGTGTGGGCTGACATTCAGTATGCCTTCCATGAGATTAACGTTTCCAATCAGAAGCCATACGAAATCTCGGCAAGCCACGGATATTACCACTATAAGCCAGGGACAAAGGTTACGCTCGAGGAAATACTAGAGTCAGCAGATCAGGAGATGTACAAGAAAAAGGCGATTTATAAGGCGTTGGAAAATGTCTAAATCTTATTATTGTAATGCTTTGGATAATAGGATACTTAATTGATCCAATAATGAAGGCGGCTTAATCAGCCGCCTTTGCTTTGCTCGTAACAGGAGCCGCAACCGTGACACCTGTGGTTTCTTCGAAATTAAATAAACTGGTTGGCAGATCCGTGAAACGCTCCAATTCGTTATATGCCGGAATACCGTGGTAGGACATATCAAGCCCCTCTTCTTCTTCCCGCTCAGATGCACGTAAGCCAACCGTTTTTTCGCAAACCTTCGCCATAAACGTTCCGCCAAGGAGCCCCCATATAATCACGACAGCTGCCCCTAGAAGCTGAACCTTTAAAAGCGAGAAATCACCTGTGGTGATCAATCCCGCTGACCGGTCAAACAACCCGACCGCGATTGTTCCGAACACACCGCTAAAACCATGGACAGCCACAGCGCCGACAGGATCATCCACCTTTAAATAATCCACAAATAACGTTGAATATATTACCAGAAAACCGCTAACCGCCCCAATTAAAACCGCACTCCATTCGGAAACAAACGCACAGCCAGCCGTAATCGCAACTAATCCCGCTAAAACGCCATTGATCGTCATACTTGGATCAGCTTTACCAAACTTCTTCATCGTTAAAAATAAAGCAGCCGAACCGCCGCTTGCTCCAGCTAACATCGTGTTGATTGCAATCGGGGCAAGGCTTGAGCTTGAGGCATCCAACGTACTGCCGGCATTAAATGCAAACCAGCCAAACCATAAAATAAACGCACCGGCGGATGCCAATGGAATATTACTAGGGGCAAAAACGTTAACACTGCCGTCAGAATTGAATCTGCCCTTCCTTGGTCCCAGCCATTTCGCCATCGCAAAAGCAGCAAAGCCGCCAACCGCATGAATTGCCGCCGAACCGGCGAAATCCTTCATTCCTAATTTCGCCAGCCAGCCATCGCTATTCCAAATCCAGTGACCGGACAAAGGATAAATAATAATACAAATTAGGGCCGCTGTGACTACATAGGCTTTAAAATTCATCCGCTCTGCCAGTGCACCCGAAATAATTGAAATACAAGCAACCGCAAATCCCATCTGAAAAAGCACAAACGCCACACTGGGCAGTTCAATCGAAAGGGTAATTTTTTCAGGACTGCCGATCAGGCTTGTGCCAACAATTCCAAAAGCATCCTTGCCAAACATAACCCCAAAACCAATCAGCCAAAATGCTAAGGCGCCGATCGTTAAGTCGACAAAAATCTTCATCGTGACATTGACAGCATTCTTCGTCCGGACAAACCCGGCCTCCAATAAACTGAAGCCTCCCTCCATAAATAACACCATGGCCGCAGCCAGAACCACCCAAATGGTATTGATATACATCAGTGCCATTATGATCCCCCCTCTCGATTTGCTAAATCATCGATATCATAATCAATCGTTCCCGTCCGAATATTGTACGCCTCCAAAATCGGATAGACGTATATTTTCCCGTCTCCGTCTTCTCCTGTCCGGGCTGCCTGGACAACGGTGCGGATGGTCGATTCTACCAAATAATCCGAAAGAACAATTTCCAGCTTTACTTTTGGATGCAAGGTTACCTGATAATTTTTCCCGCGGTACACACCCTGCGTATCTTTTTGCTTACCGCGGCCAACCACTTGGGATACGGTAAAACCGGTAATACCTATCTTTTTCAAGCCCTTTATGGTATCTGTAAGCCTTTCCGGCCGAATTATTGCCTCAATCTTTTTCATGGAAACACCCCAATGTTATATTTCCTAACATCAATATGTAAAAATATATAACATCGCCTAACCCCTCGTCAATGGAATTTTTTCGCCAATTAATCAATTCTGAATATTTCAATAATAATGTAAGCCCTTACACAAAAAAATATCCCTATATCAGGGATATTGAACCAAAGCTATCTATTCAAGTAGTTTTCCTAGAGGCTTATACAACACATCAATTAATTCTGAAGGACCGGGCACATCTGGGAAAAAGATTAACAGGATTGCGATCAGCCATCCAAAAACTGAAAAAACAATTAAAACCACTTTATCTTTTTTTTGATTTTTGTTTATTTTTTCCAACTGGGAAAGGACCATTAATAATACAAGCAGAGTCGTTCCCAATAAATAAACCATTTTCATTCTGCTTGCCCCTTCTCACTAGAAATGAGCGGGTGACCGGATTGCATTCCTTGTCTTTGAATTTTAATTTTCGATGCTATGGTTACTTTTACGTTTGGAAAAATTTCATTCCAACGATGTTTTTCTTTTTTCCAAACTTCAGGATACTCACGGTGAAAGGCGTCTGCAAACCCAAAAACGTCTGCTTTCATATCCTTTTGAACTTCCTTTAATGTTTCGTTCACTCTGTTAGCAAGCTGGCTGTTTAATTGTTGCTCTAAAGCCTTCACTACTTTAGGATTCGTCACGTCTATGTCGGTTGTATTTTGCATGATATCATCGTCCGCCTCAGCTTTCAGTACGACTTCCCATTTGCCATTTCTTATTTTCGGAACGATTTTCGAATTGGCCCGCAGCAATTTCATGGAAACAAAACCTTTTTTACCTTTAGGTGTAACGGAGATGGTAGAATACCTCACTTCATCCCTAAGCCACAAAAGCCCTCGTGTAAGGGAATCATCAATTTTACCCACCATTTTATCCCTTTTAAATATCGCTGTTCCTGTAATATAGGCAATGGTACGCTTCTCCTCCTGCCCTTCAATTGGAGGAAGAATCTTAATCCACGGAATGGCCGTATCACCAGCCTCACTTACCAGCATTTCCGCGAAATCTTTGGTGGTAACCGTCATCCCTATTTTTTCTTCCCCCAATTCTCGAACTACTTCTGCAAGATCACGTTCCAGCGGCGGAAGAAGACTTAATATTTTTCGAGCTCTCTCTTTGCTGATAAATAGTTGAGATCGTTCTCGAAGCTCTGGCATACGAATAAAAAAATCGACATCCTCGGCAATTCCCTCTTTAGCTATCGCCTCATTGAAAATAAACACTTCACAATGGCCCCAGAAAATTTTGCGCGGCAGCTTTTCTTGAAGAATCGACATCGCTTCAGCAATGGTATTTCCTTGAGCAGAGCGGATCAACGTCTGCATGGTCCCGCCTCCGCCTGGGCCCTCCATTCCCTGTTCACTGCTGCTGCCGCCCTTTGGAATATACAAAAGAACGGTAAGCTCCATTTTTCCATTCTGTTTTTTATCAATACCAGCACCTCGTATCAATGCCAGATCATTTACCTCTTTTCTATCCCAACAACCTGTTAACAAAGTAACAAAAACAATGAGGAAAAGAAAAAAGATTTTCCTAAGGTTGGCCTGCCCATAATCCGGATTCATCCTATTAATTTCCCTTTCATTTGCTGCCTTTTCTTCTTAATCCACGCAATGATAAGAAGAATAACGGGAATGCCAGCCTGGATTGATAATAAATAAAATGGAGCAGAAGTACTAAGAAAGTGTGATAGTACCTGCAAATTGGGCGCTGACCACACCCCAAATAGAACTAGCAAAAATCCAATCGGAAGCACAATTGACCTAAAATCAGAAAGCTTCAGCCACTGTGCAATTCCAAGGACCAGCACATAATAAAAAACCGTAATCTTTATAAATGTACCGGCAACCCAAAGGGCTATCACGATCGACTCCAAGTGGGCCAAAAATTCAGCAATACTAATATACCGAGCCGCTACCATAACAGGATAAGTCAATGAAGCGGTCAATTTTCCAAATAACAAAAGGGCCATTACATTGGTCAGCACCATATAAAACATCACACTAAAAACAGATATCATTCCCCATTTCATCCCTTTATCATGATCTCTTAAATAGGGGAAGAAAAAAGAAACGAGGATAAATTCACTAAACCAGCTTTGCAGGACAACCGAACCCTTTAGGGATGGCCCTAAGCCGTTCTCCAACATCGGAAAAAAATTTTTGGTATCTAAATCCTTTAACAGCATGACAAATATAACCAAATAAAGGACTAACAAAACGGGGACAATCATCTCCGAGCATCTTCCTATTACTTCAAGACCGCCATAGACAGCCATGGCGGAAACAATAATCATGGTCGAAAACACAACGACCATGGGTGTCTGATGGAGGAAGGTGCCTGATATAAACTCTCCATACTCACGGACGATAATGCCCGTTACATGAAAATAATAAAAAACGAAAATTGCGCCAACCATTTTCCCTGGAATTTTTCCGAGAATTTGCTCGCTGTATTCAAACATGGTTTCCTTTGGATAGAGCTTATGAAGCCGATAAGCAACAAATACAATCATAAAACCAATGAAAGATGCCCAAATCGGCGATAACCACAAATCTTGTTTGGCTGTTTTCGCAGTAATCGCAGGGACGAGCAGTAAACCAGTAGCTAAAATGGTCGGATTCATCATAAAGGCCATTTGTAATGCCGATATTTTGCCTCGTTCAAGCATGTCCACTTCAACTCCTATTCAGTTCCCTTAAGCGGGTTTGGTTTCTGCCCCTCCGGCTGCCGATTTGTATTAGAATATCCTGTTAAGCGGGGGCGTTTTTTAAGGGACCACCATGGTGCTCTAATCAATACATCTTTCATTTCCGCTCCCTTCATCGGTGCCATTGGTGATAGATAGGGAACGCCAAAGGAACGGATCGTGTTTAAATGAACAATGATGGCAAGAATCCCGAGCATAATTCCGAGTAATCCCAGTGTCCCTGCCGCTGCCATCATAGGGAAGCGGAGCATTCTAATAGCAGTGGAGGCGTTGTAACGGGGGATGGCAAAAGAAGTGACCCCTGTGATGGCTACTACCATGACCATTGGTGCCGAAACAAGCCCCGAAGAGACAGCCGCCTGACCAATGACCAAAGCCCCAACAATACTGACAGCGGAACCGACTTGTTTGGGCAAACGAATCCCAGCCTCCCTTATTGCCTCAAACGTAATCTCCATAATAACTGCCTCAATCAGTGCTGGAAACGGAATTTGCTCTCTTGATTTCGCTATACTTAATAAAAGGGTCGTTGGAAGCATCTCCTGATGATAGGTAAGAATCGCCACATAAGTAGACGGAAGCACTAAGGCGATGAGCAATAAAATATAACGAAGCCAGCGGATGAGTGTTCCAATCATAAACCGTTGATAATAATCCTCAGAAGCCTGAAACAAAGAATACAGGGAGATTGGTGCAATCAAAACAATTGGTGTGCCATCGACTAAAATAACTACGCGGCCTTCCAGCAAGCCTGATGCGGCAACATCCGGACGTTCTGTATTTAAAATTTGCGGGAAAGGTGAATAAGGATAATCCTCGATGAACTCTTCGATATAGCCGCTCTCCAATACACCGTCGATATCAATGCGGTTCAGCCTGTTATGGACTTCATCAAGCAGATGTTGATCAACAATCCCTTCGATATACATATAAACAATTTGCGTTTGGCTATAGCGCCCTACGACTAATGATTTCATTTTTAAATTTGGGCACTTAATTTTTCTTCGTAAAAGCGATATGTTAACACTGATGGTTTCCGTAAAGCCCTCCCTTGGACCCCGAACGACGGATTCAGCCATCGGTTCTTCAATGGCACGTTTTTCCCATTTCGCTAAACCTATTGTGATGCCAGGTAGTTGCTGATCAATTAACATAACCGGATTCCCTGAAGAAATTTCCTGAACGGTCTGTTTTGTATCAGTAACTGGTTTCACTTTTGAAACGGACAGCTTCTGTTCAAGTACCGCCTGAATGTCCGGGATTCCCTCTGTTTCTTGCTGCATAAGGGGTGAAAGTACATTTTTATCGATTTCTTCTATATTGGCCAAACCTTCCGTATAAATAAGAAGGGCTTTTGTTTCTTTCCCGATTAAAAAGCTGCGAAAAATAACATCAGGACAATCGATGAAAGTTGATTTCAGGAATGCTTCATTTTCAACTAAATGGCGTGAAAGTAATTCCATCGTGAATTCCTCATTTTATTGGTTCAGACTAATAGCCTATTTCCGAAAAATAATTCCATGTTTTAGTATGCTTTTAAATGGTTTTATTATCCAAGGCTATTTTCGCATAAATTGTTGTTTTTCCCTTATCCCAATAAAAAAAAGAACCCACTATGGGATTCAATCTAAACACCTCATTGGCGCTGCCTATTTCTGCGCGCCAAAATAGCATAAATTATAAAAATGATGATCAGACCTGAGGACACAGTCCATGGAATGAGTTTTTTCAAAAAGTTATTCCTTTCGTACTCGCTAGAAATGAAGTCTTTATTTACTGTCATTTTTCCATTTTCTGAAGTAATCGTTATTCCTGGGACCGAAACCCTATTATCGAACATTTTCAAATCCAGCCACTCAGTGTTGGGGACCGATTCAAAGGCAGTGACTAAGCTTTTCAACTTTTGTAAGCCGAGATAAGGATGATAAAAGCCTGAAATGTAGGCATCAGAGAAATTTTCATTAATAAGGTACTTTTTTTCTATTTCATTTATGGAATTCTTATCACCGTCAACTACATATCCAACTGTTTCGGGCAGAACTTTCATGCCATGGAGATAGCTTGGTTCTGTCTCAAACAAAGGGGCATAAACTCCCTGCCATGACTGATCCGTTAATTGGATATGGCCCACATAGGTAGAAAAATGCTTGGACAATACTTGGTAGCCCGTTTCTGACATCGCATAGTGCGGTGCCTCAAATGCAAGTGGGTACAGTTTATGTGTGACTAGCTCTTGAATCCCTTTTTCAATGATAGTTTCGATATATTTACGTTCAAAGTCTTCACTATTTTTTATGTATTCTTCTTCAGAATGAAAATCCTGCCGTTTTTTGACTGCTTCGTCTTTTTCTTGAAAAATAGGCCGATCATTTTCAACGTCCCAAAATTCAAAGCCTTCGCCTGTTTCACTATCCTTGTACTTATGACGATACCCATGCAGAATGATACTGCCTCCATGGTTCTGCATAAATCTTAAGGTTTTTACGAGTTTAGGAGAATCGGATAAGTGAACTTCTGTCTTTGATTTTGCATCGGAATAGACAGGTATTAGTGAAATGATATATGGAATATTCTTCTCCTTTAAGTATTTTGCTATTTCCATTAGTCTATCAGGGTCCGTTTTTGGGTTAATATCCTCTAATCTAAGATACTTATTATGAAGATTGTTTTTAGGATGGTTAAAAAAAGGGAACAGCACTTCCCCTAAAAAATTCCCAATGGGGTTAAACAAGGATTCACTTGCTAAATAATAGAACCGATCCTTCCTTATTAATAAGGGAATGTTTTTCCCCTCTTTATTCATCCCCTCCAGCAGAACCTGAGCTGTTGAATCTGCTTCCATTTTTAAGGCTAATCGCTCCTCAGGCAAGGGAATGGTTAACCCCTTTTCCTTAAGAGATACAGCCTTTATAAGGGTTTCACCTTTCGCGGTAACAAAGGATAAACCAAATTGTTCAATATTTTTTCCGATTATAAAAACAGGTCCATTAAACCTTTTAATAGAGTCCCTTAAATCTACCTTCACCTGCTCTAAACCGAAGTAAAAAAGATGGGTATACTGTTCTAGATTTACTGACCCGATTTGACTATCCTTTATGATAGAAATATTGTTAGAAAAATGGCCAATCAAACTGTCTAAGATCCTAATTTGAGTTAAATTCTCGAACCCAGTCTGGGTATAGATGATTAACACTTTGTTGTTAACAGGCTCCTTACCATGGGCAATCCCAGTTTGAGCCAGAATGATAATAAATATCGCAAGGCTTAAGAAGAACTTCATTGCTTCCCCCCTATAAAACTAAATATCTACCATTAATTTTACAATTAAAATGTCAAATTACCTAGAAAATTAGTAATAAAATACGAATTTTCAATTTTATTGTAAAAATTTGTGGTAAACTTCAATTATAGATACTTAGTTCTGCTACATTCATCCTATTTTTAAAATAGAGGAGGCCTTAATATGAAATATTACTCAAACCCCATGCTTTTGCTGCTTGGACTTCTCCTTACTTTCATCTGGGCTCAATTTGTTTTAGATCAATATTTCATCATCACCATGCTGTTCACCATGGCACTTATTGGACTGCTATCGATTATAGTCCGTCCCATCTTTAGTTTTTCAATCTTGGTCACCTTTATTTTAGCTCTCGGCTTCCTTAATGTTGGATTTTCTTGGAACAAGCATCTTGATATTATCGCCCAAGGGATGAATATTCAACTGCAGGTGGTGATCACTATTGGAGTGATATTAGCTTGGATTTGCGGGTATTGTCTGCAAAGTAACAGCAATGAAATCAAAACCCTAAAACGAGAGATTGAAAGACTTCAAAAAGTCGAAGAAAATACAGGCTTCCTCACTTTTAACGAGTTCCTTGCCCAGGCCCATCTTCTTTTTACAGGAATGAAACGAAGAAAAGAACAAGCATTTTTAGTAAAACTCCTTTTTAATAGTGAAGAAGTCGCATATAAAGCGAGAATCATCAATGAAACATTATCCAAACTTATTTTACAATCAATCCGAGCAGAGTACGATATTGCCTGCCATTTAAATGGCACGGAAATTTTGATATTTTTAAATAATACGAATGAAAATGGTGTGGAAATTGTCGTAGAACGGATCACTCAGGCTATAAAAAAAGCAAAAGGACTCGATTCCGTTTTACATCATATTGAAAGAGTAGAAGTATCAGACAATTGGAATGCAATTCACTCCTTAATTCAAGCTTGGAGAAAAGGAGAGAAAATTGCATGAATTTAGCGCTGACCACCATCTCAATCTTTTTCTGGCTTCTATTACTCTATTATTCCATTTTAACCGTTACCGGAATCATTTATCGCGGCCAAAAGCGGCCGCACACACCATTGGACCACTACCCAAGCGTTTCCATCCTCATCCCTGCCCATAATGAAGCAGTCGTTATCGCTGAAACGCTTTATGCCATGACAAAAATAAAATACCCAGGGCGTCTGGATATCTATTTGTTAAATGATAATTCTCAGGATGAGACTGGAAACATTGCAAGTTTTTACGCTCAAACTTTCAATAACATACACCATATCGAAGTTCCTTCTGGAACACCGAAGGGAAAATCCCGGGTGCTCAATTACGGGATCTCGATTAGTCAATCAGATTATGTTTGTGTTTATGACGCGGATAATCAACCCGAGCCGGAAGCACTCCAATTACTTGTCGAAGCAGCTGAAACCACTCCACAGGCAATCGGGGCTGTCGGCTATGTGAAGACAATCAACGAAAGAACCAATTTACTAACCCGGATGATTGCCTTAGAGTTTTCATCATTTCAATTAATCATGCAGGCTGGAAGATGGAAGCTTTTTAAATTGGGGTCCCTAACTGGAACGAACGTGCTTATAAGCAGGAAAGCTTTGTTGGAGGCAGGCGGCTTTGATCCGTATGCTTTGGCAGAGGATGCAGATTTGACGTTAACGCTCACACAAAATGGCGGCTTGCTGCCGATTGTCCCGGAAGCAAGAACGTGGGAGCAGGAGCCGGAAAACTTAAGAGTGTGGATCAAACAGCGTACTCGCTGGATGCAGGGCAATTTATATCTGATTGAAAAAACCTTGAAGGAACCTAAGTTTTTCAAAGGCAAAAATTTTATCCATTCCTCACAATTGCTAGTCATCTACATTGGTTTCGTTTCTTTTCTATTAGTGTCTGATACCTGGTTTGTGCTGGGCCTTTTCGGCAAATTGAAGAGTGATGCAGCTGTGCCGCTGATGACAATCTGGTTTGAGTCCTGGCTGATTTACTTTATTCAGCTCACTGCTTCACAAGTAATCGATAAACGTATGAAATTGAGTGATTTGGTTGTTTCTTTCTTGATGTATTTTACCTACGCCCAGCTTTGGGTCTTCCTGTTGGCACGCGGCGTTTATTTCCAAATCAAACTGAAGCGCTCAAAGAAAGAACCAATGTGGGATAAAACGGTACGCTTTAAGAAATCAGCTTAAGTAGTGGAGAGGGTGACCTGGATAGGTCACCTTTTTTTATGGGGGGTGGCATTTTTATCGCTAATATTTCATATTTACTCGCGGAAACACTACTATTACTGGCCGAAATACCTCGTTTACTCGCGGATAAAAGAGACCAAATCGCAGCGCGAACTGGTCTTCTTTTTTACAAAACCTTACTCAAAAAGGATATCGTCCGTTCTTCTTTTGGATTCTCGAATAATTCACTTGGAACATTTTCTTCTACAATGAAGCCGCCATCCATAAAAATGACACGGTCGCCAACTTCTCTAGCAAAACCCATTTCATGGGTCACAACGACCATTGTCATTCCTTCCTTGGCGAGCTGCTTCATCACCTCTAATACCTCGCCAACCATTTCCGGGTCCAGGGCAGAAGTGGGTTCATCGAAAAGCATAATTTTCGGCTCCATTGCCAAGGCCCTGGCAATGGCGACACGCTGCTTTTGGCCCCCGGAAAGCGAATCCGGATATGCATCCGCCTTGTCTTCGAGCCCAACCTTTCTTAAAAGGGCCAACCCTTTCTCCCTTGCTTGTTCCGCAGCAACCTTTCTCACCTTCATCGGCGAGAGCATAATATTTTCAATAACCGTTTTATGTGGAAACAGATTAAACTGCTGAAAGACCATGCCCACTTCCGTCCGCACTTTATTGATATCTGTTTTTTTGTCCGCAAGATCAATACCTTCTATATAAACATGTCCGTCTGAAATCGTCTCTAATAAATTGATACACCGTAAAAAGGTGGACTTCCCTGAGCCGGAAGGACCTATCACCACGACAACCTCCTGCGGCTGAACCGAAACATTAATGTTCTTTAATACTTCATGATGCCCAAATGATTTCTTTAAATTTCTCACTTTGATCATCCGGTCGCGAGCCTCCTCTCTAGTTTAGTTAGAAGAAAGCTTAAGCTAAGTGTTAACAGGAGGTAGATTACTGCTGCGGTAAGATACGGCTCCCAGACCCGAAAATACTGCCCCTGCATGGCTCGTCCCCAATACATGAGCTCTGGCGCTGCAATTAATGCGGCCAGTGACGAATCCTTGATTAACACAATAAACTCATTTCCTAACGGTGGGATCATCCGTTTAAAAGCCTGCGGCAAAATCACATAGCGCATCGCTTGGAGATGATTCATCCCCAACGATCGTGCCGCCTCCATCTGTCCCCGATCAATCGATTGGATCCCCGCGCGGAAAATCTCCGCAATATATGCAGCAGAACAAAACGAAAGAGCTAAAATAGCTGCCACAATGGCATTCGTTTTTCCAAGGAACAACGGCACAACGGCAAAATGAATCAACAATATTTGAACCAAAAAAGGTGTTCCGCGGAAAAAGACGATATACCAGGCAAACGGCTGCGCAAGAAAATTATTTTTCATCATTTTGCCGAGTCCAATTAAGAGCCCCAAAATCGTTCCGAACAAAATACTGGCAATGGAAAGACCGATAGTGAGCATCGTCCCTTTTAGAAAAAAAGAACTATATTCAGATATTAAATCAAAACGAAAATCCATAGGTTAATCCTCCTTTATTAAAATTTTTCTCACCCAAAAATTGCGTAACTGCCTTTTGTAGAAGAGTTACGCAATTCCACCATTATTCGCTTAACAAGCTCACATCCGGAGCAGCCTTAAACCACTGTTGGTAAATCTTTGCATATTCACCGTTTTCCAGCACTGTTTTGATGGCTTTGTCAAAGTCGGCTTTTAGCTTGCTGCCCTTTGGAAACATCAGTCCATAAAATTCTTTTTCAAAGGCTGCATCATCTTTAATCAAGACTACTTTTTCGTTTGGATTATTTTTTACGTATTCTTCGACGACTGTGTTATCAGCAACCACGGCATCTACACCGCCGCCTTTCAATTCCATTATCGCTAAGTTGGTGCTCTCAAATTTTTTCAGGTCGGGACTGTTTTTTCCAAGAATGGTTTCAACAGCCTCTTGCCCTGTCGTTCCATTTTGCACAGCTACTTTTTTCCCTTTCAAATCTGCTGCACCTTTAATCGTGCTTCCATCCGGCACGAGGATTTCATTGGTTGATAAAAAGTAAGGGGTTGAAAAATCATACGTCTGCTTCCGTTCATCGTTAATTGTGATTGCTGAAATACCAAAATCAGCTGTTTTCCCTTTTATTTCAACAAATAAAGGATCCCATCCGGTATTCACGACATTAATTTGATAACCGGCTTCTTTTGCCACAACTTTGATAAAATCAAGATCAAACCCTTTGATATTTCCCTTATCCATGTATTCAAACGGAGCATATTCCGCGTTGGTCACAACCTTCAGTGTTTTCTTGTCCTGACTGCCTTCTCCACCTCCGCTGGTGGTCTTGCTGGTACCGCATGCTGATACAATCAACACTAAGGCGAACACGATAAATAAAATTTTATACGACTTCATAATGATCCCCCTTTATATTTAGAAGTCTTAAAATTCAGACTTTTATGCAGAGATTAAGCCTTGAACAGCTCAATCTCTTTCTTTAAAACTTAAATCAAAGATGGATCCCTTAAAATAAATTGCGCCAGTTCTTCGATTTGATCTGATATCGCCCGGTCCGATTCAAGCGGCGGACAGATTTCCCGAATTTTCTCTAAATACGCTCTTGTTGCCGGTGCCAATTCCTTTTCTGCTTTTTCCAAATAAATCGCCTGGGAGGCGCAGATCATTTCAATCGCAATAACCCTTGCAGAATTATGAATGATCTCGCGGGCTTGTCTTGAGGCAATCGTCCCCATGCTGACGTGGTCCTCCTGATTGGCCGAAGTCGGAATCGAGTCCACACTTGCCGGGTGAGCGAGAACTTTATTTTCCGAAACAAGCGATGCTGCAGCATATTGCGCCACCATCAGTCCGCACTCCAATCCAGGGTCTACTGCCAGGAATGGCGATAGACCGCTCAATTGCGGATTGACGAGCCTTTCTGTTCTGCGCTCGGAAATATTCGCCCATTCTGCTGCCGCCACCTTTAAAAAGTCCATCGATAAGGCGATGGGCTGTCCATGGAAGTGCCCTCCTGAGAGAATTTCACCGCTTTCTAAAACAATGGGGTTATCGGTAGTTGAGTTCATCTCCACACTCAAGCGCTGATCGACATACTGAATCGCCTGCCATGAGGCACCATGAACCTGGGGAATACAGCGAATCGAGTAAGCATCCTGTATGCGAATTTCTCCCTGGCGGGTAATACGTTTACTGCCCTCCAGCCAATTCCTCATCCGTGAAGCCACCAATTCCAGCTCCGGATGCGGCCGGACCGCTAAAAGCTCGCTGTCAAAAGCAGAAACCACTCCGTTCAGTGCCTCCATCGTTAAACAGGCGGCCATATCAGCGGCAACACCGACACGTTCTGCTTCATTTAAAGCAAGTGTGCCTACTGCAGACATCGCCTGAGTTCCATTAATAAGGGCAAGACCTTCCTTTGCTTGAAGGGATACCGGTTTAAGCCCCGCACGTTTTAGAGCTTCTGCACCCAGCAGGATTTCGCCTTTGAATTCGGCTTTCCCCTCGCCGACTAATACAATCGCAATATGAGAAAGCGGAGCTAGATCGCCGCTTGCACCGACCGAACCCTTACAAGGAACAACCGGATGAACCCCATTGTTGATCATGTCGATGAGTAGCTGCAGCGTTTCTTCCCTGATTCCAGAGAAGCCTTTCGCAAGGGAGTTGGCTCTCAGTGTCATCATCGCTCTGACAACGGGGATGGGAAGCGGTTCGCCGACACCGACTGCATCGGCACGCAATAAATTCAACTGCAATTTCGCATTATCTTCCCGGTCAATTTCGATATCGCTGAGTTTTCCGAACCCGGTATTCACACCGTATACGACTTTTCCATCATTGATTTGTTTTTCCACGCGCTTGCGGCTTTCCCGCACCCGCAGCCAGTTATGCTCCGGTATGTCTACTTTCGCCTCGCCCTTTGCGACGCTTTCCACTTTATAACGGTCCAGGGTCAAGCCGTCTAATTCTACTAATTTCAACTCTACCAATTCTTTGCTGCCCATAATTTCTCACTCCTATGAAGGTTTTCGACTTTATAAAACATTATAAAGCTCTTAATTAACTCTATTAAACTTAGTAGTTGATTTGTGCTTCAGACACCTCAATCAACCATGATAGAATTACAACAGCCTAATAAAAATACATTCCAATTATTCCTCGGTTTTATGGTTTACATACCATTGTTCTATCAATGCAGCTGTTAATCGCCCTGTATTAATCAGGTTATCAATGCTGATACATTCCCTGAAGGAATGGATATTTTGGAATCCCAGTCCAAGCGTCAAACAGATTAGTCCATGTTCATTTAACACATTCGTATCGGCACCGCCTAATGTTTTCGTTAAATACGGCTTCACGTTTATATTTTGAGCCGCAGCTTCCACTGTTTTTACTAAAATATCATCCTCTGGAATATCAAAGCCGAGGTACTTTTTCTCAATCCTTACGTTCACTTTTCCGCCCTTTTTCGCGGCGGCCTGCTTCATGACTTCCTCCATATGCTTTAGCTGGGCATCTAATTTTTCCTTTGAAAAACTTCGCACCTCACCGGCAATCGTGACAATGCCCGGAATGATCGATGTCAGTTCACCGCCTTTGATAACCCCAATATTGGCAAGTGTTTCCTCATCAATCGCACCAAGCTTCATATTCGCTAATCCATCGGCCGCAAGAAGAATCGCGCTGTTGCCTTCTTCAGCATTGAGGGCGATATGGGCGGCATTTCCCTGAACCTCCATCCAAATCCGGCTGCTGTAGGGGCCTTTTAAAATAATCTGGCCGACATCACCGCTGCTATCAAATATATAGCCGGTTTTACTTTTTGCCTTGCTGTAATCCATATATGTGGCACCAACTAGGCCCGGCTGTTCATTGACCGTTAAAATGAATTCAATCGGTCCATGCGGGACGCCGCTCTCGATAATGGCGCGGATCGCTTCCAAATAAGCTGCCAAGGCCGCCCTGTCGTCGGCTCCAAGTATGGTCGTGCCATCTGAATAAATGACGCCTTCATTAATGACTGGCTTCAATCCTTCAGTTGGCAGTACCGTGTCCATATGCGTTGAGAAAAATAACGGCGGAATCGAAGGATCGGTTCCTTCCTTCCAGGCGATTAAGTTCCCTACTTCGCCATCGAAATTTTTGTGTGCCTCATCAAACTCTAAGGTAAAACCTAGCTCCGGCAGTACTTTTTTCAAAAACTCCGCCACAAGACTTTCTTTTGTGCTCGGAGCATTTATTTTTGCCAGCTCCAAAAACAATTCCTGCAGGCGGCCCGCATTAATATGGTCAGCGGCTTTTGCTGCTTGATTCGTTCTCATTCAGTGTCCCTCCTTATATAATTAGCGGCTGACGACAATCTTGCCGTTCTTAATCACAGTTTCCACAATGTTCGTCCCAAGCTCGTAAGCGATATGCTTATAGGTTGGGACATCCCAAATTTGCAAGTCTGCTAATTTTCCTTCTTCGATGACACCCCTGTCATCGAGGTCAAGCGCCTTTGCGCCGCCATAGGTGGCAGCTTTAATCGCTTCTTCCACAGAGAACTGATAAAGCCGGCAGGCAAGGTTAATCACAAATTGCATCGATTCGGTATAGCAGGCGGGGCATAAATCCGTCGCCAAGGCGATGTTCATACCAAGGTCGAGCATTCTTCGTGCTTCGAACGGACGTTTATGAGCGACCGCAAAATCGAGGGCCGGCATTAACACCCCGGTAACATTCGCTTCAGCTAGCTTTTCCATTACTTCAATTGGAGTGTAATTCAAATGGTCAATCGACACCATTTTCATTTCGGCTGCGAGATCCGACCCGCCAATATAGGAATAGGCATCGGCATGAATTTTTGGTTTCATTCCATACTGGAGCCCGGCTTTCAGGATGACTTCTGATTCCGCTGCAGTAAAATAACCTTCATCACACCAAACATCGCAAAATTCCGCCAGTCCCCGCTCTCCTACCTGCGGAATCATCTCGTTGACGATTTTAAAAAGATATTCGGCTTTCGTTAAATTTTCCGGAAATCCATGGGCACCTAAAAACGTATTAAGTACATCGATTGGTGTTTCTTTATTCAACCTTCTGCTGACCTCTAAAATTTTGATTTCACTCTCGGTCGTCAAGCCATAGCCGCTCTTGCTTTCGACTGTGGTGATCCCATAATCCAGCATGTTCATCAGCCGTAATTTCGATTGTTCGAACAGCTCTTCAGCCGGTCGATTTCTCGTTAATTCAACAGTCCGGTTCGGTCCTGCAGCAATTCCAATTTTTTGGGGGTCAAGTCCCGCCACCTTTGCTGCGTACTCTTCTACTCTAGTACCATAAAAAACTAAATGAGTGTGGGAATCTATGAAACCGGGGGCGACAACCTTTCCTTTAGCATCGATGATGGACGAATGCTCTAATATGAATTCCTGCTTTATCTCCTCTTCCGTACCGACAGCAGCAATTTTCCCATCCTTAATGGCAATCCAGGCATTTTGGAGGACGCCAATATCCCTCATGCCTTCGCCCAAGCAGGTGATGACTTCGGAGGCATTGGTGATCACTAAATCTATTTTTATCTTCAACTTTGTTTCAGACATACTATTTAAAAACCTCCAATCTTTATGTAAATCGAAAAAATTACCCTTATCAGCGGATTTTTAGAGTTTATCAGCGAATTTTTGGGTTTTATCAGCGGATCCGGAGCATTTATCAGCGAATATCACAGTTTTATCAGCGATTCAAATACCGAGCAATGAAGAATAGTAGAGATCAATTCGGGATCTCTACTATCGAGTTTTTCTTTCTAGCTTTATGCCTTTACGTTTTCCTTTTCTAAATCCTTAGGACCAAACGTTGCTTTTGGTGACCACCATAACGGTACCTTGATGCTTTCGTTCGTAAGTTTTCCTTTACCATTCGCTACATCACGGGCAGTTTCGTAACCAGCCTGGGCATGGCGGATAACGCCGATTCCTGAGTCAACGGTCATCGCCACTTCCAGCCTCATATCCGATTCTGCTGTACCATCGGCAACCATCGTTACACCGGTGTGAACCGCTTCCCCCATCGAATAGTTCGCTTGAAGGGCAATCAAATCACACATTCCGACTGCGTTTAATAGACCGTTCAATACCGGCCAGTCAGAAATTAAGTCGCCGCCGTCCTTCATATTTTCAGATTCAAAAGTAGGATTCACGATGGAACCGGAGTCTAAGTTATCTCGTGAAAAAGCAACTGGTCCGGCAAGCTCGCCCTTTCGAATCATGTCATTTACTTTTAAAGCGAATCTCTTCCGCTGACCAAAGCCCATGTAACAAATACGTGCCGGCAACGCTTCGATTGGAATATGTTCTTTGGCAAGCTTGATCCAGCGGGTTACAAGCAAATCATCACTGAACTCTTCTAAAATCATATCGTCAATCTTTCGTAAATCCTCTGCTTCACCGGATAGACAAACCCAGCGGAATGGGCCGCGGCCTTCACAAAAGAGAGGACGGATGTATTCAGCAACGAAGCCTGGCAAACGCTTCGCTTCCTTCGCATCCATGCCGGCATCGATACATTCCTTTCGGATACTTGTACCGTATTCAAATGATTTCACCCCTAAGTCTAAGAACTTAATGAGTGCTTTTAGCTCGCGTACCATCGTTTCACGTGCTTTTTCTAAATAAAACTCACGGTCATTGTCACGAAGCTCCTCTGCTTCTTGAACAGTATAACCAGCTGGCAGGTAAGAGATTGGGTCATGGGCTGGTGTCATCGATGTGGCGATGTCTGGCAGAAACCCTTTTTGAATAACTTCTTCAAAAATATCAGCTGCGTTACCAACTACAGCGATCCCTAATGGTTTTCCCGCTGCCGCATATTCCTTCGCCAAGGCAATCGCCTCATCCAAGGAATCTACTAAAACATCAATAAATTTCTTTTCGATACGGCGCTTAATGATTTCGACATTGGAATCACAAAGAATGGCGACACCGCCATGCATCGTCATCGCTCTTGTTTGGTTGCCTCCCATACCGCCTGCCCCAGCTGTTAACAGGATTTTCCCAACCAGGGAATCGTCATAATGTAAGCGGGCAATCGCTGATAGGGTTTCGAATGTACCTTGGATAACACCTTGGGTACCAATGTATTCCCATGGAGCCGCTGTATAATTTGCATACATCGTTAAGTTTTTATCTTGTAGATCATAGAATGTCGGCCAGTCTGCCTTCATGATGTTCGTCGTTGCCATGACAACGGTTGGCGCATATTTATGAGTTTTGAAGACGGCTACAGGCATCCCGGATTGGACAACCAGTGTTTCATCATCTTCCAGTTCCTTTAACGATTTTACGATGGCGTGGTAGGACTCCCAGTTACGGGCCGCTTTTCCGATCCCGCCATAAATGACGAGTTCTTCCGGCTTTTCAGCGTTCTCCATATTGTTTTCAAGCATCCGCAAGATGGCCTCTTGTCTCCAGCCCTTACAGCGAAGTTCCGGTCCTCTCTGTGCTTTAACGGAATATAAGATTTCTGGTTTTGACATATATAATTCCTCCTAGATTAGATGGTGTACTCGTATTTTTATATTGCAAGTACCGTGCCAAGATGGAGGATTCGTGCTTTTTCTTTAAAAATCGTGCTACTAACCTATTAAATTATGCTTAGCATATCAAAAAGGCCGCAGATAGTTTTTGCAGGGTTTACGGGGGTAAAGTCGATTAAAGCCTCAACATTGAAAACGTTTGCATTCTTTACTAGTGCAGATGAAATTTGCATGCAGATTATTTTAAACATTCATAATAAATGTTATATTTTGAAGTATAGTCAGATACTTTTAAAGGGGGCTTTGGTATGAGTAATGCCGCATCAATCGGTTCACTGATTAGAAGCTTTGTAGAAGGAGTCATTGTCTTAAATGGCAACTGCGAAATTTTATGGCATGATGTAAATGAGGACCTCCAATTAAATCTTCCCATTGGAAGCAATATCTTTGATTTACTTCCAAATAAGGGAGAACTTTTAGTAGAAAATGACATCTATCAAGTTATAGTAAAGGATAAGAAGCTGGCAGTAGAGGTAAAAAAATTCTCTATGGACCAAGATTATCTGATTCTCTGTATAGAAGATACAACCAATATAACAACCAATCAAAAAGCAAGGTTATACTGTCTTGAAAAAATTATCGAATCTCTGAACGAAGGCGTGGTGATGAGTGACCACGATGGCAAAATTGTGTTGTACAACGGGACTCAGGAAAAATTAGAAGGTTTGGACAGCCGAGAAATACTCGGGAAACACCTTTGGGAAGCCTATAATTATAACCCGCAATATTCTGAGCACAAGCATACATTTAAAACCGGCAAACCGATCTTCTCCAGATATCGGGCTCACTCTACAATCAATGGGGTACCAAAGTATGTGAATTACAGTACTTATCCGATTCAAAAGAATGGGGAAACGATTGCTGTTTTTTCGATTAGTACGAATGAATCCAAACTCAAGAATTTGCTTCATGAAACGATTGAGCTTCGGAGGCAGGTCGTTCAATCGGATTCAACTAATCGCCCATTAAAAAACGGGACAACCTTTTCCTTTGATGATATTAAAGGAAAAAGCATTGCCTTAAAAAATCTCATTCTTGAGGCGCAAAATATTGCCATACATAATACCGACGTGCTAATCGTTGGGGAAACGGGAACAGGAAAAGAATTATTTGCTCAGAGTATCCATAATCACAGCCCAAGAGCAGAAAATCCATTTGTCGCAATAAACTGTGCGGCGATACCGGAAACTCTTTTAGAAAGCACGTTATTTGGGACAGTGAAGGGGGCATTTACCGGGGCAGCCAATCAGGTAGGGCTGTTTGAATATGCCAAGAACGGGACACTTTTCCTCGATGAAATTAACTCTATGCCGCTGACGCTGCAATCGAAATTAATCCGTGTTCTTCAGGAACGATTAGTTCGAAGAGTGGGGTCAAATGAAGTGACCCCTGTGGAATGTACCGTAATCAGTGCATCAAACGAGGATCCGGAAAGGTTAATAGAGGAAGGAAAAATGCGCCTCGACTTATTTTACAGACTCGCACATACAAGCCTATATATTACTTCTTTAAGGGAGCGCACAGAGGATATTCATTTTTTCATTCATTTTTTCCTCGATAAGTACCGGCGGAAATTTAATAAAGAGGTTCCGAATCTCTCAACTGAGCTGCTCTCGATTCTTCTTCAATATCATTGGCCCGGGAACACAAGAGAGCTCGAGCATTTAATCGAAAATTTAATCATTCGGGCTTCTGAAAATGATGCAGCGATCCATGTTGACCATCTGCCGGCATTTATGAAGAAGAAATTACTGGTGACTAAATCAGGGAAGGCAGCAAAGGAAAAGGAGTTGAAGAAGAATCCGTTTAAATCGATCTTCTCCAATTCGCAAGAGCACTATATTCAAAAAACGTTAGATGAAGCGGATTGGAATATCTCGCAGGCAGCCAAAACCCTTGGAATCACCCGGCAAAGTTTGCAGTATCATATTAAAAAACATGGTCTGGTTAAGCCAAGCAGCAGCATCTAAAATTATAGGAGGTACGTACCTCCTATTTTTTATGAAGTTTCAACTAAAAAAGGCTGGAATTTTGTCCCCTGGCCCACGCCAACATACTTAAATCCTTTCTCCTCCATATAACTTTTTTGATAAAGGTTTCTTAAATCAAAGAAAATCGGTTTTTTGAGGAGAATTTTGACTTTTTCTAAATTAAGATTTCGAAATTGTTTCCACTCAGTGATAATGATTAAGGCATCACTATCCTTCATTGTTTCGTATTCATCGCTGCAATAAACAATTCTGTCCCTTAAATGCTCTAGTCTTCTATTTGCCTCTTTGCAGGCAATCGGATCATAAACTTTAAAATTTGCTCCTTTTTTGGCAAGTTCATTAAGAATGGTAATAGAAGGAGCCTCTCTCATATCGTCAGTATTAGGCTTAAAGGACAAACCCAATACGGCCAGCTGCTTACCCTGTAAATCTCCCATTTCATCACTGATTTTGCGGGCCATTAATAGTTTTTGATTTTCATTTGCTTGTATCGTTTGCTCAATTAAGGAAACGGGTGCTCCCATTTGCCTTCCCACTTCCGCTATCGCCCGAGTGTCCTTTGGAAAGCAGCTTCCGCCAAAACCTGGACCAGGAAGTAAAAACTCCGAACCTATTCTCCTGTCCATTCCCATTCCATTTGCTACATCCTGAACATTTGCCCCTACCTTTTCGCATAGATGAGCTATTTCATTCATAAAAGTTACCTTCATCGCAAGAAAAGCATTTGAAGCATACTTAATCATTTCAGCTGATTCCAAATCGGTGACGACATATTGGGAATCGTCTAAAAATAATACTCGATACACTTGTTTGATTATATCCACAGCTCTCGTTGTTTCAGATCCGATAACAACTCGATCTGGATGTAAGAAATCATTGATGGCGGAGCCTTCTCTTAAAAATTCCGGGTTTGCCAGAATATCAAAATCGTAGGAAACTCCTCTAAGTCTTAGTTCTTCAAAAATCCATCCTTTAATCTTTTGGGCAGTGCCAATCGGTACGGTACTTTTATTAACAATTACTTTGTAATTATTTAGATGACTAGCCATTTCCCTGACTGCCGCTTCGATAAATTGTAAATCCGCGCTGCCGTCTGCAGCTGGCGGAGTACCAACTGCAATCATGATGACATCGCATTCGGAAACAGCTTTTTTTATATCAGTGGTAAAAACTAAACGTTTTGCACATATATTTCGTTCTACAATCAAGTCAAGCCCCGGCTCGTAAATAGGAACGATCCCTTCTCTTAACCCGTTAATTTTTTCACTATTGTTATCTACACATGTAACATCTAATCCCAAATCGGCAAGAACAGAACCGGTAACTAAACCAACATAACCAGTACCAATCACCGCAATTTTATTTATCGCCAGACCTCTCACCCCTTGTTCATTTATTTATAGCATGCTAAAAAATATTGAATTCCTGCTAAAATATCGATTCGATTTATTGATTTCCAAAACTACCATACCAGATTATCTGTTCCTACTAAGCAGGTAATTTATAGAAAACGAAAAGGAATCAATGTGAATTAGACATTGACTCCCTTAATAGATGAAGGTTTTCTTCTTTGTATGTAGGGCTAGCTGCGATTACCTGCATTTGCAGCTAGGATATGTGCAAGATGATGCTTACCATGCCATGAATAAATACCAATATTTTTTCCTACAGTCACTTCTCCTGACTCTGGATGGATAAACTTCATTTCTAGATCATCAAGCCTTAGATTCCGCAGCAGATGGACCCAACGGCTGTGCAAAGCTTCCAGCAGCGAAAGTGAAATTTCAACCGGCAAGCTGGAATCTGGCAGTTCAGCCCATTTTCCTTCATCATATGGCTTGATGACAGGAGTTTTCTCTGTTAGAGCTAATTTAAAACGAATATAGGCATTCATATGGCTATCCGCAAGGTGATGGACTACCTGCCGGACTGTCCACCCTTCAGAACGATAAGGTGTATCTAGTTGTCTATCATTTAAGCCATTTACCGCATCCTGTAACAATCCAGGTAATGCTTCAATCTCATTGATCCAGCACTCCACAACATCGGGCGTAATCTCACCATCATACTGAAATTTCCCTATTGGGTATCTCTGATCCATTTCCATTCCTCCTCATGAAAAAAGGGACAACTCATTTATCAAAGCAGTCCCTAAGTGCGTAAAGGTGGGCATCACCCTTATAAGAACTTATTATTGCTTCTGGGTATTTAGTATTGCAAATGGCAAATAAATTTTTAATCTAATACTCTAAAAGCGAAAAGGAATGTCGATTATTCAAACAGCTTTATAAACTCTCCATACCCTTCTTCCAAGAGTTTATCTTTTGGCACAAACCGGAGGGCTGCTGAGTTAATGCAGTACCGTGCACGATCGGGGCCTGGTCCATCGTCGAATACGTGACCGAGATGGGAATCCGCTGTTTTGCCTCGGACCTCAATTCTCCTCATTCCATGCGAGGTATCAAAACGCTCTTCAATTTCCATCCGGCGAAGAGGCTTCGTAAAGCTCGGCCAACCGCAGCCTGCATCATATTTATCGGTTGAGCCGAACAGAGGTTCGCCCGAGATAATATCGACATAAATGCCCTCATCCGTATGATTCCAGTATTCATTTTGGAACGGCGGCTCTGTTTTGTTATTCATGGTAACCTCAAACTGAAGCGGCGTCAGTTCCATCCGCAATTCTTCATCACTTTTGCGCTTTTTCCAGTTTTCGCGAATAAAGCGCGCCCGCCCAGAACCTTCCCGATAGTGGTTATAGTGAAAAGGCATCTTTTTATAATAATATTGATGCTTTTCCTCGGCCTTATAAAAAGGGACTGCGGGGAGGATTTCGGTTACAATTGGCTGTACAAATCGCCCGCTTTCGGCAAGCTCCCTTTTCGAAGCCACCGCCATCTCACGCTGGGCTTCATTATGATAAAAAATCGCCGTCCGATACGAAAGACCCCGGTCATTAAACTGGCCGCCTGCATCTGTCGGGTCGATTTGCTGCCAAAACAGCTCCAGTAATTTTTTATAAGGAAAAATTTCGGGGTCAAAGGTAATCTGAACCGCTTCAAAATGACCAGTTGTATCAGAACATACTTCCTCATAAGTAGGGTTTTCAGTATGGCCGCCTGTGTAGCCGGAGGTTACTTCTTGAATCCCAGGCTGTTCGTCGAATGGTGATACCATGCACCAAAAGCAGCCGCCTGCAAATGTTGCTTTTTCCATCAAGTCTCAACTCCTTATTCATTCTGATTATTATCTTAAGAATAAACAAAATGCAATAAAAAAAGAAACCGAAGGAGAGATCCAACGGTTTCTTTTGGTAATAGATTATTCTTGTGTAGAAGCATCAACAGTAGTTTCTTCTGTTACTGCCTCTTCAGAAACTTTAGCTCCAGCTAATACAGCAGAATTTGCTGCTGCATGTTCTACTGCATTTTGGCTTGCATTTACGCTAGCTTGAGCTTTTGCTTTGTTTGCTGCAGATTTGTTTACTTCTGTAGCTTCTTCAGTTACTGCTTCTTCTTCTTCTGTTGCAGGTTCTTCAGTTACTGCTTCTGTTGCTTTTTCTCCAGCTTCTTCAGTTACTGCTTCTGTTGCTTCTTCTCCAGCTTCTTCAGTTACTGCTTCTGTTGCTTCTTCTCCAACTTCTTCAGTTACTGCTTCTGTCGCTTCTTTTCCAGCTTCTTCAGTTACTGCTTCTGTTGCTTCTTTTCCAGCTTCTTCTGTTACTGCTTCTGTTGCTTCTTTTCCAGCTTCTTCTGTTACTGCTTCTGTTGCTTCTTTTCCAGCATCTTCAGTTACTGCTTCTGTTGCTTCTTTTCCAGCTTCTTCTGTTACTGCTTCTGTTGCTTCTTTTCCAGCCTGTTCAGTTTCAGTTGCTGCTTTTGCAGCTTCATTTGCAATTACTACGGCTGAGTTCTTTGATGCATGTTCTAAAGCAGTTGCACTTGCATGAGTCGCTTGAGATTTTGCTTTGTTTGCAAAAGAAGGATTAACCTTAACTTCTTTCTCAGTGTCTTCTTTAGTTACTGCTTCTGTTGCTTCGGTTGCAGTTTCTTCTGTTACTGCTTCTGTTGTTTCTGCAGTTTCATCAGTTACTACTTGTGTTGCTTCTTCCCCAGCTTGTTCATTTTCAGTTGCTGCTTTTGCAGCTCCATTAGCAATTACTACAGCTGAGTTCTTTGATGCATGTTCTAAAGCAGTTGCACTAGCATGAGTTGCTTGAGACTTTGCTTTGTTAGCATAAGAAGGATTAACCTTAGCTTCTTTCTCATCATCTTCTTCAATTACTGCTTCTGCTTCGTCTTCATCTTTTGTTTTGACTACAGCATCTGTTTTAATAACAGTGTGCTTAGAATCAGAATCTTGATCCTTATCAGCATCTTCTTTGTCTTCTGTTTTCACAGCTGAATCCGAATCTACCTCTTCAGACTTTTCGTCTTCTTTAACTGTAGCATCGTCTTCTTTAACTGCAGCATCATCTTCTTTAACAGCTTCATCATCGGTTTTTACTGCTTCGTCTTTTTCAACTTCTGTTGTTGCAGAAGCTGCAGCTTGATTTTCAACTGTTTCGTCTGCAGGTGCATTTTTAACCTCTTCTGTTGCTGGTTCTTGAACCTGAGCTTCCTCTGTTTTTGCCTCTTCAGTTTTTCCAACCTTACCTTTTACGGCAGAGTTTAGATTAGCATGCGCTTTTGCATTCTCGCTTGCATGGTAGATAGCTTGGGATTTGCTCGCATTTCCAGAATTCGTCTTCTCTTTAACTGCCGGTGCTGCAGGCTTCACTTGAACGGCTGGCTTAGCATCTACATGAACCTTTACGCTTTGTTCACTTTTTACATGTACGTTGTGTTCAGCTTTTTCCTTGCCAAGACCAGCAGCTTCAGTAAAATGGCCTCCTGCAAATACTCCAAAAGTTAAGGCTCCAGTCAATACGAAAGATTTCACAACAGTATTAGGGTTTAAGTAATGTTTCATTTTTTTAATTCGCTCCTTTTATTATCATGTCCCGTGGCATTTTAGCGTCGGTTAACCATTTTTAATAAAGGAGCTTCTTGTGGCGGCGGTGCCGGCGGCGCATTCACCCATTGATTAGTTAATAATGCAGACCGTGAAAGGTACAGTTGAACAAATTTGATCTCATAGTATTTATTCCATTCAAACCACTTATCCAACGTACTTATCGTGTTCAATCCCTGGCTCACTCGATCATTTGAAGACCCGCCTGAACTATTGGAACGCTGAGTTGGGTTAGTCGCCTGATCGGCGTTGGGAATCTTATCCTTTTTGTCAGGAACCTGTCTTTCACTTACTGGTTTTGCTACAAGTGGTTCATTAGGTTCTAGCTTTTTCGGTTCCGATAAGTGGGAATCTTCCCTTTGAGTTTCTAGTCGTTTCTTTATCTGGCCTGGATTATTTACACCAAGATTAGAGGAAACAGACACATTCTCGGAAGTCTGCTTATCCTTTCCTAACCCTTGGTTACTTTCGTTTGTCATGGCTTTTTTCTGTTGGCCTGGTGCCTCAACGTTTTTCTCTGTCTTTTTTATAACAGCCTGAACGTTTCCTTTTGCCTGAGCCGGCAAACTTTTCGACGTTGCAGCCTGTTTTTGGGACATCGCCTGTTGAGAACTATGATTGGATGCCTGCTGTTTTATGGCAGCTTGATTTTTATTAGAAGTGCCAGGTACTGTCTTACCTATTGCCTTAGCGTTGACGTCAGCTTGCAGATTTTTGCTTTCAGCTTTTGCCGCATGTACTGCCGCAGCATTTTGCTGCCCGCTAAGCTCATTCTTTTCTGCGAAGGCATTGTGTGGTAAAAACAAAGCTGCTCCAACCATTAGGCCTGAAATAATAAAATGGCGGAAGTGCAATCTCTCACCCCCTTTCAACGAATCATTTCTTACCATGACACCATTCGACTCATTGAAACATTTTTTGACCGTTTTCTCCTTTTCACAAAATAAACCATTCTTTTTGCCTATCTCACATGATTCAATAGGCTCGTATTTTTCATACCTTTTAATAAAATCGGACTAAGCCAGTTAAAAAATGATCCCAAGGCTTATTAATCGGGTGCATTTTTTTTAGTTTCTAATTGCACACAATTTAATTGTTGACTATTAATATCGTTTGCTGTTATGATTTGATTGTAATAATCAATTGTGCAAAATTTAATTTTATAAAATCAAAAGGGAGAGATTTTTCAAATGGAAGCATTATACACAGCAAGCGCAACCGCTGAGGGCGGAAGATTAGGGAAAGTAACAAGCAGCGATGGCACTTTGGATTTGGCTCTATCCATGCCAAAGGCTTTAGGTGGACAAGGAAAGGAAAATGCCACGAATCCTGAACAATTATTCGCGGCTGGATATGCCGCTTGCTTCGATAGCGCCTTAAACTTAGTGGCACGACAATCAAGAAAGCGGATTGAATCTAAGGTAACGGCAGAAGTTTCGTTAGGAAAAGACACGGACGGTGGATACAAACTAGCAGCTGCCTTAAATGTGGCAATAGCTGGTGTCTCTTTCGAGGAAGCAGAGGAATTGGTAAAACTTGCACATGGTGTTTGTCCTTATTCTAAAGCTACTAGTGGTAATATCGAGGTTGAATTAATAACTACCCTCCTATAAAAGAATTACCTTACATTTTGCCCTACTTCCAGATGGAATTAGGGCTTTATTCATTTCTTTTTATTGTGTTTTCGATTTAGATATGGTAACGTTTAATAGTTTGATAACGCTTACACCAGAGAAGGAGACATCATCATATGGCAAATCCAATCATTCGCACTTTAAACCTAAAGCATTTTACATATGGAAACTCTGAACAACGTGCGGCTTTCGCAGAGGAATTTGCTGCTGGTTTAAAAGAAACAGGTTTTATTATTTTAGAAGGCCATGGAGTGGATCCAAAGCTCATCGACAAAAACTACGAGCTTTGGAAACAGTTATTTAGTCTAGATACAGAAACAAAAAAACAATATGAAGGAATTAACGGCGGGCAGCGCGGCTACACCGGTTTTGGTAAAGAACATGCGAAAAACCGTACTGTTGGCGATCTAAAAGAATTCTGGCATGTAGGCCAGGAACTGCCTGAAGGACATGCCCTGCTCAGTCAATACTCGGCTAATATTTGGCCAAACGAGGTTCCTGAACTGAAGCAAAATGCAGTAAACTTTTATCGCGAATTAGAGCGTGTCGCTCGCAATATGCTAGAGGCCCTTGCGATGCACTTTGATCTGCGTCCGAACTTTTTTTCCGATATGATTCATGAAGGAAACAGCATACTAAGGACTATTCATTACCCTCCATTAGAGGAATCGATGGATCCGAATGCCATTCGTGCCGCTGAGCATGAAGATATTAACCTGATTACTTTATTAGTGGAATCCACTGCATCTGGATTGGAATTGTTAACACGTGAAGGTGAATGGATGCCCGTTAAGGCTGAGCCTGGACAAATTATTGTGGATGCTGGAGATATGCTGTCTCGGATTACAAATGAAGTCATCCCGGCCACCACGCATCGCGTCGTGAATCCGGAAGGAGAAAATACTGCTCGTTATTCCATGCCGTTCTTCGTACATCCGTACAGCACTTGTTTATTAGAAACCATTCCATCCTGTATTTCTGAAAATAATCCGGAAAAATATCCAGCAATCACGGCTGGCGGCTTCCTGTATGAAAGATTGGTAGAGATTGGCTTAATTAAAAAATAGAAAGTCAGACAAGGAAAAGGGAAAGGCTTCAAGCCTTTCCCTTTTCATATCCAATGCTTATTTTTTAAGGTTTCTCCGATTCTGACTTATCATGGATTGGTTCGCTGCCTACAGAGTAACGGTAAACCAGTTGACCGCCAAGCCAGCCCCCAATCAGCAGAAAGATGAGCCCTAACAAGGAGAGCGAAACAGAACTCATTAACCGCCAGCCGGAAAGTACATCAACACCAAAACGTATAAAAAAGCTGCACGTAAACAAAATGATTGCCGTAATTATCATGATCATATGGCGCATTGCCACACGGTCAGCGCTCCCTTCCTGAGGAATGTCCATAAAGTCAATCATTCCGGTAATAAGCGCAGGCTGGGACAAAACCAGTCCTATGGCAAGATTATAAAACGAAAAACTCCACCAGAACGAAGCATCTGTCCAGATTCCAAGCAGATCACCAAGGAACGACACCGGTAATAGGGCCATTGGAAAATGCGTAACGGCAGGGTGTATTGGATGCCCGAAAAACCTTAACTTGCCCCGCTGTTTCATGTGACGCCCACTCCTTACAAAACTCCAATAAGTAAGAGAATATATGCGATAACGGCAGCTAATGCATGAATGACGATTAATCCTTTAGGATGAGGCTTCTGGCGTAAATGGTAGGAAAAGAGTACGAATCCGCCAAGCGCGGCAATGAGGAATAGAATTAAGGAGGTAATAACAAGTGAGCCGGCATTTTCCTGCACGACCCCGAGAATTAAGGTGATAAGACCAATTGCAGCAACGGCTCCATGGATGAGTGATAGACTCATGGGTATCTCTTTCTGACGAAGCCCTAAAACCCCAACCACCAGACCGCCAAGCGCCGCAATGGCAAAAAGAATAACAGATGAGAACAGCATCTTTCCAATCCCCTCCATTTTTCAATTTTCAAACAGCCAACATTGGACAAAAGGAAACTATAAATCTAATTAATCAAGATAAAAATTGATTAATTCGGTTTATAAATTATACTTCTGAATTAATCAAAGAATAACTTGTTTAATTAAATTTTTTGCTTTATTTCTTTTACAATGAGCAGTGACAGCCATTTTTAAAATCAGCATTTTACTATCTTTAGCTTTACACTCGCAAGGAAGAAAAAAGTAACTCTAATAACACAAGAGAGACATTGGTAAATTAATTTCTTAACAAAAAGTTAATGAAAATGGAATTATCTAAAATTGTCGGAAGTGTATATTATGAAGTAGTTAAATATGACACTGCTAATAGCAATCACATCGAAAGGTGAGGAAGCAAAGCCACGGGTCTAAAGAGGAATCTCCATGAAAGCCGGGTTACCACTGTTATGCCTAAGTCTTTTTTTATTATTTTGTGGAGTCATTGAAAAAAGGAAGCAAAAAAATATTGCTTCCATACCAATCAGGATCAATATCATGGGATCCGTGGAAAATCAACGGTAACCATGCTTACTACCATAAATCACTTCTGGATAACCCGTACGCCTTTCTCGATCAATATCTACTTTACTGAATCCTAAATCTTCAAACTTACTCATGATATCACCTGCTGTCTTAAAAGTAAGTTGTTAAAAATGGGAATGAGAAAGTGGATCTTATTATGCCTGCGTAGAACAGCAATGAAATCGGCAGGTTCTAGAGTATGGAGTCCTAACAAAAATCCTATTCCTAGAACCACTAAAAGATTTCCCATCTCTTTGCTACTTCTCTGCCTCTTGCAAAACCTTATTCATACTGCCACTCTTGTAACCAATGAGATCCATTGTGACATAGGTGTATCCAAATTCTTGAAGTTTTGCTGTAATGTTTTGAGAGTGTTCCAATAAACGCTGCATCTCTTGTGGTTCTACTTCAATTCTAGCAATCTCTCCATGAGTACGTACCCGTACCTGCCGAATTCCAACGGCTCGAATAGCTTGTTCTGATTTATCGATTTTTTTCAGTTTTTCTATCGTAATCTGCTCTCCATAAGCTATCCTTGATGAAAGGCAGGCGAAGGAAGGCTTATCCCATGTTGGCAGACCCATTTGTAGTGACAGCTCACGAATTTCACTTTTATAAAGATCAGCTTCCTGGAGTGGCCCCCTTACGTTATATTCTCTTGCTGCCTTTGTTCCTGGCCTATGTTCCCCAAGATCATCTGCGATTAGCCCGAAAGCTACATTATTGTAGTTATGCTCTTCCATTATTGGTACGAGATTCTCGAACAAGCTTTTTTTACAAAAATAGCATCGGTTTGATGTGTTCTCTGAATAACCTGGAATATTTAATTCCGATGTCTGAATAATCTCATGTCTCGCTCCTAGCTGTTCAGCGAGTTTAATTGCTTCTTGCAATTCCTCAAAAGGGTATGTTTCACTATCGGCTGTTATAGCCAATACATTTTCCCGCCCAAGAGTGTCGAGTGCCGCCTTCAATAAAAATGTACTGTCCACCCCCCCTGAAAAAGCGATAACTACTGTTTCCATTTCCCTTAAAATTTCTTGAAGCTTGTTATATTTTATTTCTAGCATGATAATTCCCCTTTACAAATGTTTTGGGCTAGTTCAATTGCGTGTCTGATCGCCTCAACTGACTCCGGAATCACATACACCTGTAAGGTCATCTGCAATTAAAATAATCTTCCATCTTAAACCTGCCCTTATTACTCTTCCACGTAAGGAATCGTTAATGGACCTAATGGTAAAACAGCAATCGACATATTCTCTCCGTAAGTTTGTTTCAATTCCTCTAAAGTTTGTTCAATATTATGAGTAGGTTTTAGCATGGAACCGATAACTTGTTCATCTGTGAGCATGGAATATACATAAACATCTGCCCAAACTTGTGTCACCGCTTGTTTCTGAACCTGCCATTGATCGAACATTTTAAAATTCGGATCATTGATTAGATCCAATAAAGCTTGCGGGCTATCAGCAAATTCAAAAATCTTCGAATAATTCCCATGACTTGGAAGTCCATCCGAGCATTCAGAAGCGACAATAATCGTTCCGCCTTTTTTAACAATTTTATGTGCTGCACTCATCCCTTTAACGGCTTGATAAAGATTTTGGTCAAGGGGGTAACCAGAATTGGATGTAATAACGACATCAAATCGATCGTCACACTTGATCATGGCATGTTCTTTTACAAATTCGCATCCTTTGTCATGGGCTTCATACAATTCACCAGCAAATACAGCTGTGATTTCTTTTTCTCTATTTAATGTAACATTTAACATGAAGTTAGGTTTACACATACGATTGATCTCACGAGTCATCTCTTGAACAGGGTTATCTTCCATGTTCCCCCACGTAGAACGAGCATCCCCAATCATTCTTGCATTATGGAAGGTCATAATCGTTTCAATACCAGCAATGCCTGGCATAATCCCTTTTGGACCTCCAGAAAATCCTGCAAAAAAGTGAGGTTCGATAAAGCCGGTTACAATGCGAAAATCGGCTTCCACATATTCTTTATTTAAATATACATCACAACCAAACTTACTTTTCCCAACATTCACCAATGTTTCTTGATCATGACATTGATTGTTAATAATTCTTACATTATCGACAACCCAATCTCCAAGCATTTGAACAAATTCTTCCCTTGTTTGGTCACGATGGGTACCTGTTCCATTTATAATAACAAAATTTTCGATTGGAACATGATTAAGTTCTTCAATCAGTACAGGTACCATCTTGTGATTGGGTGTTGGTCTCGTAATATCACTGATAACAATTGCCACTTTATCCGTGGCTTTCACCATTTCTTTTAAAGGTCCAGTGCCAATTGGATTTTTTAATGCTTCTTTTAGGGCTCCAATATCATTTTCTAAACCTGGTAAATGATTAGGCTCAACAATAAATGCATCTTCAGACACTTCAACTTCAAGTTCATTTTGGCCATATAATAGGTTTGTTTTCATTTTAATCGCTCACTTTCAATTTTTAAAATGTTCAATAAGTATTTTTGGAAAAAACAATGCCATTTATTTTCCTAAATAATATTATTTTAACTGCAGTCAATTTAATATTAGCCCCTGAGAATGCTCTCAGGGGCATATTTTTCAATTTATTTACCCAGAGAAATTAACTTGCCTGCCGCTCTTGCAGGTTTAATTTTCCTTTCTTCTGAAGCCTGTTTGCGTACCAGGCAACCACTATTGGACATAGAATTGCACTTACAATAACACTTGCAGCAACCATTATTGTTGCTGATCCCGCCACTTCAGCATAGGCAGGGTTTGCTGCAGCCACAGCAGCTGGAACTCCAGCGGCATTGCCAGCAGTGGTAGCAGCAGATAATCCTGCAATCCCGTTCCCGCCTGTTAAACGGTCTGCAAAGAATAGGGCAGTCCCAGTAACAACTACGACAGCAACCCCTAGTAAGATACCAGTCAAACCGGAAGCAGCCACTTTTTTGAAATCTAGACCGCACCCAAGACCAAATGCAAAGAAAGGAATTAGAACAGGACCCGCTTTCCCAAAAAATTCACGAAGATCTTTATCCAAATTACCTACAATCATTCCCAGAACTAATGGAAGTACTGCACCAACCATCGCTTGCCAAGGGAAACCAGCAAGACCAGCAGCACCTAAAGTAAGCATTGTAAGAAATGGACCAGATTCAAGAGACATTATAGAGTAAGCACCTGCATCCTCAGGCCTACCAAATTGACCCATCAGAGCCATGTACATACCGCCATTCGTGTCATTCATAGCAGCAACAATGGCCAGTACTGACAACCCGCCAAGCACCATTCCATTACCCATGAACTGTGCAGCAATAATACCAGCAATTGCAGCCACGCCAATCTTTGTGAATAATAACACGCCGCCTTTTTTCATGATATAAGGTGTGGCCTTGAAGCTTAATGTTGATCCCATACAGAAAAAGAATACAGCTAAAATTGGGAGAGCGCCCGTCCAAAGGGCACCAGTAAAGGAACCAAAAAAAGTAGGTGTTCCAGGAAATAGCGTATTTAGTGTTGCACCAATGAGAAGTGGAAATAGCATCATTGAACCGGGAATTCTATCGAGTGTTGCTTTAATTTTCATAACGGTGTAGCTCCTCTCTAGTAAAAATTAATTTTTATATATTTTAAAAATGGTAGATTATTGTAAAAATATTTGCCGAATTCTTTAAACTGTGGGAAATTTTATTTTATTTCGTTGATAAAAAAGTGAACGGACTACCTGCTCGGCCACATTTTCTAACAACTCGCCAGCATTTTCCATGGCTTCTTTTAATTCCATAGGCTTGTTTATAATACTGTGAACGCTTAAAACTCCATACTGATAAAGTGCTTCTATTCCTTTTCCTACTGAACCAGCCAAAATGACTGTCGGAATATTTTTCAATAATGCCGCCTGCGCGACTCCCATCGGTGTCTTACCTGAAGCGGTTTGGAAATCTACTTGTCCCTCACCTGTTATGACAAGGTCTGCACCTTCAAGAGCTGTCTGAAGGCCTGTATATTCTATCACCACATCGATGCCCCTTCTCATTCTTGAAGGAAAAAATGCCTGGAATGCCCCACCAATTCCACCAGCAGCTCCTGCTCCTGGGGAATCATGGAGATGAACACCTGTTACTTTTTCAACTTCATCTGCCCAATGAGCTAGACAAGCATCTAAAATTGAAACCATCTCAGGAGTTGCTCCCTTTTGTGGACCGAACACATGTGATGCTCCGTGTGGGCCAATTAAAGGGTTTTCTACATCCGATGCAATAAGAAACTTACAATCAGCTATTCTTTCGTCAAACTCGCTTAAATCAATAGAATGAATCTTAGCAAGCTCTGCACCACCAGTGGAGATTTTGTTTCCCTTCTCATCTAAAAGTGATAAACCAAGAGCCTGGAGCATCCCCGCCCCACCATCATTGGTAGCTGAACCGCCCAGTGCTAAAATAAATGACGTAAAACCATCATCTAAAGCCTGTTTAATAAGTTCCCCAGTTCCAAAGGTAGTTGTATTTAAAGGATTAAGTTCTTCTCGAGGAATTAGTGGGATCCCAGAGGCCTTTGCCATTTCGATGACACAGGTCTTTCCATCACCCAATATGCCATATTCAGCTTCAACCTTTTTACCTAAGGGTCCAGTAACAAGTACTGAAATTTTTTGTCCATTAGTGACAGCAACTAAAGTATCTAACGTTCCTTCCCCACCATCAGCAACAGGAAGGCATAGAGTGTCGGCATCCGAAAATGCCTTTTGAATGCCTCTTTCTATTGCTCTGGCTGCCTCAAATGCACTTAAACTCCCCTTAAATGAGTCAGGGGCTATTACAATCTTCATTTTTATTCCCCTTTCGAAAGCGTTTTCATTTCTATCCTCATTATACTAATCTTGATTATAAGAAGCATCGTGTGTACCATATAAAAAAAGGGACTAATTTTTTGAAATTTTCGTATGTTTTAACTAATTTCTTGGAGGAATAGGATGTTAACGAGAGAAATTGCCCAAACCATTGTATTAGAAACCTCTCTACGCCTTAATAGAAATATAAACATTATGGATGAAAAAGGGATTATTATAGCCTCCTGTGATCCTTCTAGGATAGACGATATTCACGAGGGGGCACTTGAAGTTCTAAAAAGCGGTGAAACACTTATTATACCTTTTAATGAAAAAGGTGTTTGGAAAGGAGCCCATCCCGGCATCAACCTACCGATTGTTTTTCAGGATAGAATTGTTGGAGTAATTGGCATTACGGGAAATCCCGAAGATATACAGGAATTTAGCGGCATCGTAAAAATGATTACGGAGCTTATGATAAAAGAAAAATTTATCGCTTCTCAATTGGAATGGAAACTACGAACCAAAGAAATGATTATCGAAGAACTTTTGAAAAGTTCTCCTTCCTACAGTACTATCGAACGTGGGCTTAACCTAATTGGCTTAAATCTTGAGGCACCATTTATCACACATGTGATTCAAATGATGGATCGCGCAATCTCAAATCAAACATTAACTTATAAAATAGAAGGAATGATTGGTGAAAAACAATGCCTTGTAGGCTTTATCAATACTAATCGGATGTTTATCGCCTTTTCCGGATTCACTCAGCAAGAAGCAGACAAAAAGCTGCAAAACATATACGACGAATTGAAAAAGCTGAAGTTAAAATTCCGACTTGCATACAGCACTTCTTTTAAATCGATGAGTAAGTTTAACCAATCCTATATTGATTGTGACCTTGCCCTTCAAATCAGTGACGAAGCAGAGGATTTTATTTCATTTGCCGACGTGGAACCAAAGGCATTAATTTATAAAATAGATCGGGCATGGGGAGAAAGGTTTAACACCAGAATCATGAACAAAACCTTGCTTAAATATGCTGATACTTTAGAAGCCTTTTTTAAAAATAATTTAAATATCCAGCAAACGGCTGAAGACTTATATCTTCACCGAAACACACTCATTTATCGACTAAGCAAAATAGAACAAGAAACGGGCTATGATCCAAAAACGTTTAAAGATGCGTTAACACTACAGCTTGCTCTTTGGACAGATAAAAAGTTAAAAAGCGAGGAGCTTACTAACTAGATAAACACAAACAGGTCAGGTACCGAACTATCGTTTTAAATTCAGTCACTGTAATCGTATTACTTGCAGGTGTTATTAAACTCTTACTCATTTTAGTCCATTCAGTGCAAAAGAAAAAGGTCTGGAGATATCCTAAAATCAGTTCCAACAAAAGCAAAATCCCAATCATTTTGATTTTGGGATTTTGCTTTGACTATCTATATATACTATTTACCTAATTTTCTATACTTCTAAGGAAAAAGCTGAAGTAATTTCATTCCATGTATGACTGTTCAACATATAAAGTTCATTCTCTCTCCTTTCATAAGTCCTTGGAAAATTTCAAACTAATCTTTAAATTATTTAAACCATAAATGGTAAATTTTTATTACATTTTTCAAAATACTAACATACACTTTTTATAAATGAATGAATTATTCATTTATAAAGGAGGTCTCTAACGTTATGAGTGAACGAGAATGGAATCTTCAGGATAAATATGTATTGATTACAGGCGCAACAAATGGAATCGGGCTTGCAGCAGCAAAGGCTATTGCTGCACGTGGAGCAAATATCGGAATTATTGCCAGGAATCAGAGAAGGGCAGAAGAAATTTCTATACAATTAAAAAAGCAAACGAGTAAACCGATAAAAGTGGATATCTTCATTGCTGATCTTTCCTCTCAAAGTTCCATTCGCCAAGCAGCTGAACAAATACTGGAAAGGTGCCCACAGATTGATTTATTAGTGAATAATGCCGGAGCTTTATTCGATACCCTTCTGAAGACGGAGGATGGTGTGGAAATGACCTGGGCATTGAACCACTTGGCACCTTTTCTTCTCACTTCACTTCTATTAAACCGTCTAAAGGAAAGTGATTCAGCTCGGGTGATCAATACCTCATCACATGGGCATAAGATGGTAAAAAACGGTTTTGATTTTGATAATATCAACGGTGAGGATCTCTATACAGGAGTTAAAAAGTTAATGGGCGGTCCAACACTTCGGTATGCTCAGACCAAGCTTGCTAATATTTTATTTACTTCTGAATTGGCACAGCGGCTAGAAGGAACAAATATTACCGTTCATTGTTTCGACCCTGGACTCGTTGCCACGAATTTCAATCAAAACAATGGAAGGATGGCCAAAGCGACAATGGCTGTTATGAAGCTCTTTTCCCGTACACCGGAGGAGGGAGCGGATACATTGGTATGGCTTGCGGAAATGAAGGATGTCTCCTGGCTAAACGGCAAATACTGCGCTGACAGACAATTAAAGGAACCGACGGAAGTCGCCGCTGACAGAGAATTGGCCAAAAGGCTTTGGGAAATAAGCGAGGAACAAGTTGGGGCATCATTGAAATAATTGTTATAGTTTTCATAAAAAAAAACCCTATGGAAGAGGATGAATAAGGGTGACACCATTAAATGATCACCAACTGGACCAGCTCCGTGATGAACGGAAAGAACAAATAAAGAAAGCTGCGCTAAAAGTATTTGCTTGCCGGGGACTGATTGGAACGAAAATGAGCATGATTGCTCAGGAAGCGGGCATTAGCCAAGGTCTATCCTATCGATATTACAGTTCCAAAGATGAGCTTTTTATTGCACTTGTTCAGGATGCGATGGAAGAAACGGCTAAGGCATTTGCAGCATTCGGGCTCATGAAAGGTTCGCCTTTAGAAAAAATCAAAGAATTTACCATAAATATGCTGGATGAAAGCAATCGACATTCCTTTATGCTCATACAGCAGGTGCAAACATCCGATGAAGTGCCTGACAAGGCAAAAAATATTGTCCAGCAATATCCAACCAGTTCTCTTATTGAACAAATGACCCCCATCTTTAAAGAGGGGCAAGAGAAAGGGGAATTTAGTAAAGGCGATCCTGCTGAACTTTTGATGCTCTATTTCTCCGTCATTTCCGGTTTGATGCTGCTGCCTCACGGATTAGATGGGGTTAACTTAATTCATCATGTTGATAATTTAATGAAAATATTAAAGGAATGAAACAAATTTAAGTCACCTATCGTCATGGACCCTAACAGGCACTTATGATAGTAGGTGACTTATTTTTTGAATACACTCCCCGAATAATGTCGATGAATTCGACAAAATGCGTGTGCTGATGTTCCTCCTTTGGGAACAAAAATAGACCAATCACCTGTTAGGATGACTGGTCTTCGTAGTTATAATATATATTCAATTTTTATTAGATTCTATTCAAAATCTGCATGCCGTTGAAACATTGATTCTGATGTTTCACCTATTTCATCCATTAAATTCATTATCATTCCATCAAAAGTTAAGAAAGCTAATTGTTCAAACGCTGACCCCATTGGCTGAGCAAAGATTGAATCTTCGCGATTATTATCAGTTTTGGTCGTTCCTGGAAGTGCTAAGACAGCATCAGCTAATTTTCCAATGGTTGAATCTGGTTTCATTGTAACTAGCGCAATACGAACACCGCTTTGCTTTGCCTTTTCAGCTAAACTTTTTAAGCTTCCAGTTTCGCCTGATCCTGAACAGATAATCAATAGGTCGCCTGGTTTAGAATGTGGTGAACTAATTTCACCAACAACACTGACAGAAAATCCAAGATGCATCAGACGATTGGCAAAAGCTCTAATAGCGATCCCTGAACGTCCAGCTCCATTTAAGAAAATATGTTTTGCCGCTTTGATTTCTTCAATGAAGCTTGCAAGATCCTCTGGATTAACTTTTTCAGCATTAGTAGTTAATTCATTTAAAATTTCCAACGTATAATTTTTCATCGTATGGCTCCTATACTAAGCGATTGTTCTGCCACCATCCATTAAGATTGTTTGTCCTTGAATGTATGAATTAGCTTTATCAGCCAAGAATAGAGTCAAATTTGCAACGTCTTCTATTGTTCCAAAGCGGCGAACAGGAATTTTTTCCAAGACAGCATTTAAACTTTCTTCTGTTGGATAATTAACTCTCATCATTTCTCCTGAATCAATTAATCGAGGTGCGATTGCATTAACATTGACGCCTTTCGGTCCAAGTTCTTTCGCCAGTCCACGAATCAAGCCTTCTCCCCCTGCTTTAGAAGCTGGATAAGAAACACCACCACCTGTACCGCTCAAAGCAGAACCAGAACTAATATAGACAATTGACCCTTTATTCGTTAGGAAATCATTGTAGAAAGCTTTCACTGTGTTGAAAAGCCCAGTTAAGTTTATGCTTATGGTTTTACTCCATTCTTCAAACGAAATGTCATTAACTTTATTAGCAAAAGCTACACCTGCATTTAGAACAAGGATATCAATACGGCCGAATTCTTCAAAGACTTTATCACGAACTCGTACTAAAGCTTCTGGATCTGATACATCAGCTTGAACAAAAATTGATTTTACAAATTCCTCTGTAATCTCTTTAGCTGTTTCTTCACCTGTTTCAGCATTATAATCGACAATTACTGTATTTGCGCCTGCTTCCGCAAATTGTCTAGCAATTCCTTTCCCGATTCCATGTCCTGCTCCTGTAATTAATGCAACTTTTCCTTCAAAATTCCCCATTTTTATTCCGATCCCTTCTATATTATTTTTCTAGCATTTTAAGATTCTTTAGATGTGCCTTGTTATCAGTAAATAAATAAGATCCAATCACAATCATGGAAGCCCCTGCTTCGATACATTTCCTAGCTATATCTTCATCAACGCCGCCATCGACTTCAATTTGAATATCACGATTCCCAATCATTTCTTTTACCTCTCTGATTCGATCAATCGTTTCTTCAATAAAAGTTTGATTAGGTCTTCCTGGATTAATAGACATTATTAAAATATAATCAACCGTATTAAGGAGGGGTTTTAATAGCGAGGTGTCCGTTCCCGGATTGATGACGACCCCTGCTTTCCTTCCATGCTGTTTAATTTGATCAATCACAAAGCGAACATGTGGAGTTGATTCATAGTGAACTGAGATCATTTCAGCGCCCGTCTCTAATACACTAGCTATTTGACGCTCTGGGTATGAAACCATCATATGAACATCTAATTTCATTTTCACTTGCTTTTTAATGCTTTTAATCTGTTCTGGACCAAATGCGATATGAGGGACGAAGTTTCCGTCCATCATATCAACATGAAGGGTGTCAAAACCTTCTTCATACAAACAATCGCATTCTTCTTTTAAATTCATAATATCTGCTGCAAATAACGAAGGTAAGATCTGATTCATTACTGTACCTCTTCCCTGTCTATTATTTTACTAATGTATTAATCCAATAGATTAATACGTTCCATGGCTCAGAAAAGACAAAGTCTGACCCTAGACCTTTTACCTTAACGCCTGCGCCGGTAAGCATTTCTGTCGCGCCTGGTGCGACGTATCCTTCAAGATAAAATGTGATAATACAAAGTACTACCGTCGAAAGAATGGAACGGAAAAGGTTCCCTTTACTTGCTAAGGTACACAATACAGAAATATAGGTAACTGACATTAACAGACCGATAGGAAAGAAGTGAACTCCAGGTAAAATAAGTGCAAACAGAATGACAATCGGAATGGAAACGACTGTAGTTGTAATCGTAGTTGGATCACCTAAGCCTAAAGCAATATCCATTCCGACATTTAGTTCGGAAGTTCCCATACGTTTAAGCATAAATTGTTTTGCCGCTTTTCCGATTGGAGATAATCCCTCCATCATAACTCCAACCACTTTTGGCATTAGGACCATAACTCCGGCAATCCCAACCGCCATTGGCAATAATTCAGTAACAGGTCTTCTCGTTACTAAACCTAAAATGATACCAACAAGTACACCAATAATGACCGGATCTCCTATAATACCTAATCTTTTATTAAGTTTCTGTAGGGAAATATCCAATTTATTTAAACCAGGAATGAAATCAATAATTTTATTTGTCAGCCAAGCTATCGGATAGACCCAAGCTGAAAAAATAATCGTTGTATTGGTTGTACCTTCTAAACCAAAGTATTCCTGCCACTTAGGAGCAATTTTATCACCAATGAATAAGGCAGCAACAGACATCGCCAATGTGATAATCAATCCCAGCCAGAAGCTGTGAAAAAGAAAGTAAGCCAATGCCCCTGGAATTAAGAAATGCATGTAATTCCATATATCAACATTTAATGTTTTTGTCCATTTAAGTCGAACTAATGCTAAATTAATAATTAATCCTAAAGGAATTGCCAGTGCTGCAAATGGAGCCATCCAAGCAGCTGCTCCAACAGCAGGCCAACCGATATCTGTAATGGTATAGCCAGAACCACTTTTAGCATAATAATCCACTGCTGGCTGCAATGAGTCATTTAATAAGTTTACGACTAAACCCAAGCCTAAGAATCCTACCCCAACTAATAGTCCGGACTTAATAGCGCTTCCAAATTTTAACCTGAACAGCAATCCCAAAAGTGTAATGATAATTGGTAAAATAACCGTTGCTCCCAAACCCGTAATGGTTTTAACAATATGAAGCAAAGTATCCATGGATCCACGCTCCTTAATTATTTTGTAAGTTCTAGCAGTTTTTCAGCCAGTTGCTTCTTTAATTTTTCCTCATTAATCCCTGTTACAAATCCCATGATATTTAAATGTGGTTTTTCATCCGTTTTATAATTATTAGTTGTCAAAACAATATCAACGCTATCAATAATATTAGGTAGTTCTGTCATACTTGTTTTAACAAGATTGTAATTTGCAATTCCTACTTCTTTTAAAACCTCTTTCACCGCATCTGCTGCGATTGTTGAAGTTGCTACTCCACTTCCACAAGCTACTACAATTTGAATTTTTGAATTTAACATATTAATTCCTCCAATGATAGTAAAATAATTTGATTTTCAATATAGGATTTTGAGTAATGTAAAGAGTTCCCTTATAGGATTGATATTAGAGAAGTCCCTTTTTTCAAGTCTTCTATTAACTTTGGATCTTGAATAAGCCCCATAAGTTGTTTTAAACATTGCAAATGAGTTTCTGATTTACCGAATCCGATAACAAATAGTATATCTACTTCCAATGATTCTTCAGGGTTATCCATCCGATTCATTCTGATCGGATTCTTTAAAGTAACTAGGGAAATAAAATCTTTTAAAACATATTGGGAACCTCCATGCGGTATAGCTACAGCATATCCGTCTAATTGCAGCCCTGTTGGAAATTCCTTTTCACGTTCGAGCAGTGCGTCTTTGAATTCGTTTTCCACATAGTTTTTACTAACCAAAGTTTTCATTATATCTGATAATAAATCTTCATAATCTTTGTATTCTTTTTCGAAAAATACAAGGTCCTCATATAGGTATTCCTTTAACACGATTTCTCTCATCTCCCAATTACATTATTTCTCTAAAATTTAAACTATCTGTTTGAATATGATTCAAGTAGTTTTAAAATTTGTTCCTTACTTTTGGCACTCAGCATTTCTTTTCGGCTTTCCTTTAATAACTTTGTTAATTGTCCTAGTGCTTTTAAATGTTGTTCATTATCCCATGAGGCCAATACAACAAAGATTCTAACTGATTCACCCATTAAATCAACCGGTTTTTCTAGAAACAACATACTCATTCCGGTCTTCTTAACTCCATCTGCTGGTGCAGCATGTGGAAGCGCAAACTGTTCCGATATAACGATATAGGGACCAAGCTTTAAAACATTATCTATCATTTTTTCAACATAGTTCATGTTGATATATTCCAGATCCAATAATGGTAAAGCAGCCAGTTTAATAGCTTCCATCCAATCTGATACTTGCCCAACTGTATTAATTTTTTCAGAATCCAATAAATCTGCTAAAGATGGTTTTCTTTTTTCGTTTTCTATCGCAATTGGAGAATGTAAATATCTTCTAAGTTCCTGTTTTAATGCTTCTTCGTCTTCTACCATCGCAAAACGTTTTACCATGTCCATTAGCGTATCTACTGAATAGAGTTGTTCCGTTTGTGCTTCATTATTTAAGCTATTAATTTTTCTTAACAACCGTTCTTTATCTTTATTGTCCAATATTGGCTTAGCTACGAAAATCGGGATGCCTTTATCAGGTAGAGGAACAGTTGATACAATAAAATCTACTGCTAGATCTTGTTTTTCGTACTCTCTTAATGAAACTGCTCCAACAATATCAACATTTGAAAATAACCCAGCTAACTGCGATTCCAATATTCGGGATGTGCCTAATCCACTTGTACAGACAATCAGCAGCTTTTTTCGAATCGAACTTAAAGTAATTCCTTCTCTTCGCAGCCATCCTCCAAAATGCATGGCTATATAGGCAATTTCACTATCGGTTACTGGTTGTTTAACCAGGCTTTCAAAATGATGAATAACTTTCCTTGTCAGGCGAAATACTTCCGGATAATTTTCCTCAACAGAATTCTGTAAAATATTTTCTATCTTAATTCCATACCTTAATCGATAATAAGCAGGCTTTAAGTGAACAAATAGGTTCTTAATCATTTGTTCCTTTTCAGAAAAATTTACAGCTGCATACAGTTGAAAATCGGAGACCATTTTTTCAACAACGTGACACAACGATCTCATTTCATCGTTTTCATAGATTGGATTTAAATCATAATTCACCTTAGCACTTAATAAATATTTGGCCATGTAATAAACTTCAACTTCCGGGATCGTCATATTCATTTCTCTTGTGAGATTTGAACATAAAGTTTTAGCACCTTTAAATGCTTCAGTTGAATTAATAACTTCTTTTTCAACTGGATCAATTCCAACATATTGTTCCTGTCGTATCCTTCTAGAAAACAAGTAAAACCAAACAACAAGCTGATTCAATATTTCATCTGTGAATTCAATCTGAAATTTTCTCTCATATTCAATTAACAGATTCTTCAATAAATGCAGCTCATAATTATTGAATACTATATAAGGTCGAAGCAATTTTTGATCTAACTTATCTGCAAAGGCTGAATCGACGATGATTTGGTACCATCCACTTTCAGGTGTTACAAATGTTAGAAAGTGAATCAACACTCGTCTTAACTCATTTTCATCACCTTTAATTTGATAACCATGGTGACGTCCAGATTCGATGTTTAGCTGAAAATCGCTTGCTTCCTCTTTTAATTTTTTTATATCTTCAAGTATCGTATTTCTACTTACTTGGAACAGCTCTATAAAATCATTCAAATAAAGAGGGTGTTCTTGAACGGCAATAAAAATAAAAATCCAAGCTCTTCTCTCATTAGGCGAATATTCATAGAATGGATAATCGCTTACAGGTAATTGAGTTCTCAATTTTTCTTTTACATGTTCATCAAGATAGAGTCCTTGTCCTCGTACTTGACTAACTTTGGGATAACCACTCTCCTTCAGCCAATCGTTAATTTTGGCTATATCATTGTAAATTTTTCGATTTGAAACATTAAATGTTTGTGCAAGTTCCTGGACTGATACATAAGCATCAGCCACAACAAGCTGGTTTAAAACCGCCAAACTTTTTTGATCCATTTTATCAGCCCACCTCAAACATAAGTCTTAGAACTAAGTTCTTAGTATTATGTCCTGATTACATTATAAGAAAGCGATTTTATAAAAATAAGACCAAATGAGTCACTAAGCAATTTGCAAAATTGGACTTTAGTAAACAGGTGCCTGCATCAAAAAAGGACCCGATCATGCCTAGTGGCAGATTCGGATCCTTATAACTACTAATCTCTTCTTAATCCCATACCATATTCTACTATTAAATAAGACCAATTTTTTTTAGTCCAAATTGAATTCCCCTATTATTCACATTCTTAGTCACGAAGTTTGCAATTGGCTTCAGTTCCGCGTGGGCATTTCCCATTGCGATTCCCATGCCAACATAGGAGAGCATTTCTCTATCATTTAAACCATCCCCAAAAGCAACAGCCTCTGAAGGGGAAATTCCCATAAATCTTAGAATGGATTCTATGCCACTTGCTTTTGAATATTCAGAAGGTATGACATCTATCGACTGTTTATATGAACGAATAAATTTGATATCGGAAAAGTTTTGATGATATTTATTTTCTTCATGGCTATCACAGCATAATACAACTTGATAAATAGAGTTTCCTTTCCAAAAATTCGAGTCAAAATTTGGAGGAGCTACTTTAAGCCATTGAAATGTTTCTATGATATCCGGATGTTCATGATAACTGGCATAATAGTCTTCATTTCCAAGGTAAACTAAAGGGTGGTTGTTTTTCTGTGCAAATTCAACCAACAATTGAACAGAATTAGTTGGAAAAGGTTCATCAACAATGGGTTTCCCCTCAAAAACCACGTACGATCCATTAAAACTAACATATGAATCAATTCCCAGCTCTTCAGCAATAGGTTTTAAATGATACGGGGCTCTGCCTGTAGCAATAACAATCTTTACATTAGATTCTTTTAGCTGATCTATGGATTCTTTTGTTTCATAGGGGATTTGCCCTTCCACAGTAATTAATGTCCCATCAATATCGAAAAAGACAATTTTATATGGAGTCATTCCTATACCATCCTCTCCTTATAATTTGCAGCAACTAGCACTATGTTTAAGAATTATTTTCCAATTTATATTATAAGAAAACTGGTAAAAAAATAAGACCAAATGGGTCACGGGGCAATTTGCAAAATTGTACTTTAAATAGTAAATAATAAAAATTGAAAAAAGGCTTCCTCACAAACAATCTGTGAGAAAGCCTCTTTTGATTAATTAAAACGTAGTTCCCGCATTGACAATATACCAAACATTCCCGACACCCTGGCCTGTTACATCGCCTTTTGCCTTGTCTTTTATCCAATAATAGAGCGGATATCCTTTGTAGGTCACTTGCTCGGCTCCATTATCTTCCCGCTTGATCGTGCCAAAATCACTTGGGCTAAAGCCTGCAGGCACTTTGAATTCTTTGGCTGAAAACGCCGGCCAGTTTTCCAAACATTGTCCGCTGCAATTGCTTTTTCCAGGTTGATCCTTCGTAAAATAATACAAGGTCATTCCTTTTGCATCCGCTAAGTATTTGCCAATTTTGGCATCCTCTAATAATTGTAATTGATTAGCGTTTGCCTCTTCAAACGTGGTTTGGCTATTAACAATAAACCAGACATTCCCGACTCCCTGACCAGTTACATCACCTTTTGCTTTGTCTTTAATCCAATAATAAAGCGGATACCCTTTGTAAGTTACCTGCTCTGTCCCATTATCTTCCCTCTTGATCGTGCCAAAATCGCTTAGGTTAAAGCCCTCCGGCACTTTGAAGTCTTTTGCGGAAAACGCCGGCCAGTTTTCTAAACATTGCCCGCTGCAATTGCTCTTTCCGACTTGATCCTTTGTAAACCAATACAACGCCATTCCCTTGGAATCAGCTAAGTACTTTCCAATATTCGCATTATCTAATAGTTGTAAACCATTCTCTTCGGACTTACTCCCTTTGTCAGCTGTTACTGTTTCGCTTTTTGGTTCCTTCTTTTTCGCAGTCTGATCGGTCTGGCTGTTACAAGCCGCTAATAATAGGATGACTGAAAATACGGCTAAGAAAAACATCCACTTCTTCATTTAAGTCCCTCCCCAAAAATTGTTTACATTTGAGGAAACGGACAATGTTTTAAAACGGTTTGATTTTTTTAATAATTTTTTCAAAAATAAAATTCTGTCTGGTGAAGCCGAGCTGTTCCATTTGCTTGAGGAATTCTTGCTCCTCTATTTTTCCGGCCCAAAATGCTTCTCCATTCACGATTTTTCCCTATGAGCGGGTATCCTAGATTGCTAGTTTTCATGTGTTAACCTCCTAGTTTTTGAAAAATAAAGCTGTTTTCGAGGTCAAACTTCACTCGGTTTGCGAGCCGTCGAATTTATCGGCGAATTTTAAAGGTTTAACAGCGGATTTTCCGAGTTTATCAGCGAATTTTGAAGGTTTATCAGCGAATCATATATAGGAACCCTCTTTAAAGCAAAAATAAAAAAGGCAGCTCCAACGTTCTAATAGAAAGTTAGAAATGCCTAATAAATAGAGGTACACACGTCCCCTATCCTTACTTTTAGCAAATACTATAACACTCCCTATCTCCGGTAGGTTTTCAGTGTTGTCGAAACAGGCAGTAAAATTCTATTAATTTATAACTATTTAAAAAGAAAATTAAAAAACTAAGACCGTTGACTAATTACGTCAACGGTCTTTTCGTGAATGAACCTTTTCTCCTTGGACCCAGACTTCACGAATGTTTTCCGGCTGGACCAGGTACATGATTTTTTGAAAAATATCGTTTAAATCTTCATTTTTATCATAAATAGGCAGCTTGGCGGTTTCTAATGAGGTATCGATGAGTTGAACATCCCACACATGGTTTTCTGCAATGCGGCCGATTGGCAGACTTAAACTTTCCCCTCCGCCAGCGGTGGCCAAATAGAACGCTTCATTAATCGTAATCCGTGAATTCGGAACTCCGCGTGCTTCAGCAGAAAGAGTCGGATCAACACCATCCTCCAACATTCTCGATGACATCACCGCTTGTCGCACATTATCGAACAGACTTGGGGAAAATCCTCCTGAGATATCCGAGCCTAATCCAATTTCTACCCCTTTTGAATGCAACCGGGCAATCGGAATAACGCTATTGGCAAAGTAGGCATTGGAAATAGGACAATGACAGACAGCCGTACCCGTTTCTGCAAAGAGACCTGCATCGTCGTCATTTAGAAAATTACAATGCGCCATAACAGACTTTTCACGTAATAGACCAAAATCATTTAAAGCAAACGCATCATTTTTATGAAAACGCTCTTGGACATACCCATGCTCCCAGTCACTTTCACTGCAGTGCGATTGGACGTAAGTATCGTACTTTGCGGCTAATTCTCCTAAGCCTTTTAATGTATCGTCTGTACAGCTGGGAATAAACCGAGGAGTAACGACTGGATAAACCCCCTGTTTCGTTCGCTTCGTCAATTCGCGAACAGCTAAAATAAACTCCTCCGTATCCGCCAATGCCGAAACAGTATCAGCGTCACGATAATATTCAGGGGTTTGGTCGGGGTTATCCATGACGACCTTCCCCACTAATCCCCTCTGCCCTTTTTCGGCGCATATTTTTGCCAGCAATAAACTCGTTTCTTTATGGACAGTTGCAAAATAAAGGGCTGTCGTTGTCCCGTTAGCTAGTAAGGCACTGACGACATCCTCGTACACATTTTTCGCAAAGTCTAAATCGGAAAATTTAGACTCAATCGGAAAGGTATACGTGTTCAACCATTCATAAAGCGGGATATCCAATGCCGTACCGGCCTGGGCCCACTGCGGAGCGTGCACATGTAAATCGATAAAGCCAGGTAACAAATACTGACCTTCATCCAAACGTTGAAAATTCTCTGTGCCTTGGTAAGCATCTAATAAAGCTTGATAGCCCTTATCCTCTGGCGCTATCATTTTTTCAATCATTCCATCCTCGTTAATACAAAAAAGATGGTCTTTTAAAATTTGAATTTCTTTTGGAGATTGACTTGTAAAAGCAGTCCCTTGAAAAACTCGCGTATATGGTTTCATAAATGACACCCTCGTATTCTTGATTTCCTATTTGTTATTGTAGGGGAATGAACATGGTAAGTCCAACAAACGAAAGAAGAGATGACGCTGAGACCAAAATAACCAAAAAGAACGATATAACCAAAATATTGTCAGATAATTCACTAAAATTTATACTTCATTTATTGATAGCGAGTTTCTATCATTTTCATCTTGTTTAACTTGTAAGTGTTTACATTATTTTAAACCTAATAGATTAGGGGGATTGTCAATGAAAATCAATTTTAAGAGCCTTACCACGCAAGTTGTGATTGCCATTGTCCTTGGGATTGTCTTTGGTGCCTTATTTCCGAAAATGGGTTCCGAATTAAAAGTATTATCCGATATTTTTGTCAAAATGATCAAAATGGTCATTGCACCGATTATCTTCTTAACCATTGTCGTCGGTATTGCCGGTATGGGAGATATGAAGAAAGTCGGCCGAATTGGCGGAAAAGCTTTACTTTATTTTGAAATCGTTTCCACCATCTCTTTGGCGATCGGTATTCTGTTTGCTACGATTTTTAAGCCAGGTGCAGGGGTCAATGCCCACAGCGCAAAAGCAGACATTAGCCAATTCACCAAGCAGGCAGCCGAAGGAAGCCACAGTTTCATGGACTTTATTATGGGAATCATCCCTGAAAACTTTATAGGTGCTTTAGCCAACGGTCAGCTTCTTCCGATTCTTTTCTTGGCCGTCCTATTCGGCATCGCCTTAGCAGGCCTTGGCGAAAGAAGCAAGTCTGTCATTGATTTATTTGAAAAATTATCCGAAACCTTCTTCCGAATTGTAAACATCATTATGTATTATTCACCGATTGCAGCTTTTGGAGCAATCTCCTATACGATTGGCCAGTTCGGGATTGGTTCGCTTTTATCCCTCGGAAAATTGTTCGGGTTAACGGTATTGGCGATGGCCGTATTTATCGTTGTCATTCTCGGCGGAATTGCAAAATTTTATCGTTTTAATATCTTCAAATTTATCAGCTATATTAAAGACGAAATCTTTTTAGTATTAGGTACATCCTCTTCTGAATCGGCTCTTCCAAAAATGGTGGAAAAGCTAGAAAACTACGGATGTTCAAAATCTGTTGTCGGTCTTGTTGTACCAACGGGGTATTCGTTTAACTTGGATGGAACCTCCATCTACCTATCGATGGCAGCCCTATTCATCGCTCAGGCTTTTGGAGTTGACTTAAGCCTTGGACAAGAAGTCACCCTGCTTGGCGTATTAATGCTTACCTCTAAAGGTGCTGCAGGTGTAACAGGCTCGGGTTTTGTTACCTTGGCAGCAACTCTCGCAGCATTCCCAAGCGTTCCGGTTGAAGGAATTGCCCTTCTTCTAGGGGTCGACCGCTTTATGTCTACTGCCCGTGCCCTGACAAATCTTATTGGTAACGGGGTTGCTACGGTGGTTGTTTCCAAAATGGAAAATGAGTTTGATGAGAACGCAGCAGTAAAGTCCTCTTTAAACAAAACGGCGTAACCATGCTTACACATGTATAACTTTCAGCCACGGTATACGTGGCTGTTTCTTTGGTTTTTCGCCAAAAAGTAAGCTATAATGGGCAAAAATGCAAGGAAAGGAGAGAATTCATGGAACCGATCCGAGTTTTGATTGTCGAGGATGATCCGATGGTCATGGAGATTAACGCGGAATTTGTATCGAAGCTGCCAGGTTTTACGTTAGTCGGAAAAGCCTTTTCTGGCAAAGATGCCATGTCCTTAATCAAGGAAGTCCATCCTAATCTCGTCCTGCTCGATTACTTTTTGCCAGACATGAACGGATTTTCCCTCCTTCAGCTAATTAGAAACGAAAACTATCCTTTAGATGTCATTCTCTTAACAGCCAACCGCGATCCCCAGCATGTCCAGGAAATTTTCCGCGCTGGGGTTGTCGATTATATTGTTAAGCCGTTCCGGTTTGATAGATTCCAATCGGCGCTGGAGCAATACCGAAATACCTTTAAAAAATTCAAGGAAAACCGGCCATTGGAACAGGCTGATTTGGATGCGATGACAAGAGTCCATACAATGCAGCCGGAGCCTGAAGAGTCCTTGCCAAAAGGATTAAATGACAGGACCATGAAGCAGGTTTTGCAATTTTTAGATGGGCAGACAGAGCCTCTGTCATCTGATGAAGTGGCCGCTGGAACTGGTTTAGCGAGGGTTACCGTACGCCGTTATTTAGACTATCTGGAGAAAAAGGGCGACATCCTCATGGAAATTCAATATGGTTCTGTCGGCCGCCCTATGAACAAGTACCGATTATAGAAAGAGGGGGTCTTGTGCGACATAAAAAACCACTGTTTCGTCTGCAAACGACCATTACCCTTCTCGTCTGCGGAGTAGTAGCATTAGCATTATTTGTAACCGACCTGCTCATTAGTAGGGAAATCGGGAACACTACCAAAAACAATCAAGCAGAAAAAGCAATGAATATTGCCAGGATGACCGCTCATTCTCCGCTTATTCTAGAAGCACTCGAGCATATGCGGAGCGAAAGCGACATCCAGGACTATACCACTGAAATGGCGAAGGTAACAAACGTCGAATTTATTGTCGTTCTTGATATGAAGGGGATCCGGAAATCACATCCTAATCCTAGTAAAATCGGTGAACGATTTGTCGGCGGGGATGAAGGGCCTGTCCTTCATGGCCATGAACATATCTCAACGGCCAAAGGAACCTTAGGCTACTCTTTGAGAGCGTTTACACCTATTTACTCAAGTTCAGGGAAACAAATTGGCGCTATAGCGGTTGGAATTTCCCTTGATAAAGTCAAACAAGATGTAAGAAACAGCAAAAAGGTTATTATTCTTGCAGTAATTTTTGGAGTCATAATCGGCGTCATCGGCGCTGTTATTTTAGCTAGAAAAATTAAGAAAAGCATGTTTGGACTAGAACCGTTTGAAATCGGAAAATTACTGGAAGAGCGAAGTGCCATGCTTCAATCGACAAAGGAAGGCATTCTGGCAGTTGACCAAGACGCCCGGATCACGCTTATTAATAATGAAGCACTGCGTTTATTCGAAGAGGCTGGGATTAAGGAAAATCCAGCAGGACGCTCGGTCGACGAATATATCCCACAGCTTCATCTAAAAAATGTCCTGGAATCAGGAAAACCCCGGCTGAATGAAGAAATTGATTTATCCGGTATTACCCTGTTAACGAATCAAGTGCCCATCCAAGTTGGAAATAAAATGGTTGGAGCGATCACAACCTTCCGCAACAAAACGGAAATCAATAAACTGGCAAAAGAGCTTACGGGAGTCACACTCTATGCGGAAGCACTAAGGGCCCAGTCCCACGAATTTATGAACAAGCTTCATGTTATTCTTGGGTTGGTTCATCTCGAGCGCTATGAAAAGCTGGCTGACTATATTAACCAGATTTCCGATCACCTTCAAAGCGAGGTCGGTTATATCGTTAGTAAAATAAAGGACCCGGCCTTAGCGGGGTTCATTCTCGGGAAAATGAGCTACGCAAGAGAGCTGGGTTCGGAGCTTTCCTTTACAGCAGAAACGGTTTTGCCTGAGCCTGCTTCACCTGAAATCACACATGAATTAATCACCATAATCGGCAATTTAATTGATAATGCATTAGAGGCTTTCACAGACCAAGAAAACAAAGAAGTATCGGTTCATTTTGACTACTACGATCAAGAGGTTTTCATCGAAGTAGCAGATAACGGTCCTGGAATGGACGAAGAACTGGCTGAAAAAATCTTTTTCAAAGGCGTTTCGACAAAAGGCATGGATCGGGGCATTGGATTATCTCTCGTGAAACGAAGTGTAGACAGACTTAAGGGGCAAGTAGAACTTTTTACAAGTGTGGGAGAAGGAACTAGATTTACCCTTACATTCCCCTATCAAATCAGAGGGGAAAACAAATAAAAATGACCATCAAGGAGTGTTCAGAATGGCAATTGGAAAAGGTACAAGTACACATATTATCATGCGTTTACAATTAGATGTAGAGGTTTTTTCATTCGGTGAAATTGCCAGCTGCATCAGTAATGCAGGCGGCGATATTATCGGGGTCGATGTCATTTCCTCGAGCAAAACTCATACCATCCGGGACATCACCGTCAATGTCCCTGGTTTGAAGCATAGCCGGCATTTAGGCGAGTTAATCTCCAAGCTGAAGGGCGTAAAGGTCCTGCAAATTTCGGACCGAACCTTCCTGATGCATCTAGGAGGAAAAATTGAGACCGCACTCAAAACGAGAATTAAGAACAGGGAAGATTTGGCGAGGGTTTATACACCAGGGGTAGCAAATGTCTGCACTGCGATTGCCGAAGAACCTGAAAAAGCTTATTCGTTAACGATTAAGCGTAACACGATTGCGGTTATCTCAGACGGAACTGCCGTGCTTGGCCTTGGGAATATTGGACCGTATGCCGCCATGCCGGTTATGGAAGGTAAGGCGATGCTCTTTAAACAACTGGCGAATGTCGATTCTTTCCCACTCTGTCTCGATACGGAAGATACGGAAGAAATTATTCGGACGATTAAAGCCGTTGCCCCGGCTTTTGGTGGAATCAATTTAGAGGATATTTCTGCACCAAGATGCTTTGAAATCGAAAAAAGATTAAAGGAAGAGCTTGATATCCCTGTTTTTCACGACGATCAGCATGGAACCGCCGTTGTGCTTCTTGCCGGACTTTTAAATGCATTAAGAATTACCAATAAAAAACTTGAAGATATCAAAGTCGTCTTCACTGGCATTGGCGCCGCAGGAATGGCCTGTACAAAGATACTCCTTTCAGCTGGGGTTCGCAACGTTATTGGAGTGGACAGGCACGGGGCGATCCACCGTGATGTTCAGTATGACAATCCTTATTGGAATGCCTATGCGAAAATGACCAATCCCGATAATCTAAAAGGTTCCTTATCAGAGGTAATTGTCGGGGCCGACGTCTTTATCGGCGTTTCCGCTCCTGGAATCTTGAAGGTTGAGGACGTAAAAACGATGGCGAAGGATCCGATCGTATTCGCCATGGCTAACCCGGAACCGGAAATTAACCCGGATATTGCCGAGCCTTATGTACGGGTAATGGCAACCGGCCGCTCCGATTATCCAAATCAAATCAATAATGTTCTTTGTTTTCCAGGAATCTTCCGCGGCGCACTCGACTGCCGTGCGAGTGAAATTAATGAAGAAATGAAGGTGGCGGCAGCGAAAGCGATTGCATCCGTTGTGTCGGACGAGGAACTAAGCGAATCGTATATCATTCCGAGCGTATTCAATGATAAGGTCGTAGAACGGGTCCGCGCAGCCGTGGTCCAAGCAGCCCATCAGACAGGCGTCGCACGGAAAGAGCCGCGCCCGTGAAGTTAGCTTTTTTAGATTAAAGGCGAATTTTTGAGGTTTATGCGCGATTTTTTTAATTCTATATTATACAGATAAAAGAACACACGCATCACCGGTGCGTGTGTTCTTTTATCCTTCTAGCGGTTTAACGTTTTTCATTTTTGCTACGTGACCTCAGTGGGGATTGTAAGGCATTTACGGGCACGTAGACTCGTGCTACGTGACCCAAGTGAGGATTGTAACCCCCTTTACGGGCACGTAGACTCGTGCTACGTGACCCAAGTGGGAATTGTAACGCCTTTACGGGCACGTAGACTCGTGCTACATAACCTAAATGGAGATTGTAACGCCTTTACGGGCACGTAGACTCATTCTACGTGACCCAAATGGGGATTGTAACGCCTTTACGGTCACGTAGACTCATTCTACGTGACCCAAATGGGGATTGTAACGCCTTTACGGTCACGTAGACTCATTCTACGTGACCCAAGTGGGGTTCCAAAAGCCGTTTCGGTCACATAGAGAGGTTCTACGTGACCCAAATGCAGCCAAATGTCAAATTACGGGCACATAAACCCAATATCAAACACCTCGCTGTACATTTGACTTATATTTCAATAAAGTTAGAATGTGCTATTTTAGATAAAAAGGAGGATTTCAAAAATGAGAACAATAAAGTTAGGAAGCAGCTCATTAGAGGTACCAGTACTAGCCGCCGGCTGTATGCGAATTAACTCGCTGGACAAGCCTGATGCTGAGCGCTTTGTCCAAACGGCTTTAGAAGAAGGGGCGAACTTCTTTGACCATGCCGATATTTATGGCGGCGGGACATGTGAGGAAATCTTCGCTGATGCCATTCAAATGAATGCAGCGGTTCGCGAAAAAATCATTTTGCAATCCAAATGCGGCATTCGCAAGGGCATGTTCGACTTTTCCAAAGAGTATATTTTAGAATCCGTTGACGGTATTTTAAATCGCCTGAAAACGGAGTATCTTGACGTTTTACTTCTGCATCGCCCGGATGCACTTGTGGAGCCTGAAGAAGTTGCTGAAGCCTTTGATATTCTTGAAAGCTCCGGAAAAGTGCGGCATTTTGGTGTATCAAACCAGAATCCGATGCAGATTCAACTGTTACAAAAATTTGTCAAACAGCCTCTTGTGGCAAACCAATTGCAATTAAGCATTACGAATGCCACGATGATCTCAAATGGAATCAATGTGAATATGGAAAATGATTCAGCCATCAACCGGGATGGAAGCGTGCTTGATTTTTGCAGATTGAATGATATTACCATTCAGCCATGGTCTCCATTCCAATATGGATTCTTTGAGGGCGTATTCCTTGGCAGCGACAAGTTCCCTGAGCTAAATCAAAAGATTGATGAAATTGCCGCTAAATATGAAGTGAGCAACACGACCATTGCGGTTGCTTGGCTTTTGCGTCATCCCGCCAAAATGCAGCCAGTCATTGGGACCATGAATCTGGACAGGTTAAAAGATTGCTGTGAGGCAAGCGAAATTCAACTGACACGGGAAGAATGGTACTCGATCTATCGTGCTGCGGGCAACATACTTCCTTAAATAATAACTGCCTGGTCATGAAAGACAAAACTCTTCCAAATAACTTGACTAATGTCCTTCATCCAAGCGATGAAGGACAAAACTCTTCTTAAAAACTGAAAAAATGTCTTTCATCCGGCTATGAAAGACAAAACTCTTCCTAAAAACCGAATAAATGTCCTTCATCCAGTCCCGGAAAGACAAAACTCTTCAAAATGACCTAAAAAGTGTCCTTCATCTATGTTTTTTCGTTAGGCTATTTTCGCATAAATTGTTTTTTTTCGTATAAGTTTATCAACCCGTATAACTAGAAGCGTCGTGGCATCTTTTCGTAAGTACTTTTGCGAAAATTGCCTAGAAACTTAGTAAATGAACCTTATTAGGTTCCAAAAGCAACAAAGTTTACGAAAAGAGCCTTTCGTTAATTCAATTACATAAAAAAATAAGTCGGCACTCCAGCTGCAAGAGACCGACCATCATCAAGATTCTATTGTTTTTACTCCAAGTTACTATGGCGGCCAAACGCCTCAGAATGGTCCACTTCGTTCAGCTTGCCAAACAGCAGGCAGATTGTATCAAACAAAATATGCACACTTTGGTCAAAAAGAGATCCAAGTGGCTGGATGGTTTGCAATTCATTCTCGCGCCGGTACTTGGTTGCTGCCGGGACATGAAGGATATGTGTAGCGGCAGCAGCCAGTGGTGACTCAGGATTGGTGGTAACCGCCATCACCGAGCAGCCGATTGATTTTGTTTTTTCAGAGGTCCAAACCACACTCTTCGTTGTCCCCGAGCCAGAAACCGCCACCAGGAGATCTCCCTGTTCAATCGACGGGGTAATCGTTTCACCCACTACATACACCGTTGCCCCTAAATGCATCAATCTCATCGCAAAAGATTTCGCCATTAAGCCGGAACGGCCTTCACCAATAATAAATATCCGCTTAGCTTGGTGCAATTCGGACGCTAAAGCTTCGAGCTTGCCCTCTTCTACCTGTCTAATAACCATTTCCACTTCTTTTAAAATCGTTTGAATGACTGACATCTTTATTCCCCCTGCCCAATCGCTTGTTTAAATTTTGCTGCGGCCTCTGACGGATTGTTTGCTTTTGTAATCGCCGAGCCCACAATGACCACTGATGGATTGAATGTCTTTCTTAGACTTTCCAACGAATCCAACGTAATTCCGCCCGCTGCGGCCAGTTTAAGAGTCGGATCCGTAAGAAGTCCCCCGTGCTTTGTTCCCAAGCTCTTTGCTCCGGTTTCCTCTTGCTCATCCTTACTTACATGAGCGCAAAAAATGGCTTCGTTATACTTCAATAAATCAGATACTTGCTCTTTTGAGATATTCAATAAATCAAACATCACCAATTTGTTATAACGTTTAGCCACTTCGATACAAGCATCAATCGTTACGAGCGGGGATACCCCCATAACCGTTGCGATATCTGCCCCGGCTTCGAAGGCCATCTCGAATTCGTAACGGGCATTGTCAATCGTTTTCATATCGGCCACAATCACCTTATTGGGAAAAGCTTGCTTTAGCTCTTTTACACTGCTCATCCCAAATTCTTTAATTAAAGAGGTGCCAACCTCCACCCAATCAATGGAATCCTCCACTTGTTTGGTAAGTTTAATGGCTTCAGTGATCGTCATTCGGTCCAAAGCAAGTTGTAATTTCATCGGTTTAATCTCCTTACTAAATCGATTTAGTAAATCAGCAAATGAGATGGTGTCAGGCACCCGCCTACACCATCTGACTTGGGAACACATACTCTTCCGGTTCCCGCTCGACTTTGTTGATTTGATCAAACAGCAATTCCGCTGCCTTCCGCCCCATTTCCGTGGCCGGCTGAACAATAAAAGAAATCGGTGTTTCGACTAAATGAGCAAACGGAATATTATCAAAGACGATTAGTTCAACATCCTTGCCAAGTGTAAGACCTTTTTCTTTTAAAAATTCCACAACCGCTAGAAAAACACGGTCATTTCCAGCAAACAAAGCGGTCGGCCGCTCCTTCAAGGAAAAGAGTTTTTCTAATTTGCCCTTCATTTCATCAATGCTGGATTCAATAATGAACTCATCGGTTACTTTTAAACCGGCATCGTTCATCGCTTTTTTATAGCCTTCCAATCGATCCCGCCGCGTACTAACCGTTAAGGGCTGCACCGCAAAGGCAATGTTTTGATGGCCCTTTGCAATCAAAGATTGAATGGCCTTATAGGTGGACATCACGTTATCGGTTAGCACCGAAAATGCATCGAGATTTTCTACCCTTCGATCGACAAACACGACTGGATAGCCTTGTTTAATCATGCTTTCATATAAATCATTATTTTGCCCAGTTGGAAAAATAATCAGGCCGTCGACCTGCTTAGCCCGCAGCATCTCAATATACCGCTTTTCTTTTTCCGGATTATCATCAGCGTTGCACACGATGGCGTGTAAATCGTGATCTTGGCAAAAGTCTTCAATCGCACGGCTTATCTCGGTTGATAAATAATGCATAATATTGGCCACGATGATGCCGACCATCGAGGTCCGCTTTTGCTTTAAGCTTCTGGCAATATAATTGGGCTGATAGCCCAGCTTTTCTATCGCTTCTTCAATTTTTTGTTTTGTTTTTTCACCCATGTATTCAAACCGTTTGTTGAGAAATTGCGAAACGGTACTTTTAGAGACACCGGCTTCTTTCGCTACATCTGCCATTGTTACTTTTTCCATACAATCCACTCTTTCAATCTGCTTCAATGACTTCATTTTAGCGATAAATCATCGGTTTTTCCAGTTTTGGTAAACAAGAGCCGGGCGCTCATTACCCGTGTAGCAAAAAATAGAGTTATCACGGTAAATGAAACCGCCTTTCATTGCCCTCGAAGCACGAACTACTGCTCTCGCGGTAAATGAAATCATCATTTCGGTTTCACTTACCTCCGTGCAATCTGAACCTCTTCCATCAACTTCCGAGCGTTTTGTGTGACCTCGAATAAATAGTCCTCAGTCAGTGCCGCGGCAGGATCAACCAAGGAAGTTCCTACACCAACCGCAACCGCTCCTGCACGAATATAATCCCTGGCATTTTGCAGGTTAATGCCTCCAGTTGGCATCAGCGGGATATGCGGCAGTGGACCGGCTACATTTTTAAAATAACCAGGCCCCACCGTTCCTGCAGGGAAAACCTTGATCACATCGGCACCGTGCTCATAGGCGTTTAGAATTTCCGTTGGAGTAAAGGCACCCGGCACACTAATTACCCCGTACCGTTTCGTCATCCGGATGGTTTCCACATTGACGGTTGGAGAAAAAACAAACTTCGATCCGGCCATAATAGCCGCCCGCGCTGTTTCTGGATCGAGGACAGTCCCTGCGCCAACTAACAATTCATCCCCAAATACATCTGCAGCCTTTTCAATAATCGCTAAGGCCTTCGGCGTTTCCATCGTAATTTCTAAAGCTGTGACGCCGCCTTCTTTAAGGGCGTTCGCCATTGGAATAATCGATTCAAGTGTGGCCCCGCGAATGACCGCAACAACTGCTCTATTTTTTAGTTCCTCAATACCCATTCAAAATCTCTCCCTTTAATGGCCAACAGCTTTAGAGATGGAACTCTAAAGCTGCAGCCAGTTTTATGCACTTATTTTGGCATTCCCAGATTCTGTTTGTTTTTTCGCTGACTTAACTGCCCATACCGTTAAAATAGCGGATAGGAATAGTGAGCCTGCCATGAAGATATAAGAAGCACCAAAACCACCAGTTGCTCCATTCAAGTAACCAACTGCATAAGAGCCAGCAAAGGAACCTAATGCACCCATACTGTTAATCAGGGCCATCGCTCCGCCGGCTACATTACGCGGCAGGATTTCAGGAATGATCGCAAAGAATGGACCATATGGAGCATACATCGCTCCGCCGGCGATCACTAATAATATGAACGAAATCCAGAAATGGTCTGTTCCAATCGCATAAGAGGCATAGAATGCAATCGCACCAATTAATAAAAACGGCCAAACAAATGCGTTTCGATTCAAGGTTTTATCAGAGAAATAAGAAGCAATTAACATAAGAATAATAGCTAAAATATAAGGAACTGAAGACAACCAGCCTGTTTTGACGATATCCATATTTGGTGCTGCTTTAATAATCGATGGAAGCCACATTACAAATCCATATACCCCAATGCTCCAAAGGAAGTATTGCGCACTTAACAAAATAACGGGTTTAGATTTAAAGGCCTCGCTATAATTTTTAACAGGTTTAATCCCTTCCTGTTCTTTTGCTAACTGTTGTTCAAAATCTTTCTTTTCTTGTTCGGTTAACCATTTTGCTTCTCTAGGTTTGTCATTGACAACCTTCCACCAAATAAATGCCCAAATAACGGCAGGAAGACCTTCAGCAATAAACATCCATCTCCAGCCAACGGAGTTCACTAAATAACCAGAAACAATCGACATCCATAATACCGTTGCAGGGTTTCCTAAAATTAAGAACGTATTCGCACGAGAGCGTTCTGCCTTCGTAAACCAGTTACTTAAAAGGACCAGCATGGAAGGCATAACGGCACTTTCTACGACGCCAAGAGCAAAGCGAATCACAAATAATAATTTAACATTTGAGATCATACCTGTAAAAGAAGCTAATAACCCCCAGGCAATCAATGACCAGAAAATGAGGACCTTCGCACTTTTTTTCTCGGCAAATGCGGCACCAGGTACTTGGAAAAAGAAATAACCTAAGAAGAAAAGAGAGCCTAGCAAGGAAGAAGTACCCGCTGTAATGTGAAGATCCTCGGCTAAACCTGAAGCCGCCCCGAAGCCATAGTTGGCACGGTCAAGATAGGCAAGACTGTAAGTAATGAAAGCAATCGGAATTAAGCGCAGCCATCTTTGTTTCGCAATCGTTTGTTTCATGTCATTTCACTCCCTGTAAATTTTCTTCTATATATTTTTGCAGTTGATAATAGGTTGGGTAGCCATCATTATCCCCCGGTGATTGAACAGCTAGAGAACCAATTGCATTTCCCCTTGCAACTGTTTCCTGAATCGAAAGTTTCTCCAAGAGTCCGCTAATGACACCAACAGCGAAGCCATCTCCGGCCCCAACCGTATCAATAACTGCTTTCACTTTAAAGCCTGGAACTGTTCCTTCTTCAAAAGCGGTTTTATAAAAGGCTCCTTCTTCCCCAAGCTTAATCACCACGAGCTCAACACCACTTTCTAAGTAAAAAGAAGCAATATCTCGCGGGTTCTTATAGCCAGTCAAGATTTCACCCTCTGTAATTCCCGGGAGCACATAGTTAGCTCGGAAGGCAACGGCATTGATTTGTTCCACCATTTCTTCTTTTGATGCCCAGAGTGATGGCCGTAAATTCGGATCAAACGAGACCGTTCGGCCATTATTTTTCATAAAAGATAAGGCATGTTTGGCATAGGCCCTAGCCTGTTCCGAAATGGCCAACGGAATCCCGGTCAAATGCAGGTGTTTCGCGGATTGAAAATAATCTTCATTGAAATCAGCGATTTGCAGGTGGCTTGCGGCCGAGCCTTTTCGGAAATATTGTACCTCAGGATCCCCCTCCAGCTCTCTGGATTTCAGTTGAAACCCAGTTGGATGCTGTTCATCGAGTAAAACCTGCTCAATGTTGACGTTTTCATTTTTAAGCCGTTCGATAATGAACCTTCCAAAAGGATCGCTGCCTACCTTACTGACCCAGCCAGCCCGAAGTCCCAGCCGGGCAAGGCCGATGGCCACATTGGTTTCCGCACCAGCAAGCTCGAGGGTGAATTGATTGATTTGGTGTAAGGAACCAGGCTGATTGGCCATAAACATCGCCATCGCTTCACCAAAGGTAATGACATCTAGCTGTTGCATGAAATTGCCTCGCTTTCTAATACTAATTCCGAGATTAAATCGATATAGTCCTTTGTTTTCTCCTTCGGCTCAATCGGGAATTCAAGCGCTTTCACCATCGTGCTTGGAAAATGCTGCATGACTTTTTTCCAGCTATGATTCCCTTCTCTTTGAAGTGGTATGGTGATCGGCCCTTCTTCCACTTGTTTTAAATGAAGATAAAGGACGTACGGTGCGAGTTTATCAAGAGCATCCTCTACACTTTGGCCAGAGTAATACCAGTTTCCAGCATCAAAGGTCATTTTAACGGGAACCATTTGGTCGGTAACGTTTTCAAAAAAGGATGCTAACTGGCTGACATTTCCGCCATGGGATGTCTGGTCATTTTCAACCAATAATTGAATGTTTTTGTATTGGTTTAGGTAAGCTGCGAGATCATTTATGTTTGAAGCATCATGTTGATAATGCCCGAGTGACACCTTAAGCCACTTTGCCCCCATCGTCATCGCTTCTTGAAAAATCTCAGTTAATTCTGTTTTATTTAATTGATGATTCTCTTTCCATAATTCAATGGGAGCGGAGTATACGGGAAAAAGTCCATTGCTTGCCATTTCACTTCGAATTTTATCTAGCTGCGGATCTTGGACCGGCAATAATTCACGGCGAATCTCGACCCCAAAAGCTCCTGATTGAGCAATAAGTTGGATAAAGGATTCCTGGCCATTCTCTAACACTTTGAATCTATCAAAAGCATTCAACGGAACAATCACGTTTTGCATGTTAAAGATCCTTTCTAAGCTGTAATTTGATAAATCGATTTACTAAACCGGTTTACTAAATCGATTTATTTTTATTATAAAGACAATGTAAGCGTTTTTCAAGAGGGGATTTTTTATTTTTTTAAAGAAGGGTGTGTTAAAAAAGCCATTTGATTTTTAACACTGTTGATTGGAGCGGAAGGCGCGAAGACTCCTCGAAAATGCTATCGCATTTCCTTCGTGCGTGGGCAGATTCGAGGAAGCAATTCAATGTCCTGCGGGAGTACGGGGCAGGGAAGACCCCGCAGGCGCTAAAGCGCCGAGGAGGCTTCCACGCCCGCGGAAAGCGAAGCACCTGGAGCGCAAATCAACAACCCGTATTAACTGAACTATAGAGAAAATAAAAACCCCTCTCATCACTTTAGTTTACAAAATGATAAAAGGGGTTTGTTGCATTTTTAAATGATTACAGGAACAAACCTACGATCGTTCCAGTTAAGACTGATCCCATTGTAGCTACTAACAATACCTTTAGACCAACCTTCGCTAACTCACTTGCCTTTTCACCATTGATAGCTTGTACCGTTCCTAAAATTATTCCAATAGATGAAAAGTTCGCGAATGATACTAAGAATGATGATACGATTCCTACAGTCTTATGAGACATATGAGGGATCATTTTCATGAAGTCTAACATCGCAACGAATTCATTAGCCGCTACCTTAGTACCCATGACAGAGCCGGCTTTGATAATCTCATTAGCTGGAATACCCATGATCCATGCGATTGGCGCAAATATATATCCAAGTACACCAGTAAAAGAGATACCGAAGATGGAAGTGAAAATCCAGTTAACGGCTGCAATCAATCCAACATAAGTGATAAGCATAGCACCAACGATTAACGCTGTCTTTCCGCCAAGCAATGTCCAGTTGCCGATTGCTTCGAAAAAAGATTTCTCAGGAATCATTCCCTTAATATCGATTATTTCATCTTCTTCTTTTCGGACAGGACATACGATCGTTGATAAGATAAGTCCGGAGAATACGTTAATTGGTAACGCTACTAATACGTACTCCGCCGGAATCATTTGCATGTATGCACCTAAGATTGAACAGCTGACCGCAACAAGTGAAGAAGTAACAACAACGAATAAGCGGTTGCCAGAAAGACTTGGAATGAATGATTTTACAGACAGGATAGCAGAAGTATCACCAAATACCATAGAATTCACCGCAACAAATGATTCGACCTTTGGCAATCCTGTTATTTTACTTACGGCACCGCCAATGTATTTAATCGCTAATGGCAATATTCTTGAATAAGTCAAAATACCTAAAATAGCGGTTACGAATACAATCATCATTAGAACATTTACAAAGAAATAATTCTTTCCTGCAAGGTCCCCGAATACGAAGGAGATACCGTCATTACCGAAAGAAAGAACTTTATTAAAGCCCGCTACGATCTTGTTTAGAACTTTTTTACCAATTGAAGTGTTCAGCATAAACCAGGCTATTAACAACTGAACGGCTGTCATGATCCCAACTGCACGATAATTGATGTTTTTCTTATCGTTTGACATCAACCAGGCTATACCCATGAGAACAAGGATTCCAATGATTCCAATTATGATTGACATATTATTTTACCTCCAAAGCATTGATTACAGGGATTGCTTCACTTCTTTTTTCTTTATTATTTGAAAGTTTCCATCTAAAAAAACTAACAATAAAATAAACATTAGCTAGAATTAATACACAGGTCCAAATTCGGTAGACATTTTGTGTATTCCAGACACCTAAAAAATATAGGAGCGCTGGGATGGTCAAGGTTACCCATGATTGAACAAAGGCAACCACTCCAATATAATGTTCAATTTTTTTATTAAGCGCATTTGATAAGAAGAACAGAAACCATAAAAATGTCCACATGCCCCATGTTAGTGCATTGACTGCATCATGAAAGTGAATAATAGATGTTAGGGTATACACAACACCAACTAAACTAACCCAGAGACTAAACCAACCGAGTCCACTGCCATTAAGTCCCTTTAATGCGGTGAACCCAACATATAAATAAGTTAAGCCAAATAAAAAAATTGATGCATTATTATAAAGCTCCCAATGATCTTGATTTGAAACAACGATCAAATAGGATGGGATAATTATTTGAAGGGTACCTACGAAAAGATTAAAGATACCTACACTTTTTGCATCCGCTTTCCCTAACAGCATAAGACTGTTTAGAAATAAGACAGCACCTGAAAGAAATAAACCAACAAAACCCATTATGTTCCTCCCTCACTTTATCCAAGGAATTTCTAACAAAAGATAGTTTTCCATGAAACGCTTTCACTCATTAAATACCTAAATAATATATCATACATTTTGAACAAAAGTTAAATTATATTTGAACCAAATTTTAATTTATTTTTTTCCATTTTCATTAAAAATGCCCATTCCAAAAGAACTCTAATAATAAAATACTCAAATTTATTTAAAAAGTATGAAACTTTGTAAAAGTCAGATGAAAAAATGTAAATATTAAGAACATAAAAAAAGCTGCCATAATGACAGCTTTGATTTATAATCCCTTATATTACGCTTCTTTAGGATATTATTGCAAACATAGACGAAGAGCTAAAGTCTTTTAAAATAATTTAAAATCTTGTCTAGTTTTTTCATTTGGTTTCCCCTTGGACTTTCCATATTCCCAAATTCAAAGAACTTCACTTTCTTAATCCCCACGAAATTAAATAAGGCTCTTTTCATTAGGATTTTATGTGCATTATTCAACCAAAAAAGTGGATAGTGCTCAGGTCCCTTCATGGTAGATATACAAATTACGGACTTTCCTTTCAGCAGCCCTTCGGGGAAATATCCCTTTTTATCTTTATAGGCAAAATTGGAGGCAAATAATTGGTCGATATATCCCAAAAGCATCGCGGGAGGTCTTCCCCACCAAATAGGGTAGATAAAAACAATCTTGTCGGCCCATGTAAGTTGCTGTCTATATTTTTCAATATTAGGATCAGTATGCATATCTCGTCTTCGTTTTAGTTCGTTAAACAATAGAAGTGGGTTAAAACCCTCATCATATAAATCTAACACCTGTAACTCTTTAACATGAGGATTCTCTTTACTGCCTTTGATAACGTTTTGTAAAAATGCATAATTTAAACTATTATGATTTGGATACGTATAAACAATTAACATTTTCATAAGGCACCTCTTAATTATCATTTGATAACTAAATTGTAGCATCCTTATATTTAATTATCAATTGATAATTGTTTTTTGATAACTATTTTGTTATCTTGTCTTTATGAGGTGAGGTCATGAACAAAAAAGAACTTTTTTACAAGCTCGTATCATTTACAGCTGCTGTTCATCGTGTAACAAATGAATTAACGAAAAATGCAAAGCCAGATTCAATTTCGCAAGTTCAATATAATATTCTTGAATTTATCGCAGTGAATCAGCCTGTAACTCCTAGTGAAATTAACGATTGTCAAAATATGTCTATGTCAAACACTAGTCGTGAGCTTAGCAAGTTAAGTGAGAAAAAATTAATTGAAAAGATGATTGATAGCAAGGACCGACGAAAACAATATGTTCGTCTATCACAGAATGGGGAAGTTGCAATGAAAGAAGCATTTGCTGTAATTGAAACCCGTTTCCTAAATCGAATACAAAATGCTTCTAAAGAAGATTTAATAGAGATTGAACTTGCAATCGATACGCTTCATAAAAAATTATTCCATCCTTAAGCATAGATTTTCATTTTCAGTTGATGAATAAAAAAAGTGAGTACTTGGCTTTTACCAATACTCACTTTTTTCTTTATTTCCTGCCCTACGGATTAGTTAATTCGTCCTTCTTCTCTTAATATTTGTTCGAAGGCCCCTACGACTTCCTTATCATAATGAGTGCCTGCCAGTCTCTTTAGTTCATCTATTGCAATCTGTTCTTTAAACGCTTTTCTATATGCTCGATCTTCTGTCATTGCATCGAATGTATCACTCACAGCAATAATTCTTGCTTCTAAAAGGATGTCATCTTCACTTAATCCATATGGGTACCCAGTGCCGTTTAATTTTTCATGATGCTGTTCAATAATAGGTGCCAGTTCCTTATAATAGGAATTTTTTATCATTTCTGCACCTACTACAGGGTGTTTCTTGATTATTTCAAATTCTTCGTCTGTTAAACGCCCAGGCTTATTTAAAATCTCAATTGGCACATGAATTTTCCCAATGTCATGAAGTACTGCAGCCACAGTTAAATTCTCTAATTGTACTTTACTTAGTTTTAATTTTTTTGCTATTTTCACAGAATACTTTGCCACTCGATCACTATGCTTATATGTATATCTATCTTTTAATTCTACTTGTTTCGTAATTTCCATAAGAGTAGATATGTCATTACTTATATGAACAAAGGTTTGTTCCGTAAAAACGCATAATAAGGTTACTTTCGATAAGGCAGTAAAGTGGATTGGATCTTTAAGACTTCTTGCGGAAAAATAATCTTCAGGACCTAATGTATGCTGTTTATTATCAAGTTCACAAACGACTTGGCCAGATAATAGATAATAAAACTCCAGAGCGTTAGCGTTCTCGCTTGGATAAACATAGAACATTCTTCCTTCTTCTATCTCTTGGTGGATAATTTCAACCCCATCGCCACGAGTTAACAAACTAAATACTCCATTTTTTTCAAAATCTACTTTTTCGACAAAAGATCCCTTTTTTCCAAGCATAAAGCCTTCCATAGTATCCCGCCTTAATACGAATAAAAACGAGCTCAATAAGAACTCGTTTTTATTTTACTATATATTTTTCAGAAATGTGAAATAAATTTAGCACCCGACTATTCTAATAGGATCAATCCATACCCACTTATCTGCAAAGCGGACAAGTTTCCAAGAACATTCAGCCTGAACACCTTTTTCTGCAGCTTTTTTAATAGTTTCATCAGACATTTTAAGTGTTACTTCATATACATCAAATATGACCTTATCTAAATCCTTTGTAAAACGTGATGTTTTTTCATCATACTTTGTTGATTTTTCATTCAACTTCTGATTAAGCTTATTAATTTTTTCTTCTATCTTTTGAGCGTCTTTATCATTCCCAGACATTAGCTTCCCTGTAACATCATTAATTTCCTGATTAATCTCTGTTATTTTACTATTAATTTTTGCCTGTTCCTCTTCTAGCCTGGTATTAATTTCTGCTAATTTCTTATTTAATTCTTCTTGTTTTTTTACATCGTTCTTTGCAGATTCTAAATCAGATAAGGCCTTTTCTCTTTCACCTTTTAATTTTACGACTTGATCTCCTTCCTCGATTTTGCGAATGTCAAGAAGGTAATCGGATTGCAATTGATCTGCTTTTCCTACTGCATCTTCTATCTTTTTATCAATTTCCTTGTTCGTCTTTTCAATTAGTTCAATAGCTTTTTGATAATCATTTTCGGCGGCAAAAGTCGGAGAACCAATTCCTAAAAATACTGCAGCTGAAAACAAAATCGACAATACTTTTTTCATAATATTGCTTCACACCCCATTTTTCTATTTTAGACGAAAAAAAGACCCGAAGTACTAAAAGGGCCTTTCATCATTTCGCAACTGGCTGGCGTGGTAGATTCCTACTTTAGCCCCTATAGCTTTGCGCCCATATCCTTTAAGATAGGTTGCCCTCTGAGTCTATTTTATTATCTATTATTATTATAAAGGGTAGAATTTCCCAAATCTATGTCTATTTTTGTAATATTTTGTATTTCTCGAAAAATGTTTATAATTTTGTAAAATTTTAGCGAGATTAAGCGGCTGCAGGATTATGATGAGGTAATTAAGCATAAATAAAAAAATACCGGAATTATGTGTAAATTATATAATCCCCATGATGCTCTGTTTTATTTGCAAAAAATCCCCTTGGTATTACTCAATCTTTTTTTCAAAAATAAATACAGATACAGCCATATCCTCTTCAATCTTGGCATCCGAAAATAAATGAAGCAGCTTTGAACCCACAATCTCCTCCATTCCTTCAGGTATTTTCTTCTTATATATTTCCCGAATCATTTCGGTTCGGGCACTATGTATTACTTTTTTACCCTCTTGAGATTGTGCAATAAATTTTTCTGTCGGAGTTAGAATACCATACATGGTTGTGATCGCCATATTATCCACGAAATTAGTAAAAATTCGCTCGGGTCCCTTTCCAAAAATCTCTTTCCGCATTTTTCGTACTATATCATTAAACGCTGTTTCCTTTTTCCCCATGTCTCTCCTCCTATAACTCGATACTATACAATCTAGTCTACAAAAAATGGGACCAATCCTAAATTTGTCTTGTTTTTCCGCTTGAGAGGAGTATAATCAATGCTGTTGGACAAAATTTAGACAAAATTTATTGATGGAGCCCTAATAAAACTTTTTGTTAGAACTCTATTTATTATTTCCAATGGAATGATTTATTAGTAGGCAATGCTAATTGATTACTCCACCACAAATGTCGTCAGATTGGACGATTTCTTGTGGTGGAGTTTTTTGTTTTAAAAATGGAAAATGATATTTTTCTCTCTTGCGAGGTTTCTTCAACGCTCGTATTTGTGTCTGAAGAGATTAGGAAAATAAAATATTTGTATTAGGAGGTTTTCTAAAGGAATGTCTTGGATCGTCCTTCATTTTATTGGAATTATTTCATATGCAGCAAGCGGGGCCTTTGTAGCCCTTGAAGTAGAATATTCCTTTGTTGGTGTTTACGCATTGGGTTTAACCACAGCCTTTGGTGGAGGGCTCGTACGAAATTTGATTATCGGTGTCCCTGTTACAGAGCTTTGGGACCATTCCATCATTTTAACGGTTTTATTAACGCTGACATTCATCGTATTATTACCGCTAAAGTGGATTAATCATTGGAAGCGGTGGAGTTTATTTTTTGATTCCATTGGTCTTGCTTCCTTCGCTCTTCAAGGAGCAATGTCAGCCCATGAGTTTTTTTCTAATGATTTGGGCGTAATGGTCTTGGCGTCGATGTTTACCGGCGTTGGAGGGGGTATGATTCGAGACATCATAGCGTCCCGAAAACCCCTAGCTTTAAAGGAAGAAATTCATGCGATTTTAACGATTTTATGCGCCATATGTATTTGGCTGGGTTGGAGCACCCCTATTCAGTTGACGCTGATAGTCCTTATTGTAATAGCTTTACGCATGTCTGCTATTCACTATCAGTGGAGGCTCCACCTGCCCTGCAATCATAAAAAGGGCAGGAAAACACAGATACGTATTTCTTTAGGCAGAAAATCCATAGAAAGCCAATCTATCAAAAAAGCAAATAAAGATTTACCAGCCCAATTCTGATCAATATCACTTTACTATTTAAGTTTAAAAATCATAAAAAGATAAATAATTAGTCCGTACCAGTGCCTAGGTCTGTTTTTTAAATAGCCCGCATAAATTCATGCGGGCTTTCCTTTATCTTAAATTTTCACAGTTTGTCGTAATTACCTTCTTACACGAATGGCAGCTGTCTTTTAACAAACGTTCCATTATTTCTAAGTACCCTGGATGGTAAAATTAACTTTCTACCGTCTTCGCAATAACTGCGCCAACAACTAACCCCCAGACAGGGGCACTTATATGGAGAAATGATACCTCCGACAACGTGACGAGAAACGCAAATAATGCGCTTAAGCGGTATTTGTTTCCGGTGAAGCCCATCTGCAGGCTGGACAACAGTACTCCGATTAACGCAAAGCCTGCTAGCAATGACACAAATGCTTTCGGTAACAATTGGATAAAAGGTACAATTTTCCATGCAAATACCCCAAACAATAGTGTCAAAACACCTGATACCAATGATGCAACATACCGCTTTGATTTAATGCCCGCATCAGAATCAGAACAAATGGCGGTCATCATACCAGCGATGTTCGCACATTGCCCTCCCAAAAAACCTGTAATAATTGAAAAAACACCACCTGCAGAAACAATTTTTCGAATTGGAGGTTCAAATCCCGAACTTTCAAGCGCACCTATTCCAGCAGCCACATCATTACTAAGTATTAACATGGCCAAAGGAAGGGCCAGGGTTACCATCCCCATCCAAGTAAATTCCGGCTTTTGGATTGATGGCACGAAAAAACCAATCTCCTTTGATGTCAACGTCAGTTGTTGGGTAAGAAACAATGCAATAAACGCGACTACCACAGCGATCAAAACCGGTGGAATACGTTTTAAGAATTTTGTTCCTATAAAAAAACTAACCAAGGCTGGCCAACCAACCCATGGCAACGTTTTAACACTTGGGACAATCTGGACCACATAACTGGTGACAAGGCCTGCGAGCATTGCCGCAATAACTTCTTTCGGAACCCATTTAATTATTTTTGTAAAAAGTCCGGATAACCCAATGAGCAAAATCAACACCCCTGATAGCACATATCCGCCAATAAGCTGCGGATAAGTAAAATGGGTTGTCACTGTTGCCAAAAAGGCAACTCCTGAAATCGAGTGGCCTCCGGCTATTGGAATTCTAAACAACAGCGGCATGACGATTCCAAATAATCCGCCAAATACATAGACAGCAAATATCCAATTAATCGTTTGCTGACCTGTGAAATGCCCCGCTGCAGCGGCCTGTAGAATGATTACAGCCGGCCCTGTCATTACCAATGTACTAGAAATTAAGCCGGAAGATACGTTTTGACCCGTTATATCTTGAAAAAATGATTTTCCAAAGTTTTTGTGCTTGTCTTTATATTGTTGTTCTTCACTCTTTTTATTGGCCAGCCCCATTTTTTCTACTCCTTTCCATTAAGGGTGGACTCTTACTAGGAACCCCATATTTCTCCCTTGATTTCATAAAAAAGCAGAGGAGGAATCCTCTGCTTCTAAACCCGCTTCTATATGCCTAAGAGGAAATGGTGAAATCCTAGTAAGCTTTGCGGACAAGTTCAATTAAATCTTTTTCTGTTGGTACCCTTGGGTTATTGCGGACAAGACGCTCAATTCCTAGAGTTTTCCTTCCAATTTCATCAAGGTTCTCTTCCTTAATACCGATTTGGTTAAGGTTTGTTGGCAGGCCGATATCTTTAAGAAGTTGCAGGATTGCTTCGCCTGCAGATTTTGCTGCATCGTGTTTGCTCATTTGAGTAGTTTGGACACCAAATGCTTGCGCAATCTTAATCATTTTATCAGGTACAACAGAAGCGTTAAAGTCCATTACATATGGCATCATTAAACCAGTAACTTCGCCATGTGGAGAATGTACCAGCCCGCCGATTGGGTAGCCAAGTGCATGTGAAAGAGCGGTTCCGGCATTTGAGAATGCCATTCCTGCAAGCATACTTGCTAGCAGCATATTTGACCTTGCCTCAAGATTTGTTCCTTGGCGGACAGCAAGCACAAGATTTTCCGCAATCAATTCAATTGCCTGTATGGCAAGGGCGTCACTTACTGGCTGTGAGCCTTGGAATAAAATTTTTCCAGTTGCTGCAACGCTTGAAAATGGTTTTGCAGTATATGCCTCAATTGCGTGCGATAATGCATCAATACCAGTACATGCCGTTACATATGGCGGTAAACCAACTGTTAATTCAGGATCTAATAACGCAACAGTTGGACGAAGGTAATTATCAGAAATACCTACTTTCAATTGATTTTCAGTGTCAGTAACAACGGCTACGGATGTTACTTCTGAACCTGTTCCGGCAGTCGTTGGGATTGCAATCATTGGTGCAACTGGTCCAGGAACCTTGAATTCCCCAAAATAGTCCCTTGGATTTCCTCCATGAGCCATCAACAAGGCTGTTACTTTAGCTAAATCAATAGCGCTTCCGCCGCCTAACCCAATGATAACGTCTGTATCCAGCTTCGACTTCGCAAATTCATAGCATCCTAGTGCGACTTCAATTGAAGGCTCAGCCTGTGCATCCGCAAAAATTTCAATCTTTAAGTCACTTCCATCTAAAGCGGCTGTCACTTTATCAAGAATCCCAGCCTTTTTGATTCCTGGGTCTGTAATGATAAACACACTTTTTGCGTGTAGTTCGGCAACGATTTCAGTTAATTGATTGATAGATCCAGGACCAAAAACGATTCGTTGAGTAGAAGCAAATTCCCATACATTTCTCATATTCTCACCTTATTTTTAATAAATTCGTTTATTAAACTTGCCTGATGAATGAAGCGAAAGAAGCTCGCTACGGAAGGTCCGGGAATCTCCTCGGCGGTTGACGCGATTGCGGGGGTCTGCCTTGACCTGCTTTTTCCGCCAGGAGTCCCGCGCCTTACGCTCAAAATCAACATAGTGCCAAAAACAACAATGAGCTTAATTAAGCCTATAAATCTATAACAATAATTTTTTCGTCAGTCATTTCTTGGATTGCTGCATGAGGCCCTTCTTTTCCTATACCGCTGTCTTTCACACCGCCATAAGGCATAACGTCAGCGCGATAGGTTGATACATTATTAATAATGACCCCGCCAAAATGTAATTTATAGCTTGCTTGCATCGCAATGTCTAAATTTGAAGTAAACACACCCGCCTGCAGGCCATATTTCGTATCATTTGCCAATTTGAATGCTTCTTCGATATCTTCATATGAAAGGATACTGATAACCGGTGCAAATACTTCTTCACAAACCACCTTCATATCTTTTGTAACATTTGTGACAACTGCCGGACGAATAATGGCTCCTTCTCTTTCCCCGCCAAAAACTTGTGCCCCATTTTCACGAGCCTCATTCAGCCAAGCTTCAACACGTACAGCATCTTTTTCAGAAATAACTGGACCAATATCACTGGCAGGATCCCTGGGATCGCCTACTATTAAGGATTTAGCAAATTGAACGGCTTTTTCCACAAACACATCATAAATGTCTTTATGAACATAAATCCGCTGAACCGAAATACAAGCTTGTCCTGCATTAAAGAAGCCTCTCGAGACACATAGCTCAACAGCCCTGTCTAAATCAGCAACGTCCTTATGAACAATATTTGGAGAATTGTTCCCAAGCTCAAGTGTAACCTTGCGAATACCAGTACTATTTTTAATCAATTTTCCAACGGTTGGGCTGCCCGTAAAGGTATACATGGCAATTCGCTCATCTTCGAGCAGATATTGCCCTGTCGTATGGCCCCAGCCATTAATGACATTGATAAAACCATTTGGCAGACCGGCTTCAGTAAAGATCTCCACAAGTTTACAAGCAGTAATCGGTGTTTTTTCGGCGGGTTTTAGGACAATCGTATTCCCTGCAGCAATTGCCGGACCAATTTTATGAACAACAAGATTAAATGGGAAATTAAATGGGGTAATGGCTCCAATAACCCCTACAGGAACACGGATGGTAAAAGCAAGTTTATTGGCGTCATCATGCTGGCTTAATGGAATCCCTTGACCGCTGATTCGCTTTGCCTCTTCTGCTGAAGCAATCAGAGTCTGAATTCCACGCTCGATTTCGCCCCTTGCCTCTTTAATTACTTTTCCTGTTTCTTGTGTAATTGTAAGAGCCAGCTCTTCTTTCCTTTCTCTTACAATGTCAACTACCTTCAGCAATATTTCCGAACGTTGTGCCGGGGATAGTTTAATCGTTTGGAATGTTTCATAAGCATTGTCAATTGCTTCTGTTACTTCTTCCCTTGTTGCAATCGCTACTTTGGCAATTTCTTTTCCTGTAAACTTATCAAAAACAGGTAAAGTTTCAGTTGAGTTTTTCCAAGTACCATTTACATAGTTTCCATATACTGAAAGGGTTTTAACTTCTGTCATTATTTCGTCCTCCCAAAATGAACTCCTTAGGTGTCATGGTTACCCCTATTCAATCACCTGGTGTGTTTCATTCATTTACTTCATCTAATTACTTTAAAACGTTTTTTAGATCACCAAGTCCTTCAATGGAAATAACCATTTCGTCACCAGATTTAAGCCATACTTGCTTCTCTTCTGGATATCCAAGGATAACACCATCTGGAGTTCCTGTGTAAATAACATCGCCAGGTTTTAATGTCATATATTGAGAAATGTAGCTGATGATGGTAGCACAATTAAAAATCATGCTTTGTGTATTCATGCTTTGGCGTAGTTCACCATTTACTCTGCATTCCACTTGTAAGTTATTTGGGTCAACCTCATCAGCCGTTGTTACATATGGTCCAACTGGTGCAAAACCATCCGGGCTCTTTCCCAGTAACCATTGGCCAGTTCTAAATTGCAAGTCACGGGATGACACATCATTTCCAACGCTGTAGCCAAAGACATAGGATAATGCCTCTTCTTCAGAAACACTTTTTGCTTCCTTTCCAATGACAACAACAAGCTCTGCTTCATAATCCATTTTCTCTACTCCGTCTGGAATAGCAACATCTTCTAAGTGGGCAGCTAACGCATTGTTGAATTTGCTAAATAAAATTGGCGAGGTTGGAATATCCATTTTTGACTCTTTTGCGTGGTCAACATAATTTAAGCCAACACATATGATTTTTTCAGGAGTTGAAACAACTGGGGCGTATTGAATTCCTTCTTCAGCAAAGAAAAGTTCTTTTCTGCCCTCTTCAGCAGCTCGATTGATAAGGCTTTGAAGTAAACCTTGGCCATCTTCTAAGGTGATTACTTGTTGAACACTTGTCGGTACAGAAACCTCAAATACTTTTCCAGCTTCTTTTACATTAAAAATGCCTTGTTCTGTTTTTACTCCAAGTTGTACTTGATTTTCTTTTACAAATTGTAATAATTTCATAACTTATTTCCTCCAATTTCTTCTACTAATACAGCTTCCATCCACTGTCCCTCTTAGACTATTAAACAACATTGCTTTGTTGAAGCAGAGGGGAGTGTGTCTCCCCTGCTGCCACACTAGCATTATACGAACTGTGATTGTTCAAACTCGCTAATTAAAGCAGCTTCCAGACCTGCTTCATTTGCTAATTCTACTAATTGATCAAATACAGCATCAGGGAGATTGATACCCGCTGTTACATTTTTCTCTTTGTTTAAATGCTCGATCTCTCCTGGCATAAAGATTCCGCTTGATCCTTCGGCTAATGGAGTATCTTTAATAAAGCTAGTATAACGTTGTACAGCTTGATAGAATATTGCCGGTTCGATAAATGCATCAATTCGGATCGCCATAAAGAAGTGGCTTACACAGTTAGGATTTTCAATATCGTTGTACATCGAGTTAATTTCGTTTCCAATTGCACCGCCGCTTAATAATGCAGACAAAACATCAACTATAATGGCCAAAGAGTATCCTTTTGGACCGCCAACAGGGAATAAGAAACCGCCATTCACTACTTTTTCCGGGTCAGTTGTTGATTTACCAGTCGAATCAACAGCCCATCCTTCCGGAATAGATTCCCCTTTATTTTTTGCATTAATAATTTTCCCTAGCGGAACAGTGCTCGTTGCCATATCCACCACAATTGGCCTTGCATCACCTGAAGGAACAACAATGGATATTGGGTTATTACCAATTCTTGCAGCTGCTCCACCAGGGGGCGGCATTAATGGCTCAACATTACTGAATGAAAAACCAATCATATTTTTCTCTTGGATTTTTGATGCCCAGTAAGCAGCTGCACCGTAGTGATTACTGTTACGAACAGTTACAGCACTAATCGCATTTTTCTCTGCTTTTTCCAAAAGGATATCAATTGCTTTCTTTGAAACTACTTGTCCTAATCCATCCCTACCATCGAGAACGGCTGTGCTTGCTGTTTCCTTAATGATTTGCACATCAGCCGCTCCCGGTATAACACCATTTTGCAGACGGCTTAGATAGATTGGGAGTCTCATTACGCCGTGGCTGCTTACGCCGCGAAGATCCGCGTCCACTAAAGAAGCAGCTGTTACCTGTGCATCTTCAGTTGGAACATTATTTTTTTCAAGAATACCTGCTACTACTTTTTCCAGTGTTACTGGTTGTACATTATGAAATCCGTTCATTGTTTAACCCTCCTGAAACTTTCACTTCAATTTTTTCATTTCTAAGCAAGACAATGTATAAGACAACTGAAAGCGCACCGATTACTCCTGCTAAAACAAGAGCGGCTACGAAGTTATGCAATTTATCAGCTAAAAAGCCTGTTAAAATTGGAGCAATCCATCCAGAAATGTTACCGATAAAGTTTTGCATACCTGCAAGTGTACCTACCATGTTTTTTGGCGCAATATCAGCAACGATTGCCCAAGAACCGCCGTTAGCAAACATCATTCCGCCTAGAGAAAGGGAGATTAAGGCAAGAGCGGCAAACACATCTGTTACGAAAGCAGCTGGAATGATAGCAAGTGAAAGAACCATCCCAATGGTCATATTCATTTTCCGTGCTGAGATAGGTGCCCAGCCCTTTTTAATCAGTCTGTCAGATAAATAGCCGCCCAAAATGGCGCCAATAGATGCAGCAATCCATGGTATTACTGAGTTAAATCCTGCTTTTAATAGAGTCATATGACGTTCGATAACCAGATAGGTTGGCAGCCATGTAAGCATTAAATATAGTAGATAATCTTGGGCAAACAATCCGAACAGAATGCCCCAAACATTACGATAGCGAAGAAGGTGGTACCACTTTAAGCCATTAGACTTTTCTTCCGCAGTTTCAAGCTTGTTCCCATCTAAGATATAGTCTAATTCTGCTTTATTGACGCTCTTGTCTTCAGAAGGCTTGTTTTTAAAAGTTGCAAGCCAAACTAGTCCCCAAATGATACCTATTACACCTGTTACAATAAATGAAGTTCTCCAACCATAGGTTTGAACAACCCATGCTACAACTGGTGTTGTCAACCCTGAACCAACCGCAATACCCATTGAAAATAATCCATTAGCAATTCCACGTTCTTTTGAAGGAAGCCAATCAGAGATTACGCGTGTGTTTGTTGGAAATGCTGGAGCTTCACCAATACCCATAAGGGCACGAATACCAAGTAACATTCCAACGGAACGGCCTGCTGCAGTAAACGCACTAAATATTGACCACCAAATAATTGCAACCCCATATGTAACTTTTGGTCCTAATTTATCAACAATCCCTCCCACTGGAATCTGCATTAATGCATATGTCCAGAAAAACGCCGACCCAAGCAAACCAAATTCTGTTTTACTTAAGCCAATACTTTTCATCATATCTGGACCAGCAATACCAAGGTTCGCCCGATCCATGTAGTTTATTGAAGTTGCTAAAAATATTAGAAAGACAACTGTCCATCTCTTGTTTGATCGTTTCATTCCTTCATCCCCTTCGTAAGTAAGGCATAATTTAGATAAACGGAAACGTTTACAATTCCAATCCTAAAAAAAGGAATCGCTCGCAATAATATTGGATGGTGAAAAATGAAAACAAGTTTGCTAGAATATAAATAAACTAGTTTTGTTGTCATCGGGCAACAGACTAATTATGGGGAGTAATGTATTAGGGTCGCCAAACCAGTTTACACATTGCTCCTTCCATTAAATTAACCTCTAGATTCTTTATACATTGTGCAATAATATTCTTTTGTTTTTTCAAGATGGAATCTTAAGTGATTTTTCGCTGTTCCGTCTTTTAACCCCGAAATAATTTTCCTGTGTTCTTCAATTACTTCTTCTCTTCTAGAATGATGATCCAAAACTCGAATACCTACTCGGAGCATAATATCCGAAACCTGATCTGCAACCGTTTTTAACCGGCTATTATTAGTGAGTTTATATAAGAGATCATGAAAATCTCGATCTAATGTCATGAACTCCAGATTAGATTGGATCTTTTCATCAATCTCCATTTTATTGAGGTTTTCTTCTAACTGATCTGCCTTAAACTTTATATTGTGATCAAATCCATATTCTAGAATACCGGGTTCAACAATAAGACGTAATTCAAACAATTCATGAAGGTCATCCAATGTAATCGGTTTCACATATGTCCCTTTATAAGGGACTGTATAAACCCATCCTTCAGATTCTAAAATTTGAAGCGCTTCCCTAAACGGCGTACGGCTAATGTTAAACTTTTCCTGGACAAGTTTCTCAGTGATCGCGTCATGGTCCCTGAAAATGCCACTAATGATTGCTTCTTTGATAATGTTATACGCCTGAATTTTTAATGGAGCTGGAATGGAAAGGTTCACTGTTGTCTCACCTCCTTATGTATAATTCGATAATATATCAGTTACCTATTACGTTTTAACTAATATATCATATATTATATATCATATATTAGTCGTAATTTTTTCAAAAATCAATATTTATCTAGCGAATTTTCAAAAATTTCTGTTAAAATTGTGATTGTTTTCACAATACATTAGCTATCTTGGCAAGCAAAATTATTATTTCTGAGGTCGCGTCGACTTTAGAATCAAATATATAATTACCTTTTTGGAAAATTACGGTCATATTCCCTTGGACACAAGGGCCGCCCATGCTAATATTGCATTATTAAATCAGTGAGGTGGAGAAATTGAAAAACAAAGTCATTTTACTTGCTTCCGATCAGCTTGGCAATGGCAATCCAGAACTAGGCGAAGGAATATTAGAAACCTTCTTTACTATCCTTAAGCAAAAGGAAGAGCTGCCCGCAGCTATTTTTTGTATGAATCGCGGAGTGTTTACATTAACGGACAGCTCGCTAGTTTCTCTTCAATTAAAAGAACTGGAAGAAAAGGGTATTGACATTCTTGGTTGTAAAACTTGTGTTGACTTTTATGAACTGAACGATAAGCTCGTAGTCGGGAAAATCAGTGGAATGGCCCATTTTATTGACCTAGCCTCTAAATATGAAGTAATTACATTATCTTGATTTTGGATATATTTAGTCATAAAAAAACTGCACCTACAATTATTAGATACAACTAAAAATTGAGGTGCAGTTGATTACTGTGATTTTCATATTCTTTCACATATTCTTTCAATTATAATTACATTTTTTAAATTCTCAAGTCATAAATCAAACGAATCACTCCAGTCAACATTGTTAAAAAACAAAAACAGCGGTGCCCTTTAAAGGCGCCGCTGCAGCTTTATACCACTATTACTGCATGGCCTTCCAGAACTCCCCGGCCACTACTTGATAACCCAATAAACTTAGGTGAATATTGAGCGGGTTTGGAATATAGTCCGCCAAATTACTTACATTGATTACTTGAGCTGTTGGGACAAAGGCATCCCCGTGCTGAACCGACTGAGCTTGAATTTGCGCATTTAAAGCTTGTAATAATTGACTTAACTGTTCTTTTTGCACCGGATCAGTTATATATGGGAATGGGTTGTAATAGCCCATCACATATACCTTTACATTTGGATTTAGTTGATCAATTGTGCCTAGAATCGTGCTGATTTTTCCAGCAATGGCTGCTATCGCTGCAGGTGCTTGAGCCGGATCTTTTTGAACGACAGGAAGCAAATCATTTGCCCCAATATCCAGGGTAAGATGAGTTGCTTTTTGTATTTTTTCTTGAACATCTTCTCTCTCTAAATCTGCTAAGATATTATCCGTTGTATATCCCGAAACACCGAAGTTTGCAAAGTCAAGCAGTTGATACGATTTGGCAAAATTCGCGGCAATATAATTCGGATATCCCCAATCTGGATCTACTCCATTTACAGGAAGTCGATCCTGACCATCTGGAGTCATACCCGCTGCCAGCGAATCCCCTAACGCCACATAATTGACCTGAATCCATGCGCCATCCGGACCTAATTTATAACCTTTAATGACCGTATCAGACGCCATATCTCCATTTTGATTGAAGAAATACCATTTGCCGTCAATTTGCTGCCAGCCAATCACCATCGCTCCACTATCCGAAAGGAAGTATTTTTTTCCTGATAACTCCTGCCAGCCTGTTTTCATCGCTCCCGAATAATCGAGGTAATACCATGCTCCTCCAGTATTGAGCCAGCCCGTCTTCATGGATCCATCACGATTTAAGTAGTACCACGAACCGTCAGACTTTACCCAGCCTGTTTTCATGGCACCTGTTGAATCGAGGTAATACCATTTGCCATTATCATGAAGCCAGCCAGTGTATTTCCCGCTTGTTGCATAGAAGTACCAGGTGCCATTCGTAAAAACCCAGCCACGTGGAGGGATTTCATTCCAAACCAGACTTGAAATTTTATTAATGGTTTCAATTCCATAAGATAAGGATTTATTATTCGTTGTTAGAACCGCAATCACATAGTTTTTCCCTTGGCCATTTACATATCCGACACTATTAACATACGATCCGGAATCGGCCCAGCCATTTTTTAAAGCTACACTTACTCCTGAAGGGAGCCCGGCGCCCGTACCCCAGCGTTGATCTGCTCGTACGTTCCGCATCAGATTAAGACCGTATGCCCTCTGGGAATCTGTTAATAATGTATTAGAATAGGCAAAGTATTTCATCATGGTAAGCTGGTCCTGAACAGTTGTGGTGGTGCGCCCCCACCATCCGCCCGTACCGGCAACCGTATTGGTCATCCCTGCTTTTTGAAAAAAGGGCTGGACGCTTTTTTCGCTGCCTAACTGCCGCCATATGGTACTTGCAGCGCTGTTATCACTGTTTTCTATCATTTTAGTAAGCAATGAATTTTCATTGCTTGTGATTGGGATCTTTTGATAGAGTACATCAGCGAGCATCGACATTTTCACGATACTCATCGTTTGGTAGGTTTTTGAAGGGTTATATGTATAGGTTTTACCTGTGTTTGCATCGTAAACCCCAACAGACACCGTGTTGCTTCTAGAAGCAAGGTAACTGGTTACATCAGAGCCCAATATCGTTGATGCCTGCACAGGAATTTTGGCATACAACAGCATGGCCATTCCCACAATGACACATGCGACTATTTTCTTATAGGATTTCATTTTCAACTTCCTTTCTAACTATCTATGAATCTATTATATAATGCTGAAACACTTTTAAAAAATAGTTTTTCCCTTTAATTGGTATATAGTGATGTTATAATAAAGTAGTTAACTTGAAATAATTTGAATTTTCGTGGGTGATTATATGAAAATTTCAATAGAAGAAATAAACAAAACACTGGAAGAAGAAATCCTGATTAGGTGTCATGAGGTGGATGACGAAATCGATGAAATCGTCACCAAGCTGAAAACGGAGAACCCCATTGTACTCGGATATCAAAATGATAAAGTCCATCGCATTAAGCTTAGTGATATCTACTATTTCGAGGCAGTTGATGGTAAGGTTTTTGGTTACTGCAAGGACAACATTTTTGAGGTAAAACAAAAGCTTTATGAATTAGAGGAATTCTGCAGAGGAAAGAACTGTTTTCGTGCATCCAAGTCCACGATCTTGAACATAGCCAAAATTTCATCCATTCATCCGTCCATAAGCGGCCGATTCGAAGCGGTGCTTGATAACAGGGAACATGCTATTGTATCGAGGCAGTATGTGCCTGTCCTAAAAAAAATGCTTGGATTGTAACAGGAGAGATAAATATGAAGATGGCTAAATTTGCACAAAAAATGGTGAAGGATTTCTTGATTATCTTCGCATTGATTATCATCATTATTACTTTATTGCGACAAATGTATTTTCCCGATACCGGCTTTGATTTAAAGTCGATTTATATCATGATGGCCTTTTCATTATTAAGTTCATTGCTGGGATTTGTATTGTATTCTCCTAATGATAGCAGCGAGAAGAAAATGCGTCTAAGAATGGCCATTCATTTTTTCACTTTGGAGATTGTACTGATTGCCCTTGGCAGCGTTTTTGATCTTGTGACGAGTGTATTAGATGGAATCATTCTAGCATTGCAAATTGCCGTCATTTACATCGTCGTTCGTCTGCTGTCATGGCGAAATGATAAAAAGGAAGCCCAAGAAATCAACGAAAAACTAAAGGCATTTAAGAGTAACCAATAAAATCATAAAGCAGCAGCTGTCTGCCACAGAATATTTTGCAGTAAGCTTGATCGCTTACTGCTCTTTTTTTTGCATCTTATTTGCCTGTGGATACAACTTACTGATTTTCTATATACTTCCTTCTGGCAATTTATTATCCTCAGTTTGTAATAAATTATTGGAAAAAGAAGGGGTAACTACGATGGGAAGTTTACTATTGTTGATTGCGTTGGTTTTCGAGATTGCATTTTCAATCTTCTGTATTGCTAGGAAGCAAAACCATAAGAAAATGAAAAATTGGATTAGGATTGCTATATTTTTAGCATTTGTATTGCTCACACTTTCTTCGGTGATTGTCTGGAGCTTCCGCTGGGTATTGGCTGCCATACTGTTTTTTATCTTAGCGTTAAAGGGAACGGTTTCGCTTATCCGAAACAGAACAAATTCACCAAAATACAAAACTTCTAAAATGGTCTGGAAATCCATGATAATGATATTGGCTTTCAATTTCGCACTGGCACCTGCCATTGTTTTCCCGCAGCATAAATCACCAAAAGTGACAGGGAATTATGATGTAGCAACTGCTGCTTACACTTACGTTGACAAAAACCGTATTGAGGAATTTACCGACAATGGGCAAAACAGATTTGTAGATGTGGAATTTTGGTATCCCAAAACTGGAGATGGAACATTCCCTCTATTAGTGTTCTCACATGGAAGCACTGGGATTAAGTCAAGCAATACCTCTACCTATACGGAGCTTGCAAGCCACGGATATGTAGTCGTTTCTATCGATCATCCTTATCACTCCTTTTATACTCGTTCAGAGGATGGAACGGTTGCAACGATTAATTCAGATTATAACCGTGAAATCAACAATATGAATAATGGGGTTTACTCGAAGAAAGAACTTTATGGGCTCATTCAAAAATGGATGAAACTGCGAACAGACGATATGAATTTTGTCATTGATACGATACTTGAAAAAGCCAAAAGCGACAATAATCCCATTTATCAACATATCGATACAGAGAAAATTGGTGTGTTCGGGCACTCAATGGGCGGCGCAGCAAGTGTTTGGCTAGGCCGAGAGCGTGATGATATTGATGCAGTCGTCAATATCGATGCCCCTTTCTTTAGTGAGCTGGCCTATAAGAAAGAAATCGGTGATTTTGCTGCAAGCAGCAAGGCATACAAAACCCCGCTTTTTAACATTTATTCTGATGATGTTTGGGAACAACTTGAAAGCAACTCCCTTTATGCAGCGAACAAACTTGATAATAAACAATTCCAAGAAGCATATACAACCCATTTTCAAGGCGCAAAACATTTAAGCTTGACCGATTTGCCGCTTTTCTCCCCTATCCTTGCCAATTATCTGCAAGGCGGAAAAGCCGGCATTGATCCATATTACTGCCTTGAAACGGAAAATAAGCTAATTCTTGATTTTTTTGACAATGAATTAAAGGGCATTGGCCATTTTACTCCAGAGAGGACATATTGATTTAGCAGGGCCCCATGCATATGTGCAGGGGCTTTTGGTTGTTTATTTGGTCATTTATGCTGAAACTCAAAATACAATTGATATCAGTGGTGTTAAGCTGAAAGGGTGATAGGAATGAAGAAATTCGTTTTGCACCTTAATGAAGTTGACAAAGAATCATTACCGTATGTTGGGGGTAAGGGGGCAAACCTTGGTGAAATGACGAAGGCTGGCTTCCCTGTGCCGCAAGGCTTTTGCGTGACCATTTCTGCGTACCAGGCTCATGTGGATAAAAGCAAGGAGATGGATCAGTTCTTTACCGAGCTTGACCATGTTCATGCGGATAGCCTGGAAGAAATTCGGATGTTGGGAAAGAAAATTCGTAAATCTATTGAGCACCTATCCATTCCATGGGAAGTACAGACTGCCATTGTAGAGGCGTGGCAGCATCATGGGATGGAGAAAGCCTATGCGGTTCGTTCTAGTGCAACCGCTGAAGATTTGCCTGGAGCTTCTTTTGCCGGTCAACAAGAAACTTATCTTAATGTGCGGGGGCTGCAGCAACTCCTTGATGCCGTTCGTTGCTGCTGGGCATCGTTGTTCACGGACAGGTCCATTTCCTACCGGGCAAAGAACGGTTTTGATCATCGCCAGGTTTTCCAATCCGTGGTGGTTCAAGAAATGGTCTTCCCGGACGTATCCGGCATCATGTTCACAGCGGACCCCATTACGGGCAATCGGAAAGTCACCTCTATTGATGCCAGTTTTGGATTAGGGGAAGCCTTAGTATCCGGACTGGTATCCGCAGATTTATATCAGGTAAAAGGCGGCCAAATCATCCAAAAGAAGATTTCCGACAAAAAAATCGCAATCTACCCAGTTCCGGATGGCGGCACAAAAACAAAGGATTTATCCCTTGAGAAGCAACAATCCCAAGCTCTTTCGGATGAACAGATCCTCCGGTTAGCGGAGCTCGGGCAGAAAATTGAAGAACATTACGGAACCGAACAGGACATTGAGTGGTGTTTCGTTAACGGAGAGCTTTACATTGTTCAAAGCCGCCCGATTACATCACTCTATCCCATACCGAAGATTACTGATAATCGTCTACATGCCTTTATCTCGATGGGGCATCAGCAAATGATGACAGATGCCATAAGTCCTTTGGGCATTTCCATCCTAAGGACGATGTTTCCACTTGGCAAATCAGGATCTGCCCGATTAGAAAGTTCAGCGGTCCTGGAAGCAGGAGGTCATTTGTTCTTCGACCCGACTGCTTTGCTATATCTAAAACCAGTCAGACGAATGCTTCCTCGATTACTGCGTCTCATTGACGAACGGATTGGCAGCGCCATTGGGCAATTGGTTCTTCTTCCCGAATTTCAGCATCCAGCAGACAAACATGTAAAAAAGGCATTTTACCGAACCGCCCGAATCGCAATTCGGACCGTTCTTCCCGGTTTGTTTGTAAAAGATTACGCCGCCGCCAGGCATGATATCAGCCTTTTCATGAACAAAAGAATTCAAGAGACTGAACGCCTTTTGTTTGAGGTGTCAGGTGCTGACCGTATTTCGAAGCTCCAAGAAAACCTCGGTAACTTAATCTTATCAGTTATTAGAAAAATAGCCCCCTACATGTTTTCGGGTCTAGCTTCTAAAGTGTTGACTGAGGCTTTAGTAAGAAGATGGCTGGGTAATGATGAGAGAGTGCATTTGCTTAACAAATCCTTGACCGGCAACGTCACGAGTGAACTCGGTCTAATGATTGGCGACCTTGCTGATATAGCAAGAGAACATCCCCAAGTCGTTGAGTATTTACAGAGAGCCGAGGATCATACATTCTTTGATGGGTTAAGTCAGATTCAAGGAGGAGATACATTTGGGAAGGAATTCGAGCATTTCATGAGCAAATACGGCATGAGGTGTCCGGGAGAAATCGATATTGCGAATTCAAGGTGGCGGGAGTCACCAACGGCACTTGTTCCATCAATTATTAGCCATATTCATAGTCTGGCACCTGGAGAGCATCGAGATAAATTTCTTCAAGGAGAAATAGAAGCACAAGAGGCCGAAAAACAAATCATCGCTGACGTACGCAGGACTCCCTGGGGGCGTTTTAAGGCCCGGATCCTTTCTCGACTGATACGTAACTATCGAAATTTGGCCGGGCTACGGGAGTTTCCCAAATATACCCTTATTCGTCATTTTGACATCTATAAGCGTGCAATCTTGAATGAAGCCAAAGAACTTGTCAAGCATGGAAAACTGTATAGAGAATCAGAAGTTTTCTACCTTTCCTTAAGTGAGCTCTTAGCTGTTAAGGAAGGTACATTGGATGGGGGCATTCAAAAACTAATTGTACATCGCAAGTGGCAGCATCAAGGTAATAGAAAGCTCATCCCTCCTCGGGTCATGACTAGTGAAGGAGAAATTATTACAGGGGTACGGCGTGATGTAAAGGCTCCGGATGGTGCATTAATTGGAACACCCGTTTCATCTGGTGTGGTCGAGGGTTTTGCAAAAGTAGTGCTTCGTGCTGAAGAGGCAAAACTCCATTCAGGCGAAATCATGATTGCCCCGTTTACAGATCCAGGATGGACACCGTTGTTCCACTCTGCAAAGGGTTTGGTGATGGAAGTCGGCGGCATGATGACGCATGGGGCTGTCGTAGCCCGTGAATATGGAATACCCGCAGTAGCAGGAATTGATCATGCCACCAGAATTTTAAAAGATGGATCGTACATTCGGATAGATGGTACTCATGGCTACGTTCAAGTTTTAGAGGAACCGAATAGCCCTGCCTGAATCTCAAAAGACAGGTACAAAAACAGCAGCGGATGGACAATAAATTCAGTTGTCCACCCGCTGCTGTTCTATTTCTTTTTATTTAAATACGCATTTCCTAAAACTTCTATTAAAATAAGAGCCGCATTTAGGAATACAGGTGAAAGGGTATCCTGTTTTCGATTTTTATTCTGTATATTTACTATTCTTATGAAAGGGTTAATTTTAGCGGGAGATTCCTGCTTTGGATTATGTCTGAAGTTATGAGCTGTTTTGAAAAGAAGATTGTCATACCTCTTTCTTTTTTCAACATCTTTAAGAGTTTCATAGGCTTCTTTCACTTTTTTAAACTGTTCAGGATTCCCTTTGTCTTTATCTGGATGTACTTCTTTTACTTTTTTTCGATAGGCTTCTTTAATTTCATCAAAAGTTGCATCATAGGGCACGTCTAAAATACGATAGTAATTTCCAATAGATCCCATGTATTTTCCCACCCTCTTTTGATTAAAATCCTTCCAAAATAGTATTCAGGTACTTTATAAAATATTCATATTTTTTTAAAGTGCATAAACTACCACTAAGCAATATTAACTAAAACAATAGTCACAACTTAGATGATTTTTTTTCTATTAAGATATATAATCTTTTTTATAATGGTAATATCTCACATTAATGATATCAGCCACCCTAAATTGATTTGACTATAAATAAGGAGAGACAAAGATGGATGATTCGTTGAGTCATAAGATAAAACATTCTTATCCGTTCCCCATTGCTGTATACTATAAAAAATTTTCAAAAGAAGAACGGCTTGTCAAAAAAGGCCAGAAAAACTATGAACCTCTTTTTGTATCCATGATTGACCTTTTTGAAATGACAACCCGCTATTTAAGTATTGTTTCGCTGTCTTCTTATGTAAAGAACGGCATGCAACTGGAGTCTTTAAATCAAAGGATAAGTGATTTGCTGACCAAGAAGCTCTCCCTCGGCCACTGGTTTGAAATTTTCCGTGAAACAACAAGAGTCTATAATGATAAGCCAGAAGACATGTTTATTCCTGAACTCGTCCCATTTCTATTTGAAAGAAAAACAATTCAATTGTTTGACCAGTTAATTACCTTACGAAATAAGAAAAAAGGGCATTCCTTTCGGTTAAGCCCTTTAGAATATAAGGAATTATATGAAGAGTACATCGGGCATTTGATTACCATTTTAGAACGTCTCCAGTTTCTATCAAACTATACGATGATAAGCCCAATTGAAATCGAACAGGACGGCTATTTGATTAAAGTTTTCAATGACTTTATGGGTGATTCTATTAATGAAAAGGACCAGGAGCTTCAAATATCTACTAAAACGAATGAGGAAGAAATTCTCCTCTTAAAAAAGAATGGAATTGGCCAATACGATTCCTTATTGTTATCACCATTAACCTATTATGATTACATAGAAGATCGATGGGAAGAGTATTTATTTTTACACGAGGAAAATAAAATCAATAAACATGAGTTGAAAAAACTCGAATATGTCGGCATTAATACGACAGCGAAAACACATAAAATTTCCATCAATGAAAATGAAGAATCGCGACTCATGTGGTTTGAACTGTTTCAACAGGTATTAGACAAAATTGCAATCGGCGATGGGGAAAATGACATTCCAATGTTCGAGCATGCCGGCTATTCTATCGGGGTTAACTTCATGGGACAGTATCCGGTAAACGTGAATGTTACCTCCATTCAAGAGGCGCTAGATTTACTTGAAGTTCGGTGTTAAAAAAAGCTATATCCCCTTGCTTTCAATGCAAGGGGATTCGTTTTATGCTGCTATTCATATTTCGTCCGATCGGTAAAAGCAACATAAACCAAGTAAATGACCATACAGATAGCGGTCGTCAAAAACCCCCAGCCAAGGGTTAATTGGTCCATCACAATGATGCTAGCATAAAAAGTGGACACAGGTAGTGGCGTCATGTTTAAATCATAATCAACAATATTAAGGACGTGTTTTACATGGCGAAAAAACATAAAAATTACCCTACTGAGTTTAAAGAGTATGTTTCTAAATTGATCGTTCACGACGGCCGAAAACAAGTTGATGTCTGTAATGAGCTTAAGATTCCATATGATACGCTGCATAAGTGGGTTAGCAGCTACCGAAAAAAACAGCAGGATGCAGAGAAAGCTAAACAGGATCAACTACTCACCGCTTCTGAGTACAAGGAACTGTTTGAAGCAGAAAGATTAAAAAGGCTCGAAATAGAAGAGGAAAATGTCATCCTAAAAAAGGCCATGCACATCTTCACGCAGGAAAAGAAGTAAGGTTTGCCTTCATTCAGGCCCACAAGAAGGATCATACCATTGTGAAGATGTGCAAAGTATTAGGTGTATCAACCTCCGGTTTTTATGCGTGGGAAAAGCGTCAGAGCAAGGAAGAAACCGAAAGGGACAAGTGGAACCGTCAACTAGATGATCGAATTATGTTTCACTTTTATGATAACCTTTCGGCATTTGGAAGTCCTAGAATTCATGAAAGGCTAGTAAATCGGGATAACATAAAGGTTTCCCAAAAGACGGTGGCCAATCGGATGAGGGATTTGGGTCTGTTCGCTACTCCTCCA
>NZ_JAQMWQ010000013.1 GCF_030403775.1 Paenibacillus sp. BSR1-1
GGAAAACTCACCATTTCTGGTCCTGGGTACCTTTAGCTTTAGTTTGCCAATACCTAAGATCAATTCACGTTCATAGTAGCCGTTTCGGTAGTCCCGGCGATCTGGAGAACGTTCATAAGCAGCGGCCTGTAAATAATCGTCCCTCTCTTTTTCCATGACTTCATTAAGAACTAAGACAATCGCTGATTTAATCACCATATCCAGGTTAGAATTGATGACGGATTCTTTTAAAAGGTCTAAATCTAGGTTAAACTGTAAGTGAGTCATTTTAATCCTCTTTTCATTGTTTATCGTCGCTGAAAACAGTGTTGCCAAGAGTGAATAAAATGACTCTTTGTTTTTACACAATTATATGGACTTTATCAGGTTTTTCCAATCGACTCCCAATTCCCGTTGCCGTAATTGTCAAAGAAATTTAATTCAGTTACGGTCCATTGACCGCTTTCTTCTCTTGACCCAATCGTAAAGGTTCCAACCCATTTATCCAATTCGGCATTGTGGGTCAAATCAACGATTCTGCCCTCGCCGCTTGGGCTGGTTAAATAAGCATAAGCTTCTCTTACCCCGGATTGTTCATCATGAAGGGAGGCCGTAATCGTTAAATCTTCGCCAAAGTTGACTTCAGCTGCCGATAATTCAATATTCTCAAACGTCGGAGCAGTTCCATCATAATCCGGATTTTCAATTGTTACAGTCTGCTGCGGGTAGCTCCAATCATTATTTCCGACTGTGTCCTCGAAAAATACAGAAAGTTCATAGCTTCCATTCGAATCGGTTTTATCAACCGTATAGGTTCCAACCCAGTATCCAGAAGTATGGTCATACGTTAAGTCGATTTGCTGACCGTGCTCGAATTCCGTGTTATATATATCAACAAAGACTTGAGCCACTTCTGATTGTGTATCGCTCACTTTTGCTTTGAACGTTAACGTTTCTCCCACTTTTGCCGATTCAGGGCTTACTTCAAACGATTCGAGCGTTGGTGCGGTAAAATCAGCATCTGGATTATCAATGGTAATTTCGCCATGATTATTCCATGTTCCATTGCCTGCCATATCACTCACACGATCCTCGACAGTCCAAGTGCCTGGCTCATCATTTGACTGAACTTTATAGGTGCCAACCCATTTACCAAGAGCGTCATCATAATTTAAAGAAAGCCAGCGGAATTGTCCGGATGGGCTATTCAGATAAACCTCAACTTCGCCAACTCCTGACTGATCATCAGTAATAGACGCAGTAAAGGTGATTTCTTCATTTGGTTTTGCTGTCAATGTGGAAATTTGAAAGTCCTCGACCACTGGCGGTGTATAATCGCCGTCATTGTGAACCTCTAACGTCTGTTCTAGTGTTTTTTCTCCATAGTTCCCAATCTTATCACTTGCCTGAATTTGTATTTCGTACGTGCCAGGCTTAAGGTAACCTGGAATACTAATCGTTGTTTCCCAAAGCCCAGTCGATGGGTTTTTGACAAGATCATAACTGTAGCACTCATCGTTACTGCACAATAATGTGTAGGCGTAGTCCACACCAGACTTATCATCTGAAATGTCTGCCTTCACCGTTAGTTCGTCACCAGGATTAACCACCTGTTGGTTTACGGTCACATCGCCAATGACCGGCCCCTTGTAGTCACCATTTTCATTGGTTACCTGGAACGTAGAGGAATCGTACGAATAATTTCCAGCCTTATCAATCACGTTTACATCTAGTGTCCAATCACCTGGATAGGCATTGGCACCAATCGTAGACGATCCTTTCCATTCGTCGGCCGTGCTGTTATATGTAAAAATCACTTCACCTTCATAGTAACCATCCGGGTTGAACAAATTTCCCTTTACCGATTGGATTCCCAGATTATCGGTAACCTTTGCCGTTACATTAACCTGCTCTCCTGCCTGAACCGGCTGCGGGTCAATCGTTACTTTTTCAATGACTGCAGGATCAAAATCTCCATTTGGGTTCGTGACATTGATTGATTCATTTGTATCTCCGTATGAATAATTCCCTGCCTTATCATACATATCAAAATAAAGATACCATGTCCCCTCATGGTCATAGTCCGCGATTTTATAGGTACCGCTCCAATTCCCTGTCTCGTTGTTATAAGTCAGGTCTACCGTTTTATCGGAATTGCCATAAAAGATGGCTTGTACCGAACCTACACCTGATTCGTCATCTGTTACTTTTGCGGTAATCGTAACAGTATCGCCAACCGCTGCCTCTTTTGGTGTAATTGTTGCGGATTCCAGCACAGGACCGTTATAGTCCTCTGTATATTCTAAGGAATTTGCGGTTTCCTCAGAATTCACTAGTTTGCTAGTGTTAGCTTGTAAATTTATGCCTGTACTGCTTTGTGAACTAGTATTCGCCAATCCTGCCCCAGGCAAGGAAATCAATAGGCTCATTACTAGTAAAAAAACCTTTCTAAACAAACCATTTTCCCCCAATTCTTTTTATCTATTAACCAATTAACAATTATACCCCTATCATACAATTAATTCCATAATATTAGGAAAAAAATAATAGGGAAATATTGCTATTCCCCTATGATAATTTTGCTAATTCAGTTTTTAGTTTTTTATAACGTTCCATTTTTTTGGCTTGATAGTCTGCGGTAAATTCCTGACCTGCGTCTTTGTTGGCCGTATCTTTTTCTAAGGATTTATAGTAAAAATCGAATTGTGATTTCGTCTTTTGCTCATAATTTTCTAAGATTGCCTCATACTTAGGCTTAAATTGAGTTAAATCTTCCTTTCGTTCCTTTTTGGCCTTATACTCCGTTTTGGCCTGCTCAATTAAGGAGTCCACTCGTTTGTCAGCTGTATTATTGATTTGTTCGAAGTCCATTCGATATTTTTCTAATTGCTTGTCCTTGTTTTCTTTTGTTGCTGTGTTTTCAGTGGTTTTTCCAGTGGTTTTTCCTTTGGCGGTTCCTGTCTGAAAGGTGCTGGTCGCTGCTTTTTCTATTTGTTTTGTTTGGGTGGTGTTGGCCTTGCTCTCTTGATTTACTGATGTTTGTTTTTGGCCAGCGGATGTTTTTTCATTTTGATTATTTATTAGAAAAATAGATATAAAGATAACTCCCAAAATACCTATCCCAAAAATCAGTCCCTTTTTCATTTCCTTTTTCCTCCTAAAAAATATAGTCATTTATATAATTAATATAAATTGATGGAAATAACAAGGGAAAAAGGTAGATTTCATTTAGAAATCTACCTTTTTTTTGGGGATTGCTGGTTCCACTGGCTGAGGTGGACGACACCCAGTTCAGGCTGCGAGTCTCCTTCTAGTACAGCCAAATATTCAAGCGAGTTCCCATCCGGATCCTCGAAGTAGTAACACGCGGCCGGCATCCAGGCATGGACAACCGGTTCCGATGCATCTAATCCAAACGCAGGCCGAAGCTTGATTCCTTTGCTTTCAAGGTATTGCGGCAGTTCATGTAATTGTTCTAAGGATAGTGCGAAAGCGAAGTGCTTTTTGAAAAATTGGTCCTCCGAGACTTCCCAAACTCCGAGCATTTGCTCTTTTGTACCAGGTTCACCAAGCCAGAAAAAGGCGGCCCTTCTTTCGTTAAGCACATAGGCAAGATCCAGGTCGAGTGTTTGATAGAATTCGATTGATTTTTCTAGGTTTTTACAGTAAACATGGGTTTCATATAGTTTCGCATTTCTCATTGAGCCTACCACCAATCTGTATTAGATGATTTCATTTTAGTGGTTTTGTTGGTTGGAGACATTGTGCTTTGGTGGGATTATTTCTCCATCAAAAGTCGCAGGTTATTCTTTTGTCGATCTGCCCTTGGCCTTGTCGCCTCTTAAGATCATACATGTACTGGTGGAATGGGCAACAAGGCTTTCTTTTTCATCATAAACATGGCATTCAAGCAGGCCGATCGAGTTCCCCTTCTTGATAACTTGTCCAACAGCACGAAGCTTTGATTTCCAAATTGGTTTCAGAAAGTTTAGTTTTATTTCCACTGTGGTAAAAGCCTCATCGTCCGCCAAAGTGCTCGCGAACGCATACCCCATCGCGGCATCCGAAAGGTCGCAGAGGATTCCGCCATGTAGTGTCCCCATTGGATTGTACAGCCGTTCCGTGGTTTCCATCTCCATGACCACTCTTCCCTCTTCCAGTCCAACTAGTTCAATCCCGAGCAGCTGCGTAATCGGTGCTCCAGGAGCATCCCCGGTTAATACCTTATTTAATTGATTATAATGCTTCATCGTTATAGCCTCCATTTACATAGTTAGAATTTTCTGTACTTTTTATAAAAATCATACCATAAACTGTCTCTTTTTTAACAACAAGAAGCGGCTGATCTATTTATTCGATAATGGCAAAAAAACTCCCTCGGTCAATTTGCCAAGGGAGTCACAGATTTATTTTAATGCGCCAGTTTTGTCAAAATAATAGGTTTTTCCAGAGATTCTTACCGAGCCTGTCATCATTCCGCCGCTCGGGTTAAAGTAGTACCATTTTGTGCCGAGCTTTAACCAGCCGGTTAACATTGCTCCGCTGGACTTGAAATAATACCAAACCGAGTTCACCTTCAGCCAGCCAGTGGCCATCGCCCCGCTGGAGTTAAGGTAATACCAGGCTGAACCGCTCTTCAGCCATCCGGTTTGCATAATGCCCGCACCATTGAAATAATACCAAGCTGTTCCGACCTTCAGCCAGCCTGTTTTTGCGATATGGGTCGTTGGATCATAGTAATACCAGTATCCATCCTTTTTCACCCAGCCGGAAAGTCTTGCTTTTACAACGAAGATTGTTGTTTCCTCACTGGTATTTCCAGCGATATCTGTTGCTGTGACATATAAAGGGCTGTCTGCCCACTGAGCTGGAATCTTGACCACAAACTTGCCATCCGCTCCGGCAATGGCGGTGTAACGATTGGAACCTCCACTCTTCACGGTTACTATTGAGCCTGGTTCAGCTTGGCCCGTAACCGTGGTATCTATGTCGGTTACTTCATTGACAATCGGTTTAGCTGGTGCGATAAGGTCAGCATTGGGATTATCAATGGTAATTTGACTAACGCCAAGTATCACGATTTCGTTACTATTGGTATCCTTTGGATGTACATCAATCCTCCAGACCCCAGGGGCATCATTGAGCTGAACACGGTAAGACCCTTCCCATTTTCCTGTAGCTTTATTAAAAATTAAGTTCACGTTACGGTTTTGGTAGGTGGTCAAGTTGAACAGATAGAGACTAACCTCCTGAACACTTGACTGTTTATCTGCCACCGTCGCAGAAAAATGAATTTCTTCGTTAAGCTTTGCTGTTTGCGGTGTTACCTGAAAATTAGTAAGTTCAGGAGCAGTATAATCTTCCTCCGGATTTACTAATTTTAAAACCTGATCAATTTTTGGATAGGTTAGGTTTCCTGCTTTATCATAAACCTGTATATCAATTTGATAGGTGCCTGCCAACATATACCGGTCAATTCGAAGGGTCGTTTCCCACAATCCAGTTGCAGGGTTTTTTGAAAAAGGTGACTGATAGCATTGTACGTCGCAAATGCGCAGCTCCGCCGTGGCCACACCGGATTTGTCATCCGTGATGTTAGCCGTAACCTTCAGTTCATCGCCAATTTTGACCTCTTGTTTGTTTATGGTGATATTGTCGACCTTGGGAGGAGTAAAATCTGCCAGCTCATTGGTCAGCTGGAAGTTTTTGTTTACGGTTGTCACGTTACTAGGTATATCTTTAGCTTGAATTTGTAATTTCCAATCGCCAGGCTTCGTATTTCCTTCAAATGTGTGGATGAAATACCACTCATCCTTGCTGCTGTCGTACGTAAGAGGCTTGCCTGTCCAGATTGAGCCGTCTGGGCTTACAAAATCTGCCTTAACCGATTTCATGCCAATATTATCGGCTGCTTTGACAGTGACCTTAAAAGGCTCGCCTGCTTTTACTGTTTGCGGCTCCATGGTAATACTGTTAACCTGTGGACCCACACGGTCTTCGTTCGGGTTAATGACTTTAATGGCTTGTGCATATTTAAACCACCAGTACTCCTTGCTAAAAAGTAAAAAGTCAAGATGCCAGTACCCTTGATGGTCATATTCCTTTATTTGATAGGTTCCGGTCCACGTTCCATCTGTACTATTGAATTTCATGTCGATGATTTTATCGGTTTCCCCGTAAAACTCTGCTTGGACTTTATCGATCACATAGGATGGCGAGTTTATTTTTGCAGTAATCGTAATGATGTCGCCAACTCTTGCCTCGCTTGGTGTAACTGTATAGCTTTCGAGCGAAGGCTCCTGTGTTGTTTCGATACTTAATTTTGGCTGTGTCTGTTGGTTTTGATTGGTTAAGCTGTTAGTGTTGGCTGACTTTATGCTCGTTTGGCTGCTCGTGTTGTCAACTCCACTTGCCAGCCCTGCCCCCGGCAGACTTAACATTAAACATATTAATAATAGGATGAACTTTTTGCCCAACCTGTTTTCCCCCTCATTCTAGTAAAATGTCATTTTTTAACAGAAATAGAACAACACTCCTAAATCCTTTTTATTTTAACAGGGTAAGCAAGTGGTTGGGAAGCAAATCTATGAATATTATTTGAATTTTGTGCAAGGTAAACAGTGTTTTAGGAAGTGGCCGTCAGGGTATTGTGACCTTCCTAAAAAGAGACCGATATATTTTAAGAGTGGCCGAACAATCGTCAGGCCCGCAAAATAAGAAGATTTCTTTTTTTAATGGAGAGGATTTTTTTAATAAAGAGAGAAATTCTTTTCATTAAGGGGGCCGAATATATGAAAAGAATTCGAGTTATTTTGATGGTGTTGGTTAGCCTAGGCGTAATCCTCTTATTTACGTTGAAGCTAACGAACCCTGCTGAGGCCGAGTTTGAGGACTGGGTCAGTGCAAAGTACGGTATTCAATGTGTGAATGGGATTTGTCAGCAAACTACTAAAGATGGTACCTTTCCTTTAATTCCCACGATGAATAAGTTAGCCGCCAATCCTTTCTTTATTTATATTGAAAAAAGATACAGTGCTGGAGATTCGGGTATTGTCACAGTGAAAAGTATGGGGATGTTTGGTACATTTTTTACCTTGCAGTATTTGAGTCATTATTAATGGGCGCCAATGACTTTTGATGGTTATTTGCTGATTGAGCTGCGTTATCCGCTGATTGGCATTCGCTATCCGCTGATTGACACCACTTATCGGCTGATTGTGCTCACTATCCGCTGATTGGCTCCCTTTATCCGCTGATTGAAGACCGCTATCCGCTAATTGCCACCCTCTATCCCCCACTACAAACGAAAAACCCCCTCAGCCATCCGGCCAAGGGAGCCCTCTTATCCTCTTAAAGTCCCATTACTATTGAAGAAATACCATTTTCCTGAGATTTTTACCCTGCCGGTTACCATGGCGCCGCTCGTGTTGAGGTAATACCAATACTTGCCGTCCTTCAGCCAGCCCGTTGCCATTGCACCGCTTGATTTGAAGTAGTACCAGTACTTGCCGTCCTTCAACCAGCCGGTAGCCATTACACCGCTTGGCTTGAGGTAGTACCAGGCACCGCCGTCCTTCAGCCAGCCCGTTGCCATTGCGCCGCTCGTGTTGAGGTAATACCAATTGGCGCCATCCTTTATCCAGCCGGTTTGCATAACACCATCGGGATTGGAATAATACCAAGTGCCTCCGACCTTATACCAGCCCTTTTTCAGCTTAAAGCTGGCGGGATCGTAATAGTACCATTTGCCATCCCGGAACACCCAGCCAGCAAGGTTTTCCTCTGTCCCTGAGACGACAATCGTTGCGGCTTCGCTCACGTTTCCAACCTTATCAATAGCGACAATGGTTAATACGGTGCCTGACACCTGCGTCGGAATCGTGACCGAAAACTTGCCGTCTGTACCGGTTTCCGCTGAACCGATTACTTTGCCCCCGCCCTTTACTTCTACCCTGGAACCTGCTTCTGCCGTACCTGTGACCGCTTGATCCTTATCCGTCACGGCATTCACGACCGGCTTCGCAGGCGCATCCACATCTTTTACCACCACCACCGTAGCATCACTAACATTACCAGCCTGATCGGCGGCCGTGACGCTCAGTTCGGTGCCTGACACCTGAAGTGTAATCGGAACCGAAAATTCACCATTTTCACCAGCTGTTGCAAAACCTAAAACAGACCCGCCAGCCTTTACTTCTACCTTCGCACCGGCCTCCGCCGTACCTGTGACTGTCTGATCCTTATCCGTTACTTCCTTCACTTTTGGTTTCGCAGGCGGGGTTGTGTCCGATTCAATTGTGAACGACCCATCAGCAAAAACGGTTGCGCTGTTACCCGCTTTATCTTTTATAAAAATAGAATCTATTTTCCAGACACCTGGCAACGTATCCTTCGTGGCCTGATACCATCCCACCCACTCACGTGCCGATTCGTCATAAGTGAGACTCACTGTATCCTTTGCATTGTGCTCCTGATTTGATAATCGCACGTCTACCGCTTCCACACCTGATTTATCATCGAGTGCTGTCACTACAATTTTGGCCTTTTGGCCGGTTTTGACGTTTGATGGGCCGATTGCCACGGTTTCAAATGTCGGAGCCTTCGTGTCTGCATCCGGGTTCGTAACGGTGAAGGTTTTCCCATCCTGCCAATCCCAAGTGCGGTTGCCGGCCTTGTCGGATACATCCAGCGCCCTTAAGGTCCATTCACCAGGCTCATCCGCAAGGCTAATGTTATACGTACCGACCCATTTTTGTGACTGCTCATTGTATGTAAGGTCAACAGAACGCATTATGCCGCTCGGACTTGCAAAAGAAGCTGCTGCTGAACTTACCCCTGATTGATCATCGTGCAATGCTGCAGAAATACCTATTTCCTGTCCAAGACTAACTTGGGTTGCGGAAAGCTCGACACTATCGACCACTGGAGCGGTCGTGTCAGCATTTGCATTCGTAATCGTAATGCCGCTTGGATCGCTAAACCAAGTGTTGTTGCCGGCGGCATCGCTGGCATTCACTTCCACCGTCCAAGCCCCACTTTCATCATTATCTTGTACCTGATAAGAGCCGGCCCATTTTCCCGCTGCCGCGTCAAACTTTAAAGGAACTTCACGGAAATCCCTGGAGTCACTTGTCAGGTAAACGGTTGCTGCCGTTACGCCTGTTTCATCGGCCGTACTTGCCGTAAAGTTAATGGTCTCCTTTGGTTTTGCGGTTTTTGGAGAGACTTGCAAATCTTTTACTACAGGCGGTGTAGCATCTACGGTGGGATTCAAAATGGTCACTTTGCCCTGTTCCTGCTGCATAAAGTTGCCGGCAGTATCCCATGATGAAACCTCTACCGTCCACGGTCCATTTTCGTCGATAGACTGCACTTTATACGTTCCCGTCCATTTTCCGGAGGCTTGATCGACGGACAGTGAGATGTAGCGGAATTGCCCTGAACTGCTGTAAAGATGGATATCCACTCCCTCCACCTCTGAATCGTCTGTTACCACAGCCGTAAATTGAACGGTCGCATCGGGCTTTGCTGTGGACGTTGAAGTTTGAAAATTTTGCACAACTGGCGCGCTCGTATCATTGGTTTTCGCTACTGCTTGAGTTTTTACTTGATTACTAGTGGATTTCGAAATAGTTTTTGAGCTTGTAACTGCCGCCAGCCCCGCTCCTGGCAGCACCAGCAAAAGGCTTAGCACGAATAGAAAAATCTTTCTCCCCAAACCAACTATCGCCTCCTTAATTGTTATACATTGAAAAATATATTGCTGATTTGGACGTAAGATTCCATTCCATAGTAAAAAAATAATAGGCTTATAGACCCAGCGTTTTTTTGTATGTTCTTTTTAGTTCTCAAAATACGCTTTTCGAGCGCCCCCCTCCTCTAACCGCAAATTTTTGGGTATAATAAAGGAATATGGATTTTTTTAAACAAACGTATTTATTTTTCAAATAAAGGGGGTCGCGGCCTTGGAGTCGACACCTGAAAATAACATAATGGATGACTTTACAGAGGAAATCCGGGAATTGCTGAGTCCAAATTCTGTCGAGGATGCGCGGCTCGTCCAAAAAGGATTAATGCTGTACCGGCAAGGACTTGTTACCCAATTACATAAAGAAAAAGATGAGGTTACAGCTGTTGTGCAGGATGTGACGCCGGTAAAGGTGCTGCTCGACCTCAGTTTTTATACGTTGAGCGAATGTTCATGTCCGTATGAGGGATGGTGCCGCCACAAGATGGCAGTATTCTTTGCGGCTTATGCAAAGGTGGGCAGCGTTTCGGACTGGGTGACGGCATGGCGCGAACCGATGCAGGAGAAGAAGGAGCTCACGAACTGGGGCATGCAGACAGCGAAGGATTTAATCAAGGCGAACGGGGTGCTGAAGCCGGATTACAGCCGCTGGGTCCATTCCTTTGAGGTCAGTTTTGATACCCTGCTTGCTACGGAAAAATACACGAGTCCGTACGTCATTCCCGAGTTGTTCGATATCTTTTCAAGGCGTATCCAAGCAAGTGCACCTGTTGAACAGGAATGGCGCATGCTCTATGACTTGATCGGGATTGTGGTTTCCTTCCGCAAGCTCGCCGTCCTGACGGAGGAGCTGGGGCACGGTGAGGAAATGGTTAAGCGCGTCTATCTACATCTCTTCCATAATTTAATGGATGATGCCGAGGAGTTAGTCGGCAAATTTGGGGTGCAATCATTACCTTTTGCCTTTGACGAGTTTATCGAGAAACTGAAGGACGATGCGTTCGAGCTGCTGACCTGTGCTTCGGTGCTGGAATATGAGCGGATATACTTGTACCGCCTTCTGTGGGCCTCGCTTTTTAAAAAGAAACCATGGCGGGAAGCCGAACTTGAGAAGATCCAAGCGCGCGGGAAGGAGCTTCAGGACTGGGAAAATCCTCTTCCGCTTGTGGCTGGCAGGATTCACTTGAATTTTCTGCTGCAAAACGATGAGCTGGCGTTGAAAATGCTCGGGATGATTAACGATGCCACGTTCACGCCCTATCTTGTTTATTGGATTGACTATTTGAGTCAATTGAAAGCATGGCGCCGCGTCGGGCCGTTGGTTGATTTATTTTTACAAAAAATAAAAGGCTATTTAGAGGTGTTGGGCGGGTATCGCAGCTGCACGACGTTTACAAGGACTGCGCTTCGGGCGATTGCCTCTTATTGTGCAGAAAGCGACCGGGCGGACCTGTATGAACGAGCTTTGCTGCAGACGCTCCCATATAGTTTTTCAGAATATGAGTATTTGTTGTTTGAACGCGGGCAGTACGACCGCTGGGGCGAGCTCCATGCGTTTGTCGGCATGGAATTTTATGATTTGCCGAAGGATAAGCTGAAAATTGTCGAGAAGGAGCGTCCGGAGGTGCTGCTGGCGATGCTCCACCAAACCGCCCAGCGCGAAATCGACCAGAAAAACCGGGCGAGCTATCGAATGGCCGTACGGCATCTGAAAAAACTCCGAACCATATACAAAAAGCTGAAACGCGTCGACGACTGGCAGTATTTCTTAGATACCCTGATGGAACGCACCAAGAGATTACGTGCATTTCATGAAGAATGCAAGCGGAGCAAGTTAATAGAGGTTTCAACGGAATAGTGCGTTAATGGTGTCAGGCACCACGCGTGGACACTTTCACCAATTTGTCCACGTCGGGTGGACATTATGAATGGATTGTTTTGATTCTCGAATAAACGTCTTGGATTAGCAAATAAAAAGGGTATTTTCGCAAATAAACCCCATGGATTCGCAAATAAAATTGGATTATGCGCAAATAAGATACCCAAAGTTCACCCATTTTTTATGAAATAGAATTTTAGGAATGTTTCTTGAGGATTTTTCACACAAACTTTTTTACTTTATTGAGGTTTTGTCTATTTTTTGATAGGTTTTGTCTATTTTTTCAGTAGTTTTGTCTATTTTTTTAGTGACTTTGTCTATTTTTTAAATGCTTTTGTCTATTTTTCGAGGTGTTTTGTACATTTAGACATTATTTGGAAAATCCCAACCCCCCCTCCAACTTCAAATAATCGTCAATGATGTTCTTTCCCCCTTAAAGGAGTTTACATACGATGCTTAAAACAAGGTTTATGAAATTGCTGACAACTAAATTAGGTGAGGACCGCTTTTTCCTGACGGCTCAGGATGAGCATGGCAACAATATGGACCCATCCATCTGGAAGAATCTCGTTTTCAGCAGCCATGCGGAAAGCTTCTTTGGGACACTCCTTGAGACTGAGACAGTCGACGATGCCCCCGGTGTGGCGGTCAGCGGCTGGCAGCTGGTCTCCCTTTTTGCCAAAGAGTCATTCAACCGCTTTATAGAATGGGACTGGAATGAGCAATCCGAGCTTTGCCTGGCCGCGGCTCTTTCCCTCTATGAAGGCATTTTGGAAAAAGATTGGCTCCCCGACTTCTCGGTCTGGGAGAACGGGGATTTCCGCTGGAAGCTGCCGGAACGGGTCCAGGATGAGTTTGACCCGTCTTTTTGGGAACAAGAGGTCGAACCAAATGCAACACAATCCACACGGACCTACATTTCCGACTTATACAATAGCGCCCTTGACGCCTATCTCACCAGAAATTCGGCGATGAAAGAGCTGTTCGGGCCAAAGCTCGACCTCCTGAAAAAGCAAAATATCTCTGGCCGTGAACTTTCCCGCTATTTTGATGAAGAAAGCTGGCTCGAGTGGGTGGGCATTAAGGAGAGCGACACCCCCTTCACCATCGGGCTCCGGCTCGATGAACCAATCGAAGGCGAAGGCGCCTGGACGCTGGATGTCTTTTTGCGCGGCAAGAAAAATACTGATGAAGTTTATGATATTGAAGGAGTCGCGAAAATCCCGGCGAAGTGGCGGCCATATTTAGAAAAAGTGGACCGCGAGCAGGAGCGATGGACCAAGCTGATTCCATGGCTTAGCGAGGATGGCTATTTTAAAACACACCTTACCGAAGAAGAAGCGTGGATGTTTTTAACGGAGGCAAGTGAGACGCTGCTCGCGCTTGATGTCGAGATTCTCCTCCCTTCCTGGTGGCAGGCCATGAAAAATGCCAACCTCAAGGTGAAAGCGTCGCTGAAAGGAACATCCAGCCACCGTCCTTCGTTCGTCGGACTTCAGGCCATGCTTGACTTTAATTGGCGCTTTTCAATGAACGGGGTCGATCTGTCTGAAGAAGAATTCGGTCAGCTGGTGGAGGAAAAAAGAAGGCTCGTGTATATCCGCGGCCGCTGGGTAAAGCTTGATCCGCAGTTCATCCGACAAATTCAGGATTTGATGAAACGGGCTGAAAAGGAAGGGCTGCATGTCCGCGATTTGCTTGAGCAGGAGCTGGTCGAGGCAGGCGAAACAGAAGACGACTTAGAAAATCCAAAGGCGTTTGCAAAAATTCAAATTGAGTTGAACCGTCAATGGAAGCAAATGATGAAGCAGCTGTCCGAGGTGCACGAAATACCGTTGGTAGACGTGCCTGCCGGGCTGAACGGCGAGCTCCGCCCTTACCAGCAGCTTGGCATGAGCTGGCTTTGGTTTTTACGCCAGTACGGGTTTGGCGCCACCCTCGCCGACGACATGGGTCTCGGGAAAACCGTCCAGCTCATCTCCTATTTGTTGAAGGTAAAGGATGAGGAGCCAGTGGTGCCTGACACCATTAACACTACACGGAGCAAGAAAACGAAGGACGAAGCACCCGCGAAAACGCCGACGAAGGCGGCATTGATCATCTGTCCGACCTCGGTGCTTGGAAACTGGCAGAAAGAGCTCGAGCGCTTTGCTCCGGAGATGAACGTCTACCTCCACTACGGTTCGAATCGCCTGAAAGAGGAGGGTTTTTCCGACAAAGTCAAAGATGCCGACGTCGTGCTCACTTCCTATGGCTTGAGCCACCTGGATTCCGAGGAGTTCGAGTCGCAGCTGTGGAGTTCCATTGCAATCGATGAAGCGCAGAACATCAAAAACGCGCAGACGAAACAGTCGAAGGCGGTCCGCAAGCTGCGCGGCCGTCATCACATCGCACTGACGGGGACACCGATGGAAAACCGCCTGTCCGAGTTGTGGTCGATTTTTGATTTTACCAATCATGGCTATCTTGGCAGCCTGGGGCAATTCCAAAAGCGGTTCGTGATTCCGATTGAAAAAGATGAGAAAAAGGAAAAAGTGCAGCAGCTGCAATCAATGATTCGTCCGTTCCTGCTGCGCCGCACGAAAAAGGATGAGGAGGTCGCCCTCAACCTCCCAGACAAACTCGAGCAAAAGGAGTACTGCCCGCTCACTGCCGAGCAGGCCTCATTGTACGAGCAGCTCATCCATGATACGTTTGCGGAGATTGAAAAATTGTCCGGCTTTGAGCGCAAGGGGTTAATTTTACAAATGCTCAGCCGCTTAAAGCAGCTCTGTAACCACCCTGCTCTTTATTTAAAAGAAAAATCCGCTGACCGACAGCTCCTGGACCGCTCCAATAAATTGGAAAAGCTGGTCGAATTAATTGAAGCGGTGCTCGAGCAAGGCGAAAGCTGTCTGATTTTCACGCAATACATCGAAATGGGTGAAATGATTCGAAGCACGTTGAAAAAGAACTTTGGCATCGATGTGCCGTTCCTCAATGGCAGCGTATCGAAAACGCAGCGTGACGATATGATTGAACGGTTCCAAAACGGCGAGTTCCCTGTGTTCTTGCTGTCCCTGAAGGCTGGTGGAACCGGCTTGAACTTGACGGCGGCGAATCACGTCATCCACTACGACCGCTGGTGGAATCCGGCCGTTGAGAACCAGGCCACCGACCGCGCCTACCGGATCGGCCAATCGCGGTTCGTCCACGTGCACAAACTAATCTGCACAGGAACGCTTGAGGAAAAAATCGACGCCATGCTCGAGAAGAAGCAATTTTTAAACGATCAAATTATTCAAAGTGAAAACTGGATTACCGAGCTGTCTACAGATGAACTGAAGGATCTAGTGAATTTAGGATGAAATAGGGACCCTAATCAAAAAGGGTCCCTTTCCTATTTTTTAAAAGAAAAGCTTTTAATGCCTTGAAAAACAGCCCATTTAAAATTAACTAATACTGTTCCAACAATAATCGTCAACGTCCCGAGCGCGGTCAGCCAAGAAATATATTCATCGTAGAAAATCACTCCCAGGATCACGGCAATCAAGGGTGAGATATACAGCCATGTCGAAGGAAAAACCGGATTGGTCCGTGAGACCAGCCAATAAAAAATGGTATGCCCAATCATCGAACCAAAAATCGTCAAATAAACAAGTGAGCCAATGGAAGCTGGACTTAACAGTTTTTCAGGCTGAATGTCCTGGGTAAACAAAGATAACAGGATTAATAGGATCCCGCCATGCATCATTTGCGCTGCATTCAAGGCAATCGGCGAGACCGTTTCAAATTTTTGAACGACCCGCTTTGTATAAATTGCCCCTGTTGCATAAAAGACCTCTCCAATTAAGATGGCCAGACAGCCAATCATCCAAAAGGGGTTTAATTTGATGGAAAAACTAGGAAGGATTAACAGCGTGACCCCAATTAGCCCCACCATACAGCCAATGAAGGATTGCCGGTTCTCTTTTTGTTTTAAAATCAATCCCTGAATTACTAAAATCATCATCGGACCTGTCGCCGATAAAACCGCGGCAATTCCGGATGTCACATATTGTTCTGCCCAATAAAGGGTTGCAAACGTCCCAAACGTTAAACAGACTCCGGTAAAAAACATCTCTTTCCGGAATAACAGCCAAAGCGGCGTTTTTTCTTTCCAAACCATGAAGCCAAACAGCAGCAAGCCCGCTATTAAAAAACGCAGTCCTGCTGATAAAAATGGCGGCACGCCTGCATCCACGCCAATTTTAATCCCCAGAAACGTCGTTCCAAAAATCAAACACATCAAAATATAATTCATTATAATCATTCCTATAACTCCTCCTTTTTTTCTATCATAAAAGAAGGGCAATAGAACAGATGGAATCAAATAGAACAGATTGACCGGAATCGTGGTACAATCGCATTACAGAGGAGGGGTAGATGTGAAGCCGCTTTTTCAAGAAGTTTATGATTATGTAATGAACCGAATCGAACGCGGAGAATGGAAAGAACATGACAAACTGCCCTCCGTCCGAAAATTAGCATCTGAAATGGATATTCACCGATTAACGGTCCTAAAGGCATACCAATTACTGAAACAAAACGGCAAAGTATATGTAAAAGATAAGGCCGGCTATTTCGTCGAGCAGGGTGGGGCGGAAAACCTGGAACATTTCGATAACCCTATCGTTTCCGCCTATGTCCAAAAAAATCATTTATCGGAAATCCATCAATCACCGGTTTCCTATCAATTTTCTCAGGCGTTGCTTGATCCCAATCTTTTGCCGAATCATTTCCTTTCCGATTATGTGAAGAATGTGTTTGACCTTTATCCAAAGGTCCTTGCCACCTATTCGACTGTGCAGGGGGATACAGAGCTTCGCGAGGTCCTTAGTCAATATTTCATCAGCCGCTATAAAACCCAGCTAGTTGCCGATCATCTGTTAATCACTTCCGGCTCCCAGCAAGCGATTCATTTAGTTGCACAAGCTTTGATCAAGCCGGGGGACGTTGTACTGTTCGAACGTCCGAGTTATAGTGCGGCAATTGACCTTTTTCGAGCATATGGAGCAAAAATTGAAGCGGTGGAGATCCATCCGGATGGGTACGATTTAGCGGAGGTTGAATTAATTTTTAAAAATAATAAACCTCGCATGTTTTATCTCAACCCAACGGTCCATAACCCAACGGGCTATACGGTTCCCGCCTGGCAGCGCAAAAAGCTGGTTGAATTGGCGGAACAATATCGCTGTCTTTTAATTGAGGACGACGCCTATCATGACATCTATTTCGACCAGGCCCCGCCGCCGCCCATTTACACATTTGATACGGCTGGGACCGTCATTTACATCCGAAGCTTTTGTAAGTATATTTCACCAGGTTTGCGAATTGCCGCGGTTATTTGCCAATCATCGTTAATGAAATCACTTATCACGGTAAAATCATTATCAGATAATGGCTCGCCGCTTCTCAATCAAAAAATATTCCTCCATTATTTTTCATCCGTAAGAATGCAGCAGCACTTGGAGAAACTCCGGATTGCGCTGCATATTCGAAAAGAAATTATGGAGGAAGCTTTGAAGGCAACCGATTGGCACTGGACCAGTCCTAACGGCGGCCTGAATTTATGGGTGAAGCTGCCCGATCATCTTTCTACAGAACTATTATTGACCAAAAGTATTGAGCAATCTATTTCCTTTGTGCCGGGTCAAGTTTGTGATCCATTAAAACAACCATCCTCCTGGATCCGGTTAAGTTATTCTTACGTCAATGAAAAGCAGCTGCGTGAAGGGATCGCTAAATTTGTGAAGGTGGCGCAAGCTTCGTCAATCTTCCGTCCCTAAAACATCTGTATTAGGCGGTTTATACCCCATCTGGCGCATCATCGCGACAATTTGACCTTTATGATGGTATTCGTGTGTGATGGTATGCATTAGCAATTTAGCTGGCGTGATGGTAAGTGGCTCTGGTGTTTCTCTCCAGGGGATGTTCCGATGTATCGGCTCATTCAGTTGATTTCCGAGTAATTCAAGTAACTCGTAGACATACGAATCGGCCTGTTCAAAGCGTGCCTTTATTTCATTTACACTCATTTTTGAAAAGTCTTCTTTTTGGGTTAACGGCTTTTTTGTTTGTAATAAAACAAATGAGCCAATCCATGCGTGATAGCAATCGGCCATATGTACCAATGTGTCTCTCACACTTTGAAAGCCGAATCCATTTTGGCGGGTAAAATCCTCTGGTTCCAGCTCGCCGCAAAAGTCGAGTAATATTTGCCGGGTCTGTTGGACCCAGGCATATTCGTTTTGATGCATAGGTGCACCTGCTTTCTTATTTATAAAATGCGTCTTTATTGTCGCTTGCTTACCCAACGGGTCCTGCCATTTTGAGCTGGCAGCACATTATTCTTTTACTCCCACCACTCGAATTCGCTTATAATCCGCCTGCCATTGGCCATTTTGGTATAAAACTTTTTTAAGAGCTTTTTCAACTCTGTTTATGACTTCATCTTTTGTTTCCGCTGTTAAGCCTTCGAACATACTGATTGCAAACATTTCAATCCAATTCCTTAATCCGTTCTCGCCTTCCAGCGGTGTAGGGCGGTCGAAATGCTGAGCCAGTGTTACTCGAAACCCAACCTGTTCCATAAGGGCTGCATATTCGCCGATGCTTGGATAATACCAAGGAAATTGACCGCTCCTAAAATCAATCCCAGAGATTCTTAATTGGTTGATGATTTCGTCTGTGATCGTTTGAACATTGCCCTTCCCCCCGAACTCCGCAACAAACCTTCCCCCTTGCTTTAGTGCTTGAAAGATACCTTGTAAGGCTTGCTTTGGCTCTTTTACCCAGTGAAGCGTTGCGTTGGAGAAGACAGCATCAAATTCGTTTGTAAAAGGCATGCTCACTGCATCCTGCACGTTAAAGATTATTTCTGGGTATTTTTTTTGCGCTTGTTGGACCATATTCTCCGATTTATCAATGCCAATAATATGGACTCCGATTTGATGCAGCTTGTTCGCTAAATCACCTGTACCGCAGCCTAGGTCAAGGATGCTTTCACCTTGCTCAGGTGCAAGCAGACTGACAAGATCCTCACCATATTGAGAAACAAAAGAATGCTTACTGTCATATAAACTGGCATTCCAACTATCCGTATGAACCGTTCCCGCCATTCCCCACTCCCCCTAATCCAAACAAGTATATTTCCAAACTAATATAACAGAAAATTAGGAAAATTACCCTCTTTTAGATTGGTGTCAGGCACTAATCGTGTACATTTGTCTACTATCAGGAGACACCAAACAAGTAAAAAAGGGTTCCAGCTGCGATGGCTGGAACCCTTTTTTACTTGTTTGGTTGTTTATTTCGCGGATATTTGGATGTATTCCGCGCCTTTTATTGTTTATTTCGCGCATTTTCGGCGGAATTCCGCGAACTTTCCTCTTAATTCCGCAAACTTCACCATTTATTCCGCCGCCGCTCTCACCCTTAAGAGCACCCAGTTACCTCTTTAAAAATCAAAATTATCTGGGTCTGGACCGACGCGGTGGTTTTGATTCAAGCTGTCGATCCTTTGCATGTCCTCATCTGTAAGTTCAAAGTCAAATACCTGTGAGTTTTCAATAATTCGGTGTTCCTTAACCGATTTTGGAATCGTGACGACGCCATTCTGCAGGTCCCAGCGTAAAATTACCTGTGCCGGCGATTTTCTGTATTTGCCTGCGATTTCTTCCAAAACAGCATTGTCCAGCAATCCACCCTGCATTAAAGGAGACCATGCTTCCAGCTGGATTCCGTGCTCCCGGCAAAATGCCTGGACTTCTTTTTGGGTTAAGCGCGGATGGTATTCCACCTGGTTTACCATCGGTTTGATCTCCGCCTCAGCCATCAAATCTTCAAGATGGTGAACCTGGAAATTGCTCACGCCTATCGCGCGAACCCGGCCATCCTTATACAACGTTTCCAATGCCCGCCAAGCTTCCTTGAATTTCCCCTCAACCGGCCAGTGCACCAAGTACAAGTCTAAATACTCTAAACCAAGCTTTTCAAGGCTTCTTTCATATGCTGCAATGGTAGACTCATAGCCAAGATCAGCATTCCAAACCTTGGAGGTGACGAATAAGTCTTCACGGGAAAGCCCCGCTTCCGCCAGCCCCTCACGGATTCCTTCTCCAACGCCCGCTTCGTTTTCATAAATTGCTGCTGTATCAATGCTGCGATAACCATGTTTAATTGCAGACTTCACTGCATTCACCAGCACAGGGCCCTCCTCCACTTTAAATACTCCTAATCCAAACCATGGCATGTTTACTCCGTTATTTAATGTTGTTGTTGTTTGTAAGTTCATTTAACAAACCTCCTCTAATTTTGAAAAACTATGATCACGCCGCTCCAGCGAACGGCTCCAACCTGTTAAGATAACTGCCCCAAAAACCATCAAAGCGCCGATCCATGTAGTATGGATAAGGCCGATAGAATCTGTGATTGCTCCTCCCAAATAGGAGCCAATCGCGATACCTGCATTAAAGGCGGCAATGTTCAGAGCAGACGCCACATCCACAGCACTCGGCACGAAACATTCCGCTAATATCACCACATAAACTTGCAGACCTGGGACATTCATAAAAGCAAGCAATCCCATCAAAATAATCGTGATTAAGCCAGCAATTTTAAATGGGACTGTAAACATCAAGACAAAAAGCACGACAGCTTGGACGATAAACATATAGAATAAGGCGCCGATTGGATTGCGGTTCGACAGCTTCCCGCCGACCATGTTGCCAATCGCAATGGCCACACCGTATACAAGTAAAATAACGGCAACGGTTCCTTCTTTAAAACCAGTTATATCTTGCAGTAATGGTGATAAATAGGTGAAGACAACGAATGTCCCGCCATACCCCAGCGCCGTGATGCTGAAAAGCAGTAAAAGCCGGCCATTGGTCAGGGGCTTGAATTGATCGCGAAGGCTGGTCTGAGTTCCTTTTTTCAAAAAAGAAGGAACGAGAGCGAGGTTCGCGAAGAAGCCGATGATGCCAACTGCCACTATCAAGACAAAGGCAAACCTCCAGCCGAATTGCTGTCCGATGAAGGTTCCGAACGGTACGCCGGTCACGGTGGCGACGGTTAAGCCGGAGAACATGATCGAAATGGCGCTCGCACGTCGGTTGGCCGGAACGAGATCAGCAGCAATGGTTGAGCCGATGGACATAAAGACGCCGTGCGACAGAGCTGAAATCACGCGTGCAGCCAGCAAAACGCTGATGGTGGTAGCACTGGCGGCGATGCTGTTGCCGATGATGAAAATAATCATGATCCACAGCAGCAAGGTTTTCCGTGACATGCGCGATGTCAAGGATGTTAAGACTGGAGCGCCGAATGTGACCCCCAGGGCGTATAAGGAAACCGTCAGTCCTGCGGTGGTGACGGATATGTGTAAATCTTTGGAAATCAGCGGCAGCAGGCCTACGCTGATAAATTCGGTGGTTCCGATGGCAAAGGCACTCACGGCTAAGGCCAGCAGCGCGAGTGTGCTTTGTCTTTTATTTAAAGGCATAATGTTTCCTCCTCTAGTTTGTTTTTTAACTTACAAATGTTATTATGGGATATGGGCAAGTAATTAGGAAGTACGCACTTTAAAGTGCTATAGATACCTAAAAGTAATATAGGTACTTTTTGGTGCCTATCAGTGAGGAGGATGGTCTAATTATGGAAAAAAAGAAGTACAATATATCGGTTGAGGCGACGCTTGAGGTGATCGGGGGCAAATGGAAGTGTGTGATTCTTTGTCATTTAACGCACGGAAAAAAGCGGACCAGTGATTTGAAGCGGCTGATGCCAAGCATTACACAAAAAATGCTGACCCAGCAATTGCGGGAGCTGGAAGAGGACGGCGTAATCAATCGGATTGTTTATAATCAGGTGCCGCCAAAGGTGGAATACGAGTTGAGCGAGTACGGCCGGAGCCTGGAAGGGATTCTGAATTCCCTGTGCGACTGGGGCGAAAAACACATCACAAAAATTTATGGCGATAAGTTCGCCGTTTTAGAAGATAACATTTTGAACGATAAACTTAAATAGATGGTGTCAGGCACCATCCCAGTATTAATTTATAGCCCCCACTCTAGTAGAGGGGGTTATTCTTTTCCGCCGTAAGTAAAAGCCCCATATGATGCTTCTTCAAAACTAAGCTTAAACTAATTTTCCCTTGTGTTAATAATACATTTTCTATTACTAGTAATTTCGCCTTTACCTTTTAGAAGATTATAGAATTAACTATAGTAATAGCTTAACTAATTATTCTATTTGATGATGTGAGTTTAATAGATTAACCCATTCCAAAGGTTTAAACCACAACAATATCTTGGGGGGGAAACTCCTCTTTTTACAGGAATAGTTAGTACGCAGCTATTCCTATTCCTATGACACGAAAGGAGGGAAGAAATGTATTTTAACCATCGAGAAATACTAAAAATGATATCCGTTCAAAATGTGGAAAATGCAGATGTGGAAGTAGTGAATCACTCACCATTAGAGATGATGGGTAAAGGACGGCAAGGAGCTGTTTTTAAATTATCAGACGACATATGTGTAAAGATATTTGGGAATCCAGAAGATTGCCAACGGGAAAATTATGCTTATTCACTTGGAAAACATACCAACCTTTTTCCACGTATATACGAGGCTGGGGAACTTTATATCGTGATGGAAATTGTCAAAGGGGTTGATTTGCGTGAATACCTGCAATCTCAGCCACTTACAATCGAACTTTCCTATAAGTTGATTGAGATGTTAATCACTTTTAAAAGAATTGGCTTTGAAAGGATCGACCATCATAAACGGCAAATTTACCTTCAGCCGGATGGCAATCTTAAAGTAATTGATGTAGCGAGGACAGTTTGGCGGGATCGCGTCTATCCATATCCCCGTAAATTACTGACTTCACTTGGTGAAGAAAACAAAGAATTATTCTTATCACATGTAAAACAACTAGCTCCTGATCTGTTTGAGGAATGGATGTATTACATTCGTATGGATGAGATATCTCGTAATATTTACCAAGTATTACTTGCCAATCCAAAAGAAAAGGATACCGTAAAAATTTTGAGTAAAAAGTATTTAACAACAAAAGATGAGAGCAAAAAAGCTGCTCAACTAGAAAGCTTAGCCCACAAGGTTTTTAAAGAAGAATGGGTCAAAATGATGGTCCTAAAAGGGTACGATATGGACAAAATCATGGACGAAATCGATAGATATTGGGCTAAACAAGAAGAACAATTTAAATATAAAATGGAGCCAAGCCGTGATAGGAGCAAAAATCGGGATAAAGATAGAAAACGCGATAATGATAGTAGTAGTGGAAGCAACGATAAACGGCGGGATAAAGAAAAAAGACGAAGCAAGGAGAAAAGCCGTGATAAAGGAAAGAGTCATGGAAAAAAAAGGCGTTAGCCTACCCTCACAGCCAACTGCTGAAATTGGACCAAATCCATACTCCAAGCTGAGGAGGAGCTACTTTGTTAGCAATGGAGACACAATATGAAAGTACTAATTATCTGGCGCCTGCTAACAGTTGGTGGAGTTAATGCCGGTTGGCGGAATCGCGCCATTTATTTTAAGCAACATGGAATTGAAACGGAATTTCTTTACACCACTGATCACGGTGGGCTGCACATCATGCAGGATGTAGCTCCTGTTTATTTAACAAAAGATGAAACGATTATCATTAATTTGATTAAGAAAAATGGGTACGATGCCATTATTGTTGTGGACACAGGGGCTGCTTTCAAATGGATAAAAAAAGCAAAGTTTAAAGGGCCTGTCATTGTTGAAGCGCGCACACCAGAACTCATCAAACTGCAGCCGCATTTAAAAAATTTCAGAGGTATCCAACCAGTATCCATTATCGTCCCTTCCCACTATCAAAAGCGGTTAGTTTCCATCCTGACGGAAGATATCCCTATCCAAGTAATATACAATGGAGTAGATACTTCCTTCTTTCGCCCTTTAGCAATAGAGGAGATCGATTATTCCACTCCACCAATGCCTGCCGCTAATAAAAAAATCATCGGATGGATTGGCCGAGTGGATAAGCGTAAAAACTGGCCGATGCTGGTAGAAGTCGCCAAAACGATTAAAAGAGAACGCGATGATGTAGAAATTTGGCTCATTGGTGGTGCACAAAGCGTGCAACGTGAAGAATTTGCAGCGGCATGGGAAGAGGAGCAGCTTACTGATATTATTAAGTGGTTCCCAGTCATCCCCTATCAGCAAATGCCTCATGTCTATTCGAAAATCCGCGAATCAGGCGGCTGTACCCTTGCCACCACTAAAACCGAATCCTTTGGAAATACCTTTATAGAATCGATGATATGCGGTGTACCTGTTGTCGCTTCTCATTTCATGCCAATCTCAGAAATCGTTGTCCATGGAAAGACCGGATTGCTTTTTCAAGGGCACAATGTCCAAGAGGCAGTCGATCAGCTGTACCAAATCCTAGATAACCGAAATCTACATCAACAAATGTCAGAAGCAGCGATTGAGCATGTCCAACAAAAGTTTGCTATTCAAGTTGTGGCGGATCAATACGTCGACTTTTTAAAAAGGCTTATAGAAAACGATAACGAAGCAGATCGTGAGGTGAATTCTCCATGATCGAACCAATTGCCTATGTAAGGCTGCTGGAGGGGAAATCGAATGCTCACCTGATTAAATTTAATGACGGAAAAGACTATGTAGTTAAATATTTTCAACCTGGTTTCGAAAAATCGCTGCCGAATGAGTGGATTGCATACAGTTTAGCGCGATACCTAGGTCTTCCGATTCCCTTCGCCCGATTAGTAGAAATACCAGAAGAATTCTCCTCTGAAGTCCCACAACTCGCACAGCTGAATTTTTCTAAAACACAGTTTGCCTCCCTTTTCGTTCCAAGGTGTTCTAATGGCCATCAGGTGTGTAAAGTAGACGAAATTAGCAATCACCACTCTCTAGCTGCCATCATTTTATTCGACTATTGGCTGTACAATCGCGATCGGACACTCAAAAACATCCTTTTACATGAAGAAAATCCAAATTCCTTTCATTTGCGAGTCATCGATCATGCAGAAATATTTGGTTCTTACTGCTGGGCGCTGCCCGATTTGTCCAAGCTCCCTGCAAAAATCATGAAAAGCCGGACACACCAACTAATGGCACTATTTATTGAAGACAAAGAAGCCTTCGGTGAAGGGCTTGAAATCATTCAGAGGATTCCAACCTTTTTAATTGAAGAAATCGTTTCCTTAATACCTGAAGACTGGAATGTGCCGCAGGAGGAAAAAAAGGCAATCGTTAACGCGCTGGTTCACCGGCGGAAAAAATACCTGCCTCGATTAATCGATAAATTCATTCATAAGGTCTATCTGCCGCTGCATGAAAAAAATGAATGAATTACACTCGAGGTAAAGGAATATTCCGTACACATTTTACATGTTTTTAATAATAGGTTAATAGTGTGACCGAAGGCTGTCCATTTGAATAAAAAGAGATCCACATCCCCTCTGGGTTTGTGGATCTCTTCTGAATTTTATTGCATAATAATGACTTTTACTGTTCTTCTGCCCCATGCTAACGCTTGGGATTGGCTTGGCATAAACACGTCGATTTTGTGTCCTTTGATAGCGCCGCCCGTATCGCCTGCAATAGCTTCGCCATAGCCCTCTACCCATACTTTACTGCCTAGAGGGATGACACTTGGGTCAACAGCAATTATTTTCAGGTTTGGATTGGCCTTTAAATTGTAGCCCATCGTAGTTATACCTGAACATCCCGCACAGGACGCAGTATATGCGGATGCCGATACATACATCTCTTTACCCTTAACTGCTGCCGCTGGTTTACTTTGAGCTGGAGCTGATACTGGCTGCGCTTTTGCCGGTGCTGTTTCACTGGCAATCTTCGCTTGGATGTCTTTCATCTGTGATTCAATGCCGGCCTTTTCCTGCTCGGCTAGTGCCATTTGCTGTACAATTTGACTTAATTTTTGCTGCATGGCTGTTAAAGCTTGCTGTCTCTTTTGAAGATTTTGATTAAGCTCAGCCTGTTGCTTCGCAAGTACGTTTTGATCTTCTTCTAATTTCTGTTCTTGTCTATCAATCTCTTTTTTATCGTCTTCAATCTTCTGAAGATCTTCTTTTTGTGCTGTTAAAATATCTTTATCCGCATCCATTAAAGCTGACGCAGCACTTGCACGCTGAATGAATTCAGAGATGCTGTCAGATTCGAAGAAAAGGTTAATCACAAGGCTCACGCTATCGTTCTGCTGAAGCGCTACTGCTCTTTGCTTCATAATCCCTTTACGGGCAAGAATTTTATCCTCAAGGGCAACGATTTCCTCTTTCTTCTTTTCGATCAACTGGTTGGTTGCATCTATTTTCTTTTGTGTATTAGCCATGGATTCTTTGTTTTGTGTAATAAATGTATATAGAGATTGCAATTCTTGCTGAATTTGTTCGATCTCTTTATTAACGGTTTGCTTTTCTTGTGCTTTCTGCTCTACTAATTTTTGCTGCTGCTGAAGCTGCTGCTTCGCATTATGTAGGGCTTGGCTATTGGTTTGTGCATATGTAACTATTGTCCCAGTTTCACATAATACCAATGTAAGTAACACGAGAATGATACGCTTAATTGTCGTTTGCATACGTTTTCTCCCTTCCTTAGTACTATAGTTATACCAGAACAATGTACCAGTTATGTTACAAATAGATTAAAAGAGTATCACAAATTGTCATAATACAATGGAAAGTGTCAATTCTGTGTCATAACAGTGTCATCTTTTCGAACTTGGAATATTAAATATATGTATCTTCAGCTTCATCTTTCTCCAGTCCCTTCTCCTCAGACAAAACGCGCACCTTTTTTCTCTTCCGTACACTTGTTTTTCCACTCGGGAAAATGCTTAAGAAGGACACCTTATCACCTTCTTTGACGGCAAAGTGGTGAAAAAGGTCGAACACTTCTGTTTCAGTTAAATGGCGGTGACGGGAAAAAATTTTTAGTGATTTCTTTTGGTAGATAAGATGAATGTTGGAATCATAGAAGTGGATTTGAATGTTTGCCTTGCTGTCAAGCGGGATAGATTGATAGGATGGGGTCTTAGGTGATTTCAGTGACTGATTTGAAAGTAGGATGGCATCGTAAAAGCTGGGTTTTCTTGTGAACTGCAGGTTTTTCTTACTCTTTTTTTCTCCGATAAAAATTAATGAATTTCTACTCTTCAAACAAAATCCCCCTAAATATTACATTTATATACATTATTCGACGATAATTTATCTCTTTCCTTCCAGGTGCCTGCAAAAAGTTAAAAAAATCATAAAGCTTAAACATCAAAGAAGCCGCTGACACGTGTTCAGCGGCTTCTTCTAAAAAAACAGGGGGGTTTTTCATTTAGTTTACCCAAAGGATTATTTTTTATACAAAAAAAATTCCGGCAATCAACGGCTACCGGAATTCAGAATTGGGGATGGCTTCGAAGATAGGATTGATTTTCTTATACTGGGGAAATCGTTGGTCAGCTTATGGGAAAAGGAGTGTTTTTCGAGCTTTTATGCGGGTAATTGGAGTGGATTCTAAGGGGGCCTCTTTCCCTGATTTCAAGCTGCTCCTCCATAATGAGGCATTCCAGCTGACTAACGCGCTTTTGTAGGCTGTCGACATTTTGATTGGCTTTTCCAACCATTTTGATCAAACTTTCCAGCAGCTGTTCTAAGTTGGCAGCATCTTTATTGTTAAAATCCAATGGAGACTTCCTCCCTTTTTTGCTCTGGCTTTGGATCATGACTTTGTACTGGCTCAGGGGCCGAACCTCGGCCTTGTTCCGGCACAAACTCATGTCTCAGCTCTGGAACTGTATCGCGCCTTTGTTCCGGCGCAGCTTCACGTCTTTCCTCAGGTATCACCTCGTGCTGGGGCTTAGCGCTTAAAAAGCGTACAGACTCCGCGATCACTTCAGTAACGTATACTCTCTTTCCCTCTTTTTCATAATGGCGGGTCTGCAGCCGGCCAGTTACCCCCAACACCGCTCCCTTTCGACAATATTTGCAGGTATTTTCGGCAGCATTCCGCCAAAGGGTGCACTGGACAAAATCGGCTTCAATCTCTCCATTGTGGTTGCGATAGTGGCGATTTACCGCCAGCGTGATATGCGCAACATTCGTCCCTTCCGTCGTTTTTCTTAATTCCGGATCCCTCGTCAGCCTGCCGACAATAGTGACTTGATTGATCATGTTTTCAACTCCTTCGCATTTGATGGTTTCATCATAGCTCCGGGCCCGCCGCATGTAAAACCGCCTTAAGGGCTTTTTCGAGACAGTTTTTGCTCGAAAAACGGTTTTTCAAGGGGGTTTTTGTCAAAGAAAGCTGTTCGTTTTTCAAAAAAAACTGATATTCCTCATTTCGACAAATATTTTTCGACATTTGCTTTTTTTTAGCGTATGTTATAATTAGGAAAAATAAACACAGGAGGTTATGATGAAATCGTTTAAGTTATTCTCGTTGGAAGTTGTGGAAGATGACACTTCGGTTGAAGTCCCGTTAGAAGATGGCTTGATTCTCAATAAAGAAGACGACCGCTCCACCTGGCTGATGGAGGCTTATACCGATCTCTCCCTCTATGATTATTTCAAAAACATTTTCGAGCAAAAACGCGACATCATTGTCGAAGCAGTTATCACCAAAAAGGAGAACGCGCCTGCGTATTTCCAAACAACAATTAGCTCGTTAACGAAATTTGAAAAGCACATCAGCGTCTTATTTGAAGGCCATCTGCGCCGCAATAAAAGCGACTACTCCGAGCTCTTGCTCGAAAATCTGCTCCAAAAAGGACTTTCAGGCCAGGCCCTTCTTAATGAATTCAAGGAAAAGATGAAGAGCAAGCCAAAGCTTAAAGTGAAGAACACCTAGACTGCGGCCAGTCCTCGGACTGGTTTTTAAAAGGAAAGAAGGGACAAGCCGCTCAGGCTGTCCCTTCTTCTTATTCATCTTTATTATCTGCGTCGTGGCGGTCAATATCATCCTCAATTATTTCTTCTCGAGGAGTATTATTGTCCTTGCCTGGGTCTTTGTCCGTAGGTGTGTTTTTATCCTCGGATTCCGGAAAGTGGTTCCGGTCAATGACATTATTGTCGTTCAAATCATTGTTACGGTTATTCAAGTTATTGTTACGGTTATTCAAATTATTTTCATATCTGTCATTAACCCCATCATTGTCCAAATCGTTATCAATTCTGTTATTGGTTGGCGGCGGAGGATTCATATCATTTTTCGTATTGGTATTACAACCTGTTAACCCAAGCAACATTGCAGATAGGATCGACCCTGAAAGCAGTAATGATATCTTTTTCTTCAAGGCAGAAAGCCCCTTTCAACTAAAATTTGACCTTTTGGTCTGCTATTAGTTTCTCCAGGGGACCGAGAATATTTTATGGAACTTTTTTGAAAAAAAAAAACAACCGGGAGCCCCGGTCGTTTCCTGAAATTTATTCTTTTTTGTCGCCTAAGGCAAAAGTGATTTCCGCTTCGCAGGCGACTTCGCCATCAACGGATGCAACGGCTTTCCCTTTTCCGATCGGCCCGCGCAGACGGATGATTTCCACTTCAAGACGAAGCTGGTCTCCAGGTTTTACTTGCTTTTTAAAGCGACAGCCGTCTATTCCTGCAAAAAAGGCTAACCGGCCGCGGTTCTCTTCTTTTTTCAACATGGCCACTGCCCCGACCTGTGCAAGTGCTTCGACGATTAATACACCCGGCATTACTGGATAATCAGGAAAATGGCCATTGAAAAATTCTTCATTGGCGGTAACATTTTTAATGCCCACCGCACGAACGCCTTCTTCCACTTCTAAAATGCGGTCTACCAACAAAAATGGGTATCGGTGCGGAATAATTTCTTTAATTTGATCGATATCAAGCATAGAATTAGTACCTCCTACTAGTAGCTCGTATTTATTTTCTATTCTATACTTAAGGTACACAAAAAGGAAGGGAATTAGCTCCCTTCCTCTCATTTATTTTTTATCAACTAAATCACGGATATGTGTCCAAGTGGATTCTTTAAATACATCTGCTGCCTTCCCGCCTCCAAGTACGCCGTAGCCGACGATTGCTCCAGCCATGAGGCTGATAAAGACGAACACGACCAACAGAACTAAACGAAGCCAAATCGGTATCAGACGGATCCTGACCCGTTCCTTCCCTTTTGGGGCTGCGGCTTTTGTATTCTGCGGCTTCACTTCTGTCATTTCTTCCTTTACGTTTTGAACCGCTTTTTTATATTCTTCTCTCGTTCGCACTTGATGTTGGTTTAGATTATTTACAGACATGCTTATTTCCCCTTTAACCGAATTCCGTCATTCGCCTTCGGAATCAGTGAGTTAATACATATTATGTCACATTTATTCTATTATAAAAAATTATTCATCATTACACATTAACTTTTTACAGGAAAAAGTCAATTCATGTTAAAAAAACGCGAAAAATGGGGAATTTTATATATAATTTTTACATCGCACGATATTATGCGTTAGTATAATTAAGGATTTTCGAGGAGTCTTCGCGACTTCCGCTCCAATCAACTGTTAAAAATTATTATCACGGAATTATAAAAAATAAAAAAAGTCCAATGGATGAGGCTTTTTCTGGCCTGCACATTAGACTTTTCATGGTAAGATGTCATACAACCTAAGTTAGAAAAAAACACCAACTTTCGGTCGCAGGTCGTGGTCAGTATCCGATCATCCAAATTTCCGGTTCGGAATCCGATCGATGTTATCAAGCATGATACCTGTTCCGATTGCAACGCAGTCCATTGGATTTTCAGCCACAAGAACTGGAACCTTTAGTTCATCTGCAAGCAGCATGTCGATGCCGTGCAGCAATGCTCCGCCTCCGGTCAGAATGACACCGCGGTCAATGATGTCGGCTGAAAGCTCAGGCGGTGTACGCTCAAGGACACTTTTGGCAGCCTGAACGATAACGGCCACGGATTCGCGCAATGAGCCTTCGATTTCTTCGGAACGAACGGTAATTGTGCGAGGCAGACCGCTCACCATGTCACGGCCGCGAATTTCCATTTCTTCCGAACGTGAACCTGGGAATACAGTACCGATGTTGATTTTAATATTTTCCGCTGTGCGCTCACCAATCAACAGCTTGTACTCGCGCTTGATGTAGTTGAGGATTTCCATATCGAACTTGTCGCCGGCCATTTTGATGGAGGAAGAAGTCACGATATCGCCCATTGAAAGCACTGCAACATCTGTCGTTCCTCCCCCGATGTCCACTACCATATTGCCGCTTGGCTGGAAGATGTCCATCCCTGCGCCAATCGCAGCCACCTTAGGCTCCTCTTCTAGATAGACCTTTTTCCCGCCGCTCTTTTCAGCAGCCTCACGGATCGCTTTTTGCTCAACACTTGTAATATTGGTTGGGCAGCAAATCAAAATGCGCGGCTTGGATAAAAAACCTTTTACATTAAGTTTATTAATAAAATGTTTTAACATTGCTTCTGTAACGTCAAAGTCAGCAATAACACCATCCTTAAGCGGGCGAATCGCGACAATATTTCCTGGTGTACGTCCGACCATGCGGCGGGCTTCTTCACCGACGGCAAGAACTTTGTTTGTATTTTTGTCAATGGCAACGACAGAAGGCTCGTTTAATACGATTCCACGGCCTTTTACGTGAATCAGCACGTTAGCCGTTCCTAAATCAATCCCAATATCCCTTGCAAACATTCTCTTTTCTTTCCTCCTCAGAGCGGAATTCCACATTCTTTTCCTAATTGTCTATTGTAACATATTCATTACAATTTCCATAACAATATAAAAAAATAACGTAGAATTTTGCAGAAATATGACAGCTATGGGAAGAATACAAGAGAACACCTTGGAATTCGTTCGTTTCTTGTGAAAATCTCGCTAGAAAGTTTAATCTCCTTTAAAACAAAAGTGATGTTTGAAACGAGGTTCAAACATCAAGAAATTAGCTATTTTCGAAAAGGATCATGGCTTACTTGACAGCCTCTCCTTCCTTTTCTTCTTTTTGATACTTCATTTTTGTCGCCTCGCCGCCCCGGAGATGACGAATCGATTTATGATAATCTAATATTTCCTTTACTTCGTTTGCCAGCTCTGGATTAATTTCAGGTAGTCTCTCTGTCAAATCCTTATGGACTGTACTTTTGGATACGCCAAACTCCTTCGCAATCACGCGAACCGTTTTCCTCGTCTCCACGATATACTTTCCAATCTTGATAGTTCTCTCTTTGATGTAATCGTGCACACTCTCGCCCTCCCTAAATTGGATGTGAGTAGTGTGAAATGAGACCCGCTTATCACTTCGACCAATTCTGCTTCCGCATGGTGTGTTTTTCTGTGGTGTCAGGCACCACAAAAAGACATTTTCGCCATTTTGTCCATCTGTGGCGGACGCTCACACTTATTATGAAGTGGCACCATGCGGCAGAAAGTAATGTACCTTCTGATTATACAATGAATAATCATGTCCCCGGCTGAATTCCCGCTAACTACAAACGACTCTTCACCTCAAACACTCTCTTTGTAAAGGTTTGTAACAGTTTATTAGCTTGGATACGGGTTTATGCACAAAATCCCCAATCGGGACAAGGCTTTTCGGAAATTTTTTGAAAAATGGGACACCTTCCACTTTTTCGACAATCTTGTAGTATTGCCCAAACCCGCTTGTTGCCAAGGTTTTTTTAGGAAATACAATCATTGCTGCCATTATTTCCTGAGAAATTTGTCGAGCAAAAAATTATTCAAAAGTGGCAATTTTGTAGTCAGAAACGGTGTTTCTCCTCATTTTCTACCCCAAAATCCCTCAATTTTTTTGCCTTCGCCTTCGACCACTTCGACCAAAATGATAAACTCCTTTATAATAAGTTTATGCTGCCTTTGAAAGGAATATTGCCGTGACTCCCTTTACTGAAAATGTAGTAGAAATCATTCGAAATATCCCTGCTGGAAAAGTTATGACCTATGGACAAATAGCCGCGTTGGCCGGCAGTCCCAGGGCAGCGCGGCAAGTCGTCCGCATCCTTCATTCCATGAGTAAAAAGCATCGCCTGCCCTGGCACCGTGTCATCAACGCCAAGGGGCAAATCGCTCTCCAGGACGAGGAATCCTACCAGGAGCAATTGTGGTCGCTCGAAGCTGAAGGGATAGAAGTGGGCCTGAATGGAGTAATCGACTTGAAAATATATCAATATATGCCGGTTGAATCATAGCTCCCTAAAATTCACACAGGTGGTTTCACCTGTGCGGATATTTCACCGGCATATCGGCATATCGGCATACGATATACGGTGCAGCCGACCAAAAAACCAACCCGCAGCACGGATTGGTTTTTGGCCACCTCACTTTATTTTCATAAAAATGTTTTTCACCATTTTAACCGGCATCTGCGAACCGCCCCTGCCCTGAACTCCCTCAACCAGCATCGCCACCATCAGTTTCGGTGAATTGGTGTTGTAGGCGATAAACCAGCCGTTTTCTGTGCCGGTTTCGCCTTGCTTCTGCTTAATCTCAGCCGTGCCCGTTTTTCCAGCCAACGGATAGTCGGTCATATCGGCAGCATGCCCCGTACCTCCAGCATCCGCCACAACCTTTCTTAAATCAGCCGCTACGATTCCTGCATGCTCACTTGAGACCACCGCTTCCCGCCATACCTGGCTCCGCTGCTCTTCATCCAATAGAATCGGCTTAATCATATTGCCACCATTCATAAATGGAGTATAAGAGGCCATTAAATGAACAATGCTCATTTGAATCTGCCCTTGTCCGTAGCCTGTATCGCCTAGCGATATGTCGCTTTCCAGGGCACCAATTCTCGAAGTTTCAAGCGGATACGGATATGACAGTTCTTCCTCAAAGCCAAACTTTTTCAGCCCGCTCGCAAACGCATCCTTGCCCGTTTTCAACGCCGCCTGGGCGAAATAAATATTGTCCGAAAACACGAATGCCTTCTCTAAATTAATCGGACTGCCTTCGTGCACCCGTGTCACGAAATAGCCGCCCCAAGAAGCATCCTTTTGCCATTTCTTCCCGAGGATTTGCACCGTATCGCCTGGCGATATGGCCCCGCTCTCTAGTCCCACAGAGGCGGTTATAGCCTTCATAACAGATCCAGGCGCATAAGCCTGTTTAAACCGTGTCGTCAGCGGTTTTTTGGCATCCTCCTGCAGCGCCTTCCACTCATCCGCTGAAAACCCTAGCGCGGCTTGGTTAGGGTCAAACGACGGACTGCTGACAAGTGACAGCGTCTCGCCGCTAACAGGATTCATCGCTGCGGCTGCGCCGGCTTCACCGGCCATCTCGTCAAAGATCGTCTTCTGCGTCCCGCCGTCGATCGTCAGCTTAACATCCTTCCCATCCACCACAGGCTTTTCCGCAAGCACTTCCTCCGAGCCGGAGCTGGAGCCAGTGTCATTACTCCCAGCCTTCTTTTTAATCACGATTTTAACACCACTCGTTCCCTTCAATTGCTCATCCAGCACCTGTTCGAGCCCTCGTTTGCCAATTACATCACGGCTTGTATAACCCAAGTCCTTTCGCTTCTCCAGCTCATCTGCAGTAATCGGCCCAACGTACCCGATTAACTGTGCCGCAGCCTGGCCAAAAGGATAAATCCTCGCGTCTACTTTCCGCGTTTTGACTGGCTCAAGTGCGACCAGCTGGGCAACCCGCTCCGTGTCATCCATCGATACTTTCTTCAGCGGCACAAATAAACCAGGTTTCACCCAGCTTGCACTCAAAGCCTTATTGATTTGCTCCGGCGTCATTTTCAACAGAGGAGCAAGCTTCTCCATCACCTGCTCATTTACTTCCCCGGCCATCACGCCCACCTCATACACCTGGCCGTTCACCGCCAGCCCGTTGCCGTTCCGATCGAGAATCTCCCCGCGTTTGGGTGCAACTGTGATCAGGCCAATCGTGTCGCCATCCTTTAATTTTGGAAAAATATACTCTGTATTCCAGTCTACATACCAGTTTGTTTTTTCGTTGCGGTCTTCCTTTTGCAACTTCGCTGTTTGGGTAAATTGAATAGGTCCGGCCATACTGCTCATTTTAGCGGTAAAAGAATATTGGGCCTTCTCTTTATCGGCCTGTTTATCCTCTTTTGGTTTTTTGAAGTCAATCTTGAGGTCTTTAATCTGAAGGTCTTGGTAGATTTTTTGATAGCGGCTGATGAATTCCTCTTTGGTGATTTTCTGTTTCGCATCATTTGAAAGATAATCATACATCTTATCAAACCTCTGCTGATTCCATAGCGCTATGTAGTCCGAGAATCTGTCCTGGGGCTGCGGTTCTTTACTGCAGCCAGTTATAAACAGGGCAACGACCAAAAATACGAGAATGGCCCCCACTAATCTTTTCAAAAAAATCCCTCCTTTAACTACCATTCTAACATGGTGTCAGGCACCACAAAAAGACATTTCTACTGATTTGTCCACCACTGAAGGACACGTATGTTCGTATCTCAACAAACAGAAAAAAATCCAGTTTATTCGCTGGATTTGGGTTTTAATATGAATAGTTGAAATCCGTAGAGTGAGAGTGCGAAGCTTAGGGTTGTGTATAAAAGCTGCTTGGGTGTGATTCTGGTTAATTTATAGAGCCCTAGCTTTTCAAACAATGTATTGAGAGGATATAAGAGCATTGCATCCATGAAAAGATTGATCAAACTGTATAACCAAAATCTCCCGAAGCTCAAATGAAATATCCAGATCGTGCCGACAAAATACGGTCCAAAAATAAAGCTAAAGTCATTAAAGATTTTTTTAGACACGCCGCCTCTGACTCTCCACCATTTAAACTGAAAAGATAAAATACTTAGAACCAAGACCAATAAGGATGAAAAAGTTGCCACCGGTGTATATTTTTTACTGATTCTTTTGGTAGATAAAAGATAGTCAGCCAAGAAATAATGAGTAATCCCAAACGAATAATTGCTGGCATATTAATACCTCCATGAAGAATGTCTCCGAGTGGTTAGTTTTTCAAAAAATTTCATTTTTATCCTTAAAGACAAAAAAAGAGGAGAGTTCCCTCTTCCCCCTTTATAACAAAATTAAGAGTTTTTCTTGTCTTTTGAATCAGTAGATTGGTCTTCTTTATCAGAAGGAGTGTCATCAGACGCAGGATCTTCAATCATTTGATCATCTTGCTTTTGTTTTGGCATTTCCACTGACTCTGTGCTATCGTTCGATTGTGTGTCTTCCTGTAAAACGCTCAACGATTTGTTAAAGTAGTTTGTTGGGTTTACAGCCACGCCATCTTTACGAATTTCAAAATGTACATGCGTTCCAGCTTTTTCATTGAACAAGCTTTGTCCAGCCTTGGCAAGAACTTGTCCTTGTTTTACTTCGTCGCCAACCTTGACCTTAATCTCTTTTACGGATTGATATTGTGTTACAACCCCATTGTCGTGCTCGATTTCAATCACGTTTCCGAGAACAGCATCTTCTTCAACACGAGTAACCTTTCCGCTTAGTGATGCCAAAACGTCAAACGTTTCGCCATTTTTCACGGTAATGTCGACACCTGTACTTTGGTTATAGGTGTTATCGTAATATACTAAAGCTGCTTCTTGATCTTCTGGTTTTGCATTGAAATCATAGAATTTCGTTTTGATAACTGGAGCTTTTTCCATGGCCACCGGCATTTTGAAGTTTTCTAATGATTTGTTAACTTCAACAGCTGGAGCCTGGTTCTTTTTACCAGCGATATCAGTAGACTTGTAGTCGTACTTATCTGTTTTACTGCCGCTCGCTTGATACCAAAGAACTCCGGTTAAAATGATTGCTGCACTTGCGATATAGATGGCTGGAAAGACCCAACGCTTCTTAAAAAAGCGTTTTGTACTGGAACTTTGAGAAGATCGTTTGTTTTCTTCCTCTCTCATTTTCATCACCTCAGCAATCATTCTGAACAGATAAGTAGAATTATATACACTAGTCTGAAAAAATTTTTAAAACTTATTTTTCGACACTGAGGGAGTTTTTATGCATGAATGGGAAAAAAATTTTTTAGGGTGCTGTCCTCCGTTTAGTTGTATTTAATAGAGTAGACGATTTTACCTATTAATTACTCTTTTCGTATTCATTAAAAATTCCATTAAGACATTGTTTATGGGAATAACTGTGCAGCTTGGGAATGTACTTAGTTATGACGAGGTAGAAAATAAATTGTGCCTTTTTTGGTCCCTGTTGAGGTAAAGTCCAGTTTACGCAGGATTCGATTTGCACTTGTCGGGGATTCAATATGTAGGAATTCACGTAACTCCGAATTTGTAATCGAAGGCTTATATAGTAAGAAGTAATCGTAGATGGCTTTAATATGAGCTGTTTTTGATTTGCACTGGCAATTTGGACAAATCCACGACCCGTATGTATAGTCCATTGGTAAAAAGAGGCACTTCGGGCATTGGACTCCGGTGACGATATCTTTGTATGTAAGATGGAAGGAGCTGATGATATCGAAATTTTCAGGGGTATGGCCAGTTAACAGAAGACGTTTTACTCTACGTAGTTCTTTGGTATTTAATATCTCATTCTTATTACAGTTGGCTAATTGAGAGATTTTTTCAAGTAGTCCTTCACTATTGCAGATATATCGGAGGATCTGTTCGTTTCCACGTTCAGCTGTAATGGAGGCTTTACCGTTACTATTAACAAATATATGAAGAATCGGGATTTCTGGGAAATTATGCTTTTGAAGCCACTTTTTAAGTTTCATCGCCTGCAGCCTGGCTTGTAATACGGGATTCTTGATTCTTTCGTGTGTGCCGCTAACTTTTAAAGTAGTTTGATTTAAATATTTTTCAAAAAAGTACTCCCCTGTTCGATTCTTTACTTCAATTTCCAGCGCAAAGGCTGCCGCAAGGATTAAAAAATCTATTTGAAAAAAATACTTCCCAAATAGCAGTCGAATATTATGGAAAATAAGATATTTTTTATCGGGGAGCATACTTAAGTGAAATTCAAGCGATTTCTCTCCTTTGTATCCTGCCAGCCAATTCTTATATTCTTTTAATAGAGTTGGTCTGATTGGATGATTCGGGCTAATTCTCGGTTCGAGAGCCTCAAATTTTTGAATTCTCTCTGAAATCTCGCATTTTTTTGCAAACAATTGTATCATTCCTTTCATATTTTAAAAAATTCCCCCTCTCCAGCAAAAATCCTGCAAATTTCGACGTTCTTCTTTGTCCATTTGGTGAATTAAAGTTACCCTTTTTGGATGCCTGTTCATATATCGGTCAGTTTTTAAAGTTTATCGATCACTTTTGGGAGTTTATCGGTCACTTTCAACATTTTATCGGTCACTTCCCTTTTTCCAGCAGGACATCCGTCGAATAAGCCCAACAAAAAAACCAAAAAGCCAGGCATCCACGCGCCTGGCTCCAAAAACTATTTCTGCGCCGTTATCGTCGCCAGCATGTTTTCTGCTGAGGTGATTTCGACTCCCTTATAATAATGCTTCACAATCTCCTTATAATTCGAACCTTCCTCTGCCATTCCGTTCGCACCGTACTGACTCATCCCAACGCCATGCCCGAAGCCCTTCGTTGTGATGACAATGTTATTACCTTTTCGCTCCCAGGCGAAGTCGGAGGATTTTAAATCCAATTTGTCGCGTATTTCTTTCCCGCTGAAGACCTTACCGTTAAAATTCACCTTGCCCACCCGTTTTCCTGTTGTCCGTTCCACAATTTTACCAATCGTCCCGCTTGAACCAAGCTTTACCCCCAGCTTTGCTTCAAACTCCCGAACTGTCATCACTTTCTGGTTATTAAATTTAGGCGAATTTTTATCCCAGGGACTCGATACACTTCTTAAATAAGGAATGTTGCCGGACCAGTAGTCCTCAGAGTTTTCCGTATAGCCATTACTGGTGGAGAAAAACAACGCATCAATTGGTTTGCCTTCGTAAGTCAGAATTTGCCCGCTCGTTGACCTGACGGCCTCCAAAACCTTTTTCTTCTTCCAGTCATAGTCCTTGCCCCATGATTTTCTCTGCTCATCATCATTCATATACACTTGATTGTTTTGGGTGTCATTGACCTGAGCACCTTTTGGGACGCCGAGCTTATCCTTCGTTATCAATCTGTGAACGATATAGGTCCTTGCCGTCAGCGCCTGGGCCTTGAGTGCTTCCTCCTTGAAATCAGCCGGCATCTCAGCCGCAACAACTCCGACAAGGTAATCCTCTAATTGGACCTTTTCGATTTTTGACTTTGAAAAACGAAAGACAGCCACCTCCACCGCAGGATCTTTAGATGTGGACGTCACATCTGTTACCTTTCCAGGTGACTTGGATAGATTCTCGCCTAATTTTCCGCTTGCCTTATGTTCATCTGAAAAGGGTAATACAAGTACAGCGGGGATAATTAGAGTCAAGGCAATGAGGAATGCTGCTAGTGCGATGAATGGTTTGATTTTTTTCATGATTGTGCCTCCAGTTTGTAATTTGCAGCCGGACACACCGCCCGAATACATCTCACTTAAACATATGGAAGCGGACAAGCATTTATTACAGTTTTTTTGGCTTGATCGCACAGTGTCCATCACAGAAGAACAATTGTCCACAAACGGTGCCTGACACCACAAAAAGACAAATGTCCACGAGCGGTGCCTGACACCACAATGACACCACAATGACACCACAAAAACGAAAAAACCGAAGATTGCTACGGTGGTCAGATATCAGACCACAGTACACCAATCTTCGGTTTCCTCCAAACTCAAACTCAATTGTAAACTTAAAATAATATAATAAAACTAAGCATTCATATCCGAAACGTATTTCTGGACTTCGACGAAACTCTCGTCAACTTCTTTCACGCGCTCGATGTCTGCGCCTAACCCAGCTAATTTGCCGTGGAAATCCACGTAGCCGCGGTCTAAGTGCTTCAGCTCAGTCACACGTGTCACGCCTTCAGAAACCAAACCAGTCAAAATCAATGCAGCTGCTGCTCTTAGATCTGTCGCAGACACCTCTGCACCCTGTAAATTCGAAGGGCCATTTAAAATAACAGAACGGCCTTCAATTTTAATATCTGCATTCATGCGGCGGAATTCTTCAACGTGCATGAAACGATTCTCAAACACCGTTTCTGTAATCATCGAAGTTCCTTCAGCACGAAGCAATAAGGCCATCATTTGTGATTGCATATCTGTTGGGAAGCCCGGATGCGGCATCGTTTTAATGTCTACGGCCTTTAATCGATCAGGACCGATAACGCGGACGCCATCCTCTTCCTCATGAATTTCTACACCCATTTCTTCCATCTTTGCAATTAAGGAAGATAAATGTTCCGGAACTGCGCCCTTCACCAACACATTTCCTCCCGTAATCGCCGAAGCTACCATAAAGGTACCTGCTTCGATTCGGTCCGGAATAATGTTATGGTCTGCACCAAATAACACATCGACACCTTCGATTCGAAGAGTGCCCGTACCAGCGCCGCGTACCTTCGCGCCCATTTTGTTCAGGAAGTTTGCAAGATCAACGATTTCTGGTTCTTTTGCTACGTTTTCAATGATAGTCGTTCCAACCGCTAGGGTTGCCGCCATCATAATGTTTTCCGTTGCACCAACACTTGGGAAATCCAAGTAAATCTTGGCACCTTTCAAGCGGCCCTGTACCTCCGCTTCGATAAAGCCATTCCCTACCTTCACTGTCGCACCCATGGCTTCAAAGCCTTTTAAGTGCTGGTCGATAGGGCGGGATCCGATGGCACAACCACCTGGAAGAGCTACACGAGCCCGGCTATTACGTGCCAATAAAGATCCCATGACAAGGACAGACGCGCGCATTTTTCGAACGTATTCGAATGGCGCTTCATCTTTTAACTCTCTGGATGCATCAACAACAACTGTATTATTGTCAAATACCACTTCAGCATTTAAGTTGCGTAAAACTTCATTAATTGTGTATACATCGGAGAGTGTAGGTACATCACGAATTACACTTTTTCCATCACTTGCTAATAATGTTGCAGCGATAACAGGCAGGACGGCATTTTTTGCACCTTCTACTTTTACCGTTCCAGTAAGCCTTTGTCCGCCGCGGACGATGATCTTTTCCAAGAGTATTCCCCTCCGCGTCCATTTTCTCTATATTAATATTCAATCGTAATGATTGGTGTGCCAACTACGACGGTAGTTCCTGCGCCCAATCCTTCGGAGCGTATGCCAATTTGTAAATTCATGTTATTTTCTTTATTATCTATGGAGCCTGTAAACTGTGGCGATGATGCCGAAACAGACATGAAATTCTCCTCTTTTAACGCTTCGATCTCTGTTGCATTAAAGCTTGACATTAGCCTGTTTACTTCCTCAGGTAAAGCCGTATCAATCTTATCACTGAAAACGCCTTTCATACAAGAGAAAACTGTAGGTTTTCCTCGAAATATGTCAGATATCCTATTTTTGAATTGCTCGCTAGTGAAAAAGCCCTCTGACATCTTATTCCAATCTCTCCCGCTAACTCTATAAACTATATACGCATCGATAGGTTGTTTTGTGTGGGTTGCCATAATTTGAAGCATTTCACTGTGGTGTTTAGATGTTGGAGATACTGCTGTCACTTCCCGATATTCGCTAGTGTTTTTCATAGACCAATTCCACTCGGGAAACTTTTTTTGAAGCTTATCTACGTATTCCTGAACTTCCTTCTCACTCTTAAGGCCTGCCAGATGTTCTCGTGCATAATACGACCATTCATTGAGCAAAATATTTTCGGCTTGTAAAACAGAGCCGATTTTCGCCAAATCCTGTCCGCTGTTTTGAAAAATGGACGCTCTTCCGTCTGCTTTTTCTTTATTAAAAATATCCAGGCCGCCGTTTGCTTCAGTTGTTCGGTTCCCAATTACAACCAGAAAAAAACATAAAATTGAAACCATGCCTAAAAAAATCTTACTGTTTCTCTTCATCTCTCGACTCCCCCTTACTACCATTGTTTCCAAGGAAGAGCAGAGCATACTTGGGAAATGTCGTCACTTTTAGACAAGTTTCAATATCTATTAGGTGAAACAATGTACAAAGGTTTCATGTTCACTTTATCACATTAAATCACTTACTACTATTTTTTCCACACAAAGAGAATTGTACTCAAAATATGGACAAATGGGAACATGTACGAAGACCTAAATATTTTCCATTTTATCATATTTATTGTAAAATCATCGGCAGCTGCTGGGACCATTGCAGATAATCAAGGAAAAAGTTACTAACAGATGAACCGATGAAAATGGCTAATAATATGTACAGTAAACGCGCCTGGAACACATGGTTTGGCCGCAGCAGTTTCTCCAATCGGATGGCCTGCAGTGCCCACCATGAAAGCGCGATAAACACTAAGTGGGAGATAATGCTGATTAGCGCTATTTGGCCAAAATCATTTATCATCCTGGTACCTCCTTTTTCAATCCAAAGACTATTCTACCATATCGCCATTAAAAAGTTCGAGTAATTTCCTTTTTTTGGAGACTTTTTCTAAAAATTCCTTGCTGTTGATTTCCGCTTTTTGCGGGTCATCCAAGGAGTCTCTTCGTCATTTTACTCGAATCAACATGGTTACAAATTCAACTTTGACCTTAAACACAGCCAAAAAATTAACCGCCTAAACACCGTTCACTGCTGTTTAAACGCTGTTTAGGCAGTTAATTATCCTTACACTTCATTCCAAACCCTGTGCAAATTTAGTGGTACATATACTTTTTCTCCATGAATCTCACGGTGGATAATTGGTTCTTCAAAATAAGCCTCCAAACGGCGTGCAAGACTTATTTTTTGTCTTGCCATCCTTTGTCCTCCGATTAATTTTTCAAAGTTGATCTTGGAATATTTCATGTTCTTCCTCCTCCTTTTTAGGTGCAGGCCCCCAAGTAGGGAGCCTGCGAGCGAGACTAGTTAGGCTGTTTTTGAAGCGACAACAACTACTTTTCCGTGGTCCAATTCTTCCTCAAAGTGCTCGGCTTCATTAGTGGACAGACCCAATGATTCAAGCTTTGACCGTAATTCGTCACCGCGCGTCCGAAAAACGTTTGCCAGCGAATCCAGAACACCCTCCTCGGCGACACCGACATTGCTTATGTCGAGTTGATCCGTTAAATCCTCCGAGCGATGTTGGTCGTGCGCCAATAAATAAATCTCATCCTTTTTATAACCATCCATGATGAATTGTTCGATTTCTTTTCTTGCCTGTACCCCATTTTCAACTACTTTTACATGTTTCATTTTTCTTCCTCCTTTCGTGTTTACAGGTTATATAACCGCTTTTGAAAAATTAAAACCTATTTTTTTTAGGTTACTAATATAGCTAGCGTGGGTATATAAAAAGCAATTATATGGAGGTGGTAGGATGATGAAGAAATTGTTATGCAGGGATTGTGGGAATGCCGAATTTTATATGATTAATGTGAATGAAGCGCTGTGCAAATGTGGTCTGCGCTTAACCAAACTGAGCGATTATCGCTGGGAGAAGCCAAAAACGTGGAATGAGCATGTCGCCCAAAAACGCCAGGCTGAAAACATTTCTAACATCATTTTGTTAAGGCGCCAGATTGACAAATGCCTGGATGAACGTGATGAAGAAGGGTTTAAAAAGTTAACGGAAGAATTAAAGGCATGTCATGAATCTTTAAAAAATCACAAGATTGCACCAGCATCCAATGAGAAAAAATTTCAGGTTTAGCTTTTTATACTGCGGGTACTTAATTGAAAAGAAAGGAGAGATGATTCATGGGATTCATTTGGTCATTAATTATTGGAGGAGTCATCGGCTGGCTTGCCGGACTTATTCTTGGACGTGATGTGCCAGGAGGTATCATTGGTAATATTATCGCCGGCTTTGTCGGGGCATGGCTCGGTTCCATCATATTAGGCGGCTGGGGGCCGGTAATCGGTGGATTTTATGTCCTTCCAGCTCTCGTCGGGGCAATCGTGCTCGTATTTATCGTCAGCCTAATTTTTAAAAGTCTCAAACGCTCCGCCTAAAAAAGAAAGACTGCCCTGTGTGAGGCAGTCTTTTCTTCTTTAAAAAGCTTTTCGATAGATTCGTTCCTGTGGATTGAATTCCTCGTATTGCAGCCCTTTTGGCATAAACAGAATCGATTCCTTGCTTCCGAGTCCCATGAAACCGCCCTGCGCCAGGCTATTATACATCAGGCGGTGCACCTGCTGCTGCAGGTTATTGTCAAAATATATCATTACATTGCGGCAGAGGATCATATGAAACTCATTAAACGAGCCGTCCGTCACCAAATTATGTTGGGCGAAAATCAGGTTCTCGTTCAAATTTGGCCGAAAATAGGCAAATTGATGGTCTGTCGAATAATATTCAGAAAAGGCCTTTTTACCGCCGGCTTTCAAATAATTTTTTGTGTATTGCTGCATTTTTTTTAAAGGAAATGCGCCTTTTTGAGCAGCGACAAGGGCTTTTTCATTCATGTCGGTCGCGTAGATGCGGGTTTTTTCCGCCAGCCCTTCCTCTTCGATCAGGATGGCCATGGAATAGACCTCCTCCCCTGTTGCACAGCCGGCGTGCCAGATCCGAATCTCCGGAAGCTCCCGCAAGAGCGGCACTACTTCGTTGCGAATGACAGCGAAGAAGCTCGGGTCACGGTACATTTCCGTCATCCTAATCGATAAATCATTGAGAAGACGTTCCAAATAGCCATGCTCATGCAGCACTTTTTCCAATAAAGCCGTAATCGTCGGGAGCTGCTCCGCTTTCATCCGGTTCAGTATTCTTCGGGTCAATGAGGCGCGGACGTAGCTGCGAAAGTCGTAGCCGTACATTTGATAGAGACCTTCGAGAAGCAGATTGATTTCGACTTCCTGCCTCTCATTCAGCGCCAAGACCTCTGTATCTTGAGATATGATAGGATTCACCGCTGGTTCACCTGCTCAGTCAGCCACACCCGCATCAGCGAGTACAACTGATCAATATTTAATGGCTTCATGATATAATCCGAGGCTCCTGCCTCCATACATTTGTCGCGCTCGCCCTTCATGGCCTTGGCCGTCAAGGCTATAATAGGCAGATCGTGCATCCCGAGTTCATTTCGGATGATCGTCATCGCTTCATAGCCCCCCATGACCGGCATCATGATGTCCATAAAAATCAAATCAAACTCTTGTTTTTGTAAAATTTCAATCGCCTGTTTCCCGTTCTTTGCCACTTGTACAGCTACACCCTTGCGTTCAAGAGCCGAGACGATGGCAAATACATTTCGTCCGTCGTCCTCCACCAAAAGCACTTTTTTCCCTTTAAACAGCTGATCATTCGAGGTTTCCGTTTTTTCGGCTGGAGTCGATTCTTCTTCTTTCCACTCCTCGTCCTCTGTCGTTACGCTAATGGAAGCTGCCACTTCCTTCAGTGCAAGAATGTCCCGGTCCAGTTTGCTCGGGATATATAATGTAAACGTGCTTCCCTTGCCAACCTCGCTCTCTACGTCAAGAGCACCTCCAAGCAGACGGGTAAATTCGCGGCAAATCGATAACCCTAGCCCCGTCCCGCCGTATTGCCGGTTCGTCGTCCCGTCAACCTGCTGGAAAGCATCAAAAATAATTTGCTGCTTATCAAACGGGATTCCAATTCCGGTATCCGTGACAGAGATCGCCAGCACAGGCACTCCTGCCGGGATATCAGGTACTTTTTCAGCGTCAGCTAGATTAATGCGTACCGAGACCGAGCCCTGTTCCGTAAATTTGAAGGCATTGGATAACAGATTTTTTAAAATTTGCTGTAGTCGTTGGCCATCCGTCGAAATGACCGCAGGGACATGTGGATGTCTGTGCACCTCAAACCTCAAATTCTTTTTTGCCGCTACCGGGGCAAATAAACTCTTCAATATCTGCGGCAGCTCTGTCACATTGACTTCATCGGTCAGGATTTCAATTTTCCCTGCTTCAATTTTTGATAAATCGAGGATATCATCAATCAGCCGCAGCAAATCGGCACCGGCGGTATTGACGACACGGGCGTACTCGCCAACCTCGTCTTGATCCAATTCCGCCTTATTCTCCATGAGCATTTGTGACAAAATGAGGATGCTGTTCAGCGGCGTTCGCAGCTCATGCGACATGTTCGCCAGAAAGTCAGATTTATATTGCGAACTCATCTTCAATTGGAGTGAATAATCCTCCAGCTCGTCCTTCGCTTTTTTTAGCTCAGCCGCTCTTTGTTCGGCGTGGTGCTTCTCTTCTTCCAAAAAGTCATTCGAAATCCGGAGCTGCTCCTGCTGCATCTGCAATTCTTCGGATTGGGCCTGAAGCTCTTCTGACTGCGCCTGCAATTCCTCCGTTAATACCTGCGATTCTCCAAGCAGCCTTTCCACTTCCATCCGCCCAAGTACGCTCGTAATCGATGAGCCAAATTTGTCCTGGAGCAGGTCGAGCAAGGTCAGGTGCTGAGAAAGAAACGGCTTGAGCGCGGCGAATTCGACTACAGCTTCCACCCTGCCGTCATAGAGAATCGGGGCCACCAATAAATTGCTTGGAGAGGATGCGCCTAAACCAGAAGTCACTTTGATATGGTCTTCCGGCAGTTTATCGATGAGAAAAATTCTTTTATCAAGTGCCGCTTGGCCAATCATCCCTTCTCCCAGCTTGAAGCTGGCAGCAGCACGTTCTTCCTCCGCGACTGCGTAGCCCGCCACCTTGACGAAGTCAATCTCGCCGCCTTGATTTCTGCGTAGATAGACGACTCCATAAGTGGCGTCAAGCAAGGGTGCAAGCTTAGTTATAAAGGATTTTGCCAAATCTGTAATATCCGTGATCCCCTGATACATGGTGGAAATTTCCGTCATGCTCTTTTCCACCCAGCTCTGTTTTTCGAGGCTGCTCAACAGACTGTTCATCGCCTCTGCCAGCTCCCGAGTCTCATCCTTCGTATGCACTTCGATTCTTGTTGCCAGGTCGACCTCGGCATCGGTGATGCTTTTAATCGTTTTCACGACCTTTCGTATCGTCCTGACGATCGTATTGGACAAGAAAATGGCCGTAGCAACGGTAATAACCGTGACCAAAAGGATGATGGCATATATGATTAATTTTAAATTGGCAGTGTTTTGTAAAAGCTTGGCGGTACGGTTATCGGTGGATTTCTTTTCCTTTTCAAGGAAGGATTCTAGCTGAGTCCGAAGCTGATCGGTCACTTTCTTTCCGGCATTTTTCGTGAAGTGCTCGTTTAAAGCGGCAGTGTTATTTGCCTTTTTATTATTGATGACATATTCACCGGAGTTTGCCTGCCATTTTTCAATCTGCGGTTTAATCTCCTCGAGGTTCCGCTCCTGAGTGCTGTTGCCCTTAATCAGGGAATGAAGTTTATTGTAGTTGTCCAGCCAGCTGCGGCTCCCCTCGTGATAGGGCTCAAGATATTCTTCATCGCCCGTAATCGCGTACCCTCTCATTCCGGTTTCCATCTCGAGCACATTTTTTTCAATCTGATTGGCGAGATCGTGAACCTCAATATCATGCTGGGATATAAAGTCAACCTCGTTCTGCAGTGCTGTCATCCTATTCATGACAATAAGCAGAGCTAGCACGAGGCAGGCCAGGATGGTCAGGTAGCCTGTGATAATTTTTGTCCGTATGTTGAAGTTGAAGCCCTTCATTGTGATGCAGCCGCCCTCCTATTTTTTGTAAAATCTATCTATATTCTATCATATCGTTTATTTCCTGGTAGCCCAATGGGAATTAAGCCCTATAGGAAATATTTCATAGTTTCATATATTTGGCTTGGGGTATTACAAAGGTATCACTAGTTATGGAGGTTATTTTATGGCAAAAACAAAAGATAAAAACGTGATGTTGACAGAGACACTCGATAAACAGGTGGCCAATTTCTCGGTGTTGTATATGAAGCTGCACCATTATCACTGGTATGTGAAAGGCGAAAATTTCTTCACGCTGCATGTCAAATTCGGTGAGTTGTATGCGGAAGCGGCGCTTCATATGGACACGATTGCAGAAAGAATGCTGTCATTAGGGGCTTCGCCAACGGCAACTTTAAAGGAGCAATTGAAGCTGGCTTCGATTCAGGAGGCATCGGGCGAGGAGTCGTCGTCCGAGATGGTTCAGGCGCTGGCTGATGACTTTAATACGGTCTGCAGTGAGTTAACGGAAGGGATCACGGAAGCGGAGGACAACGATGACCAGCCGACAGCGGATTTGTTTATTGAGATTCGGACTTCGTTGGAAAAACACCGTTGGATGCTGCAGGCCTATTTGGCGGAGTAAGATGGGAGTGAAGTATGGACGATAGGGCTGGATCCAAGAGGTGAGTCTGCCCTATCTGTCCCGGACAACTCCGACCTTTGAGTTGAAATTGTGACAACGGCGGAATTAATTGTGAACTCGGCGGAATTCGTCCCAAAAATGGCGAAATTCCGCCGAAAATTCGCGGATATAAGGATAAGTTCCGCGGAAATAACACACATTTCGGCGGAATCAATTAGAAAAAGAGTGCCTAGGTTATTCTCGGCCCCCTCCACAGTGACCGCTCGTTCTCTTTTTTTATGTCAGCGGTCATTGTGAATTGATACATATTTCCTCCCTAACCGCACCTTATGAAAGACAGTCCGCTCTGTTTCTAACCAAGTTTTGTCCTTCATCGCACTATGGACTGAACCTGCCAGAGTGACTGATTCATGCATTTTTCCCGCAACATCCTCAATTTAGCAACAACACTCAATTCGCCGACACCATCACCAGACACATATCGTCCTTTTGGGCATTCACCAGCTCGGAGTTTGGCTGCAGCTGGTGCAGCAGCGACTCCAGATTGTCATTTTCCTGCAAGCAGCTGATCAGTTTCTCGCGGGCATTCACATACTCCTCCTCCAGCCACTCAGACAACCCGTCCGTAAACAGCAATATCCGCGCTCCTTCCTTATATGGAATCACGCCTTTTTTAACCTCAATCTCCTCAAAAAAGCCGAGCGCACAGCAACCCTCATCCAGCATCCTTACTTCCCCATCCACCAGCGCCAACCCCTGCGGATGGCCGGCATTCACATACTCAATGCAACGCTCTTCCGTATCCAGCACAAAATAAATCGCCGTAAAATAATAGTTTAAAAGACTATCAGGCATGTGAAGCTGATTCATGCGCCTGTTCAGCTCCTTCATGACCTCCTCCGGATCGGATATCCCCGTAATCGTATCTTTTAAAGCGGAATAAATATACATGCAGACCAATGAAGACGAAATCCCGTGTCCCATCATATCAAGCAAAATCACGCCATACCGGCTCGGACTGATCTTGTACCAGGCATACAAGTCCCCGGCCAGCTCAAAGGACGGCTTATACACCGCAGAAATTGTGACATCGCCTTCCTGAATCGGGCGGCTGAGCATACTTCGCTGCACCTGTCTGGCCAAATCCAGTTCATACTGAATCCGCTGGTCCCGTTCCTTGCGCAAATCCTTCTCACGCTTCAAACGCAGCACTGACCGAATCCGTGCCAGCAGCTCCACTTTATTGATCGGCTTCATCACATAATCCAGCGCTCCCGCATCCATCGCCTCGGCCATCTTATACGAATCTCCCATCGCCGAGACAAATATGATTGGAAGGTCGTTGTACCGCTCATCAGCCAGAATCGTCCGGCATGCCTCAAGCCCATCAATCTCCGGCATCATCATATCCATCAAAATCAAATCTACCGGCACCTCAGAAGAAGGACCAGCCCCATCCAGCTGCAAATACTGATATAGCTCCTTGGCAGAAGTCAGCTTAACCAATCTAGGATAGCCCGCTTTCTGCAAGATTTTTTCAATAATCATTAAATTTGTCACATTATCGTCCACAATGGCAATTTTCATAGGCATCCGATAGCCAACCCCTTTTTTGTAAAAAAAACTTCCTGCTCCCGAGAAGGGGCCTGACACCTGAGTATATTAACGTATTAAAGCAACATGAGTCGAACAGGTGCCGCTGTGCCCAAAAGACGGCCATTCAAACCGCTTTACAAGCACACCTTATTTCACCCGCTGATAGGCATTGCTCTCAACGGCCTTTCGCAGTTTTTCAAGCGCCTTTTTCTGCAGCCTCGAAACATGCATCTGCGAGATCCCCAATCGCTCGCCTGTTTCCTTTTGACTATGGTTGGAAACAAATGTGCAGTGGATGATTTCCCTTTCGCGGTCGTTTAAAACCTGAAGAGCATTCTCGAGGAGGAGCCGCTGGTCGACTTTTTCAAAGCCCTCATCATCTCTTCCAATAATATCATGGGCCGTGACTGAACTTCCATCCTTACCGGCTTCAATCGATTGATCGACAGAAGCGGCCTGATAGCTTTTTCCCATTTCCATCGCTTCCAATACTTCCTCTTCGGAAATCTCCATATGTGCAGCAATTTCATGGATTTTTGGCGAGCGTTGATAGCGATTCGTCAGCTCGTCTACCACTTTTTTAATTTTCGGCCAGGTTTCTTTAATTCGTCTCGGTACATGTACGCTCCAGGTTTTATCCCGTAAAAAACGCTTGATTTCACCGATGACAGTCGGGATTAAAAACGTTTCAAACGATCTTCCGACGCTTGCATCATACCGTCTGATTGCGGACAACAGCCCAATCATCGCAACCTGCATGATATCCTCGTGAAGCTCTTTCCCATGTGAGTATTTCCTCGCCAGACTCCCGACCAGTGCGGTGTAATGTTCCACAAGGATCGTTTGTGCCTGTGCGCTCTCGTTTTCTTGGAACTCCAAAATCAGGGCATCGATTTCTTCCTTAGTTCGTTTCACGGTTTGCAATGGTTTGGTCATGATTTTCACGCTCCCCACTCAGATACTTCACCATGAAGACCGTAACTCCGGAATGCTCTAAAACCCTGACTTCATCCATAAGCGTTTCAATCAAAAATAAACCTAACCCTCCCTCTGACAGCTGTTCGACCGTACTGGATTCAGTGTAAGGGCCCAGTTCATTTTTTGTCTGGATAAAATTAAAGCTCTTGCCGCTGTCCGCGACCATGATTTCCAGCTTATCGGGATAGATCCCAAAACCGATAATCACTTCGCCGCCTTCTTCCATGGAGTAAGCGTGCTGAACCGCATTGGTACAGGCCTCGCTTACCGCAATCTTCATGTCCTCAATCTCCTCATAAGTATATCCGATGCGGCTGGCAATTCCCGATAACGTTAAGCGGATAACACCAACGTAATCCGGTTTTGCCGGAATTTTCATTTCAATATAATCCATGACTTCGTTCATGTTCCCCCACCTCTAATTTACTGAAATATTCATAATATGACTTAAACCTGTAATTTCGAAAAGGCGCTTGAGCCGGTCGGATAAGTCCGTCAGCTGTAATTCTCCGCCACTTTTCTTGAGTTGTTTAAACAAACCGACAAAGACACCCAAACCGGTACTATCCAGATAGGATACATCTTTTAGATTGACAATAATCGATTTATTGCTTCCTTCAGCTAACGGTAATAGTTCCTCTCGGAGCTTCGGGGCCGTAAACGCATCAATTTCACCTGCCACTTGCACCAATATACCTTTTTCACTCTGCTGCTTCTCTATCTTTAAATTCATGCCATCCTCACCTCTGAAACTATTTATTTTTACATACCCGCTTTTCTAAAAGCTAAAACCTATTTTTTTAGAAAAATTCAGAATCTATTTTTTTTATTATATCAAAATATACCAGCTGGCCGAATAGCCCCTCTGCTCTAGGTGAATATAACTAAGAGGGCTGTTTTTGAAACAGCCCGTTTTTATATCTATAGACAATCAACTAACCTTTTCCACGTCCAAATACATAAGGTGGCACCCGTCCGCTTCATGTATTTTGAACATATATCCATCCGCTTCCACTATTGAGCCTTTACATGCATTCGTGTTTTGGGTCAAATACCAGCCGCCGATTGTGTCCACATCCTCGGCGGTCAAGTCGGTCCCAAGTAGCTCGTTCAAGGTACGAATTCCTACTTTCGCATTGACAATAAAGTGTTTTCCAGCTGCCAGCGTCCGAATCTCGGCGACTTCATCTGCATCAAATTCATCCCTTACCTCACCTACGATTTCTTCAATGATATCTTCAACCGTCACCAACCCTGTCGTGCCGCCGTATTCATCCATTAATATCGCCATGTGGGTGCGATCCATTTGCATCCGAATCAATAAATCATGAATCGGAATCGTCTCAATGACACGAATCACGGGCTGGATGAAGGATTTAATCTTCCAATTTTGATAAGGACCTTTATTCATTATTTTGGCTGTCAAAAACCTTTTTACGTTCATCACACCAATAATGTGATCCTTGTCTTCCTCCATGACCGGATATCGGGTAAACCCTTCCGTCTTCAACTTTTGCATGACCACCTCCAGCGTATCCTCTACCGAAAGGCAGCTCATTTCCACTCTTGGCACCATGATTTCTTTGGCCACGCGCTCATCAAACTCGAAAATATTATTAACATATTGATACTCATTCTGATTGATTTCCCCCTTCTTATAGCTTTCCTCCAACAGCAGCCGCAGCTCATCTTCCGAGTGCGCCAGCTCATGGTCACTTGCAGGCTTTAAGCCAAACAGGCCAGCCAGCCTTCGGGCAGAACTATTTAACAACCAGATAAAGGGATACATCACTTTGTTAAACCAAATGATAGGCGTGGAAAAAAGAAGTGCGATCGTTTCGGATTTTTGGATGGCGACCGTTTTGGGTGCCAATTCCCCTACCACAACATGTAAAAAGGTGACCAAAATGAAAGCAGTCATCAATGACAAGATTCGCGAGGTTGAGTCACCCAAATGAAGCAGTTCAAACAATGGATGGAGCAGCTTTTCTACGGTCGGTTCCCCCAGCCATCCAAGTCCCAGCGCTGTCACAGTGATCCCGAGCTGACAGGCTGATAAATATTCATCCAGATGGGTCACGACCCGTTTTGCGGAAACTGCCCCTTTTTTTCCGCTCATTACCAGTTCATCAATCCGCGATGGACGTACTTTGACGATGGCAAATTCTATCGCAACAAAGAAGCCCGTTAAGGCGATTAATAGGGCAACACTTACTAGCTTTATAACCATCCACTTCCCCTCCTTTAAAAAAATGTATTGGAGTTAGGATGATGAGTTTCCATGCACAGTCATCAATTCGTCTGCTGTCTGAATACGTGTATCTCCTCTTGTATTTTGTTTTGGCGTAGAAAACGATTTTTCCTCGAGAAAACTTATAGCCCCGTCCTTCTCAAACATTGCTTGTGCCTCTACTGTCCGCTTGGCATAAGGAAGAGCTTCAAGCCTCGCAAACGGAATTCCTTCTCCTGTATCGATGCAGAGTCCATATGTTCCTTCCCGCATCCGCTCCAATGCTTTATCGACTTCATCAACTATATTTTTGGCTGTCTGATGGATCATTTTTTGTTTTTCGATTTCATCCAATTCGGTGGCTTGATCGGCAAAGTGGTTGTCATAGCTGGTTAACTCACCGAAGTCCTCGAACGTGATCGGCTGGTTCCCCTCTATCACTTGCAGCATTTCTTGTTTGGTCTGGATTAATTTGTGGTTTAAAAAAATCAGTTGTTTTTCAGTGAGCATATCGTTTCCTCCTCTTCTTTTCCTGCCATTTACATACCCTTATAGTAAAATGGTAAAACCTGTGTTTACGAAGTCCCGTTTATCATTTTCTCCTCCATGGTTTGCTCTTTTCGCAGCTTCCATAATTTTACGCTATGATGGACAATCACCTTCAGGACAGCATATACCGGCACCGCAAGGAGTAATCCGAGTATGCCTCCCATACTTCCAGCTGCGAGCAGTAAGGAGATAATCGTGAGGGGGTGAATCTCAAGCTTTTTGCCCATTACCTGGGGCGAGATAATATGTCCTTCAATTTGTTGGACGATTACCATGACAAGCAAGACCTTGATGATCATCATTGGGGAATCTAATCCAGCAATAATCAAGGCGGGGATGACGGCAATAATGGGGCCGAGAAAGGGAATGACATTGGTAAACATTGACACTATGGCAACAAGCAGCGAGTAATCAAGACCAATGGTTAAATAACCCAGGAAAGCAAGAGCTCCTACACAGAAGCTGACAAGAAATTGACCATGTATATAGGAGCTGAGGGCTTCATCCAAATCAGCTAAAATTTTTCGTCCGTTTTTCTGTTGCCCTGGCGGCAATATTCGAATCATCTGTTTCGGTGCCTTTTCGCCTTCCTTTAACATGTAATATAAAATAAACGGAACCGTCACAAAAACGGTCACAATTTTCGCAAGCATTCCAATAAATTCAACTAATTTTGTCCCAATCTCAGATACATTTTCAGCAATCGTATCAGAGCCCGCCTGTTTGTATTGATTCAGCCATTTACCAGCCTGCAAGCCCTTTATTTTTTCTTGAATAAACTCTATTAAGGCAGGACCGCTTTCTGCCAAACTCTTAATCTGCCTCTGCAAAATGGGTCCGACGAGATAGGCCAATAAACTAATCAGGGCAGCAGCCATGATATAGATCAGGAATATCGCCAGTGTTCGCGGGATGTGTTTCGACTCCAGATAATGGACTAGCGGTCGAAACAGGTAATATAACACCCCTGCAATTAAAAAAGGAAAAAAAAGAGTCCGGATAAGGATGATCACCGGCTGGAACACAAAATTGATTTTCATCCCGACTAGGACTATTAAGAAAACAAGCAGCAGTCCGCAGCCAATTCGAAATGCTTTTGATCGCAGCAAATCATCACCTCATTTTTTTATAAAGGCTATTTTCGCAAAGATTTTTGTTTTTCGTATAAGTTCATCTACCCGTATAATTAGTTGCTTCGTGGCATCTTTTCGTAAAAGCATTTGCGAAAATTGCCTGCGAACTTAGTAAAAGCCCTTTATTAAGCCCCAAAATAAACATAGTTTACGAAAAGAGCCCTTATAAAACACCCGAAAACAGGCGGGCGAAAGATTCCTTCACCCGTTCAGACGTCGGGCGTTTGTAAAATTGAACAGGACGAATCCGCCGGCATTCCCTTAGGTCTTCTTCATATTGGACAATCAAGTCTCGTACCGGCTCTGTCCCGGTTAAAAATAAATTGACTTCAAAATTTAGATGAAAACTGCGCAAATCCATGTTGGCGGTTCCAATCGAGGCAATATCCCCATCGACGATGATCAGTTTTTTATGTAAAAATCCCTTTTGGTACGTGTAAATTTCGATTCCGGCACGTAATAGCTCTGGAAAATACGAGCGGGAAGCATATTGGGTCAGAAAGCCATCATTCACTTCCGGTACCATCACTCTGACCTGGATCCCTTTTGCAGCCGCAATCCTTAAGGCTGTCCGGATCGCTTGATTGGGGACAAAGTACGGAGAAGCAATCCAAATCGATTCGGCCGCACAGGTAATCATCGCATAAAAATGATCACTCATCTTGCGCGTTTCTGGACCGGTCGCCACGACATGGACCAAGCCATCCTTATCAACGGGGATTGGTTTCGTATCCGCTTGCCTTGATTTGTCCTCCAGCTGGCTTTCCTCCTGCATTGGTTTCCTCTCTTTCATCAGTTTCTTCTTGCAAACATACTCCCAATCTGCCAAAAAAACCTTATGCAGCGTCTGAGCCGCGTCTCCTTCCAAATAGACATGCGTATCACACCAAAATCCGATTTTTTCGTCCTCCCCAAGATACTCCACCCCAACATTCAAGCCGCCGACAAACCCTGATGTGCCGTCGATGACAATGATCTTGCGATGGTTGCGGAAATTCCATTTTTGATTCAAAAATCCGCTTTTGATGGGTAAAAACGGATAAACAGCCACACCAGCGTCATTAATTTCTTTAAGATCTGATTTTGAAAGACACATACTGCCTACTGCATCATACAGCAATCTAACCTCTACTCCTTCTTTCACTTTCTCGGCTAAAATGGCGATTAGCTCCTTTCCGAGCCTGTCATAGCGGAATGTATAATATTCCAAGTGAATAAATTCCTTCGCATTCAAAAGCTTTTGTTTGATTTCCCGAAAGGTTTCCTTGCCATTTTTTAAAACTTTTGTTTTCGTATTTGTGTTTGGCTGGGTTAAGGTCATCCGCTCCAAATAGCGAGCAAAACACCTCTGACGCTCATTGAGCTGAGAAAAGTCGAACATGACTCTGTGGTGACTGGCTGCAAAAATTTCACGATCATTCATGCGCTTATGTTTAAATAGAAGTCCTTTTAACAGCAACTGACCAGAATATAAATAAAAGATGTATCCGAATATAGGTAATAACACTAAAATGTAAATCCATAAAAGTGTACTTTGTGCGGAGCGATTTTCCATCATTAACGAAAACACCGTACTGAAGATGATGACACCATAAAAAGCGATACATACCGCTTTCCACTGAAAAGAGATGTCTCTGAATAGTACCAAATATCCTAAAGCCAGCATCAAGATCACCAAGAAAAATTCCAATCTCTGCTTTTTCATATGCCCTTCTCCCTGCTTATCACTGTTTAAAAGATACATACCCGTTTTTGGCTAAAAAAAACTATCTCGATTGAAAGAAATGGAAAAAGCTTGCACGATGTTGTGCAAGCTTTTTTTACAATATTGTTATTCTGAAACTTTAGTCGTCATTTCGCTGGTTATTGCGCGATTCTCCGCCTTTTTGACCAATTTCTTGATAAAATTCCTTATCATGATTTTCAGAAGTCGCTTCCCCGCCTTTGCGGCCAATCTCTTGGTAAAATTCCTTGTCATGATTCTCAGAAGTCGCTTCCCCGCCTTTGCGGCCAATTTCTTGATAAAATTCCTTGTCATGATTTTCAGAAGTGGCTTCCCCGCCTTTTCGACCTATTTCCTGATAGAATTCCTTGTCATGTCTCTCGGCGGTGGCTTGTCCACCTTTTCGTCCTCGTTCTTCCATGCTCATGTTCTGATCATCTTTTCGGTCCATCTTGAATTCCTCCTTCTGATTTTTTATAAGGTTGTTTTAACCTTATACTCATGTAATACCACGTTTTTAAGGTTCAAAACCTATTATTTAAACTTAGTTGTTGATTTGCGCTCCAGGCACTTCGCGCACCTTAGGGCGTGCCGGGGAGCCTCCTCGGCGCTTTAGCGCCTGCGGAGTCTCCCCTGCCCCGTACTCCCGCAGGACATTGAATTGCATCCTCGAATCCGCCCACGCACGAAGGAAATGCGTTAGCATTTTCGAGGAGTCTTCGTGCCTTCCGCTCCAATCAACAGTGTTATAAATCAACATTGGCCTTTAACACAGTTATTATTTAAAAAAGGAACCTCTTTTTTTTCCTTTTAAGAGATCGCCTGTCCAGCCTTTGACTTTCAAATAACCATACAGCAAGAGAGTCGTAAAGATTACCAGAATAAGGGCAAATAAATAGCCATGCCTCCATCCAAGCTCCGGCATATACTTGAAATTCATACCCCACAAGGCTCCGTAAGCCATTATCGGAGTGAAGATAATTGTGATGACCGTTAGGGTTTTCATGATTTCATTGCCGCGATGGGAGGAAATCACTTCTTCTAAATTAATAATCGAGTCGATTTCATGTTCATATTCGTTGAGCAGGACAACCGCTCGTTCAATCCGCCTGCATGTTCTCGTAAATATTTCTCCTTTTGATACTTCTTCAAAATCCGCTTCCTCAATTCCCATTTTTAATTCGCGTATCGGAATCAGCAGACTTTTCCAAACCAGCAGCTCATGCCGGCGCCGATAGACTTTTTCGAGAATTCCTGTCTCATTTCTATCACGAATGCTCCATATGAGGGTTTTCAGCTCCACTTCAAACTGATCTATTTCCACCAGCATTTCATTCATCAGTTCTCCCAGAAAAATGAGGAATCCATCCACGGCATGTTCCGTTCGATTGATTTGCCTGACAAGAAATTCAAGATTGATATGTTTAAACGCAGGAAGGGCAAGGTCCACGGTGATCCAATGATCCTCTGTTACATAGAAATGAAAAATCTTATAATCTTGATCGTCTTCAAAACTTTGCTGATAGATAAGCGATCCATAGACCACCTTTTCTCCGTTTTCAGGGGCTTTCACTCTCAAATAATTGCTGCGATTATCCCGTACCTTTTTCAGCCATTCTCTGCCATCCTGTAAGAGGAGCGGCTTGATTCGCTCGATGTCGTTTGCACTGAATTGAGACCATTTCCACTTTTTGGACCGATTATATTTTTTCATAACGTCTCCTTTCGGCAACCATTTTCTATCTAATTCCCCGTTTTTGAAAAAAATAAAACTTATGTTTCACTCGGACTGCAAACGGGTATGTAACTGTTAAATAGCCATTGAAAGCTATTGAAAAGCTAAAGGAGGCCTTGATGATGAAAACAACGCTGCCAATTAAATCAATGATTGTTGTAGGTTTAGGAGCATCTGCTGCATGGTGGTTATCGTCAAAACCCAACCGAATAAAAGCTGAAAGCAAGCTTCGCGATTTGAAACGAAAAGTAAAACCGACCCCCTTTCATAAAAGTGAAAGTCTCCCAATCCAAAAAGGAGGGGTCCCGCATCCCCATGATATGGAGGATAATAAAATGGTAGACGAGGGAGCTTTGTATTCCGTGAAATTCTATAATGAGAAAATGCAATAATTGAAAGTTGAGGCATCCGTGCCTCAACTCATTTTTTGTGGGGTGAAAAATGAATTTACTTTTCTTATTCATCTATTTCATCATCATTCTAGTGGTTATCGAAATTCACGTTATACTATTTCAGCTAACCGGTCTTAAAGTAGAGGTTTCCAGGTTTCAGGTTATTTCGATGATGACCGGCACCGGCTTTACGACTGGAGAATCCGAGCTGATCTTGGGCCATCCGGTCCGAAGGAAACTTGCCACCTTCCTCATCCTCTTTGGCGCCTTCTCCCTGGCCGTCATCATTTCATCGATTAGCAATTTCCTATCAGATGAGCTGAGTATGGAGGAAGTATTGTATGTGGGCGGGGCCATCTTACTGGCATTTGGCGGATTAAAGCTTTCCTGGATACAGAAGAAACTGGCGGGGCTGTTTAATCGAAAAATGAAACAGAATGTGGAGCTGGCCGATTTGCCCATACGCGAAGTATTTTTAACAAATAGTGAGGATTTCTTGCTTAACCTTCATATGTTTCAGGAATCTTTTGCTGTTTCAAAAACACTGAAGCAGGCGATAAATGACATTGACCAGTTGGACTTAGTCGTCTTGTTTATCAAACGAGGCGAATTGATTATTCGAAAAAATGTCTATCATTCCGAAATACATGAAGGTGACCAGGTCTTTTTATTTGGCAATAAAGAGGTCATCTTTCGGGAATTTAAACAGGCTATTACCATCATGGAGAAGAAATTAGAGAATATTCACCCTCCAATTGAAAATCATTAAGGAGCAAGAAAACAGCCAAAAAAATAGCAATCCAATCAAGGATTGCTATTTTTTCTTGAACTCTTATATTCTATTATTTTGATCTATTTTATTGTCCAGCTTCCGCAAATACTTGGATGCAAAATCTCTGCCGCCAAGACCAAATGACAGACCAAATGCTAAGGTTAATCCGCCTAAAACAAGGATGAAGGCAGCATTGACAATTGAATGGGCCACACCAATTTGGTCTAATGCCATAAAGACAGTAATCGTAAATATCGTATATTTGGCGATCGCCGCTAAAGTTCTGGAGTAAGTGTTCTTTAAAATGTTTTGCAAAATGCGTTCTACTAAATTTCCAACATATAATCCAATTCCCAAGATTACAAGGGCGGCAAACAGCATTGGTAAATAGGCAATCACACCGGTTGCCAGTGTCACTAGGAAGTCGAGGCCGACAATTTGCAGGGCTTCCACCGTAAATAAGAGAACGACAACTATTTTTACCAGCAATCCCACAATTTTCGATAGACTATACTTGGATTGCTCAGGCTTAACAGAGCCAATCCCCATTTGTTGGAACAAATGATCAAAACGTAAACGCCACAGCATTTGCGCGACTAATTTTTCCACCCATTTCCCCAAGGTTATGCCAGCTAAAATCAGGATGACGGCCACTGCAATATTTGGAATCAGTGTGACCACGTTATGAAGCATGGCAACAGCTGGTTCGGAAACCCCTTTTAAATCTAGTTTCTCCAAAGCAGTGATGATCGTTGGAATTAAGATTAAGATAAACGCGATGTTTCCTGCAATAACGGAAAGGCTCGTCCCTTCCATCTTTAGTCCAAAACGTTCGCCCAATTTCTCAGTCCCAATACTGCTTAAAAAATTGGTCAAAATATCACGGACGATTTTCGCAATCAGCCAGCCGACCAATACGATAAGTGCGGCTGCAAACAATTTCGGAATAAAGGAAAGCAGGCCTGACAAAATTCCCGCAACCGGCTCTGATACCCCTTCCAGCTGCAGTGCACCCAAAACACCTGGCAAGAATAATAAAAGAACAAAATAGAACAGCGCTTTGGCGATACTATTAATCTTATTTTGGGCACTCGTTTCCGATTCCGCCATCCTCCAGCCGACTAATCGGCTTGGTAAATGGAACATAGCAGACCCTTTATGAAAAAGCATACGAAGGAGCGTTGCCACCGCCCAGGCAAGCAGTAAAATTAATGCTGCTTTTAAAAGGTTAGGAATCGCACCGGTTATCGCCGATAGCATTCCCACAAGCGGCGTCGCAATAAAGTTCAAGCTCAGCATGTTAAAAAAGATAATCCAAACGACAACCAATAAAAGATAGTAAACAATTTTCCCTGCTATTTTTTCAGAAGAGTATTTTCGCTTACTGGAATTAGAAAAAAGCTTATTATCCAAGCTTGTTTTCTTTAAGGCCGCCTCCACCCCTTTCCCGATAAATTTGGCAATGATCCAGCCAATCAGCAGAACAATAAGAGCAAATAGCAGGTTTGGAAGCTTGTCCAGGTAGGTGTACCACCCTAGCATCATATCGTGTGTATTCATGAACTCATCTCCTTTTATCTTGGTTGATAACTGTAATACCCTCGATATTTTTTTTTAAACCACCCGAGTTGAAGCAGCTAAAACTATTTTTTCAGAGACATATAGTCGAAGGAATTTAATTTTCAAAAAAGGGAGGTTTCAAATCTTTTTCCCATGGGAATACAATCTGTGCACGATAAAACCAACAAAAGGAGTTGAAAGGGATGGGTCAGAAGAAGGGATTACTCGTGGGAGGACTGGCCGCTTTATTAACCTTTGGTGGTTTAGCCGGCTGTGGTGATGGAGTGGACCAAGATAACGGGATCAGCGACGGCGAGCAAAAGGACCAGCTTGATCAGGATACCAAGGATAACGCCAAGGGCGCCGTAGAGGATGCGAAGCAAAATATGAAGGAAGCAATGAAAAATGTCGAGACGAAAATGGAAGAAAATAACAAAAACTAAAGGAGGAAACGTTCAATGAATAAAGATGAGTTAAAAGGAAATTTTGATCAGGTAAAAGGAGAAGCGAAGGAGCAAATGGGCCGATTAACCGATGATCATTCCAAGGTGGCAGAAGGTAAGCTGGATAAGGCAAAAGGTAAATTAAGAGAGTCCTATGGGAAGGTAAAAGAAAATCTATCGAAATAATGTCAAAGGCATCATAATTCTAAGAATCTATATACACATTCATTAAAAGGAGGAACTAAACATGGACAAGCATGAAAAAAAGGTTGCAGGTGTTTACGCATCGGAACAAGAAGCGATTGAAGCCGTTGAGGATTTGATTGCGCAGGGATACCGTAAAGATGAAATCTCCGTGATCGGGAAAAATCTTAAACATGTGAATCATGTTACCGATGAAACAGGAGCATCTGCTGAAGATGCGGCGGCCACTGGAGCCATTACCGGAGGCACCGTCGGCGGTGTAACCGGTTTATTAGTAGGAGTTGGTGCACTTGCTATCCCTGGTGTTGGCCCAATCATCGCGGCAGGTCCGCTGGCAGCAACCTTAATTGGAGCGTTAACAGGGGCTGGTCTTGGCGGAATAGCCGGAGCGCTGGTAGGGCTGGGAATTCCGGATGATGAAGCAAAATACTATGGAAACTCCGTGGAAGAAGGAAAAATCTTGGTCTTGATTGAAAAAAGGCATACCGCTGATATCAATGATCGAAATTACCTCACTGATAGAGAAATTGAGCATGCTTCGACATTGAGAGAAGAAAAAAATGGGTCGATGGCACGTAACATGGAGGAAATGCGGAAGCTTGGCAAAGAAATGGACCAGTCACAATCAGAGAGAGAGCTTAAGGAAGAAAATAAAACCCCAGATCCTATTCAAAAATAAACATACGGCATTTAGCCACAAAAAAAGAAGAGGCTCCCCAACCTCTTCTTTTTCAAACAATTACCCCTTATATTTAACCACTTAAACCTCAGCTAAAGAAATCAGCCAAGATGTCTAAGTTGTTGTTCATAAAATCTAATGCGATGTTTGGCATAACGCCGAACAGCACGCTTCCTACGACAGCGACAATTAAGACAACAAGAATGCTTGCTGGAATCTTGAACCTGTCTTCATTTGCAGCCGGGCGGAAGAAGATTTGTGTCATCACACCGAAATAGTAGAAATAAGACACGACTGTTGTCGCAATCATGATTGACGCTAGTACATAATGCGGAGTACCTGCAAACGCCCCGATAAAGATGTTTAATTTGCCGATAAAGCCGGCAGTTCCCGGGAAGCCTGCCAAGGAAATCAATAAGATCCCCATCACAACAGCCAAACCTGGTGACCGGCGGTATAAGCCTGCAAAATCCGCAATCTTAGCCGAGCCATTCTTTTCTGTCACAATTTGGATTACCGCAAATGCTCCAAGGTTCATGAACAAGTAAGCAAGCAGGTAGAACCAGATGGAATAGAACATATTGGACGATAAGGACGTTAATGCCACTAGGATATAGCCGGCATGGGCGATACTGGAGTAGGCAAACATTCGTTTAATGTTCGACTGCTTTAATGCCACCACGTTACCGATGATCATCGTAGCTCCCGCGATAAACGCGATATAGTCCTGCATGTCGAGCAAAATTGGCATAGAGCCTGGACCCTTCGTTGTCGCAGCACCAAATACCGTTAACAGAATTCTGATGACAATCACAAAACCAGCCGTTTTGGAAACAACACTTAGGAACGCAGTAACCGGTGTCGGCGCACCTTGGTAGACATCCGGTGCCCACATATGGAACGGCGCTGCTGCCAATTTAAACGCTAGACCAACGAAAATCATCAAAAATGATAAACCAAGCAAGTAAACGTGCTGGCCGTCAGTTAGACCTGACAGGCTTTGCGCAATCGCCAGTAAATTTGTAGATCCGGTTAATCCGTACACATAGCTCATCCCGAACAACGTAATCGCAGTGGAAATACCGCCGTTTATGACGTATTTCATTGCTGATTCGTTCGACTTTAGGTTATGCTTGCGGATTCCCGCTAAAATATAAGAAGAAACAGATAACAATTCTAATCCGATAAATAACGTGATCAAATCACCGCTAGAGGCCATGAACATCGCACCGAGCAGTGCTGTTAAGAACAGATAGTAAAACTCGCCGCGGTACTCTTCCATGCCATCCTTTGCTTCATAGCTGACGGCAAGGAACATAACCAGTCCTGCACCGCCAAGGAGCAGCAATTTAAAGGCAATCGCAAAACTGTCAAGGCGGAAGGTATCATCCAAAATCGAAACAACCGCACCGCCCGCTAAGCTTGCAACGGAAACCATTGCCGCCGCGATTGCCGCAATGCCAATCCAGCCGAGGATGCGGCGATCCTGCCCCTTCGGCATAAATAAATCCATAATGGTAAGAAGTGCAGCAACACCAAGGATGATGAACTCCGGCGTCATGACACTCCAGTTAAACTGACTCAATGTCTCAAAACTCATCCTTCATCACCCTCCCAGCCCTGGCATGATAGTCTCAAGTGTGGCTTGAAGCGGTGAGCTTAGAACACTTGGGTAAACACCAATTAACACGATTAACAACATAAGAACGACCACTGGCACGAACTCAACGCCTTTCAGGTCAACAACGCCGGTAAATTCGCGGTGTGACTTGCCAAACGTCATGCCAAGCACGGCGCGAAGCAAGTACGCTGCCGTCATTATGATGCCGATCGTACCAACGGCCGCAAGCCAAGGCATTTCTTTGAAAAGCCCTAGGAACGCCATGAATTCGCTGACAAAGCCGGACATACCTGGAAGACCAAGTGAGGCCATTGCTCCTGCTAAAAGGAAGCCTGCCGCAACCGGCATTCCCTTCGCCATTCCGCCAAGGTTTCCAATCAAAGATGTATCGGTGCGTTCGTATAACACACCTACTATGAAGAACAATAAAGCCGAAATTAAACCGTGTGAAATCACTTGGAAAATCGCTCCCTGAACCCCGGCCTCATTCATTGCCGCAAGTCCGATGAGGACGATTCCCATATGAGAAATCGACGAGTAAGCCAAAACCATTTTAAAGTCTGTTTGAATGAACGCAAGGAACGCCCCGTAGAGAAGGTTTATCACCCCAAGGACCGCAATCAGCGTCGAAAGAGTGTCAAACTGCTCGGGGAAAAGTCCCATTCCAAAACGGATTAATCCGTACGCACCAATTTTTAAAAGAATACCAGAGTGAATCATAACAGTCGGAACCGGTGCTTGTACGTGCACGCGCAGCATCCAGCTGTGCAATGGAAAAATCGGTAATTTGACTCCAAAAGCCACCAAGAGTGCGATGAGGAGGCCAAGCTTTAAGTCTCCTGAAACCGGTGCACTTGGGTCTGCCAGAATATCTTTTAAAATATTGATATTCGTTGTGCCTGTTTTGGCAAACAGAATCATGATCACGATTAGAAGAACCGCAGAGCCCAAACCATTATAGATCAAGAAGCTGTAGGCTGCTTTTTCTCTTTCAAAATAACCCCATTTTCCGATTAAGAAGAACGTCGGAATGAGTGTAACCTCGAAGAAAATGAAGAATAGAATTAAGTTTTCCGCTGTGAACACGCCAAGCATGCCTACTTCTAATAGAAGGAACAGCATGAAGAAGCCTTTCCATTCTTTTTTCACATAACGGGCCGCAATCGACGCGAGCGTTGCCACTACCGCAGTAAGTACTACTAACAGCAGCTGGAAGCCGCTTAATGCCAGCTCATAGTTAACAGCGAAGTATGGCGCCTCGACATTCATGCCGCGGAAATGAATCCATTCCACTGACACGGAAAAATCACTCAAATGCTTACCTGCTAGATAGTGGGCATAAGCTGCCAGCGATATCAGCAATGCCGGCAGGGTAGCCAAGAAGCCGACCAATTTGATCGATTTTTCCTGATCTTTTGGCATGAGCGCTAACACGGCGATACCTAGTAAAGGGGAGAATACTAGGATTGAAAGAATGGCATGTAAGTTCATCTTAAGTACCCCCCTGTTAATGCATAGATGACGGCAAGTAACGCCAGTCCGATAAACGCCACTGCTCCGTACGTCTGTACCTGACCGGATTGCATTTTTGAACCTGTTGCTCCAAGTCCTTGGACAAAGCCGGTTATGCCTTTGACGATGCCTTCAACAAGGAAGGTATCGATGAAACGCAGGAAGTAGCTGATTCCTTTTGTAATTGCGACGATGGTCAGTTGATAGAATTCGTCGACGTAATATTTGTTTAGTAGAACGGTATGCAGCATGTCGCCGCTGCCGCTCAGCCAGTTGCGGGAAACAGAGCGTTTTCCGTAAATTAACCAAGCTAGGTAGATTCCGAGCAAGGAAACGACGGTTGCTAGAATCATAATCCAAACGGGACCTTCATGGTGTCCGTGTGCCGCTAGGGCTTCGTTTCCGTCAACGAGCCAGTCGCCCAGGAAGGTGCCAAACCAAGGTGTGTTCACATAACCAGCAACTACCGCTAGAACACCAAGGATGATCATTGGGAAGGTCATCACAGAGGGTGACTCGTGAACATGTTTCTGATTGCCGCGTGCTTCACCAGTGAAAACCATGAAGAACAAGCGGAACATATAGAATGCCGTAAAGAATGCTGCGACTAAAGCAAGGACGAAAAGAACTGGATGTCCGCCTTCCCAGGCCGCTGCTAAAATTTCGTCTTTACTGAAGAAACCGGATAATAACGGCACACCGCTGATTGCAAGTGTTCCGATTAGAAATAATGGTCCAGTGAGCTTAAGCTTTTTCCAAAGCCCGCCCATTTCTTCGATATCCTGCGTGTGTACTGCATGAATGACAGAACCGGCAGCCAAGAACAAGAGTGCCTTGAAGAACGCATGTGTCATTAGGTGGAACACACCAGCTACATAACCCGCGGAACCAAGCGCGAGCATCATATAGCCAAGCTGGCTGACAGTTGAATAAGCAAGAACTCTTTTAATATCCGTTTGCACAAGACCGATGCTTGCCGCAAAAATAGCTGTGAATCCGCCGATAACGGCAACAGTCATAAGTGCAGTATGGCTTGCTGAGAACAATGGGAACAGTGACGCAACCAAGTATACCCCAGCGGCAACCATTGTCGCTGCGTGGATTAACGCCGAAACAGGTGTTGGACCTTCCATCGCATCTGGAAGCCATGTGTGGAGCGGGAACTGACCCGATTTACCAACTGCACCGATGAAAATCAGAATCGCCGTCAACGTGATCATCGTGCCTGACACCTGTCCAGCGTCAACAGCCGCAAAAATATCACTGTATTCAAAGCTCTTTGTTTGCCAGAAGAGCAGCGCCATGCCGATAAACAGGCCAACGTCCCCGATACGGGTCATGATAAACGCCTTTTTCGCAGCCGCCTTTGCTTCTTCTTTGTAGAAATAGAAACCGATTAGTAGGAAGGAACCGACACCTACAAGTTCCCAGAAGATATACGTTTGCAGCAGGTTTGGCGAAATCACTAGACCAAGCATGGCAAAGGTAAATAATCCTAAGTAAGCATAAAAGACATGAAAGCGCTCGTCTCCGTGCATATAACCCTTGGAATAGGTATGTACCAAGAAACTGACGAGCGATACGATAAACAGCATTAATGCATTTAATTGATTCACTTCAAAGCCCGCTGTTAGATGAAAATCTCCTATCGTGAGCCAGTCAAACTTCGTGACGTAGGTTGGCTCTGAAAAGCGCTCAAATAACACTAAAATCGAATAAATAAGCGATGCCAGCGTAAGCAGAATCCCTACATACGCACTTGCTTCCTTCAATCGCTTACCGAATAGAAGAAGGATCAAAAACGATATTAGCGGGAAAAGCGGTATAAGCCATGCATTTTCCATCATTTTCTCCTATCCGTGCCTGTCACCACCCGAATTTGTCAAATCCGAGGGAAAGCGACTGGCACCAAGGTTTTTTTAATTTTTCATTGTGTCCATTTCGTCGATGTTGACGGTTTTCTTAGTGCGGTAGAGTGCGATAAGAATCGCAAGACCGACCGCTGCCTCCGCTGCGGCAACGCTGATTGCGAACAAGGCAAAGATTTGGCCTGTAATCGATGGCGCCATGCCGTATTTGCTGAAGGTTACCAGGTTAATGTTTACAGCGTTCAGCATTAATTCGATCGAAATAAGTACGATAACCGTGTTTCTCTTCGTCAATGCACCGTATAAGCCGATGCAAAATAAAATCAGTGCTAGTGCCAAGAAGGCTGAAGCGGGAACTGAACTCATTCCTTATCCGCCTCCTTATCCTCTTTTTTCGCCAAGACAATGGAACCAACCAACGCAACTAAAAGTAAAACAGAGACTAACTCAAATGGAATAATATGTTTTGAGTACAGTGCCTGCCCGATTTGCATGGTGTTATTTTCATGCAAGGTGGTCGGAACTTGATCGATATTGAAATTGTAAATGCCAAGATAAACGGCAATGGCGAAGCCCAAAATGCCTAAAAATAGAAGGAACTTTCTCCATTTGCCTGCTTTTGATTCACTTTCATCGTTATGCCTTGTTAACATGATGCCAAACAGCATAATGATCGTAATGGCACCGGAATAAATTAAGATTTGCACAGCCGCGACAAATTCCGCGGAAAGCAGCACATAAATTCCGGCAATCGCTACGAACGTGAAGATGAGGGCAACGACCATATGAACAACTCTGGTAAGGTTCAAAAGAAGCACGCCGCCGATGATCGCCACAAGTGCGAGCCCCATAAAAGCGAGAAATTCGCCTGAGAAGGTCATGCTTTATTCTCCTTCCGTATGTTTTCGTCGTTTTCATCCAACCATTCGAGGTTTTTAAATAACATATCGCGGCTGTATTCAGCGAGCTCGAAATTATTCGTCATGATAATTGCTTCTGTCGGACAAACTTCCGTACATAGGTCACAAAGGATGCAAATCTCGAAATTGATGTCATACGTATCGATGATTTTCCCCTTTTTCGCCGGATCGGGATGTTTTTTACCTGTCAGGTTGATACATTCAGTCGGACAAATGTTCATACATTGATTGCACACAATACACTTTTCCGGATAAAACTTCTGAATCCCGCGGAAACGGTCCGGCAGTGGTAGCGGCTTATTTGGATAGTCATAAGTGACTTTTTCGCGTGATAATTGTTTTAGGGTATATTTCAAGCCTTTTGCTATTCCAAGCACGTTTTTCACCCCTTTTACCTTTTAAAAATTGTGATTGCAGCCAGCGTATCGCTAGGCGATACGACCTTTCGAACACGATCTAATGATATCTTTTTAGAAAAATAATGATTTGATCAAGGCTGTCAGGAAGATGTTTCCTAGCGCCACTGGAAGCAGCACTTTCCAGCCGAACTCCATTAAACGGTCAACGCGGAAACGCGGCAGCGTACTGCGGAGCCACAAGTATACAAAGATAACCACACAGAACTTAAGTGAGAACCATACCGCACCTGGAATAAAGCCAAGGAACGCAAATGGCGGCAGCCAGCCGCCTAGGAAAACGACTGTAATCAGGGCCGACATGGCAAATAGATACACATACTCCGCCAGCATAAAGAAGGCAAAGCGGAATCCGGAGTATTCAACGTGAAATCCTGCAACAAGCTCGGATTCCGCTTCCGGCAAGTCAAACGGCGTCCGGTTTAATTCGGCAACCGAAGCAATAAAAAACACAATAAAGCCAATCGGCTGCAGCAGGATGAACCAGCCGCCCTTTTGCGCATGGACGATATCATTTAAATTTAAGCTTCCTGATAATAGAATGACACCAAGAACGGACATAACAAGCGGGATTTCGTATGAAATCATCTGTGCTGCTGCCCGTGCGCCGCCTAAAAGGGCGTACTTGTTATTGGAGCCCCATCCGCCAAGCAAGGCACCAAAGGTTGTCAAACCAGAAACCGCAATGTAATAAAGCAAGCCCACCCCGATATCCGCAAATTGAAACTTATCAGTAAACGGAATCGTTGCCAGTACCATGAAGGACGGGGCAAAGGCAATGACTGGCGCCAGGATAAATAACGGACGGTCTGCCAGTTTCGGAATAATGTCTTCTTTTAGTAAAAGCTTCAAAACGTCAGCGACGGTCTGCAATAAGCCCCAGTTACCGCCAAGCTGGTTTGGACCGTGGCGGAGCTGCATGTAACCCATGACCTTCCGCTCGGCTAAAATCCCATATGTTACGAAGCCTAATACGACTAACAGCAAGACAACCCCTAGTAAAAAGAAGATTGCAAAGTTGGCCAAACCTGGACTTGAATGGAGTAGATCTTGTACCATTAACCGTCCACCTCCCCAAGGACAATATCAACTGCCCCTAATATAGCAATCAGGTTTGCAATATTTTCGCCTACGAGTAATTTCGGGAGAATTTGCAGGTTATAGAATGATGGTCTTCTAAACTTCAGGCGATACGGTTCTTTTTTGCCGTCGCTTGAGATATAACAGCCAATTTCTCCGCGTGGTGACTCGATTCTGACAAACGCTTCACCTTTAGGCGCTTTAATGATTTTCGGTACTTTTGCTAAAATTTCACCTTCCGCAGGGAATTGTTCACATGCCTGCTCAAGGATATTTAATGATTGTGAAACCTCGCCCATGCGCACTTTATAGCGGGCCAGGCAGTCTCCGCTTTCCTCGGTGACCACGTCAAAATCAAATCGGTCATAAATGGAATATGGCTCATCTTTACGAAGGTCCCACTTCACGCCGGTACAGCGAAGGTTTGGACCGCTCAACGAATAGTTAATCGCGTCCTCTTTTGTGTATCTTCCTACACCCGTTACCCGGTCAAGGAAAATTTCATTTCCGGTGACAAGATCATGATAGCCTTTGACTTGCTCGCGCAAATAGGGAACAAAATCCCGTACTTTTTCCACCCAGCCTTCCGGAGCATCCCACTTTACGCCGCCAACACGCATATAGTTGAAGGTCAAGCGCGCTCCTGAAAGTTCATTGAGCATATTGATAATCATTTCACGGTCACGGAATGCATAGATGAACGGGCTCGTCGCACCAAGGTCAAGCAAATAAGTACCCCATGCCACTAAGTGGCTTGCGATACGTCCCAATTCCATTGCCATGACACGAAGGAAGTCCGCTCGTTCCGGAACTTGAATCCCCATCATCGTTTCGACCGCATGACAAATGACATAGTTATTCGTCATCGCTGACAAATAGTCCATCCGGTCGGTATAAGGAATAATTTGTGTGTATTGCAAATTCTCGGCCAATTTTTCTGTACCGCGGTGCAAGTAACCGATGACAGGTTTTGCTTCCGTTATGATCTCGCCATCGATTTTAACTACAAGCCGGAATACTCCATGCGTACTCGGGTGCTGCGGCCCAACGTTTAATAGCATTTCTTCTGTTCTGATCACCCGCTACACCTCCACATCATACGGTTCATAATCTTTACGCAGTGGATGGCCAACCCATTCTTCTCCAAGCAAAATCCGATGCAAATCCGGGTGTCCGGTAAACTTAATTCCTAATAAGTCATATGCCTCACATTCAGGCCAGTTGGCTCCAGCCCAAATCGGCTGCAAGGATTCAATTGTTGGTTCATCACGGTCAATCTTCACTTTTAACGCCAACGATTGGCGATTTTTATATGAGAATAAGTGAACATATACTTCCATATGTGTCTCGAAATCCGTTCCGTGCAGCTCAGAGAGATAATCAAATCCAAGAAGCTCATTATATTTTAAAAATTGAGCCAGCTTATAATATGTATCGCGCTTTGCCACAAGGGTCGGAACATCCTTGGATAGTTTATTAATATAAGAATCTTCTAAAACATCGTCACCCAGATTTTCGGTTATTACCTTCACATATTTATCTAAAAACGGCTGATTGACTGACAGTGCTGCGGTTTCTGATGGGGCTGGCGCTGTATCGTCCGCTTTCCCTGCCGCTGCTGCTTTGGCTTTCGCTGCTGCCGCTGCTTTGGCCTTCGCTACTGCTGCTGCCTTTGCTTTTGCTTTTTCATCATCAGTTGCGTCCGCTCCTGTATCGCCACCCGATACGGCTGCTTTCGCCTTTGCCGCTGCTGCTGCCTTCGCTTTGGCTGCTGCCGCTGCTTTGGCTTTCGCTGCTGCTGCCGCCTTTGCTTTCGCATCATCACCTGCTGGTGCACTTTCACCCGTATCGCCCGCTGGTGCATCGCCGCCTGCTAGCTCCATCGCTTTCCGTTTTGCCGCTGCCGCTGCTTTGGCTTTCGCTACAGCCGCTGCTTTTTTCTTCGCTAAGTCGTCAGCACCTTCATCAGCCACGGTTTCGGCTGCTGGGGCTTCTCCGCCTGCTAGCTCCATCGCTTTTCGTTTCGCCGCTGCCGCTGCTTTGGCTTTCGCTACGGCTGCAGCTTTTTTCTTCGCTAAGTCGTCAGCGCCTTCATCAGCCACGGTTTCGGCCGCTGGGGCTTCTCCGCCTGCCTGCTCCATCGCTTTCCGTTTCGCCGCTGCTGCCGCTTTGGCTTTCGCTACGGCTTCTGCTTTTCTCCTGGCAAGATCATCAGCGTCGTTCGATGAGGCCTGCGGTGCGGCCGTCTCTTCTGCCGGCACTTGTGCTTCGGCTGCCGGTGCAGCTGGCTCATCCACAATGCCTTCACGCTTTTTCTTTGCTAGTGCAGCTGCCTTCGCCTTCGCTGCCGCCGCGGCTTTTTTCTTTGCTAAATCATCGGCATCTCCGCCAGATGAAGCTGGTGCTGTTGATTTAGGTGCCTCATCTGCTGGTGGCTTTGGTGCTTCCGTTGCCGGTTTCGGCGCCGCTTCCCCTGCCGCCTTCGCCTGACGCTTTGCCAGTGCCGCAGCCTTAGCTTTCTCAGCCGCCTCTTTCTTTAATTGATCGAGATCCTTTTCCCCGCTCATCGGTTAGATCACCTTCTTCCCAGTCTTCGCCTCATAGCGAATCTTTTCCTTTAACTTATTAATTCCATAAATTAATGCCGCTGGGTTCGGCGGGCATCCCGGAATATACACATCAACAGGAACGATCTGATCGACTCCCTTAACAACGGAATACGACTTGATATACGGTCCGCCTGCAGTTGCACAAGACCCCATCGCAATAACCCACTTCGGCTCCGGCATTTGATCATACAAACGTTTTACAATCGGCGCCATTTTCTTCGTCACCGTACCAGACACAATCATGCAATCTGACTGTCTTGGCGATGTACGGAAAAATGAACCAAAACGGTCCAAGTCATAGTTCGCGCCGCCCACGCCCATCATCTCAATCGCACAACAAGCCAGACCAAATGTCATTGGCCACAAAGAATTACTTCGAGCCCATGCCTTAATTTGCTCCAGCGTCGCGAAAAATACATTACGTTCTAATTCTTTCATTTCTTCTGGTGAAAGGTCCAATTTTAGATCCATTTTAGCACCTTCTTTTTCCATGCGTAGATTAAGCCGATTACCAGCATAACCACGAAAATTAACATTTCGACTAATGCAAATAGTCCTAACTTATCATAGGCCACCGCCCATGGATATAAAAACACCGTCTCTACATCAAAAATTACAAACATTAGGGCAAAAATATAATAGCGGACATTGAACTGTACACGGGAATCGTGAAAAGGCTCAATACCGCTCTCATATGTGGTATACTTCGCATCATCAGGTTTATGCGGACGCAGAAGCTTACCTAAAAATAATGCCACCACCGGCAGCAACACCCCAAGACATAGGAACACAAAAACTATCAGATAATTATTCTGATATACATTCAAAAGTTCCATGTCTATCCCCTCCAATGTTGAAAATTTTCATACTTATGAATATTGTAACCGAATTCATTATAGCATTGTTACAAACCCCTGTCGACAAGCCTTATTTATAAATATTGGAAGTCTACCGCCGCGAAAATTTCCCAATTTAAGGCCTGGGGAGCTCGCTCTCAAAAAGGCCTTAAATTGGGGAATTTTTGCAAGCTGCAGCGTTAGCGGAAGCGCAATGTGCGTGAGCACATGGCGGTAGATTTCCAATTTACAACTGAACTAGTCAGTCGACAGGGGTCCCCACCCTTTGAGCGTTTGCGTGATCTCGCTGAATTGCTCCCTGAATTGCCCCAGAGATGACGCAAGAGCGAATTGGCACATGCTTATGTACCGAAGGAACAAGTTGCACGTGATCTGAAGCGGAAGATGACGTGCCTAGCATAGAGTTCGTAAGAACCCCTAAGGAATTCGACAACAACACCTATTAAACACCAAAATAAGATTTTAAACAGTGAGATTTGTCATTAATAGTTCACCTATTTTAAACGTTTTTAGAACAATCTCCACTCGGCCAACCCTTCCCCTACAATCCTATTCAAAAATCGGCTTTTCATGAACAAAAAAATGCCAGGCTAAACGCCTGGCCCGATCCCTTATAAATAACTAATTCCAATTAAATATATCCAGCTTCTTTTCCTCAACGGATATTATACACCTTCGCCCTGCTTAATGGTGTTTTCAACTGCCGATAAGGTCTCTGATAAAATCTTCATCATTTGTGCCATTTCTTCTTGATTAATAATTAATGGCGGGGCAAATACAATCGTGTCCTGGCCATCAAATACGACGGCACGGACTACCACTCCCCTTTTAGCCGCTTCCGAAACAATCAGTGAAGAGAGCGGAGTGGTGAAACGCTCGTTTGTCTGCCGATCTTTCACAATTTCAATAGCCCCCATAAGACCTAAGGCCCTAACTTCACCAATCATGCTATGTTTGCTTTGCAGCTGTTTAAATCCGGCCAGCATTTCTGCTCCCATTTGCTTCGCATTTTCAATCAAATTTTCACGTTCGATGATTTCAAGATTTTTCAAAGCCACACTGCAGGCCATCGCATGGCCGCTGTACGTATACCCATGCAATAATGTGCCTGTGGAGAGCTCTTTAAAATCCCGGTGCATTTTTTCCGAAATCATCACACCTCCAAGCTGGGCATAGCCGCTTGTTACTCCTTTTGCAAAGCACATCATATCTGGCACAACGCCATAATGTTCGATTCCAAAATAGGTGCCTGTCCGTCCAAATCCGGTTATCACTTCATCGGTAATCCATAATATCCCGTACTGGTCGCAAATCTCCCGGATCTCTTTGAAATAGTGTTCAGGTGCGATATGAACGCCGCCAGCACCCTGAACTGGTTCAGCGACAAAAGCGGCAATGGTGTCAGCGCCTTCTATTTCTATAAGTTCGCGTAATGCGGACGTTGAAAAATGATCCACATAATAAAAGTCAGGAGCTAATGAGTTCGTAAAATCCCGGAACGGCTTTAAACCGGTTGCACTCGTTGCCCCCATTGCTACCCCATGGTAGGATTTCGTTCTCGTGATGATTTTCTTCTTTTCCGGCCGGCCTTTTAATATCCAATAATGCCGGGCAAGCTTATATGCCGTATCATTCGATTCCGAACCTCCTGAAGTAAAAAACGTTGCCGTTAAATCCCCGGGTGCGATTTCTGCCAGCTTCGCTGCCAAGCGAATGGCTGGTTCATTGCTGTAGGTTGAAAAACAAGAGTTAAACGCTAATTTGGACATCTGTTCCATCGCTGTTTTTCCGATTTCCTCCCGGCCATGCCCAATGTTCACATTCCACAAAGAAGACATGCCATCTATAACCCTATTTCCTTTGATATCTTCTAAAAATACACCTTCACCTTTTGTAAAAATAAAGCCGGGGCCATCAGCCTGCTGCTGCTGGATTGGTGAAGTCGGATGTAAAAAATGCTTTTTATCTAATTCTTCTAATTCACGTACGTAGCTTTCCATTTGAATGACTCCCTTTTTAAAAATTGATTTACTTTTATTTATGCAAAAAGCATGCCAACTTTTTCTGCCTGAAAAATCGCTTTTTCAGGGAACGTTGATTTAATTTCCAATCAATATTAATTTAATTATTGATTAATTGTCCGATTTGATTGAAAATTTAATCAAGGAGGTTATTTACATGAACGATGACGTAAAACTAGAGCTCGATAAAATCATTGAAACCTCAAACAACAACATTACGGTCACCGATGAGAATGGCATCATTTTGCGCTCCAATCCGGAACATTGGGTCATGTATGGGTTAGAACCCGGATCCTATATCGGAATGTCTGTCTATGAATTGGAAAAACAAGGAATCCTCTCTCCTTCGATTAATGCCCTTGTCATAAAAGAGAAAAAAATTGTCCGGATTATGCAACATACCCAGTCAGGTAAAGTCGTCATGTCGACTGGCTATCCTGTTTTTAATCAGGAAGGACGTTTAATCAGAGTAATCAGCTACAGCCAGGACCAAACAGAGATTGTGAAATTGCAGGAGCAATACAGCCAGCTGCAGTCAAAGGTGGCCGGATTCCAAACTGAAGTAGAGGAGCTGCGCGAAAAAGACGCCAGCGATCGGCCGCTTTTATTCAGAAGCACAAGCATGCAGCAAATTTTTAAGACACTAAAGCGCGTGGCTCCAACCGATGCGGCAATTTTATTTTTAGGGGAATCGGGTGTTGGAAAAAGCACATTGGCCCGATATATACATGATCAAAGCGAGCGTCAAAAAGAACCTTTCATTGAAGTAAACTGCAGTACAATCCCTGAAGCGTTATTTGAATCGGAAATGTTCGGCTATGAGCCAGGATCCTTTACGGGAGCACAAAAATCAGGAAAACAAGGCTTGATTGAGCAAGCAGACCAAGGAACGATTTTTTTAGATGAAATTGGCGAGCTGCCATTAAACATGCAGGTAAAGTTGCTAAAAGTTCTCCAAGAAAGAAAATTCCTGCGAATCGGAGGAAAAAAAGAGCGCCACGTTAATTTCCGACTAATCTCGGCTACGAACCAAAACCTGAAAAGGATGGTCGACGAGGGGAAATTCCGCTTGGACCTTTACTACCGCTTAAATGTCATCCCGATTCACATCCCTTCTTTAAAGGAAAGAAAAGATGACATTACGATTTTGTTAAAGCATTACTTGGAATTACTGAATGCCAAATACAACGAGTCTAAAAAATTGCACACATCTACGTATGACTTGTTAATTGATTATGAGTGGCCGGGAAATGTCCGTGAAATGGAGAATTTGCTGGAACGGCTGATCCTGACGATTGAAGATGATATGATTTTGCCTGAACATCTTCCTTTTGATTTTAAGAAAAATATGAAGGATTCCACATGGGCCCTTGAGAAGGGGTGTATCGAAAAAAGGAATTTAAAAGAAGTGCTGGAGGAAGTAGAAATTGAGTTATTAGCAAAAGCTTACAGGGAGTGCAAAACCACCTATGAAATGGCGGAATATTTAGGCCTTAGTCAGCCTACTATTATTTATAAATTAAAAAAGTTTAAGGACCAGCTTTCTATTTAATAAAAAGGCTCTGTTAACTTTGGCTGTTGATTTCCGCTCCAGGCGCTCGCTTTCCGCGGGCGTGCCGGTGAGCCTCCTCGGCGCTTTGGCGCCTGCGGGGTCTCCCCTGCCCCGTACTCCCGCAGGAGTCGAGCGCCCTCCGCTCCAATCAACAGAGTATAAAAAAACAACAATATCGTTTAACAGAGCCAATATAAAAAGCCGAGAAGGATCTCGGCTTTTCATTATTTCAAAATATCAAAGCGCTTTCAAATAATTATTGCTTCAAGATAAATTTATAGCTGTCCCCTAAAATATACTGTTTTCCTCTATGGACAGGCTGGCCGTTCTCATCTGTGACCGTGGTATCCATGAAAAAGAGGGGTTCGCCGCTTGCGATATTGAGCAGCTCCATTTCTTCATCGCCTGCCCTGACAATCTCCAAGGAAAGTTCGCTCGAACCGGCTGGTTTTACGCCCAGTTTCTCTTCCAAAATCTTATAGATGGAGCCATCTAAATTTTCATTTAATAAAGAGTGATATTCTTTATAGGAAAAATAGTTGTTTTCAATCATGATTGGCGAATCGCCGGCATATCTGACTCTCTGAATAAATAACAGAGCATCTCCATCCTCAAGCTGCAGCATTGTTTGATCCTTTGAGGTTGGCTGGATAATTTCTTTTTTAATGACTTTGCTGCTCGCTTTTAATCCGTTCGCTTTACAAGCATCACTAAAGCTTAAAAAATGGACAATCTTTCTTTCAATTTTCCTTTTGTTTACGAATGTCCCTTTACCCTGTTTTTTTACAAGGTAGCCCTCTTCCACTAATTCGACAATGGCTTTTCTTACCGTAATCCTGCTAATTTTATATTCCTCGCTCAACTCTAATTCTGTTGGTATTTTATCACCAAACTTTAAATCTCCATTTACGATTGAACTGCGGATAGACTCCTTTAATTGGATATACAATGGAATGTGATCATCCTGTTTTAACATCTGTTTCACCTGCCTTCTATCAAAAATGTTTTAGTTGGGATTTTCGGCATTTCCTTGATACTACTAAGTATATATAATTTCATTTACGCTATCAATTTTGTTTTTTATCCTTCTATTATATTAGATAGGACCTCCAACGATTTTTCAATGGCAGCATCGGGGTTTTGAACGTATTGGTAGGAGGTATATTCTAAAGTCAGATACCCTTTATAGCCAATTTGGTTCAATTGATCGATGTATTTCTGTAATGGCAGCACACCATCCCCCCAGGCAAGGTGGCCCTCCGGTTTCCCATCGATGAAATGAATATGAACCAGGTCCTGATTTAATAGGTTATGATAATCAAGAAAATCCTCTTTTGCCAGCGCCATTGGAATCGTATCAATCATCCCTTTTAGATTCGGGCTATTGACTTCATCTAACATCGCTTTTAAGGACTTCGCATCATTAACCAAATTGGACTCCATTCTCGTTAATGGTTCAAACGCAAGGGTTAAATCCAGCTCTGCCGCTGCACCTGCTAATCTTTCCAATGAATCTCTCGTTCTTTTCCAAGCTTCCTGTCTGTCTTCATTTTCATAGCCCCATCCTGGAGTAACCAACAGCATGGGTGCTTCTAATTCTTTTGCCGCTTCTGCTGATTTGATAAAATATTGAATACTATTTTCACGAATCCTTTTCTCTTTTGCGGCAAGATTAATAGGGTAAACACACTGCTCTGGTGTAAAGCAGACCACCGATAAGTCTCTTCTATCAATTTCTTTTTTTACATTTCGAATATCCTGGATGCTCATTTCTTCTACATAAAAATGAGGAGACGCTCCCCATAGTTCAATATTTTTAAATTCATAGCGAACCATTGCATCAAAAAAATATTCCAATGGATAGTGCTTATAATGGAAGTTCATCCCTGTAATCTGATCCCGAGTGATCTTCACCACGCTTCTTACCCTCCCCTTTGTAAAAATATTCAAAATAAATATAACATTATATTATGTTATAAGTCAATTTAATATAAATTTCCATATTACTAATAAATTTAATGTTCAAAAAAGATTGACAATTATTTTATAGGCGGTTAATATAATGTTATATAATGTATTATTATATTTCAAACCAAAGATTCTAAGGAGGAAAAATGAATGGTTAATTCACAAGTAGTTGTAGATCCACAGGTTCAAACGGTATTAGATGCTTTGAAAGGACGTACTATTGACCACGTATTTTTTGTAGCATGCGGCGGCTCTTCTGCCATTATGTATCCAAATAAGTACATAATGGACCGTGAAGCCCTAAATATTTCTTCAGACGTTTACAGTTCTAATGAATTCATTCATCGCAACCCTAGAAAACTTGGTGAAAATTCATTGGTCATCCTATGCTCTATGTCTGGTACAACACCTGAAACCGTTAAAGCAGCGACATTTGCCCGTGAAAAAGGCGCCTTAACTGTTGGTTTTACGAACCAGCCAACTTCTCCGCTGGCACAGGAAAGTGAATTTGTTGTTAAATATGAATGGGGCGAAGAATCTATTGCCTTTAATACAAATTTAGGCTTGCTTTATCAATTAACTTTAGGTGCCTTAAACGTACTAGAAGGAAACGCTAAGTTTGATAAATTGATCAACAGCTTACACAATCTCGAGGCTGTTTTTGAAAAGTCAAACAAGCAATATGAAAGCCAAGCACAACAATTTGGTCAAGATTACAAAGATGAAAAAGTAATTTATACAATGGCAAGCGGAGCTAACTATGGAATCGCTTACTCCTATGCGATTTGTATCCTGATGGAAATGCAATGGATCCACTCCAATGCCGTTCACTCCGGTGAATATTTCCATGGTCCATTCGAAATTATCGATAAGGATGTTCCATTTATTATCCTGCTTGGCTTGGATGAAACCCGTCCTCTTGATGAAAGAGCATTGGATTTCTCGAAAAAATACGGCGAAAAATTGGTCGTTTTAGACGCTAAGGATCTTGATCTGACTGGCATAGACGAAGAATTAAAAGGCTATATTGCTCCGCTGGTATTAAATAATATTCTACGCAGATATGCTGAACAGCTGTCAGAAGCCCGTAATCATCCTCTGTCAAAAAGACGTTATATGTGGAAAGTGGAATACTAATTATTTGGAAGCTCTTGAGTTTAGACTCAGGGGCTTTTTCAATTTAATGATGACCACCGAGCTCTTTTTTCACCTGCCTCGGGCACTCTGAACTCTCCACAGTGACCGTCGACTTCTTTTTTAACCTATCTCGGGCACTCTGAAAACTTATCTGAAAAAATAACCCGCTCCTTATTAGGAACGGGTTACTTCGGGTCCACTCAGAACCTTACCCAATGACAATCCTTTTCTCCCGTTCCTTGCCATGGCCGAATGCGCCAAAGCGTCCGCACGTTTCTGCCGCAGCGGCAGCACCCTTTTGCATCGCCGTCTTTGCATCACCATGCTGGACATACTCCTTTAAGAACACAGCCACAAATGTATCGCCAGCTCCTAATGTATCAACGACATCAGCCTCGGCAATTCCATGTTCATAAACCTGACGGGAATCTGAAAATACGGATCCTTCTGATCCTCTGGTTACAATCACATTTGGTGTTCCTGCTGCATGAACTTTCGCGATCAGCGCTTCACACTCTTGCTTCGTTAAATCGCCTCCAGAGAAGATGGCAAATTTGATATGAGGACAAACCAGCTCCAAATACTCATCATCGTACCTTGTTGAAAAATCAAAGGAAATATCGATGTATTTTTTCAATAAAGGCAGGTCCTTTTCGATATAACTATATACGCTTGTGTGCAGCAATGAGAAAGTACTAATAAACTCCAATTCTGCTTCTGCAAAATTCAGTTTTACAAGCTTTTGAACCCCGCCTTTATTCGAGCCTACAAACTTCCGATCGCCATGCTCGTCTAAAGTGACAACAGCCTCACCTGATGGTCCAAACACTTTACGAACCTGGGAAACATCGATATTTTCCTGCTTTAACGAACTGACGATATGATCGCCCTCTTCATCATTCCCGACAATTCCAATATAGGAAACGAACTCGGCGCCATACCGTCTCCAAAATACCGCTACATTGACGGCATTTCCGCCAGGGAACATCTCCCCGCGGTCTTCATAGTAATCTACTACGTTATCTCCAACAGCAATTAACTTCATAATTGAATCCTCCCATTCGTTGAATAGCAGAAAGATACAACGAAACATTGTATCTTCCCGCCAATTATTTTAATAAGTTACCGTACGATAATATCTTCTAATCTCTAACGAGTGATTGCGTTTATCTTCTAAATGGACACTGAGTCTTTGAAGCTGCGTAGATGTAACAATTGGTGATAAATATTTTCTAAACTCTTCGCTGATCCCTTCTAGCTCGTAATCCTTCGTATCAAGGATTGTTACCTTCTTCGTATACTTTTCTGAAAAGCGCTCCACCCGTTCCATCAGCGGGCGCGTTTCATCTTCACCCGTTAGGAGAATCATGCTTGTGTTTTCATCGACTAACTCCAATGTGCCATGGAAAAATTCTGCTGCGTGAATCGACTTTGTTTTGATCCACTGCATTTCCTCCAACACACACATCGCATAGGAGTAAGCGCGGCCCCAAGTTGAACCGGATCCTACCACCATATGATAAGGCTCATCTTTATAGGCAACAGCAAATGCTTCTGCCCTAGCTTCGAACTGTTCTTTTACTTCGATTAATTTTTCAGGAAGTACCTCTAATTGGGCTGCGAATGTCTCATAGTTAGGGAAATCGCCATTTTTATTCATTAATTTAAAAATCAACAAATAGAGCACTAACTGATTGGAATCGCTGGCAAAATCATTTTCTGCAAAATTCACAAGCGGAAAATCAACTGTATCAGCAAGCGGCTTATTGTATTCGCCTGTCAAGCCAATCGTTGTCGCTCCCCTTTCTTTACAGTATTTTGCTGCAGCGACTGTCTCTTCTGTCGTTCCAGATAGTGATGAAAGAATCACAAGAGAATCTGAAGTAAACTGTTTATGATTCTGCAGCACAAATTCTGCTGCGATTTCCGCATAAGCTGGAATCGTCGATGTCGAGTTAATCATATATTCAAACGGATAAAAGGTTGCTACTGCTCCGCCAGAGCCAATTAAGAAAATATTCTTAAACCCTTTTTCATAAACCTGGTCCGCAACACGCTCAATTTCCTCTCGAAGGCCCACAGCCCCGCAAGTTACTGTAAGATATTTTTCCCTGTTAAAATTCAACATTCCTTTCACTCCCTTTGGTTTATATGCAATACATTATAATACGTTATATAATTATTCGAGAAGCAGGGGATATTTCCCCCTATTATCCCTTGACGCTTCCCTCTGCCAAACCGCGGACAAAAAATTTCTGCATGAAAATAAATATGATTATCAGTGGCAGTGCGGATATAACCAACCCAGCCATTAAAACTCCCCAGTTCGTATTAAGCGCATCTTTAAAGACTAATAGACCGGAAGTTATCGGCTTTAATTCTTCTGTTTGAATGAAGAGGATCGAAAATAAAAACTCGTTCCAAGCATAATAAGCGGTTAAAATTATACCCGTAAACATAATCGGTTTGCTCATTGGCATGTAGATTCTTGCGAATACATCCAAGCTTGACGCTCCATCCAGAAATGCGGATTCCTCCAGCTCTTTCGGAATCGACAAGAAGAAGGACCGGATTAATAGAACCGTTAATGGAATCCGATAAGCCGTAAAGGTTAAAATCAGAGCCCAATGCGTATCAAATATCCCCATTTTTTGAACTAATTCATAAAGAGGGATTAAACTGCTCTGAGGTGAAAACATCAGGCCGGCTGAAACGAAAAGCAGCAGAAATTTGCCGCCTTTAAGTTGATAACGAGTCAACCCAAAAGCACAGGCTGCACTGATTAAAACCGTCAGAATACAGGTGCCTCCCGTGATAATCAAGCTATTAACGAAGTAGCTGGAAACCCCTTGTTCCCAGGCTGTCGTATAGTTTGAAAAGAGCCATTCTTTCGGAAGTCCCCAGCTGTCGTTAAAAATCTCAGCTGTATTTTTAAAAGAATTGACAATCATCCAAAATAAAGGATAGGCAATGGCAATAAAGTATAGAGTTAGGAAAAGAAAGATTAGTCCGACTGTAATTGATAAGCCTGGCTTTCTTTTGGAAGCCTTAAAGTTTTTATTCGGAAACTTTAAGACCTTTCCGCCGGGACTAACCATTTGTGAATCTTCATGTGCTTCCATCGGCTTCATCTTTACTCCTCCCCTGTTTTTAAGAACTTATTTTGAATAAAATAGAAAATGAGTGTGATACCCAAAATCACGTTGGCAATCGCTGAAGCAAACCCAGGTTCATTATCAATAAACGCCTTCTGATATAGATATGTACTAAAAACTTGTGATGAGTTGCTTGGACCACCAGCTGTTAATACATACACCTCACTGAACACCAAGAAGGAGCCTGTCACCGTATAGATTAATAGAACAAATGTCATTTCTTTTACCTGTGGAACAGTAATGCTGAAAAAAGTCCGGATTTTCCCTGCTCCATCGATGGTAGCAGCTTCATATAATTCTCCAGGGACTTTTTGAACCGCTAACACATACAACATAACGGTATAACCGATACTTTGCCATTGGGAAACGGCAATGACAGCAAAAATTGATGTTTTTGGATTCCCCAGCCATCCTTCCGTCCATTCGCCCAAACCTACCAATCTTAAAAAGCTATTTAGCAAGCCGACATCTGGATTATAGATAAAGCTAAAGAGGATCCCAATAACCGTCATTGAAATGAGAACCGGGATAAAAAAGGTTGTCCGGAAGAAGGTGGAAAATCTCCTGAAAATCTTATCTTCTAATATCGCTGCAATCACTAATCCAAGCCCAACCTGGAGGATAACGGAGATAATGGCGTATAGGAGATTGTTCTTAAGTACCGTGAAAAAGACGGGATCTTTAAACAAGCGTGTATAGTTATCTAGTGAAACAAAGCTTCTATCTAATGTGAATGGGTTCCATTCATAAAAGCCATTAATGATATTTCGAACCAATGGATAGTATACAAATAGGGCCAGCATCAATAAGGCAGGTGCCATATATACAAGCGGGATTATTCTCGTTCTACGCATCTATACCCCTCCCATCAACATCTATGAAAATGCCGGGTTAATAGGAAGCTAGTTTCCTATTAACCGACACCTTCTAGAATTCATTATTCTTTATTACTTCACTTGCTTCGCTGCATCTTGTACGGCCTTCATGATTTGTTCTGGCTTCATCGTGCCGCCAATCAAAGCTTGAACGCCATCGCCATAAGGCTTGAAAATTCGAGTATCTAATGCGCTGTCTGTCCAGATCAGCATGTTTGGCTGTTCTTTAATCATATCCATCGCTTTTACATCAGCTTCCGTTGCGGTATTGGCATTAACCGCTCCTTCAACCGTACTTGGCATACCGGTATCCTTAGCCAATTTTTCACCATTTGCCTTAGAAGTTAAGAATTCTAAGAACTCGACTGCTTCTTTAGGGTGTTTTGATTTACTGTGAACCATAAATCCTTCTGGAGCACCGATTAAGCCTCCCTGGTCGCCTTTAGCACCATCGATGGTCGGTACTTTAAAGGAATCCCATTTAAATGCAGCGTTTTTCATATACGTAATTTCCTGTGTTTCTAGGAACATGATCGCAGCTTTGCCGCCTAGGAATAAGTTTCTCGCTTCATCATGTGCAGTTGCATTTGGATTTTCATTAAAGTAAGGGCGTAATTCATCCAGCTTCTTTAATGCCTCAACATAACTAGGATCTGTGAACTCTGCTCCCTTAAAGCTTAAATCTTTTGCTAACACATCCTGCGGTACAATTCTTTGATTCAATGCTGTTACATAGTGAGCAGCTGCCCATGGTGATTTATTTCCTAAGATGATTGGAGTCTGGCCGCTCTTTTTAATGGTTTTAAGTACAGTGATAAACTCATCCCATGTAGTTGGTGCTTTCAAACCTAATTTATCAAATAGATCTTTGTTGTAGAAGAATAGTTTACTGTCGGTAAATAGTGGAACACCATAGGTTTTGTCATCCTTTTGGAAGAATTTCACCTGTGATGCGATTAAATTGTCTGACCAGGCCTTGTCATCTTGATAGTATTTTGTAAGGTCTAAAGCTACGCCATCACGGATAAACTTCTGACCATATTCTCCGGCCCAAGTGAAGAAAACATCCGGTGGATTCTGGCTTCCAAGAAGTACGTTTGCCTTTTGTTTGTAATCATCGTTTAACGCCGTTACTTGTTCAACATGAACGTCTGGATGCTGCTTTTCAAACTCTTTAATCACACTATTAAAATATGTTTTGTATGGCTCATTTGGCCAGCGGTAGAAAAATGTGATCGTTTTCTTTCCATTTTCTGATTTGGATGAGGTAGAGCTGCTTGACGAACATCCTGCTAGTATTAATGACATTACCATGAATATACCAACTGCTAGAGTAAACCAACGTTTCACATACATACCCCCAATTAATTATTCCTTATACAACTCATCTAAAACGCTTTCATCTTTAAATAGGTTCAGTACTGCAGCTCTTTAGCCTCCCTCTCTATGGAACACGTTATATCTCATGTCCAATTGTATTATAAGATTATATTACATACTATAACGTTTGAAGTCAATATCGAAATAAGGGGAATTTTCAAATTATTTTTAATACAGCACCCTCTCTATTAATAAAACTACTATAGGTATACTACGATAGTTTATTTATAAGATAAAATACCATAAAATCAGTAATTATAATAGTTAAAATATTATTAAAATTACAATTGCTTATTTCCAATTCCCACAAAGCTGTTATAAAATAACAAAAAGCCAGTCAAATGACTGGCTTCATTAGGAATACTATTAATTTGAATTCGCCGACATCCCGCCATCAATCCGATGCTGGCTGCCGCTAATAAAGGAACTATCATCGGAAGCAAGGAATAGTACAAGATTCGCAACATCTATCGGCTCCGCGTAACGGCCGAATGGAATCAGCCCAGCAAACATTTCCCTTGCCTTTTCTGATTCACCCGGGTTCATTGCCTCTTCAATCGACCTCATCATTCTCGTATTCACACTTGTCGGGTGAATCGAATTGACCCTTACATTGGCATGTGCCGCTTCATTGGCGGCTGTTTTTGTCAGCCCGACAACAGCATGCTTGGCCGCTACATACGGCCCTAAGTCTGTATACCCCATCCAGCTGGCATCTGACGCCGTATTAATAATGCTGCCGCTACGTTGTTCCATCATGATCGGCAATACATGCTTTAAGCCTAAAAACACACCCCTTACATTGACATTCATCACCTTATCAAAATCCTCAACCGATACATCCACTAACTTGCCAATCGGCCCCTCAATACCGGCATTGTTAAAGAAAATATCGATTTTTCCAAAATGGTCCATAGTCGTTCTGACATAATTCACAGTGTCCGCTTCCTTAGAAACATCCGCCTGTACAACAAGCACTTCACCGAAAATCACAAGCTCTTCCTTGGCCTTGAGCAGTTTCTCCTCGGTTTGTCCAACTAAAACAACCTTCGCCCCTTCTCTTAAAAATAACCCGGCCGTTTCAATACCGATGCCGCCTGCTCCACCCGTAATAATCGCTACTTTTCCATCTAATTTCCCCATTATGTATCCCCTCTCTCCATCAGCCAAAAAGGCAGCAAATTAAGCTGCTGCCTTTTTGAACAATTTTTTGAAGTTAAGTTCATCTGGATTTGCGACAGTAATAATTGAACCGACTATAATCATGACACTGCAAATGAGCAGTTTTGCTGTAACCGGACTTCCAAAGAAGATAAACCCGAAGAAAATCGTCCAAGAAACATAGGTAATATTGAGGGCCATTGCTCTTGTCGGACCAATTTCGTTAATCGCTTTGTAGTAGCCTAAGTAAGAAACGGCGCCACATAATCCGACTGATGCAATATAGATCATTTCTTTAGACATGATAATGTCACCGACTACCGCATAACCGCCAAAGATTGGAATGATGATCAATCCGAATACCAAGGCAGACGTGACTTGTCGAATCTGCAGGGCATGCTCTGGTGTTACATCATCCTTCATCCCATAAGCGCAGATAACACATTCCATCCCCCAGCCAAAAACGGAGCCTAAAGCAAAAATGAACCCTAATGTAGCGTTAGGCCCAAGTCCCCCGCTTGAGTAACCTAAAATAAAAATAAAGAGGATACTTACAAAAAGTCCGATCCAGTTTCTGATCGAAAGTTTATCCTTTAACCATAAGAAGGCAAACAAGGCGCCAACAGCCGGATAGACGGCTGAAATCGAAGCCGTGTACGAAGCCCCGATATATTTTACAGCTAACACGTAACAAGTCATACCGACCGGACCGCCCATTAACGCTGCCAGCATGACGTAACGGCCGCTGCGAGTCATCATCTTCGCGAACGAGTTCTTTAGTTCCCCTTTAAACGCCATATAAATCATGACCCATACAGCTGAAAAGGCATCATGGAAATAGGTGCTAATCAGCGGAGCTAAAAAGATGATTTTGTCCGTTGACACAAATAAAGTATGTGCTAGGATCACTCCAATAAAAACAGTATCCAATGCCCACGTTATCGCTGAAATTAAGCCTGCTAATGAACCTTTAGTTTTTGTATTCAAGCACTTTCCCCTCCCCTAAAATCTTCTTAATATTTTCTTTAGCACGATCGAAACGATGAATTCCATATGAACCGAAATCATCACCTGCTGCTTCCTTTATGACCGTCCAGGTGCTCCATAAGAAATCCTGGAAGATCTTATTCATTAAGATTCTTGTTTTGATCTCTTCCGTAACTTCTTCTCCCTTAAAGTAATGGGATAAGAACAATTCCTCGTCTTCAGGTGAAAACACACTTTCCATCGAATGTGCCGCGATGTCCCACATTGGATCACTCAAGCCGCTGTATTCCCAGTCAATTAGATATAGTCTTTCGCCGCTTTTCACCATGTTTTCGGCAACAGGGTCAATATGGCAAGGGACAAACTGAATATTCATCGCTTTATAAATCCGTTCAATTTCCTTCACCTGACTGCGAACTTCCTCGTAGCCTTCATAAAATTGGCCTTCGGCATTGATGACTAATTGTTCATATTTATCCATTTCCTTAAATACATCCCACGTATTTTCCATAGGAATATTCGATTGATGCAGCGTGCGTAATCGGTCCGTCGTCAGCTCCATGATGTCTTCACGCTTACACATTTTTCCGTTTAACGTTTCGGCATTTGGAATAATCTCCGAAATCTTCACACCCGTTTCGGAATTAAAATAAATTAATGGCGAGTCGATGCCGATTTCACTGACAAGATTGGAATTGATTTTTTCTGCGAATCTATTAATCATGGCTTCCGTTCCAACGCCTGCAATCCGCAGGACATAGTCCTTTTGATTCGTTAAGGTAATCTTGAAGTTTTTATTTGTCATTCCGCCAAAAGGAACAATGCTTTCAATCTCAGCTTCAGTTACATTTAACGCTTTTGTGACCAGTTCATGAATTTGCTCTTTTTTAAATTGAGCTTCCCTGCGTTTTAATTTTGGCAGCACAACATTTCTGGCATTGATATAATCTTCATTGGTATCGATATCCGTCCAGATTAAGTCATTCATTTTAACAAAGCCGACATTATACTCTCTTGCAACATCCAACAGTAAGTATTCATAGTTTAAATAAGGGTTTTTATTCTCTTTATATTCCTCTATCATTTTGGAAAAAACCTCAAAGGAAAGCTTACTGATGCCAACCATTTCGCCATCAATCCTATTAAATTGCGCGATATCCTTTGAAATTTTGTATAAATAGCCGTTCTTTAACTCAACAAAAGCCTCAGCCCCGGATCCGCTTTCATTTGCAAGCAAAATGCAGGACCTTTGGCTATTTTCGAGTAATTGATCAAAAGTCTCTTCCTCTGTGTAGATATCATGCTCCACCAAAAGAAAATCGCCTGTTATGTATTCTGCTGCACAGGCAAGCGATGCCATCGATCCCGTCCACTTGAACTTGTTGTTTTCGGCTAAATAAACTCCTTCAACATCCTTCAAGAAATCAAAAGATTCCTTCTTATAGCCTGTTACGATGACAATTTTTTCGATTCCTTTTTGCTTTAATAGATTTAGGTTTCTAGTTAATAAATTACTATTATCCAATTCAAGCAGGCTAACCGGCTCGTCAAAATCCACACTTTTTCCTGCCGCTAAAATAACCGCTTCACGTACTTTATATTGATTTTCCATGTGGTGCCTCCCAAATGTTCATTTTATGAATTAATTCAATTTTTGAACTTATTATTATCTTAGCAGTAAAACTGGGCTTTTGTAAATTAAATTTTTTCAAAAAATGTCGACATTTGGTGAGGCTTGTCCACAAAAAAATCCAATAAATGCAAAAAACCCCTCCAAAAACTGGAGGGGTTCCATTATATCCATATTATTTCTTATCCGATACGGCGAGGCGATTGATGGCGCGTTGAAGAGCAAACTCAGCACGTTTGAAATCAATATGATCCTGGCGCTGTTCTTGAAGACGCTGCTCAGCACGTTCTTTCGCTCTAAGCGCACGTGCAACATCAATTTCTGAACCTTTTTCAGCAGATTGGGCTAAAATCGTCACTTGGTCAGGACGGACTTCTAAAAATCCACCGCTAACCGCAACCAAATCTTCTTTCCCATCCTTCAACAGGCGAACCGCGCTAATCTCAAGCGGAGCAACCAAAGGAATGTGGTCAGGCAAAATACCTAATTCACCAGCAATACCCTTTGCAATCACCATTTCCACTTCTGAGTCATACACCGGGCCATCGGGAGTAACAACATTGACTTTAATCGTCTTCATTTTTTACCCTCCTGGCGCACTTTAGACTTCTACACCCATGCGTTTTGCGGCCTCAACCACTTCTTCAATACGGCCGACTAAGCGGAACGCATCTTCTGGAAGGTGGTCATACTTGCCATCAAGGATTTCTTTGAATCCTTTAACCGTTTCCTTAACAGGCACATAAGATCCAGGCTGGCCAGTGAACTGTTCAGCAACGTGGAAGTTTTGTGATAAGAAGAACTGCAGGCGGCGTGCACGAACTACGACTAACTTATCATCATCAGAAAGTTCATCCATACCAAGGATTGCGATAATATCCTGTAATTCACGGTAACGTTGTAATGTTTGCTGTACTTTACGAGATACATTATAGTGCTCTTCGCCAACGATTTCAGGTGACAATGCACGAGAAGTCGAAGCAAGAGGGTCCACCGCAGGGTAAATACCCATCTCAGAAAGCTTACGCTCAAGGTTGGTTGTTGCATCTAAGTGAGCGAAAGTCGTAGCCGGAGCCGGATCCGTATAGTCATCGGCTGGTACGTAGATCGCTTGGATCGATGTAACAGAACCTACGTTCGTAGATGTGATACGCTCTTGTAATTTACCCATTTCAGTTGCAAGAGTCGGCTGGTAACCTACCGCAGATGGCATACGGCCAAGTAGGGCAGATACCTCAGAACCTGCTTGCGTGAAACGGAAGATGTTATCCATGAAGAAAAGAACGTCCTGTCCTTGCTCATCACGGAAATATTCAGCCATTGTCAAACCAGTCAAGGCAACACGCATACGTGCTCCTGGCGGCTCGTTCATTTGTCCGAATACCATCGCTGTTTTCTTGATAACGCCTGAATCCGTCATTTCGTGGTAAAGGTCGTTACCTTCACGAGTACGCTCACCAACACCGGCGAATACGGAAATACCGCCGTGCTCTTGCGCGATGTTGTTGATTAATTCCTGGATTAATACGGTTTTACCTACACCGGCACCACCGAATAGACCGATCTTACCACCCTTAATATATGGAGCAAGCAAGTCTACTACCTTAATACCAGTTTCAAGGATTTCTACTTCAGTAGAAAGATTTTCGAATGTTGGCGCTTCGCGGTGAATGGAATCACGGCGCTCACTTGCCGGAATCTCTTCCTTCAAGTCAATAACATCACCTAATACGTTAAATACACGGCCAAGAGTTGGATCCCCAACCGGTACCGAAATCGGTGCACCAGTATCCTGTACTTCCAAACCGCGAGTTAAACCGTCAGTAGAAGCCATCGCAATCGTACGAACTGTATCATCACCTAAATGAAGGGCTACTTCAAGGGTTAAGTTGATATCAACTTCTGATTCATTACGCGCTTTGGAATTAATTCTTAAAGCGTTATAGATCTCAGGTAGTTTGCCGTTTTCAAATTTAACGTCAACAACCGGACCCATAATCTGAACAACGCGTCCAATGTTCATCGTTTTCCCTCCTATCTTACTCTTTGAACAAATCCGTGAGGGATTCTTATCAATCCCTCACGAAAAATTTATTTATACTGCAAGGCTGGCCTCACGCCAACCTACTTTTAAGAAGACTATTCTAAAGCCGCCGCACCGCCGACGATTTCCGCAATTTCCTGCGTGATCGCTGCCTGACGGGCACGGTTGTAAATAAGTGAGTAGTTCTTGATCATTTCTTTCGCATTATCCGTAGCGTTCTTCATCGCCGTCATCCGGGCAGCATGCTCACTTGCTTTACTGTCTAAAAGAGCACCGTAAATTAAGCTTTCTGCATATTGCGGCAGGAGAACTTCAAGAATTTCTTCTGGAGACGGTTCAAATTCATAAGAAGCAAGCTCTTTTGAAGAAGTGATATCCGATAGCGGAAGCAGCTTCTTCTCCGTTACTTCTTGAGAAATCGCACTGATATAATGGCTGTAGTAAATATATAGTTCATCGAATGTGCCGTCCGCGAACATGCCAACCGTACTGGAAGCAATTTCTTTAATGTCGTTGAAGTTCGGCTGATCGGAAACCCCGGTAATCTCGAGAGCTACATTGATGCCGCGCTTCAAGAAAAAGTCACGTGCTACACGTCCGACTGCAATAATCGCAAACTCATCATTCGATTTATGACGTTCTTGAATGGTTTGATAGACACGACGGATGACGTTGCTGTTAAATGCACCAGCAAGACCACGGTCGGAGGTCATAACAACATAACCCGTTTTCTTTACTTCACGGGCTTCAAGCATTGGGTGAGCCACACCTTGTGCACCCGAAGCGATTGCCGCCGTTACTTCCTGGATTTTTTCCATGTACGGTACGAATGATTTTGCATTCATAACGCCGCGGTTCCATTTCGCAGCTGACGTCATCTCCATCGCTTTGGTGATCTGACTCATCTTTTTCGTAGAATTAATACTATTTTTTATATCACGTAATGATGCCATAGGTTCTCACCACCCTCATTCAAAGAATGTTTAGCATCAGCACCTTTTGAAAAAGGTGCTGGTGCCGAAACTTATGTCAGACCCTATACTTATTCGGAAACTGCAAACGTCTTTTTGAAGTCGTTTAATGCAGATGCCATATCGTCATCAGAAGGAAGATCCTTCGTCTTTGTAATATGGTCTAACACCTCTTTGCGGTTGTGGTCTAACCAGTTTAAGAATTCAGATTCAAAGCGACGAATATCTACTAAAGGAATATCATCTAAGAATCCGCGTGTTAATGCATATAGAATCGCTACTTGCTTTTCAACAGAAAGCGGCTTGTTAAGATCTTGTTTTAATACTTCAACCGTACGGGCACCACGAGCAAGCTTTGCTTGTGTTGCTTTATCAAGGTCAGAACCAAACTGAGCAAATGCTTCAAGTTCACGGTATGACGCAAGGTCAAGACGCAGTGTACCTGCAACCTTTTTCATCGCCTTGATTTGTGCGGATCCACCTACACGGGATACAGAAAGACCGGCATTGATCGCTGGACGTACGCCAGAGAAGAATAAGTCAGACTGCAAGAAGATTTGTCCATCTGTGATGGAGATAACGTTTGTTGGGATATAAGCAGAAACGTCACCTGCTTGTGTTTCGATGAACGGTAATGCTGTGATTGAACCGGCACCAAGTGTGTCGTTCAATTTCGCAGCACGCTCTAGTAAACGGGAGTGCAAGTAGAAAACATCCCCTGGATATGCTTCACGACCTGGAGGACGACGAAGTAATAGGGAAAGCTCACGGTATGCAGCCGCTTGCTTAGATAAATCATCATATACGATTAAAACGTGCTTGCCGTTGTACATGAACTCTTCTGCCATTGATACACCCGCATATGGAGCTAAGAATAGCATTGGAGCTGGTTGTGACGCAGAAGCTGAAACAACGATTGTGTAATCTAATGCACCATTCTTACGAAGAGTTTCAACCGCGTTACGTACAGTTGATTCTTTTTGACCGATGGCAACATAGATACAAATCATGTTTTCGCTTTTTTGGTTCAAGATTGTGTCGATCGCAACAGATGTTTTACCTGTTTGACGGTCTCCGATAATTAACTCACGCTGACCGCGGCCTATTGGCACAAGCGCGTCAATCGCTTTAATACCCGTTTGTAATGGCTCATGAACGGATTTACGAGCCATTACGCCTGAAGCAACTACTTCAATTGGGCGTGTTTTAGTTGTGTTGATTGGACCCATACCATCGATTGGTTGTCCAAGAGAGTTTACAACGCGTCCAATAAGTTCCTCACCAACCGGAACCTCCATGATGCGTCCTGTACGGCGAACCTCGTCACCCTCACGGATTTCAGTGAAAGGTCCAAGGATAATGATACCGACGTTATTTTCTTCAAGGTTTTGTGCCATACCCATAACGCCGTTTGCAAATTCAACAAGTTCTCCAGCCATGACATTGTCGAGGCCATGAACACGAGCGATACCGTCACCTACGGAGATAACTGTACCGACATCAGTAACTTGAATTTCTGCCTGATAGTTTTCAATTTGCTTCTTTATCAGGGCACTGATTTCTTCAGCTTTGATGCTCATGAGTTTCACCCCTATCTAAATCTTTGCTTATTCTATTTGCTACATTCGACTTTGAGTGATGTCCAGCTTCAGCTCCCAGCGACTAGTGTACTTCGCTCTTCTCCCTACGATAAGTCAACATCGAATCGCTACGCTCTTCGTGTTTCCTTTATCTCAGTCGAAGCGCTCCAGTCCATACGTCGCTAAACGGTCGCTTCCGCTTTTCGTCTTAGCTTAACAATTTACGTTCTAAACGGTTCAACTTGCCGCGCAAGCTGCCGTCATATATACGATTTCCGATGCGGAGCTTGATGCCGCCGAGCAAATCGGAATCTACGATATTTTCAATTCTTAATGATTTCTTGCCAATTTTCTCAGCAAATGTTGTGGAAACAGCTTCTCTTTCAGCCTCTGTCAGTGGACGAATGCTGTAGACTTTTGCTTCTGCAATGCCCATTTCCTCATTTGCAAGCTCGATAAATTGGTTTACCACTTCAACGATTTCATCTTCGCGATGGCGGTCGATTAAAATCATCAACGTATTTAAAACATAAGCATTTACAGTTGAAAACGCATTGCGGATGATTTCCTTTTTGTTTTCATTTGTAAGCTTTGAAGATTTTAGAACAGCCTTCAAGTCAGCATTGTAATCCAAAACTTCCCGTACTACGCGAAGTTCTTCTTCTACGTTACTTAGAATCTGCTGTTCTTTTGAAATTTGAAAAAGAGCTGACGCGTAGCGTTTTGCTACCATAGAATTGCTCATCGCCCTTCTCCTGCCTCTTTAAGATATTCGTTAATCAGCTGGTCTTGATCTTGTGCCGTCAATTCTTTTTCAATTACTTTAGAAGCAATTAAAACAGATAGAGAAGCAACCTGCTCGCGGATAGCGGCAACAGCTTTCTCTTTTTGCTGGTCGATTTCAAGCTTGGCAGCTTCTTTAATGCGTTCTGCTTCAGAGCGGGCCGCAACAACGATTTCTTCACGTTGAAGGTCGCCTTGCTTGCGCGCATTTTCCATTAAGGTTTGTGCTTCTACACGCGCTTCTTTTAAAAGATTTCTTTGCTCTTCTAAAAGCTTTTTCGCTTCCGCACGGCTTGATTCAGCCGCAGAGATTTCGCTAACAACATGCTCTTCACGCTGCTTCATAATGCCCATTAAAGGACCCCAAGCAAACTTTTTAAGCAATGCTAACAAAACGATAAACATAATAAGCTGGAAAATAATATCTCCGTAATTTACATGGTGGCCAGCTTCCGCTGCAGCCCCCAATACTAGACTGTTCGTTAACACCCCGGGTTCACTCCTTTCAAGAGTCGCTAAAGCGATAGTAAAACAACCATTTTAAAATAACAGACATAAATGAATGGCGAAGTTTTTACGAGCTTCGCCATCTGGAGTTTTTGTCATTTTATCGGTTCAATACCATGAACGCAATTACAACACCGATGATCGGAAGGGCTTCAACTAACGCTACCCCGATGAACATAGTTGTTTGTAATAGACCACGAGCGTGTGGCTGACGAGCGATACCTTCTACTGTACGTCCTACGATTAGACCGTTACCGATACCTGCACCTACTGCTGCTAAACCAATTGCGATTGCTGCTGCTATAAGATTCATTATTTTGTTCCTCCTTAAAATTGTATGAATAAGTTTTTATTATTTAATATATTAATGGTCATGGCTGACTTTATGGGACAGATAAACCATTGTTAACATAGTGAAGATGTAAGCTTGGATACTGCCTACGAAAACAGAGAAACCTTGCCATACAAGTGTCAACGGTATTGCTGCTATCATACCGGCGATACCTTGATGGGCTAATCCTGCTGCCAATAGTGAAAGTAGTAATTCACCGGCGTAAATGTTCCCGTAAAGACGCAGACCAAGTGTTAAGGTATTCGCAAATTCCTCAATGATTTTCAATGGGAATAAGAATTTCATCGGCTGGAAGAAGCCTTCTCCATATCCCTTTGCGCCTTTTAGCTTGACGCCGTAGAAATGGGATAACCCCACTACCAAACAGGCTAATGTCAAAGTTATCACTGGATCTGCAGTTGGTGATTTCCACCATAATTTCTCATCAATGACGATTGAAAATGGCAAACCCAACATATTGGAAACAAAAACATACATAATTAATGTCAGCCCTAGGACGTGGAATCTGCCGCCTTCCTTCCAATCCATTGTGCTGTTGATGATGCCCTTGACAAAGTCAAGCACCCATTCTAAAAAGTTCTGCATTCCTGTTGGTTTCATTGCAAGCCTGCGGGTAGAAAGCACGGCAATAAGAAAAACAACCAAACTTGCAATCGTAATCATCAGGATATTGGCACCATTAAACCAAAGACCCATAAATTCAAACTCAGGAGCTCCATGATGCATATAAACTCACCTCGCTTCCCATTATTTATGTACATGCAACGCATGGTAAAAATAATCTATCATAATGACAATATAGGATGTCATTAGTCCTACCACTACAAAAGCGATGTGGAAATACTCAGGGTATCGAAGTGCAATTACGCCCGCGATTCCGGCTGTCGCCATCCTTTGCAGCGACCCCAGGGAGCGTACCTTCTTCCCTTCTGAAACAGCTTTATCAAACTTTTCAGTCTTCCGCACCAACAACCAAAGATTCAGGAAACTGAAAACAGTCCCAAGAATCAGTCCAAGAAACACTGTTTTGTACTCGGTGAAGCCCCAGCCAAGAACATAAATGGACAACAAGTAGAAAATCCATTTCTTTTGCCTGTTGTACATCTTTCGAAAATCTGGCATCGTTATTTTTCTCCTGAATAAAAATGGCGGATTGAAATCAGCATGGAATACGTTCCTGCTGCTAGTCCTAGAAGCAATCCGACTATTAAGAAAATGGGCTCGGTACCCCAATGTCTATCCAGCCATCTTCCTGCAAATATACCTATGAGAATGGAACCAACTAACTGGGAGACAATTGCGGACATCAAAGCCATAGCTTGAAATGGGTTGCGGTTATTTTGACGCATACTATCGATCCTCACTCCAAGAGAATGTCAAGAGGGTAAGAGGTAAATTAATACGTCTAAAATGTATCAATTATGTGAAAACCCTATCATTTTACACCCTTTGTTAGCATACAATAGCGACTTGTCAAAGTCAATGACTTTACGTGAAATATACCACAAACAATTTCCCATGATTTTTGGAAATTTTGGATTAAAGTTTCCACTACCATTGTATTGTAAATATTGAAGAATTTTTGACCTTTTTGTGTCTATTTTGTGAACAATGTTTTCAGAAATTTCGGGAAATAATCCTAATTTGGGATCGTGATCATCGCCTCCATAAAATCCTCCCTGCCCGCCTTTTTAGCAAACACTTTTGCCAAGTATGTTCCCTTCGGCGGCAGCTGCTCTTCCGTGAGTACTTTTTCAAGCTGTCCTTTTTTTAAATTGGTGCCCGTATCGAGAAAACCAATGAACCTGTAATCCTCAGGGTTAAACAGAGCAATTCCGAATTCCTCTGCGCCGCCGGGCAAATACACTTCATATTTATACTGCCCCGGCTGATCTCCCTCTCCAAAATCAAAGCCCATCACCCGCGGGTAATTAGGTTCCTCGAGTACATAGAGATAGGGAATTTGAACCTTGGCCGCCCCCGCCTGCAGACACAAGTATCCATCCTGGACCTTTCCTTTGAAAAGAGCAGGGTCCACCGTCAACTCCACCGTAACATCCTTAGTCTGCTTCGGCTCTAAGGTGAACGCTAGCGGCAGCCGCCATTCAAGCCCGTCGATATGGTGCGGGATATCAAACGTGTAACGGAGGGAGCGTCTGCTTGTGTTCTCTATCTTAAGGATGGACTTATGAACATCCTCTTCATGGAATTTGCCAAAATGAAGCGAGCTTGGCGTGACTAGCGATTCCGCCTTAACCGCCTCAGCCACCTGAATCCGTCCAGCCCCCTGTTCATAGGTGCGATATAAAGCAGCCGCTTTCGTTAATGGCTTAGCTGTATTCATCAAAGCCGCCTTAATTTGTTCCGGCGTCCAGTCCGGATGCGCCTGCTTTATCAGCGCACAGGCCCCGGCCACATGCGGCGCCGCCATACTTGTCCCCTGCAGGCTCAAGTATCCGCCCGGAATTGTCGAATTAATCGCAACCCCCGGTGCAAGCAGGTCCGGCTTAATCTCCCACGTCCCCGTCACCGGCCCACGCGAGCTGAAGTCCGCCAGCCTGTCCACTTCCTCCGTGACCTCAAGCCTTGCTTGCACACTTCGTTTACTTAATTCTTTTTTCAAAAAGACTCCGTCACCCTTCGCAAGTGCTCCGACCGGGAGGGTCAGCTGAGTTTCCAGGTTCCCCATGAAGCTGCCGCTCATATTATTGTAGATTAACACGGCTCTTGCCCCGGCTTTGAGGGCATTTTCTGCCTTTTCGCTGAACATTATCGTGCCTCTTTTGATAAGCGCAATTTTGCCTTGAACGTTTTGAAGGTCCTGCGGCCGGCCGATGCCGCCATCGACTAATTCTACGGATCGGTCCAGTTTCCATTCAGCCGATCCCTCGAGCGGCTGAATCCGGAATTTATCCCGCGTTCCTTCTATTAATAATTTCGGTATTTTCATCGTCGGTGTCGAGGCCCCGACGGAGATGGCTTTTGAAGCGGTCCCTGGTGAACCGACCGTCCACACATTCGGACCGGAATTGCCGGAAGCCGCCACGGCAACGATTCCTTTCTCAACGGCCCGGTTAAGTGCAAGACTGATCGGAAGGTCAGGGCCGTTGATATCGTTCCCGAGTGAAAGATTCACGATATCGACCTTGTCCTTGATTGCCTGTTCAATCGCCGCGAGCACCTGCTCCGTTGTCCCACCGCCGCCCGGGCCGAGTGCGCGGTATGCGACAATCTTTGCCTCGGGGGCAACACCTTTAATTTTTCCATTGGCAGCAATAATTCCAGCAACATGGGTGCCGTGGATGGTCGCTCTGCCAATAGCCTTCGTTTCCATTGGGTCACGGTCATTGTCAACAAGGTCGTGGCCGCCGGCATAATTTCGCTGGAGGTCGGGGTGCGTATAATCGACGCCTGTATCAATAACGCCCACCTTAATCCCCTTCCCCGTTAACCGTTCGTTTTGTTCGTCAAAATACTTTCGTACTTCTTGGCCGCCAATAATTTTGACACTTTCCTCAGTTTCAGCCTGGTATTGGACAACGGGCGAGACATTCAGGATCCGTTTTTGTTGGGAGAGCTGCTCTATGCTTTCGGGGCTGCCTTCGATGGAAAATCCGTTGAGTGCCTCACGAAAAATACGGCGCAGCTTTACATGTTGATAAGGTTTGATCAGTTGTCTGATTTCCTGCTCAGATTGCGGCTGATCAAGAACCACAATGGCAACCGATGTTGTTTTTGGAATGGGTGGATGAATTAGGATTTTTGAAGGTTGAAAGGCTTGTGCATGCTGTAGTTTGTAAGATGCCGGAATTTGCAGAGCCAAGAGCAGGCATAATAGAAGTTTCATGTGTAAATTTCCCCTTTTTTCATATCGTTTTCCTTGAGCGGGGAAAGTATGCAGCCCGGCGGGAGATAATATTGAGTGGTGCGTTTGCTGCCGGTGGAGGGGAGGTTGAGCGCACGCAATAAGTTTCCCGCTATTCTACTTGAAGGTATACGAAGAAACTCACTAAATTGTTTCCGTGTGATCGTTTGATGGATTAACAGGAAGTCATCAACAGCTGGAAGATGGGCATTTTTTGAAGTGTGGTTGCAATATGAACAATGCCAATTTCCAGAATAATAATTCACATGAAAATTTTTACACTTGGGGCATTGAACTCCCGGATACAATTCGGTAAAGGAAAGATTGTAAGTTTGGAGAATATCCAGCATGAGGGGCTGATGGGCTTGTAAGAGGGCATCGGTAAGGTGAATAAGCTTCTTTTTGCTTAAATGTGGATTGGGATACTTCATTTCTAATTCTTTGATTTTTGTGATTAGTGATTCTCCATAAATTATATACTTAAAAATTTGTGTGTTATCAGGAGTTGTTTCTATTAAGGTAGACGTTTTGCTAAACGTAACCAGATGTTCGATGGGATAACCTTTTATTTGGTTCTTGCTAAGCCAATTATGGAATTGCATTTTATGCCTCTTCACCTGTTCGATGGGGTTTGATATACCTTCCTCATTATTTTCATAAACTCTCGTTACCGAATTCGAGCCTTTTTTAAAGCATATTCTTCCTGAAATATTCTTGATTTCAACGATCAACCCAAAGTTCATGGTAAGGATGAGTAAATCCATTTGAAAATACTTTTTGTCCTTTATTCGCAGGCCGTGGAAAATATAATACGGCTCCTCAGGCAGTAATGACAGATAATACTCCACTTGTTTTTCACCATAATACCCCTTCATCCAGGACCTTAAATCTTTTTCAATAATTGGTCTTACCGGATGATTTCTTGGCATCCGACTCAATAGCGCCATACATTGTAAAGCTTGATTTGGTACCCTCAATTCCAGGTAATTCATTCGCTTTTCACCTCATTTATAGAATTCAGTGGTAAATTCTCTTAAAATGTTCGATTTCCTGCCCGAATATTAAGGACAAATTGTGAATTTTGCGGTGGTTTGAGATTCTATTTTTAAGTTTGTCTATTTTTCGGGGAGTTTTGTCTATTTTTTTAGGGGTTTTGTCTATTTTTCAAGGTGCTTTGTCTATTTTTCAAAGGGTTTTGTCTATTTTTAAGCCACATTGTCTATTTAACCAATTTTTGTAAAAAACCAACCCCAAAAAGGGAACCCACTCCACAAAAAAACAAGCAGCCCCGGTCCCCCGGAACTGCGTGCTCATAAACATACAATTACTTAATCCAAGCCCCATCCTTACCAAGCTTATAGCCGTCAACTGTTGTGCTGTAAGCCATTTTGCCGGATTTCAGATTGAAGTAGTACCACTTGCCGTTGATATACTTCCAGCCCGTTTCCATCGCGCCGCTGCCATTTAGGTGGTACCATTCGCCGCCTACCTTCAGCCAGCCTTTTTGCATTGCGCCGTGGCCATCCAAGTAGTACCATTTACCGCCATCAAGCACCCAGCCCGTTTTCATCGCGCCGCTGCCATCTAGGTAGTACCATTTGCCGCCGTCTAACAGCCAGCCCGTTTTCTTCACATCATCCACAAAGTAGAACCATGTGCCGTTATCTTGTACCCAGCCGTTTTTCACCACTGGCTTCGGATCAACAGGAACTGGATCTGGATCCTTCACTTCGGCACGGTAAATGCTGATTTCCTTTGTTGTGACGTTTCCAGCGAAGTCAACAAGACGAAGGTTTACTTTGTTATCACCATGCTTGACTGGAACTGTGAACTCATAATCTGTGCTTGCAGGTGTCATGACATCCACCGGGCTCTTATATGGCTGCACAAATACTTGGTTGTCGCCCACAAATAATGATAGGTAATTGTAGTTATCTTTTAAGGTTAACTGAACTTTAGCCTCATCGACATCATAGCCGACCTTATCAGAAGAATTCACAACGATTTCACCTGGAGTGGTATCGATAAATACTTCACGGCTGATGGAGAATTCCTTGCCAGCAACGTCTGTTACCACAACAGGAATCTTGTACTTGCCGTCCTTATCAAACTTCACAGTTGCTGAGAAAGCGTACTGATTTTTCGCAGCATCGTAAGTAAGTGTTACATCTTTACCGTTTACTTGTGCTTTATCCACACCAAGATCATCTGTAAAGTAGCCGGATACTGGAACTTCAAGAGACTTATAGATTCCAGATGCAGCTGGATTCGATAGATAGATTAACGGAAGCGCTGTGTCGCCTGCCGCTGTTTTCGAACCGCCTACGTTTAAAGCATTATCAGTTGCAAAAACTTCAACAGATGTTTTCGCAGCTAATGGTGTCGCAAATTTATAGCTTGATGCAGTGCCAGCCACAGTAGCTGTTAATTTTCCATCCACAAAAATGCTGTAAGATCTAACGCCTGTACCATTTTCTTCTGTAGTCCAGTTTACAGTCGATGCGGCATTATCAAAAGTGGCCTTCACTTTTGGTGCAGTCGTGTCGACATAGACTGGGATTTTCTTAGATTGGTAGGCCGCACCATCATAATCGATGACCGATTTGATTTCATAGTAGTACACACCGTCTTCTACCTTCTTGCCGCCAACTGTACCATCCCAGGCACGGCTTGCTTTGAAGGAATAAGTTGTACCACTTCCGCCATTGACGTAGTTTTTACGAACATCTTTTTCCAAGGCAACTGTACGAAGGAACTTGCCGTCTTTGTCGAGAACGTTGAACTTTGCTTCAGCTACGTTACGAACGAAGGATGGAAGCGGATAAATGGTATCCAATTTTCCGTCTGCATTCGGTGATACAGGATAATATTGTTTTCCAGCAACGGCAACTGGAGCAACGAAGGTTCCGGAAGCACCAGAAAGCATTTCATTCCAGCCGGCAGCTAAGCCGAAGAAACGGTTTTCGCCAAGCTCTTTAAAGCCATCAACGATATCCGGACGATCCCATTTTCCATAGAAGCCAACATATGGAATGTTCAATGTAGGCTCAAGCTTGTTGTTTGCATCTGTAAGAGTAACAAAGCCTTCTACAAAAATATCTTCTTTTAGATCAAGGGCAATTTTTTGGCCTGCCGCATCTAAGCCAGGAATTTTGGCATTTGAAAGATCTACGTTAACAGTAAAATCAATTGATTTACCCGCTGGAACAGTCACTGTTTTAGGAGCATCGACCACAGCACCATCCATATTGCCGGCGATTAATGCATTCGTATCCTCTTTGCCTGCAGCTGCCTTCTGAATCGTATCCGTTAGTACGTCTGTATTGACTGAATATGTTACCGATTTGTCGGAAACGTTTTTCGCGGTAAAGGTCATGCTAAACTGTTTAGACGTGAAATCCTTTAATTCTACTTTACCTTCGTTATTCGCTTTGTTGACCACATAAACTGGTGTGGAAACGGCGCCAAAGGTTTGCATCATCCCTGCACCTTGACGGCGAGGTGAGAATGGCTGGCCGTTTAAATCAACAATTTTATTCGAAGTGTTCATCAATAGAACCTTCGCTAAGTGAGTACGTTCGCCAGCTGATAAGCCTTTGAAACGATCGTCACCTTTTAGGTATTGCTGTACCAGGGCAGATCCGCCGGCAACATGTGGAGATGCCATCGAAGTACCGCTCATGTATTCGTACTTATCATTATTTACCGTAGAATAAATATGTCCGCCAGGTGCCGTAATTTCAGGCTTTAGCTCAAGGCTCGGTGTTACCCCCCATGAAGTAAAGTCGGTCATGCGGCCGATTTCAGGGTCATCGGTTTTCTTTGTCTGAGCGACATGAAGAGTTGTATGACCAGCGGCAATCGCTGCTTCTAGCGCAAGACCTTGGTCACGCTTCACCATCATGAATGGAACATGGAATTGTCCTTGGTTTTCAAGGAAGGTTGGCGCAGTACTGTTATAAACAATAATTCCAGCTGCCCCTGCTGCTGCGGCATTTTTTGCTTTGTCCACAAATGTTAATTCTCCGCGCTGAACCACTACAATTTTGCCCTTTACATCCTTGCCGGCATAATCTTCCGGTTTGCCAAGCTTGCCGCCCAGGCTGACTACCTCTAACGTGCCGCCATTTTCAAGCGGCATCCAGTCATCTAGACCATAGCCAACAGCAGAGAAACCGTCTGCACCTTCAAGTGTAATCGTGTGCTGATATAAGTAGTTAAGGTTACCAGAAGCCGCAACCTGTAAGGAATCTGTATTCAACCCTGGTGCGCCGACTACCCCGATATCCGGGTTTTTCGCCCAAGGATTGGAATTGTAGCCGTAAGCGATGTTTCCGGAGTTACCCGCAGAAACCGCACAGACAATACCGTTATTCACGGCACGAGTGATCGCCAAATCTTCAGCACTTCTTTCATCATAGAAGGAAGCAACAGAACCAAGGCTCATGTTTAATACATCTGCCCCTAACTTGATCGCATCATCAATCGCTGCAAGATAGATATCCGATTGTGTGGAGGCATAGTTCGGGTCGTTACTGAACACCTTCATCCCAAGGACTTGCGCTTCAGGTGCCACCCCTTTAATGCCGCCGTTTGCTTCGTCACCGTTGGCTGCAACTGTACCGGCAACGTGCATGCCGTGCATCGAAGCCGCAGGACCTAAATCAAGGATGGTGCTGTTTTCATCGAAATAGTTATAGCCATAAGGCACTTTATCTGTGTAAAATTTACCTTTTAAACCGGCTTCACTTACCACTTGGGCTACTTTATCTTTACTTAACGCATCCTTGGATGGATCCGTTACTTTGAAGTCACGGTGGGATGGGTCTACCCCTGTATCAATGACAGCGACAACCATGCCTTCACCTTTGAGCTTGGCATCCGCCCATGTTTGATTTGTTTGGATGAAGCCCTTACTTGTTTTCATATCAGGTGTTTCTTCAGGACGATTGTACTCGTTCGCGATAAAGACATTCTTTACACCTTGGATCGATTCAATTTTGGAGATTTCCCCATATTGAACATCACCGCTGAACCCGTTAAAAGCTGTCGTGAAGCTCTTTTTATATTTTACGGCCACGCCTTTAGCAGAGATTCTATCTTTTACACTTTTTTGCTGTTTTACTAGATTAGTAGTAAAAGAAGCTTTTTTACTTTGCGATAATTCTTTATACAGCTTCCCTTGCTCGGTTGCATATTCAACTGGAGTTTGGCCATCTAATTCCACGATGACGCGGACCTTGTCCGACGCCTTAAGGTCAGCAGTGCCCTTAATATCGCTGGTATTGATGTTTTTGAAATCCTTGCTTGCCAAATCCTGCAATTGTTTTACTTTTGCCGCAAAATCATTTTGCGGTGTGGTGGTTACAGCTGATGCGTGGACAGTGAACCCTAGATTGGAAAGTGCCAGGGCCGACGCAAGTGCAACAGAAGCCACTTTTTTCGGTCTTTTTCTCTTCAAAATATTTCCCCCCTATGTATCTTCCAAATTCCGATTTTTTAGAAAAATCAGAACAGGTAAACCTTATATTAATTGGAAATTTTTATTTGGTCAATATAATTTTTGAATATTCATACAAAGTTTTTTCGACATTATGCATTGCGGGATATAAAAGAGATTTAAAAGGTGTCAGTAAGGGGTTCGACAATGTGAAAAATTATATAAATTCAACGGGAATATTTTTCCCTAAACAAAAAAAGCCGAGGGATCTCGACTTTTTTAAAAAACTATTTTGTTCCAAACAAACGGTCGCCGGCGTCGCCAAGGCCTGGTACGATGTAGCCGTGGTCGTTCAATTTCTCATCCAAAGCGGCGATGTATATATCAACGTCCGGATGCTCGGTTTTTACAGCTTCTACGCCTTCTGGTGCGGCAATCAAACACATAAATTTGATGTTTTTCGCGCCGCGCTTTTTCAAGGCATGGATCGCATCAATCGCTGAACCTCCAGTTGCCAGCATCGGGTCAACGACGATGAAATCGCGCTCTTCTACATCACTTGGAAGCTTCACATAGTATTCAACAGGCTTTAAGGTTTCCGGATCGCGGTATAAGCCGACGTGGCCTACCTTTGCGGCCGGAATACATTTTAGCATCCCATCAACCATGCCGATTCCGGCGCGCAAAATCGGAACAAGTCCTAATTTTTTCCCGGAAAGCACCTTTGAATTTGTCTTGCAAACCGGTGTTTCAATTTCGATATCTTCAAGCGGCATATCCCTTGTGATTTCAAACGCCATCAATGTTGCCACTTCATCAACGAGCTCGCGGAACTCCTTTGTTCCTGTATTTATGTCGCGTATGTACGTAAGTTTATGCTGGATAAGCGGATGGTCGAAGACGTATACCTTTGCCACAAAATCGCCCCTTTTCGTAAAAATTAACTTCGTCTCATTTTACAGAAAAAAAATGCAATGAGCAACTCGGATACCAGTTCCGGAAACAAGTTAGATTTTTCAAAAAAAAACGGCCTAATGATAAAAGTAATTAGGCCGTTTCACTAATGCTTAATATTCTGGGTATAATGTAAATTTGCTTGTTAAGGCTTCAACGCGTCCGCGTGCTTCTTCAAGCTTCGCTTCATCTTCATGATTCTTCAAAGTGAACGCAATGATGGAAGCAATCTCATCCATATCGTCTAAACCGAAGCCGCGAGAGGTAACCGCAGCTGTTCCGATACGGACACCGCTTGTTACAAATGGGCTGTTTTGATCGAATGGAATCGTGTTCTTATTAACAGTAATGCCGATTTCATCGAGTACCTTTTCAGCGATTTTTCCTGTTAAGCCGAGGCTTGTTACATCCACCAATAATAAGTGGTTGTCCGTCCCTCCGGAAACTATTGTTAAGCCTTCTTTTACCAGGCTTTCAGCTAAACGCTGGGCATTGGCAATGATATTGCCGGCATATTCTTTAAAGCTGTCCTGCAATGCTTCACCAAAAGCAACCGCTTTGGCTGCGATCACGTGCATCAATGGACCGCCCTGAATTCCTGGGAAGATTGATTTATCGATCTTCTTGCCGAATTCCTCTTTGCAAAGGATCATCCCGCCGCGAGGACCGCGTAAAGTTTTATGTGTTGTAGTTGTAACGAAATCTGCATATGGCACTGGATTTTGGTGCAGGCCTGCTGCCACAAGTCCAGCGATGTGCGCCATATCCACCATGAGGTAAGCGCCGACTTCATCAGCGATTTCACGGAACTTGGCAAAATCGATTGCACGCGGATACGCACTGGCACCGGCAACGATTAGCTTCGGCTTGTGCTCAAGAGCTTTCGCACGAACGTCATCATAGTTGATGCGGTGAGTCGTTTCATCCACACCGTATTCCACGAAATTATATTGGATACCACTGAAATTGACTGGGCTGCCGTGTGTTAAGTGGCCGCCATGGGATAAATTCATGCCAAGCACTGTGTCGCCTTGCTCTAAGATCGTGAAGTAAACGGCCATATTGGCTTGTGCACCGGAATGCGGCTGAACGTTGACATATTCCGCTCCAAAAATCTGCTTCGCACGGTCGCGGGCAAGATCTTCCACGATATCAACATATTCACAACCGCCATAGTAACGGCGTGCTGGATATCCCTCTGCGTATTTGTTCGTTAAAACTGACCCCTGTGCCTCCATTACGGCTTCACTGACAAAGTTTTCTGAGGCAATTAATTCGATTTTAGCACGCTGACGGCCAAGTTCTTTTTGAATCGCTTGAAAGACCTGTTCGTCCTGTTGAGACAAATGCTTCATGATTATCCCCCTTATATGTAAAAGACTATGGACTATTTCGAAAATTCCTTTTTCATTTTAACACGAACTACTATGAAATAAAAGAGAAACATTTTTCGTTTTTTAAACAAATTTCAGATGAATTACCTGTATCACCCACCGGATAAACAGTAAATCACGAACATTAAAATTAATTACAGCTTAAATTTTCGTCTTTTCGTTCATACACCGCTCTGGCGCCGCCGATCAGCTTCGGCCTCGTTTTGGCAAGTGTCACATAGGCATGGCCAACATTTTTCTGCTTCACGCGCAAAGGCACAGCGACATGCTTTAAGTGCATCCCTATAAACGTATGGCCGATATCGATTCCCGCCTCCGCCTTCACGAATTCCACGACAACAGCATCGTCCATGTTTTCAAACGCATACGTTGCCATCGCCCCGCCGGCGGTACGTGCTGGGACAACCGAAACCTCATCCAAATTTCGCTCGATGGCTGTTCTGCGCTCAACCACCAAGGCCCGGTTTAAGTGCTCGCAGCATTGGAACGCCAGCTGGATACCCGTATCTCCTTGCAACTTTTTTAAGCTTGAAAAAATCATTTCGGCCACTTCGAACGTGCCGGCGGTTCCGATTCGTTCGCCGATCACTTCGCTGGTGCTGCAGCCGACCACCATCAGCTGTCCCGGTTTAAACCCGGCCTGCTCTTTGAATTCTGCTAGAATCGCTTCAAGTTCCTTTTCCCATTCCTGGATCATCGTGAACCTCGACCTTTCTGAAAAGAAAGTTATAGTTGCTTTTTCTCGTATTCCGTAATTTTGCCGACACGTCCTGCATGGCGGCCGCCTTCAAATTCCTCTGTCAGCCAGATTTCCACAATATCGCGGGCAAGCCCTGGGCCAATGACGCGTTCGCCCATAGCAAGCATATTGGTATCATTATGTGCGCGTGTTGCTTTCGCACTGAAGGTATCGTGTACAAGTGCGCAGCGGATTCCCTTTACTTTGTTTGCAGCAATGCTCATGCCAATTCCTGTCCCGCAAATCAGGATTCCCCTGTCAAACTCGCCGCTCGCAACCTTTTCTGCCACTGGCAGAGCATAGTCCGGATAATCGACGGACGTTTCACAATCGCAGCCAAAATCCACATATTCTATTTTCAAATCCTCTAGCAGATGGGCGATTTCCTTGCGAATATTGACCCCGCCATGATCAGATGCTAATGCTACTTTCACGTTAAGACCCCCTGGTTTTTCAACTCAATCTTCTTTTAATTTTGACATACCGCCTGAAAAATATAAAGAAAAAAAAGCCCCCATTGAAGTGAGCTTGTTTTACGAGTTTATTTTTCCAATCGCTTTTTCAATTAATTTGTCCAGCTGTTTAAAGGTTTCTTTATATTGTGCTAAACTACCGCCGTAGGGATCGATGACATCATGGTCAAACGGTTCCCCCGTATATTCCTTCAGCGTAAACACCTTCGCAGTCGAATGAGGGTATTGCTGCTGGATGGCAAATTTATGGGAGGAGGTCATCGTTAAAATCAAATCCGCCCAGTCCACCTCTTGATTCGTTAACAGCGTAGAACGGTGATTATGGACGACTTTGTTGTCATCGAGCACCTGTTTGGCGTGAGCCGATGCCTCGTTGCCATGTGCGGCATAAATTCCTGCGGACCTGACTTCCATCCCATCGATTTTCTTATGTCTTAAAATCGCCTCAGCCATTGGACTCCGGCACGTATTTCCCGTACAAACAAATAAAATCCGCTGCACTATTTATGCCCCCCTTTCCCCCTATTATAAAACAAAATTTCCACCATTCAAAAATGCCTGCACCCCTTAGCGATAAGAGATGGCTTGTTTCCCCATTTGCTCCCAGCCGCGTTTGAAGGCGCTGATTGAGACTTTCCGATTTTTAGTAACACTTAGCGGGTCATTGAAATAAATATATTGGCTGTCATAGCCTGTGATCAGGACGCTGTGCTCTTTATAGGTAATGGAAATTTTTCCGGTCGGCGTGTTCCATGTCTGCCAGTATTGCGATGGAACCGTGTCAAACAGCACATTGTTGATGACCCACACCGGTTTGCCGCTGTTCAAATGCTTATAAATTTCCTCAAAGCTGCTTCCGGTGAAATCGATCACCCGGTTTGGCAGGTAGCGTTCCGCCAAATCCGCAATTGGCCCGTGGTAAACTCCAAGCCCCGGCTTATTAAACGTATACATGTCGCCGACAAAACCCGAATACGGATTACCGAAGTACACTTGACCATTCGTTTTCGAATATGGCGTCGGGTCTTTCCGCACCTGGGAAGCAAGCGTCATTTTTGAAACATTTTTTCCAGCATCCAAAAGCATCATGTCGAGTGACGTCACTTCACAGCCGCGCGGCAGCTCCGGCATTTGCGCGACCAGCGGAACATCCAGCTGAACTGATGAAACGTACCCCTTGCTGCCTAGGTAAAAACGGTCCTTTCCGCTTTGGATCCAGCTGCCGCTCCTCATCGAGCCGTCACTATTGAGATAGTACCACTTGCCTCCATCCAGCAGCCAGCCGGTTTTCATCGCCCCATTTGATGCAAGATAGTACCATTTACCGCTAGTGAAAACCCAGCCCGTCTGCATTGCACCTTTGCTGTTCATATAGTACCAACGGTTTCCGTCTTTCATCCATCCGGTTAGCATCTGCCCGGAACCGCTTAAATAATACCACCTGCCGCCATCCAGCAGCCAGCCGGTCTTCATGACACCTTTAGTGTCGAGAAAATACCATTTCCCACCTGTTTGAATCCAGCCCGTTGCCATTGCGCCATTATTTTTTAAAAAATACCACTTGCCATTCTCTAATAACCAGCCCGTTTTCATCACACCAGATTGGTCAAGATAATAGGCTTGGCCGTTACCTTCGATCCAGCCTGTTTGCTTTTCTCCATTTGTTCCATAATAATACCAAAGGCCGCCTTCTTGAACCCAGCCTGTTGCGGCTGTCTTAACTAACAATTCGTATGTATGATTGGCCCCATCCTCCGCAGAAATAGTCAGCATCGTTCCTGCCGGCTGCTTTGGAATGGCCACTTCAAATTGTCCGGCCGAATCGGCTGGAGCAGAGCCAAGGATTCCCTGATTGTTTTCCACTGATACTTTTGCGTTTTCAATCGTTTTCCCTTTAATCGACGTCGTCTGATCAGTCACTTTTTCGAATAATTGGATTTCCGAGGTTGTTTCCGCTGTTGCCAGTCCCGGAACAAGAGAATAAGAGAATACGATCAGAGCAAAGCAAATTGTTACCCATATTTTTGGCCGCACACGCTGCCCCTCCCCCAATTAATAGAATGATATATTCTACAATTCTACCATTTCGGAGGATAATCCTGTTTATTTTTATAAAAATTGCCAAAAGGGTGCCAGCAGTTTTAGGCCAAAGGCTAATAAAATTGCCCCGCCAAGCGCCTCGCTATAGCTCCCCATCCAGCCGCTGACCTTTCTTCCGAGCAGTAACCCTGCCCATGTTTGCACAGTTGCCGCGATTCCAAAGCATAATATGACCAAAAGCGTTTTGGCACCGTATATACCTAAGGAAAGTCCGACGGAAAAACTGTCGAGGCTGACGCTAAGCGCAAATATGATTAAGCCAATCCCGACAGGTGTGATGGCCTTTTCCTCCCCTTTTTTGAGGCTTGCCCAAATCATCTGCACCCCTAAAACGATTAACAGTAAGCCGCCAATAAAGGTAGCGAAGGCTCCAAATTTTTCTGATAAAAATTTGCCTGCGACGAGGCCCAAAAGCGGCATCCAAACATGGAACAGTCCGATAGTGATGCCGATTTCAAAGATTTTTTTGAGCCGCAGTTTGTGCATTCCCATGCCGAGTGCGACCGAAAAGGCATCCATCCCTAGGGCAAATGCCATTAATAGTAGTGTTACAACTTCTCCGAACATCTCCGACATTCTGTCTTCGCCCCCTTGGACTAACTATTTCAGCATATGCACGTCCCATTTGTTTTAGAAGTCGAGCGGGGGAAATGGCCGGGGTGTTTAGTTTATTTTAGCGTTCTGGAATGCGGGAAAGGGCTACGTGACCGAATTGGCTCTGGAATTGAGATTTCAAGCACGTAGACGGGGGCTATGTTACCCAAATCGCTCTTACACTGAGATTTCAGGCACGTAGACAGGGGCTACGTTACCCAAATCGCTCCTGTTCCGAGTTTCCGGGCACGTAGACGAGTTCTATGTTACCCAAATCGCTCCTGTACCGAGGTTTCGGGCACGTAGTCAGGTTCTACGTTACCCAAATTCCTCCTGTACCGAGGTTTCGGGCACGTAGTCAGGTTCTACGTTACCCAAATTCCTCCTGTACCGAGGTTTCGGTCACGTAGGCGGGTTCTACGTTACCCAAACTGCTCCTGTATTGAGTTTTCGGGCACATAATCCGAGGCTCATTAAAAAAAGCTTGCGTACATAAAAAAACACCAAGCCCCGCAATTCAGCAGGACCTGGTGCTTACTCACCAATAATTTTATTCCCAGCAGCCTTCAAAAGGCGGTTCATGATCGCATGCCCTACACCTTCATTCGGAAACATCTCACTAAAAATAATATCCACCTTCAATTGATTAAAACGACGAAGCGTATCATATAGCGCTGCCGCAACCGTCTCCAGCTCATCCCGATGCCCGCAAGCGAGCACCACATCCGCCTTAAACTGATCCACGTACTCCTCTGTCGTCAGCACTCCGGCCGAAAGCCCTTCCTTCTCCTCTTCTTCCACTAAACGCTGAAGAAAATCTCTCGTGCCTGACACCAAATAAAGCGGAGCATTTGGGGCATAATGCTTGTATTTCATACCCGGGGATTTTGGCTTCGAGGCCTCATCCGTCAAAGCCGGGTCAATCCGAACCTCGCCAATCACATCCTCTAGCTGCTCCTTCGTCACTCCGCCCGGGCGCAAAATAACTGGTACTGCTTCTGTGCAGTCCACCACCGTTGACTCCACGCCAACTCCCGTCTGTCCGCCATCCACGACCCCGGCAATTTTCCCGTTTAAATCATCGAGCACATGATCCGCACTTGTCGGACTCGGCTTGCCCGAGCTGTTCGCACTTGGCGCCGCAATCGGCAGCCCACATGACTTCAACAAAGCCAGAGCCACCGGATGATCCGGCATCCTTACTGCCACGGTCGAAAGTCCAGCCGTCGCTTTTTCCGAAAGAACGCCTTCCTTCTTATTAAAAACAATCGTCAGCGGCCCCGGCCAAAACGCATCCATTAACACTTCCGCTGTCCGAGAAACCTCACTTACAAATCTACTAAGATGCTCTTTGTCGGCGATATGAATAATTAACGGATTATCCCCAGGCCTGCCCTTGGCAGCAAAAATTTTCGCTACCGCCTCGTCACTTTCAGCATTGCCGCCGAGGCCATAAACGGTCTCTGTTGGCAGGGCCACCACTTCATTTTCCCGTAAAAAATTCGCTGCATCCACAATTTGTGGATTACTTTCTAAATTATCCACATTTTTATCCACTATCCAGACCTTTGTGTTCATAGTTATCCACCTTTATCAGAAACGAGTCTTTTATCGAATTTTGACGAATAACGGCGATTAGACTCATATTTTCCACCTAGTACGTTTGAAAGTATAAAAGAAGGCGGGGATAAATACAAGTTTTATCCACAAATTGTGCATAAGTTTCTGGAAATAGTGGATAACTTTGCGGATATATCCACAGTTATAAAGAAAATTTTAAAAATAACGAGTTATCCACATTCAAAACGTGTCGAATATGTTTTGATCCATAAAACTGCTGCGGCAAATCGCCCCGGCCAATTTTCTGAAAGCCCATTAATTCAAAAAACGGAAGGGCCGTTCCTTTATTTGTTGCCAAAAATAAACTTTGCATTCCTTTTTCTTTCGCCAATTGCACCATTTGATCAAAAAGAACGAAAATCTCCTTCTCAGCTTGTCCAGGCGTAACGACAAGCGAGCGCAGCAGCCCAAAATCCGCGTAAGCCTCCATTCCAAGCGTACCCCTAAGCGTACCTTCCTCATCTTCTAGTAGCAAAAAGCAGCCAATCGAGTCCTCATTTACTCCATCCGTCCCAAGATTGGCCCTCTCCAAAAACTCTCTTAAATTGCTGAGATCCTCTTTACCCGCCTTACGAATTACTGATTCCAATTCATCCACCTCTTCTTTTTTCATTTCTACTCTATGATTATTAAAAAGATAGATAAAATAGAACCGGCAAATCTATTAAAAAACCAGCTCCGCTGAAAGGAACTGGTTTAATTAAATAGCTTTTCCCACATCTCAACCACGAAAAACTTCACTTTCACCGGCTGTTCATCCTCTGCCGTATAAACTGGTTTTTTCTCTTGCTTAACCGTTTCTTTTTCCTGCACAGGCTCTTCTGCTAAATTTTCATGTACGGGCTCTTCTTCTAAAAGCTGCTCTTGCTTCGCTAACGTATAATTTTCCACTACAGCTGGCGATTTTTCAACCGTCTCTTTTTTAACGGGTGCTTTCGGCTGCTTTACCACCGCTTTAACTGATACTTGCGGCTGTCTTTCAACCGGTTTAGCCTTTACTGGCTCTTCGACCGCTGCCTTAACCGGCTCTTCCTGGACCGTTTGCGCTTCAACATGTTCCTTTTCATCAAAGCCTTTGCTTACGGCAATCCCATTTGAAAAATCTAGAAAACATAACGGCGGGTACAGCACACACCACCAATTGGCCCCCTCGCCTTTACCCAATGTAATCAAAATCGCCTGGTATTCTCCGGCTGGATATAAAAACTGGCCATAAAGCTTTGTCGGAAACTGAACCTTGCCAAACTCTACTTTCACTGACTGGTTGGAATTTTGCTCGCGCACCACTTGTTCCGCAATCGCTTGAATTTCCGGCAGCTTCTCATTGATCACCGCTCTTGCTTTTTCCATAGACGTTAAATCCTGCACCCATAAGGTAATCTGAGCATTAACCGCATCGCGCACCTTCCGCTTGATCGCCTGGTCCTTTTCAAAATCACTATTCGCTAAGATTCGGAGGCGGATCGCTTCCCCTGGAATCACAATCGATTCCTTCTGCGCCGCTTCTGTTTTTGGCATATATAAACTCAACATTGTTCCCAATGATAATACTATTAAGTAAGCCCAAACCACTACTTTGCTTCTCACTCTCAGCACCGTCCCTTCGATATCCTCATTGTGGACAGAAACCAAGAATCTTAAACTAGTAAATTTTAATATTTTTACCCGAACATTTCATATTACTCCGCCCTAATCGACCACTACCGCCTCTACTCCGGTCCGACGGGCTTTATAATCCTCTCTTATCGACCGTCATGACTCTTTTTCCAAGCTCTCGGGCTTTATGAACCTCTTTTATCGACCGCCATGACTCTTTTTCCAAGCTGACGGGCTTTATGATCCTCTCTTATCGACCGTCATGACTCTTTTTCCAAGCTCACGGGCTTTATGATCCTCTCTTATCGACCGTCAAGATACTTTTTCCAAGCTCACGGGCTTTATGAACCTCCCTTATCGACTGCCAAGACTCTTTTTTTAAACTCGTGGGCTTTATGAACCTCTCTTATCAACCGCTGCACCCTTTTTCCAGGTTCAAGGGTATTATGAAACCCACACTAATAAAAAAAGCCCCGGGAGATCACTTCCCGAAGCCAATTTCTGCAAACACCATCCGGTCCTTGCCGTTTATATCATTCACAATTTCAACCTTAACTTCCTTAAATGCTTTTTGAAAAAGCTCCGCTACCGCTTCGCCCTGACCGGCCCCAATTTCGAAACATACCAGTGCGCGCTGCGCTAGCACCTGAGGAAGCTCCACCATAAAGCGGCGGTAAAAATCAAGTCCGTCCTCGCCCGCAAATAAAGCCCGATGCGGTTCATGCTCAGTAACCACTTCCGACATTGTCATTATATCCCCCGTCGGAATATACGGCGGATTAGAAATGACAACATCAAACTGACCGCCAATAAAAGGCTTTAACAAATCACCCTGGATAAATTCAACATCAGCCTCAAGCCGGCTGGCATTTTCCCGCGCCACAATTAAGGATTCCTCCGCAATATCAGAAGCGAAGACCTTTAATGCTGGCTGCTCCAGCTTCAGGCTGATGGCAATCGCACCGCTTCCCGTACCAATATCCACTACCTTTTTTAAACCCAGCTTATTTATTCTCTTGAGCGTTTCATAAACAAGCTCCTCTGTTTCCGGCCTTGGAATGAGTACCTCCTCATTCACCAGGAACGTCCGGCCGTAAAAATCCTCAGAGCCGATCATATACTGAACCGGTACACCCCGGACATGCTCGTGAACAGCTTCCTCAAAACGTAACAGCACAGCCGGATCTACATCATCGCGCATATTGGCAAACAGCTGCGACCGCGACATCCCGGTAAAATGCCGAAGCAATAGCTCGCCCGCATTCTCATCCCGATTTGCTTTTTTTAAAAAAGAAGAAGCCCAATTAAGAGCTTCGAATACTTTTTTACTCATCTGCAGCCTCTTCCAGTCTTTTCGCTTGATCTTCCATAATCAAGGCATCGATGACTTCATCCAGCTTGCCTTCTAAGATTTGGTCCAGCTTTTGAATCGTTAAACCAATGCGATGGTCCGTCACGCGATTTTGCGGGAAGTTGTAAGTACGAATCCGCTCGGAACGGTCGCCGGTACCAACCGCCGATTTACGCACTTGATCGTATTCTGCTTGTGCTTCCTGCTGGAATTTATCATAGACGCGCGCACGCAAAACCTTCATCGCTTTGTCTTTGTTTTTATGCTGTGATTTTTCGTCCTGACAGGATACCACGATTCCTGTTGGGATGTGAGTTAAACGAACGGCTGACATCGTTGTGTTGACGGACTGTCCGCCGGCACCACTGGAGGCAAACGCATCAAAACGGATATCCTTATCGTGGATTTCAATCTCTACTTCTTCCGCTTCTGGCAAACAAACAACCGTTGCTGTTGAAGTATGAATCCGTCCGCCCGATTCGGTTTCCGGCACACGCTGTACACGATGGGCGCCATTTTCAAATTTTAATTTGGAGTAAGCGCCGGCACCATTGATCATAAAGCTGATTTCTTTGTAGCCGCCAAGGCCTGTCGGACTGGCATCAATCAAATCTGTCTTCCAGCCCTGCGCTTCGGCATAACGGCTGTACATCCGATAAAGCGAACCAGCAAACAGAGCTGCCTCTTCCCCGCCGGCCGCACCGCGAATTTCGAAGATAACGTTTTTGTCATCGTTCGGATCCTTTGGAATCAGAAGAATCTTCATGTGGGCTTCCAATTCTTCAATTTGCGCTTCCAGCTCGTTTACTTCTTCCTTCACCATTTCACGCATTTCGGCATCGAGCTTATCCTCAAGCATCGCCTTAGCGTCAGCCAGCTGTTCGCGAGCCTCTTTATATTGGCGGTACGTTTGCACAGTTTCTTGTATGTCAGATTGTTCTTTTGAATATTCACGTAGTTTTTTTGAATCATTAATGATTTCCGGATCGCTTAAAAGTTCATTTAATCTTTCGTAGCGATCTTCAACGGATTGAAGACGATCAAACAAGTTATTCACCTCGAGTTTTAGTCCATAACATTCTAATTATAGTATAGGCGTTAAACTCAGTCAAAACCAATTTCTGCAGGGAACTTTTTTACAACCACTTTTTAAATTCCAAAATGACTGTATCCTTCACTTTCAACTATCGCTGGCACTGACTATTTCACAGTGACCGCCAGACACTTTTTTCTCTCTTCACGGGCTCTGTCACCCTTTCACAGTGACCGTCAAACACTTTTTTCTCTCTTCACGGGCACTGTCACCCTTTCACAGTGACCACCAGCCTCTTTTTTCTTTCTTCGCGGGCACTGTCTCCCTTCCACAGTGACCGTCAGACACTTTTTTCTTTCTTCTCGGTCACTGTCTCACTTTGACAGTGACCGTAGACCTCATTTTTTCTCCTTCCACGGGCACTGTCACCCTTTCGCAGTGACCATCAGCTACTTTTTCTTTCTTCACGGGCACTGTCAGCCTTTAAACTGGTCCGCCGGCCTCCCTTTTTTCATTGCTTTTTAAGGAACAAAACAAAAAAACATGCCCTGGTAAACAGAGCATGTTATCTTCGGTCTTCCTTCACTCGAACTTCGATATTGTAACGCGGCAGGGCCCGTATTAGTTTGCGGTGGAGGCGTGCTTCGGCATCAATTCTTTCCTTGTCGGAGAGCATTCCTTTTTTATAAACAGACACCCACATCCGGTCGCCATTCATCCAAACCGAGTCGATGGTAAACTCGTCTGTTGCCGCAACGACTTTTTTCGCCTTGTCGACATCGCTGCCCTGATTTTCGCCATCAAATTCCCCGCGATCCCCCGACCTATTCAGATTAAGGAAGTTAGGATTTTGATCGGCAATATCATTTTCCGCCACGTCCCGCTCGCCACCATTATTGCGGTTGGACATAAAATTAGGTGACGTTCGGTCTTTCCGCAAATCATATGCGGCATTTTTTTCATCCGCCCCACGATTGCTCTGACATCCAGTTACCATTAACAACATGATAAACGAGAGAAACATCCACTTTTTCCGCATAAAACACCTCCCATTACTATCATGCCCGGCAGCTTGCCGAACTGAACGAGAGAAATCTTTCCAAGCCTACTTGGAATTTCGCGCATTTCAGTAATATTTTCGCGTATTATCCTGTTAATTTCGCAGATCTTCAAATTTATTTCGCGCAAAGCCCCATTCATTTCGCTGACTTTCGCCATTTTTTCGCCGAACCCGATTTTCCCCACAAAAAAACTGCCCAAGAATCACTCCCTAGACAGTTATGTATCAAACATCAAACTTCCTGCTCAACCGCCCCGCGGTATGATGCTGTTTTTGGCACTTCATGGTGGTGGCGGCAGCGAGGCTCGTACGCCTCAGAAGCGCCGACCATGATAACCGGGTCATGATACGAGGCAGGTCGTCCATCAATCAGACGCTGTGTCCGGCTCGATGGTGAACCGCATACCGTACAAACAGCCTGCAGCTTTGTTACCGTTTCGGCAATTGCCATCAACGCAGGCATTTGCCCAAACGGCTCGCCGCGGAAATCCATATCAAGACCTGCACATACGACGCGATGACCGCTGTCAGCCAGCTGCTGCACAACCCTTAAAATTCCCTCATCGAAAAACTGCACTTCATCAATTGCAATAATATCTATATCTGCCTCGACATGATGCAGAATCTCAATCGAATGGGAAATTGGCTTCGCATGAAAAGAAGAGCCATTATGGGAAACGACAGACTGTTCACTGTAGCGATTATCAATCTTCGGCTTAAACACAGCTATTTTTTGTTTGGCAAATTGAGCCCGCCGAACACGGCGAATCAATTCCTCCGACTTTCCAGAAAACATACTGCCACAGATAACCTCAACCCATCCGCTTTGCTTCATTAAATACATAAACGGCGTCTCCTTCCTCTAAACGAACCATGATACACGATCATATTTATAGTAAAAAAGTCATTAAAGTCAAATAAAAAAAACAGGCAAGTAAGTTTTCCCACTCGCCTGTTGTCTTTGCAATAATTATTGTTGTTGTTGCTTAATGCCGTATTTTTTGTTGAAACGGTCAACACGTCCGCCAGCTTCAGCGAATTTTTGGCGACCAGTATAGAATGGATGACATTCTGAACAAGTTTCAACGCGAATTTCTTTCTTAACAGAACCAGTTTCAAATGTATTACCACATGCACATGTCACCGTTACTGTTTTATAATTTGGATGAATTCCTGCTTTCATTCTTTTCATCTCCTTCCGCCCTGAATCTTTCGAAACAGAGTTATATAAATGCCTATCTTTAAAACAAGCATGAAATACTAAAAACACACTGCACCCATTATAACAAGGGTAACCTACTTTTGCAAGTTGGGATATTCTTGAAAAGGACTTTATTATTTTTGAAAAAGGAACTCAAGCCTGTGACTAAACCAGGCTTGCCCTCTATTCAGTCTAGGAACGACGTGACTTTAGTTCCTCGTTCAGCTGTGCAAAGAACTCTTCGTTTGATTTTGTCTGTCTTAATTTTTTCAAAAAGCGTTCTGCAAAATCCGGTGAATCGGACATTGACTTACGAATCGCCCATAATTTATCAAGATGATCCTTTGGAATAAGCAATTCTTCCTTACGCGTTCCGGAACGGCGGATATCAAGCGCAGGGAAAACACGGCGCTCAGCAAGACTTCGGTCAAGATGCAGCTCCATATTGCCTGTCCCTTTAAATTCCTCATAAATAACATCATCCATACGTGAGCCGGTATCCACAAGTGCCGTAGCCAAAATAGTCAAGCTGCCGCCCTCTTCAATATTACGGGCAGCCCCGAAGAATCGCTTCGGACGGTGGAACGCAGCCGGGTCAATACCTCCGGAAAGCGTACGGCCGCTTGGCGGAATGACAAGGTTATAGGCACGCGCTAAACGCGTGATACTATCCATCAAAATGACAACATCGCGTTTATGCTCGACCAAACGCATTGCACGGTCCAGTACAAGCTCAGCGACTTTAATATGATTTTCCGGCACTTCATCAAACGTTGAGCTGACGACATCACCCGCTACAGAACGTTCAATATCGGTTACTTCCTCCGGACGCTCGTCGATTAATAGGACGATAAGTTCAACATCAGGATGGTTTGTCGTAATGCTGTTGGCGATTTCCTTTAACAGCATCGTTTTACCTGCTTTAGGAGGAGCGACAATCAGACCGCGCTGTCCAAAACCAACCGGAGCGACTAAATCCATGATTCTGGTGGAAAGATGCTTTGGCGTTGTTTCCAGCTTCATTTGACGGTTCGGATACAACGCTGTCAATGCCGGGAAGTAGACACGTTCTTTTGCCGATTCAGGATCTTCACCATTAACCGCTTCTACGTGCAGCAAACCATAGTAACGTTCATTTTCCTTTGGAGGACGAACCTTACCGGATACTTTGTCCCCATTGCGGAGGTCGAAACGGCGGATTTGCGAAGCGGAAATGTAAATATCTTCTGAGCTTGACGAATAGTTAATCGGACGCAGGAAGCCAAAGCCTTCTGACTGGATGATTTCCAAGACGCCTTCCATAAAGAAATAGCCCTGCTGCTCGGCACGAGATTTTAAAATCGCAAAAATTAATTCTTTTTTAGTTAATTTGCTGTAATAGGTCACTTTATATTCGCGCGCAAGCTCATAAAGCTCCTTCAGCTTCATGTTTTCTAAACTTGAAATTGTTAAGTCCATTTGTACACCACACTTTTAAATTTTCCCTTCGAATCCGCTCTTTCTTTTTGTAAAAGATGGTCAATAGGTAATTAAGAGATTAGAGGAATTGAAATAGAAGTAGAATTGAAATGAATAGATTTGCAGAAAAATATGCAAGATAAAAAACAATATCTATTTTACCCCCTGAGCAAAAAAATAATCAACTAGATTTTCTTTTATCTTATGTTGGAAATTTTTTCCGAAAGGATCCCTCTTGGAGATATTGGAGTTTGGGAGACCAACCGCCGGCTGGTCTCCCTTTATCTGTTTTTATTTAATCACTAGATTTGGCTTCTTATTTAAGCTGTGACGGCCTTCGATGAAGCGGACCGTGCCGGATTTAGCACGCATAACAATCGAGTGTGTCGATGCATGTGATCCTTTGAATTGAACGCCGCGCAATAATTCACCGTCAGTTACACCTGTTGCGGTAAAAATAGCGTCATCGCCCTTTACGAGATCCTCCATACGGAGCACGCGGTTTACATCTAAGCCCATTTTGATGCAGCGCTCAAGCTCGGCATCATTTTGCGGCAGAAGTTTTCCCATGATTTCGCCGCCGAGACATTTCAGCGCAACCGCTGAAATAACTCCCTCTGGAGCACCGCCAGAGCCAAATAGAATATCGACACCGGTATCGTCGAATGCCGTATTGATGGCACCAGCGACGTCACCATCGTTGATCAGCTTAATTCGGGCGCCTGCTTCACGAAGCTGGGCGATAATATGCTCGTGGCGCGGACGGTTCAATACGGTTGCCACGACATCTTGGATATCTTTGTTTTTCGCTCTGGCCACGGCCTTCAGGTTGTCCAAAACAGAAGCATTGATATCAATTTGGCCAACGGCTTCAGGGCCGACGGCGATTTTTTCCATATACATATCTGGAGCATGAAGAAGGTTTCCATGATCAGCTACTGCTAAAACAGCCAAAGCATTCCAGCCGCCGGACGCTAAAATATTGGTGCCTTCAAGCGGGTCAACGGCAACATCCACACGCGGTCCATAGCCGGTTCCAAGCTTTTCGCCGATATAGAGCATGGGTGCTTCATCCATTTCCCCTTCACCAATCACAACGGTTCCTTTCATTGGAACAGTGTCAAATACATCGCGCATTGCTGATGTAGCAGCACCGTCGGCTTCATCCTTTTTCCCGCGGCCCATCCAGCGTGCAGAGGCGAGCGCCGCTCCTTCTGTGACGCGGACAAGTTCCATCGTTAAGCTTCTTTCCATGAATTCCATCCCCCGTTTTCTTCTGTCTTTAGATTAAGTGTTTTTCAACTGCTCGACTTCTTCTTCCGTTAAAGCTTCACGCCAAACGGTCGCACCGAGGCCATTTAATTTCTCAACAAGATTGCTGTAGCCGCGGTCGATGTGTTCAAGGCCGGTTACTTCGGTAATCCCTTCTGCCATGAGGCCGGCGATAAAGAGAGCTGCTCCGGCACGAAGATCGCTCGCCTTCACTTTCGCCCCTTGAAGCTGGATTGGACCATTAATAATCGCCGAACGGCCTTCCACTTTGATATTGGCGTTCATTCTTCTAAGTTCATCAATATGCTTAAAGCGGGCACCATAAATCGTATCGGTGACAACGCTTGAACCGGCTGCTTTAGTTAAAAGAGTTGTAAATGGCTGCTGCAGGTCGGTTGGAAAGCCGGGATAAACAAGCGTTTTGATATCAACAGCCTTCAATTTCGCCGCTCCGCCGTCGACAAACACCTGGTCGTCGCCTGATTCAATATGGACGCCCATTTCACGCAGTTTGGCAATTAATGATTCCAAATGCTGCGGGATGACATTGTCGATGAGGACTCCTTCCCCAACGGCGGCACCCAAAATCATATAGGTCCCTGCCTCAATACGGTCAGGAATAATTGTATGACGGCAGCCGTGCAGCGTGTCCACGCCATCAATCCGGATCACGTCCGTTCCGGCCCCTTTAATCTTCGCGCCCATGTTCGTTAAAAGTGTAGCGACATCAATAATTTCCGGCTCTTTCGCCGCGTTTTCAATGATCGTCCGTCCTTTTGCCCGAACGGCAGCAAGCATGATATTGATGGTCGCACCCACACTGACGACATCGAGATAAATCCGTGCGCCGCGAAGCTCGTCCGCACGCAAATAAATCGCCCCTTGTTCGTTGGTGATTTGCGCACCAAGTGCTTCAAAGCCTTTAATATGCTGATCAATCGGTCTTGGCCCTAAATGGCAGCCGCCTGGTAAACCAATGACAGCTTTTTTAAAACGGCCGAGCATCGCCCCCATTAGATAATAGGACGCACGCAGTTTTTTTACTTTTCCGTTTGGCAGCGGCATAGAAATCATCGTCGATGGGTCAACCGTCATTTCATCGTTCGTTATTTCAACTTTACCGCCGATTTCTTCGAGCAAATCCTTTAAGATTTCCACGTCCGAAATCTCCGGCAGTCCTTCGATTGTCACTGGTGATTCTGCTAAAATGGTGGCAGGAATTAAGGCAACGGCACTATTTTTGGCTCCGCTGATGCGAACCGTTCCCTTCAGCGGATATCCGCCTGCAATTTTAAGTTTTTCCATTTTCGACTCCCTTCTAAGCCATGCCTTATTCCGAATGCGCTTACAGTCGTTTGTAAAAAAACGCCTTGATGTTGACGCAAGGCTCTAGGTATATTTTTCCAACATAAAAAGTCAAATTCCGACAGTTTGTCTATCTTATAGTTTACACTAAAATTTTATTTTCATGTATCCATATTAAAAAAATTTGTACGAAAATGGAAAAACTGCGATCGGTTAGGCGTTGTTGCGGGCATTCCAATCTTTTAGGAATCCTTCAATCCCTTTATCTGTTAATGGATGATGGAACAAGCTGATTAGAACTTTGTAAGGAATTGTCGCAATATCTGCGCCTCTTAAAGCTGCTTCTGTTACATGGATTGGGTTACGGATAGAGGCAGCAATAATTTGAGTTTCAAGGCCATGAACGGCAAAAATATCAGCAACCTGTGAAATGAGCTCTAAACCATTTTGGCCGATATCATCCAATCTGCCAAGGAACGGAGAAACATAGGTAGCACCTGCTCTTGCAGCAAGCAACGCTTGGTTCGCATTAAAAATCAAGGTTACGTTTACGGTGACTCCCTTTTTTGAAAAATGATTACATGCTTTTAATCCATCTGGAGTCATTGGAACTTTAATCGTAATATTTGGGGCAATGGCAGCTAGTTCTTCTCCTTCTCTAATCATGCCTTCAGCATCAAGAGAGATAACTTCTGCACTGACTGAACCAGGAACAAGCGCCGCAATTTCTTTAATACGGTCATGGAAAGAAACGTCTTTTTCTCTTGCAACTAGAGATGGATTCGTTGTTACACCTGATAATAGCCCTAACTCATGTACTTCACGGATTTCTTCTAAATTCGCTGTATCGATAAAAAACTTCATGATTTTCCCTCCAAATTTTCGACTAAATTTTCTGCTTACGTTGAACACACTGAAACCGCCCTTTAGATAAGGGCGGTTTTCATTTTATCACAATTGCGGCAAACTACAAAAACGGCCATAGAAGGCGTTCTTGTATTACGCTCTGCCTGAAGAACCGAATTCACGCATTTTGCCAGTAACTGTTTCTTTAATGGCATCGCGAGCTGGTCCTAAGTATTTACGTGGATCATATTCATTTGGTTTAGCTGCTAATACTTCGCGAACCACTTTCGCAGATGCGATTTGGTTTTCAGTATTAACATTGATTTTTGCTGTTCCTAAAGAAATGGACTTTTGGATATCAGCTGTTGGGATTCCTGTTCCACCATGAAGAACAAGCGGAAGACCAGTAGCTTGACCGATTTCTTCCATTTCCTTATAACCAAGCTTTGGTTCGCCTTTGTAAGGGCCGTGTACGGAACCTAGTGCTGGTGCAAGGCAGTCGATGCCTGTACGAGTTACTAACTCTTTACACTCTGCAGGATCTGCATAGATAACGCCGTCAGCAACCACATCGTCCTCTTGTCCGCCAACTGTTCCTAACTCTGCTTCAACTGAAACACCTTTTGAATGAGCGTATTCTACTACTTTTGAAGTCGTAGCGACATTCTCTTCAAATGGGTGGTGGGAAGCATCGATCATAACAGATGTGAAGCCTGCATCGATCGCTTCTTTACATTTTTCAAAGCTTGAACCGTGGTCAAGGTGAATCGCAACTGGAACGGTAACATTTAAATCTTCCATTAAGCCCTCTACCATTTTTACAACGGTTTTGAAGCCGGACATATAACGGGCTGCCCCTTCAGACACACCAAGGATAACCGGTGATTTTTCTGCTTCAGCAGCTTGAAGAATCGCTTGGGTAAACTCTAAGTTATTAAGGTTAAATTGCCCAACCGCGTAGCCTTCCGCCTTCGCTTTGTTAAGCATTTCTGTCATGGAAACTAAAGGCATTTCTATTCCTCCTTAAATTGGGTCGATATCTTTTCATATAAATGTTTTCCCTATTTGAAATGAATATGTATCCATCTGAAAAGATAACAACCGGTCAAAGTTCATATGTATCATATCAGAATAAAAGTAGAAATGCCATTAATCTAACAGTGTTTTTAAAAGTGTCATAATGAAAGCGCGGTCATTTTCCTATTATCACCTTTTGTATGAAAAAAAGGCATTTTCGCTGCCTTTTTGTCTTTTTGAATCGAGTTATTTTTTTAAAAAAATGACTTTAGTTTGCCTTTTGCGGAATGTGCTTTCGAACTGCAGCACGGATATCGTCAATATCAAATGGTTTGGCAAAATGAGTGATGGCACCAAGGTCTTTTGCTTCTTGAATCATATCCAATTCTCCGTAGGCGGTCATGATGATCACACGGATGTCTGGGTCGATGACTTTCATTCGCTTCAAAATTTCGATTCCGTCCATGCCCGGGATTTTCATATCCAAAAGGACAAGATCAGGGTCGTGCTTTGTTACAATATCAAGTGCCTGAACGCCGTTAGCCGCCTGGAATGTTTGATACCCTTCTTTTTGGAACACCTCATTTAGCAAAATGCGAATACCAAATTGATCGTCAACGATTAAAATTTTCTCTTTCATACTTCCACCTCTTCCCGATTTGATAGATTCTCAATTTTTAGTTAGTAAATTCCACCTAAACACTCACTTGTTATGGTTCTACATTTTAAGGCAAAATTCCTGCAAAAATTTTGCCTAGAATAATGTTATTTTGTGGAATTTTTTTTAAAAGTCTATAATAGTAGTGCGATAAGGAGGATTATCATGTTAAAAATGTTTGCTACTCAATTAACTGGGTTATTTAAAAGACTTGAGGAAAAAGAAGAATTTGCGTTTGAGGATGGCGCCCGCCTGCTTGCACAGGGGCAGTCCATTTTTATTTTTGGCACGAAAGAAATGAAAGCTGTGGAGTTCGAGGCATTAGAGGGTGCAGAGCCGCTTAAGGGGGCACAAGGCTTTACCAATGTAGAGAAAGTTAGTGAAGCCGATCGGGTGCTGATTTTCACGAGGAAGTCCGATGATGAAGATGCCGTGGAGCTCGCTGGCCAGCTACAGGAAAAAGGCATCCCTTTTGTGGCGGTATCGACGGTCGTTGATGGTGGCGGTTTGGCTGAATTGGCTGATGTTCATATTGATTTGCGGCTGACAAAGGGCTTACTTCCTGATGATTTAGGAAATCGGTACGGATATCCTTCGGCAATGGCTGCTTTGTTCGTGTATCATGGCTTAAAATTCACGATTGATGAGATTTTTGCGGAATATGAGGAGTAAAATCGGGCCCGAGGGGGCCCTTTTTTTTGTATTTGGACATTTTTTGGGCTGGTTTGGACATTTATTTTGGAGTATTGGACAATTTTAAGACCTGTTTGGACATTTTCTTCGCTGCTTTGGACAATTAAACATTTTTTCCCAAAAATAAGACCAGTCCCCTCTAAAGAGAACTGGCCCTTTCAAAAAATCTACTTCTGAATTGTTGCTTTAATAAAGTCACGGAACAACGGCTGTGGACGGGTTGGTCTTGAGACGAATTCCGGATGGAACTGGGATGCCACGAACCATGGGTGGTCAGTCAGCTCGATAATTTCCACTAAACGACCGTCTGGGCTTGTCCCAGAGAATACTAAGCCTGCTGCTTCCATTTCTTGACGGTAGTGATTGTTGAATTCATAACGGTGGCGGTGGCGCTCATAAATTACCTTTTCATCATAAGCAGCTAACGCCTTCGTGCCATCTACTAAGCGTGCAGGATATAGACCCAAACGCAAGGTACCGCCTAAATCCTCTACATCCTTTTGCTCTGGAAGCAGGTCGATGATTGGGTGAGCTGTTTCCGGAACAAACTCCGCGGAATGGGCATCACTAAGCCCAAGTACGTTGCGGGCAAATTCAATCGTTGCCAGCTGCATGCCTAAGCAAATACCTAAGAATGGCTTCTTCTGCTCACGTGCATAGCGTGTCGCTTCGATTTTGCCTTCAATACCGCGATCACCGAAACCGCCCGGTACAAGGACACCATCGACATCATCCAAAAGCTCGGCGACATTCTCGCGGGTAACCTCTTCAGAGTTAATCCATTTAATTTCAACGTCAGTATCAAAAGCATAGCCTGCGTGCTTCATCGCTTCAACTACGGAAATGTAAGCATCCTGAAGCTCAACATATTTTCCGACAAGTCCGATGCGCGTTTTGCCAGAAAGATTCAGCACTCGGTCCACTAGTGCCTTCCACTCGGTCATTTCCGCTTCCGGAGTCGCCAACTTCAAGTGGTCACAGACAATTTGGTCCATATTTTGCTCTTGAAGAGCCAGTGGAATCGAATAAAGCGTGTCTGCGTCACGGCATTCAATCACGGCTTTTGCATCGATATCACAGAACAAGGCAAGTTTATCTTTCATGTCCTGAGAAACCGGCAGTTCTGTACGAACGACGATAATATTTGGCTGAATTCCAAGGCTGCGAAGCTCTTTGACGCTGTGCTGGGTCGGCTTTGTTTTCATTTCACCAGCTGCCTTGATATACGGAATCAATGTACAGTGGATGTACATTACGTTTTCTGAGCCAATATCACTCTTGATTTGGCGAATCGCTTCTAAAAATGGCAGTGATTCAATATCGCCCACTGTTCCGCCGATTTCCGTGATGACCACATCGGCATTCGTTTCGTTGCCGGCACGGAAGCAGCGCTCCTTGATTTCATTAGTAATATGAGGAATAACCTGTACGGTTGCTCCCAAATACTCACCGCGGCGCTCTTTGCGTAAAACCGCTGAATAGATTTTACCAGTCGTTACGTTAGAATACTTGTTTAAATTAATGTCAATAAAGCGCTCATAGTGGCCTAAGTCCAAATCAGTTTCGGCACCGTCATCGGTTACGAACACTTCACCATGCTGATAAGGACTCATCGTTCCTGGGTCGACGTTAATGTATGGGTCAAATTTTTGAATCGTTACATTTAACCCTCGATTTTTCAGCAAGCGTCCTAAGGATGCTGCGGTAATTCCTTTTCCAAGTGATGAAACGACACCACCCGTTACAAAAATATATTTTGTCATTAAATATTCCCCCTCGTATACAGTTTGTACATTATTCGGTTTGTTAATGGGAGTTTTGCAAAAAATTTTCAAACGAAAAAACTCCTTTTGAACGGAGTTTTTGCGCAGAAAAGCGGAAGCGCCTTGATCAGGGGCGACAAGCATAAGACGAGCCGGCGGGAAGGTTGCTTTTTAACCTTCTCGACGGATTGGCTTATGACCTCGAGCCCCTAGGCGCTGCAGCTGGACAAAAATAAAAAGCGCTCCGCTTACGCAATGGTAAGGGAGCGCATTGTAAGTAAATAATGTATCGTCCTTTTTTAAGGAGCCCAAAAAAGATAATACAAGGGCATGGATGAAAAGTCAAGTCGAATCCCCGGGTAAAAATTACAAGTCTTCGTCTTCTTCTTCGTCTAAGTCGGCCTCTTCATCTTCATCGTCATCAAGATCCTCTTCGTCGTCAAGATCGAATTCTTCGTCGTCCTCTATGACTTCTTCATCGTCATCATCAAACTCGTCGACTTCATCAAGTTCATCGAAGGCATCATCATCATCGTCATCATCAAGGAGATCATCTTCGTCGTCAAATTCATCAACGTCATCGTAATCTTCATCCTCAATTTCATCGAAATCGTCAAGATCCTCTTCATCGACGACTTTCTTCGCCTTTTTCTTCTTCGGCTTCACAGTGTTCACAACTTCTTCTTCCGCTGTATCTACCGGATACCAAACGCGAAGTCCCCAGCGATTGTCGCCTAATGCGAGGAAACGGCCATCTATATTCATGTCAGTATAAAATTGTGCCAGCCGCGCGCGAACTTCTGATTCAGAAAGCTCGGCAGCCTGAGTAATTTCATTGACCAATTCATTGAAGGAGATTGGTTGCTTGCTATTTTTCAAAAATTCGTAAGCCATTTCTATGAGGGATAACTCTTGTAATTCCTCTTTTGAGTATTGTGCTAAACTCAATATTGGCACTTCCTTTCTCTATTTAACACTCTAAAAAGAGTGATAAGGGCATTTCTCCCAGTTTGCATATTCTTCATTATAAACAAATTCTTACCGTTTATGCTAGTTCTAGCTGACCAATCCCTTGATTTTTTCCTGCTAGTCGTCCTTTTTGTTGAATTTTTTTAATTCTTTAATAGAAATAACAAGAAAGAAGATCGCTAAAAGCAGGAATGAGACGGCTCCTAACTGGAGCTCATACAGATAATATAATGGCCAGGCAAAAATGATTAATATAATGATCATCGTACGTAGCTTCATATCTTCACACCTGCCATGATCCTCAAAGTTTGTCCACAGTTTGATTATATAAGATAATTCTTTTTTTTAAAACAAGCCTTTGTTAATTTGGCTGTTGAATTGAGCTTCAGGCGCGGGCGGTTGTTCGCGAGCAATCCGGGGAGCCTCGCGCCTTTAGCTCCAATCAACATATTTTCAAAATTAACAATGACCTTGAACACAGTTAAAGCGTCAGGCACCATGTGAAAATTTCACATGGTGCCTGACACTCAACATTCCTTACATATTTCTTCGGTACTGCCCGCCGACTTCGTAAAGGGCGCGGGTAATTTGGCCGAGACTTGCTACTTGAACGGTTTCCATCAGTTCGGCAAAAATGTTGCCATTATTGACGGCCGCTTCCTTCAGGCGTTTTAGCGCCGCCGCTGCTTCGCCCTTGTGACTTTCCTGGAACGTGCGCAAATTATGAATCTGCAGCTCTTTTTCCTCGGTTGTAGCACGGGCCAATTCCATATTGTTAACGTCTTCCTCGGACGGAGGATTCGGATTCAAATACGTATTGACACCAATAATTGGCAGTTCACCGGTATGCTTTTTCATTTCATAATACATCGATTCATCTTGAATCTTGCCGCGCTGGTACTGGGTCTCCATCGAACCAAGTACACCGCCGCGGTCATTCAGGCGTTCAAATTCTTGTAAAACGGCTTCTTCAACAAGTTCCGTAAGCTCTTCCACAATGAACGCACCTTGAAGCGGATTTTCATTTTTCGTTAAGCCGTGCTCGTTAGTAATGATCATTTGAATTGCCATCGCCCGGCGGACTGATTCCTCGGTTGGCGTTGTAATCGCCTCATCATATGCATTGGTATGAAGCGAATTACAGTTATCCTGTAAGGCCATTAATGCCTGTAAAGTGGTGCGGATATCATTAAAATCAATTTCCTGAGCATGCAGCGAGCGGCCGGATGTCTGAACATGGTACTTCAGCTTTTGGCTCCGTTCGTTTGCACCATACTTATCGCGCATCACCGTTGCCCAAATGCGGCGGGCCACACGGCCAATAACGGTATATTCCGGATCTAAGCCGTTGCTGAAAAAGAACGATAAGTTCGGCGCAAAGTCATCAATCTTCATGCCGCGGCTTAAATAGTACTCGACATACGTGAAGCCGTTTGACAGCGTGAACGCCAATTGTGAAATCGGATTCGCTCCCGCTTCAGCAATATGATAGCCGGAAATGGAAACGGAATAGTAGTTGCGTACCTGATGGTCAATGAAATATTGCTGGATATCGCCCATCATTCTAAGGGCAAACTCTGTTGAAAAAATACAGGTGTTCTGGCCCTGGTCTTCTTTTAAAATGTCGGCCTGTACCGTACCGCGGACAGTCCGTAATGTATAGGCACGGACTTCGGCGAATTCTTCCACCGTCAGCACGCGGCCTAACTCCGCTTCTTTCCGTTTCACTTGCTGATCAATTGCTGTATTCATGAACATCGCTAAAATGATCGGTGCTGGTCCATTAATCGTCATCGAAACCGAAGTCGATGGGTGGCACAGATCAAAGCCGTCATATAGCTTTTTCATATCGTCCAACGTACAAACACTGACGCCGCTTTCCCCGACTTTTCCGTAAATATCAGGTCGGTAATCTGGGTCTTCGCCATACAAAGTAACTGAATCAAATGCCGTACTTAAGCGCTTCGCATCGTCGTCCTTCGATAAATAGTGAAAACGGCGGTTTGTTCTTTCCGGTGTACCTTCGCCCGCAAACTGGCGTTTCGGATCTTCCCCTTCACGCTTGAATGGGAAAACACCTGCTGTATATGGGAATGAGCCCGGTACGTTTTCCTGGTAAACCCAGCGGAGAATTTCGCCGTAATCCTTGAATTTTGGCAGCGCCACTTTTGGGATATCAAGCCCTGATAAGCTCTTTGTTTTTAAAATCGTAATGATCTCTTTATCGCGGATTCTAGTGACAAACTTATCTCCGGAATACGCTTTTTTGGTATCTTCCCAGCTGTCTAAGATTTTCTTCGATTCCGGGGTTAATTTCGCTTCTGTTTCCGCTTTGACTGCCTCGAGTGCCGCAATTACGCTAGGCTCTTGGACCGCTTCAATCGCACCCTCAAGCTGGAATAATTTCCGGGCAATATTTGCCTGCTCTTCGGCCTTCTTATGATAGCCGCGCACTGTTTCCGAGATTTCACGTAAATAGTAGCGGCGGTCCGTTGGAATAATCACGTTTTGCTTTTCCACAACGGCATTTTTATTAAAGGAAGTTACCCAATCAGTGTCCATTTTTTCGTTAATTTTTTCAATTAACGCGGCAAACAAAGCATTTGTGCCATGGTCATTGAACTGGCTGGCAATCGTTCCGTACACCGGCATTTCTGAAGGGTCTTTTTCAAACAGCATATGACTGCGCTGGTATTGCTTTTGCACTTGGCGCTTTGCGTCCTCTGAACCCTTGCGCTCGAATTTATTGATGACGATCAGGTCAGCGTAGTCGATCATATCGATTTTTTCAAGCTGGGATGGTGCCCCGAATTCTGAAGTCATGACATACAGCGATACATCACAGATTTCGGTGATTTCAGCATCTCCCTGTCCAATCCCGCTTGTTTCCACGATGACAAGGTCAAAGCCCGCCGCCTTTGTCACGGCAACAGCATCTTTAATCGCGAGTGACAGCTCGTTTTTCGAATGTCTTGTCGCAAGGCTGCGCATATATACATTCGGTGAAAAAATCGCATTCATGCGGATTCGGTCACCAAGAAGAGCACCGCCTGTTTTTTGCTTTGTCGGGTCAACTGATAGGATCGCGACTTTTTTATCAGGCAGCTCATTGATAAAACGGCGGATCAATTCGTCGGTTAACGAACTTTTTCCTGCACCGCCCGTTCCAGTGATCCCAATTACTGGAATTATCTTCTCAAGTGACTTTACCTGCTCGAGCACTTTTTCAGCTGTAGCTGCTGCTTCGTTCCTTTTATCAACATGAAGCTCTGCCACGGTTATCAGCTTAGCAATAGCGTTAACGTCCCCTGAAGGAAGTTTTTCGATTTGCTCGCTGATATCGTCTGTGACCGTTGAAAAATCACAATCCTCAATCATCCGGTCAATCATGCCCTGAAGACCGAGAGTGCGGCCGTCTTCCGGTGAGAAAATCCAGGCAATTCCATAATCATGGAGCTCTTTTATTTCCCGAGGGATAATCACGCCGCCCCCGCCTCCGTAAATCCGGATATGCGGTGCACCTTTTTCTTTTAATAAGTCATACATGTATTTAAAATATTCGACGTGTCCGCCTTGGTAGGATGAAATCGCGATTCCTTGGGCGTCCTCTTGAATCGCAGCATTCACGACCTCCTCAACCGAGCGGTTATGGCCAAGGTGGATGACCTCGGCCCCGCTTGACTGAAGGATTCGACGCATAATATTGATGGAAGCATCATGGCCGTCAAACAGACTGGAAGCTGTGACAAAACGGATATGATGCTTCGGCTGGTATTTACTCGTTGTTTTCACGCTCAGGTTCCCCCTTTTTTTAAAATTAGCCCTTTTTTTGCGGCTGGAATTGGCGCAATCCTGACAGTAATTGCTCGGTTTGCAGTTCGATATATTCGTCTAATGTAAATAATTTTCGTAATGCCCAGCGGCGGAAGCCCCACATTTGTCCTTGAACAAAAATATTATGGGCAATGATTTTGACCTGCTGTTCAGTTAACTCAAGCTCCCCGCCCTCAATGCAGCGGGAAAGCAAGTTTTCAAACATGGCCACCATGGCTTCTTCTTTTTTCAACACATATGGAAGCGCGTCTTTTGAAAGCGATTTGACTTCCTGATACATGACTAGCACTTCGGACTGCATTTCATCCATTACATGGAAAAAGTTTGCGATGCCGAGCTTTAAGCTCTCCAATGTCCCTTTTTTGACAGACAAGTCCTGCTCGAGGCGCTCGCTGACATGGTCATAGATGCTGTCACAGACAAGATAAAGCACGTCTTCCTTTGTGCGGATGTATTCATAAAGCGTCCCAATGCTAAAGCCGGCCGCTTTGGCAATTTCCCTTGTCGTCGTCCGGTGAAACCCCTTTTGTTTAAAAAGTGCTACGGCCCCTTTGATCATTTGGTCACGTCTCTTTTGAACGAGACGCTCATCCTTGACCGAGGCCTGAACCTCCCGCTTTTTCATCCCTTTTTACCACCTTGTCTAGCTCCAGCGCCTAGGGGCTCGCAGGTCTACAGCCAATCCGTCAAGAAGGTTAAAGAGCAACCTTCTCGCCGGCTCGTCTAGCCCCGCGCCCCTTGTCAAGGCGCTTCCGCTTTTCTGTTTACTTAGTGATCATTCTAGAAATAACGAGGCGCTGGATTTCCTGAGTGCCTTCGTAAATTTGCGTAATTTTTGCATCGCGCATAAATCTCTCAACTGGATAATCCTTTGTATAACCGTAGCCGCCAAATACTTGAACTGCTTCCGTTGTTACCTTCATCGCTGTGTCGCCGGCAAGAAGCTTCGACATCGCCGACTCTTTTCCGTAAGGAAGTCCATTAGACTCCAGCCATGCTGCTTGATAGGTTAATAGTCTTGAAGCTTCGATGCCTGTTGCCATATCAGCAAGCTTGAAGCTGATGCCTTGGTTGGCAGCGATTGGCTTGCCGAACTGATGGCGTTCTTTGGCATATTCGACAGCAGCGTCTAGAGCGCCTTGGGCAATTCCCACTGCTTGCGCCGCGATGCCGTTACGTCCGCCATCAAGGGTCATCATCGCAATTTTGAAGCCTTCGCCCTCTTCACCAAGACGGTTGGCAATTGGAACACGGCAATCTTCAAAAATAATTTCTGTTGTCGGTGATGAACGAATGCCTAATTTCTTTTCTTTTTTCCCTACTGAGAAGCCTGGGAAGTCCTTTTCCACAATAAATGCAGTTGTGCCTTTTTGTCTGCTGGATGGATCGGTTAAAGCAAAAACAACATAGATGTCAGCAATACCGCCGTTAGTGATGAAAATTTTGGAGCCGTTTAGGACGTAATGATCGCCTTCAAGACGTGCTGTCGTTCTCATGCCGCCTGCATCGGAACCGCTGCCTGGCTCTGTTAAGCCATAAGCGCCGATCTTGCTTCCTTCTGCCATTGGGCGCAGATAGGTTTGCTTTTGTTCTTCATTGCCGAATTTGTAAATCGGCCAGCCTGCAAGTGAAGTGTGAGCAGACAGAGTTACACCTATTGAGGCATCAACGCGGGAAAGCTCTTCTACTGCGATGCAGTATGCTAAGTAATCGCTGCCGATTCCACCGTACTCTTCCGGCCACGGAATGCCTGTTAAGCCAAGCTCTGCCATTTTGTCAAAAATTTCACGATCAAAACGTTCGTCCTCATCACGTTCTGCAGCAGTTGGCGCCACCTCGTTGCGCGCGAAATCACGAACCATTTTACGAATCATTTCATGCTCTTCGGATAGTTTGAAGTTCATTTTTGAAGTCCTCCTTGAAACTTTCTACAAATTTTAGTGGGTACTCTACAAAAATCAGTTTGGGTTCTACAATTTTTGGTGTGCATTCTACAAAATTCAGGTTGGTATCTACAATTTTGAAACCATATTCTACATTCCAAGAAACTTACTACCTATTTTTCGGAACTTACGACATCTTTTCAGCCACTTACTACTTATTTTTCAGAACTTACAACATCTTTTCAGTTTACTTACTACTTCTTTTCAGAACTTATCGACATTTATTGGATACTTTTGTAAAACCTACAGATTCTTACTAATTACAATCCGCTGGATCTCACTCGTACCTTCATAAATCTCCGTAATTTTCGCATCGCGGAAATACCGTTCAACTGGGTAATCCTCTGTATAGCCGTAGCCGCCGAAAACCTGGATGGCTTCGGTTGCAACCTCTACCGCCGTCCGAGATGCATAAAGCTTCGCCATTGAAGCTTCCAAACCGCACTTCACGCCTCGGGCACGCAAATCGGCAGCACGATAGACTAATAGTTTCGCAGCTTCCACACTAGTGGCCATATCGGCTAGTTTAAAACCAATCCCCTGCTGAGCGGCAATTGGTTTGCCGAACTGCTGGCGGTCCTTCGCATAGGCGGTTGCGGCTGACAGTGCGGCTTCAGCGATTCCAAGCGCCTGGGCGGCAATCCCGATGCGTCCCACGTCGAGGTTGGCCATTGCGATTTTAAAGCCGTCGTTTTCCGCACCAAGAAGGTTCTCAGCCGGCACCCTCATGTCCTCGAACGTCAGCTGGACCGTTCTGGAGCCGTGCAAGCCCATTTTCTTTTCATCCTTGCCGATCACGAGGCCAGGCGTCCCTTTTTCCACAATAAACGCGGAGATCCCTCTGCTGCCTAGCTCCGGATTTGTTTTGGCAAACACAATATAGACATCGGCTTCGCCGCCATTTGTGATAAACACCTTCGAGCCGTTGATCACATAATGATCGCCGCTTCGAACCGCGCGTGATTTCAAACTGGCAGCATCTGATCCAGAGCTCGGTTCCGTTAAGCAAAATGCCCCAAGATACTCGCCGGACGCCATCTTTGGCAAATACTTCTGTTTCTGCTCCTCGGTTCCGAAGTAAAGAATCGGGTTGGTACCGACAGAGGTATGCACGGAAAGGATGACGCCGATGGTGGCGCTTACTTTGGATAGTTCATTAATGGCGATGATATAGGAGGTGAAGTCCATCTCAGCGCCGCCGTATTTTTCTGGAACCGGAATTCCCATCAGGCCCAGTTCCCCCATTTTGCGAAGAACTTCGCGAGGAAACTCACCCTTTTCCATTTTTTCAATAAACGGAGCAATTTCGTTTTCGGCAAAATCGCGGACCATTTTTCGCATCATTTCTTGTTCTTCTGTGAATGTTAGATTCATGCTGATATCTCCTTTTGGAGAATCTAAAGTAGCAGTATTCATCATCACGCATCCCCTTTTTCGAAAAATAGAATGGAACTGGGCTTAAATTATTTTTTATCTGTTATTCGTTCGTGTAAAAACTGCGGCACGATTCCCCTACTCTATTCGTATGTGTAAAACCCTCGGCCGGTTTTCTTGCCAAGCCAGCCTGCTTTTACATATTTGCGAAGAAGCGGACATGGACGGTATTTGTCGTCGCCAAGGCCCTCTTGAAGTGTTTCCATAATGTATAGGCATGTATCTAAGCCGATAAAATCAGCCAACGTTAGAGGTCCCATCGGGTGATTCATGCCGAGTTTCATCACTTCGTCGATCGCTTCCTTCGTTGCAACGCCCTCGTACAAGGCATAAACTGCTTCATTGATCATTGGCAAAAGGATGCGGTTGGAGATAAAACCTGGGAAGTCATTCACTTCTACCGGTACCTTGCCGAGTGTTTTCGTCATATCTTCAATTACTTGGTATACTTCATCTGCTGTCGCTAAGCCGCGAATTATTTCAACCAGCTTCATCACCGGCACGGGATTCATAAAATGCATGCCGATAACCTTTTCCGGACGCTTTGTTGCCGCGGCAATTTCCGTAATCGGCAATGATGATGTGTTGCTCGCTAAAATCACATGGGCCGGTGCAATTTCATCCAGCTGCGCGAAAATTTTCGTCTTAATGTCCATGTTTTCAACCGCTGCTTCGATGACTAGATCCACTTCGGCTGCATCATGAAGGTCAGTTGAAACGGTGAGTCTTGCCAGCACTTCTTGCTTTTGCTCGTCTGTCATCCGTCCTTTGTCCACGTTGCGAGATAGATTTTTATTGATGACTCCTAAGCCGCGTTCAACGAACTCTGATTTTAAGTCATTTAATACGACATTGTAGCCTGCCTGGGCGCATACTTGAGCGATCCCTGAACCCATTTGTCCTGCTCCGATTACCATTACTTTAGAAACCTTCATGTTTTCCCCTCCAAATGGGGGCCGCAGCCCCGTGTTTTTATATCCAAAAATGGTTTTGTCTATTTTTTCGTGTGTCTTGTCTATTTTTTCGGGTGTTTTGTCTATTTATTAAGCCCCATTGTCCATTTAGACAATTATTGGAAAAACCAAACCCGTAAAATTACCTCTTAGGCACCTCAATCATCACCGCATCGCCCTGGCCGCCGCCGGAGCAAATGGCTGCAATCCCGATTCCGCCGCCGCGGCGCTTCAATTCATGCATCAACGTGATAATAATGCGGGCTCCGCTTGCCCCAATCGGATGTCCAAGAGCGACCGCACCGCCGTTGACATTGATCTTTTCCGGATCAAGGCCGGCAATTTGGCTGCTCGCTAATGCGACCGCCGCAAAGGCTTCATTGATTTCAAAAAGGTCGATTTCTTCCAGGCTCCGGCCTGTTTTTCGTAAAATTTCATTGATGACTAGACCTGGTGTCTGTGGGAAGTCCTTTGCTTCCACAGCAATCGTCGCATGCCCTAAAATGACTGCTTCCGCTGTACGGCCCTCAAGTGCAGCGCGCTCCTCACTCATCAGCACGAGGGCAGCCGCACCGTCATTGACGCCAGGTGCATTTCCCGCTGTAATCGTACCCGTTGAATTAAACGCTGGAGCAAGCTTGGAAAGGCGGTCAAGAGAAGTATCTTTACGTGGCGCTTCATCATGTTCAACTACAACAGGCGCCCCTTTTCGCTGCGGCACTTCCACCTTAACGATTTCTTCAGCAAATTTACCGCTTTCAATCGCGGTAATTGCCCGCTCATGGCTTCTCAATGCCCACTCATCCTGAGCCTCTCGGGAGATCTCCATCTCTGCAGCCGTCGAGTTTCCGTATGTGCCCATGTGAACACCAGTAAAGCTGCAGCTCAAACCATCATGAATCATTAAATCATTTACGGCAGCGTCTCCCATGCGCAGTCCCCATCTTGCCTTTGGCAGAATGTACGGCGCATTGCTCATCGATTCCATGCCACCTGCAACAATGACTTCCTCATCGCCGGCGCGGATAATTTGGTCTGCCAAGGTTACGCTCCGCATTCCGGAAGCGCAAACCTTATTAATCGTTTCTGTTTTCACTTCCCATGGCAATCCTGCATGTCTTGCTGCCTGACGAGATGGAATCTGCCCCTGTCCTCCTTGTAAAACCGTTCCAAGGATGACTTCTTGAACCTCTTCAGCTTTCACATCAGCCCGCACCAAAGCTTCCTTTACTGCGATTCCTCCCAGCTCTGATGCCGTGAAGCTGCTCAAGGATCCTGCGAATTTGCCAAAAGGCGTTCTAACTCCGCTTAAAATAACCGTTTTCCCCATTCAAAACACTCTCCCTTTTATGTTTATTAAATACCCCTTCAACAAAGTGACTGAACGCTCGCTCGATAACAAACTAAAAAATTAACGCATCAATGCGTTTATTAAAAAAAGGAAATGTAAGCGTTTTACCCTATATTCTATTTTACATAAAAAAGAGTAGAAGTTGAAATATTTTTACGCAAAATTCCTAAAATTTTATGAATTCACGAAAATACTCAACCTCTACTATTCTTAATTAAGATGCTACTGCCTTTAATTCACCGCAGACTGCTTTTTCTAATAGCTCGGCAACATCATATGTGGACACCTTTTCTTCCACTTCCTTCGCCTTTGTTCCGTCGGTAATCATTGTTAAGCAGTATGGACAGCCCGAACTGATAACCGATGGATTAACAGCAAGTGCCTGCTCTGTTCTTGCAACGTTAATTCGGTTTCCGGTTTCTTCCTCCATCCACATCAAACCGCCGCCGGCACCACAGCACATTCCCTTTTCACGGTTCCGTTCCATTTCGACAAGCTTGACGCCAGGAATGGATTTCAGAATCTCACGAGGTGCGTCGTACACGTCATTGTAACGGCCTAAGTAACATGAATCATGGAACGTAATCGTTTCGTTAACCGCATGCTTCGGTACAAGACGTCCATCTCTCACTAGCTCAAACAGTACCTCTGTATGGTGGTAAACCTCAGCCTCTAAACCAAAGTCAGGGTATTCATTTTTGAAAATATTGTAGGCATGCGGGTCAATCGTTACGATTTTCTTAACCTCAGCCTTTTCAAATTCCTCGATATTTTTTGCAGCCATATCCTGGAATAAGAACTCGTTACCTAAACGGCGAGGTGTATCGCCGGAGTTTTTCTCTTTGTTACCTAAAATCGCAAACTTCACGCCTGCTTCGTTCATCAGCTTCGCAAACGACAAGGCAATCTTTTGGCTGCGGTTGTCGTAAGAGCCCATGGAGCCAACCCAGAATAAGTATTCGAATTCTTCGCCAGCCTTGTTCATTTCCTTCACAGTCGGGATATGAACATCCTCGCGTACTTCGCGCCAGTTTTCGCGCTCTTTACGGTTTAAGCCCCAAGGGTTGCCCTGGCGTTCGATATTCGTCATCGCACGCTGTGCATCGGCATCCATTTTTCCTTCTGTTAAAACTAAATAACGGCGAAGGTCAATAATTTTATCCACGTGCTCATTCATTACCGGACATTGGTCCTCACAGTTACGGCAGGTTGTACACGCCCAGATTTCTTCTTCTGTAATGATATCGCCAATCAAGCTAGGACTGTAAGCAAGGGCAGCAGCCGATTCTTGTGCACCTTGTCCGCTTGCGGCCAAAGCAATTTGGTTTCCTTTTGTACCGCTAAAAGCAAAGGTTGGCACCCATGGCTGCTTTTGCGTTACCGCGGCACCGTGGAACGTTAAATGGTCACGCATTTTCACAATTAAATCCATTGGCGACAGCATTTTGCCAGTGCCGGTAGCTGGACACATGTTGGTACAGCGGCCGCACTCTACGCAGGCGTAAAAGTCGATCATTTGGTGCTGTGTGAAGTCTTCAATTTTTCCAACCCCGAAGGATTCTTGGGATTCATCTTCGAAATCCACTTTTTTCAGCTTGCCTGGTTTTTCTAAACGGTTAAAATACACGTTCGCCGGTCCCGCGATTAAGTGCGCATGCTTGGACTGCGGTACGTAGACTAAGAAAGTTAACAAGAACAATAAATGCGCCCACCAGGCAATGTAGAAGATGACAATCGAGGCGGTTTCACCAATGCCTGAAAAAATAACCGAAATCACCGAAGCGACTGGCTCTGTCCAAGACGTTTCTTCGCCGTGCCAGATGATGCCCATACCATTTCCGATTAAAACTGAAACCATCAAGCCGCCGATAAATAACAATACAAGCCCTGATTTAAAATTGCGCTTAAGACGGACTAATTTTTCAACATAACGGCGGTGGAAAGCCCAAATGACCGCTACTAAAATCATCAACGTAACGATTTCTTGGAAAAACGTAAACCCTGCATAAAGCGGGCCTAGCGGCAGGTGTGAGCCTGGGGCCAGTCCCTTCCAAATGAAATCAAGCGCCCCGAATTGAACAAGAATGAAGCCGTAAAAGAACATGACGTGGATGGCACCACTCTTTTTGTCCTTTAAAAGCTTTTTCTGTCCAAACACGTTGACCCAGATTTTTTGCAGACGTTCTTTGACATTGTTGTCAAACTCGACTTTTTTGCCAAGCTTGATGAATTCAATCCGCGTTTTGACAACGTAAACGAACAGGCTGATCGCGTAAGCGGTTACAGCCAAGAATGCAATCAGGTTAACCCATAATAAACCATTCACATAAAACGCCCCTTTCGTTGTATGTTTTGTAAGTTGTAAAAATAAACAATTTTCTGAATCATCTTTAACTCTATTATATTATGAATGAGCATTCAGTCAACCAGTTTTTTTTAAGGAATCGTTCGACTTATAGAAATCATGGCCTTCGGAAAAACTAACAAAACGGATTGGAGGAACGATTCCACATGCAATTTGCACTTTTTTTGATTGGGCTGATCATTCTTTGGATGGTTTTAGATTTTAAATTAGGCCGAAGGAAACATCTTTCAATAGCCCGCAATACCGAAACGGCCATACTTCATGGGAATTTTGAGATTTTCACTCACGGTAAGGAACTGTTCCTCGATTATTTCTCCGAAATCCGCCAGGCAAAAAAGCATGTTCATGTCTTGTTTTATATTGTGAAGGACGATCCGTTTGGACAGGAGTTCCTCTCGTTGTTAAAAGAAAAAGCGCGCCAAGGGGTCGAAGTCCGGCTGCTCGTCGACCGGCTTGGCAGCTGGAAAATCAAGAAGAAAATCATCCAGGATTTGCGGGCAGCAGGCATTCGATTTGCCTTTAGCAACCGGATTAAGCTCCCCTTTCTGTTTTATTCCTCGCAGATTCGGAATCACCGAAAGATTTCCATTATTGATGGGGAAATTGGGTATCTTGGCGGATTTAATATTGGCCAGGAGTATATTGACGGCGATCCCAAGCTGAGCCCATGGCGGGATTATCATTTAAAAATAACCGGCGAGAGCGTCGATTTTTTGCAGAGTGAGTTTTTAATGGACTGGAAGGAGTATGCAGGGGAGAATTTGCAGCGCTCACAACATTACTTTCCTAAACTACCGAAGGGTGAGGTGCGGCACCAGTTTGTACCGACGGAAGCAGGTCAGCTGGAGGAATGGTTTATTCGTTTGATTCGAAAGTCCAGCAGTTCCATTATTATTGGTACACCCTATTTTATTCCAAGCCGGAAGGTTTTTGCCGAGCTGCTGGAAGCGGTACGCCGCGGCGTAAGCATTACAGTCATGGTTCCCTATACGGCTGACCATGTCCTTGTTCAGGAAGCTTCGTTCCGTTTTTTACGGAAGCTTCTTCGTGAAGGAGCAGAGGTTTTTCAATATAAAAATGGTTTTTATCATGCCAAAACAATCGTCATCGATGACAAAATCTGTGATATCGGCACCGCCAACTTCGACAAACGCAGTTTCTTTTTAAACAAAGAAATTAATTGCTATCTGTATGATCCCGCCTTTATTGAACGCTTGCGGTCGGTTCTAAAAAGGGACATCGCCGACTCCGAGCCGCTGTCGTTAACAAAACTCAATCATGGATCTTTTTTTAGGAAAGTAAAAGAAGGCATTGCCGGTGCGATTTCTTATTTTTTATAAAAGAAGGAGTTTTCACAAATGAAAATTCGTTTCGGTTATGTATCCCATGCGATTAGCTTGTGGGATGCCTCCCCTGCCAAAACGCTCACCTTTACGAGATATGAGCAAATGGGGGTTCAGGAGCGGGAGGAAAAATTATTCGAGGTGACAAAGCAAAATTTAAACCACACCCTCCGCATGCTCTACTACAATATTGCCCATGAGCTGGAGCTATACCGTTTTTCAAGCTCGATTGTTCCGCTTGCCACACATCCAGAGGTGCGCTGGGACTTTATTACGCCATTTGAAAGCGAGTGGCAGGAGATTGGTTCGATTGTCCAGAAGAAGCGGCTCCGGGTCAGCTTTCATCCGAATCAATTTACGCTTTTTACCTCGCCGAAAGCGAAGATTACCGAAAATGCGGTTGTTGACATGACGTACCATTATCAAATGTTTGAGGCTATGGGGCTAGAGGACGTAGGTTTGATTAATATCCATATTGGCGGAGCGTATGGGGATAAGCAGCAGGCACTGGCCCGGTTTCATGAGAATTTAACGACGCTGCCCGCTACTATTAAACAAGTGATGACATTAGAAAATGACGATAAAACCTATACGGCTGAGGAGACGCTCTCGGTTTGTCAAAAAGAAGGGATTCCTCTGGTGTTTGATTATCATCATCACATGGCCAATCTTTGTGAGGCACCTCTTGTGGACTTGCTCCCGCGAATTTTTCAAACTTGGTCGCATAAACCGTTTGTGCCCAAAGTTCATATTTCCTCACCGAAGTCTGAGAAGGAATTCCGCTCTCATGCCGATTTCGTCGACCCTGAGTTTGTGATGCCATTTTTGAAGATTTTAAAAGAGTTTGGCCAGGATATTGATTTAATGATTGAGGCGAAGGCGAAGGATCAGGCCGCCCTGAGGCTGGTAGAGGACTTAAGTAAACTACGCGGTTTTAAGCGTGTTAGCGGCGGGGCGATTGAGGTAAAATAATGCGGGGGCCTTCCAAGTCCACAATAAAAAAAGTCTCCGGGTCGCAGCGGAGACTTTTATTCTTCAATCAGATTTAAAACAGGGACTTCCCGTTCATTCTCCGGATCCTTTCGTGAATAAATCCGCGCCATTTTAGTCGCTTCATCCACATGCTGGATGATAACCGGTGTCCCCTCATAGGTCACGGTAATCACATCTGCCGATTCGGCAATTTCCTTCGCTCTTCCAACATTCATGCGTTCGGTTCACTCCTCACTTGCTAAAATACTCTATTAATATTTGTTTTTTTAAGGAGGATATTCACTTTTTCTGGAAAAATTACGAAGAGATTCCGAATCATTTTGTTGCTCTTATTGATTTATCAGCCAGTTTTTGAATTTTATCGACCGGTTCGGTTTGGCCCCCTAATTCCGGACACAAGCTTTCTTTTTCTCTTGTTTTCTCAGTTTTTCATTTTGAGGTCAACCTTCTTCACCTTCCGCG